>QCWI01000004.1:10245-98870 GCA_003149635.1 Fluviicola sp. XM-24bin1
ACCGGATTCTGAGTGTCATGCACTGTGATTGTCTGAGTTACAAATATGAAGTTTCCACAATCATCTGTCACTCGGTATGTACGTGTAATTGTCTCTGGACATGAAAGTCCGTCTGAAGCATCACTTTCGAAAGTCACAACTGGTGGTGCTCCGTTATCCGCTTCGTCTGTTACTACCAATGGATCTGGTGCTGGAACATCGCCAATACATTGAACAACAATTGGTGCTGGGTTCGAAGCTGTTGGTAGAATTGCATCTCCTACAGAGATTAGTTGTGTTACTAATATTTGGTTTCCACAATCATCCGTTACACTATACGTACGTGTGATGATCTCAGGACAGTTTCCGTTATCACTTACATCACTTACCCAAGCAACAGTAGGGTTCGCAGTACAGTTATCTGCCTCATCATTTACCACTAACGGATCTGCCGGTGGAATCGGCGTTCCTCCTGCAACAGAAATCGGCGCCGGGTTTGAAGCCGTCGGCGGTGTTGTATCGTCTACAATGATCGTTTGCGTCACCGTTGCGTTGTTTCCACATGCATCTGCGTACGTCCAAGTTCGTGTAATTGTCTCTGGACATGAAAGTCCGTCAGAAGCATCCGTCCCAGTTACCGATCCCGCTCCATCGCAGTTATCCGTCCAACCGAGGTTGGTCATTGCTGGTACATCTCCGGCACATTCTACGGTTACGTTTGCCGGTGGTGGCGCAAATACTGGAGCTTGCGTATCATGAACAGTGATTGTTTGCGTTTCTGTTGCCGTGTTACCACATGCATCAGTATATGTCCAAGTTCGAGTAATCGTTTCTGGACATGACAATCCATCTGACACCTCAGTTCCTGTTACCGTTCCTGAACCATCACAGTTATCCGTCCAACCCAATCCGGCCATAGCGGGAACATCTCCGATACATTGGTAAGATGCATTGGCCGGAGCTGCTGCAAATACAGGAGACTGAGTATCGTGCACCGTTATTGTTTGAGTTTCTGTTGCTACGTTACCACAAGCGTCAGTGTACGTCCAAGTACGTGTGATTGTCTCTGGACATGTCAATCCGTCTGACACTTCTGTACCCATTACCGTTCCTGCTCCGTCACAGTTATCTGTCCAACCGAGCCCTGCTATGGCTGGAACATCTGCCGGACATTGATAAGTCGCATTGGCCGGAGGAGCTGCCAGAACTGGCGATTGGGTATCATGAATAGTTATCGTTTGGGTTACATCCACAAAGCTGCCACAACCGTCTGTTACTCGGTAAGTACGCGTAATTGTCTCAGGGCAAGAAAGTCCATCTGAAACATCGCTCAAGAAAGTTACGGTAGGTGGAATTGTAATATCATCGTTTTCGTCTGTTACTACCAATGGATCTGGTGCCGGAACATCAGCAGCACACTGAACCGTAATTGGTACCGGATTCGATGCTGTTGGTGGCAAGTCGATGAATACAGTTACTGTATCGTACGCAAAACATCCGTTGAGTTCTACTGTTAAGTAGTACTCAGTAGTAACGGAAGGCGAAACTGTAATTTGACCATTATCTCCAGTACCGATAGTACCGGTAGCACCTGTACTCCATGTGTACGTCGCACCATTATCAGGAGTTGTTGGAGCACCTCCAATTGTTACTGAACCAGAAGCACAAATTGTTTGATCTGGCCCTGCATCAGCAGTAGTTCCCGGAGGAACAACAACCGTTGTCGATGCGTAACAAGAGTCGATACCGTTTGTGTACCAAACTCCGAATGTTGTTGTTGAAGTAACGTTTACCGTTTGCGTGTTTGGATCCGGGTAACCAGGAATGTTGTTGTAATCGTACCAGTAGGCGTTACAGTTCGTATTTGCCGTAATTAATACGTTATCAATCCCCCAGTTATCACAACAAGTTCCCGATGAGTTGTTCTGAATCCACTGGAATTGAGTTCCCGGTGTTTGTGCTCCCGGAGGAATTGGAATAGAGTAATTATTCCAAGAAGTCATTGTTGGGTCATATCCACCGTTTGGATCCCAGTATTGAATAACAGTCCAAGTTACACCTCCATCCGTTGAGTATTGTAAGGTGACCCCTTCGTTTGGCAAATCGGGCCCTTCACAAGGAGCTGCCCCCCCTTGAGTGGCGTAAGCCATATCGAATGTCAAAATACCTCCACAACTCACATCGTAAGCAACTGTCGTAAGGTTTGGTGTCCCTGTTGAAGTCGAAGCCCAGTAGTAATCGGTACCATCCAAACTTGGTCCACAAGGCGAACCTACGGCAGAACCTCCAGTAGCCACCCAACCTGATCCAAGTCCGGCGTTGAAGTTGTTACTCATTACTGTTGTTTGCTGTCCTTGACCTGTCGCTGTTAAAAGAACATCTCCCCCGTTACAATCAAAAGTGTTTGGAGCTGGGTTGGTACATGAGATATCAGCCTGCCATCCTTGATAAGTAACCGATCCATCACTTGAGAAGGTAATAGTCAAACATCCAGTTGTTGAAGTGATAACTCCCGGGTTAGTAGATCCTCCTGAAGTCTGAGAATTCCACAACTGCGTTCCTCCAGTTCCTGTTCCATCATAGATGTTCAAGAAATCGTAGTTTGTTTCTACTTGGAATCCGTATGCAGAAAAGTCCAGAATGATTTGCTCACCTGGTTGATCCGAACAGAATGTCATCGTTATCAATGCAGTACTGTTCGAGTAATTCCCTGTTCCTCCTGGATCGTAGAATACACCTGAACAAGTGCTAATTGTACCATTGGACATGTTGTACGTTGGTGGAACAGGTGGCGCACCTCCGAGAGATTGCGTCAACGTAACGTTACAAGGTACAACCTGTGATGATCCATAAAATGGAACCATCCAGGCCATCAATGCGACGAGAAATGTGATTATTGGTTTCATCGTTGGTAGTAATCGTAGTTTCATTGTAAATATTGGTAGTCGGTAGTCGTAGTGTTATTGACTGATGGTTAGATCCGTCATTGTGAAGGAGTTTAATTCCTCTCCTTTCGAATAGGCTGCGTCGATGAATCGAACAAATAAGTCCAGTGTGATGTTGGTTTTGACATTACAATCACCTTCTTTCACTTCATTGGGTGCTAGAGTCAACGTACGATCATACTCATCATACCCACAAGTTCTGCAAGTAACATCGTAGACCAAATCCCAATGCCAATCCAATGTAATTTCGTTTGAAGTCAAATTTGTAAAGCGTAACATGATCCCTTCGAAATCCATTCCTGAATTCGGATCACAATCCACTTTGATGTATTCGATTTTGAAGTCGTCCGTTTCCACATACGTCGCCAAACTCGTAGCATCGATGTTTTTAGAAACCGGAATGGTTGTTGTTATGATTGATTCCTGAGCGTAAGAAATGCCACAAAGCATCAGTGCACAGATAGCTAGAAGCGCTTTCATAGTTAGTCGTTTTTTTTGGTTTTGAGTTGTAAAATCTCGTAAGGCGCTCACGCGCGTACGATTAAGACCCAAAGCTAACCATTGAATTGCAGCTAATTATGCGATTTCACGACGGATAAACATATCCAACTTTCTATTGATTATTCCACCAATTTCATTGAATATTTAGGAACTCAAGAATTCACTGTTTTTCAACCAATCTATCTAACCACTCTGTAAACGTGAATGTTTTGACAATAAACCGCGATTTAACGCAACTTTTTAACATCTCAATGTAAAGATTCTTAATTGTCATCGAACGTGACACAAACTGCTGCATAGCGAACAATGCATATGGTTGTAAACAAAAAATGCCCCGATTCAAAATCGAGGCATTCAATACTACTAAACAGTTTTTGCTAACGAAGCACATTGACGTGTCCTACCACTTCAATTCGTTCGTCATTTATCGTTGTTTTAAAATCAATTTTCCATGTATAAGTTCCGTCTTGAACTGGACGCCCATCCAAACCGTAGGTAGCATCCCAACCTATAGAGGCATCGTGAGACTCCCATACAACTTCTCCCCAACGGTTGAATACATACAAGTTAAAGTCGAATGGATCGTAACCTGAACTAAACACTACGTGCCAGTTCTGATTGTAATCATCGTTATCCGGAGTGAACGTATTTGGAACGTAGAAGATCAATTCTTCATTGATTGTAATCGCTCTGTACGTACTATCTGGACACCCTAATGGCGAGTACGCTGTCAACCAAACAACATAACCTCCAGCCTCTTCTGATGGGAAGGTATGGATTGGATTCTCTTGTGTTGAGTTCGGACTACCGTCTCCAAAGTCCCATGAGTAACTCACAGCACCAGTTGACTGGTTGTTAAACTGAATCTGACTATCGAATACAGATACTACCGATGACGATGGCGTAAAGGCAGCATTCGGATTGTCTTCGATGTAAATGTAATCCGTGTACGTTACGCTGTTCGAACATCCTGCTGCCGATACGGTAGTCAATGTCGCGTCGTACAATCCAGCGTTATCGAATGTCACCGTTACTGATCCACATCCATTAGCCGTTTGACCATTACTGAACGTCCAGAAACAATCAACGAATGTTCCAGGCGTCGTATTTGTGAACGTTACTGACAAGCCTTCACATCCTTGCGTTGTATCTGCAGTGAATGATACAGCCGGTAGCGGCTCTACCGTCACATCAACACTATCAACATTCATACATCCATTCACATCCGTACCCATTACATAGTAAGTACCTGATGTAGCTGGAATAAATGGCTGTCCATTTGTAATTGCCGGAGCCCACTGATATGTATTCGCTCCAGTCGCTGTTAAGGTAACTGCATCACCATCACATACCGTAACGTTCTGACCAGAATCTACAGTCGGCAATGGATTCACCGTAATAGTGAATTGCTGAGGTGTTCCAATACATCCATTCAATGTCGGTACCACAGAAATAGTTCCTGTGATCGGCGCACCACCTCCATTCGTTCCAACGAAGGAAGCAATGTTACCAGTTCCGTTGGCTGCCAATCCAATTCCTGTATTGTCATTCAACCATCCGAAGGTTGCCCCAGCTAATGAACTATTAAAGTTGATCGCTGCGGTATTCTCTCCTTCACACAATTCCTGATCTGCAACAGGATTCATCGTTGGTGCCGGGTCAATAGTAATTGTAAACGTTGTCGGAGTTCCCGTACATCCGTTCAATGAAGGTGTCACGGTAATCGTACCTGAAATCGGTGCACCCGTTGCATTCGTACCTGTGAAGGCAGGAATGTTTCCTGATCCGTTCGCACCCAATCCAATTGCTGGGTTGTTGTTTGTCCAATCGAATGTCGTACCCGGCGAAGCTCCTGTGAAGTTCACCGCTGTTGTATTCAGTCCGTTACAGATTGTCTGATCTACAACTGGATCCACATTCGGAGAAGGATTCACCGTAATCGTAAAGTTGATTGGCGCTCCCGGACATCCGTTTGCGGTTGGCGTTACTGTAATTGTTGCAACCACCGGAGTTGTTCCGTTATTCACAGCGTTGAAAGCTGGAATATTACCAGTTCCCGCTGCTACAAGTCCAATAGAAGGGTCGTTGTTAATCCAATCGAATGTTGTTCCTGGAGTTGTACTTGTAAATGCAATCAATGAAGTAAGATCACCGTTACATACAGTCTGGTTCGCAACCGGATCAACAACTGGTGTCGCATTCACCGTCACCGTTACCATACTAACGATATTCTGAAGACATGCCGAAGCACTTGCATCCTGCACACTTACTAATGTGTAATCGAAAGTACCTGCTGTTGTAGTCGGAACCGATACCGTGGCTGTAGCCCCAATCGAAGTAACCGTCTGGTTGGCACCACCATTAATCGTATACGCAAATGTGTACGGCTCTACCCCTTCCGAACCTGTAAAGGTAATTGTCGGTTGAGGATCGTTTTCACAAACTGTTGCCGTTCCTGAGATCGTTGCATTTGGTAGAGGATCTACGGTAATCGTAAATGTTTCTGCAGTTCCCGTACAACCTGCCGCAGTAGGGACAACGTTGAAGTTTCCTACAATTGGTGCATTTGTTGCGTTCGTTCCTGTGAAGGCAGCGATGTTACCCGTTCCATTTGCTCCTAATCCAATACCTGTATTAGAGTTCGTCCAATCGAAGGTGGTACCTGCAACCGCTCCTGTAAAGTTGATTGCTGCTGTATTACTTCCTTCACAGATTACTTGATCTGCAATTGGATCAACCACTGGTGTTGGGTTCACAGTAATCGTAAATATTGTTGGTGTACCCGGACAACCATTGGCCGTCGGTGTTACCGTGATTGTAGCTGTAACTGCTGCACTACCGTTATTTACCACGTTGAATGCTGCAATGTCTCCAGATCCTGCCGCTGCCAATCCGATTCCTGGAGTATCATTTACCCAATCGAATGTTGTACCTGCAACAGCACCTGTGAAGTTTGCGGCATTCGTAAGATCACCGGCACACAAGGTTTGATCTGCCACTGGATTCACATCTGGAATTGGATGGATAGTTACGTCAACCACATCTGTATTCACACATCCGTTTGCATCTGTTCCTGTCGCTGTGTAAGTAATCGTTCCAACTCCTGGGAAGAATTGCTGGTTGTTCACCACTCCATTATCCCAAACGATTGTTGATGCTCCTGTTGCATTCAAAGTAATCCCTGCACCTGCACACTCTATTTGATCCAACCCAGCATCGATCACTGGTAATGGGTTCACAATTAGAGTTACACTTGATGTACTATCACATCCCGTAGGTAATACGAACGTTTGATCGTAAACTCCTGCCACCGTTTGTGGATTACCATGAATTGTTGCCACATCTCCCTGACAAATTTCTATTGTGGTTGGGAAGACAATTGTTGTGTTTTCGATTACATTCACCGCTGCCGACGTCCCTGAACATCCATTGGCATCTGTAACTGTAACTGTGATTGGGTTATCAGCAATTGTAAAGTCAGCTGTAGGAGTCGTTGCTCCGTTTGACCATAAGTAACCGTTGTATGCATTCGCAGTACCTAATGTCGCACTGAATCCAGCACAATATTCTAATACTCCAGTAATTGTTGGAGTTGGATTTGGGTTCACAGTTACAGTTGCTGTACTCGTCACGTTTTGCAAACAAGTCGAAGCACTTGCATCCTGAACACTTACAAGGTTGTAGTTAAATGTTCCAGCAGTGGTTGTCGGAACAGAAACAGTTGCCGTGTTACCTACGGAAGTTACTGTTTGGTTAGCACCACCGTTAATATTGTATGTAAATGTGTATGGCGCAACTCCATCTGAACCAGTAAATGTAATCGTCGGCTGTGGATCGTTCGCACAAACCGCAGTTGTTCCAGTGATTGTTGCATTCGGAAGTGGATTTACCGTAATTGCGAATGTTTCAGCTGTACCCGCACATCCCGCAGCAGTTGGAACTACGTTGAAGTTTCCAATGATTGGTGCGTTGGTTGCGTTTGTTCCGGCAAATGCTGCGATATTTCCAGTTCCATTGGCCCCAATACCAATCCCTGTATTTGAGTTCGTCCAATCGTAGGTTGTTCCAGCTACGGCACCCGTAAAGTTGATGGCTGCTGTGTTGTCGCCCTCACAGATTTCTTGATCTGCAATAGGATCAACCGTCGGAATTGGATTTACAATGATATCAAATGTGATTGCTGGCCCCGGACATCCATTAGCCGTCGCGCTTACCGTAATAGTGGCTGTTTGTTGCGTTGTACCTGCATTCATAGTATTGAACGAAGCAATGTTTCCTGTCCCGTTCGCCGCAAGTCCGATAGATGTATTGTTATTAGCCCAGTCAAATGTTGATCCAGCCGTTGCACTTGTAAAGTTCACAGCAGTTGTTGCATCACCCGCACACAAGGTTTGATCTGCAACCGGATCTACCACTGGTAGTGGATTCACCGTTACTGTCACTTGATCATCTGAGATACAACCGTTGGCATCAGTTCCCGTTACAGTGTAAATAGTCGTCGCAGCTGGCGAAGCATTCACCGTAGCACCAACAGTTGTATTCAATCCTGTTCCCGGTGACCAAGTATAAGTATTTGCTCCAGTCGCTGTAATGTTTATGTTGTCACCCGCACAAATAGTTTCATCAGGTGCACTTACCACTGGTAACGGGTTCACCGTAACCGGCAGTGTTAAACTATCCGGACATGCTCCAGGAGTCAAGTACTGAATGTTATATGTAGTGCCAGCTACCTCGTTGGTGATTTCTCCTGTTGTTGGGTTTACTGATGAACCATCCGCTGGGTCTGGATTGTAAGAGAATGTACCTCCCGCTGTTCCAGTTACCGTTGCACTGTTCGCATCTCCAAAACAGAAATCTGCCAAAGTAAACGTTGGATCATCCAATGGGTTCACAGTCACAGTCACTGTTGCTGTATTCGTACAACCTGTATTGATATCTGTACCAGAAACTGTAAATGTTTCACCGTTCACAGCACCATAGACTACAGGGGACTGTAAGCTGTCGTCACTGAAAGTTGCACCTCCAGAGGTAGTCCACAACCACTCTGTTGCTTCTCCTCCAGTTTCGTTCAATGTGATGCTATCTCCCAAACATACAGGACTATTATCAATGGCTACCACGTTTGGCAACGCGTTGATCTCAACAATGTACGTCTCCGTTCCCCAACAGTTTGCCGCAGGACTTTGATATGTAATTGTGTATAAACCTGGAGTTGATGCTGACACATCGATCAATCCTGTAACCGGGTTGATCACCATTCCAGCAGGTGCTACTGAGAACGTACCTCCCGGCACCCCTGTAATTGTTGGAAGTGGATCGGCTGCATCTTGACAGTATTTAGGATCGTAGTTGAAAGTCGCATCTTCCAAACCAACGAAAGTTCCAGTTACTGTCACAGGACAACCGTTATCATCAATAATATCAAATGAATAGTTATCTCCATCTACCAATCCATCAATTGTGATTGTACCACCATTGGCAGCAGATGTATTCACGAGAGAAGCGGTAGAAGGAACCAATGATCCAGGCACTATGTTAAAGAGTGAACCATCATTTGCTGGAGTACCACCACTTACTGTAACGGTAGCCGTTCCTGCAAAACAATCCTCAACTACGTTCGTAACGATCGGTTCAAGGAATGTCACCGGGTATGCCGGCCCGAGGTCATAACACAACGTTCCAGTAAAGAAGTACGAGTAAATGTAGTTCACGTAATCGTACAAGGTCAATGGCATGAAGTAATACGTTAGGTTGTTACCATAAATATTACTTACTCCCCAAGGCCCTGCCGGGTTGTTTGGATCCCAAATCCCTAAGAAACATGGGTCTGTTGTAAAGTCTTGTGGTGAGAATACCGTTGGCGCACAATCGTAAATTAACAAGTGCATTCCTGGATTGTAAGTACCTCCAGTTGGGTTACCGATATCCGCTGGTGGAATGAAATCACCGTTTGGTGTAATCGTCAAGGAATCACCAAAACATAGGTCGAATGGCCCTGTTGAAGTTGTGTTACCAGTAACACTCGTCGTGAATGTACCTGCGTCCACTGGACAGTTACAATCCGCTGGGTGGTTAAATGGAAGTGATGTAATTGTACACGCTGGATCTGCAGAGAATGTTGCAGTCACTGTACAGTTCGTTGTTCCGTTTGGAGTGATTCCAGTAATTGCCCAGTTCAATGGACTTGTAAATGGTGCGTTGTACGTTACACTGTTTCCGTTACAGTCTGTAAGTGTAAGTGTTCCCGTAGAAGGCGGGCTCGTAAATTCAAGCGTACCTGTAATGTCAAATGTATTGGTAACTGTGTTACATGGTTCTTGGTTCAATGACATGAACGTAAAGAAACAGTTACAAATTGGTGCTGTATAAGTCAAGTTCGAAATGGAACACGTTGGATCAGCGGTGAAGTAGGCACTTACGTCACATGGCTGACCATCAGCCGTCAAACCTCCGAAAAGGTACGTTTCAGAACCTTGTCCTTGAGCATTTATCGTAAATGGCGCACTTGCAACAACATGGATGTTTCCGTTACAATCTTCTACAACAAGGTTTCCAGTTGTTGGCGGGTCTTCGAAATCGATCTGTCCAGTAATTTCGTAAGTATCTGTTGTTGGATCACAAGCACTGATGTTCGCCTCGAAGTACGACATGAAACACGGTGGATTTGCCACAACGGAACAATCGGTTGCTCCTGTACCACCTGTCTGCGTCAAACTTACGTTTTGAACCGTGTTTGCATAGTTCGTAATCAACATAATATACACCTCACCTACCTGAGCATTCGGAATTGAAGGCGTTTCGTTTGCTGTAGCCGAATAACTACAGTCAACGATATCACCTGCGTCCAATGTACCACAATCTCCTTGCGCTGCAGCAAGGTTTGGATACGGGCCGTAGATAATGAAGTCAATATCTGAAGGCGCTGTCAAACTCATGTCGATTGCACCTGCATTGGAGATTTCAAAGTAGTACCAACTTGGGTTAGGTTGAGTGGCCAAACAACCGTAATCGTTACCGACTTCGGCAGTTGTACCAGTGTTTGCTGTAAAGGATGCACCTTGATCTGTACAAATCGGGTCCATGTCCGCACAGTTAACACCTTGAGCTGCACCTACAAATGGAACAGCAAGGAGGAGAAAGAGTAGTAAGTTTTTCATGATAGCTTTGGTCTAGAGATTATCACGTTCCTGAACCAGAGTTGCACGTTTCTGATTCAATTCTAGTTTGATTTGATCCATTTGCTGGAACCATCCATTTTGTTGCGCTAGAGATTGTTCGGATGGAATGCTGTTCACATGAGCGATTTTCGCATCGATTGCTGCAATATGAGTATCCACTTTTGCAATCTCCTCATTGTAATAAGCTACATCATGAGTTTGTTGAGGCTGTCCTGCTCTTTTTGAGATAGTTACAGATCGATTTTGCGTTACTTCTGTAGTGGTAGTCCCCTTGTATTGGGACTGCATAGTAGAAGGCGGTTCGGCGGGAGTTACTTGCTGTATTTGTTGACTAAAAGCCACGCACGTGCACACAAGCATCCCTGCAGTTAGTAAAGTTTTCATGTAGATTCGCATGTTTTCTCGTTAGTCTAACGTAAGAGAACGTTCAGGGTTGCTTTAATAAACATAATTTGATTACCAGTTGATTAAAATCCCTCAGTTATCAAAACAGGTTTAGCATCGAACATTTTCAACATCCGGCCTAAAATACGAATTAAATCTGGTTAAATAATACGTTATCAGAAGATTGGCTACGCGTTGATCCAATCGATTTCTTTGCTTAAAAGGCGCAAAGTGGACTCCTCGCCGCTTCCTGGCTCAATTGGCTTACAATATTCCCATTGAGCAGTTGCGGGAAGACTCATCAAAATCGATTCCGTTCTTCCTCCGGAAACCAATCCGAATTTCGTTCCTCGGTCATGAACAAGATTGAATTCCACATATCTACCTCTTCGGGTATTTCTCCAATCGATTTCCCGTTCACTGAAATCCAAATCTTTACCTAATGAAACTTGGTACTTATACAATTCTGGGAATGCTTCTCCTAAATCTTTACAGAAGTTGAACAACTGATCTTTTGTTAGCGAATCCGATTCTTTAATATGATCAAAGAAGATCCCTCCTACTCCACGCGTTTCATCACGGTGTGGCAAATAGAAGTAATCGTCTGCCCACACTTTGAACTTGGGATAGAAGGAACTATCGTATTTATCACAGATGTCTTTCAATCCTTGATGGAAAGCGCGCGCCTGATCTTTTACTATGTAATGTGGTGTTAGGTCGATTCCTCCACCGAACCAATATTTTCCGTCGCTCAATTCAAAGTAGCGGACATTCATATGGATGATAGGAACATGTGGATTGTTTGGATGCAATACAATCGAAACCCCAGTTGCAAAAAATTGATCGGCGGTAATCTCTGTATTTCGGCGCATCATGTCTGTAACCTTTCCGTGTACTTCAGAGAAATTCACTCCACCTTTCTCTATGACGCCCTCACCTTTGATGATGCGTGTTCTTCCTCCGCCACCTTCCGGTCGCTGCCATTTGTCTTCTTGAAATGTGGAAACGCCGTCAGTCTGCTCAACGCGACGACAAATATGATCTTGAAGCTGTTGAAACGCTTCGGAGATTTCGTTTTTATTCATCTGATAACAACTCGGTATTCACCAATTCGTAGTCTTCTTGCTCAATCACGAAGATGTGAACATTCTCATATCCATCGGCTGGAGAAATCTGCTGAAGATCGAATCGATTAGCCAAAAGACTCACAGGAGCGTTATCCAAGAAGAATTGACTACACATCTGTAATAAGATATCATACCCTTGAACCGCAAACTTCCCCATGTCCGTTTCGTAACGAGCTCGGAAACTTCGGTTCACCTCGATCATCAAATCCGTGTAATAATCGCGAAAGGTTGAACTTGCGTATCGGAAATTGTATCGATTTTTGAAATCATCATTGATACTTTCGAAATCCACCCAATCTTTTGTTCCGTAGATGTAAATGCCATTCTTCCTTGCACGGAAATCAGAACGACTCACCGTACTAACGAACTTATCTGCATGATAGCGATTGTTCGTTGGCATAATAATAATGTTGTTAGCACTTTTCGTGATAAAGCTTTTCACTCCATCCTCAGTTGTTTCATTAAGCGGTGCTTTTGGGGATTCTGTCTCTGCATTATTATATGCATCCCTGAAGGCTTCATATAATGGCATGTCTTCTTCCTTCTTCGGCTTCACCAACATAATTCGATCCGTTGTGTGATTGTTCGCTATGTATTCTCCCAAGCGTCGCATGAGCGTGATATCCGAAGGAATGGCCGCATAGACCAAGCGATTTCCTTCCAACATGGCAGTCTCTGAGCCTACAGGTACTACCATACGAATGGCATTTTGCTTACAGTGTTCTGCAATCAGTTTCTGCGTATTTGGGAAGAATGGCCCGATTACCAAATCTGTATTAGCGAATTCAGGGCTGTTCAACGCTTTCATAACCGTTGCCGAATCTCTTTTCGTATCGAAATAATGAATATCAGCATTCATACCCATGGACTCCAAGGTATCGATGGCCATCATCATCCCCATATAGAATTGCGTGGATGCATCTGAAACGTATTTCGAGTAACCTTTACTATGCTCCAAAAAGAACGGAAGGAACACAGCAATCTTGTAACGATCTTTGATTTCAAATTCAATAGGATCAGATCCATCGGGATCGTATTTGTCTGGAACCGGCTTAATGGTCATTTTATTAATGCGTTCCTGTTTCAATGGAATGCGCAATACCTGACCTTCACTTAAACTTGTTGATGACAATCCATTTTCTTTCAAAATTGTCTCAATTGGAACCATGAAGCGTTTTGAGATGCTATACATCGTTTCGTGCGCTAACACTTTGTGCTCCACAATAGAATCGTTGAATTCTACCTGTACCACTTGTGATGTCTCTTCATCCACCTTCACCGTATCCATCACAAATGGATTCGGCACGTTATTGTTATCGATAGGATCTGGATCTACAACCGTAACTGGCTCTTCCACTTCACCTGGCACCTTGATGATCTGACCTTTCTGTAAAGATGATTCCGCCAAAACAGGATTCAAACGAATCAGTTCGTCTACTGTCGTATTGAATTTTCGCGATAATCCATAAAGAGTCTCACCACGTTTTACTTTGTAATTACTTGTCTCCACAGTCGGAGTTGGCTGAGAAGCAGTTTCTCCAGGAATTGGGATTAGAACGGTTTGTCCTGTTTTCAAGCCTTCGCTCAAAGCAGGATTGGCATCCATAATTTTATTCGCTTGTACACCAAACATTTGCTGCAACCCCCAAAGGGTATTACCTGCCTCTACCTGATGCACCCAGTAGCGCTTGCCATCAACTTCACGTTCTGGCGAAACACCAGGTTGAGCCCAGGAAAGGGTACACTGTAGAAATAGGGTGGTGAGTAGAATATACCGCATATCTCAAATTTACATATTTGGATTTACAATTCGCGTGCCACGAAACCCGATTACTCCCACTCAATGGTTGCTGGGGGCTTCGAACTGATATCGTAAGTCACGCGGTTAATGCCTTTCACTTGATTGATAATCTTGTTAGAGACTTTTGCTAAAAAATCATAAGGAAGATGACACCAATCTGCCGTCATACCGTCTGTGGAAGTCACCGCTCGCAACGCTACGGCGTTTTCATACGTTCTTTCGTCGCCCATTACTCCCACTGATTGAATCGGTAAGAAAATAGCTCCTGCCTGCCATACATCATTGTACAATCCATCTTCTTTCAGCGAAGAAATGAAGATGTGATCTACCTCTTGCAAAATTGCCACTTTCTCGGGAGTTACATCTCCTAGAATTCGAATACCAAGACCCGGCCCTGGGAAAGGATGGCGCCCTAGAATGTTTTCGTCAATTTCCAATGAACGTCCAATTCGACGCACTTCGTCTTTGAATAACAATTTCAATGGCTCGACCACCTTCAACTTCATATAATCTGGCAATCCTCCAACGTTATGGTGCGATTTAATAGTTTGGCTTGGCCCACCCGATACCGAAACCGATTCGATCACATCCGGGTAAATTGTTCCTTGTCCTAACCATTTTGCATCCTCCACTTTCTTCGACTCTGCGTCGAACACATCCACGAATACTTTTCCAATGGCCTTGCGTTTCGCTTCCGGATCTGTTACTCCGGCCAATTCGCCGTAGAACAAATCGCTTGCATCCACTCCTTTTACGTTTAAGCCCATGTGCTTATATGAATCCAAAACAGACTCGAATTCATTCTTACGAAGCAATCCGTTATCTACGAAAATACAGTGCAAGTTCTCTCCGATCGCCTTGTGCAATAACACAGCAGCAACGGATGAATCCACACCTCCGGACAGACCAAGAATGACTTTATCCGTTCCGATTTTCTCGCGGAGTTCGTTTACCGTTTCTTCCACGAATGAAAGCGGTGTCCAATCTTGTGTGCATCCGCACACATCGACAAGGAAGTTCTTTAATAGTTTCGTTCCTTCTAATGAATGATATACTTCTGGATGGAATTGAATTCCGAAGGTTTGTTCTCCTTCAATTTCAAATCCCGCGTATTTTACATCTTTAGTGCTGGCTACTACTTTATAGCCGTCAGGCACTTGCTTGATAGAATCCGAATGTGACATCCAAACCTGAGAGTTATCCGAGATTCCTTTCGTAAGCACATTGGATTGATCTACAAATTCCAAATTCGCTCTTCCATATTCTCGTGTGGAAGAAGGCGCTACCTCTCCTCCAAAATTGTGCGCTAAATATTGTGCTCCAAAACAAACACCTAACAATGGCATTTTTCCTTTGATTTGAGACAAATCTGGCTTTGGAGATTTCTCGTCACGAACAGAAAATGGACTTCCTGACAAAATCACGCCTTTGATATCATCCGTCAATTCAGGACACTTGTTCCAAGGATGAATTTCACAATAGATATTCAGTTCACGTACTCTTCTGGCAATCAACTGGGTGTACTGAGACCCAAAATCGAGGATTAGAATTTTTTCATGCATGCCGCAAAGATAATATGAATCTGAGGACTAATATTCAATATTGAATCAGGAATATTGAATAGTTATTAACCGTTTGCAAAATCGGATTGTTCGTATTCAACTTGGCGAAACTGAATACATGAAACGCTTGGTGTTTTTGGTAGGACGCATAGATGCCCATAGTATTTCTTTTACACCACACCGCGCCTGCGGCAGGCAGGAAGGCACAAAGAAGGGATTTGCGTAACTCAAATCATATTGGGCGTGTTGAACACAATGGATTATGACGCTGTCATAATCTTGTGCTCTCTTCTGAATTATGCGCTTATCGATTCGGTTTTAAGCCCTTGTGTCTTTGTGGCGAGAATCAAGATTATCAGCAATTTTTAACGGAAAGTCTAAAGACAATTTGTCAGCATGAATCAACTTGGAATAATTTATGACGGAATGAACCCAAATTGAGTACGAAAACAATATAGGAGGCGAAGGAATTTGATTATTTTTACGTCCCCTTTAGCAATAGCAACATGGCATTAAATATAATGAAGTCCCTTTTCGGGGATAAATCAACGAAAGACAGGAAAGAATACCAACCAATTATCGATCAGGCGAACGCGCAATTTGCACAAGTTCAATCGCTTTCTGATGATGAGTTGCGTGCAAAAACACCTGTGTTTCAAAAGATGATTACGGAAGCAACTGCGGATCTCGAAAAAGAACTCGCAGAACTGCAAGCCAAAGCAGATGACGTAAACACCCCTATTCAAGAGAAGGAAGAGCTTTTCGAGAGCATCGACAAGATGACTGGAAAGATTGACGCGAAGATTGAAGAAATTCTAGAGGCCATCCTACCTGAGGCATTCGCCGTTGTGAAGGAAACAGCGCGCAGATGGGCTGAGAATGGACAATTGGAAGTAACCGCGCAAGACTTTGATATTGAATTGTCTCAGCAGAAAGACGGGATTACCATTGAGAATGGGAAAGCAATCTGGCACAACTCATGGACGGCAGCAGGAGCAGAAGTTTCTTGGAACATGGTTCACTACGACGTACAGTTGATGGGTGGAGGTGTACTTCACAAAGGAAACATCGCTGAGATGCAAACGGGGGAAGGTAAAACATTGGTAGCAACACTACCGGTTTATCTGAACGCGCTTTCTGGAAAAGGTGTGCACGTGGTAACCGTGAACGACTACCTAGCAAAACGTGACTCCGAGTGGATGGGGCCTTTGTACCAATTCCACGGATTGACGGTTGATTGTATCGACAAACACCGCCCAAATTCTGCAGAGCGACGAGCAGCTTACAAGAAAGACATCATTTTCGGAACGAACAATGAGTTCGGTTTTGACTACCTCCGTGACAATATGGCAGGGAGTATCGATGATTTGGTACAGCAGAAACACCACTACGCAATTATCGATGAGGTCGATTCCGTATTGATTGATGATGCTCGAACGCCATTAATCATTTCCGGGCCAACACCTCGAGGAGACGAACACGAGTTCCATCAGTTGAAACCACGTGTTGAGAACATCGTCGCTGCACAGCGTAAGTTTGTAAACCAGTGTTTGACAGAAGCGAAGAAACAGTTGAAAGTCATCAACGGTGAAGTAGACGCTGGAAAAGACGCCAAAGAAATGTTGGAAGAAGGAGGAAAAGCGCTATTGCGTGCCTACCGCGGACTTCCAAAAAACAAAGCATTAATCAAATTCCTTTCTGAGCCGGGAATCCGCGCTCACTTGCAGAAGACAGAGAACTTCTACATGCAAGAGCAAGGGAAGCACATGAAAAAGATCGACAAGGAGTTGTTCTTCGTGATTGAAGAGAAAAACAATACCATCGAACTTACCGATAAAGGAATTGACCTTCTTTCTGGAAACGATGACCGTGAGTTCTTCGTAATGCCAGACATCGGTTCTGAAATTGCTCGTTTGGAGAAAGAGAACTTGGAACCACAGGCTTTCCAAGAGAGCAAAGATCAACTGGTACGTGAATACAGTATCAAGTCGGAGCGAATTCACTCTATCAACCAATTATTGAAAGCGTACGCACTCTTCGAAAAAGAAGTGGAATACGTAATCATGGATGGTAAAGTGAAAATCGTCGATGAGCAAACAGGACGTATCATGGAAGGTCGTCGGTACTCTGATGGATTGCACCAAGCGATTGAAGCGAAAGAAAATGTTACCGTAGAGGCCGCAACACAAACTTACGCGACGATCACCCTTCAGAACTACTTCCGTATGTACCACAAACTTTCAGGTATGACCGGTACGGCGGAGACAGAAGCAAAAGAATTCTGGGATATTTACGAATTAGACGTTGTGGTAATTCCTACGAACCGTCCTATCCAGCGTAATGACCAAAACGATTTAGTTTATAAAACAGCTCGTGAGAAATTCAATGCGGTAATTGAAGAGACTGAAAAATTGGTCGCTCAAAACCGTCCTGTGCTAGTTGGTACAACAACGGTAGAGATCTCCGAGTTATTGAGCCGAATGTTGAAGATGAAAGGCATCAATCACAATGTATTGAACGCCAAGCATCACAAACAAGAGGCGGAAATTGTAGCTGAAGCAGGTAAGCCTGGAGCCGTTACAATTGCAACCAACATGGCCGGTCGTGGTACCGACATTAAGTTGGGCGAAGGTGTGAAAGAAGCGGGAGGTTTGGCCATTATTGGTACAGAACGTCACGATTCCCGTCGTGTCGACCGTCAGTTACGAGGTCGTGCTGGACGTCAGGGAGATCCTGGATCTTCTCAATTCTTCGTTTCATTGGAAGATGATTTGATGCGTAAGTTCGGTTCTGAACGAATTGCCAAGTTGATGGACCGCCTTGGATTGAAAGAAGGGGAAGTGATTACACACAGTATGGTTTCCAAATCCATCGAACGTGCTCAGAAGAAAGTAGAGGAAAACAACTTCGGGATTCGTAAGCGATTGTTGGAATACGATGATGTAATGAACGCGCAACGTAAGGCGATTTACAAGAAACGTAAAAATGCATTGTTCGGTGATCGTTTGGATTTGGACGTTGACAACATGTTCTACGATTTCTGTGAGAACATTTCGCTTTCGTACGGAAAAGAGGATTTCAACAAGTTCGAAGAAGAGTTATTGCGTCAACTAGGAATGCAGTCACCGGTTACGGCAGAGGAATATGAATCTTTGGATGATGTTACCTTGGTGGAACGCGTGTACGAAGGATTCCGTAATCGTTACGATCGCAAAAACGCGCGCATCTCTGAACGTGCCTTCCCTCAAGTGAAAGCTCTATTCGAGAATCCGAGCAACAAATACGAATTCATCGTCTTCCCTCTTACGGACGGACGTCGTGAAGTTCGTTTGAATGTTTCTTTGGAAGAAGCTTATAACACCAATGGATCTGCCATCCACAAGCAGCTGGAGAAGAACATCGTTCTTCAAATGATCGACAACGAATGGAAAGAGCACTTACGTGAAATGGACGATTTGCGTTCAGCTGTAAGTCACGCTCAATACGAGCAGAAAGATCCACTTTTGGTATATAAGTTAGAATCCTTCGACTTGTTTAAGGCGATGTTGGTACGCTTGAATAGCGAAACTATTGAATTGCTCGCGAAGTTGGACATTCCACAAGTGGAGCAAATCGAAAGCACGAATAAATCGGCGCAAGTTCAGAACAACTACAGCAATGCTCAAACGAATGAGCAGAAAGAACAAGCACTTCCTGGACGTGAGGGTTACGAACAAGCAATGGCGAATTCAGCCGCGCAGCAACAGCAGCAAGTAAAACGCGAGCCGGTTGTAGCTGAGAAAAAGGTTGGAAGAAACGACCCTTGTCCTTGTGGAAGCGGCAAGAAATATAAGCAGTGTCACGGAAAATAAATCCGTTTCAAATAGACTAAAGGAATCACCTCGTCCCGACAGATATCGGGAGGGGTGATTTTTTTTGATCGCAACTATTGAAGATAGTCATTCTAAAGGTGAAACGCTAGAAAAATCTGATTTTCTATATCGGAATAATCCGATAAAGGTTTATTCCAATATTCCAATTTTGCCTTATTATAAATAATACAACCTTCATTTCATCTATCTTTGCGACATGTTTCAAAAGGTATCCATTATCGGCTCTGGCAACGTAGCCACACAACTAGGTAAAGCTCTGGTTAATAATGGAACCGTTGTTACCCACGTAGCTTCGAAGAACAGAGATCATGCTCAAGAACTTGCCAACCTTTTGAAGGCTGACGCATGCTCGCTGGACGAATTACCCAATCAATTCACTATCATCTGCGTTTCAGACGACGCCATTTCAGCCGTATGTTCAGAGATCGCGGAAGGAATTCCTTTGGTTTATACATCAGGTTCGGTTGGTTTGGAAGACCTTCCAAGTCGAGATAGAATCGGTGTCCTCTACCCACTCCAGACTATTTCAAAAACGGGAACCGTTGATATGAAATCTGTACCCTTCTTGGTGGAATCTAAAAACGAATCGTTTCAGAGGGAGATTTATGAATTTGCTCTTGTTCTCAGTCCCTCCACGCACATTGTAAACTCGGAACAACGACGAAAGATTCATATGGCCGCAGTTTGGATCAACAATTTCACGAACCACATTGTTTATCAAGCGCAAAAGATTACCGAAGATCAGCAATTGGACTATCGACTGTTACTTCCTCTGCTCAAGGAAACACTGAACAAACTGGATCATCAATCCGCTTTTGAAGCTCAAACTGGACCAGCGAGACGCGGAGATTCTAATACCATTGAAAAGCACCTAAACGCTCAATCGGGGACTGCCCGAGAACTCTACGAACTATTGACAAAAAGTATTAACGAAACCTATAACGATGAAGAGTTATAAAGAAAACCTGCCATCGATTACCACTTTTGTTTTCGACGTGGATGGCGTGTTTACGGATGGAAGCGTCATGTTGCTTAACGACGAAGTTGTAAGAACCTTGAGTTCTCGCGATGGTTACGCCATGCAGTATGCAGCGAAATTGGGCTATCGGATCCTCATCGTTACTGGAGGGAATTCGGAAGCGGTAAAAGTTCGGTTAGAAAATTTGGGTGCTACGGAAGTATGTCTGCAATCCGAAAACAAAATGGAAGTGTACGAGCGATTGAAAAGCGAGTACAATTTTAATGATGAAGAAGTCCTATATATGGGAGATGATATTCCCGACTATCAAGTGATGAAGAAGGTAAAAGTTGCGACCTGTCCTCAGGATGCAGCGGTGGAGATCAAAGGCATCTCCCACTATCAATCGCCTATCGACGGTGGAAAAGGGTGCGTACGTGATGTGATTGAGCAAACGTTGCGCTCACAAGGAAAATGGTTCAGCGAAGCCGCTTTTGAGTGGTAGACTATCGAATGATAATCTGCTTCGCCCCAAGGAAAACTCCCTCGTTATAGAATTGCAGGAAGTACATTCCAGCTTGAATACCCTCTACTGCAATTGAAGTTTCTGAATTCGAAATTGCTCCAGAAACCAGCAATTTCCCATCCAAGTTCACCAATGCAAAACGATCTATTTCTGCATCGCCTACTACTGCATTAAGAATGTCTGAAGTAGGGTTGGGATAAACTAAAATTGAATTGAGAGCTTCTATTTCCTCTTGCCCAACGAAATCCAAAATGAAAGGGGTTTCTGGTACAACCGGATAATCGAACCCTGGGCCGATTTTCAAAATACACATGGCCGTGCCTCCGTTCGGTAACGATTCATAGCCAACGAATACTGCGCCACCATCATAAGTTTCGACACCGTGAAACAATCGATCTTCTCCGTAAGAAGTTGTGTTCGTTGCCGCTCCGAGCGGTGTGGAATAATAGTTATTTAGACCAATAAAGAAATTCGAATATGGTGAAGGCTCCAAAGGGTCATGAAAACGAAATGCCGAATACTTATTTTGATTATTGATAATAGGACAGATTACATCTTCAATCATATTCCCAGCGCTTTGATACGCTTGCATGATAAACTCTCCGCCTTCCGCCAATGACAAATTACGGACGTGGCGCATTCGATTATATGTGGAAGTATCATCTAATTTAAAACTTCCAACTCCGAATAATGTATCGTTTGACACCATAAAATCATTAATAAAAGTAGACCCCGGAGAAATGCTCACGGTATCACTCCAAATCAAAGATCCATCCTCGTGAATTAATTCAATGAAACCAAATGACTGCTGATTTAATGTATCCCAATGATTGGAAGAAACTAAGAACATTGAATCTTGGTACGACTCAATATTAGTTACCTCGTCGGCTCCTTTTCTACTTACCTCCTGCGTCCATACGGTATCGCCAAATACATCTAGGCGCATAATTGAGTAATCCTCCGCTTGGGTGCTTGAGCCATATCGTTTCACTCCAACGATTAACCCCGAATCTTGAGTCATTGCCGATTCTGTAACCTCCTCCCAAACTGCCCCAGGGTATGTTCTTTCCCAAATTACACTGCCTTGATCGTCCACAAAAGTGATCCAAGCATCAAAATCTCCGGCAATTCCTGTTGTTCTTCCCATCAGATACGTACCGAAGTTCTGCTTGTGTTCGAGATCGTAAAAACCATCATTTTCAGGCCCTCCATAAGGAATTGACCAAAGTAGATTTCCGTATTTATTCACTCTAAGTAAAAACCCATCCGCGTGCCCGACGTTAAAGCTTCCTGAAGTTCCTGCGACTAAGTAACTAGAATCAGGCAATTCCACCACATCATGTGCATAATCAAACTCCTCTCCGCCGAATAAACGATAGAAGCTAATTTGACTGAAGGCAGTCGAAAGTGAAGAAATCATGACAAGTAGTAGTAGCGTTTTTCTCATGAGCCTATTGAATTACAATTCGATTAATAGCCTTTCCATTCGCCGTGGCAATTTGGAGTAGGTAAACACCACTTGGCAAAGCAGATGTTTGAATATTTGCATCACCTGAAATGGCGCCTTCAGCAACGACATTCCCTGAGACACCCATTAATTGATACGTACCTGCGTCTCCGGTTGGCAACTCGATAAATAGCCAATCTTGAGCGGGATTCGGATATACTTTCACGTCTAATGAATTGAACTGTTCCTCAACATTAACAACAGCCGTATAACCCACCACATCCGTTAAAGGATACACTTCATCCGCACCGATTTTCAAAAGGAAAATAGTTCCACCCCCGCTTCCTAACATCGTATTCTGGCTGTAACCAACAAGAATGGCACCTCCATCACTCGTTCGGATGAATTCTCCACTTACATCAGGCTCTTCGTGTTCGATAAATGCCACTGAATTCTGGTAAAACATAAATGTATTACCCAGTTGAATATTCAGGTCGGTTCCATTCATGTTAGTACTTGATGGAACGTTCTGAGAACTCATCGACATGTATCGACTTGAGTTATTATCGTATGATGTAAATACATCTCCGTGCCAATCTCCATCAACGGTGGAATTAAAACAAGAAATATTGCCGAAACCATTTACTGTAAGGTTCGAACGATAGAAAGTATTGTCCCACTGGTCGGCACTATTCATTCGGTGACTTCCCAAAGCTTGAACCGTATCCCCGATGATATGTAAGTCGTTCAATTCGTATTCCCCTGCATAGGTTTTGAAGAGTAAGGTATCCAACATTTGACCGTTGTCATGGATTTTATAAATCACACCTTTCGCTTGAGCCGAATCGGCATAATGCCATGATCCACCGACGTATAGCAAGGAATCCTGATAGATATCAACCGACATGGCGATATCGTCGCCCATGTTTTCAAGCGTCTTTGTCCAGAGTGTATCTCCGTTTTTATCGGTTCGAACCATAAACATGTCCGTTCCGAAGATCCCATTTTGGCGTTCGCCGACCATGATCGTCCCTGTATCACGTGTAAGCGCAGCGTCCATCATGCGTTCCCAGTTTCCGTCTCCGTAGGTGTTATGCCATTCCTCAAAACCGGAATCATCTACTTTCACGAGGTAGAAATCGTAATCACCAGAACCGTAAGAATTCGAATATCCACAAACGAAGTATCCAAAATTCTCTTTGTGGAGAACACGTCTTCCCCACTCAGTTTCCAATCCTCCATAATGATTCGACCACAGTTTATTTCCGAGACTGTCAACATGCATTAGAAATGCTTGCCCGTTCCCTGTAAAGCTTCCAGAGGTACCAGTAATAACGTAGCTACTATCCTCCAACTGAACAATACCCTGACCGAAATCGTAGGAATTATCCGAATAGTGACGGAAGAAGCTAATCTGCGCCGAAGCCAATACTGGAAGTACTATAAATGCTATTTTGACTAGAATCTGCATACGGCGTTTAGATACATTGAAGTTCCGTTTCCTCCAGATCTCATAAATCCAGAGAAGTTATCCGAACCGATTCCCAGTCCGAATTTATCCCAGTTGAATTGTCCATAGGCTCCAAATCGTAATCCAGAGAAGCCTCCGAAAGTTACGCTGGCACCTGCATGGATGTGCTCATTAATGCGATAATCTGCACCCGCAAATCCAAGAGGCGAGAAAATCAAACTTGGATACACACGCAATCCGAAGAAGGATTGCAATTTCTTATCGCT
This sequence comes from Fluviicola sp. XM-24bin1, assembly GCA_003149635.1. Lineage (GTDB taxonomy): Bacteria > Bacteroidota > Bacteroidia > Flavobacteriales_D > Crocinitomicaceae > UBA4466. Next base: position 34,263 of record QCWI01000004.1, read on the forward strand.
TTGGTTATCGACCATTTTTGATACCTGAATGAATCCTGGTAACAAAAAGAGCGAATTCACATCTTGTGAACGAATTCCTAAAGTGTCCAATACACTGATGCTATCGCTGAAATATCCATTCTCAGAAATCAATTGTTCGAATCGGAAACCGTCAAAAACGATCGTTGTATCGAAACTATATTTCTTCTGTGCTTCGTACATGTAGCCGAATCCAAGATTTTGAGATTTGAACTGTAGATAAGCGTTATCTCCTTTCACCCAAGAAATCGGAATGCGGAAATCAAAATCGACACCAACTCCGAAACCTTGATTGAATTTCGCCGACTGACCCATCGTCACATCTCCATCCATCACCAAAGTTAACTCTTGTCCATCTGCTGATTGACGCAATTCAAAATCACGAAAATCAGCATCAATTCGAGAATTGATATTGAATAGATTCAATCGAACACTAGATTTGCTTTTCACATCGTAGAAGCCGAAACCAACGCGTTGCATAGCAGTAAAATTCGCATCCATCCCAGAAAGCACCATCGTGTCTCCAATGTAACTCTGGTTTCCGAAGAAAAGCAATCCGAAAGCATCACGGCCGTACAAAGCCCCTCCAAAGTAATTCACTCCAGCAGAAATTTCATACCCCCAATCTTTCTTCTTGAAAATCTTCTTGGTTGAATTTCGATAGTAGATTTCTCCACCTGCATTCACTCCAATACGATTCACCACTGAATGTCTTGCCAAAGAATTATTCTTGAGCGTAGAATCTATAAATCCACCGAGGAATAATCGGTTGGTGACACCATTTTGAACTGCCGTAGCACCATAATCACCGATGGTATTCACGCCAATTTCATTGGCATACACCGTTGTATCCGATTGGTTGGTGTACATCTGAGCACTTACCCCGAAACTGAAAAGTGCAAAGAAGAATAAGGTAACTATTCTCATTAGAATCGGTTTTCAGTTTTGAATTCAGAACGAAGCTTCAATTCGATAAAGGCGTTCTCTGGAATTAAGATTTGCTGGTTAACTCCAGTCGATGGATCTGGCGAATTCATTTCTGCTCGAACGATGACACGTTGCACGTCATTTACGTTCGCAATAACGGCATCAGACAAAGAGAATACCACCTCCGACGGCTGCACCAATACATTCGTATTCAAATCAAGAACCCCATACTGTGAAGACTCAATAACGTCGGTTCCTTGAATCGTGTGTAGCAATGCTCCATTCGCTCCAAGGAGATACATCGTTACATTGGCACTAAATGGGAATCCGTTTTTCGCTTTTAAGATCAAATCTCCAGAAACGACACGTGTTTGATCCGGATCTTGATTCAATGTCAAATCGAAGGTATCTTGAAGCACCAAGGCATCCATTCCAATGGACAATGGCATCTGCGCTTTCAATTTCACGCGAACGCGGCTTTGAGGAAATACTTGATCCCATCCACCGGAAACGTTACCCCAAGGATTCAATTCAAACTTATATGCCACTTTATGATTGACACCTAAGTTTTCGAGGTACTCTTCAATATTACTGTTTGAAGCATTGAAGGAAAGCGTTGTAAACGACGGCGCCAAAGAATTCCAGTTTCCAGTTGCCGGGTTCACTGTGATATCTGTTCCGATATTCGGCCCCATCAAATTCACTGTGTTATTCAAAGCATTCGTGTTGCTCACCATATTGATGTTCGCCACTGCTCCAACCTTGATTCCGTTTTCAACCTCGAAATCCAAAGAAAGATTTGAGATGTCTAATAATCCACTTTGGTAGATGTCCAATTGCGTTAAATCAATAGATGTCGTGTCATTCAAAATGGTATTACCGAAGTACCCTTGTGCGTAAAAGATTTTCACGTCGCGGAACTTCGCTTCTACTCGTGTCACGTCTCCATCGTAAATCCATGCTGAGCTACCATTGGGATCGGTAACAACAGAAAAATCTGCTACCAATTCGTTATATCCTCCTCCTGATTGACCAGAAAGATCCATCGTGTAACCCGATAAATCCAAAGTAGCCTCGGCAACTCCAGGTTGACCGTTTGAAGCCGGCGGTGCTGGAATAGTGCGAAGGAAAACTCCATTATCATCTGTTACATTATCCAGCTTAATAATAAAGTAGGCAACGGTTTCAATAGGATTCTCCAATTTAACATCGATAAATCCTTCTTCTAGCGTGATGGTCTTCATCTGAACATCGCCCAATTGCAAGTCATACGTTTCCGCAGATCCTGCATATGTGAACCCAGGTGAAAGTTCCAAATTTACCGCTGAAACATAGTTGTTCACGATAGTCGTGTCCGGGATTACCACAAGATCACTGATAGAAACATCGAACAAGTTTCGCGTTAAATCTATCGCGTAATAACCGTTAGATACCGTTAAGGTTGAATCGTTGACAAGGTTTGCAAAAGAAAGGGTATCGTTTACAAGGGGTGCATTCCAATCGCTTTCCCAAACCGCTGCTTCCTTCTTACAGGAAGTCACAGCCAGAGCGAGCAGCGTGCACAATAGCAAATATCTCATGTTGTAGTAACGTTTTATAGTTTAGGCAGGTTGGCTATGCTTTCTCTAAAATTGTTGCATATCCCTGACCAACACCAATACACATGCTTACCAAAGCGTATTTTTTGTTGGATTTTTGCAATTCTATCGCCGCTGTATGAAGGATTCTAGCTCCGGTCATTCCAAGTGGATGCCCCAATGCAATTGCCCCTCCATTCGGGTTAATTCTTTCGTCGTTATCTTCCAATCCCAATTTGCGCGTACATGCTAATACCTGTGCGGCGAATGCCTCGTTCAATTCTAGGATATCCATTTGATCTAGCGTCAAACCTGTGCGCTCCAATACTTTTTGTGAAGCATATACCGGCCCGATCCCCATAATACGAGGTTCTACCCCAGCAACTGCCGCTCCTACGATTCTCGCCAAAGGCTTCATCCCATTCTTGTTGATAGCACCTTCCGAGGCGATCAACAATGCCGCGGCACCATCGTTCAATCCGGAAGCATTACCTGCTGTTACCGAACCATCTTTCTTAAACGCAGGACGCAATCCACTTAAAATTTCCATGGTTGTTCCCGGTCGGTTGAACTCATCAGTATCAAAAATGATAGGATCTTTCTTGCGTTCCGGAATCAACACTGGAACAATTTCCTCCGCCAATCGACCCGACTTAATAGCTTCGGCTGCTTTCATCTGAGACCAGTACGAAAATTGATCTTGCGCCTCACGCTCAATCCCATACTTCTCCACCAAATTCTCAGCAGTCATTCCCATTCCATCTGTTCCGTAGAGCTCTTCCATCTTCGGGTTGATGAAACGCCATCCGAAAGAAGAATCGTGCATTTGCGCATCGCGACCGTAAGGCTTCGATACTTTGGAAATTACCCACGGACCTCTTGTCATATGCTCAACTCCACCTGAAATGTAAATATCTCCTGCTCCGTCTTTAATTGCACGAGCCGCGTTGATTGTGGAAGCCATTCCAGAAGCACACAATCGGTTCACTGTCTCACCTCCAACTTGCCATGGAAGTCCAGCAAGCAATCCGCTCATTCTGGCCACATTTCGGTTGTCCTCTCCAGCCTGATTGGCACAACCAAAAATTACATCTTCGACCGACATTGGGTCTAACGTGTTATTTCGTTGCATCAATTCCTTGATGACCAAAGCGCCAAGATCGTCTGTTCTCACAGGAGCTAATGTACCGCCAAAATTACCGATGGGTGTGCGAACGCCATCTACAATAAATACTTCCTTCGACATAGTTATGATTTGAGCGCTAAAATTAACGAAATCCTCTCGTTGTTAATAACTTCTTCCCCTTTCTTCGGCACAAAGTTTGTAAATTGGATGCCCGAACCCAAAAACTGTAAACCGTGACGAAACCAACTATTGTACTCAGTATGCTGGGTATTCTTTTGAGCTTTGGATCATTCGCTCAAGAGGAACTCACACCTGAGGAACAGGCGTATCGCGACTCAATCACTGCACTAAATCTTGAGAACGAAGCGATTGCTAACAGCCAAACTGCCTACAACATCGGCATTGAGAAATTTCAAAGTAAAGATTACAAAGCTGCCATAGCAGAGTTTAAGAAGAGCATCAAGTTTGATCCTAATTTCACCGCTGCTTACTACAACAAAGGAGTAGCTGAAAATGAATTGGGCAATTTTGCCGATGCGGTAAAGACTTTGACGCAATTAATCGACCTGAAGTCTGATTACTCCAAGGCCTTCTTCCAAAGAGGACGTGCTTATCAAGGATTGAACAAATATTTGGAAGCTGAAAACGACTACGAAAAGTCGATTAAATTGGATGCTTCTAATCCGAAGGCACACTACAATTATGCGACTTTGCGCTTCTTGCAACAGGATTACGACGGCGCAATTCAGAAGTTCAGTAAAGCGATTGCGTTGGACGCAAATAATCCAAATGCCTACAACGATCGCGGTTCTGCGCACCGAATGAAAGGCGATTACGCAAAAGCGCTCGCTGATTACGAAACAGCAGCGAAGAAGAATCCGAACTTGGCGTTCGTTTTGAACAATATCGGAACAACGAAAATGAAAATGAACGATTTCAACGGAGCTTTAGCAGCTTTCAATCGTGCCATTTCCATCGACAACAAATTCCATCTTGCTTACAACAACCGTGGCGTTCTTCAGATGAAGCAAAAACGCATGGTGGAAGCCATCAAGGATTTCCAAAAAGCTCTGGAAGTAAAACCGGATTACTCACCGGCAGCTGCCAATCTAAGCGGAATCTACTTCCAACAAGAAGAATATCAGAAAGCTTTGGATGCAGCAGAAAAAGCGATCAAATTGGATCCAGAAAATGCAGCAGCTTATGTAAATCGTGGAAATGCACGCGAAATGCTCCGTGATTTGGATGGCGCTTGCCAAGACTGGAACAAAGCAAACGAATTAGGATCCGAAACTGGAAAAACTTATTACGCGGGGAACTGCGGCATCTAAAAGCTAAAGACATGAAAATCTACACACTTATAACTGCCGTAGTAACGCTATTCTGCTTCACTGTATCTGCACAGGACATGGAATTCAAAGCGACAAATTTCAAAGACGACAAAGAAGGATTTAAAAAGGCCAAAGAAGCAATCGACAAAGGAGACGAATATTTTGTTCTTGGTAACAAAGCGATCTTTGCAGTAAAAAGTCCAGGAATAAACTACAAATTGGCCTTGGAGCAATTCATGAAGGCTCAGGATTTTAATCCCAACAGCGCATTATTGAACTATAAAATTGGAGTTTGTTATGCAAACTCGGAGAATAGTGAGAAATGCATCAGCTACCTCTACAAAGCGGTTGAATTGAACCCGGCATGTGATCCATTTTTGGATTTCTACTATGGATACGCGCTTCAATTGGATGAAAAGTTCAGTGAGGCTATTAAATTATACGATAAGTTCAAAGAATCGTACAAAAAGGCTGATGATTTTGGAGCCTTCGTTGTAAAGCGTAAGCGCGAATGTAAATTGGCAAAAGCTGCAAAGGCTACTCCTGAACGCGTTTGGGTGGATAATGTATCTGAACTTAACACTGAGTTCAACGATTATGCACCGGCGGTATCAACGGATGGTGGAGAGATCATTTACACTTCTAACCGACCAAATGGGCACGAGAAAAACGCCGTGGGTGAATACGACGATGATCTCTACTCAGCGACTAAAGTTGATGGAAAATGGACGAGCGTACAACCTTTGAAAGGTGGTGTGAACACAGAAGCGGATGAAGTCGCGAACAACTTGAGCTATGACGGAACACGAATGCTTTTGCACCGAGTGGATGGAGATCAAACGGATATTTTCGAAAGTGTTTTGAATGGACTCAAATGGGAGTCACCAGTAAAATTGCCGCGTCAGATTTCAACAGCGAACAACAACGAAGTATTTGCCTCTTACTCGCATGACGGCTGGAGTATCTACTTCAACCGTATTACAGAAACAGGAACGCGTGGATTTGAGGTAATGAAAAGTAGTATGCAGAGTAAAATCACGAAAGATTATAAATCTGCATCGAAAATTACAGCTGTGAACAGTAAGTTCAATGAAGGCCCGATTTACCTGACGATTGATGGAGATTTGATGTACATCGCATCGCAAGGTGGTGACGGATACGGAGGGTACGATATCTTTGTTTCTAAACGCGCTAATGGATCATGGGGAGAACCTGTGAACTTGGGATACCCAATAAACACTCCTTACGATGATTTCTATTTCTCTGCATCAGCAAATGGAAAGTTTGCCTATATCTGTTCAAACCGTGCTGGTGGTAAAGGTGGATATGACATCTACAAAGTGACGTACTGGGGTGCTCCTAAGAATCCAGCGATGGAAACTGAGGATTACTTGTTGGCTTCCATCGTAAATCCAATCAAAGACAACGCTTTGGAGGCAACAGTAGAGGTTAAGCAAAAATCGTTCACTGTATTTAAAGGAAAAACGATTGATGCGATTACAAAAAAACCTGTTCAGGCCGACATTGAAATTATCGATAATACTACTGGTCAAGTGATTGAAACCTTTACAACGAACAGCGCCACCGGAAAATTCTTAATCACACTTGCATCGGGTAAAAACTATGGGATCGCTGTAAAAGCAGAAGGCTATCTGTTCCATTCGGAGAATTTTGATATTCCATCCGGAAGCGCGGATAATCTCGTCAACAAAGTCATTGAATTGAAGAATATTGCCGTCGGTAGTAAGATTGCGCTGCGAAACATCTTCTTTGATACTGGTAAATCGACTTTGAGATCGGAGTCGAATGCCGAGTTGGATCGTTTGGTCAAGCTCCTGAAAGATGTTCCTAGTCTGGAAATAGAAATTTCCGGACACACGGATAACACGGGATCTGCCTCGTTGAATGAGAAATTATCACAAGCACGTGCGGAGGCAGTTGTTAATTACTTAAAGAGTAAAGGAATTGCTGCAAGTCGATTGACATCAATGGGATATGGAGCACGTCAGCCGATAGCTACTAACAATACTTCGGACGGAAGACAGCAAAACCGAAGAACAGAATTTGAGATTAAGAAGAACTGACCTTACTCAATTTTAGACAGTGAAGGCGTCTTGACCCGAGAGGGCGGGCGCCTTTTTTGTTTGGGGTAACTAGATAAGATACGGATAAAAAATATGAATTACTATAATTATACAATTTGGTAATTCGAGAAATGTCGAATTTGAGAAATAATTCCTCTCACTTATGAGAAGCAACTTCATTCCCCCACCATATCCCTCCTTTTTTCTCGTAACTTTACCCTATGACTTTCACCTCTGTTTCCGACAGCGACATCCAGTTCTTCCAAGAACTCCTTCAAGATCGATGTTCCATCAGTCATGACGACTTAAAAAAATACAGTCACGACGAAACCGAAGATCTAGAGGTCTTGCCCAATGTCGTACTGAAACCAAACACTCCTGAAGAAGTTTCACAGATTTTGAAACACTGCAACGAACGTAACATTTGTGTTACACCTTCAGGGGCAAGAACAGGGCTCAGTGGTGGAGCCATTCCGTTGTACGGTGGTGTTGCCATGTCCATGGAAAAGTTCGATCAGATTATTGAGATTGACGAGGACAATCATCAAGTGACCGTGGAACCCGGAGTCATTACGCAAGTGCTTCAGGAAGCCGTGAAGGAAAAAGGATTGTTTTATCCCCCCGACCCGGCAAGCAAGGGAAGCTGTTTTATCGGAGGAAATGTTTCGGAGAATTCTGGAGGGCCGAAGGCAGTGAAATATGGCGTTACCAATGAGTACGTGCTCAATCTGGAAGTTGTCCTTCCGAGTGGAGAAATCATTTGGACGGGAGCGAACGTACTGAAAAATGCCACAGGTTATCCCCTGACGCAGCTCATGGTAGGTTCAGAAGGAACCTTGGGCGTGATCACTAAAATTGTTTTGAAGTTGATTCCACATCCAACGCACGATCTACTGATGCTAGTGCCATTCTACAGCGCCACCGAGGCCTGTGAAGCCGTTACAGCCATTTTTAAGGTAGGAATTACCCCAAGTGGATTGGAATTTATGGAGCGCGATGCACTTACGTGGACACAAAGCTTTCTAGACGACACGAGTATCAACGTAGCAGACAATCATGCGGCGCATTTGCTCATTGAGGTCGATGGATTTGACCCTGAAAAATTGATGGCAGAATGTGCTCAGATTATGGACGTTCTAGAGAATTTTGAAACGGACGAAATTCTATTTGCTGAATCTCAAGCGCAAAAAGATACACTTTGGCGATTGAGAAGATCTGTAGGTGAAGCCGTAAAAGCGAATTCGATTTACAAAGAAGAAGACACCGTCGTTCCGAGGTACGAGCTGCCTAAGTTACTAGAGCACGTAAAGCGCATCGGAGCGGAATACGGATTCACTTCTGTCTGTTATGGACATGCAGGAGATGGCAATCTACACATCAACATTATCAAAGGTGAAATGTCCGACGAGAAGTGGAACAACGAACTTTCGAAAGCGATCCGCGAATTGTTCACTGAAGTTGTTGCTCTAGGAGGTACACTTTCTGGAGAACACGGAATTGGTCTGGTTCAGAAGCAATACATGGATATTCCATTCAGCGAAACTTCGCTGAATCTCATGCGTGGGATTAAGGATGTTTTTGATCCGAAAGGGATATTGAATCCGGGGAAAGTGTTTTAAAAGGGCGCTAAGGCTCTCGTGATACCGCACTTCTACTACGCTCAGTGCTCGTACTTTTTCAATTTTGAAGAAAATCTAGATCACCAGATTTCATCTTGTGGTAGGCACGCCCTAAATAAGCCAATAGCATGCGCATTGCATCGAACGCCTCTTCCGTTTCTGCACTGATCTCTTTCTTCTGCAATTTCATGAGCAATTTCATGTACATCGCGTGAAAGGCAATTTCAATGTGATTCTTGTCTTTAAGGTTGGAACGCGATTTAAAATCCTCCATTAACGGCAACGCACGATCGAAGATTCCAACGTACTTTTCGTCTTTGGTCATGTTCAGAAGCGTTGTATGCAAATAGGACAATTCCACGATAATCTCATTCAACTCCACCAAATGTCCCTTCTCCTCTATCTTCTGAGCTTTCATTTGTTTCACCAACCCTTCGTACCAAGTACGGTATTGGTTCTCAAAAGAACGATCTGGCAATTGTGGCAACACGAAATTCTCCATGATGACATCGACATCCAACTTAAAAGCGCGGATGATATCCTCGATCTGATACATATACACAATGTACTCAGCAATGTTTTGTTCTTTCTTTTGCTGCGCGATCAACATAGAACTATTTCTTTAGCTTATTACTGCGCTGGTACCGGGCCAGCTGGTTGATCTTCAGGCATCATGTTGGGATTTGGCATCCCTTGCATGCTTTGGATTTCGGCATTCAACTTGTCGTTCACGTATTTCGTGAATTCCTCTGTGATGTCAAATGATTTATCGATGTACGAAATCTGTCCTCCTGGAAGTCCTGTTGCATACATCATGTGAATGCCATTGGCTTTTGCATATTCTTCAGAGTACTTCAACAAGTATCCAGTCAATTCATTCTGCAATTGCGCCTGCTTCATTTCCAATTCGTATAGCGGGCCTTGTTGCATTTCCACCATTTTCTTCTGGGCATTCTGCATGCTACGATCGGCTGCCAATTGCTGATCTACAGAAAGGTTCGGGTTTTGCATGCGCTGGTAACTCGTCTGCGCACGTTGCTGCAATTTTTGGTACTCTTGCTCCAATGCCAACAATTCAGTTTGCATTTGTTTGTTCGCTTCTTGTGTGAAATCCAGTTCATTGAACATGATTCCGATGTCGTAGTAAGCAATTTTCAAGGATGCATCCGAAGTCTCCTTAGAATCTTCTTTTTTATCTCCTTTACCTTCGCCTCCGCAAGAAGCCATTAAACCAACAAGGGCAAGTCCTAAAATCAATTTATTCATTTCACATTCTTTTTACTGAAACCATCTTCCCAATCTTCGCGCATTTCAATGAAACGCAACAAAGATTTTCGGAGCAATTCCGTTGTTACCATCTTCTCAACCTCTTCTAATCCGCTCACATCCGACTCGTTGATCTTGTACGTTTGCTCGTATTGACCCAACTCAATTTTCACAATAAACCTTGAGTTATAACTGTGAATTTGAATCTTGAAGCGGGAATGTGGTATTTCACTCACTAATCGCATGGCGACAAAAATAATAATTTACTAAGGGTACCAACGAAAAAAGCACGTAACCAAGTCACGTGCTTCTCATAAATATTGTGAAAGGATTAAATGGCTACTGCCAAATCTGCCTCAACGAATTCAATGAATTTGAAAGGTACGCGCACCATGTATGCGTAATCCTGTCCGACCTCGAACATATCTTCATCGTTTTCACGGTGGTGCCATTCAACACTCACCTCTTTGTTTGCATCTGCAAGTTCGTTCAACTTGTACAACAAGAACAAAATGCGCTTGGAAGAAGCAATATTGAAATACTCCAAATTGATGCTGAAGGTCGTGATCTCAAAGGGTTTCATCATGTAAGATTCAAACCAGTTCAGAACAGGAAGCCAAAATCCATCTGGATCATCCGGTATGCATCTTCCTTTAATTTGCATCACACCGCTGTTCGGATCAAAATTGATCTCTGGGGTTTTCGGTGTTGCATCTCTGTAAAGGATTTCCATACTTTCGTAGCAATTATGTTCTATAAATTTGGTAAAAAAATGTGGATTCTACGTATATTTTCTACGAAGTGATTGTTTTTTTAGACAAATGATTGAATTCTACAAACTAAATTCATCTGCTCAATGCGAATATGAGTTTGATCAACAAAACACCCCGTTCACTCAACGAAGCTAAAATGCAGAACATGAATCATTTCAACCAAGACTACGTGATATCCCGTATATGCAGATAGCTGATAAATACAAGATCGTAAAACCCCTCGGAAATCATCAAGGGAGGAAATTTGGCTCCTTGTTCTTAGTTGCAGACAAAGCGACAGAAGTTATGAGTGTTATGAAAGTGGTTGCGAAAGATGCTCAATCCTCCGTTGCTTCTGAACGACTAGCAGCGGAAGCTCAATTTGATTTTGATCACGATGGATTGCCGAAAATCATGGATTTCTATAATGGAGATAATGAAACCATCTTGATTCGGAAATATGTGGACGCTGAACCCATTTTAGATCGTTTTGAAAAAATTAAAAAGAGGGATCGTCATGTATTTCTTTGCGAGGCACTAGAGAAACTGGGAGAAATCTTGAATCATTTGCACGAACAATCGATCTTTCATTGCGATATCAAACCAAGCAACATTTTAATTGATGCGAATAATGAAGTTCATTTGATTGACTTCGGTTTAGCGATACAACAGCCCCTAGATACATCACGAAAATTGCTTTTCCCTCTAGGATATGCTGCACCGGAATTGTTATTGAATCATTTGTCGTATGTGGATCATCGAACGGATTATTTTGCGTTAGGAGTGACCTTGTGGCGTTTGCACGCTGGAAAACTTCCATTAGCCCATCCGAATCCGAGCATTTTCACCAATCTACAATTGACCCATCCTTTGCCAGAAAGCGACATGGTATGTAGACATATTCAGAAAGTATTGGAAAAAATGTGTGCGAAACATTCATTCAAAGTTCCTCCCAACTCCATGGAACATCATGAAGTGGAAATCAAACTGAAAGAAGGAATCGACGAGCGCTACTCAAATTTCGACGCCTTTCTAAAGGATTTTCAAGAAGCAGGAAACAAAGGGTTGTTTACCAAGAAATATCGCGGCGGAACCCAAGGTTGAACGTAAATAACAACGGGCTGTACAACTGTCCGAACTGCTGAGATGCAGTGGCGTTGCTCGCTTGACCGAAGATTACGTAAGAAACAGACATATCGAAATACATGGTTCCGAATTGTTCCATGGAATATTTCAATCCTCCGCCTAATCCAAAGGCAAGACTGAAGATCGTTCCTCGCTGTCCAACGTTTTCATCTATTTGATATTTCGTCTCATCGAAAGGTTCAAACCTGTTGCGGACTCCATTAAAAATCAACATCAAATTCGATCCTCCGTAGGCCGCCCATCCGAAGTCATAACCGTCTCCAAGGTAATAACGCGTACCTCCTTCAATCGTGGTGTAATTCATTCTTGAAACACCGTCTACGGTAATTACTTCCGTTAAATCGGTTGTGGTCGCAAACGCAGAAATAGAATCCTGCGCAGATCGCGCCAAGTAATGCGAAATTCTACCATAGATTGAAACAGCATCATCACGCGGAATTTCCAATCCCACGTGTAATCCTCCCCAGGTTCTTTGAGAACCGAATCCTACCAACATATTTGTTCCACCAGATATTCCCACCTGAGCAAACGATGTGCTACCGAGGGATATCGCAATAAGTACTAAGAACTTTTTCATAGCTCACTCCATTTAGGTTGTTCTTTTAGGATTGTAGCAAAAACCGGGCAACTTTCATCATGAGCGCCTTTTAAATAACCGGTGCTCATCAGGAACTCGTTCACAATCTCTCCTCCTACAAACTTAAAAGTCTTTTTAAATAACTTCGTCCATTCTTCTCTCGAAATCGGATGATTTGCATTCAACCACGCTTCGAAACTTCCATATTCTTGTTGCAACTCCACAATTTTCTGCGCATTGTGAATGGCTGCATTTACTTTCAATTTGTTCCGGATAATCCCGGCATCGCTTAACAAGCGCTCTCTATCGGCCTCACTAAAATTGGCCACTTTCTTGACATAAAAGTTAGCATAGGCATCTCGAAAGTTTTGCTCCTTGTTAAGGATGGTTTCCCAAGACAGTCCCGCTTGATTGATCTCCATCACCAATCGGCAAAAAAGCTCATTATCATCATGCAGTGGAAATCCATACCAATTATCGTGATAGAGTTTATGCACTTGCTTCACGTCTGGTTGCTCACAGTAGTCACAATAACTCATTCTTCAGACAATTCGGGAACTTTCTCTATTAGTAAAACGATAAATTCGTTCAAATCGTTTATCGCAGCAAAATCCTGCCTGTCTAAGATACAAGAAACCGATGAGTTTTCATAGCGCAACACCACCGGATAGTCGAAGTTTTGGTGAAATTCTTTCGGAAGTGTATTTGTGTAATAAAATCGCATCGGGATTTTTGATTGCTCCAGAAAGGCTTTCCATTCCTTTTTCTTAGTCACAGCTCCGTACGTAAGTGAGCACAAATCACAAGCATAGGTCGAGGGACTCACGACTTTGTGCAAGCCATCCATAACCATGTTCCCTAGTCCTTTTCGGGCGTTGTAAACGAAGTATAATTCCATATTACGCGTTACAGTTTAGACGGGTTCGCTTCGACTTTGTTACTTTTACGATATAAATTTAACCTATGTCGGTTTATTCTTTCAAGGGATTCATTCCAGTAATTAAAGAAAGTAGTTTCGTGCATCCGAAAGCGAGTGTTACGGGAAACGTAATTATTGGAGAGAATGTGTACATCGGGCCCGGTGCTGCTATCCGTGGTGATTGGGGACAGATTATCATTGAAGATGGCTGTAATGTGCAAGAGAATTGTACCATTCATATGTTTCCGGGAACAACGGTAATCTTGAAAGAAAGTGCGCATATTGGTCATGGAGCGATTATTCATGGTGGAGTCATCGGGAAAAATTGCCTGATTGGAATGAACAGCGTTATTATGGATGATGTTGTTTTGGAGGATGAATGCATCGTTGGAGCTTTGTCATTCGTTCCAGCGAAAGCCAGATTCCCAAAACGAAGTTTGATCGTGGGGAATCCGGCGAAACGCATCAAAGACGTCAGTGACGACATGATTGCCTGGAAAACGAAGGGAACACAATTGTACCAAGCGCTACCGGGTGAATGCTATGACTCTTTGAAGGAAGTTGAGCCCTTGCGAGAACCGGAGCCAAATCGACCGAAACAAGAACAAATGTACACGACATGGGATTCCATTAAAAACAAATAAGATGAAACAATTACTAGTTCTTTTTAGCCTTTTAGCGCTTGCCTCTTGCGGATCATTAAACAAAAGCGCCGAACCGATTTCTGGAGTTCATACCATTGCATGTGGGAAATGCATTTTCGATATGACGGGTGACGCATGTGAACTGGCGATCGAAGTAGACGGAAAATACTATTACGTAGAAGGAACTAGCATCCACGATCACGGCAACCCAGATGCAGAGGGTGGAATGTGCCTACAAAAACGTGAGGCCGAAGTATCGGGGCAATTGAAGCACGGTGTGTTTGTAGCAGAATCTTTCGAGTTGATTCCGCTTGAGAAATAATGTCTTACTTGTCTAATTCTTTTAGATAGAACACCCACGTTTCATTTTCCTGAAATTTCATTTGCAGGGCCATTTTTCCCGCGGTAACAGAAAGAATTTTGCAATTCAAATCTTCGCTAATGTAGCGATGCCTCCCATAAGTTGAATAGCTTAAATCGTAATTCATCATTAAGCTTTCCCCATCCTTCAAACTCCATTCGCCTTCGGCTTCGTTTTCGAACTCATGGTAGATCATTTTACCTTCCGGCAAGAATTCGTAATGCACGTTTTTATAGTACTCGCGCATTTCTTCGTCGACGATATTCCCACGCCATTCAGACTGCAATTCAAGATCGTATACCTGCCATTTCCCTAGGAAATCACGTTCAACGTAGCCACAGCTATTCAATCCGAACAAACGTCCGGTGGTGAGCACTATAAAAAGGTATTTCATTGGTTTCATTTCAAGAAATTGTCCGAAGTTGCATCGCTGACTGAGGTTCTCGAAGTCAGCCAATGCAACATAAATGGGACAAATTATTTTACTTGTCGTCTCCTTCTTCAGATGATGGTTCGTCATCTACTTCTTCGGCGTCTTGAACGCTATCAGTGGTGTTTCTCAACACAGTTCCCTGTCCAGTAAAATCTTTTCCTTTCAAATATTCAGGCAGATTCAATCCAGCCATGTTGAACATTTCCTGCAATGGTGGAACGGATCCATACAATCCAGAAATGAAGTCAGCCGTTGATGATTTCCCAGAGGCTCCTTTACCAGAATCCCAAACAGTAACTTTATCGATTTTGATATTCTTGATTGCTTCAGCTTGTAATTTCACAAGATCTGGCAATTTGTCTGCGATCATAATCTTCACGGCATCTTCGGAGTTTCCGGCTGCTTCCACCAACTGACGGAAACCGTCTGCTTGCTTGCTCAAGACCTCGTAGATACCGCGCGCTTCTGCATCCATTTTTGCAAAGATGGCATCGGCCTCCCCTTTTGCTCTTCGACGTAACATTTCTGCTTCTGCTTCCACATCAATCTCCACACGTTTCTTCGCAATTTCCGCCGGTACGATAATATTGGCTTCTTGTGTAGCCTGATCTCTTTGCGCACGCACCGTCTCTGCTTCTTTCTCCGCTGTATAAGATTCCTCAAGGGCTTTCGCCTGCTTCACTTTCTCCGCTGCAATAGCCACACGATTCGCTTCTGCCTCTGCTTCACGACGTTTCGCCTCTGAGTTCGCGATCGTAATACGAGATTCGTTCTCCCCTTCTACCGCAATCGCGTTGGCATCGACTACTTTGATACGTTTCATTTTATCCGCTTCGGCCTCCCCAGCTTGTGCGGATGTATTTGCATCTGCCGTTTTAATGCGTTCATCACGATCCGCATTCGCCTCACCAATCTTCGCTTGTGCATTCAACGCTGCAACTTTCGTACGCTCGTCTTGATTTGCGTCTGCCTCACCAATGGAACCGTCACGATTCTTCTCTGCTACACTTTGACGTGCATCATTGATTGCTTTCGCTGCTGCTTCCTTACCAAGAGCCTCAATGTACCCCGACTCGTCTTTGATATCGGTAACGTTCACGTTGATCAGCTTCAAACCGATTTTCTTCATTTCGGCTTCCACATTTGAGGATACATTCGCCAAGAACTTATCACGGTTCGAGTTAATTTCTTCAATATCCATGGTCGCTACTACCAAACGCAACTGACCAAAAATGATGTCTTTGGCCAAATCGTGAATCTGCTGCTTCGTAAGTCCTAAAAGACGTTCCGCTGCATTTGACATTCCTCCGGGCTCCGTAGTAATACCTACGGTAAAGCTTGAAGGCACATCCACACGAATGTTCTGCTTGAAAAGTGCGTTGGTCAACTTTACCTCAATGGAAATAGGCTTGAAGTCTAGATACTCGTAATCCTGAAAAATAGGCCAGATGAACGCTGCACCACCATGAATACATTTGGCGGTTCTGTTACCATCGGCTCCTTTACCTACGCGTCCGTAAACAACGAGAATTTGATCCGAAGGACAACGCTTGTAACGTCGGAAAATCCCGACCAGTAGTATGATTAAAAATAAGACGCCCGCTACTTAGGCGACCAGGAAATACGAAATTCCGCTTTCTTCTCCCATTTTAAAGTGATTTGGTTATGATAATTTACTTGTTACTAATAGAATGGTGTCGTCCACCACTTTTTCCACTTGGACGATGGTGCCTTGTGATAAATCTTTGTCATCGTTGGTAAATGCTTGGATTTCGTGCAATGATCCTTGAATATTGATCTGCACTTTTCCGAATCCTCCGTTATTTGCTTTAATAGGAAGATATACCTCTCCAGTGTGCCCGATAGCATTGCTCATTTTCATGGTACCTTCTTCTACCATTCCTGCTAGGAGGTAAAATAGGGTCGCCATTAACGTCATCATGATCAATCCACAAAACACGGAAATCCCGATAGTGGCCATCATGGAGAAATCTGATTGAATACAACCGATCCCCGTCCATCCGAAAATGGTCAAGAAACCAACAAGGTTTTTGAAGGTGAAAAATTGGAATCCAGCACTGCCATCAATAGCTCCGTCACCATCCATATCAACATCACTATCCACTTCACCTCCAAGGAAGGTTAAAATCAATAGAACAACGAGGATAACAGATCCGAGAACTGCTAAAATTCAATACGTTTGTTCGAAGAAATCAAGTTCTGTAAACCAGGTCATCTTTTCCGCGCATTTAGTTATTAATTAAAAATAACAACAAAGGCGCCGTAACGACCGAGAAATGGTGAATTCGGTAAGAAAAAATTATACAGCGGTTTGCGCAGCTTTTTTGCGGGCACGCCAAAGAAGATACACTCCGGTCAGAACAAATGGAATACTGAGTAATTGTCCGGTATTCAACAACCATTCACCACGTTCTGTAACTTGAGGTTCTTTTGTGAATTCAATCAGGAATCTCGCTCCGAAAACGAGAATCATGAACCAACCGAATACGACACCTTCCTGCTTCCAAGCTTCACGCTTCCAATACAGTACCAAAAGGAATATGAAAATGGCCAAATACGCCAAAGATTCATACAATTGAGAAGGATGACGCACCATCACATTTTCCCAAACCACTTGGAATTGCGTTGGGTCGATAATAGAATCCGGGTGATAAATGAATTTGAATCCCCAAGGGAGATCCGTTTGTTTCCCGACAATTTCGCTGTTCACGAGGTTCCCCAATCGAATGAAGATTCCCGCTGCCGCAACCGGTGCAGCAATTTTATCCAAAATCCACAAGTACGATTTTTTTGAAACTCGTTTCGTGTAGACCCAAAGGGCAAAAAGAATGGCAAATGCACCTCCATGGCTGGCCAATCCACCTTCCCAGATTTTAATGATGTTGTACGGATGCGAGAAATATCCTTCTTCGACTCGTATTCCGGCGGAGTTGTAAACATCCCAATACGGCCCGTAGAATAAAACGTGTCCCATACGTGCTCCTACAATAGTTGCGATGATCACGTACAAAACAAGCGTATCCAATTTCGCATCTGGAATTCCTTCCTTGCGATACATTCTTCGGATGACAAAATATCCTAGGATTAATCCTGTCACGAAAAGTAAGCCGTAAAGATTGGGCGTATCCCAACCGTCGATCAATTGGGGTGTTACATCCCAGTGTATAGCGTTTATCACGAAGAAGTGTTTTTATTCATTTCGACCAAAGATAAGGGTTTTTCACTCTTAGCTTGAAAGGGAAGTTTCTCTGATCGGCCTTTTTTAAATACCTGATTGCTGTTGTAAACTCCTTTGCGCAATTCTTTCTGTTTTTCCAGTGGTAAATGGGTTATTTCCTGGCATTCATCCGAACAACAATTATCCATTTTATCACGGCAAGAATCACACTGAATGAAAAGAATATGACAAGCATCGTTAGCACAGTTCGTATGCGTATCTGCAGGATCCCCACACTGGTGACATACGGCGATAATGTCTTCGGAAATACGTTCTCCGCGGCGTTCGTCAAACACAAAGTTCTTTCCGATGAATTTATTCTTCAACCCTTGATCTTTACATTGATTCGCGTAGTTGATAATTCCCCCTTCTAGCTGATGTACTTTATCGAAACCGCGGTGTTTGAACCATGCAGAGGCCTTTTCACAGCGAATCCCACCTGTACAATACATCACAATGTTCTTGTCTTCGTTTCCTTTGAGGTATTCTTCCTCAATGAAAGGTAATGACTCGCGGAAAGTATCGACATCTGGTGTAATCGCTCCTTCAAAATGACCTACTTCAGATTCGTAGTGATTTCGGAAATCAATAAGAATGGTATCGTCTTTATCAGTCAGTTCGTTGAATTCCTCGGCCGACAAATGCTTCCCTTTCTTGGTCACATCGAAGGACTGATCTTCCAATCCGTCTGCCAAAATCTTGTGACGCACCTTGATCTTCAATTTCAAGAATGGGAATTCTGCCTCGGTTTCGTCAACGGCAATATTCAAGCGAATTCCATCTAGAAAGTCTATATGATACAATTCGTCGCGGAATTGCTCTAGATTGTCTACCGGAACTCCGATTTGCGCGTTAATCCCCTCGGAAGCAACATACGTTCTTCCAACGACATCCAGCTCTGTCCATTGTTTGAAAAGTTCATCGCGAAAGGCTTTCGGATCTTCGATTTTCGCGTATTGGTAGAAGGAGATAGTTACGTACTTGTTTCCACTAGTGCGCAGCTTTTCTTGTAGCTCCTCCTTACTTAGTTTATTCCACAGTTGCATGCTATGTTATTTAAAGTAAGAAAGTGCAAAGATATAAAAAGGTTTTGCAGTGTGAGTGAGGAAGTGAAGAGAGTGGACGGAAATGTGAGGGTGAAGTTATGAGTTATAAAAAATAAGGAATCATGAAAATTGAATAACGATGACTGAGGCCCTCGAAGTCGGAGTTTGAATTAATTAGAATTAATGGATAAGGAATATTGAATAGCCAGTTCCTAAATTCACCGAGTCTAGCGACTCACACTTCACTTCTGCTCTTCTCCTGTTTCGCCGACCATGTCATAAGGCGATTCATAAGTCTTCATGAAAGTTTGATAATCCGTTGGGTTGGTCACTGGGTCGTATTGAGCCAAGAAAACGAGAATTGGCAACATGTCACGACTTACTTTATACCCCGGAACTACCGTGAGAACTTCTTTCTTCGCATTGAGAAAAACATAAGATGGATAACTCATTTTACCACTCAATAGTTGAACCGCCAGCTGATGGCATCCACGGCGTCCTATAGTTGCATCAAAACTGTAGACGCTATCACCTACAATGACGTCGTCTTTTCGTTCCGCATCGAATTTTACCGGATAGTAGTTATCGTTAATCGCCTGAACGATTAAAGGATCCTTGAACGTTGATGCATCCATACGCTTGCACCATCCGCACCAGTCCGTGTACATATCAATGAACCACATTTTTGGTTCTTCTTCCGATGCTGCCAAAGCTTCCTCAAAAGTCATCCAGTTAATTTCCGTTACTGTTGAGTCCTCTTGGGAGAAAGAATCGAAAGAGATCAGGGCGAACGCCGCGAATAGTACTGCTACAATTTTGTTCATATGCTAAAGTTACAAAATTCGGAAAGAGCTGTGCAAAATCGATGCCATTGGTGTTGGCAACAAAGTGAACACAAAGGGAATTAAATCGTATATTCGTTCTGTGAAGTTTCAACTCATTTTTTCACTGGTTTTAGCCTCTTTGGTACTCACAGGATGCCCGGATAAGGAAGGAGAGGAATTCGATCCTGCGGTGCTGATGACGGATTTGGAGAAGATTCAAGCGAATAATATGGATCTGCCGAATTCCCAGCGTTACACTTTTGGTGGAATTCGATACCGCCTTTCCGAATTGTTTCGCAGAACGTATAAGCACGATTTTGTCTTAGCCGACGAATACGAAGTGCGCGTCATTAACCAGCTTAATTTGTACTTCAGTATCGAACGCTTTTCTGAATACGAAGCGGAAGGCATATTGTATCAATTCGATAACGATGAAATGTCGTTATTGGATGCCGTGCATGATAACTACGCCATTAAACGGAATGCTTCGTTAGAAAAAGCGACGATTAGCATCAAGAAAGCCGTTCCTGAATCCGTAGGATATCCGGGAGTAATGCAGACCATTTCTGGAAAAAATTACAGTCGACGTGCCGGGAACACGTATTTCATGGCAACCCTCGACATCAATGGTGACATCTATGTAGCTCAATTGATTGGGAAGGAAGAAAACATGGGGTATTTGTATGACGACTTCATCGATATCATCTCTTCTATTTCCATTTAATGACTTTCTCTGAAAGGATTGCAGCGATTCGTGAATTGACATCTCAAAACTTACCTGGGGAGCAAGCACATGCGGATTTAATGCCCGTTAACCGTCCATTTTCAAGTCAAATAAAGATGAACTCGGATGATTTCCAACAATCTGCGGTGGCAATGGTTTTGTACGAAGATCGAAACGAATTGATGAGTCTTTTGATTCAACGCCCATTCTATGAAGGAATTCACAGTCGACAAATTGCCTTTCCAGGTGGAAAACGAGATCCAGAAGATCCAACGATTGAATTTACTGCGCGGCGCGAATGCATGGAGGAAGTGGCTATTCCCATGAACGATTTATCATTATTAGGAAAGCTCACAGATGTGTATATCCCGACGAGTAAATTCATCGTTTCTCCACACATATTTTCTGTGGATTCCTTACCTGAACTTATTCCGGACGCACGTGAAGTCGATCAGATAATTCCATTCCGTGTATCGCGATTGCTTGAAGAAGACAGCATTCAATACACCGATATGCGCTTTGGAAACGGATTCAAACAGAAAGACGTTCCTTATTTCGCCATTGAAGACAAAGTAGTTTGGGGAGCGACCGGAATGATCCTCTCCGAATTCAGAACTTTGTTAAGACAGATTTAAATTAATATCTGGCGAAACCATTAATCGAACCCTTTTATTAAAAATTAACGACCTAATAGCGCGTTGAGCGAAGCCGAAACGCAATGTCGTTCCGTATTAACCCACATGTTCGACTGCGCTCAATGTGCGTCTTTCAGGGAACTATGAAGCCTGATCAGGCCGCATACTTTAAATTGATTTTCAGATGTTCCTAGAAGCGTACGCGGGCAAATCCGAATGCAGCAGAAATACTGTTCGAACCATCAAGGAAGAACGTCAAAGCATCTCTTGATGAAATACCAAACTCATACGTTCCACCACCCAAAATGAAGTTGATACCTACAGGAATGTTGTGTGCGTAAATTCCACCTCCGAAGTATCCAGCAGAAAGTGATAACCATTTAATAGGTCGAACTTCTCCACCAAAGGAGTAGACCGCATTCGCTAAACTTCCCGGGTGATCACGGTCGAAAGGTGCAACAACGTCAATTCCAAGTTTCACAATTTTCCACAAGTCAAGGTGACCACCCAATCGGAAGTTCGCCGCATTCGTTACTTTGTAACTTTCTTGACCTTCTAGGGTGAAAAGTCCTCCTTCTTCTAGTAGGTTTTCAACTGAGTTAGTAACGTTCGCATCTTCCAATCCTGTTAGGTTGAAAGTAGTTACAAGCGTATCATTTACTGTGTAGACGTTTCTCGTGTACGTTACGGATCCAATGTTATTCACCGCTGCACTTAGCGTTAAAAATCCACCAATTCTTGCACTTGCCGAGAAATCCAATCCATATCCTGTTCCGACAGGTTTTGGGATCGCTCCACCTCCTGTAAAATTGGATGGATTAAGACTAGCAACAGATCCATAATTTAGATTATAACTTGGTGAAAATGCAGAGTAAGCACGAATTCCGTTCTCATCAGATTGAACATCCATCATTGCCATCGATTGGATGAATCGCCCTCCGATTCCACCATAGATCGCGAAAGTAGAGTCATCTCCGAGGATCTTTCTTCCGTACCCAATATTGTAATGACGGTTCCATGTAAACTTAATGCGAGATCCATTTGTAAGCTCACTCAGTTGCAACGGGACAGTCGCAGTTCCTTCAATTACCGCGTCCAATGTATCTTGGCTGATATTACCGTTATTTTGAATCATTGTGGTATCTGTACCGAAAACAACTGTTAATTGATCGAAGTAATTTGATAATCTCCCTTCGAAAATCAATGAACTTGCCTGCTGACCTAGTTGAGAATACCAATTGTAGTGCTCACCAATGTTGAAGGCGATTCCTCCTAGTTTCTTATTGTAGTATGCCATTCCTAGCCAGTTGCAGCTCGCATCAATTGCAATTCCAGACTCTAGGTAATCACGTGCATTTTGTTGCTGCTGTTGCCAATCATCCGGATTTTGATTTTCCTCACGAATGTCATTTCGAATAGTTCGGTACAAGGATTTCAATTTATCGGCATTCAAAGAATCTGAGTAGAAGCCCAAATTGAATTCCGTGGTTCCCATCGTAGTATTCTTCCCATATTCGTTCCCCCAACCAAGTGCTGAAGAGTTAATCCCCAAAGTGTGGTAATCGGTTACAAACGAGGTAGCTACACCACGACCAACGGCTGTGTACGAAATACCTTGAGTTTGAGAAATTGATAAAAATCCTGAAAGTGTGATTGCGAGGGTAAGTAGTAATGATCTCATGTTTCGGTTTAAATTCTCCTCTAATGTACGAGAAAAGTCTAAAAACAAAAAGAGGAACAAGTTTATGTGAAACTTCTTCCTCTTTCTGCTAAACCATGCTAAAACTATAAAACCCCAAAAACGTTAAATAGAACTTTATCCGTCTTTGTTGTAAACAAATGTACAGTAGAAAAACGAACTAGCAATGCGTTTATTCTAAAAATATTGTTAAAAAGTGAATTTTTGTGGTTTCTACGTAGTGCTAACCGAGCCCTACATCCAAGATCATCATTACGAGAAATCCGCCTATAAAGCCGAGTACAGCGACATCTGTAAATTTATCGCGCTGGGTTTCCGGAATCACCTCTTCCACTACGACATAAATCATTGCACCAGCAGCAAATGCCAAAGCAAACGGAAGAATGGGCTCCATATACACAACCGCAACAGCTCCTAAAACTCCAAAAACAGGTTCTACAATAGCAGAAAGTTGTCCGTACCAAAAACTTTTTCTTCGACTTACCCCCTGTCGGCGCAGAGGCATGGCCACCGCAAATCCTTCAGGGAAATTTTGAATCCCAATTCCGATAGCCAAGGTGATTGCACCTGCAATTGTCGCTCCTTCAATGCCATGGGCCGCTCCACCGAATAATACTCCGACTGCCAATCCTTCAGGAATATTGTGAAGTGTGATTGCCAACACCAAAAGCGTAGTTCGGTGCCATTGGGTTTTCATCCCTTCTTTTTCGTCTTCCCCAAAATTGATGTGCAAGTGCGGCATTACTTTGTCCAATCCAAAGATGAATAATGCTCCAAATAAGAATCCGATAGCGGCCGGCATCCATTTCATGGCGGGATACATGCGTTCGGACATTTCAATCGCTGGCGCTAACAACGACCAAAAACTTGCCGCCACCATAACTCCTCCGGTAAATCCTAGCATGGCATCTAAAACACCACGATTCATTGATTTGAAGAAAAATACTAAACTGGCTCCAGAGGCAGTCAAAAGCCACGTAAATGTTGTTGCATATAACGCTGCAAGAACAGGGTCAATGTCAGAAAAGTATTGTACGAGTTGTTCCCAGAAAGTCATTTTATTGTGTCGCTCAAATAAAAAAGTTAGACAAATCTAACAAAATTTCATTTTGACGATATTCCCGCCGCCTTTCTTACCATATTGTTAATTCTTCAGAAGCTTCACCTCAACCTAAAGAATTCCTTATCTTTGCGCCAAATTTTAGACTGTAATTTAGAAAGAAATGGCAACAAACAGAACATTTACAATGCTAAAGCCTGACGCAATTGAAAACGGGCACATGGGAAAAATCATCGATATGATCATCGATGCTGGATTCGCTGTTAAAGCAATGAAATACACGCAATTGAGCGAGGAGCAAGCAAAGAAATTCTACGAAGTACACGCTGAGCGTCCATTCTACGGAGAATTGGTTGAATACATGACTTCTGGGCCAATCGTTGCTGCTATTTTGGAAAAAGATAACGCTGTTGAGGATTTCCGTACGTTGATCGGAGCTACGAACCCAGCAGAAGCTGCAGAAGGAACAGTTCGTAAATTGTACGCTGAGTCTATCGGTCGTAACGCAGTTCACGGATCTGATTCTGATGAGAACGCTGAAATCGAAGGAAACTTCCACTTCTCAGCTGCAGAGATTCACTAAGAAGTAATCGAATATTTAATAGGAAAGCCTTGATCTTTAGATCAGGGCTTTTTTTGTTGGTTTTGAGCTAATCACAGAAGTTAGTTATATCAAATTTGAGATCAAACATTTTTAACATTAAGCATTTAAACAATTGTTTAATTAGCTAAATATTTTCGTCGTTAATTTCCCTTCGATAAATTCCTTTGAAACCACTATTTTTGAATCCAAACAAAACTTCATGAAAAATTACCAATCCACCGTTGCGGAACGCTTAATGAAATACGTGCAAATTGACACGACAGCCGACCCAACTTCCACTACTTTTCCTTCCTCTGAAATCCAAAAAGATTTAGGAAGAGTACTCGTTGAGGAATTGAAAGGATTGGGAATTAAAGATGCAGAGATGGACGAATGGGGATATGTTTTTGCAACCATCTCTAACAATACAGATAATCCAGATTTGCCAACCATTTGCTTCTGCTCGCACATGGACACCGCTCCTGATTGCAGTGGAACGAATGTTAAGCCGATCTTACATAAAAACTATGATGGTGCACCGATTACCTTGCCGGACGATAACACGCAAGTAATCACAACTGAGCAGCATCCGTACTTAAAAGAAAAAATTGGAGACGATCTCATCACCGCAAGTGGATTGACATTACTAGGTGCTGATGATAAGGCGGGAATTGCAATCATTATGGATTTCGCCCAGTACATCATGGAAAATCCAGAGATTCCACATCCATCGATTCGAATTTTATTTACGCCAGATGAAGAAGTAGGTCGTGGAGTCGACAAATTGGACATGGACAAATTGAACGCCGATTTTGGATACACATTGGATGGTGGAACATTGGGATCGCTGGAAGATGAAAGTTTTTCAGCGGACGGCGTAAAAGTGACTGTTCAAGGAATCGCGGCACACCCAGGATATGCGAAAAACAAAATGGTGAACGCCTTGAAAGTAGTTTCGGAATTCGTTGCTGCTCTTCCAAAAGACAGCTGGTCGCCGGAAACAACTGAACATCGCGAAGGGTTCGTTCATCCACATACCATTGCAGGTGGTATGGAAGAAGCGTCTGTATCCTTTATTATTCGCGATCACGAAACGGCAAAATTGGCAGAGTACGAAACACGTTTGGAAGGTATTTTGAAAGACACTTTATCCAACTACCCTAATTTGAACTATACATTCGAAGTGACAGAACAATACCGCAACATGAAGGAAATCATCAAAGACGTTCCATTTGTAACCGATTACGCTTTAGATGCTATGGGTAAAGCCGGCATTGAGGCGAAACCTGCCATCATTCGAGGTGGAACAGATGGATCACGTTTATCTTTCATGGGATTGCCTTGTCCGAATATTTTCACAGGAGAAATGGCCATTCATTCGCGTCACGAATATGTAAGCGTTCAAGACATGGAAAAAGCTTCCAATACTTTGGTTGAATTGGTTCAAATCTGGTCGAAGCACAATTAATGGATCACTTACCGATCATAAAACAAATTGAGGCGAAGCAATTCGAGCCTATTTACTTCCTTCATGGCGAGGAGGCCTATTATATCGATGCCATTACCGACGCCATTTTGAAACATGCCCTGGAAGAACATGAAAAAGATTTCAACCAGAGTATTTTATACGGAAAAGACACGGATGCTACATCGTTAATCGCGGAAGCGAAAGGATATCCGATGATGGCTGAACGGCGCGTTGTGGTTCTAAAAGAAGCGCAAGATTTTCGAGGAATGGAGGATCTCCTCCCCTACTTCGAAGCACCATCAGAACAAACGGTTTTTGTTATCAACTACAAATACAAAAACTACGATTCGCGTAAAAAGTCGATCAAAGCAGCTCAGAAAAACGGACTGGTTTTCAAATCGGCAAAAGTTCCTGAGTACAAGTTGGCCGATTGGATTGGATCCTACGTCAAGAATAAGGGATTCGGAATCACTCCGAAAGCGACTATGTTATTGGCTGAATTCCTAGGAAGTGATTTGAGCAAGATCATCAACGAGCTGGAGAAATTGAGCATTCTGGTAGAAGCTGGAACAACGATCAACGAGATTCACATCGAAGAGAACATTGGGATTTCTAAAGATTACAATGTGTTCGAATTGGTGAATGCCATTTCTGTTCGAGACGTGCCAAAAGCCTTGAAAATTGTTGATTATTTCGATCACAATCCGAAAGCAACCTCCATCATCGTTGTTATTTCAAACTTGTTCAATCACTTCTCGCGACTGATGAAAATTCACTTCATGGAGAACAAATCCAAAGATGCCATTGCAGGTGCTTTGCGCGTTCCTCCATTTGTTGCGAATCAGATGTTGGCCTCTGCGAAAATCTACAATCCGAAAAAATTAGCCTCGAATATTTCCATTCTCCACGAATTCGATTTGAAATCTAAGGGAATCAACAACAGTTCTTTCTCAGAGGGTGAATTGATGAAAGAAATGGTTTACCGTCTCATGCACTAATGCGTCTTTTCTACGATCCGAATATAGCCCCGAATACTTCTTCACATCAATTGAGCGAAGAAGAATCCAAACACATCGTGCGCGTACTTCGAAGTCAAGTTGGAGACACTATCGGAATATTAGATGGAAAAGGACACTTGTACACCTGCGAAATTGCTGACGCACATCCGAAACGATGCCTGCTCAATATTGTCAACGCTGATTTTGAAACGCAATCGGAATCTGAAATTCATATCGCCGTAGCTCCCACAAAACAAATGGAGCGAATCGAATGGTTCGTGGAAAAAGCCGTTGAAATTGGCGCTACGAAATTCACCCTATTGGATTGTAAAAACGGAGAACGCGCTCGCATCAAGACAGATCGATTAATCAAAAAGGCAATCTCTGCCATGAAGCAATCGCAACGTCGTTATTTGCCTGAAATTGTTGAATTGACTTCCTTCCAAGACTTTTTGAAAGCCCATCCATTCGGATTATTGGCGCATTGTTACAAAGAAGAAAAGAAAGATTTTTCGGAAGTTTTCCAATCGAAAGATTGCCCGATTTTAATTGGCCCAGAAGGTGATTTCTCAGAATCAGAAGTTCAGCAAGCCCTTGAACAAGGATATATAGCTGTTACCTTGGGTACCAACAGACTTCGAACTGAAACGGCCGCACTTTATGCGTGTATGCAGGCGAAGTTGCTTATAGGAACATAAACATTGTTAATTCTTATTCCTGCCGTTGACTTCTTTTTGATGAAAACCATGAAAACAATTACATTAGAGGCATGACAGGAAAACTATTCGGATTTGCACTTGCACTGATCCTGAGCATAGCTCCATTTCAAAGCAATGCGCAATCGACCTATCAATTGGCAGTGTTGAAATACAGCGGTGGAGGAGATTATTACGCAAACCCTACTGCGCTTCCGAATTTGATTCAGTTTTGCAACAACAGTCTTTCCATGTCGATCTCAAAAGAAACGCCTTACGTGGAAGTAGGGAGCTCTGATATCTTCCTTTATCCCTACATCCATATGACGGGACACGGAAACGTGGTTTTCTCTCAGGCAGAAGCGGATAATTTGAGAACGTATTTGGAAGGCGGAGGATTCCTGCACATCGATGACAACTACGGAATGGATGAGTTCATTCGTGTAGAGTTGCAAAAAGTTTTCCCGGATCATCAACTGGTGGAATTACCCTTCGATCACGATATTTTTCATCAGAAATACGACTTCAACGGATTGCCGAAAATTCACGAACACGATGGTGAGCGTCCTCAAGCATTCGGGATTATTGTAGATGGAAGATTGGTTTGTTTATACACCCACGAGACGGATTTAAGCGATGGTTGGGAGAATCAAGAAGTACACAACGATCCTGAAAACAAACGTTTGCAAGCTCTCCAAATGGGAGCGAATATCTTGATGTACGCTTTCTTATTTTAATCGATGAATTTCTTTTCCGTTGATCCGTCTGAATAAAGGATGATCACTAATTCGTTCTTCGGATTTTGGATTTCTCTTCCGAGGAGGTTGAACATTCTGATCACTTCTTTGTCATCCTTTATTAAAAGCTCCTCCAAATAAAGTGTTGCAGTGGGCTGATCACAAGCTTCATTTACAGTGCTATAAGTACCAAGATCATTATCTGTATAGCAGCGGAAATGATGAAAAAAGTATTCCGTAATTATATTGGAATCGCATGTTACTTGCCCCGGAAATGGCAAGTTTTGAGGATGCCAGCTTGCATTCGCCACCCCTATTCTTTCAATGGCACGACCGTTCATTGCATATTGTCCTTGAACGTAGGTTAATTCAATGAACCTTAGATCCTGACCGTTAATGGTAACTACTCCAGTATCTGATACAGAAACTATAGAAGTCGTATCACATTCTGGATCGAAAAGATTGCCCCCCTGATGTATCACCCACTGATCACCGATGGACGCGCCGAAATCATATAAAAGAAAAAAATCATTATTACGATACCAGAAAACAGAATCATTCGAAAATCGCGTGATTTCAGTGTATTGATTTAGTGCTCCAGGAATAGTTACGCCATTACCTGTGATAATCCACTGAAGCTCTACATCAATTTTCTGACAATTAAAACCATCAACAATGGTGTCTCCAGAATATGTATAGGTGTAAAACCCTTGTCCAAAATCGTCAAACTCATAATGCCATGTAGCTCCGGGGACTCCCCACACTTGCGCATGAGAAAATGTCACTGCAAAAATTCCAAGAATTAGAAGAATTGATTTCAAAATTGTGGTTTTCACGAAAGTTACAACCAAAAAAAAGGAAGACCAAAAAGTCTTCCTTCAAATATTTGATGGCTGGGATTAAGATCCACAACCTACACAATCAAAGTGGCTGTCCATTGGTTTCACACCCTTCAACTTCATTTCTAGGTTATGAATCTGGTCTTTGATTTCCATATCCTGGAACATATCACCAGTCAATTTTGCTTTTAATGCATCAATTTCTTCTTGCAAGGTAGTTTCTGTCGTCATGGCGTGATTATTATAATGTGCGTTAACAAATATGCAAGTCGTTTTGCAATGTTCAACCAATGTTAACTGAAAGTTATTAACGAATTATCGTTAATTAAATTAGCGATACAACTTCTTGCTTTTTTTAAACGTCCTTAGTATATTGTTACTACAACATTTTCCATATATTAACACATTGTTAAGTACTGCTAGAACTATGAATCGACTTACGCTTGTCGCAATACTACTATTGTCCAGCCAATTGGCGCTTTCGCAATATTGCGAGACGGGAGGCCCATCCTCCACTGCCGACTCTAATTTAGAATCATTATCCATTACTGGAGCTTCTGGAAGCATTAATTTTAATGGATGTCCGGGCCAAACAGGAGTCCAATATTACACCACTGAAACCGTAACTCTCAATGCAGGAGCAACTTACGTTCTCAACCTTCAGTTCGGAACATGTGGAGGTAACTTTTCCAGCGTAGCAGAAGTTTGGATCGATTACAACGGAAATAATGTTTTTGAACAAAGCGAATCAATTGTGACTTGGTCAGGAACGCCAATGGCCTCCCCTACCGGATACGTTATAACCATACCAGCAAACATTATTGCAGGAACACACCGTATGCGTGTCATGCAAGCGGAGCAATTATCACTTCCACTTGATCCTTGTGCATCATTTACGTGGGGATCGGTGACGGATTTCAATGTTACTCTAACCGGAGGAATTGATTGTTCGGGATACGTTGGTGATGATCGATACAATCCGAGAGATGTTCCAAACATTCCATTTTCAGAGAATCATAACTCAGCTATTTGTTACACAAACCAAAGTTCAGCGTACGTATCGCCAGACGTGTTCTACAAGATCGTACCAAACGGATTGGCAGCCATTAAAGTGTCGCTTTGTGGATCAACGTTTGACACTTTCTTATCGATTCAGGATCAAAACGGAATGGCCGTTTATGGAAACGACGACTCCGGCAATTGTGGAACCGGATCTGAAATTGAATTCCCTACAGCTGGATACGACACCTTGTTCGCAGTAGTAGAAGGATGGGGAATTGAATCAGGAGATTACACCATCGTAATTACAGAAGGATCATTAAGCCTTGAAGAAAACGAACTGAATACAATTGGATTATATCCCAATCCAGCTAACGACATTCTATATCTAGAAAAAGAACAAAAAGGAACCCTACAATTCTTCTCGACGCAAGGGCGAATCGTTTATGAAACGATTTTGAACAACGATAGTGAGATAGACGTATCGCACTTGCCGAGAGGATTGTACTTAGTAAAACTAATTGGCGATACATCCGTGTCTCAACAAAAACTGATACTCGAATGAAAAACGTAGTACTCATAGCAATGCTCCTTATTGGAAGCACATCTTTCGGAGCCATTTGGACGAAAATGTCTGATTTTGGAGGTGAAGCACGTCACCGTACCACGATGCTGACTCTTGGAAATAAAATCTACGCCGGACTTGGTCACTACAATGGTGCGGGGCCCAATATTCTTTTCGAAGATTGGTGGGAATTCGATCCGGCAACAAACGCTTGGACACAGAAAGCGAACTACCTAGGAGGAATTTGCTACCACGCCGCAGGGTTTGCCATTGACGATATTGGCTATGTAGGAACAGGAAGGATTTCTCCACAAGGAAGTACTTTGGTGAAGGATTTTTTCAAATACGATCCTACGACAAACACCTGGACACAATTAACAGATTTCCCTGGTACAGGGCGTCGCGGAGCCGTTGGATTTGCCATTGGAGAATATGGTTACGTTGGAACGGGAAGTAGCTCAGAAGACATGTATCGTTATCATCCACCAACGGACACTTGGACACAAGTTGCCAGCGTTCCGGGTGGGGCTCGAATGTCAGCAATAGGCTTCTCGTTGGAAGGAAATGGATATGTTGGGACTGGATACCGATACAATCAAGGATGGTCTAGCACTGACTTTTATAAATACGATCCGTCCACCGATTCTTGGACACAAATTGCTGATGTGGGCATTGATCCAATAAATGGCCCGATGCCAAGAATGGAATCCACAGGATTTGGATTGAACGGAAAAGGATACGTAGTTACGGGTGTAACAATTTCCAGTGGCGATAACTACAAAGATTTCTGGGAGTACGATCCTGCAACGGACGTTTGGACATGTCAAGAAGACTTCCCGGGAACAGCGCGTCGTTATATGTCGGCAACAGTTCTCAACGGATACGCATTTGTGGGATTGGGAACCAACGGAACCAACTTTAAAGATTTCTGGAGATTTGATCAAGCACTATCTGTAATCGAAAAGAATCTAGATCAAATTTCGGTGAACACCTATCCGAATCCGGCGACGGAATTTATCAACATCAGCATTGACGACTTCCCAAGTGTTTCTCCTGAAAAGCTGAGTATGCAGTTCCACAACCTGCTTGGTCAGAAAGTTCATGAGGACGAAATCAACTTGGGAGAAAACCGAATCGAAACAAACAATTGGCTAAACGGAAGCTACATCTACACAATTTTATACAACGATTCCCCGATCAAAACGGGCAAAATTCTTGTTACAAAATGAAAAGATTTGCACTTCTAATAGGAATCATTTTTTGTCTGGCCGAATCCGCAGAAGCTGGCTGGATCAAGCGCGCCGATATGGCAGGTGGTGCCAGACACCGTGGAACAGGCTGCTCCATCGGAACCAAAGGATATTTGGGACTAGGACATTACAATGGTACTGGCGTAAACATCGTGTTGAAGGATTGGTGGGAATATGACCCCGCAACGAATTCTTGGTCTCAAAAAGCGGATTATATCGGCGGAACGAGTGCTGGAAATTACGGTGTCTTAACGCTAGGGATTGGAGATTTCGCTTATGTAACTGGAGGTACCTTCTCCGATCTGAACGTACATCGTTACGATCCTAAGAACAACATTTGGACAACCGTTGGAACAGCTCCAGAACAGTTCTCAAATACGGAAGGATTTGTGATTGGCGGCAAGGGATACGCCATGCGATCTGGAAATCACTACGAATTTGATCCGGCTACAAATACTTGGAGCGTGATCGGAACCCTTCCATTCGGTGCATCCATTTGGATGGGCGCTTTCTCAACACAGGAAAAAGGCTACGTCAGAACTTCAGGTGGATTCTACGAATACAAACCATCAACGAATCAATGGATTCTGCGAGCTTCCTTCCCGGGAATCGCTACAGCGGCATCGATGAATTTCTCACAACGAGGAAAATTATACGTGATCGGTGGCTATGGAGGGGGACTTTCCAATGTGACGCGCGAAGTTTGGGAATACGATCCATTGCTGAATACTTGGACGTTGCTCGAAGAATTCCCGGGTACCAGCCGTCGATTCGGAGCCGCATTTTCTATCGGAGACCGATCTTACTGTGGTAATGGAACCAATGGTACCAACTTCGCCGATTTCTGGGAGTTTGATGCAGAATTGTATCTATCAACGGATTATCTGGATATTGAGAAAGTTAATCTCTATCCAAATCCAGCAACCAACTACGTCAATATCGATCTAGAAGGATACGATCAATTCGACGTGACTTTAATGGACGCGACTGGGCAAGCGGTTCAGGTGATCGCATCTACTACTGGTAGCATTCGAATTGAACGCGACAATTTACCGACTGGACAGTATTTCGCACAGATCAAGGTAAAAGGACATTATTTAGGAACTAAAAAACTAATCTTCCAATAAGATGAAACATCTATTACTCATAAGCTTTGTAGTACTCACAAGCATCGTATTTGGACAAAATCCACCTGTACCAAACTCTTGGAGCAAAAAGGCTGATTTCGCCGGTCTAAAAAGAGAACGCGCCATTGCCTTTACCGTTAATGGTGTCGGTTACATCGGAACCGGTGTGGATACCGCAGAAACGGTGCTAAAAGATCTTTGGCGTTACAACGAACTCACGGATACATGGACGCAAATGGCGGACATTCCCGGATCTCAGCGTCGTAATGCGGTTGCCTTTGCCATTGGAGATTACGGATATGTGACAACAGGAATGAACACGCCTAACTCCACAGATGTTGGAGCAACAAAATTGAACGATAACTGGCGCTATGACCCTGCTACGAACTCTTGGGCGGCAAGAGCAAATTTCCCGGGCAACAACGGTCAAGGAATGTATTTTGGAGCATGTTTCGTGATTGATAATGAGGCCTTCGTTGTTGGCGGAAAGCACGGGCCGAACAATTACACGTCGAACATGTACATGTATGACCCAGCACAGGATCAGTGGTATCTTGCCGCCAACTTCCCTGGAGGAGTACGCTACCAATTATCCGCTTTAGCTGTTGACGGCAAAGGATTCGTTGGATTGGGAACAGATCAGGATTTGTACCGTCAAGATTGGTGGGAATACAAACGCACCACAAACACTTGGGCGCAACGAGCAGACTTGCCCGCCAGCGCGCGTGCGAGTGCCGTTACCTTTACCATTGCCGATCGCGGTTATGTATGTATGGGAACCAACGGCGGAATGCTAGACGATCTTTGGGAGTACAATCCATTTGACAACACTTGGTCAGTTCGTGCACCCTACGGAGGAAGTCCTCGTAAAAATGCAGTAGCATTCGTATTGGGAAGCCGCGCTTACGTTGGTACTGGAAAAGGGGTTTCAGGAAAGAAACAAAGTATCCACGAATACCACCCAATGTGGACATTGGATCTGGAAGAGAACGAATTGGAAATCTCTGTATATCCGAATCCGACAAGTGACATGATTTATGTGAAATCAGCGTTTGAACCAGAGAAAATTACACTAATCAATATGTTGGGAGAAGAAGTTCGAAGCGCTTCCAATTCCAACCAATTAACGGTAAACGATCTTCCATCCGGTCAGTATCGACTTATCGTGTCTAGCGGAAACAAATCAGCCAACTCACCTATTACAATTCAATAATTCATGCGATTACTGCTTACAACCCTAATTTGCGCAGGCTCCCTACTTACCTACGCTCAAGGCGCCTGGACTGTTAAAGACTCCGTCAATGGTCAGCCTCGTTCGGTAGCATCATCTTTCGTTTTGAATGGTGAAGGCTATGTAATGGGAGGATTGGACAACGACGGATTCCGAAGAAAAATGTATTCCTACGATTTCTGGCAGAATGACTGGGACGATGAATTATCTATTGGAGGCGTTTCCGGAGATGGTTTGGAACGTGGATCCGCATGTGCCTTCAACGCTAACAACAAAGGATATATCTGTTTGGGACAAGGTGAAACCAATCCATTCTTTGGAGATCTATGGGAATACGATCCAAACACAGAAACGTGGTCGCAAAAGGCCAACTTCATTGGTACTCCAAGACGTCAGGCTGTTTCTTTCGTGATTGACGAAATCGCGTATGTTGGAACTGGAATTGATATAAACGGATTACAAAAGGACATGTATCGTTACGATGCAGCTACCAATATTTGGACGCCTTTGAATGACTTCGGAGGAACAGCACGCAAGGAAGCTGTTGGTTTCTCTATGGGAGATCAGGGATACATCGGAACAGGAGACGACGGCGTAATGCTTACCGACTTCTGGCAATATGAACCATCCACAGACACTTGGACGCAAAAAACAGATTTTCCGGGAACGCCTCGGAAAGGAGCCGTTGGTTGGGGACAGTTCCCGTCAGGATTCATTTGCATGGGCGAGGACATCAACTTCAACTACACGAAAGATCTTTGGGAATACAATTATTACGCGGATAGCTGGGTACAACGTGCAGATTACCCAGGGCCCGGAAGATCCAACGCAACAGCCTTTATCTTGAACGATTTTGCGTTTGTTGGTACTGGATATAATGGAACCTTCCAAGATGACATGTATGCGTACTTGCGTATTCTGAATGTAGATGAAATTCCAGCGTTGAACGTCAAAGCATACCCGAATCCAGCGGTTGAGAAAATCACCATCGAAGCGGATTATAATGATTTCGACTTGCACATCGTTTCGCTAGACGGAAAAACGAGCATCGATGCATCCAACATCGTGAAAACCACCAACGGATATGAAATCTTACGTGGCAATGCTCCGACAGGAACGTATTTAGCGTATTTCACGAGAAAGCACACCGGAGAAATCCATGTCGAAAAAATTCAGTTCATTTGAGGATGCGTTTCCTATTTGCCTTAACTCTTCTTCTCTTATTCAGCTGTTCTGAGGATTCATCGGTCGATGAAAATCCCAAAGATTCCGGCGACGAAAAAACAATGACGGAGGCCAAAAATGATTGGTCATACAGAGCCGTTCAAATTGAGGATAAAGGTTGGGGGTATCAATTATTTGAAGGTGCTCGAATGCAAATCGATCAGCGCAACATCCCAGCAATCAACGGTCTTCATTATTTCGAATCAGAAGAACAGGCAGAACTCGCGGCTGCATTAGCTCTTGAAAAAATCGAACAAGGATTCTTCCCTCCTACGGTTAGCCCTCTTGAATTGGACAGTATCGGCGCCATTAATTTGGATTCTATCAATTTGGTGAATGATGAGTTGATGAAAGTGAATTGAGACGCTAGACTGAGAGACACTAGACGCTAGACTCACCACAATTCAATTCCTGATTCAATATTCCTTATTCTTTATTCTAATTGTCCTTCGGCTTTCTCCCTCGCCTAGCTCGGCCTCAGTCTTCAAAAGCTCTCGCTTTTTCTTATTCAATTCTTACTTTTGTACAAACTTTTTACAAGTGCAGAACATCATTGACGACCTTAAGTGGCGATATGCCACAAAGAAATTTGATCCTTCCAAAAAACTTTCCGACGATCAATTGGCGACACTTAAAGAATCCATCCGGCTTTCGGCAAGTTCTTACGGTTTGCAGGCCTACAAAATCTTGATTGTTGAGAATCCAGAGACACGCGAGAAATTAATGGAGGCAAGTTACGGTCAAAAACCGGTCGTGGATGCATCACACTTGTTCGTATTCTGCGCATACACTCAGGTTTCCGAAGACGACGCTAAGAAATACATGGAATTGATTTCACAGACGCGAGGTACCGAAATGAAAAATCTCGAAGCGTTTCAAAATGGAATCGTGAATTCCTTGAAAAACAAGAGCGATCAGGAAATTGCCAACTGGACTTCAAAGCAAACCTACATCGCTTTAGGGCAATTACTTCACACCTGCGCATCCATTCGTGTAGACGCTCTTCCTATGGAAGGATTCAGCCCCGCAACTTACAACGAAATCTTAGGATTGGACGAACTCAAACTTACAGCGACATTGGCATGTCCTGTTGGTTTCCGTCACGAAGAAGACGCGGCTCAATTCAATAAGAAAGTGCGCAAATCGAACGAAGATTTGTTCGACCTGCGCTAATTCATACTTATTTCACAATCTTGAATGAAGCGGCACCTTGATCGGAATGAATTCGAATCAAGTACAGCCCTGATGGTAATTGGGAAAGATCAAACGCTTTTTCATTCGATTTCTGAACTAAATTCCCAGCAGCATCCAAGAGGATGAGCTGGCTTACTTCTACTTCCGTTTGAATCTCATATTGGAAATTCCCAAGATT
The DNA here is from genome assembly GCA_003149635.1 of Fluviicola sp. XM-24bin1. Classification (GTDB taxonomy): domain Bacteria; phylum Bacteroidota; class Bacteroidia; order Flavobacteriales_D; family Crocinitomicaceae; genus UBA4466. The sequence continues at coordinate 71,357 of QCWI01000004.1, forward strand.
CAATAAAGCAACTTGCGAATTCCCTAATTCATTAATGCTAGCAATTGTGACTTGTACCTGCTGCACCTCGTCATCGGTATTACACTCGCTCGTTACCGTAAGTGTTACCGTATATTGACCATCCGCCGCATACGTATGTGATGGATTTTCTTCCGTACTTGTATTTCCATCTCCGAAATCCCAGAAAAATGTTTGCCCCTTCGTGCTTTCGTTCGTAAAATCTACGGTTCCATTTCCTAGAGAGTTGTAGGAGAAATCAGCGCGTGTATGGACTGACGGATCACGTAAATTCCAGTTATCCAAACTATCCAATACCACTAAATCGGCAGCCGCTTGGATTTGCCCCGCGATCGTTGGATCAATCCCCATGTTATACGTCGCTCCTGTACATGGCTTTCTGAAAATGGAAGTATAAAACGTACAAGCTGCTAAATACGATCCTTGCAAACTTGGATGCGATTCATCCGCTGTGTACAAATCGATAGTCGGGTGATTATTTCTTACATATTGCCAAACTGCTCCAACTGGAGAAACAGATCCTTGCACCGAATCCGCAAAGCGTAAATACGCACTTCTCAATCGGGATTGCATTCCTTCGTACGTTGAAATGGGTTGCCATTGCGGATCACCATTCTCACGTCCCCAAGTCATATAGTACATTACTTCTGTACAGAAATTGTTATCGTAAACACTATCTGCAAGCATCATAACATAAGGCAGCGTTTGCGTGTTCACCTGATTATCGGGGAACGATGGCTCTTGGCTTTGACCTTGAAACACGACGTAATCCCATGCTTGAGATTGAATTTTATTATAGTTTGTGGGATTATTCCAATGCATTTCAAATGTCGCGCCTCCGGGTGTATTAGCATCTTTATCGACATGATCTCCGAGTGAATTGGCTAAATCTGCCACCATTTGAGGTAAGTTGTTGTATCCCGTGTAACTGTTACCGATGAAAAGCACCGATGCCGTGTCTTGAGAAAACGAGAATAGGGAAAAGCTGGAAAAAAGGATAAGTAGTGTTTGTCGCATATTACGTATTTTGCAATATAGACCGACAAACCTTCCGAAAGGTTGCCGCGTCTTAAGAAGTAGAGAATTTTCATTTGCAACTAACTATTAGAATGCTAAACAAGATTTCGTCGCTGTTTATATTGTCCACCGTTTTGATTTTCAGCAATTCGGCACTCGCTCAGTTTGGATTCGAATACGACAATACTGTACCGGTAATTAGAAATGGCCAACCCATTAAAAACGCCTGGGGAGGAGGTTTGAACTATCCGCAGATTTCCGATTTTGACTATGATTTTGATGGTGATTTGGACTTATTCGTTTTCGACAGAAGTAATGATAACATTCGCATGTATTCGCAAGAAGACAATGGAGGTCAACCGTATTACGAGTTGGTTTACAATGCAGCGAATCTGTTCCCACAAGAAATGCGCTACCGTGCCACTTTGGTTGATTACGATAACGACGGAAGAAAGGATATTTGGACGTATGGAATCGGTGGATTGAAGATTTATCGCAACGTAGGCGATGCTCAGAATGGATTGCAATGGGAGCTCATCACCGATTTGTTGTACTCGGAATATGTGACTGGGCAAAGTCAATTGTATGTTAGCTCTGCAGATATTCCAGCGATTATCGACGTAGATGGCGATGGCGATATTGATGTTTTGACCTTTAATCAAGGAGGAGAAACGGTAGAGTACCATCAAAATCAAAGCATGGAAATTTACGGGATTCCGGATTCACTCATCTTCGAGTTGAAAAACCAATGTTGGGGATTGTTCCGGGAAGATTTCAATACGAATGTCATTTCATTGAACGATCAAGGTGTACCATGTGTCGGTGGAGGAATTCCAAATCCATTGAGGATTGGACAACCAACATCGGATCCTGATGGAGCGAAGAAACATGCCGGATCAACATTATTGGCAATTGACATGAACGGATCGGGTGTTCTTGATCTTATTTTGGGCGATGTCAGCTATTCCACTATGACCTTGCTGATGAATGGAGGAAGCGCTCCAAATACGAATTCAGCGATGGTTACTCAAGACAACTTCTTCCCCTCGAACACCACACCTGTCGATATTGAATTGTTCCCTGCCGGATTCTTTTTGGACGTAGATTTCGATGGAATCAAAGATTTATTGGTTTGCCCGAACGCAAGAAATATTTCCGAAAATGAAACCAGCGTTCGTTTCTTTAAAAACATGGGATCGAACAGCAACCCCAACTTCGTGTACAGTTCACCGAATTTCTTCCAGGAAGATATGATTGAACACGGTACTGGAACCATTCCAATTCTTTTCGATGTAAACGAAGACGGATTGAAAGACTTGATCATTCCGAACTATTTCCGCTACATCCCGACATTAAGTAAAGAATGTACGTTCGCCTATTATCGTAACACAGGAACTGCAACTGCTCCCGAATACACCTTCGTGGATTACAATTATTTGGATTTAGATCAGCAGAATTACGGATTGCGTACAGTTCCAACTTTTGGCGATATCGATGGCGACGGCGATGAAGATTTGCTCATGGGATTGCAAGACGGATCGATGGTGTACTATGAGAATACATCCACCGGAAATGGCGCCCAGTTCAATACACCTGTCCCAGGATTTAACGACAATACGGGAACTCCGATTGTAACCGAAGGCTTCGCTTATCCTCAATTCTTTGATTTGGACTTCGACGGATTGCTTGATTTGATTCTCGGAACGAAAGACGGACACATTGAATATTACCGGAACATCGGAACGGCGAACAATCCATCGTTTGAATTGACGAATGAATTCCTTGGAAACATCGACCTCACGATTTCAAATCCAAACACATTGGCGTCCCCACATTTCTTCAGAATTGGTGATTCAACCCACTTATTTGCCGGCTCAGCCGACGGAACTTTGGTGTACTACGATAGCATCGATGGACAATTGGATCAGGGAGAAGATTTCCATTTGGTTTCAAAGAATTACCTCAACATCGATGTGGAGGCATACAGCACTTTCTGGGTAGAGGACATCGACGGAGATGGCAACCTAAACATGTTCGTGGGACAAGATTTGGGCGGATTGTATCATTTTGAAGCCGATCCGAACAGTTCGGTTTCATTACCTGAATTTAATTCAACTAACGTTGCTTTGTACCCGAACCCCGGAAATGAAGTCATCCATATTCGATCGGAAATCCCACTGGAGGAAATACGCTTGCTGAATATGCAAGGGCAGGAATTATTGGTGCGAGAAATCAACTCCGAAAAATCAACGGAATTATTCGTTGATGATCTTCCAACTGGAACGTATATCGTTATGATTCGATCGAACTCTGGAGTTGTCACGAAGAAGTGGGTGAAGATATAACCGAACTCCTTTACCTCCTACCTTGAGCAGAGAAAACAACTTTAGAGTTTTTGATACAGAAGGCGGAGGATGAAATCTGAAATTAATCCATTCAGAAAGTCATCCCTAAAATCCCCTCAAGGGGATGGGGCTAATTACCTTCTAATTTTAGAGGTTATCACAACCCCATCACCCAAACATTCACCTCACCGGAATCTTTAGGTCTTTCTTTGAACAGTCCAAAAACGCTAGACCCACTCCCAGACATGGCAGCATAGAAAGCACCTTCATCCAACAGCGATTGCTTGATTTCTCTCAATTCAGAAAACTTTGAAAAGGCATGTTGCTCAAAGGAATTCACCAAGCCAGAAAAATCATTTTGAAGCAAGGTATCATACCCAGAATCATCTGTCTCGAAATGAACATTCCCGTACGCTTCACCTGTTCCGATATGCAACGAAGGATAAATCAATTTCATGTAATACCCTTTCAAGTCAACATCCATGGGACTTAGAACCTCTCCTCTACCTTCCGACATTTGGACTCCACCTTTGACGAAAAAGGCGCAATCACTACCCAATTCAGCCGCCAGTGATTCCAAGGTAGAATCATCCAAATTCAGCTGAAAGAGCTCATTCAATCCAAGCAAAGCGTAGGTTGCATCAGCAGAACCGCCTCCTAAACCGGCGCCCATGGGAATCATTTTACGCAAGTGCATATACACCGACCCAACATCATAACGATCTTCTATCAATCGATAGGCTTTCACACACAAGTTCGATTCAAGGTCTCCGTCGACAGTCAATCCCGTTTGTTGAAAACGAAAGGTATCTGAAGGCAAAATTTCCAAAACATCGTGCAAAGGAATTTCGGCCATACACGACTTGATTTCATGATAACCATCATCGCGTTTGTGTAACACATTCAGTCCCAGATTCACCTTTGCCGGCGGAAATAATATCATATTACAAAAGTAGGACAACGAAACAATTTTCGTAACTTTCGCCCCTCATTTTAGAAAGAAACTTATGGCTACATATCTCGATTTTGAGGAACCATTGAAAGAGTTGGAAGAAAAAATTCTTCAAACGAAAGAAATCGGTGAGAACACGGAAGTGGACATGTCCGATAAGATTAAGGAGCTCGAGAAAAAGCTAACCAAAGAAACCAAAGAGGTATTTTCTAAGTTGACCCCATGGCAGCGCGTACAATTGTCACGTCACCCGGATCGACCTTATACCTTGGCATATATCGAAGCAATTACAGGAGGAAAATTCCAGGAATTGCACGGAGACCGAAACGTGAAAGATGACAAAGCCATGGTAGGTGGTTTTGGAATGTTGGATGGTGAAACAGTCATGTTCATCGGACAGCAAAAAGGTGTCAACACCAAAATGCGTCAGTTCCGAAACTTCGGAATGCCGAATCCAGAAGGATACCGAAAAGCGTTGCGTTTGATGAAATTGGCAGAGAAATTCAACAAGCCTATCGTAACGTTCATTGATACTCCGGGAGCTTTCCCAGGATTGGAAGCGGAAGAGCGCGGACAAGGAGAAGCAATTGCTCGTAACATCTACGAAATGATGCGTTTGAAAGTGCCAGTAATTTGTATCATCATTGGTGAGGGTGCATCTGGAGGAGCATTGGGAATTGGTGTTGGTGATCGCGTACTAATGCTGGAAAACACTTGGTACTCGGTGATCTCGCCAGAATCGTGTTCATCTATCCTTTGGCGTTCTTGGGAGTACAAAGAAACGGCTGCAGAAGCGTTGAAATTGACTTCTAAGGACATGAAAAAGTTGGGGATTGTTGATGACGTAATCAAAGAGCCTCAAAGCGGTGCGCATCGAGATCACGAGGGAACATTTGAAATCGTGAAGAAAGAAATTGCGAAACATCTGAAAGACTTGAAGAAAGTTGCTCCAGAAAAACGAATCGACGCGAGAATTGAAGCATTCTCCAAGCGAGGTGTTTGGAAGTAATTTAGAATCAGAACAAATAAGGCGTTAAATCGCTGAAAATACTGGGGATTGTCAATTGTTGGCAATCCCTTTTTTGTATTTTGATTGCAATGAAGTCGTAATGACTGTTAAGCAACTCCGTCTAAAAACCAAAATGCTACAACATGATTGTTATCATTGGTAATGGTATTTCTGGCGTCACAACTGCACGATACATTCGCAAGCGCAGCGACAAAGAAATCCTGATCATCTCTGCAGAATCCAAATACTTCTTCTCCCGAACTGCACTTATGTATGTGTATATGGGACACATGAAGTTTGAGCACACACAACCCTACGAACCGCATTTCTGGGAAAAGAACCGCATTCAATTGAAACAAGCGCGTGTGGACTCTGTAGACACGGATAACAAGGAATTACAGCTTGATAACGGAGAAACAATTTCCTACGATTCATTGGTATTGGCCACCGGTTCCAAACCAAATAAGTTTGGCTGGAAAGGTCAAGATCTAGAGCGTGTCGGCGGATTGTACTCGAAGCAAGACTTGGAATACGTTGAAAAATGCAGCGAGGGATTGAAAACGGCCGTCATCGTTGGCGGTGGGTTGATCGGAATTGAATTGGCGGAGATGTTCCTTTCGAGAAATATCGACGTGCATTTCCTGGTACGTGAATCGCATTTCTGGGGTGGCGTCTTGCCAAAACGTGATTCCGAGATGATCATGCGACACATGAATAAGCATCATGGACTGCACATGCATTATGGTGAGGAATTGGAAGAAATAGTAGACAACGGAAATGGCGAAGCTTGTGCTGTGATCACGAAATCTGGCGAGAAAATCGATTGTCAGTTTGTAGGATTGACCGCAGGCGTTTCACCCAATATTCAATTCTTGCAAGATAGTGGCATCCAAACGGAACGAGGAATCATGGTCAATCGATTCTTGGAAACAAATGCGAAGGATGTATACGCGATTGGCGATTGCGCTCAATTTAAAGAACCGCTTACAGATCGTCGCCCCATTGAACAAGTCTGGTACACAGGAAAATTCATGGGAGAGACAGTGGCAAAAACTATTACCGGAGAGCGAACAGAATACAATCCTGGTTATTGGTTCAACTCAGCGAAGTTTTTCGATGTTGAATACCAGACCTACGGAATGGTTTGGAATCAGCTCAAAGAAGGACAAAGCGAATTCATTTTTGAAGACGAGAAAAACGAGGTACTCCTCCACTTTGTCTTCGAAACAGACACCATGAAATTCTCGGGAATCAACAATTTCGGAATTCGATTACGCCACCAGCTCTTCAACGAGTGGCTGCTCCAGGGAGCGACTGTAGAAACCGTTCTTCGAAACTTAAAAGCGGCGAATTTCGATCCTGAATTTTACAACAAATACGAAGAAGCTGTCATTGCGCAGTTCAACAAAGAATTTAATACCAACATCGTTTTGGAAAAGGCAAAATGGTGGCAAACACTCATAGCGAAGTAGATTATGGCGAATACGAATTATTCATTAGCGGGCGCGGAAACGCAAAAATTGTCGGTGCTGAACAAAGTTGGAATCGCAGTATTTATACTTGGGGTTGTTGGGTTGCTCGAAATCGTTTGGACCGGAACTTTAGACGGTAAAGGTGTTAAAGATCTAAAGTATGGTGAGCCTATCATCCTTCTCTCTTTCACCTTGATGTTAATTGGGATCTATCTCTTCATGAAGAAGCAATTTGCATCGTTGAGAAGCATTCATTTCAAAACCACAAACCTCACGCAGAAATTGGGCTTAGTTATTGGAGCTTCAGGATTCATTATTATGGGATTGGCATGGCTTTCGGGTGCAATGGTAAATCCGAAGAAGCAGGACTTCTGGTACCAAATGATGGAATATTTTGCGGCCAATGATATTCTAATGCTTTGGCTCAGCATGGGGTTGATGGGAGCAGGAATCTTGATTTATACCTACGGAACTTACGCCAAACATACAGCTGGAATTAAGAACAACCATGTTTGGTTCAACTCACTTTCTAACGGAGGGATTTTGGGCTGGGTCGCCGCAATTGTTTTAACCTTGTTTTACGTGCAATTGTATTGGTTCTCTGATTCACTCACCGGATTGGTTCGATTGTTTGATCCTTTGGCTTACTTGTTTACAGGCAAAGCAGCTTCGCAATGGTTTGTCTATGGCTCGGTGTACACCTTCCTGATCTTGTTCCTTGGTTTCAAATTCATTATTAAGTACCGTCACAACCGTTATCAGTTGATCCGCACCATCTCGGTAATATTCTTCCAATTGGTATTTGCATATTCGTTACCGTATATCCTAGAAGCATTTGTTGAAACGCAAGGGTATTTCGGAAAAGACATGAAAAACGTCTGGCCACTCAACTACTATTTTGTTGAATCCGGACAATTAAACGCCATGAGCAAAAGTGGTTTTTCAGGAACATTCTTCTTTTTCTGGGGCATCATTTTGTTCTTGATAGCAACACCTGTCCTCACCTACTACGTTGGGAAACGCTGGTACTGTTCATGGGTATGTGGATGTGGAGGATTGGCCGAAACAGCCGGCGATAGCTTTCGTCAATTGTCATCAAAGAAGGAAAGCGCGTGGAAAATCGAACGCTGGGTCGTGCACTCTGTGATGGTTTTCGTATTAATCATGACTGTAGCGGCACTTTGGCCTTATTTCAGTGGTAAAGAATATGTAATTGGATTCGCTACTATTACGAAAACATCGTTCTACATATTCATTAGTTTAATACTAGTTGGATTCGGATTAGGCTTCTATTTCTTAAGCCGTAAATTCAATAACAAACTCCTGTTAATCGCTGCAATCATAACCGGTATTGTATTCATCCTTCTTTCTGTAGGTTATTTCACAGGGATCAAAGACATCTTTTTCCTTGAAAGTAAAGCGATCAAAAAGACCTACGGTTTCCTTGTTGGAGCCGCATTTGCTGGCGTTATCGGAGTAGGATTCTACCCTGTTCTTGGTAACCGCGTTTGGTGTCGTTTCGGATGCCCGATGGCCGGGTACATGGGATTGTTCCAGCGCTTCAAATCACGATTCAGAATTACAACCAATGGATCGCAGTGTATTTCTTGTGGAAACTGTTCGACGTACTGTGAGCAAGGAATCGACGTTCGTGCCTACGCCCAGAAAGGAGAAAACATCGTTCGCGCAAGTTGTGTTGGATGTGGAATCTGTTCAGCTGTTTGTCCACGTGGAGTCTTGAAATTGGAAAACGGGCCAGAAGAAGGACGCTTCGAACCAAACCCATTGGAAGTAACAAAAGATGGGGAAAAGTTGAGAATGTAGAAAATTAGAATGATTAGATCAATTGGATGGATTAGACTATCCAATTCGTCTAATCAATCGGATACATCGGACTGAGTCTTTCTAATTATCTTTGCCCTCAAATTAATCCATGAGCACACCCATCATTTCAGTAATCATCCCGGCGTTCAACGAAGAACAGTCCATTGGAAAAGTGGTTACGGACATCCCTCGGGATTTAGTTCAAAACGTGATTGTCGTTAACAATAACTCTACCGACAATACCGTGCAGGTAGCAAGCGATGCTGGTGCCATTGTTTTGGACGAGCCGCGAAAAGGATACGGATGGGCCTGTTTAAAAGGGATTGAAAAATCGAAGGAATTGAACACCCAAATCACGGTGTTTTTGGACGGTGATTATTCCGATTACCCCGAAGAAATTATAGATGTCGTTCGACCGATTTTGGAAGAAGACCACGATATGGTCATCGGTTCTCGTGTACTTGGAAAACGCGAAAAAGGATCATTAACGCCCCAGCAAGTTTTCGGAAATTGGCTAGCCACGCGGTTGATGCGCATTTTCTATCGTGCTAGATTCTCAGATCTAGGGCCGTTCCGTGCCATCAAAGCCGATTCACTAGAAAAGCTTAAAATGTCGGACAAAACCTACGGTTGGACGATCGAAATGCAGATTAAAGCAGCAAAGCACAAAATGAAATTCTGCGAAGTTCCTGTAAAGTACCGCAAGCGCATCGGCGTATCGAAAGTCAGTGGCACCGTCAAAGGAACTGTTCTCGCTGGCATCAAAATCATCGGAGCGATTTTTAAATACCGTTTCTAAGAGACACTAGACAGCTAGATACGAGACACTAGACGTAGTAAATTATTGGAGTACACACATCTTCAAAATGAAATAACCAGTTGTCTAGAAGCGAAACAATCTAGCGTCTCAAGCGTTGCGGTCTAGCATCTAGTGTCTGCTCGTCTTTCGCCTTAGAATAATTCCTATTTTGGATAGAACAGCAACTGAATCACTCATTTTGAATCCAACGAATACAAGCTGAAGAAATCAGAAACGGTGGTCCTCTTTTTAGTTGATCAACGAATGCCTGAAATGCTCGGGGTAGAATTTTTTGGAGAAAGCCAAGGAGTTTTACTCTCAAGCCAAGCGCGCATTATTGACCGCATACTCGGATACGGGAGCGGCGATTCGTGCTATCAATGAAGTTCAATTGGATTATTATCTCATGAAGCCTTGGGATCCACCAAAAGAAAAGCTCTTCCCCATCATTGATGAATTACTCGACGATTGGAAAAATCACGTCATTCCAACTTTCAAAGGAATTCGCATCATCGGTTTGCAGTACTCGCCGAAATCACACGAATTAAAAGACTTCCTTCGCGGGAACTTAATCCCTTATCAGTGGGTCGATTTTGAATCGAATCCCGAAGCGAGAGAAATGATGGCTACTTTCAATATTGATGAAAAGGATTTGCCAGTAGTCATAACATCCGATGGAAACCCAATGATCGACCCTAGTATTCGCGATGTTGCCACTGAAATTGGCTTACAACCGGACGCACAAGAAGAAGTGTACGACGTGATCATTATTGGTGCAGGCCCTGCTGGATTGGCGGCTGCGGTTTACGGAGCCTCCAAAGGATTGAATACGTTGCTCATTGAAAAACGCGCACCCGGTGGACAAGCAGGAACCAGCTCTAGAATTGAGAATTACCTCGGATTCCCAAATGGGCTTTCCGGAGAAGAATTGACCCGAAGAGCGATTACACAAGCCAAACGTTTCGGCGCTGAATTCTTGTCGCCGCAAGAGGTGGTAAGCATTGAAGTAAACGACGGATATAAAATCATCCATTTACGCGATGAAACAATGGTGAAAGCCAAGTGTATCGTCATTACGACTGGCGTAGTTTACCGAAAACTGGATGTAAAAGGCGTGAGCGATTTCACTGGAGCAGGTGTGTATTATGGCGCTGCGATGACCGAAGCCGCTGAATGTTCCAATAAAGAAGTCTACATTTCTGGTGGAGAAAACTCAGCAGGTCAAGCAGCTATGTACGTGGCAAATTATGCAAAACACGTAACGATCTTGATTCGTCGCGATTCTCTGACGAGCAGTATGTCGCAGTACCTCATTGATCAAATTGATAAAACACCAAATATCACTGTAGCCAGTCACAGCGAGGTAGTTGAAGCACAAGGCGATACGCATCTAGAAAGATTGCATTTGAAAGATACGCAGACAGGAGAAATCCGCGAAGTGGTGGCACATGCGTTGTTCGTATTCATTGGTGCCCGTCCATATACCGGTTGGTTAGAAAGTACCATTTTGAAAACCGACCGCGGCTTTATCGAAACCGGAAAAGAACTCATGCTCAACCCTGAATTCAAACGCGTATGGCATGAAAAACGTGAAGCAGCGTTATTGGAAACGTGTTCCCCGGGCATCTTTGCGGCGGGTGATGTACGTGCGTGTGCAATGAATCGGGTAGCTTCAGCAGTTGGTGAAGGCGCAATGTCAATCAAAATGATTCACGAATATTTGGCCGAAAACTAGATTATGGCGTTTAAAGTAAAAGAATGCGAACACCTCAACAACGTAACGGAAGTTGGTGTTATTGAGAAGGCGGAATGCAGCGATTGCGTCGAAATGGGATCCAATTGGGTGCACTTGCGTAAATGCGTTGATTGCGGCTACATTGGCTGTTGCGATTCATCCGTAAACAAGCACGCTACCAAGCATTTTCAATCCAAAGGACATCCTGTTATCGTATCTGCGGAAGAAGGCGAAAATTGGGCTTGGTGCTACAACGACGAGATTTTTAAACGCCTGTAGTCTCATTTTCACCTTCTACAAAAGCTAGGCAGCATTCAACCCTCTACCCTTCGATGGCGAACTTCTAAAAAAGTAAGATGCCCGCTATTTATTTGGCGACCACTAAGGCAATAAGACACCATGAGGCCAACAATATAGAATTGCACTAAGTATTAAGACGGCGTCATAATAGCGTCCACCAATTAAATCCACAGATCAACACCTTGCGCCTTTGCGGTGAAAAAAGAATATGGAATCAAAAGTTCACTACTACATTGGCAATTCCCTTTCGCCGAGTATCAAAAGTCCGCTAATTGCTGGAATAAGATTATATTTGCGCTTTTTAAGTACCGTTTTTTAACGAAAGATGCGTCGATACATTTTCCAGAAACCCAACACTTCAACAATGCGAATTGCTGCTACATTGATATTCGTACTTATGGCGTTGACCTCTTTTGGTCAAAACGCGAAGTATGTCAAAGGAACCATCATTGATTCCAAAACGGAAAAACCACTTGAGAATGTAAAAATGCAACTCGTTCTGGAAGATTCCTCAACGAAAGAAGTTGAAACAGATGCCAACGGTGTCTACACATTCAAAGACGTTCCTCTAGGAAGACATCGAATCAAAGTAATTGATAAAACGTATCACAAAGCGTTCAACGACATTGAGTTGATTGGAAAAGATCTCAATGGATACACGCAAAGTGAAATTGAAATTGGTCGTAAAGTATCTTGGTTGTTGGACTGGGGAGATGCATACGGACAGGAACACTACTGGTCGCACTGGGTCAGTAAGTTAATTGTGATCTTGTACTTCTTTTGCTTGTTGCTCATCCTTTTCTACAGTATTCTTCAATTGTCCTTGGCAATTGCCTATGTGCGCAACAAATACCAGAAGAAGCGCGGTAAAATCGAAAAGAACGAACCAGTTTACGATCCTGCGACAACGCCCAAAGTGACAGTTCAATTGCCAATGTTCAACGAATTGTACGTGGCAGAGCGAATCATTGAAACGGTAGCAGCATTTGAATATCCAGCGGATAAATTCCAAATTCAGGTTTTGGATGATTCCACAGACGAAACGGTAGACGTAATCGCGAAAAAAGTAGCGGAAGTAGCTGCTCGCGGAGTAAATATCCAGCACATTCACCGTGTAGATCGCGTTGGATACAAGGCCGGAGCTTTGGATGCTGCCATGGATCGCGTTGAAGGTGAATTCATCGCAATTTTCGATGCTGACTTCGTTCCAGACAAAGACTTTTTGCAGAAAACAATGCCGTACTTCCAAGATGATAACGTTGGAGTAGTACAAACACGTTGGGGACACATCAACAAAAAATATTCAATTCTTACCGAGCTTCAGGCGTTCGGTTTGAACGGTCACTTTGCCATTGAGCAAGGCGGACGAAATGCTTCAGGACACTTCATTAACTTTAACGGTACTGGAGGTGTTTGGCGCAAAAAATGTATCGAAGATGCCGGTGGATGGGAACACGATACGCTTACAGAAGATTTGGATTTGAGTTACCGTGCGCAAATCAAAGGATGGCGTTTCCAGTATTTGGAAGATGTTATCGCACCTGCGGAATTGCCGATTACAATGTCTGCATTGAAAAGTCAGCAGCACCGTTGGATGAAAGGTGGAGCCGAGTGTTTTGTGAAGATGTGGAAGACGATCATCACGGCAAAAGGCGTTCGATTCTCGGATAGAATTCACGGATTATCGCACTTATTCAACTCGTCAGTATTCATTTTCATCTTGTTGCTTTCGTTGTTGAGTTTGCCGATTTTGCATATCAAGGATAGTTTCTCTGACTTGAACGCGTTCCTAGTTTGGGGAGCCATCTTCTTGTCAAGTACGCTGTTCCTTATGTTCTACTATTGGCATGCATACCGCGACAAAACGAAAAACATTCCATTATCATTCGTGCGATTTGTAGCCCGTTTCTTCCAGTTCTTGATCGTTTCCATGGGATTGGCATTGAACAACACGGTTGCTGTATTGGAAGGATATCTTGGAATTAAGAGTTCTTTCGTGCGAACACCGAAGTTCAACGTGAATGTGAAGAGTGAATTCAAAGGAAACAAATACGACAAGAAAAGCATCTCCATCTTAAATATCGGAGAAGGATTGTTGTTCTTGTTGTTTGGATACACAACTGTGAATCGTGCCATCTACGGAGATATCGGAATGGTTCCGTTCCACTTGATGCTTACGATCGGTTACGGATTGGTATTCTTCTACTCACTCGGCGAATTGTACGGCCGTAAAGCGAAAGGATAATGAATGCGGAAACCCAGTCTTGGTCAACGCATTTAATTTCACTTCTTTATCTCGTTTTCATTGGAGTTCTGTTCTCATGGGCAGATCGATCGAACACGCTGGTTCTATTTATTTTATTCGGAGGAAGCTTTCTTGGATATGCACTACTCCTCTATCAAAAGAACGTATCCTTTAATTACCTCATTGGTGTTGGAGTCATTGCCCATTTGTTGGCCTTTTTCTTCATTCCATATTTATCTCCAGATTGCTATCGTTTTTTGTGGGATGGTGCACTGACATGGAGTGGTAAAAACCCAGTGGATCACTTACCGCAAGACATCATCCAACAAGATCCGTACACAACGAACTCTTACTTTCGAGAATTATACAGCGGATTGACAGACTTATCTCGTCGACACTATACGTGTTATCCAACAGTGAATCAATGGTATTTCGTTGTGGCCAATACTTTCTCCAATTCGGTCGCTGTAAATCTTTTGGTCCTCAAAGCATTGATTTACCTGACTCAATTAGTTGGGTTGCGCTACATCATTAAAATTCTAGAGCACTTCAAGATGGATCCCAAAAAGGCATTCATTCTCGCTTTGAATCCACTTTGGCTGGTGGAGACAGTCGGAAATCTTCACTTCGAAGGAGTCATGCTTTCTTTTTTCGTCATTGGATTGTATTTCCTGATCAAAGAAAAGTGGGTACTTGCCTCATTATTTCTCGCATTTGCGATCCACGTGAAATTGGTTCCCATCGTTCTACTCCCGTTTTTATTTCGTTACCTCGGATGGGCAAAAAGTGCCGTCGTGTATAGCATTACTGGAGTATTTATCGCGTTGTTGGCGATCGTTTATCTACGCTTGGACAATTACATGAACTTTTTGAACAGCCTTGAATTATACTTCAGAGCGTTCGAATTCAACTCCTCCATTTACCATCATTACCTGCAATACGGAAAAGACATTTACGGATGGCTCCGAACGGATATCTACGGGGAACGCATGTCGCGACTTGGAATGTATGTTATCCTGGCTGTCGCCTTCTTCGGTGGGAAACGCGATTTCAAAACGATGGCCAGTTACATGACAGTTGGACTGGTGCTATACTATCTCTTCGCGACTACTGTTCATCCTTGGTACGTATTGACGATTTTGGGACTTTCCGTCTTTACCCGATTCTCTTTTGGGATTATCTGGAGCGGTTTAATCTTTATGACCTATGTGGCTTACGGAGATTGGCCGAAAGACACGGACACCTTCTTTTGGATGGTACAAATTGAATATGCGATTCTACTCGCCGTAATGCTCTACGAGTTAATTTGGAGAAAGCCGGTGTTGCGTTTTGCTGCCTAGATGTCTAGAAGTACATTGAACGTAGCCGAAAGGTTCTTCTATTCAATATTCATTATTCCTTATTCTTCTTTCGATACTTTTCTTTCCGGAACCGGATCATGACCATGACCTCCCCAAGGATGACAAGAAGCTATGCGTTTCAAGCCCAGCCAAGTGCCTCGAATTGGCCCCCAGATTTTAATCGCTTCGATCATATAAACGGAACAAGTCGGTGTATAACGACAGGATTGCGGTAGCAAGGGACTGATAATCCACTGATAGATTTTGACCAATACGATAATGGGAAAGCCCAAAATGAGTCGAAGAACCTGCATATGCCTACAATTACCGTTAAAATTAGGCGATTTTAACGATATGCTGTGGAATAGCTATTGTTATTTGTAACAATAGCCTTTATATTGGCGTTATCTTAGTAGTACAATCGAACGAACATGCGACATCTCCTTACATTTCTTGCGCTAGCATCGCTTACTTTCTCGTACGGTCAATCACCGTGGGATTCCGATAAAATTGAAGTCAAAGACGGCGACAGCTTATCCATTGTTGTTAGTGCAGATCCAATCATCGATGAAGGTTGGGATCAATTGGCACATCCTAATTTCTGGCGTCAGATTATGGGATTAAGCCCTGATTCGTGTATTGTGAATGTGGCGAAAACCCGTCAGGTATTTGCAGTGATGAGCAACAAAGACTGGAATGCACAAACAGATACGGAAAAAGATGCTTATCGTGACAGCATTCGTACACATCTCGGATTGACTTCGGAAGATCGCATCTTCGTAACAACTGGGAAGAATCATTTCTACAAGTTCGATGCTGTGTATCCTCAATTATCCAGAGGAATTGCCGCTTTTGAATTGAACGATGTAGATCCATGGTACGCGCAGGCCATATTGTTGATCGAAAGTCCGGGGCAGATGAAAAAATCCCGCGTTGGAGCATACGGGCCATTCCAGTTGATGCCTAAGGTTGCGCGAGCTCAAGGATTGACCGTGAATCGATATACAGACGAACGAGAAGATTTTGATCGCAGTGCTTATGGAGCCTCGCAGTTGATCAAAAGGATTTGTATTCCTGAAGCACGCCGCATTTTGGATGCACATGGATTGGAGTATTCCGAAACGGATTTGTGGTTCCGATTGTTCGTATTGCACGTATATCACGCGGGATCGTATAATGTTGCCGCGGTTGTGAATGTAATCGCTCCTGAAAACGGAGGGCAAGATTTGATCAAAAGCATGTGGGTGAATTCAGCAGCCAACTTCGGAAACAATTCTCAGAACTACACGCAATTGGCACTGGCCTCTCAGTTGATTCTAAATGACATGGTGAAAGCCGATGCTGAAATGATTCTGAATTGCAAATCAGGATTGATCGTGCATGAGCGCGCGAAAGGAGCTTCCAACTAAGCTATCCTTTCTCAAAAGTTGATACAATAGTGCCTCTCCAAAATAAGGGGATGTCAGCATCCAAGTGATTCACGAAACGGAAATCAAAACTTCCTTTGATAATTCCTTGCTGATATGACGCTTTGTCTAACATCATCCGCCCTACTTTCAATTCGAATCGATGTTCGCCAAGATCTCGGATGCTATTGAAGTCCACCCAAGCGTAACATACACCATTTACAATTTGAATTGTCAAAACTGAATGCGTGGAAGCGTTTGCCGTGGTTGTTCCAATTATTCCATCTTCAGTTTCCCTGAAATCAATGAAATGAGTCCCGGTGAATTCATACATCGAAGCTTCGCATTTGATCGTATGCGGTAAATGTGTAGTGTCCAGAATTTGATAATACGAGTTAAGAGAATCTTCATAAATCTTTCCCTGCGCATCTTTCATTCGATCCAGCTCCGGTGGACAAATCCAATCACAGCTGAGTTGTTCCCATTGATTAACAAATACATTCTCCGGATAGCTCCAATCGAATTGAAAATCGAAATCTCCGCCTGAAATATTCTTCAGTAAGAATTGAACTGGAGTTGGCTCTGAACTTTTGGGAGTTAACGAATCGGATTGCCCCAAAGAAATGGGCGTAAATAAAAGAAGTGTTATTACGGAAGCAAGGAGCTTATTCATCACTCACAAACTTCATCGAAATGGAATTGACACAATGCCGCGTATTTTTCTCTGTGAATCGTTCTCCTTCGAACACGTGTCCGAGATGACCTTCACAATTGGCACAAACGATCTCTACACGTCTTCCATCCGCATCACGGACGCGTTTTATTGCTCCTTCAATTTCATCATCGAAAGACGGCCATCCGCAGCCCGAATTGAATTTATCTTCAGATCGGTATAAAGGAGTTTCGCACTGCCTGCAAACATACGTCCCCTTCCCTTTGAATCCGTTAAATTCTCCAGTAAAGGGCATTTCTGTTCCCTTATTGATGATTACGCGCGTTTCTTCTGGCGTCAACTCATTCCATTCTTCTCTTTCCTTCGCCATATCGTTTATTCTATTGCATTGCCATGATCTGCATCAAGCCACCGTTGTTCATGAATGCATCTACTGCTTCAAATACGGTTGCCAAGAAGTTTTGTCCTTCTTCGTCCGTAGTTACAACTATACGCATTGTTCCGTCCTTATTGATGGACATGGAGGCATAGTCTAATTTACTCCAGTACTCCTCATATTCATTCATTTCCGGTTGCATAGCCATAACTGCATCAAGGTCGATCATCATTTCCATGTACTGACCTCCCATCGCTTTACCAGTTTCCGGCATCACGACATTATCTGTTGGAGTTAAGTCGCTTAATTCAATAGAACCTTCAATACCATCCATTGCCAATGGCATCATGTTCATGGTATTCGACATTTCTTCAGCGTCAATTCCCATCATGTTAAGCAACTTGCTCTCCATGCTTAATTGCATCGCCATAATTACATTTCCTTCTTCGTCAGTAATCTTTTTACTGATAATTGGGTCATCGGTCATTTCCATTCCCATTTGCTGCTCAATGTCCGCAAAGTTGTTCGTATTCGTTTCGAAGATCATTTTCCCTTCTTCAAAGTTCAATGCAAAGTCTACTTCAGTTCCATCTGGCAAACTTCTCAAGGAAGGATCATTCGCTTTCAAACCATCCAAATTCATGTGCATTACGAAATCGCCTTTTGCCTCCAGGCGCTTCTTCATCTTACCTTTCGCCAACTTACCTTCCGTGTATTTGAATGCTTGAGATACAAGCGATTTCCCATCATAATCACCAGGCGCAGCGATAATAATTACCGTTTCATTGCGCGCTGAAATCACGTAATCTTCGTCCTCAGCATAGCTAATTCCATTATGATCCTTGAATTCATACCCCATTTCTTTCAATTCCTCCACCATTTTCTTCTGATTCTTAAGTTTGAACATCATGTACATGGTAAGGTCTGAATGGTTTTCAGAAGTCGCTGTTGCGATATATACAGGAGCTTTTACATCTACAAGAGATTTAATCACTTCATAAGTAGGCGCTGCAAACATCTGGAACAAACTGTTCTGCTCCATATTGCTTTCATCCATTACGGCGTTCACATCCACTTTTCCATACCCAACAATATCAGGATGGCTATTTACGAAGGCGTAAACAGAATCTTTGAAATTACGCTTTTCCTTTTCTTTTTCTTCTTCGGAGCTACATCCAACAAATAGCAAGGCGGCAAGGGCGAAAAAACTGATTTTCTTTAACATAGGTAATGATTGATGATTTGAGTTCTAAATTTAAACAATCTTAGAGCATTAATTATGCCAAAAAATCCGAATTGTTGGAATAACTTTGTACTGTGCACACGATAGAGCCATATTACCATTGGAGGAATTTATACATCGCTTCTGAAGATCTTCAGTCACCTTTCTATGAGCGGGAGTACAGCGAATTTGAATTCGGCAATCGCGTGTACAATTATCTCATCCATCCGCAATGGGATCATATTGGATCTCCAACGCTCTACCTAAAAATTTTGTACGCCGATTATCACGCCGGTTATGCTGTGATTGAAATGATTGGTGAATGGAACGATGCCATTGAGAACGATGTTATGACGCTCAAACGAGACATCATTGATACGTTAATTCAGGAAGGGATAGATAAATACATTCTCATTGGCGAAAATGTGTTGAATTTCCACGGCTCGGATGAATGCTATTATGAGGAGTGGATCGATGATATTGGTGAAGGCTGGGTAGCTATGATCAACTTTCATGAGCACGTAGAAGCCGAAATGCAAGCCGTGGGCATCGATCAGTATTTCATTATGGGCGGTGAGATGGATACGATTGAGTGGCGGACGTATTTGCCGCATCAGTTTTACGATCGGATTGAGAAGGCGGTTGAGAATCGATTGGTTTGATTCATCAAACAATTAGCTTATTAAGCACCGCGAAGCAGCAACGAAGTTTATTCTAGAATTATGGAATTAAGCAATTAAATAAATGTTTAATTACCAAATGTTAAAAGCCTTTGATTTTAAAACAAATCTCCCGAACTTATTTAGTCACACCCAACAAAAAATCCCACCTCTTCCGAGATGGGATTCTTCTATTTCATTAAGCAGTTGTAGAAATATCTTATTTCTGAACTAAAATGTTTGCTGACATTGGGTTGTTTCCAACGAAGAAGTTCACAACGTACATTCCATTCTCTAGTGATGAAGGAAGTGCTACCGTGTGCTCATTCACACCGATTTCCGCATCCATCAATGTAGTTGCGTAAACAGACTTACCGTTCATATCAACCAAGTTGAATGACATAACTCCTGAAGTCAAAGATGTGAAATCAACTGTAACAGCATTTGCAGTTGGGTTGTAACCAGCGTTGAAAGAGTTCAATGAAATTTCCTCTTCGTTTACACCAGCAACAGAACCGATTACGTGCTGAGACAAGTAAATCATATCTCCTGTTGTTCCTCCGTCATCATTTGCAGCGTTTGTAGCAACGTAGAATGTTACATCTCCAACGTTTGTTGCAGGAGCTGTCCACGTCCACAACCAAGCTGTCTGAGCGTCAGTGTTACTTGTTGACGTATGCGTCACGTAATCACGACCTAAATCATCGTAATCAACTGTTCCTCCAAGTCCACTTCCTGTAAATACTCCAGCCATAGCATCAGTACCATCCAAAGCAGTTGCACTGAATCCTTTCTTAGTTGGATTCGAGTTCATTTGAATTGAAACCGTGTATGTATCTCCCGGATTGTAAGTAGTAACAGGCTGGAACGTTGAGTTCAATACTGTTACAGAATTTTCTTGAGACCCGTCCAAAGTGGAACCGTTGTGACACATTGTACATGCCATGTTGTTCTGCTCTCCCGGAGCTCCTGCAAGACCTGCATTTACACCTCCGCTGAACTTTTTAGAAATTTGCATTTGCGCGTCATTCTGGAATGCAAAAAATCCCATGGAGACTGCAGCCAATCCGATAAATAGGTAGTTTTTCTTCATAATCGAGTTAGTATTTGATTGCGAATATAATCCTTATTTAATTATCTAATAATCCTTGGTCAATCCAACATCCAAATTGCTGAATTAAACTATCGGCAAGTTTTTGTCCACCCAAAGGCATAAACTGAGGCTCACCTGGATTCTTCTTTATGACGTTTCGAATTTGCAAAGCGTTGGCTGAAATTTCCGCATGTGTGTTTAAAGCAGGTTTTCCTGGTCCAGGAGTCGCATGACATCCACTCGTCGAACAATTCGTTTGAATCATGGGTTGAATTCTATTACTAAACGAAATGGACACCGGGCACTCTTGATTTTGCTCCCCCACCTTATCTGTCTCACAAGACAACATGCATCCAATTGGAATCGCTATTGCCAGAATGATATACGTTATTCTCATAGGTTGAAATTTCTTGTAATACTGAAGCCTAAACGGAATTGTCCAACGACATTATTTCCATCTGCATCCTCGTCCACCCAACGTGAATACGTGTACGGAATGAATTGGGTTTCACCAAAGCCTCTTGAATTAGTAACAACGACTTTAAAGTTGTGTCCGTTGGTTGTCCATTCAATTCCACCGGAAAGACTATTTGTCAGGTCCGTTCTGAATGCCGAATCATGGAACGTTGGATAATATTCAGCAATGATTCCAAATCCTTTTGTGAACTTGTAATTGAAGGCTGCTCCTAAAGCGAACAAACCGTTTACATCATCCGCGCCTACGTAATTTCTATGCACATACGTCGGCATAAGTGCCAATGAAAGGTGATCTCCTAATTTACGAGAGATGTTAATCTGTGCAGAATACGCCAATCGATGCGAAAATTCAGGATAATGCGTAATCAGGTTGATGTCCTCTGAAGCTTTGGCATAACTCATCGTGGACGTCCCCAAAACGGCAAGATTCACTGGAATTTTCTTCTCTTTATTCTGACGAAGAATGCGGTATTTTACAAATCCATCCAATAAGGCATTGTATGGTGCTCCCGTTCCTTTGACACGAGCAAATCCGACCATGAGATCATCTGTGATTCCGTATTCGAAAGCAAAACGAATGTCCGCTGCCTGATCAAAACCGAAGAAGTTATCTATACCTCCGTTGGCACCCGCTAAATCTCCAAATCGGTGTTCGATACGAAATTGCAATACGCGCGCCTTGATCGTTTCTGTAGAATGCCCATTGAGAATTCGCGTTCCGTTGAAGGTCTCCTCCACATCCTGTCCGAAGGACAATCCGGTTACGAATGCACTTGCTATGATGAGTAAACTTGTTCGTTTCATTTTTCTGCTAATTGTTTTAGGTAAGCCATGAGGTCGTTCAATTGTTCATCGCTCATTTTTTCTTCTGTGTACAATGGCATGTACTGGCGTCTTCCTGGTTTTGAGTAAGTTCCATGACGCACAATTTGATACAAGGATTGGTCTCTGTAAGATGTTCGATTGTTCCAGAACATGCGTCCATCCAACTTGTTTTTCCCTAGCGATAAATACGTCAATCGGGCATTTGCATGACAGTACATACAGCTTTCCTCATAAATCATTTCGCCATTCGCTGGATCTCCTCCCTCTCCATACTTTCGTTGTTCACGAGGCATGGTTTCAAGGAAGGTCGCATCGTATTTATGAATGTAGGCTCCTTTTATTTTGGCAATTAGATCTTCTTTCTCGGCCTGCTTCAATTTCCCCATCTTTCGGAGGTTTTTGAGCGTGTTCGCATCCAATCCCAAATCTTTAATCTTCAATTCTAACGACTTAAAATACTGCATGACAGCGTCTAATTCCCATTGCTCCAGATAGCGACCAGATGAGCAGTATTTGGCGCAAACCTGTGTTGCGTTGTACAGACTATCACGAGCGTTGACTACCAAATCGCCGTATTTCTTCACGTAATCTTTGTTGTAGAATGAAGTGCGATTGTAAATCCCCCAGAAGGTTGATGCCGGTAAAAAGGGAATGTCGTTCGCTTTCGCATAACGCAATCTTTCCGCTGCATTCTCACTGGTAATATCGTCGAATTCTCGGGTAAGATTATGACAATCTGTACACACAAAGTGCTTTGAAATACGTTTAGATTTCTTTCCGTTTCTCTCGGTATATCCATTCAAAACAAGGTCTTCCCCCATTTTTACCAATTCGGGGTCTACCTGCTGGATATGATGAATCAATGTGTCGTCGCCCAGCATCAACAAAACGTCGGATACAGATAATTGCTCAACGTCAATTACACGCTTCGTACTCTGCGATTGAATATCGGGCTTTATCAAGATGGCGGAAGTTCCAATGAGGAAAATTCCGATGAGGAGGAAGTAAATCTGTTTCATTTCATTCAGTGGTTAAAAGTTACGACTAATATCCGAATAACAAAACTTTAATTCAACCCTGTGTAAATCAATATCAAATCACTATTTTTAGCCTTTGCCGATCTTCGTCAGAAGCCGGATGAAATCTAATCAGCCATGACTAAAGAGGAACTCAGACAAAAGTATCTCGAATTACGCAAGACGCTCTCGCCTGGTGAACTGCAGCGCATTTCAGATGCAGTAACTCTCAATCTTTTTCAAAACTTCCAATTCGAAAAGAAAAAGGTAAGTCTGTTCCTGCCTATTGAGCGCACGAAGGAGTTGAACACCTATAAAATTTGGGAAAAAGCCACTTCATTCGATGCTCAAGTCGCTGTTCCGAAAGTCAACCGCAAAACAGAAGAGATGAAACATCTTTTGTTTGAATCGGAGGATCAACTGGAAGTTTCATCTTGGGGAATCCCCGAACCTTCCAAAGGCCGAGTAATTGCCGCCGAGCACTTCGACATCATTCTTGTCCCGCTATTGACATTAGATAAGCGCGGACATCGCGTAGGATATGGCAAAGGATATTACGATCGTTTCCTCAGTAAGTGCTCACCTAGATGTCGATTTATTGGCTTAAGTCACTTCGATAATCTGGAAGGAATCATTTCGGACATTACCAGTTCGGATATCAAACTTAACGGATGTGTGACTCCGAATAAGGTTTATAGATTCTAACATTAGTTGATTCGTCGTTTGCTCTTCTGAACGTTAAATCCTACGGATAATCCGACCATTCCTCCTCCTCTACTTGAAGAATAGAATACGTTTACTGGGATATTCAATGCCCCCGCGTTAAAGGTTTTTCCAAAAGCAAAAATCCATGTTGTGCTGATTTTCACTTGACCACGTCGATCGTAGCAATCTACAAATCCATAATCCAAACCGCTAACATCAGAGGGTGAAGGATGCGTGTAATCTCCCCATTGATCTTGATAGGTCGTGTCACCTCCGTATCTGTTCAAAGCATATTCATTCCAATCCGATTCCGAGAAATAATAGTTACTTCCTTCCCCAAAGTAGTTTTCTGAATCGAAAAATCCTTTCGCCGTTCTTTTCAAATTAAATCCTGGGCCAAAAGCAAATTCCCAACCTGATTTTCCAAATCGGAATCCATTCAAGATGGTGATCGACGGAATAAAAGTTCCTTGTTCTAACCCTGAGAAGTTGACGATTCCTTCAACGAGCGCAGAGAAGTTCTCAGTTCCTACGTATTGTCCTTCCAATTGATATCCAATCATACTCACGGCCGGAATAATTTCCAAACCACCATTAGTTCTTGAACGCAGTGCAAACTCGTTCATGTCGCCTAATAGATAAGCATATCCAATTCGTGGCCCAGAGTTATTAATGCGTCCAACGTTGTTCGATGTAATCAGTTCGTTTTTAAATTCCAATCTGGAAACCAGGTCTCCATCCACGGGAACTTGATGCATTTCCTTCAATAAAACCTCCACCATCCTCTGAATTTCCTCCTCTTGGTTATCGAATTCGCGCACCATCGACAAATGCAGTTCACCTTTTTTGACATCAATCCACTTCAATGAAATTGCGATTTTGTTGGCAAGACCGTCAAAGCTTCCGCAAATTATGTAATCGACATTTAACTTTCGTCCCATTCGTGTCAAACAACTAATTCCGTAGCAATTTTCTGTGAACTCATTCGAATCCTTAATGACCTCCGCCATATCAAACTCGTCGTACACGGAGTACTTATCCATCTTAATGAGCTCCAGTTGAATGTACTTTGCTGCAATATCAGGTGTAACATCCAATTCCATTACGTGGGGCACAGCAACTGCGATTGTGGGTTTAGCATCCTGTGCATGACTCAACCATGCACATCCAATAATAATTAGAGTAGCGATAAATTTCATATTCGTTCGTTTCTTACGAAGATCTGAACGAATGAAGGAAAGTTCAAGAATTGAAGTCAGCGCAAAAAGTGATTCTAATCATCTTAATTTCGAGATATTGTTGCTACCTTAATTAGATGCCATCGGCTGAAACAATTCGGCATAATTTTCGTAATTTACAGGTAGTTATGTTACGATTACTATTGGTTATGAGCTGGATAGTTGCGGCTTCTTTTGCCAGTTCCGAACGCATTACGAGCACGGAACGAGCGAAGGGGTGCTTTGGCGTACGCGTCTCTTTGGGCTCCAATGGTAACATTTGTACATATGCCTGTTGGCTGGATAATGGCCGAACTTTGACGAACAAACGCATTGTTGACAGGGAATCTTTCATTAAGATCGTCTCTGGCGAATGGCCAAGTGTTTACAACCCAGATCGCATCAATTATTTTGAGGAAAATGGCATTGACGGCGGGATTCGCTTCGATTCCTCGCGATGGAAAGAAGTGACGTATTGTGAACCATTGGATTCATTGTGGAAGATTCGATTTGCCACCTATCCGTTTCAGCACAATACAGAAATGGGATGGAGCAATAAGTATCACAAGCCTTCCCCCAAACAAGAATTATATATTTACGAGCGATATGATGTAGAAAATGTAGATCTCAACTTTTTCTTGGACACCAATTTCTGGCGTTTGTTGAAGGATGTGAGTGATACAAACTGGATCAAAGATTATCGATCGCGACTCTAACTTGTAATATTCTCTAAACGACTACGTCTATACTAGTATGAAAAAAGCACTTTACTCTTCGCTATTTGCGCTTGCTTTGGTGGCAACGGCATGTTCTGGATCTGATGATAAATCTGGGGAATCCAAAGAATCGGATCAGAAACCTGAAACTTCTCAAAATTCAAACAATGATGAAATGAGCAACGACTCCGACGTTGAAACGAAGGACACCGTAGTTGAAGTCATTACCAATGAAGATGGAGAAGAAGTACAGGTGGTTACCAATGAAGCGGGAGAAAAGGTAATCGTTGCTGAAGATGGCACCGAAACGAAAGTGAATCCAGAAGATATTAAAGTGACAACCATTGAAACGAAGGTGGAGACGAAGACGGAAGAACCGAAAGACGAAGCTCCTGATTTCAATATTCACGAGTACAAAAGATTGGATGCCTTATTGAAGAAGTATGTTTCCAGTGGCGGGAACGTAAATTATGCTTCTATCAAGGCGAACAGATCCGAATTAGATGCTATCATTAATGAATTCAAAGAGACTTCGTTGGAATCATCATGGAGCAAGAATCAAAAATTGGCCTATTACATCAACGCTTACAATGCCTTTACGATCAAGTTGATTGTAGACAACTACCCAACTAGTTCGATTACGAAACTTGCAGGCGGTAAGCCATGGGATAAGAAATTCGTGACACTTGGATCAAAAACGGTTACACTGAATCATCTAGAAAATGGCATCATTCGGAAGCAATTTAATGAACCACGCATTCACTTTGCGCTGAACTGTGCGAGTAAATCATGTCCTATTCTATTGAACAAAGCTTATACAGCTGATAACCTGAATAGCATGTTGACTTCTCAAACGAAGAAATTCTTGAATGATACCTCCAAGAATAATTTCTCCAAGAAAGAAGCTCAAATTTCTAAGATCTTCGATTGGTATGGAGAAGACTTCCCAGATGTGATGGGCTTCATCAAGAAATATCATCCGTTGGATTATGACCCGAAGAAGACTACCTACATGGAATATTCATGGGATTTGAATAAATAGTTTATCTCAGAATGAGATTATGTGTTCGAACTCTGGTCTCATCCTTAACTCTAAGAAGAAAGTGTCCCTTGGCGTAATTCGATACATCGATTTCGGCTACAGAATTGTGAATCTCGGTTGAATATATAATTTCACCTACAGAATTAAGTATTTCAATCGTTCTGGTTCCTTTACTTTGAAAGTCTACAACCAGTTGATCGAAAGCGGGTATTGGATAGATCGTGTAATTTGAAGAGAACTTATCATTTTCATTGATTGCTAAATCATGACAGATAATCTTTTCCATTATAATAGTTTCCTGATAATTGGCAATTATAGCCTCATGAGATGCTGTATCACCTGCTATACCATATAATATTATAACGGTGGAGGCGTTGGCGGCCTCATTTCCCCACAATGAATCCAGTAGTTGAAACGTTGGAGGATGTGCCGCTTGTACAAAGTCAGCTCGATACTGAAATGGGGTATATAAGAAATAGTGTTTACCATCAGGAATTCTGTATCTCATGGTACTATCCAATTGAATCATATCATTTGTTTCATTGAAGCGGTAATGATACACTTGGTAAGTTGACCCATAAGGGGCATATTGCCCAAGTTCCAAGGTGTCTTGCAATTCACAGAACTCATCAAACAACACTAATGTAAACTTAAATTGTCCTCCGAAGCCATTACCCGATTCTACAAGATTTGAGTCCACCCAAGTAGCATTATTAGTTAATGGCCAAGATTCATGTTTAGCTCTCACTTTGACATACGTTTGAGAATAGACGCAAATTGGCACTATTAGAGCGATCACTTTTAGTAGTAGTTTTCTCATTTAGTAGGATTTACTTCTTACTAAACTAACTTTTATCATTCTAGAATATCATGCAATTTAGCAAGTTGAATTAACCATTTATTTGCTGGTACTCTTGAGAAATTGTTTGGAAAATAAACGGCGTCGTTCCGATAGCTATTGGAATACTCTCCACCAGAGAAAGCGTAGCTTTCGAAGAGGTCATTAGGCGGACTCGCGACGTAAATGCGAC
>QCWI01000004.1:99513-100043 GCA_003149635.1 Fluviicola sp. XM-24bin1
GGTACAAAAGTTTTTTTGAGGGTATAAACGAAAAAACCCGATCTATTTCTAGATCGGGTTCTCTAAAAGCGGCGTCGACTTACTCTCCCACCCTCAAAAGGGCAGTACCATCAGCGCAAGCAGGCTTAACTTCTCTGTTCGGAATGGGAAGAGGTGGACCATGCTGCAATAAACACCTAAAGCTTTAAATATCATTAAGTCATTAGATATATCGGAGCGATTGAAGTAGAAAAATCAACGGATTATAAGTTTACGGGTAATTAGTACTACTCGGCTTTGACGTCGCCGTCTTTACACCTGTAGCCTATCAACGTGGTCGTCTTCCACGGCCCTTAAAAGTTATCTCATCTTGAGGTGAGTTTCGTGCTTAGATGCTTTCAGCGCTTATCTCATCCGTACGTAGCTACCCTGCGATGCAGCTGGCGCCACAACAGGTACACTAGAGGTACGTCCACCCCGGTCCTCTCGTACTAGAGGCAGGTCCTCTCAAATAACTAACGCCCACAACAGATAGGGACCGAACTGTCTCA
>QCWI01000004.1:100363-103077 GCA_003149635.1 Fluviicola sp. XM-24bin1
CGACGTTCTGAACCCAGCTCGCGTGCCACTTTAATGGGCGAACAGCCCAACCCTTGGGACCTTCTCCAGCCCCAGGATGTGACGAGCCGACATCGAGGTGCCAAACCACTCCGTCGATGTGAGCTCTTGGGAGTGATCAGCCTGTTATCCCCGGAGTACCTTTTATCCTTTGAGCGATGGCCCTTCCATGCGGAACCACCGGATCACTATGCTCTAGTTTCCTACCTGGTCGACTTGTCGGTCTCTCAGTCAAGCACCCTTATGCCATTACACTCTACACACGGTTACCAAGCGTGTTGAGGGTACCTTTAGGAGCCTCCGTTACTCTTTTGGAGGCGACCACCCCAGTCAAACTACCCACCACACAATGTCCCCTCATCGGGTTAGGCATCAGATAATTCAAGGGTGGTATTTCAACAACGACTAATCTACGCCTGGCGACGCAGCCTCAAAGTCTCCCACCTATCCTACACATGAATTACCCAATACCAATGTGAAGCTATAGTAAAGGTTCACGGGGTCTTTCCGTCCCGTTGCGGGTAATCGGCATCTTCACCGATACTACAATTTCACCGAGCTCATGGCTGAGACAGTGCCCAGATCGTTACACCATTCGTGCAGGTCGGAACTTACCCGACAAGGAATTTCGCTACCTTAGGACCGTTATAGTTACGGCCGCCGTTTACCGGGGCTTCATTTGAATGCTTCGCCGAAGCTAACATCTCCACTTAACCTTCCGGCACCGGGCAGGTGTCAGGCCTTATACGTCATCTTTCGATTTTGCAAAGCCATGTGTTTTTGATAAACAGTCGCCTGGGCCTATTCACTGCGGCTGGCCGAAGCCAGCGTCTCTTCTCCCGAAGTTACGAGACCATTTTGCCTAGTTCCTTAGCCATGAATCACTCGAGCACCTTAGTATTCTCTACTTGACTACCTGTGTTGGTTTGCGGTACGAGTTGTATTAACCTGAAGCTTAGAGGTTTTTCTTGGAAGCGTTTAGGAACACTATCCACGCAGCCGAAGCTTTGTGGTACTATCAGGTTCGACTAGGTCTGCGGATTTGCCTACAGTCCCAATATCTACACCCTTTAACGTACTATTCCGTCAGTACGCGGTTCGGTCATCACTCCGTCACCCCATCGCAGTTAATACAAGTATGGGAATATTAACCCATTATCCATCCACTACCCCTCTCGGGTTCGCGTTAGGTCCCGACTAACCCTAGGACGATTAGCGTCGCCTAGGAAACCTTAGTCTATTGGTGAGCAGGTTTCTCGCCTGCTTTATCGTTACTTATTCCTACATTTGCTTTTCTATGCGCTCCAGCAAAGGTCACCCTTCACATTCAACGCACATAGAATGCTCCCCTACCCATCTTTCGATGCCATAGCTTCGGCAGTATGTTTAATGCCCGATTATTATCCACGCACGATCGCTCGACTAGTGAGCTGTTACGCACTCTTTAAATGAATGGCTGCTTCCAAGCCAACATCCTAGCTGTCTATGCAATCGCACAACGTTTGATCAACTTAACATACATTTGGGGGCCTTAGCTGATGGTCTGGGTTCTTTCCCTCTCGGACATGGACCTTAGCACCCATGCCCTCACTGCTGCGTATATTTTATAGCATTCGGAGTTTGTCAGGGTTTGGTAGGCGGTGAAGCCCCCTAGCCCTATCAGTAGCTCTACCTCTATAAAACTCTACCGCAACGCTGCACCTAAATGCATTTCGGGGAGTACGAGCTATTTCCCAGTTTGATTGGCCTTTCACCCCTACCCACAGCTCATCCAAACACTTTTCAACGTGTACTGGTTCGGTCCTCCATTTTGTGTTACCAAAACTTCAACCTGGCCATGGGTAGATCACAAGGTTTCGCGTCTACCCCCACTGACTATGTCGCCCTATTCAGACTCGCTTTCGCTTCGGATTCGATCCTTAAAATCTTAACCTTGCCAATGAGGAGTAACTCGTAGGATCATTATGCAAAAGGCACGCCGTCGTCCGAAGACTTCGACCGCTTGTAGACACACGGTTTCAGGGTCTTTTTCACTCCCTTGTTCAGGGTTCTTTTCACCTTTCCTTCACAGTACTCGTTCGCTATCGGTCTCTCAGGAGTATTTAGCCTTACCAGATGGTTCTGGCAGATTCAGACAGGATTTCACATGTCCCGCCATACTCAGGATACTACTACCTTCACAAGCATTTCGCATACAGGGCTATCACCTATATCGCTCCACTTTCCAGAGGATTCTGCTATACTTGCTTACGGACATCGTAGTCCTACAACCCCGATTTTGCCGAAACAAAACCGGTTTGGGCTATTTCCACTTCGCTCGCCGCTACTACGGAAATCACTATTGTTTTCTCTTCCTCCGCCTACTTAGATGTTTCAGTTCAGCGGGTTTGCCTCCTTTCGGATGACTGGTCTTCAACCAGCCGGGTTTCCCCATTCAGAAATGTCCGGATCAAAAGATATTTGCTCCTCCCCGAACCTTATCGCAGCTTATCACGTCTTTCTTCGCCTCTGAGAGCCAAGGCATCCCCCGTGTGCCCTTAGTAACTTATTAATCTCGTTTACTCGATTCTCTACTTCAATCAATTCCAATATGTCAATGAACTTCGAAACCCAGCTTATTTACTTCGCTTACTCAATACCACATGTGTAGTCGGCTGTGCAAGCCCCCAGTAAATAAACCTTTCCGTTTCCAGTGG
>QCWI01000004.1:106499-308714 GCA_003149635.1 Fluviicola sp. XM-24bin1
CTGAACGCTTTGCACCAATCCAACAATGCAGAATGCTAACATGATGAAGCAGTATAACAAGAAGCCCATTCCCACCTCATCAAATGACATGCTTCCTGGAGAAGAAATCATCGCGAAGTCCCATAAAAGAAATAGCGCCGAAATCGCTAAACCAATAATGGCCATTACCTTCGTTGTTTTCGTCTTCACTTTCATTAAGCCGAGAAGATCAATCACCATGAACGATAAAAAGAAGAATATGGAAATCATACCTGCTTCCTCTGTTAGACTTTCGGCAATTCCCGAACCATAACTATACGAACTGTATGAATCATATGACGAATAAGAGGAAAGTATTTCTAGTGATCGTGCGCTATTCACATCGGCGATGTAGAATCCACAAACGAAGAAGAAAATGATCGCAAAAACGATCCCAATAATGTAAAATGCTTTGTTCATAGTAGTAGTAATTTGCGCACAAGGTTACGAATTAAATCTTAAAGTGATTTGTATTTCACTCCAGATTTAGACACCTCTCTTTCAATTACTTCCCAATAAACCAAGGTAGCGATGTGTTCATTTACTAAGTTCTTTGGGAGCTTGGACTCTCGGAATAACTTAGAAATGGAAACAGGCTCGTGCGCTTCAATTAGCTGCAGCAATTTGGACAGTTCCGGTGTGAACGATTCGGCCTTTTTCTTCCCTTCTTTCTTATAGCGCCAGAGTAGAAAAGTAATCTTGTTCGCCAACATGGTTTGATCTTTCAATCGGTGGTAGAACTTCAAATCACCGTTTTCATCTGGAGCCTTGTGCTTTTGTTCGGAGGGCAGAACCACAATCTCCATCACCAAATGATGTCCTTCTTGGATAACCTGCGATTCAAAAGGAACGGCTGGTTTGCAAAATACCTGAGCAGCACCTTCGATCATATAAAACTCTTCTTCAGGATTGCAACCGGCAATTTTACCACTGTCTTTCACGCCAATTAGCAGTGAGCCGCCATCGGTGTTGGCAAATGCAGAAAGGGTACGCGCAATTTTCTTTTGATCGTCAATTCGAAATTTAAAATCAAGCTGTTGGCCTTCTCCCTCAGATATTCTTCCCTGTAATTCAGACATTGTTGTTCCAAATGCGATACGATTTAAGCGCTTGTTCTTTCAGCATCGTTTCGCCGTTTAGAATAGTTGCACTCATCTTTTCGCCTTCGTACAAAAATCGTGTTTTTGCCGGATTGTAAATCAAATCCACTAACAAATGTTCTTCTGTTAAGAATTTATAAGGAATTGGAACGAGATCTTCTGAATTTGGATGCATGCCCACAGGAGTTGTATTGACAATCATTTTGCAAGTAGCAATCATCTGCTCGTTCATGTCTTCATATGAGAAATGATTCTCTCCTTCGGGGTTTCTCGAAATGTAAAAGACATTCAGGCCGATTTTCTTTAACACATAAGCCACCGCCTTCGATGCTCCTCCTGTCCCAAGGATCAAAGCTCTTTCGTGAGCACCTGTTAAAAAAGGTTTGATGGAATTGTGAAATCCAAAGGCATCCGAATTATGCCCGATAAGCCTTCCATTTTCTACTTGAATGACATTCACGGCTCCGATAGCCTTCGCTTCTTCACTTAATTCATCTAGATGTGGAATGATCGCTTCTTTATGAGGAATGGTGACATTGCAACCATCGAATTCCAATATTCTTTGGCGGCAATTATCAAGTGAATCCAATTCGATCAACTCGTAACGAGCATCGATTTCATTTTCCTCAAAATACTCTTTGAAGAAGGTCGGAGAAAATGAATGTCCGAGCGATTTACCGATCAGCCCGTATTTTTTCATGACTCAGACTTAGGTGCGAATCGTTCCAATACAACGATGAGCAAGAGTCCTCCGACCGCCACTAAAATGGCGTAGAGCAATTGATCGTCACCGCTGAAATCACCTGGAAGCACGTTTTGCATCGCCCAATCCTCCTTTCCGTCGGAATGTACCACCAACGGCTCATCACCGATTTGGTTCTTCCAAGGCCACACTTTCCACAAGGAACCAATCATGAAACCAGTTAAAACGGCGATTGTAATCTCTTTGAACTTATCGAATAGGATTTTCAGGACACGAGCAAAGGTCAACAAGCCGATAACGCATCCTACCGCGAATATTCCAAGCACCAAAAAATCTCTTTCCTCAATGGCATCAATCAAAACTTGATACGCTCCCATCAAGACCAAGATAAAAGCACCAGAAACACCCGGCAATATCATAGCACAAATAGCAACGGCTCCACAAATCAACATATACCAATCTGATCCCACCGTTCCTTTCGTCTGAAGCGTTGCAATGTAGAAAGCAACTCCTGTACCGATCAAAAGAGCAGTGATCACCCCGGCATCCCATTTTTTAATCGTTTTCCCGATCAACCAAATAGACGCAATGATCAATCCGAAAAAGAAACTCCAGAGCAATACCGGCTCATTCTTTAGCAGATACTTCAATGCTTTCGCTAGTGATAAAATACTGATACCAATTCCTCCAAAAAGGAAGACAAAGAAAGTTCCGTTGATATGCTTCCAGAAAGGTTTGATTCCTTCCTTGAACAATATTTTAAGCGCTCCCAGATTGATGTTATTCAAACTGCGAATCAGCTCTTCATAAATCCCTGTAATAAACGCGATGGTTCCTCCAGAAACTCCAGGGACAACGTCTGCAGCTCCCATTGCCACACCTCTAGCTGAAATGAGCAACCATTGTAATAGTGATCGATCTCCCATTTTAATATGCTTCTAATGATGAATCAACCTGATCGATCCAAGCAAGGATTCCGCCTTCAAAAATGGATACATTTGGAAATTCTAGGTCGGTTACCAACAAATTAGCTACAGATTCTGCGCGTTTTCCTGAACGACATAAAACGATTACCTCTTTTGATTGATCGATTTCACTTGCACGTGAAGCAACCTCAGCCATAGGAATGTGCAACCCTCCGATGGTACAAATATCCAATTCGTAAGGTTCGCGAATATCAAGCAATACAGCGTCGTTATTGTTCTGACGCTCTTTATACTCTAGTGGAGTGATATACTTCATAAGTGCAGAATTTTGGGCCAAAGATAGCATTCTATCTGCTATTTGAATTTCACCGACACCACCATTTTAAATGTAGCGACTACTTCTTGTTGCATGTCGACGCCTTCCACTTGTACTTCTTGATTTTGGCGTTCACCTGATTCTCTCGCTTTTTGCACGGCTGCTTGAATTTTATCGCCTTCCCTTGAAATAAAAAGGACATCCGATTCCGCACGTTTTAAAAACTGGCAATCCATGGATTTAAAAACGAAGTGCATTCGATTCTGATCTTGCTCTGCGAAGTAAAAGGTGTGCAATCCAGCGGATAAATCCGCACCGACAGCCATTGCACCGAAATACATGGAGCGGACGTGATTTTTTGTTCTTCGACGCAAGCGAATTTTTACGACGCATTCGTTTTTATCAATGGAAACAACTTTTGGTCGTACGAACCAGAGCATCGGAATTTTGAAAAACCCGAGCAGAAAAACTTGTTTTCGGATCTGCTTAAGACGCTTGCTTTGCTCCATCGAATCCGTTTTTTAAATCAGCTACAATATCTTTCAAAGGTCGAATCGCTTTTACATGTTCAATCGACGGCCCTGCGCACCAAACCGTTTTGTACGTAGTGCTAAATGCCGCTTTTTGTAATCGCTTCGAACCTCTTACAAATGTGAGTGCCTTCATCCATTTCTTCAAGCGTTTGTTCTTGTTCAGAAATCGTTCCAAGGCATTTTGTCGCGTTCCTACTTTTTGAACATATGGCGTATTTATTACGGTACAAGGTGTTCCAGAAAGTTTGGTTGTCATTACGATATCTTTCTCACCGTAATCGACGCAGGCTTGCTTGTACTCCTGAGAAACATCCGATTCCTCTGAAGCGATGAATAAAGAACCAACCGACCAACCATCGGCACCGTACTCTAACATGCTGTATGCCTCTTGCCCATTCCCTACTCCACCTGCAGAAATCACCGGAATATTACAGGCTTCTTTCAATCGTGGCAAAAGTTTTTTGTACGAAGTTGGCCCGGCATGTCCTCCCGCTTCTTTGTTTACCGCGATGATGGCATCGGCACCTAATTCCTCTACTTTTTTGGCGTATTTCTCATCAACGACATCGCAAAAGACTAGAACTCCATTTTGATGTGCCATCTCAATAGTTTCGCGCGGAGATCCAAGAGAGGTAATGATGAAATCTACCTTTTCTTCGCAGCATACTTTAAGCTGATCCTTATACAGAAAATTGGATTTGTTCACGATCAAGTTGATCCCGAATGGCCCTTCTACTGCTGATCGAATTTCTCGGATGGCATTTCGCAATTCATCTGTAGTTCGATAATTCAACGCAGGAATTGCTCCCGTTACGCCACTTTCAATGGCCGCAATAATCATCTTCGTGTTGGAGACCAGAAACATAGGCGCCACGATCAGTGGAAACTTCAAACCTAGCATTTTGCTCAGCGCTGCTTGAGAAGGATCTAATTTCATGCGATGAAGATACAACTTTTTGTTATGCGCGCACATTATTACCCTGAATTTTAAATTCCGTTATGTACTTTTGTTCTATGTCAAAAGGAGCAGCCTGGATTCAAGCAATGCGCTTGCGAACATTACCGCTTTCACTTGCGGGAATTATTGCGGGATCCGCCGTCGCTTATTTCAATGGATTTTGGGACGGAATCATTTTCGGATTGGCGATTTCGACCACCGTACTTTTTCAGATTTTATCAAATCTAGCCAATGATTTAGGCGATGGTGTGAAGGGTACCGACAATGATGATCGAGTTGGGCCGGAGCGCGCCGTTCAATCTGGGGTGATTTCAGCCAAGGAGATGAAAAATGGCGTCATTATCAATGCCGTTTTGAGCCTGATTTCAGCAGGATTACTCATTTACTTTGGAACCCAAAATATGCCGGCAAGCATGATTTGGTTCTACGGTGGCTTGGCATTGTTGTGTGTGGCTGCTGCCATCACATATACTGTCGGAAAGCGCGCTTACGGATATATGGGATTGGGAGACTTAATGGTCTTGCTCTTCTTCGGAGGTGTAAGCGTTCTTGGCGTTTATTCCTTGTATGCGAAGTCATTTCTAAATGAAAATGTATTGCTAGCGTTAGGCTTCGGACTGCTAAGCACGGCGGTATTGAACCTTAACAACATGCGTGATTTCCAAAATGATCATGCTTCTGGAAAGATTACCATGGTGGTTCGCATGGGACCGAATTTGGGCAAGATGTATCAAGTGTTGTTAGTGATGATGGCGCTTGGCTGTATTGCACAGTTTATCAATCTGGTTGAAAGGCCAATTTTATTTCTGGCCATGCTTCCTGCGTTGTTCTTGATTTACCATTTGAGAACAGTAATGCGCACCACTGATCCGAAAGATTTCGATCCTGAATTAAAGAAAGTGGCTTTATCCACCTTCGCTTTGGCAATTTTACTATTCGCCGGATTAATTTATGTGAAGCACTATGTCGTATAAGCTTTCCTTCGAAAAAAAGACATTTGTTTTCAAACGTCCAAGTGGGACTAGTCGCGGTATTCTCACAGAAAAACACGCTTGGTTTTTAACGGTTAGCGAAAGCGATAATCCAGAAATAACAGGAATTGGTGAATGCAGTATCATTCCCGGATTGTCTCCGGATTTTGTATCATTTGAGACTTACGAAGCAAAACTTACTCGCTTTTGCGCGAACCCGGAAGAAGAGGATTTATCCGAATGGCCCTCTATCAAGTTTGGTTGGGAAAGTGCCTTGCTGGATTTAAAATCTGGTAGAAAGCGTTTCTACTTTGATAATGCGTTTTCACGTCGAGAGACTTCATTGCCAATTAACGGATTGATATGGATGGGAGACGAAGCATTCATGCGCGAACAAATCGAAGACAAGCTGGCGGCGGGATTCACCACGATTAAGATGAAAATCGGTGCGATTGATTTTGAGACGGAGATAAAATTGTTGCAATCCATTCGCGATCGCTATTCGGAGGATGAAATCACTTTACGCGTTGATGCTAATGGTGCATTTAGTCCTGCAGAAGCCCCTAAAAAGCTGAGCGCTTTGCATCGTTTAAGGATTCATTCTATTGAGCAACCTATCAAGGCAGGTCAATGGGACGAGATGAAAAATCTGTGTCGTTCTACCCCACTTCCCATTGCATTGGATGAAGAGTTGATAGGAATATACTCAACACGGGCGAAAGAGTTGTTACTGGATCGAATTCGACCTCAGTTCATCATTTTAAAACCAAGTCTGCACGGTGGTATTTCAGGCACACAAGAGTGGATTGCTTTGGCAGAAGAAAGACAAATCCCATGGTGGATGACTTCGGCCCTAGAATCGAACATTGGATTAGAAGTGATTTGTCAATTGGCTGGGAATTATCGCAACGAATTACCGCAGGGATTGGGGACTGGTTCGCTGTATGTCGAAAATGAACCGAGTGATTTGGTGGTTGAGAACGGACGGATTTTTTATTCAAAGTAAATCGACATCTTACACCTTCCTCAACCCAATTCGCTTTCTTCCCAAATCCACCTCAAGTACTTGAACTTCTATGTGTTCGTGCAGCGAAATGTATTCTGACGGATCTTCCACATAATGATCGGCCAATTGCGACTTGTGAATGAGCCCGTTTTCCTTGATTCCAATATTGACAAACGCACCGAAGTTGGTCACATTGGTAACGATGCCGTTCAAGGTCATGCCTGGCTGCACATCGTCTATGGTTTTCAAACGGTGATCGAATTCTAACACTTTGGCCGATTGACGCGGATCACGACCCGGCTTCTTCAATTCTTCCACGATATCTTTAAAGGTAAATGCATCGATTTCTGAGAAATCTTCGTGCTTCAATCCATTGAGTAGTTCTGCCGAACCCACCAAAGCTTCAGTGGTAGTGGATTTCTTATTGGCTATTAACTCTACTAATTTGTAGCTCTCAGGGTGTACAGCGGAATTGTCCAAGGGATTCTTTCCATCTCGGATGCGGATAAAACCGGCGGCTTGTTCGTAAGCTTTGTCTCCCAATCGCTTTACTTTTTTTAATTCTTCTCGGGATTCGATACGCCCGTTTTCATCTCGATACGCTACAATGTTCTCTGCCAACGACGACCCCAATCCTGAAACGTAACTCAACAAATGTACACTCGCCGTATTGACATCCACACCAACTGCATTCACGCTGGAAATCACGACATCATCCAGCGACTTCTTCAGTTCCGTTTGATTCACCTCGTGCTGATACTGACCCACTCCTACTGATTTCGGATCAATTTTCACCAATTCAGCCAATGGATCCATCAATCTGCGACCAATGGAAACAGCGCCGCGCACCGTTACGTCATAATCCGGGAATTCCTTTCTCGCAATGGCACTTGCGGAGTAGATCGATGCTCCATCTTCCCGCACAATGAACACTTCTACATCACGATCGAATCGAATGTGCTTCACCATTTGTTCGGTTTCCCTTCCTGCAGTTCCATCTCCAACTGCAATCGCATCAATTTTATAGGCCTGAACTAATTGCGCAATCTTGGATTTCGCTTTGGACATTTCCTTCAGAGGTGGATGTGGGAAAATTGTTGTGTTCGTCAACAAATTCCCTTTTTCATCGATACAAACTACCTTACATCCTGTTCGGAATCCCGGATCAATGGCCAAAATTCGTTTTGCCCCCAACGGTGGAGATAACAGCAACTGACGTAAATTCTTCGCGAATACTTTGATGGCGTCCTGATCCGCCTTTTCCTTCGCTTTTGAAATCGCCTCGTTTTCCAAAGAAGGTCGCAACAATCGCTTGTAGGCATCTTTACAGGCTTCCTCTACAATTCCTCCACAGGCATCGTGCCCTTTGACAAAAAATCGTGTTACATTTTGCAATGCTCGTTCTTCATCCGGGCGGGCCTTGATATTTAAAATTCCTTCTTTTGATGCTCGGTGAATGGCCAAAAATCTGTGAGAAGGACATCGTAACAACGATCCAGAATAGTCGAAATAATCTTTG
The DNA here is from genome assembly GCA_003149635.1 of Fluviicola sp. XM-24bin1. Classification (GTDB taxonomy): domain Bacteria; phylum Bacteroidota; class Bacteroidia; order Flavobacteriales_D; family Crocinitomicaceae; genus UBA4466. Next base: position 114,550 of record QCWI01000004.1, read on the forward strand.
TACTTCTCCCCTTCCGTTTCTTTTCCTTTCGCCACTTTCGACGTCAAGGTTGCGTGTCGTTCAAATTGTTGACGCAATCGATCGCGTAGGGTTTCATTCTCATTTACCCATTCCGCAATGATGTCCTTGGCTCCGGCAATCGCCATTTCTTCGTCGTAGATCTCGCCTCGAATAAATCGATCAGCCATTTGTTCTGGATCACCACCGCGCTGCGACATAATCATTTTAGCCAAAGGTTCTAATCCCAATTTTCGCGCTTTCTCGCCACGCGTCAAACGTTTTTGTTTGTAAGGAAGATAGATGTCTTCCAAGCGCACGGGATCAAAGCAACCAACAATTTTGGCTTTCAATCGTTCATCCATTCGACCTTGCTCTTCAATCGCATTGATGATGGTCTGTTGTCGCGAGGTCAATTCGTCGTACTTTTCTCCCGCATCTCTAATTGCCGTAATGACCACTTCATCCAATCCACCCGTTTTCTCTTTTCGATATCGGGCGATGAAAGGAACAGTCGCCCCCTCCTTGATCAGATTTAGTGTATTGGTTACGGCGTGTTCCGAAGCACCTGTTTGGTTTCCAACGAATTCATTTTTTTGCATGCAACAAAGATATTTGATTCGTGAAATGGATGAATCGATTCTGACATCAATTCTTAACTTTATGAAAATTTGCGAACATTTTGAAAGGCGCGCTACTTCTGCTTATACTGACACTTTCCTTAGGCTCCATCGCTCAAGACAATGGAAGAAAAATTTCCAAAGAGCGAGAGAATGCGTTGACGAAAATCTACTTCAAAGCCTTAAATAGACATAGAAAAGGAGGCAACTACGATTCAGCGATTTACTACAACAATAAGCTCATCGACGTTAAATCCACTGAAAGTAGAAAAATCATGGTCATCTTCCAAAAGATGGACACGTATTTAATGTTCAATCGAACGGCATCTGCCTACAAACTGGGGATTTCAACCCTGCTCCAGGAACGGCGTATTACCGCGTTTCGCAAACAGACTTCAATGGCACTGTAAATTATTTGGACGTTCGTTCCGCGAACTGCTCAGCAGATAATAAAATCAACGTGTACCCGAATCCATTCGAGGAATATTTGACAATAGAAACGGCTTTAGATGCTCATGTACAAATCATGGATGTCTGAGGAAAAATTATTCGCTCCGAAGAAGTAGCAGCGGGAGAATCCACATTGGTGCTTTCGCAAATTGCAACAGGAGCATACATCATCCGCGTAACCCCGGCAAACGGATACGTGGAAGATCAAAAGCTTATCAGAGTTAGATAGGTAGTAGTAGCGCTCTGATAAATTGTTAGTTAGTTTTAGGTTTGTAAATGGCCGGATCTTGATCTCTCACAACGGTTCGGCCCATTTTCGTTTGCATTCGCTCGAAAGTGCGTGAATTCCGTATCTTCGAAGCAGATATGAATCGATCCGAATTGCCCCTCAAAGGAATCAAAGTAATTGATGCGAGCACCGTTCTGGCCGGCCCTAGCGTAGGCATGTATTTCGCAGAGTTAGGTGCTGAAGTGATAAAGGTAGAACATCCGAAATATCACGATGTGACGCGTTCATGGAAACTGCCTACTGAGTCGAAGGAGTCTTCCGTTTCGGCGTATTTTTCCAGCATTAATTACGGCAAAGAATATCGTACGCTGGATTTGACAAATGACGAAGATCGATCTCAATTTTCCGATTTACTGTCCGAAGCCGACATCCTTTTAATGAATTTCAAACGATCGGATTATCAAAAGTTTCAATTAACCGATGAGGACTTGAAACGCAAATATCCAGGGTTGATCGTTGGAAAAATAAGCGGTTATGGAACGGAAAGCGATCGTGTGGCCTATGACCTCATCCTTCAGGCGGAATCCGGATTTATGTCGATGAACGGTCAACCGGATGGGCCGCCGACTAAAATGCCGGTTGCCTTTGTCGATGTACTTGCAGCGCATCATTTGAAGGAAGCCATCTTGCTAGCCATGTACTCTCGTGAAAAATCGAATGAGGGTGCCATCGTCAATGTATCATTGTACGACGCCGCTGTAAGTAGTTTGGTCAATCAAGCGTCCAATTATCTGATGGCTAGCCACGTACCTCAACGCATCGGAAGTAAGCACCCAAATATCGCTCCGTATGGAGAACTGTTTCAAACCAAGGACGGAAAAACGATCACTTTTGCCATTGGTTCGGATGCACATTTTTCAAAGCTCTGTGCGACATTGAATATTCCAATGCTATCGGAAGAAGATCAGTTCAACTCCAATCAAAAGCGCGTGGAGAACAGGGAAGCATTGTTTGAGAAGTTAAATGATGAAGTCACCAAATGGAACGCCGCAGCTTTGCTCGAAAAATTGCAAGATCTTAATGTTCCCGCAGGAGCCGTTAAGGACTTGAAAGAAGTTTTTGAAGATCCGCAAGCTCAGTCCTTAATTCTGGAAGAAACGATGGATGGAACGATAACACGGCGCGTGTCGTCAGCAATATTTACAAAATGAATGTACGATCACCCGAAACAGAGCAAGAATGGGAAGACTATTACGATTTGCGCTATCGGATTCTGCGCGAACCACTAGGTAAACCAAGAGGAAGTGAACGCAATGATGGAGACGCTACAGGGATTCATTTGGCACTCTATGACGGAGCTGTCTTACGAGCCATCGCGCGATTGGATCAGGCCGAACCGAAAGTTTCACAAACGCGTTTTGTCGCTGTTGACGCTTCTACGCGTGGTAAAGGATACGGTCGAATCATCATGGAAGCTGCCGAGAAAAAATCACAGGAGTTGGGGAACGAAAAAATGATTCTTCACGCCCGGGATTATGCGCTGGATTTCTATTTGAAGATTGGATATACGAACATTGAGAAGAGTTACAAGCTTTACGATGTACTTCAGCATTATTTGATGGAGAAAGTGTATTAGAAGGGATTAGCTAGGTAGAAAGCAGAAGGTTGAAGGTCGAAAGTTAACTTCCTACTTTTCACTTTTCACCTAAAAGTACTAAACCCTCTCGGCTTTCGCTTGGTTCTTCTTGCTTTTACGAATTTGCTGCTCTACTCGCTTAGTCAGGTATTTGAAGAGCATTTCGGCGTCTTTCTCGTTGAGTTTACGTCCAAATCGGATGATGCGCCCCATATAGTCGAATTCCATACGTTCTCCCCCTACGATCCATGGTGATTTTTCCCATGCCGCTTGAACAGAGTTTTCTTTGGGGGTTGATACGCGCATTTTTTGAATGTTTTCCAACAAGTACGGCGTTGCTTTCCCGTATCTCTTGATGGATCGCTTGTACGTCATGGCAACTTCATCGATTTTAATCAATTCCTTGCCCCACATCAACCAAAGCCATGAGCGTGTAACTCGGACTGCATAGTAGGCCCAAAACGCCATAAAAACCCAGATGAAGATGGTCTGACTTTCATCCAAGCCCAGTGAATTGTAATTGATAAGAACGGAGATTCCAATGGCGAACCACATAAATACCCAAGCTCCCATCGCACTTCGAATCCAACCGGCATTCATCGGCTCAATAACGATAGTCGTTCGGTTCTTATCTTCTACGAATGAGATACGTTCTCCAATCCACTTCATACGACAAAAGTACCCAATTTTCAGATTTTGAAGCGCAAAAAAGGCGACTCTCCGAAGAAAATCGCCTTTTCATTTTTAGATCGTGTGAATTATTCTACAACCAGTTGTTTTGTAATTAGTTTTCCGTTTACCGTCAACTGAACCACGTAGATTCCAGCTTCCAACGAAGAAGTAGCAATTGGCAATTTTGAACCTGGAGCTACCATTCCGTAATCACGCGCATCCACAACCTTCCCGGCCATGTCAGTCAAGGTTACTGTAATTTCTGCGTCTTGAGACAAATCCGCTTCGATGAACGTTACCTCATCCGCAGGGTTTGGATACATACGGAATGTTTGTTCGATGGAAATCTCATCCAAATTCGCCGTACCGTCAATCGTTGATTTTCCTGCGTTATCAATTTGTCCGTTCGGATCGATCAACAATCCAATAATGTGCATCATCGATACATTCCATTCTTGAGGAATTGTAAATGTAAATGTCACTGAGTGTTGTTCTCCAGCGTTTACCGTTGCAGGGAAACTGTTTGGATCTCCATTGAAATCTGGAGAAATTTCACGAGCTACGTGATCATACACCATCTGAGATGCTGGAACTGGATTCGGAAGCAATTCGTATCCTCCCATAACTCCATTACCTCCACCTGCGTAAGCATTCGCCTGAGCATAACCAGGGTCAGCTCCACTTACACCATCTTCCGTAAGTACACACGCCAAACGGTAGTTGCTGTTCGCCGCTGACTGGAAATCTGCCTCAACCGTTACGCTTAACTCACGCGTTGCTGCGTTCCAAGTCGATGTGTTATTGATTGTAGCTACAGGTGCCGTTTGCAATCGTGCGTAGAAATCAGTTGACATCGCAGAAGGATCAACATCTGCCCCACGATCAACTACAGCGCTTGGGTAACCGCTAATCAATGATCCAATTGCCTGATCGTAATCAGCATCTACCATTGGGTCATTTGCGCCATTGTGAACAGCAATCCCTGCCCAGTAATCGCTGAAATCATCTTCGAATCGATCCATAAATACAGCTCCACGCGGACACCATGAACACCAAGTTCCTGTTGCTTCTTCTCCTACAACAATTTTCCCTGGAGCCGGAATAATCGGACTTACGATCGCACATGCATCGTTGTCTGTAGCATCACCGTCGTTTCCACCGTTGATATTGGAAATGGTTGCCGTTGTCGATTCTTCAGTTGACCCTGTCGTAATCGCCGTTGTGAAATCAACTATCATGGATTGCCCTGCAGCCAAATTCACACCCGTTACGTTCTCTGTAATTGTTGATCCGAAAGCTTGAACTTCTACATCGAAAGAAGTAATAGCATCTGTACCCGTATTTGCTACAGTTACCGACGGATATTCGTTTTTACCAGCGATGATGCCTCCAAATGAATACCCAGTAATCGTAGCATTCAATTGAGCCGGAGTGTAAGTCATGTGATCGAAAGAAATATCATCTACATAGTACGAGCTTCCCTGAATCGGGTACAAGTCTAATGAAGCAATTTCATTTACTGAATTCGCCCATACTCCGAAACAAACGCCGTCTTTCGATGCTTGCCAACGTCCCGTTGAAAGGTTCGCCTCGATTCGAAGGGTAAACCATGTATCTGGAGTATAAGTTCCCAATGCCAAATCAGCTGTAACTCCATCATCCAATGAAATTTGACCATTGGCCATATTACAGTTCATTGACCAAGTTGTTCCAGGAGTTGGAGTTCCTTGGAAGTTGAAGTATCCGTTCCCTCCTGCGTCAATGTAAAAATCGGATTCAAAAATGAAGATTCCGGAAGTGTATTGCTGACCGAAGTCCAAAATCACATCTTGAGGCCCACCATTAGCGGAACTTGATGAGAAATAAATAGAGTTAGCACCGCTACTTGCTTGCGCATTGGTTACTTGAGCATCTTCTGCTCCTCCTTCCGTACCACTCCAGGTAGTCCATTCTGTTGATGGGGGGCCGATATAATCTCCTACGTTATATCCTTCAAAATCGTCTGAAAAGATTTGTGCATTTACAGACGATACCGCTATCAATGACGATAGCAAGATCGTTGCCTTTTTCATAAGTATTTGTTTCGTTTACAGTTAGGTGCAAGATACGAAACTCCGCCCCATGAGATGTCAGGAATTAAACGATTCAGCGAGGATTCTTTAAATCCTATTTGATGTAACGGAAATCGTGACCGTCTTCGATTTTTTGCAAGGAATGATACATCAAGCGGATGGCATTCTCAACGTCTTCTTTGCGACACATTTCCACCGTCGTGTGCATGTATCGAAGTGGAAGTGAGATTAATGCGCTTGGTACTCCTTCGTTGGAATAAGCAAATGCATCGGTATCCGTTCCTGTCGCTCTAGATGCTGCTGCACGTTGGAATGGCAATTTATTTTCCTCCGCCGTTTGAATGATCAATTGCAGGAGATTGTTCTGTACCGCAGGGCCGTAAGTCAATACGGGGCCGTCTCCCGATTTCAAATCGCCTTGAACGATCTTGTTAATCATGGGGGTATTGGTATCGTGACATACATCTGTCACAATAGCAACGTCTGGTTTGATTTTATGGGCAATCATCTGTGCTCCGCGCAAACCTACTTCTTCCTGAACGGCATTTACGATGTATAGACCAAATGGAAGTTTCACCTTATTCTCTGCCAGCAAACGAACCACTTCTGCGATCATAAATCCGCCCATTCGGTTATCCAAAGCACGTCCAACGTATCGATTCTTATTCAAAACCATGAATTCATCTTCGAACGTCACAACGCATCCTACGTGAACACCTAATTCCTCTACTTCCTCTTTGGTAGAACAACCGCAATCCAAACATATGTTTTTCATACTTGGCGCTTCATCTTTCTCGTGACGCGTGTGAATAGCAGGCCATCCGAAAACCCCTTTCACTGTACCTTTTTCCGTATGAATGTTTACGCGTTTTGAAGGCGCGATCATGTGATCTGAACCTCCATTTCTGCGCAAATAGATAAATCCATCCTTGGTGATATAATGTACAAACCATGAAATCTCGTCTGCATGTGCTTCAATCACTACTTTGTATTTCGCCTTTGGATTGATAACACCAACAACCGTCCCGTAATTATCCGTGAAATACTCATCGATATGCGGTTTGATGTATTCCAACCACAATTTCTGCCCTTCCATTTCGAATCCCGTAGGAGACGTATTGTTCAGGTATTTTTCAAGAAATTTTTGAGATTTTGCGTTGATGATTTTCTTCATGTCTTTGGATTTACATCACAAAAGAACACAGAAAAAAGCTTGCTTGGAGATTTACTCGGAAAAGGTATTAACGGATCAATGTTATATTTCCTTTGATGATTTCTTCCAGCCCACCAATACAGGTGACTTGTAAGTAATAATCGTAGGTATCAGGATCCATGTCTTTTCCACGGAAGGTTCCATCCCAACCGTTCGTTCTATCGAAGGATTCAAAGACCATTTCGCCCCAACGATCGTAGATTCGCAATACCATTTTCTCTACCATGGCACCGCGCACATACAAGATTTCATTTTCTCCGTCATCATTCGGCGAGAATGCATTCGGAATATATACAAACGGATTCTCACAGATGTACGTAAACACGTTCACTAAAGTAGTATCGGTACGCAGACAAATCCCATCTGTCACCGTCAGCGTAAATATCGTAGATTGATCGACTGTCGCTTGTGTCTCTTGGCTGTTTACATTTACCACACCTTCACCAGGAGTCCATTCATACGAATATCCTGAAGGTTCCCCCGAAAGCACCGTTGAAGCGCCTTCTGGAACAACATTCGGAGTAGCCGTGGCCGTCACGGATCCCGGAGGAATATAGCCAACATAGATTTGAATAGAGTCTTCGACAACACAGCCTGTGTTTGAAGACGCGGTAACGTAAATCCATTGCGTAGTATTCGGAGCGACCAGGACTTGATTCGAAGTTGAAGGTGTTACAATTACGGAATCGGGTTCCCAGACATACGTGAATGAAATCGTAGGATCGCTATTCGTTGCTGTCACCAATGTGGATTCACCGGCACAAATGGAATCATTCGCGGAGAGCGTTATCGCCGAGCTTATATAATCGACGTAGACGCTATCGACCAGAGAACATCCAGCGTTTGAAACTTCGATAAAGTACCATCCCGGAGATTGCGGCTGATGTGTCCAGATGGAATCTGCGGTTCCTCCAGCGTTCAATGTATCTGTGAATTGATTGTTACTAGACCAGATATAGGTATCGGCCGAAGCATTGGTGTAAGCGATGAAATCAATGTCTGTTGGAACACACAATTCTTGATCTGGAATCGTGGTCAATTCTATAGAATCGGCAACTGTAATGGTAATCTGAGCCGTATCCGTCAACAAACAAATACTATCAGTCACGTATAAGAAAACTGTATAGACTCCTGCCGTGTCGAAGGTCACCGTAGGTTCAAAAATGACCGATGTGGTATCTCCGTTTCCAAAATCCCATAAATAGGCATCAGAATCGGTTGAGAAGTTGGTAAAGTCCACGGTAAATGGCGCACATCCGATGGTGTTGTTTACTGTAAAGTCAGCGTCTGGAATTAACTCGAAATCGAATTTAAAAATGAGGTTGTTACAGTTTCCGCTCAAGTTTTGATCCGACCAAGCTCCGGGTGATGTTGTGAAATCGCTGAATCCACCACAACCTCCACAAACAGATTGATAAACGACCCCATTGGCGTCAAAGCGTGATGTTCCTCCATCTACGTGCTCCCCCGCTGATCCTCCACCAATGTAGGTTCCGTAGAGCGTATCAGCAAAATCTCTTTCGATTACTAGCAAGTAGAAATCAACGTTTGTAGAAGTTGGTTGAAATGCATCTGGGGTAATAGGCATACCTGTGGCGGAACCTCCAGTAAACAAATCACGTCCCCAACCAGAGATGTAAATGTTTCCACAAATATCAATCAAGAATGCCGCTGGCGAGATATCCAACGCGTTGTTTCCACTACCGAAAACGGTTGAATTAATTGGCGTACTCAAGTCTTCCGTCAATCGCGTCACGAATTGGCTACTTCCGGGATTTAAATAAATCGTGTTGATTACTGGAAACGTTCCATTTTCCGATTGTCCTAACAAATAAACTTGATTCAATCGATCCACTTCGATAAAGAACACCTGATCGTAATTACCAGTTCCGATGTAGGAAGCACTTAAAATCGTACCGCCATTTGGCCCTGTTTTCGCGACAAATCCATCTGCATTTCCTCCGTTGAAAGCCGTTTGCCATCCGCTTCCCATTCCCGGCAAGTTGTTCGAAATCGTTCCTCCAGCGAAAATGACATTTCCAGTGGTATCCACTTTCACGGAATAACATGCATCGTTCTCGGAACCTCCGTAATAACTCGACCATAGAAGGTTATCAAGACCTGTTGATAGTTTGAACAAAACTCCGTCTTGCCCTCCTCCATTTGTCGATTGGAAGGCATTCAACACAGGGAAATCTGTCGATCTTGTCATGGAAGCAACAATCACATTGAAGTTCTCATCCAACATGATTTCCCCACGGAACTGATCTCCGTAGTTGGTTACGAGTGAATCCAATAAGATCGGATTGGAAATATTGTAATTCACTCCGTCATTTGCAGTTCCACCAACATAGGTTGAACCAAGTAAGTTCATCCCGTTTGCACTCAACTTTGAAACGAAAATATCCGTTCCATTGCCATAATGATGCACTCCGTTTTGTGTGAAGTTCGCATTTGGCGTACCTCCCGCGTAGGTATTATCGTACGCATTTTGCATCGGGAAGTCGTTACTGGAAGTTGCTCCGTAGAGATAAATATTATCCAACGTATCGCAAATCAAACTATGTACCGATTCGGTTCCTTCGGTATCACTTCCTCCTCCTAGGAAGCATGTCCACAACATTTGCGTTCCATCTGCAGAATATTTGGAAATAAAGACATCCGTGACGCCGTACGTTCCCAAAGGATCATTGGCCGTCGGCATGACGTTCGTAATAGTTGTTGTCGTATTCCAAGCCGGAGCTGGAGTCGGATATGAATTTCCAAATACGATTCCACCAGAATAGGCCGATCCATCATAACCGTATGTTGCCGTCATTCCGAAGTTATCGGTAATCGAGCCACTATACGTAGAGAATACCAATACCGGATCAATGATCAATGTTGCATATGGACTGTAATCGCCTAATTCAAAAGTTACTTTTCCATCTTCTAATTTGAATGAAGACGGAATCTCACGGATATTTCCATTTACAATTTGATATACATACGGTGCTTGTTCAACTATCTCACCCAAAACGGTCTTCAAACGAAGATTGCCTTTTCGATCGATCTGAACTTCCTGATGTCCGTTGTATATCATTACAATCTCATTTGGATCTGCCCCCGGATGCACATGGAATTCGTACTTCAGATTCATTTGGTCTTCAATCAACTTCATGTCGATTCCATCGTACAAATCTTTCAACGTTGCTTCGCCGTATCCGCGCACTTCCGTCGCCCACTTTTGCTTATCGTTTCCTAGGAAATAATTGTAGTAATTCGATGTGGCGTGATCCTTCTCAATTTCGGTGACATCATTCGCTCCCCAGAACAGTAATTCCAATAATTCTTGTTGTACTTCTGTATCCCCTTCTCGCATTTTATCCGAGCGGTGATTGTCTTGCATGTTGGACAAATCCAAGAAATGAAAAAGGAAGCGTCCCTGCTCTACCCAAAGGTTTCCGCCATCCAAATTTGATTTGAACAAAACCTGATCATTCCACTGACCTTTGTTCTCAACAAAAGCATGATGAATAGAATGATTGTGGTTGATTTCCTGCCCAAAAACGGACAAAGACCAAACGGCACAACAAATCACAAATAGTAAACGCATGAAACTCACGATAATCGAACTAAGTTAAGGATTTATAAACAAGACACCAAAAGGTCGAAAAAAGTTGGCTGAAACCCGTATTTTTGCACCATTCACAGAATTATGAAAAACAGAATCACTGAACTTTTCGGAATCGATTACCCACTCATTCAAGCAGGAATGATTTGGTGTTCGGGATGGGAACTCGCCTCGGCTGTATCAAATGCAGGCGGATTGGGCATCATTGGTTCCGGTTCGATGTACCCGGAAATCCTCGAAGAACACGTTCAAAAATGTAAAGCTGCTACCGATAGACCGTTTGCGGTGAACTTGCCGATGTTGTATCCAGATATTGACAAGCACATCGAAACAATTATCAAATATGAGGTGCCGATTGTGTTTACCTCGGCCGGAAATCCGAAAACGTGGACGGAGCATTTGAAATCGCATGGAATTACAGTAGTTCATGTGGTATCCAGCGTGAAATTTGCCCTGAAAGCACAAGCTGCCGGAGTAGATGCCGTGGTTGCCGAAGGATTTGAAGCCGGCGGACATAACGGACGAGATGAAACGACAACGTTCTGCCTCATCCCGATGGTGAAGGAACAATTGAAAATTCCATTGATCGCCGCTGGAGGAATTGGTACTGGAAAAGGGATGTTGGCCGCGATGAACCTAGGAGCCGATGCCGTGCAGATCGGAAGTCGATTTGTAGCGTCGAATGAGTCCAGCGCGCACCAAAACTTTAAAAACGTGGTGGTGGATGCTAAAGAGGGTGATACGTTGTTGACCTTAAAAGAAGTCACACCAGTTCGATTGATCAAGAATGAATTCTATCAGCAATTACAACAAGCGTATGATCGCGGAGCGAAGGCTGAAGAGTTGAAGGAGATCTTGGGGCGCGGACGTGCGAAAAAAGGTATGTTCGAAGGCGATTTGGTGGAAGGCGAATTGGAAATTGGACAAATTTCCGGCTTGATTCACGAAGTGCAACCCGCTGCTGATATCGTTTCAGAAATTCTAGAAGAATACCGCACCGCTCTCAAAGAGCAATCATCAGACAAATACAACTTTTAATGATCCATTTCGAACGATTTACGCTGAATAATGGACTTCGTGTGCTGTTCCACAAAGATCCGGCTACACCTTTAGCAGTAGTCAATGTGCTTTATGACGTAGGGGCACGTGACGAATCAGAAGATCAAACAGGATTTGCACATTTGTTCGAGCATTTGATGTTCGGCGGGTCGGTCAATATTCCTGAATTCGATACGCCATTGCAATTGGCAGGTGGCGAAAACAACGCATTTACCTCGAACGATGTCACCAATTATTACGACGTACTGCCCGTTGAGAACATTGAAACCGCTCTGTGGTTAGAAAGCGATCGTATGCTGTCATTGGCTTTCACTCCGAAAAGTTTGGAGGTGCAGCGCCAAGTGGTAATTGAGGAATTCAAGCAACGGTATTTGAATCAGCCCTACGGAAATGTGTGGTTGGAATTACGACCTCTCGCTTATCAAAAACACCCGTATCAATGGGCGACGATTGGTAAAAAGATCGAACACATTGAGGATGCTACTATGGAGGACGTAAAAGCATTTTTCAAGAAGCATTACAATCCTCAGAATGCCATTTTATGTATTGCCGGAAATCTGGAACTAGACAAAGTGAAAGAACTATCAGAGAAATGGTTTGGCAACATTCCAGCGGGTGAGAAATACGAACGAAACTTGCCAGCTGAACCTGAACAAACGGAGTTTAGAGAAAAAACCATCGAAAGTGACGTTCCTACTGACGCGTTCTACTATGCATTCAAAATGGTGGATCGGAAGCACGATAATTTCTTCACCGCAGATGCACTTTCTGACGCCTTAGGACGCGACAAATCATCCCGATTGTATGTATCCCTGAAGAAGGAACAAAAATTGGTTTCCGAAATCAACGCTTACATCATGGGATCGCACGATGAAGGACTTTTGGTTGTGAGTGGCAAACTTAGCGATGGCGTTTCTTTCGACGCTGTTGATGCAGCACTTTGGAAAGAATTAGCATCTCTTTGTGAGGCACCAATGGAGACATCGGAACTAGATAAAATCATGGTGAAAATCCGCACGGCTAAAGCATTTCAGGAACAAGGATTGTTAAATCGCGCTATGTCACTTTCCATGAACGAACTTCTTGGAGACGCCAATGATGTGAATCTGGAAAACGAGAAATACAAACAAATCACACCGGAAGACATGCACCGCGTAGCGAATGACATCTTCCAAAAACAGCGTTGTTCCGTACTTCGCATTAAATCGGCACAGAAATAATGGACAGAACTCAAGCCCCATCCCTTTCTGCAATCACAGAAATTGAATTTGTTGCGCCGAAGGTACGCGCTATCAACGATCGTGTGAATTTGTATCACATGCCACACGTTCCGAACGATACCGCTCGTTTCGATCTATACTTCAACGCTGGGAAAATTCGTAATCAGGAGTCGCTAGCTTCGTTTGTAAGTGGATTGCTTTTTTCAGGAACGAAGGACAAAACTTCCGTTGAAATCAACTCGGCAATTAATCGACTCGGTGGATTTCTAGACACTGGACTTTCCGCTGAAAGTGCAGTGATTTCGATGTATTGCCTAAAGGAACATTTACCTGCATTGTTCGAGATTTTGTTCGATGCTATTACGAATGTTTCGTTCCGAGAAGATGAAGTATCGGATTTTTTAAAAGATCGAAAGCAGAAATTGCAGATCAGTCGTGAGAAAGTGTCTTATTTGGCACAATCCAATTTTCAGGTCGAATTATTCGCTTCCGACGAACGCTACATGACCATTTTACAAGACGAACACTTCGCATCAGTGACACAAGAAGGTCTCAAACAATTCCATGAAGAATTCATTTTGAAGGGATTGGATCGCATGATCGTTGTGGGAGATCTTCCGAACGATCAAATCGACGCAATAATTGAAAAATCAAAGGGAATTGCTTCGAACGGAGATGCTTCTTTTGCGGAGACATTGGAGAATCGAATTGGCAGCAAGCACATCGAAAAAGAAGGTGCGCTACAATCCGCCATTCGCGTAGGAAGAACCCTTTTCAATAAGAACCATCCGGATTATCTGGATTTCCTTGTTCTGAATACCATTCTTGGCGATTATTTCGGAAGCCGATTGATGTCAAATATTCGCGAGGACAAAGGCTATACCTACGGTATAGGGTCCATGGTAGCGGAATTCAACAAAACCGGTTATTTCTTGATCGCAACTGAGGTTGGAAAAGATGTTCGTGAGAATGCTTTAACGGAAATCTCCAACGAATTGGATCGACTTCGAAATGAATTGGTATCCGAGAATGAATTGGATTTGGTTCGTAATTACATGCGTGGGCAATTGCTGAAAAGTGCTGACGGGCCTTATGCAATGACGGATTTGTATCTCTCGGCAATTCTTCAAGGGAAAGATCTGGAATTTTACAATGAAGCTTTAAAAGCGATCAACGAGATTACGCCAGAACGCATTCAAGAACTTGCGCAAAAATATCTTCAGTGGGAACAAATGACCATTGTTACTGCGGGATAGCAACGAATCAAACAAAACAATCGTCTTCATACTACGTATGAATCTTTTACGTTATTGAATCAGGATGTTCCGATCGCTACTTTTTTTCTTTTTTCTTTCGTTGAGCTCATCTAGCTGGGCTTCGCACATTTTAGGTGGTGACATCACCTGGACATGCGATGGAAGTGGCGATTACATTTTTCAATTGGTTTTCTACCGCGATTGCAACGGCGCTGATGTCAACACAGTGAACGTGGATTTGGACGTTTGGAACCATCCAACAGTGACAGGAATTCAAGTTGATTTTGTTTCTAGAACAGACGTTTCTCCTATTTGTACACAAGTTTCAGGAGGGCCTAATCCATTGCTTTGTGGCGTTGGAGCCTTTGGAGGAAATGGAATCGGAGCTATCGAAAAGATCGTTTATCAAAGTGCGCCAATTACACTTGCAGGGACACCACCTGCAGAGGGATGGATCTTCACATATGAGGATTTTTCTCGTAACAACGCACTGACGAATATTCAGAATCCATCGACCTACGGAATTACACTAGCATCACGCATGTACGCCATTCCCGGCGCTACTGGTGGATGTGTAGATAACTCTCCGCAATTTCTTCAAGAACCGCATTTTGTAAGTTGTGTGGGAGAGCCGTATGAGTACAACTCTAATCCGGTAGACCCTGATTTGGATTCCATTTCTGTTTCGTTCGGACATCCATTGAATAACATCGTAGGAACGCTTTTCGATCCGCCTACAGATCCGATTGAACTACCTTACGAACCGGGGTTCTCACCTACCTCACCTACTCCAGGTGTTGGTTTGAATCCGGGAAATATCCCAATGAATTTGGATGCCAACACAGGGAACATCACATTTCTATCGAACAACGCTGGTAATTTCGCAGTGAAATTAGTTACGCAATCGTTCCGTCAAGGAGTGCTGATTGCAGAGGTGGAGCGCGAAATTCAATTGATCGTGCAGAACTGTGGAGGAAATAACAGTCCTCCGGTTGTTAATGGGCCGTTTGCTGGTGCTTTCGAAACAACAGTAACTGCAGGTGATTTGGTTACTTTCAGTCTTGCAGGAACCGATCTGGAATTTTTACAGGATGGATCAGCGCAGAACAACATTCTTACTGCCACCGGACTGGAATTTGGGCCGAATCCGACGCTTCCGACTGGATGTGCAATCGCACCTTGTGCAACCATCGATCAAATGCCTCCGATTACTGCGCCTCAAGGGGTAAGCACGAACTTCTCATGGCAAACGGATTGTGCGCATCTTGTTAATCCGTTTGGATTTGTCGCCTCGGAAGTACCGTACATTTTTGTATTCAAAATTCAAGACGATTATTGTCCGATTCCTGGAGTGAAATACGCCACGATCAAGATTAATGTCCAAAATCCCGACATTATTCAGCCTCCAGAAATCAATTGCATTCAAACAGCGCCGAATGGAGATATCACGATCAATTGGGATCCAGTGACGGATATCAACGGATCGTTCAGTTCCTATGAAATCATCTCGGAGCAAAGTGGTACGCTCGGTTCGATTTCCAACATCAACACAGGGACATTCACGACTGCGCTGCCGACGGGTCAAGCAGAGAACATTCAAGTTGCCGTAGGTTCTGCATGCTTCGGATCCACTTTTACATATTCAGATACAGTATTAAATATCCATTTGGAATTGAACAATCCAGCGAATGGAACAGCGATTCTTCAGTGGAACGATCCCATGCCGACACCAACTACAAATATGGGTGGATACTATCATATTTATCAAGAATATCCTGCCGGAAACTGGTTCTTATTGGATAGCGTGCCTTATGGGGTGAATGCCTACATCGATACTATTATCGTCTGTTCTGACATCATCAATTATCAGATTGTTCTTCCAAATGTTCCGTGCGATTACACTTCCAATATCGCAGGTGATCTACTGGAAGATATGATCACTCCAGACATTCCTAACATCGCGCACGTCTCCATCGATACGCTGACTGGATTGGTTACGATAGAATGGGATCAAAATGCGCAAGTCGATACCTACGGATACATCATCTTTACGCTGGATCAAAATGGATTCGTGGTTCCTTTGGATACGATATGGGATCAAACAATTACGACGTACACGCATAATGTACCAACTGACTCAGGGCCTTTGACGTACACTGTTGCTGCCTTCGATTCATGTTTCACTTCAACGGTTCCTCCTACGTATCAAACATCAGCGAAAGCATTGCTGAACACTTCCATCTATTTAACCTCTTCTCTGGATATTTGCGCCAACGAGGTCAACTTGACTTGGACGAACTACAGGGGATGGCCTGGGGTTAGTGAGTACCAAATTTACGTACGTGAGAACGGAGGGAATTATGTTTTAGCTGGAAATACAACGGATACCACATTTACGGTTTCTGTACAGCAAGCATCGGACTATTGTTTCGTGGTAGAAGGAATTTCAACGAATGGAAATCGTGCCTTTTCGAATCCATCGTGTTTCTTCGTGCCGCTTCCAACGGCTCCTTCGTTTAATTACTTGCAGGTAGCGACGGTAAATGCAGAACAAATCGATCTTACGCATTACATTGATTTTTCGACCAACGTGTCTCAAATTGCGATTGAACGTCAGGATTTTTCTGGAACATTCGCAGAAATTGCCAGAATCCCAGTGACTGGAAATACGATCAATTACACGGATTCGGACGTTGACGTGAATTTGTACAGCTACGTGTATCGCGTTCAGGTGTACGACAGCTGTGGTAAAGCCGGAACTTATTCCAATGAAGCCGAAACAATTCTTTTGGATGTGCAATTGGATGAAGTTGAGAAACTCGTGTACTTGACTTGGAATCCGTACCGTGAATTCGACGGATCCATTCTGGGATATTCCGTTTATCGAATCGTTGACGATGCCATTTCAGCTACGCCTATTGCAACAGTTCCAAATGGTCAATATTTCTTTAATGATGATGTCACAGGTGTGACTTCCACTGGACGGATCTGTTACTACGTAGAAGCGATTGAAGCCATCAATCAATATGGTTTCGCAGAAACAAGTACCTCCAACCGAGATTGTGCTTTGCTCGAACCATTAATCTACATTCCAAATGCGTTCTCTCCTGATGGCGATGAAAACAATCAGATTTTCTTACCGATCGTTTCAGATTTCGATCCTCAGTTCTATGAGTTCATCGTGTACAATCGATTCGGAAGGCGAATCTTCCAAAGCAATGATCCGGCAATTGGTTGGGATGGATCAATGAATACGACCGGTGAACCTGCAATGACAGGACTATATTTGTATTCATTAAGCCTCCGCGATGGCAATGGTATTGAAATTTTGAAACGCGGACATGTGAGTTTGCTGCGATAAATCAGTTAGAAAGTGAACGCAGTCAAACTAATTCTTGGACAGAAAATAGTCGGAATTTACGAATCAATTAATCAAGATTTTGGGGGATTGGATGAAGCCGAAGTTTTTATTCAACTAGAAAACGAAGAATTGTTCGAATTCCCAATACAATTTACTACTTGGCATCACGCTGAACCGGAAGCTATACGAGGTCTTGAAAACGTTAAAGAGGAATTGTTTAATAATCACGATTGTGTTATCACAGATATCATAAAGCTAAATGAGTATTGGGAAGATATTTACGTCGAATTGGACGAGACGATGTTATTCACGTTAGACAGTGTGGCGCCAAATGGTTCGATGGCAGCTGGAATTATTACTCACCCGAATCTCGATTCATTCGAAAAACGAGAGGGTACAAATTATCGCAGATTGAGTCGTTAAGCACAGGAAAGATTATTTTTACCTTGTGAATCGGATTCTTATTATTCAAACCGCCTTTCTTGGAGATGTTATTTTGGCAACACCTGTTGTTTCTGAATTGCACCGATTGTTCCCAGAAGCCACTATCGATTTTCTCGTGAAGAAAGGGAATGAATCTTTATTGGCAAATAACCCGAAAATCCGAAACGTAATCACTTTTGATAAGTCGAAGGGGAAATACAAATCCATTCGTCGATTCATTAAACAATTCCGCAAAGAACGTTACGATTTGGTGGTTAATCTGCACCGTTTTGGAAGCTCTGGATTGATTGCCGGATTCTCCCGTGGAAAACAACGCATCGGCTTTGATAAGAATCCTTTTGCTTGGCGCTACACGAAGAAATATCCGCATAAAATCGGAAACGGAACGCACGAAGTGGAACGCAACTTATCGTTAATTCAAGAATTTGGTGCATCGAACATAGTCCGACCAGAGCTATTTCCTTCCGAAGACGACTTTAAAAAGGTAGCCACATATCAAAATGAGAAGTACATCTGCATTGCTCCGGCTTCTGTTTGGTTCACGAAAGCACTTCCAGAAAGTAAATGGGGTGAACTAATCAAAAACAACAACGACAAGCAAGTTTATATACTTGGTGGCCCTGATGATCGTGATCTTACCGAACGAATACTAAGTCAAGTTCCAGATTCAAAAGTCAAGAATCTTTGCGGAGAATTGTCTTTGTTGCAATCTGCCGCTTTAATGAAAGGTGCAGAAAGAAATTATGTGAATGATTCAGGCCCATTACATTTGGCTTCTTCCATGAATGCAAATGTCACCGCCTTTTTCTGTTCAACCGTTCCCGAATTTGGATTCGGCCCCTTGTCGGATAATTCTGAAATCAAACAGGTACAAAATTTAGACTGTCGCCCTTGTGGATTGCACGGTCATCAAGAATGTCCGAAAGGGCATTTTAAGTGCGGTAACGAAATCGTAATCTAAGTGCTACTTGCGCAGTTGTAGCTCCATGATGTAATCTTCCATCAGGTAATCTTTACCGATATAGATGTCTTCTTCCCCGGTAATCTTGAATCCGCAGTGCTCGTAAAACTGAACAGCTTTATTGAACCTATTGACGTTCAAATGAATCGTATGGAGATCTAAATCGAAAGCAACATCAATCGCTTGGTTGAGCAATGTTCGACCCAATCCTTTCCCATGTTGATCGGGCAAAACGTACAATTTATGAATGCGTAAATAATCGGCATCCGGGAAGTTAGGTTCTACTCCCAAAAAACCTTTGGCAACGCCATTTTCCTTGAGAAGATAATAGAGGTAACCAGTTTGCACTTGTTCTTGAAGCGTGTTTACATCGTACATCCAGTCAAGCATGTAGTCGATTTGATCCTTAGACAGAATTTCCCTAAAGGTGATAGGCCAAATTTGATGCGCCAAATGATTCACCATAAAGACATCCTCTTTGTGTAACTGCACCGTTTCTATCATGCGACTGAACTTTTTACGAAATTAGGTGGAAATGTGGTTGGCGCAGGGACAGATGGGATTGGAGTTTACACAGTTAATTGTTTAGAGCGAAGCATCCAGAAGATCCTAAGAAATCTGAAAATGAGAATTTCTGAATTACGAAATGTCGCAGAATTGCCTTGTTCGAATGTCGGAATATCCCGACTTAAAACATGAGATTTCTCTTTGATTTCAGAGTTCTTTTGGCGATCTTATGTAGTTATTATCCCTGAATCTCACAATAACGAAATATTGGAATATCACCATATGGGTATATCGGAATATTCCGATTTAAATTATCAATTTTCTCTTGGACTTCAATTCTATTATCACGAACTTATTAAGTTACCCCCACAAAAAAAGGCCACCTTCTCAGGCAGCCTCTTCTCTATTCTATGGATCAATAATCATCCTCCACGTCCCCCTCTTGATGGAGTGCGTGGTGTAGACCGTGTCGGTGTACTACGCGTAGGCGTCGTTCGTGGTGTACTCCTTGTCGGAGTTGTCCGTGTTGGTGTACTCCTTGTCGGAGTTGTCCGTGTTGGTGTGGTGTGCGTTGGTGTGGTGCGCGTTGGTGTGGTGCGCGTTGGTTCAGTCCGAGTCGGAGTTGATCTTGTTGGTGTAGACTCCTCTTCTTCAGATGATGATGATGAAGACGGCGTTCCCCAACCCCAAACTCTAGTTCTCTTTTTAGGTTCTTCCTTACTTACATCTTTCGCAGGAGCTGTCCCACCAGATGTATTATTGCCCGGTGTGCGTGGCACCGCTCCTCCTGGAGTATTGACTCCTTCAGTTGGCTTCGTCGTACCTGGCTTAACATCTCCAGTACCAGGGGTATTTCCATTTCCTCCTGGAACACGCGGTGATCCTACAGTTCCAATTGGAACGATTGGTGGCTCTGGATTGTCATTTACAACAGGGGTACGAATTGGTTCTAATTCATCCGCAGTTACCGTTGGAGGACATACCGGCGGCTCAGGAATAGGAGTGATATTCAAGAAGGCATTGTCGTAGATACAAGCGTTCAAGTCATTTCCCCGAATTCCAGACTCGTTACAACGACGTGTTGCACGGTCTCGACGAACTTGATCCAAATCGTTGATATCTCGAACTACTCGTGGATACGTGCGATCCGTAAAGAAGAACGTAGACTGTCCGAATCCGTAATCGAACAAAGAAGTCGATTGTGTTACACGGTGCTGATCTGCCAAGTTACGGATTCCGAATGCTGAAAGATCGCGTCCGCGGTTGCTTCCAAATCCTGCGCTGAATCCATTATTTGCGAAGTCATTACGTGCATCTCCATCGGCATTCCCAAGAACTCCTGAGAGGTTCGCAGCTCCACATGGCATAATGTTTACGGATACGTTGTAGAATGAAATTCCTGTAGTTGTTCCTGCGCGAGCATCTACCGATTCTCCTGTTGGCCAATCGAAAATGTAGTTACCTGCAGAGCGACGGATCACTCCTCCATTCGGAAGGAAGTAATGTCCTCCTGTCACTTGAACGGCCTGACCGTTTACACGTAAAGGCATCCCTGTATTCATGTCTGGAAAATCTTCAGCGTACAAACACACGCGATCTCCATTAATATTCATTGCTACTGCTGTGTTCACAGAGAAATCATCCTGAACGGCACGCTGACGTGTCTGCACCTCAAAACGACTGTCGTCTGCTTTGGTCAAAACGAATTCTCCTACCGCTTGGAACGCGATGCGCTCTCCGTCATAGGTCACCAAATGTGGATCTCCATACGTTCTTGCGCGTGTCACTGGTCGGCGGTTGATGGAAGTTGCTTCCAATTGAGAACATGCCGATGTTTGAACTAAATTGTTGAACTGTGTCCAAAATGCATCGTCTCGTCCTGTCCCACGATTGTCTTCAGCTACTTCAAGGATCTCGTTTCTGGTGTCTGTAGGAACCAGTGACATCAAATCTAATGGAGTTACGTTCTCCGGAAATGTTCTCACTGGAACTGACGTTTGATCGATTACTGCTGGCATCGCGTCTGCAAGCCAAGCCCCTCGTACGGGGTCCCAATCTTCTAAAGTCCTTTTAACTTTTTGGTAATCTCTTTCAAATCCATCGCTTCGCTGAGCGTGAATTGTTGTGGTTCCGAGAAAGAGTGCTGCTGTGAAAAGTAATATCTGTCTCATAATATATCATTTAAGTCCGCGCAGTAAATTGCAAAACGCGTGCCAAATCTTAATATTTTGTTAAACACCTTCTAAAACGCAATAAATTCAACAAATTAATTATGCATTCATAACAACTAATTATGTGGCGCATATTCTTGAAGAAGGGTTAAGATATTCGTTTCAATAGGTAAGATACGAAATAAAGGGCAATCTTTTCTCTCAATCCAGCTTCGGAGGAAGGAAGGGACGCATCGCTGCCATGACTACTAAAGCTAAAAAAGCAGCCCCAAGAAACCAACCACCATATTGGAGTTGCATCCAATAGAAAAACAAATGAGTAAGAATGGGTATAGCCATAAGACACAAAACCACATTGCGGGCGTAGGAAGTACCTTTCTGAATTAAAAATGAATACATGAATAATATTAACGAGAATATCATTGCAATTACGGTTTCCTCGGACGCACGCTGGTCATCAATCATTAAATACAAGTAAATACCAATAACCACCGCATAAATAAGTGAGACGAAACCATTGACGATGGTGCTCAAAATCGATTCTCGTTTATTGATGAAATCAATGAAGCCCAGTCCAATTGCGAACATTGGTACGCTGACCAGAAAAAAGAAGAGCCACGACCAATACATATTGTTCGATGTCATATAATCCCAAGGTGTGATTTCATATGCGAAGGGGAAAAACCATGAAATCAATAATAGGAGGAACAATCCAATCTCAATGAATAAAAAGCGTTTTTGCATGATGGGAAATTAATGTTTTTAAAGATGCGATCCATGCGAAAACAAAAAACCCTGACATCTTTCAATATCAGGGTTTTCATATATCTCGTTGGGATTATCCACCGAAGTCGTCGAAACGAACATTCTCTGGCGGTACACCCCATTCATCACACATGGTGAGAACAGCTTGGTTCATCAATGGAGGCCCACAGAAGTAGAACTCTATATCTTCAGGCGCTTCGTGCTTCGATAAGTACTCATCGATTACAGCTTGGTGAACGAATCCTAGGAATCCGTCTCCTTCTTCGTCGTTAACATCTTTCTTGGCTACCCAGTTATCTTCTTCCAAAGGCTCAGAAAGTACCATGTAGAATTTGAAGTTAGGGAAATCCTTCTCCAAATCACGGAAGTAGTGGATGTAGAACAACTCTTCTCGAGAACGTCCTCCATACCAGTATGTCACTTTACGATCTGTTTTCAATGTCTTGAACAATTCATACAGGTGTGAACGCATCGGCGCCATTCCTGCTCCACCACCAATGTAAAGCATTTCAGCATCAGAATCGTTAATGAAGAATTCACCATAAGGTCCTGAGATGATTGCGTCATCACCTTCTTTCAAGTTAAAGATGTATGAAGATGCTACACCTGGGTTCACGTTCATCCATGCGTTACGGTTACGATCCCATGGTGGTGTCGCAACACGAACGTTCAACATAATACGGCGTCCTTCAGCTGGGTAAGAGGCCATTGAATAGGCACGAACCACTTCTTCGTCGTTCTTCATTACCAAATCCCAAAGACCGAATTTCTCCCATGCCGCCTGGAACTTGTCCGGCTCACCTGGGTGATCTTGAGGGTGCGCTGTAATATCCATGTCTTTGTAGTTCACCACTGTGTTAGGGATTTTAATCTGGATGTATCCACCCGCTTTGTAATCCATGTCCTCAGGGATCTCTACGATGAACTCTTTAATGAAGGTTGCCACGTTGTAGTTAGAAACAACTTTCGCTGTCCATTCTTTAATTCCAAGAACTTCTTCCTCTACGTGGATTTTCATGTCCTCTTTTACCTTTACCTGGCATCCAAGGCGCATTCCTTTAGCAATTTCTTTACGCGAGAAGTGCGGCTCTTCCGTTGGAAGAATGTTTCCTCCTCCTTCGTGAACTTCACATAGACACTGTACACACGTACCTCCACCTCCACATGCAGAAGGTAAGAAGATTCCGTTGCTTCCAAGCGTGCTCAAAAGCGTTCCTCCACCATCAACTTCGATAACTTTTTCACCGTCGTTGATGTCAATTTTAATCTTTCCAGCCGGAGATAGTTTTGCTTTTACGAAAAGCAACATTGATACGAGTACCAAAATAACTACCAAGAAGGCTGCAATAGTAATTCCAATTGTCATTCCCATAATATCTTCTTTTTAGTCGTTATTAGCGTTTGAAGGATTATCAATTACTTGTCCTGTTGTTGCTCCTTCTGGATTATCATCAACTACAGTTACGTCTTCTTTCTTCTTTCCGTCTTCGCTTGTGTATTTAATACCCATGAAGCTCATGAACGCGATTCCCATCAATCCTGTGATGATGAACGTAATCCCCAATCCACGAAGTGGCCCTGGAACTTTTGAGTAACGAATCTTCTCGCGGATTGCTGCAATGGCAACAATAGCGATGAACCATCCAATACCAGACCCCAATGAGAACGCTGTTGCATCTAAGATTGTTGAGTACTGACGCTCTTGCATGAAGAGTGCACCACCCAAGATCGAACAGTTAACGGCGATTAGTGGAAGGAAGATTCCCAAAGCACCGTAAAGTGCAGGAGCGAATTTCTCTACCAACATCTCTACCAACTGAACGATAGATGCTACGACGGCAATAAACATGATAAATGAAAGGAAGCTAAGA
This sequence comes from Fluviicola sp. XM-24bin1, assembly GCA_003149635.1. Lineage (GTDB taxonomy): Bacteria > Bacteroidota > Bacteroidia > Flavobacteriales_D > Crocinitomicaceae > UBA4466. The sequence goes on from QCWI01000004.1 coordinate 138,667, forward strand.
TCCATGTCAGGGTATCCTGCCCATGCCAAGGCACCTTCTTTCAATAAGTAATTTTCCAACAAGTAGTTCACTGGAACTGTCACGAACAATACGAAGATTACCGCCGCTCCTAGACCTACTGCAGTTTTCACCGTTTTTGATACGGCGAGGTACGAACACATTCCCAAGAAATATGCAAAAATCATATTCTCGGAGAAGATCGCTTTTACGAATATATCTAAAGTACTTTCCATTTCTTTCTCTCTTTAGTCGGTTTAGTGATCTTCGATCAATGCTTTGTTACGAGCACGTTGTACCCAAATAATGATACCTACAATGATCAAGGCCATCGGAGGCAAGATCATCATGTTATTGTTCACATATCCTAATGAGTACAATCCGTCTCCAGCGATGTAATCACCGAAGATTGGGAATCCCCAAAGTGTTCCTGAACCGAACAACTCACGAACTACCGCTACCAAGATCAAGATCCAAGCGTATCCGAATGAGTTCCCCAATCCGTCCATCAATGAAGGCCCCACTTTGTTACCCATTGCGAAGGCTTCGAAACGTCCCATGATGATACAGTTCGTAATAATCAACCCGACGAATACCGAGAGTTTTTCGGAGACGTCTGGTACAAAGGCCGCGAGCATGAGATCCACGATAATTACCAATGACGCAACAACCACCAACTGAACGATAATTCGAATACGTGATGGAATCATGTTACGCAACATAGAGATTACCATGTTCCCCAACACCAATACAAATAATACGGATACAGACATCCAGAACGCTTGCTCTACCTGCACTGTAATCGCCAAAGCCGAACAGATTCCCAATACCTGAATGGTAATCGGGTTGTTGTCTGTTAGCGGATCCGTAACTAGTTTTCTGTTCTTTTTCGAGAACAGTGACTCACGAGGAGCTTTTACTTTTTCTGCTACTTCACTCATATCCTCTTACTTAAGTGTTTTAAAATATTCGATGTATGGCTTCAATCCACGGTTCACCATTTCTTCAACTCCTTTTGAAGTAATAGTTCCTCCGGTAATTCCGTCCACTTTCACAGGCTCTGAACCTGAATTATCTTTTACAATCTCGAAAGTGATTGGGTTTCCAGAATCATCTGTGATTTGCTCACCGATCCAACGATCGATAAAGAATGCCTGCTTGATCTCTGCTCCCAAACCTGGAGTTTCCGTTTTGTGATCGAATGTCGCACCCTTAATAGTACGCATGTCATCATCTAAACAGATGTTCCCCCAAACTGGCCCCCAAAGACCTTTACCAACAACTGGAATTACATAAGACTTCTTTCCATCAGCATCTGTAGAGATGAACAATGGGAAGCTCTTGTCTTTGTCCTTCAATGTCTTGTCGCGGTATTCTTTTTTGATATCGATATCCAAAATGGCATCACCCGTAATATCTTCTTTCACCTTACCGTTGATGTCCAATACTACAGCATCTTCCAACTTCACCATTTCATCGAACATTGCAGTTGCGTTTTTACGCGTTACTTTTTCCGCTTCGTTCTTTGGAAGGATCGCCTTCAATATGTCCATTTTCTTCTTTACTGCCTCATTCTTTTCCTGAAAAGGCTTTGTCGCCATGGCAACTCCTGCCAAGATCGCACCTACAACTACAACCAATGCAATTGCAAATCCGAAAGTATAACCGTTACTATCTTTATTTATCGCCATGACTTATGCAGTTTTTAATCGTTTCATTCTACGTTTCACATTCGCCTGAACCACGTAGTGATCAATAATTGGTGCCATTACGTTCATGAATAGAATCGCAAGCATTACTCCTTCCGGATATGCAGGGTTCAAGACACGTATCAGTATGGCGACGACTCCACCGAGGAATCCGTATATGAGCTTACCGACATTTGTTTGCGCGGCAGTCACCGGATCCGTTGCCATAAACACGGCACCGAATGCGAATCCTCCAATCATTAAGTGATACTCAGCTCCTAAATCAAAGTATGGGTTCCCTCCGACAGCATTCAATACAACTCCCATCAACCATCCTCCAAGGAAGAATGAAGCCATGATACGAAGTGATCCAACTCCTGTAAAAAGAAGAATGGCAGCACCAATCATGATGGCGATAAACGAAGTTTCACCAATTGATCCTGGGATCATACCGATCATAGAATCCATCAATGAATAGTTGTTTTCAAAAGTGCTGATGGCGATATCGCTGGTGACTTCTGTTCCAGCGACGGTCATTTTGTCCGTCATGAAAGAAGCCGCATCTCCAAGTGCCGTAGCTCCTGAGAATCCATCGATCCCTCCAGTTTCTTCCAATCCACTCATCCAAACTTTGTCACCTGACATGGAAGTTGGATATGCAAAGAATAGGAAAGCACGTGCTGTCAAGGCAATGTTAAGGATATTCATTCCTGTACCTCCAAAGATTTCTTTACCAATGATTACGGCAAATGCTGTTGCAACTCCCACCATCCAAAGCGGAACGTCAGCCGGCATTACCAATGGAATCAACATTCCTGACACCAAGAATCCTTCGTGGAGTGCGTGTCCTCGGCGTAATGCGAAGATAAATTCGATCGTCAAACCTACTCCGTACGAAACGATGATCATAGGCAAAACAATCATCAATCCTCTCCAGATTTTTGTTCCTTGATCTGCCCAGAAAGCAATGTCGCGATCCCCCATCTCAACTGCATAATCCCAATGACCTGCGTTGTAAATTCCGAACAACAATGCTGGAACCATGGCGAAGATCACGGTAACCATCGTACGTTTCAAATCGACACCGTCACGGATGTGCGAACCTTTCTTCGTTGTATGATGTGGCGTAAATGCCAATGTCATGAACGATTCAAAGACCGGATTCCATTTTTCAAACTTGCCTCCTTTGGCAAATTTAGGTTCCTGTTTATGAACTATTTTCTCTAAAAATTTCACTGTAACTGATTTTTAGTTTACATGCATTCCTCCTGGATCAAATCCAATCCGGTGCGAATTTTGTCTTGAATATTGATTTTCGTAGTACACACGTACTCACAAAGAGCGAAGTCTTCTGGAGCTACTTCGTAGATTCCAAGTGCTTCCATGTTGTCAATATCATCCGTAATAGCAGCTTTGATCAACTGCATTGGAAGGATATCGAACGGGAATACTTTCTCCAACTCTCCGGTAACAACAAATGCACGCTCTTCCCCGTTCAAGTTTGTATCCAAACGGAACTTCTTACTTCCAGTAAGGAATGTTGGGAACAAACGTGAGTTTGAGAATTTATCGAATCCAGGCCCGAGCCATCCTTTGGTCAAAACGAATTTCAACTGGTTTCCTTCAGGAATCACAGTGATTTGATTATCGTAATATCCTAAGTATCCATCTGCTTCGATCTTCGTTCCTGTCAAAACGTTTCCGCTAATGATACGAACGTTATCAGAAGTGAATCGATCTTTAACGATATCTGCGATATTGGTTCCGATGATTACATCCATGTAGTTTGGATCTTTCACCTCAGAACCTGTCAATGCGATGGTTCTTTTTGGAATGAATTTCCCAGAAAGGAAATAACGACCGATGATCGCTACGTCTTGAGCATTCACTGTCCAAACGAATTCACCTTTGTTGATAGGATCGATATGATGGATTTGCGTCCCAACGTTTCCAGCTGGGTGCTTACCGCTAATCTTGTTGATTTGAACGCCTTGTGCTCCAGTAAACGTTGCATCTGCAGGAGCTTTCCCGTTCAAAGTCAAATGCACTTTACCTTCTGTCAATTTCGCCAATGCGTCCATTCCAGCTTGGAACTCTTTTTCCTTTCCGTGAAGAACGAAATCAAAGTCCGGTGCCAATGGCGCACTATCAAATGCTGAAACGAAGATCGCTTTCGGAGTTTGGTTCGGATCCGCAACTACGTCGATTGGACGTTGTTTTACGAAAGGCCACAAACCAGCTGAAAGCATTGTTTCTTTCACTTGATCTCCAGACATCCCAGGAACATCAATTGCCGTCCCTCCTGCGAAATCTTGTGATTCAGAAACATCAATTTGCACCTCCATAATACGACGTTTAGCACCGCGCACGATGGCTTTTAACGTTCCGTTAACCGGAGATACATATTTGATTACTTCTTCGTATTTGTCTTGGAAAATAGGTTGACCGGCAGTTACCGCTTCACCTTCTTTTACGAGCATCTTTGGGATTAACCCATGGAAATCGGTTGGTTTGATCGAAACTACCTTCGGCATTGGAACATCCGTTTTCACTTTGTTCGCAGCACCTAGAAGTCTGATATCCAATCCTTTTCTAAGCTTTACTGTTTTCGACATGCATTAAAGCGTTTAATAAATACAGTCGCAAAAATATAAAATTGTCCATGATTTGGTTCTTTTAACACTTGTGACGATTGCTTATAAATCCAATTTAGAATCATTATAAATAACGTTTTTTAACTACCTTTGGGACGCAATTATTCGTCTAATCTATGACGGGCTTAATTTATTCTTAACTTTAGTCTCGTTCGAAGCAGCGCTTTTTGTTTTATGAGCACATTAATTACATCAGGCATTCAAATCTCCGTTACCACGAATTATCGTGCGGATTTATCTGATGTGACCACCTCAGAATTTTTCTTCAACTATCACATCGAAATTCAAAACATGAATTCATTTGATGTACAACTCATCTCGAGAGATTGGTACATTTTCGATTCGTTGAGCGAAGCGCGATATGTTTCTGGAGCAGGTGTTATTGGAGAACAACCTATCTTAAAACCGGACGAGTCGTTTCGCTACACCAGCGGATGCGATTTGCACTCGGAATTGGGAATGATGAAAGGATTCTATACCTTCAAGAATCTTACAGACGGATCACTTTTCGAAGTTTTCGTGCCGACTTTCCTTTTGGAATACACCAATAAGCTTAACTAAATCGGCGTCGTTCCAAGAAAAGGAACAATACAACCAACAACGCCAATACAATCACCACGAAGAGCATCCAGTTTATGCCTCCACGGTCATTTACATTTACAGTATCATCTTTTTTTTTGCCTGTAAAGTCCAAGTCGATGCCATCTGGTAATTCTTCAACAGCATTATTCTTCTGTTCGATGATGGCTTCTACTTCTTTAAGTCGACGATCGTGAACCGCTTTTAGAACCGTGTTGTCACGAGCTTCATAAATAGCAATGAGATCCAAGAGGAAGTCTTTCAAGTCCGACCACATTTTGTGTTTTTCGGCCATTTTTCTTCCAATCTCGAAATATTCTATAGCGCGTTGCAAGCTATCTCTACCTGCGTAATACGATCCCATGTTAAAGTATCCTTCCAGAATCGGACGGATGGCTTTCAATTCGATGCGCATTGCCAAAGACTTCTCAAAATAGTACAAGGATGAATCGAAATCTTCCTGCATAAACTTTCGAATTCCTTCGTTGGCATAACTGTGCGCAATATGGCTTTTCGAGTTGGACTTCTTGCTGTATTCAATGCTGCGCCCGTAATACTCCTGAGATAACTCATTATTCTTTCGATCGCCTTCAATTTGAGCCATCAAGGCATACACATCAGCTGCTGCTTCGTACTTTTCATTCTCTACAGAAGCCAATTTGTACTGATGCCAGATCGTCATCCCTGTAGTGGTATCGCCCGTATTGATGTATGCACGTCCCAAACCTAACTTCGCGTTGAACGCCGCCGTCGCATCATTGGATTGCTCCCCCATTCGCAAAGATTGGTTGTAAGCTTCCTTTGCTTTCGTATAGGCGCCATCTCTTAAATGTGCGTGCCCCATGGCATTATAGATTTCCGATACGATTACATAATCCTCTTTCTTCTCGAAATAATCCTTGGCGACAGTCAAATATTCGAACCCTTGCTTTTGATTTCCTGTTTTACACAAATAGCTGCCGAGCATACGCGTTCCCACCGCTCGTGCAAATTCGTGTTCATGCTCTGAAGCATCCAACAAAAGGTCAATTGCGGCAATTTTTAAGGAATCAAGATTGAAACGAACATAGTAATGTAGCAGCTCCATCCCCAGCTCCGACTTAATGTTTAAGTCCGACTGCTCTTGAAATTTCTCGTAGGCGCTCTGTGAATTCGCTGTAAACGAAACCAGAAAACATCCTAAAATCGAGCAATATCTTGAGAGTTGTTTCATAAAGATCAGTGTACGACTGGGTCATTGCAAGGATAAACAACAATAGTTACTTTTGCAACAAAAAACCAGATATGTCAAATGCACTTTTTCAGGTACCTGTAGCCGTAAATGAGCCAGTTCGCGCTTACAAGCCAGGAACCGAAGATCATACCAACTTGATCGCGAAGTACCGCGAAATGTACAACCAGGAACCAATTGATGTTCCATTATACATCGGAGATCAGCGTGTCACCACGTCAACGAAAAATGCGATGACACCTCCACACGATCATCAAAAAGTGCTTGGACATTACAACGTTGGAGATGCTTCACATGTAGAAGCCGCAATTGACGCCGCAATGAACGCGCGTGAAGCATGGGCGAACTTGCCATGGGAGCAGCGCGCAGCTGTGTTTTTGCGTGCGGCCGATCTATTGGCTGGGCCTTACCGCGACAAAATGAACGCTGCGACGATGTTAGCGCAATCGAAAAATGTTTTTCAAGCTGAGATCGATGCTGCTTGTGAGTTGATCGACTTCTTCAAGTTCAACGTGCAGTACATGACTCAGATTTATAAAGAGCAACCAGAATCACTTCCGGGAATGTGGAACCGTTTGGAATACCGCCCATTGGAAGGGTTCGTGTTCGCGATTACTCCATTCAACTTTACTTCCATTTGTGCCAACTTGTGTGCTGCACCAGCAATGATGGGTAACGTAGTTGTTTGGAAACCGGCGGAATCTCAAATGTATTCTGCTCAAGTAATCATGGAATTGTTCGAAGAAGCTGGAGTTCCTGCAGGAGTTATCAATATGATTTCTGTAGACGGGCCAGTTGCGGGTGATGTGGTATTCAACCACAAAGATTTCGCAGGATTGCACTTTACAGGTTCAACTGCAGTGTTCCGTCACTTGTGGAAATCCATCGGAAACAACATTGAAAAATACAGAAGTTACCCTCGTATCGTTGGTGAAACGGGAGGAAAAGACTTCATTATGGTGCACGAATCGGCAAACGCTGCGCAAGTTGCTACAGCAATGACCCGTGGAGCATTCGAATTCCAAGGACAGAAATGTTCTGCTGCATCTCGTGCTTACATTCCAAACAACCTTTGGGATGACGTGAAGAAAATCGTGGTAGAGCAAGTGAGTTCTTTCAAAATGGGATCACCAGAAGATACTTCGAACTTCATCAATGCCGTAATTGATGAGCGCGCTTTCGATAAAATTGCTGGATACATCGATTACATTAAAGAGCAGAATGATGCTGAGATTATCGTTGGTGGAAACTACGATAAATCAAAAGGATATTTCATCGAACCTACAGTTGTGGTGACTTCCAATGAGAAATTCCGTACAATGTGTGAGGAGATCTTTGGCCCTGTACTGACGGTATTTGTGTATGATGCGAAAGATTACGAAGCGACGTTGGATTTGGTAGACGGAACTTCTGATTACGCATTGACAGGTTCCATCATCTCTAACGATCGTTACGCGATCAACGTGGCGATGAAGAAATTGGAAAATGCTGCAGGAAACTTCTACATCAACGATAAACCAACAGGTGCCGTTGTAGGACAGCAGCCATTTGGAGGTGCTCGTGGATCTGGAACGAATGACAAGGCAGGAGCTCCAATGAACTTGTTACGTTGGGTTTCGGCGCGTACGATTAAGGAAACATTTGTTCCTGCGTCTGATTACCGTTATCCGTTTCTTGGTTAAGAAGACTCTAGACTGCTAGACGCTAGATTCTAGACTATTAGTCTTTTAAAAATACAGAACTGGTCATCGATTTTATATTGGTGATCAGTTTTTTTTATGCCGTATTCTGGGAATCTAGCGGCAACTGCGGTATTTTAGCGGGCAAACTACATGGCCACATCCACGCATTACACCTCCTTATCGGATCCGAATAACGCGATCATTGTTTCTAAAGAGAACGATTGGTCAAGCGTGAAAGTTTACGCGAAAGGAAGCATTCAATATCAAGCAAACAACGCTGCCGAATTGCGCGGAGGCAAAACCATTGAAGTCGATGGATTGGGTTCTTTGCAATTGTATTTGGGTTCTGAATTGGAAGTAAGAGTCGACGGAGTTCGTTACGAGGCAAGTAAGTCCGAATCCAATGAAAAGGTTCGAAATGTCTCGGTCATATTTTGGCTCTTGACCGGATTTACCGCTGCGGGGTTGCTGTTTATTTTCATGGCAGGCGAAATGCTCCCGGATGAATTGTTCCAGATTTTAGTGGGAATGCAGATTTTCGCACTTGCGGTGTACGCGACAACGGCTATTTTACTCCGCCGAAAAGTGTATTGGTTTTATTTTGTGGGAGCAGGAACTTACACCTTTTTCTCCCTCCTCCAGCTAATCGATATTGAAATCGTTCTGTTGAATTTCTTTTCTATCATGGTCTTCGTGATTCGAATTGTCTTCCTTTTTCTGGTTCTTCGAATTCTTCCCGTGATTTTGCAACATATGCGTGAGAGCAAAGCGGAAGGGAATGATGATGTAATCTTAGATCAGTAGTGGGCAGTTTTACAAAAAAATATATCCGAGCATTTCATCCAGAAGACTATTTGTACCTCAGTTGGGATATTGGATACAAAAACGTAGCCATCTACGATGGAAAACGACTTGTCAAGCAATTTGAAAAATCGAATCAGTTTACCAGAGGAGTTACTTTTCAAGATGATAAGCTGGGAAAGATCAAAATCAAATTCACGGATACCAAACCTTTGCAATTAGAAATCAAGGTAAATGGCAAGAAATACAAACCGACCAAGAAAGGAAAACAGGAAGTTGATCTATCCGGTGTTGTGGCACTGTACTGGGTTCTGATGGTTCTCAACGTAGTTGCACTTATATTCAATAGCGTTTTAGCTTTTAACAGCGACTTTTACGACTTCAGTTTGGAGGATCATGGTTTTCTTTCGCTCTCGGCTATTATATATTTCTTATCGGCCTTTCTTCTAGCAAGGAATATTTTTTGGGCTTATTACCTAGGATTTTTCTTCTTCATGCTCATCAATGCGGTTTATGTGTTCCTCGCCTTGGAGTTTGGATTTGATTTCTTCAATGGCGTTAAAATCATCGTGCGACTATTAATGCTCACTTACCTGATCATTAATCTTCGAAAATTACACTTCGTAATGAACAACCTTGGCGATAGAAAGAATAACACGATCATTGATGACCCAATATAAATGCCTGTAACCATAATATTTCATGCTCCTGATGGATTGAAGTCCATAGTAGTCGAACGAAATAGACTTTGGGAAAACGCACGTATTTCTTACAATGGAGAAGTCATTAAAACATGCAATTATGCATATGAAACTCGCGAAGGAATTGAATTTGACGTAGAAGGACTTGGCATTGTTACTCTGAAGGTGCATTCTGCTACTTTAAAACCTACTTTGAAGGTAAACGGAGTTGAGTATTCCGTAGAGAATCAATCTAGAAACAAAGGAAAACTTTTAGTTCCTGCCATAATTTTTGGCGTTCTAGCAATAATAAACACTATCTTTTTCTTCATTGCCTTAAGTCGCTATTTACAATTCCCAGATTGGCCTTTTGCCATTTTCACTCTCTTCGTTTCTGCCTTTTTTATGCTCAGTTACATTGCGACAACGATCCTCATTGGCCTTAGAATTTACTTCTTCTATTTCGCGGGCACCGCCATATTCATTTTCTCAACAATATACATTGCCTTGATGCTCTATCTGAATGGGATCAATTGGATATTTCTCACCTTATTCATTGGACGCGTTCTTGTGCTGGCATTACTCTCAAGGTATTTCAAGCGGGCACTTGGCTTATTAAGGAACAGACGAAATTATTCCAACGAGAACCAGATCATTGACGAACGACTTTAGTTTATTTTTAAAGTCATCCCCATGTATTGGGCAAGTGGTTCAAACGCTTCGGCATTTTCTGAGGTAGTCCAAGCGGCAATCCTCACAAACGCATTTTTGGTCTGGTAATAGCGAAGAAAGACCGTCTTTCGCTTCGGTAATCCATAGTTGACCCCATTAATAGTTCGTTTGAAAGAAGGTTGATCATCCACCATTGTTTTCACCAATTTCTCCGCTTTGACATTGCGCGCTTTTGAGATTGTGGAATTTGATTCTGTTTTTGCGAACCATTCTAGCTGCTTTTTCGGATCCTTGGGACAAGAAGGCTCGCTTAAAACAAGCCTATTAGGATACGCCTTTACCTCTAGATGATATTCTTTTGGAAGATAATCCGCCTCTAAAAGGGTCACGACAACGCCTGTGTTAATGGACATCTCTTTGAGCAACTGAATCGTAAATCCATCGCCTTGATATTTCCGGAATTTGGAGGCATCCACTTTTGGGAGTTGTTCTTTATTGGAGTCTTCCTTTTCTTCAGTCGAATCCACAGAACATCCGGCTAAGACCAAAAGAATAGACACAAGAATAATTGCTGGTTTTAACGCAGACATTTGAAGTAATCAAAAGGTTCGAGGCAGTCGTTGCACTGATAATGCGCCTTGCAGGCCGTACTTCCGAACTGACTCACCAAACGTGTATCTTTTGAATCACATTTTGGGCAAGGAACAACGATAGGTTCAGCAAACAAAACACTCTTATCGGGCTCGTTTTCCGGAGGAGCAATTCCATATTCCTTCAACTTACGTTTCCCGTTTTCGGAAAGCCAATCGGTAGTCCAGGCCGGAGCCAATACCAAATCAACCGTTACATTTTCGATTCCTTTCTCCTTGAGCTTCTCAACGATGTCGTCTTCAATGCGTTTCATCGCAGGACATCCGCTATACGTTGGAGTGATTGTCACTTTGCAGGCGTCTCCGTCCAATTCAACCTTACGGACAACACCAAGGTCTACCACTGTCAATACAGGAACTTCGGGATCGAAGACCTCTTCCAAATAGCCCCAAATTTCTTCTGTCGATATTACCATTCCATGTTTGGATAAGCGCGCTGCATGTACTGCAACTCCGCGAGTATGTACCCTAAATGCTCGGTATGCAGTCCTTTTCTTCCCCCTTCCTGTTTCCAGTTGTTTTCCGGAATTTTCAACGTCGCTTCCTCAAGAACGGCAGTCACCGTTTGTTCCCATTCGCTTTTCAAAGAATCCATATCTGGAAGTACTCCGCTCGCCTTTAATGTAGCATCTACCTCATCCTCGTAAAAGAGTTCGGCAGCGTATTTCCAGAGATCGTTCAATGCATCTTGCATTCTATTATGCGATTCTTCCGTACCATCTCCCAAGCGAATCACCCATTCCGAAGAATGTTTGAGGTGATACTTCGTCTCCTTCAATGATTTTGCAGCAATCGCGGCAATCATTTCGTCGGATGAATTCACCAATCGCTCGAAAAGCGGTTTGCGGTAGGCATCAAACAAGAATTGGCGCATAATCGTTACGCCGAAATCTCCGTTCGGACGCTCTACCAAAAGCAAATTGCGATAATCTTTATCAAATCGAAGGAACGCCAAATCATCTTCCGATCGACCCTTACCTTCTACTTTTCCGGCGTATTCAAAAATAGCCGTCGCCTGACCAATCAAATCCAAAGAAAGATTCGTCAAGGCAATGTCTTCCTCCAGAATTGGCCCATGCCCACACCATTCAGATAGGCGGTGCCCAAGAATCAGACTATCATCTCCTAAGCGGAGTAAATATTCAAATAATGCGTTTTCCATGAAGTCGACAATTACATGTGTTCAATTCCATCCGGCACGTCGTAGAACGTTGGATGACGATACACCTTGCTATTCGCAGGTTCGTAGAGCGAATCCGCTTCATTTGGATCAGAAGCATAAACGTTAGCAGATTCTACCACCCAGATACTGATTCCCTCAGATCGACGCGTGTAAACGTCACGGGCGTTATCAATCGCCATTTGCTCATCTGCAGCACGAAGACTCCCCACGTGCTTGTGGTTCAACCCTTGCTTACTTCTGATAAAAACCTCCCAAAGAGGCCATTCTTTTTTTGACATAATTTTGTTTCGTTGAAGGCAGAAAGTAGAAAGCAGAAGGCACTTTTTGCCTTCTGCTTTGCGCTTTTCGCCTAATATTTACGACGCCTTCTTAGCGTTTCTAGCTCTTCTTTTCTCTGCGTATGAATTGGCAGCTTCACGCACCCACATTCCATTCTCTTTAGCTTTGCGGCGCGCATCAATACGATCTTTGTTACAAGGGCCATTCCCTTTCACCACTTGCCAGAATTCGTCCCAGTTGATTTCACCGAACTCATAATGTCCAGTTTCTTCGTTCCATTTCAAATCCGGATCTGGAATTTCCAAACCAATCATTTCTGCTTGTGGCACCGTAATATCAACAAACTGCTGACGCAATTCATCATTCGTATGACGCTTAATTTTCCAATCCATAGATTGTTGCGTGTGCTTAGAATCGGCATCATTCGGTCCGAACATCATCAATGCAGGCCACCAGAATCGATTCAAGGCATCTTGTGCCATTGCTTTTTGTTCAGGAGTTCCTGCCGCCAATTTCATCATGATTTCAAATCCTTGACGTTGGTGGAACGATTCTTCCTTACACACACGAACCATCGCACGTGCGTAAGGCCCGTATGAACAACGACACAACGGAACCTGATTCATGATTGCGGCACCATCAACCAGCCAACCAACGGCTCCCATATCGGCCCATGTCAATGTTGGATAGTTAAAAATGGATGAATACTTCGCTTTTCCAGAGTGCAAATCGTCAATCGTTTCTTCACGATCTGCCCCTAGCGTTTCTACGGCGCTATACAAGTACAATCCGTGACCTGCTTCGTCTTGAACTTTGGCCAATAAAACAGCCTTACGACGCAAGTTCGGTGCACGTGTAATCCAATTTCCTTCTGGGAGCATCCCCACAACTTCAGAATGCGCGTGCTGAGAAATTTGACGAATTAACGTCTGTCTGTAATCATCCGGCATCCAATCCTTCGGCTCAATTTTGATATCGTTGTCGATTTTCTCCTGAAACTTACGTTCCAGCTCGGCGATATTCACTTCTTTCATACTGCTCTTAATTTCTGTAACAAATGTACGAAATTCAACACATTTTTAGAAGTGTGAAAGCCAAATCCTAACGTTTTGTCGCGCTTTTGTGAATCGTTATTTGGAATAATTCTCAAGCGGAAAAATGAGTATTTTTGCACGAAATAGAGACTTATCAATTCATGAAGCCAACGTTCCATTCTTTAACGATTCGAGAAATTACAAGGGAAACAGAAGATGCCGTTTCAATTGCATTCGAAGTTCCTGAGTCCTTACAAGATCAGTTTCACTATTTGCCCGGACAATATTTGACCCTTCGATCTGATATCAAAGGAGAAGATGTGCGCCGTTCGTACTCGCTTTGTTCTGCCCCATTTGAAAATGAATGGCGCGTAGCAATCAAAGAAGTGCCAGAAGGACGATTTTCGACCTTCGCGAATCGTGAATTGAAAGAAGGAATGCAGTTGGACGTTATGACGCCAGCCGGAGGATTCGTTCTAAACACTGATGCATCGGCTAACAACCATTACGTGTTGTTCGCGGCTGGAAGTGGAATTACACCGATTCTATCCATCGCAAAAACGGCTTTGCATGAAGAACCGAACAGTACGGTGTCTTTATTCTACGGAAATAAAGGATTTGCATCTATCATTTTCCGCGAAGAGATTGAGGCCTTGAAAAACACCTACATGGATCGCCTTCGATTGGTACACGTCCTTTCTCGTGAGAGCTTGGGGAACGATCTTCAAAAGGGCCGAATTGATGCCGAAAAAGTGGACAACTTGTACAAGGCATTTCTGCAAGGTATCGACATTGACGCTGTGTACGTGTGTGGGCCGGAACAAATGATTCTGGATGTAAAAGATCGCATGATTGCCAATGGTGTGGATGAGAAAAACGTCCATTTCGAATTGTTTACGTCTCCATCTGCTAAAAAAGACCCAATTGCTAAACCGACAAATTCACCTAAGGTAGAATCGAATGTAACCATCATCATCGATGACGAGCACATTGATATCAATCTTTCGTCGAATGGTCAAAATATTCTGGATGCTGGACACGAAGCTGGCGGAGATCTTCCGTTTGCCTGCAAAGGAGGCGTTTGCTGTACGTGTAAAGCGAAAATTTTGGAAGGAACTGCTACCATGGACGTGAATTACGCCTTGGAACCTGACGAAGTGGACGCGGGATATATTTTGACATGTCAAGCCCACCCTACAAGTGATAAACTAATTGTTTCATTTGACGACTAAATTTTATGGGATTATTCAAAGGACTTCGCGGGAAATCAAGCAACAAAGCACCACTAGGATTCAGCTATACAACTATTAGCGCAGTCGAAAGGCTGTCAAGCGATACGGTAAAAGTGGTTTTGGACGCTTCGTTCAATTTCACGCCTGGACAATACATCAACGTGGCCATTCCTGTGAACGGAAAGGAAGAACGTCGCTCCTACTCTATTTGCAGTGGAAGTGGTGAACCGTTGGCTATTGCCATTAAAGAAGTGGACAACGGTACCGTTTCCAAATGGTTCAACCGAGAAGCGAAGGCAGAGATGCAAATCGCCGTTTCCGAACCAGAGGGTAATTTCACCAAACCGGCAGAGGCTAAGAACATTGTTGCCATCGCTGCGGGGAGTGGGATCACTCCGATCATGTCCATTTCAAAGCAAATTGAAAAGGAAGGCGGAACTGTTCGTTTGTACTTTGGAAACCGAAGTGAAGAGGATATCATCTTCCGAAATGAAATTGATACGCTGGACAAAACGAGTCTTGTTTATTTCTTGAGTCGTGAGGAGAAAGAAGGATTCGAACATGGCCGCATTACTAAGCAGGTACTAATTGACGAATTCAAGAAAGATTTGAGTTTGTTGCGTGCAGACGGATTCTTTCTGTGTGGGCCTGAACAAATGATTGTAGATGCATGTGATGCATTGGAAATGTTCGGCGTAGCGAAAGACAAAATCCATTTCGAATTGTTCACAACTCCGGTATTATTGAAGCCTGAAGAATCATCAGAGACATCTGATTTTAAAGGAACCAGTTCGGTTACTGTCGTTCTAGATAGCGAAGAGGAAACCTTCGATTTGGAAAGTACCAAGACCTTATTGGACGGTGCTTTAGACGAAGGAATCGATGCTCCATATTCGTGTCGAGGTGGTGTTTGTAGCACGTGCAAAGCGAAAGTTATTGAAGGATCAGCATCGATGAAAATCAATTATTCATTGACAGATCAAGAAGTTGCAGAAGGATTTGTATTGACATGTCAAGCGCATCCAACTTCAGAAAAACTTATATTCAACTTCGATGAAGCCTAAAACAATCGTCATAACTGGGGCCAGCCGAGGAATCGGGAAAGAGTTGGTTATTCAATTGGCTGAATATTCAGGACACCAAATTTTGGCGTTGTCGCGTAATGAGGCCAAAATGGAATCCGATTTTGAAGATTTTGAAAATGTTTCTTGTCACGCCTTCGATTTAAGTCGTGATGATGTCAAAGAACAAACGGAAAAGATTCTCTCTGGGATTGATTCTGTTGATGTATTGATCAATAATGCAGGATTCTTGGTGAATAAACCGTTTCTAGAAATCACTCACGAGGACTTTCTTACCAGTTATAAGATCAATGTAACAGGTGTTATGGAAACCGTGCAGGCGGTCGTTCCTAAAATGACGAACGCGCATATTGTGAATATTAGTTCCGTAGGAGGCTACCAAGGAAGTGTCAAATTCCCTGGGCTCACAGCCTACTCAACTTCGAAGGCAGCACTGTGCAGTTTTACTGAATTATTTGCCGAAGAATACAAGGAAACGGGCATCGCGATGAACTGTTTGTGTTTGGGAGCGGCCCAAACTGAGATGCTGGAAGCAGCATTTCCAGGTTACGAGGCGCCTGTTAGTGCATCAGAAATGGCAGAATACATTGCAAATTTTGCTTTGAATGCACAAAAATGGATGCG
Source organism: Fluviicola sp. XM-24bin1 (assembly GCA_003149635.1). Lineage (GTDB taxonomy): Bacteria > Bacteroidota > Bacteroidia > Flavobacteriales_D > Crocinitomicaceae > UBA4466. The sequence goes on from QCWI01000004.1 coordinate 154,735, forward strand.
AGGCAAAATAATTCCTGTTTCTTTAAGTACTCCATAATAAGTTTAAAGCTAAATCGTTTTATACTAATAACTCCTTATTGTCTCATCTCAAAATCTCCTCATTCATGTCATAAAATAATACGTAGTTCTACGTAAGTACTACCATGTAATTCGTCGAAAATATTTTGATATTAGTCGAAGAATTACTTACTTTGATCTATAATAAGTTACTAACTAGCACGATTAGCAGCAGCAAAATGCACTACTAAATCGTTAAATAGGCATCCGGAAAAAAGCCGCATGATTATCTAACGAATTAAGCGTTAAAAACTGTCTTCTGAGAGTGCTCCAATACGCTTAATATGTTTACAACTAAACGTACGTTTAACTTTGTGTTAATCGTTATGGCCCTACTTTCGTTCCCATCGTTCGGCCTTCATTACACCACTACTGGCTCTGGAAACTGGGCCGACCCTACAATCTGGTCAACAGACGGTGGCGCTACCCACTGTTTTTGTGTGCCTCCTACTTCGGTGAGCGGAGATACCGTTACCGTTTCCCATGACCTTGTACTAAATAGTCATCTGACTGCAACAAACAGTGCACAAATCAATGTTCTTGCTTCCGGTTCTTTGGATGCTACAGGAAGACGCTTGACTGTTACCGATAACGGAGAAGTGAATCTTTACGGAGATTGTACCTTCTCTCGTATGATCAATGGTACGGCAGCCGGTTTAAGTGGAGGAACTATCAATGTTCTTGGTTCTATTGTACACCTTGCTGGCCCAATTAACGCAAATGCTGGAGTGATCAACATCTTTGGATTCTTGTACCAAACGGCAGGAAACATTCAAATTGAGCCGAATGGAACCATCAACTTTACGTCTGGTGGAAAGTTCGAGTCCTTCAACGGAAACATTAATAACTACGGAACGTTGACACTATGTGCTACGTGCTGTATGACGACTTCAGGAAACTGGACGAACGAAATCGGTGGTGTTGTTTCAGGAACTGGATCAGCAACTTCAACGACAGGAAACATGAATAATTTTGGTTCGTTTGATCCTGCCATCACATGGTGTTCGGCTGGGTTTGATACTGGAATGACTTCCCCAGAAGATTGCACAACGTCAAATACAACTTGTTCTTTCGTATCACTTCCTGTTGAATTGTCAGATTTCTACGGATCTGCCATGGAGTACCACAACTTGCTTGCATGGGTAACGCAAACAGAGAAGGATTGCGAAACGTTCATCGTGACGAAATCGCAAGACGGGTACATTTGGGAAGAAATCGGAAGGGTAACGTGCGCAGGAAACAGCACTAGCGCGAATTTCTACGAATTCAAAGATGTAAATGTTACGGACGGAATTTCATACTACCGTTTGCAGCAAATTGATGTGGATGGAACGGTTCATTACTCACAGCCAATTAGTATTTCGAATCGAGCATCTCAAAAGTTGATGACCTACCCGAATCCAATTTCTTCAGGTGACCAAGTATTCATCGCTGGAATCGAAGGTGAAGGAACGTTGAATATTCGAAATGCTGCAGGAATGATTGTAAGTTCGGAAGAAATCTCTCTCTCTAATGGCGAATCTGCCTCAGTTGATTCTCGCTACCTAAACTCAGGTATGTACATCGTTGAATTCTCCAACGGTAAAGACTTGAAGACAACCAAATTTATCATACGATAAACCTACAATTACAACGGTAAAAAGGGAGTTCTTGATTGAAGAGCTCCTTTTTTTTTTTATTTCTCCCCCCCTGCAACGAGTCTTTTATCTTTCCTCTTTCCGTCTTTAATCTTTTTTCAAACTTTTCCTGTTACTTTTACTCCAAAGAACATTCTAAAGGAAAACGAATCCACTCTTTTGAGAAGAACGACTGATATAGCCAAACTCTCCGAATCGCAGATTATCGCGCTTGCCAAAAAAAAGAAGCGATACTTTGGCGTTTTGTACGATCGCTATTTCGATCAAATCTTCTGTTTTGTGTTTAAGCGTCTAGGGGGAAATGAAGAAGTTGCCGGTGATTTGACCCAGCAAACATTCATCAAAGCCATGGCGCACTTGGATAAATATGAAGACCGCGGATTACCATTCACCAGTTGGTTGTATCGTATTGCGCAAAACGAAGTTTCCATGTTTTTCCGTCAGCAAAAGAAGAGTTATTCCGTGTCAATCGACGAGGGACGATTGATGGATATGGCAGGCGAAGCCAATCTATCGAACCATATGAGTATGGAAGATCAAGAGCGTTTGATTGAGGCGATTAACGGATTAAAACAAGAGCATCAGGATTTAATTGAACTTCGATTTTTCCAGGAATTGAGTTTCAAAGAAATCGCTGAAATTTACGATATTACAGAAGCAAACGCTAAAATGCGCACCTACCGCATTCTCGAGAAAATCGGTAAAATGTGGGGAGATAATTCATGAGAAAGTTTGTCATAAATAAAGAGCAGAAGAAATTGACGCCATCTGAAGAGCAGATCAAGCGCCAGAAGGATTTTGCGCGTTTGCACCACGATTACGAAAAGATCTTCAAACGTGGAAAGAAACCGCTGTACCGCGATCCGAAGCTTTTCCTTCTACTTCTAATCATCGGATTGATGTTCCTACTAATGTTCCTAGAAACATAGAATTGGTGAAGCTACTTGTAAAAGACTTGACAGGCCTTCCTCCTTCTACTTTCTGCTTTCAACTTTCCACCTTCTACCTTGTACTTACCGCCTTTTCCCAACTCCCTCTCATCAGATTTTTGCAAGCCCTGCCCATTTTTCGTATTTTCATCTGAAATTCATGCGATTGAAGCTATTTGGACTTCTTGTTCTGCTACTTTTCTGTACTTCTCATGCAAGTGCGCAGGATATCCATTGGTCACAATTCAATGACAATCCCATTTTTCAAAACCCGGCAAATACAGGCGATTTCAGAGGAGATGTCCGATTTGTTGGAAACTACCGCGATCAATGGCGAAGTGTTACTGTGCCCTTTCAAACCTTAAATTTTACCGTAGATGCCATCCCTTTGACACGTCGCGATGTCGCCTATGGACTCATGGTGTTTCATGACGTCGTTGGAGATGGAAACTTTCGTACCATCGAAATTCAAGGGAATGTTGCCAAACAATTCCTTCTCACTCCAGATTCGACGCACATCTTAAGAGCAGGACTCAATTTCGGAATGAATCATCGTCAACTCAATTTCGATGCCTTTTATTTCGACAATCAATTCAACGGAGTACAATTCTTCCCTTCGTTGCCTACTGGCGAGGTACTAACGTCAGATGCACGAACAAACATGAATGTCGGAGCCGGATTTACCTATCAATACTTCGATAACGATCGATTCAACTTCACTGGAGGATTAGGAGTATTCAATATCAACCGACCAAATCAAGGATTTTATGGTGATGTCATTCGCCGAGATGTCCGCTTCACTGCCTTCGGAAAAGGAATCTATGAACTCAACTATGATTGGGATCTCGTTCCCGGATTCCAAGTTTCGGTTCAAGGAAAATACCGCGAAATCATGGTGGGATCTTCCGCTAAATACACGCTCGTAGATCGATTGGGTGAATACAAAGCATTGTACGCCGGACTTTATTACAGAAACCGAGATGCGGCATTTCTTTCGTTAGGTTTGGATTACCAGGCCTTGTTCGTTGGAGTGAGCTACGATATCAATTTTTCACAATTGGTTCCTGCCAGCCGTACTCGCGGAGGAATTGAAATTGCCGTACGCTATATCATCAACCGTTTCAAACCGAAAAAAATCGTTCACCGAATATGTCCAGACTATATCTGATCTTGCTTTTCACACTATTCAGTAGCGTTTCGTTTGGACAAGACCAACTGAAAAAATACCTCGACTTTGCCAAAGAACAATACGACAAGGGCGATTATTACTATGCTCTGGAGTATTACAAAAAGGCGATGACTTTGGACTCTAACACCGTCGACATCGTCTGGAACCTGGCGGAAACGTATCGTGCATACAAAGACTATCGCAAGGCGGAATTTTATTACCAAAAAGTCTACGAGAAGGAATCCTCTCGAATATACCCAAACAGTTTGCTTTACGTTGGTTTGATGCAGAAGCAAAACGGCAAGTACGACGAAGCGCTGGAAACCTTCAAAAAGGCGAAAAAGAAATATTACAAGGACAAGAAAAGCTATCGCTACAAAAAGGCGAAGCAAGAAGTTGCCAGCACTGTTTGGGCAAAATCCGCCCTTCGTGATACAGCCGATCTTTCTGTGGAACCACTTCCTCCAACGGTGAACACGCCCAATTCAGAGTTCGGTCACGGGATTTTCAATTCCATCTTGTATTTCTCCAGCCTTCGCGCCGATTCAATCAGCGAAAAAGAGGAGGTTTATACTACTGGATACCACACCTTATTGTATCAAAGTGAAATTGAAAACAATGAATTCGAGGAATCATCTCGAATTGACGATTTGGTGAAAAACGCCATGAACACAGGTAACGGAACCTTCAGTCTGGATGGACAACGCTTCTATTTCAGTCGCTGCACCGAGAAAGGATACAACTACCATTGTAAAATTATGGTGGCGCAGTATGGCGAAGGGAAATGGTCGTACATTGATTCGCTAGGTGACATCATCAACGAACCAGGAGCCAATACTACCATGCCGTGCATCGCAGAAATTGATGGAAAAGAAACCCTCATTTTTGCCTCCGATCGTGAAGATTCCAAAGGCGGATTGGATTTATACTACAGCCAGATTCGAAATGGGAATCAATTTGGAAAGGTGCGCGCTCTGAAAACGCTGAATTCCATTGAAAACGACGTCACTCCGTGGTGGGACACTGAAAACAATCGATTGTATTTCTCTTCTTCATGGCACGACGGATTTGGAGGCTACGATGTGTTCTACTCCCAATACAACGGTCGTTTTGAGAAACCTGTGAACGCCGGACTTCCGGTCAACAGTCCTGCGAACGACTTGTACTACTTCCGAGAAATCGATACAGGATACGTTACCACCAACCGAATTGGCGTTCTTTTCAGCAAAAATCCTACGTGCTGTAGCGACATCTTTGCATTGAAACCGCCAGTTCAAGACATTCCTCCAACACCAGAAGAAACCTTGGAAGATTTGATGAAACGACTTCCAGTAACTTTGTACTTCCACAACGACTGCCCGGATCCAAAGACGAGAAAAGATACGACCAAAGTCAATTACATCAACGGTTACGACGAGTACACGGCGATGTTGGACAAATACAAAAAAGAATATTCCAACGGGCTTTCCGGTGACAAAGCGGAAGAAGCAAAAGAAGATATTGAGAGCTTTTTTGTGGAATACGTAGATCAAGGAGTGAAAGATTTAGAGGTGTTCCGAGATTTGCTTCTTAAAGAATTGGACGGAGGTGCAAAAATCAATTTGACGGTAAAAGGGTTCGCCAGTCCACTCGCGAAAACCGATTACAACGTGCATTTGACCAATCGACGTATCAATTCGTTGATCAATTACATGTACGAATACAACGGAGGTGTTTTCGCTAAATACATGGATGGAACGGCTGAAAACGGCGGTAAAGTAGTCTTCAATCATATTCCATTTGGAGAATACACGGCCGATCAAACTACCAGTGACAATCCCAATGACGTACAAAAGTCAGTGTATTCACGAGCTGCAGCCAAAGAAAGAAAAATTGAAATTCAAAGTGTAAGCTATCTGGAAGAAGACACTGTCTTTGCCCTGGTTACGGATCAAGCACTGATCGATGCAGGGGCTAAAAAGAGAGGCGATATCATCAAGGTAAGCTACGAGGTAAAGAACAATTCAGCAAAACCAATCACGATTAGTGATGTGCGAATTCCGTGCGAGTGCACCACTGCCAATGTCGAGAAGAAAGATTTAGAGCCAGGAGAAACCACCACCGTACAAATGGAAGTCGACACCAAAAACATCATCGGATTTGCGGTCAAATCGATCTATTTACAAGTTGACGGATTCGACGAAGAACTCCGATTATACATCTCCAGCGAGATTAGTGATTAATCATTCGGTATATTTGCCGCGTGGAAACCAAAATCAAACGTTTAGGTTTTATAGACGCTGCCCGAGCTCTTGCCATCATTCTGATGTTGCAAGGACATTTCATTTCTTTGACCTTCAAAGACTATACTGCAATGGCGCACGGCGCGATTTATGGAACTTCAGGGAATTACTTCTTTGACCTATGGTTCCTTCTCCGTGGATTTACGGCTCCCCTATTTTTCAGCATCACTGGACTCGTTTTTACCTACTTGCTTTTACGCGAACGTGAGAAACCTTTTTGGTCGCAAGTTCGGGTTCGAAAAGGATTCAAACGTGGATTCGAAGTCATGCTCTGGGGGTATATCCTCTGTTTGAATATTAAAAACTGGCACCTCTACACAGCTGGAAAGATTCCGGATAGAACCTGGTCATTTCACGTGTTACAAAGCATCGGATTTTCCTTGTTTGTTCTGATTTTACTCTACGCTATCGCATTGCTCGTGAAAAGAATTCGAGTTTCAGTTTTGTTCTTGATTACAGCAACGGTAATAATCGCTGTGACACCATATTTCAAGGCAATGGGAGACAATTACTTCCCTTCGTGGGCACCGCAGATTATCCAAAACATGTTCAATGGCCCTAACTCCTTCTTCCCAATTTTCCCATGGTTTGGATATGTGTTACTTGGTGGATCGGTCGGTGCACTTTTGCAGGAACGAAAATCCATTCTTACTGAAAAATGGACACCATTGAAATACGCTGCAATCGGAATAGCGGTATGCTTTGGCGTCGTAGGATTGGTTCACGGATTGGATGATATCTTCTCGCCTACGTTGAATTTCACAACAATCGGCATCCGTTTCGGGAACTTTGCATTGGTACTAGCAGTATTGGTTGGTTTATTGTATCTGGAGCGTTCTCAAAAACTTAGAATTCCGTTTTTGGTAGAGATGGGAAAGAACACATTGGATATCTACATCATTCATACCATACTTCTTTACGGCTCCGTCTTCGGATGGGGAATTCGTACGTATTTTGAGAAAAACATCTCCTTTCCTATGGCTGTTCTCGGAGCGATTGCGTTCATTCTGTTTTTCGGGGTGATGACGTATTATCAGAACAAATTGAAACGGTGGTGGAGAGAACGAAAGAAAAAAACGGAAACCGCTTAAAACCAGACATTCGCACAACAATTTAATTTCAGTTAAATTTGCAGCCCATGACGACAAAAGAAATCATAAAAACGCCCAAGGTTCGATTGAAATTTATCGACATGGCTCGTTCTGTCGCAATCCTTCTGATGTTGGAAGGGCACTTTGTGGACGACTCCCTTTTGGAAGTGTATCGCGATCCTGACAATATGATTTTCTTTTCATGGAAATTCGTACGAAGTTTTACAGCGCCAGTATTCCTTACGGTTACAGGAATGATCTTCGTGTATCTTTTACTGAAGAATCGTGAGCAAAGCTGGTTTGCGAACATCAGAATAAGAAAGGGGATCAAACGCGTTGTGGAATTACTCTTTTGGGGATTGGTGGTACAATGGTATGCCTTCCACGTACTCGAAGCTATTGCCTTTGGTATTCTAACCATTCTGATCATTTACGGATTGTACAAGCTCATTCGCTTTGTGCCACTTTGGATCTTCTTCTTCGCAGCCGGAGTCACCGTCTTTGCATTATATAAAGTGGTTTTGCACGCGAACGGTAGCGATACCTTTGTTGAACAGGGCTATATGCATCTGATCACAGATAACATCGGAGATGGTCGCGATCCGCGCTACTGGTTCCCCATCATTCCTTCCATTGGATATACGATGTTTGGAGCTATGATTGGAGCCCTTTTGCACGATCTTAAAAACCACGTCCGCAACTGGTATTTCCCAACCACTGTCTTCGTAATCGGATTCTTATTCTTCTGGTGGGCGAAAGATATTCTGCACGGAATCGATGTTCTTTTGGGAATGGAATCTTTCAAGTTTATCGGAGGAGATTCCATGTATAGCAAAATGGGAATGGTACTCATGGAATTGAGTGTCCTGATTTTCATTGATAACAAATGGGGACACAAAATCTCCGAAGGAAACCTCTTCCTGAAAGTCGGGCAAAATACTTTGACGATTTACGTCCTTCACATGGTTGTGCTCTATGGTTCCGTTACCGGTTTCGGATTGAACGATCTATTCAATAAAGGAGATCATTCCATGATGCACTTGAATCCTTGGCAAGTTGCCTTAGGCGCAGCACTGTTCATTGCCTTCTTTGTACTTCTAATCAAGTATTTGGATTGGATCAAAGCGAAGCTAGAATTCGTCCTCGGGCCGATCCGAAGATTCTTCAACAAACTATTTTTTGTTGCGCAATAAACGCTTCTCGCGACGCGTCAAATTGGCTTTTTGATAATATGCCTCAGGCATGGCGTAGGAATACTTCCGTGTTCCGCAATTTGCTGTCACGCGTAATTCTAAGAGATGATTTTCCTTATCTGCGAATACATAAGCACCGTACGAATCTTCGATTTCCTGCTTCCCATCGATAGTCCACTTATACGTTAACGCATTAGGGAAAGCCGCTCGGAAATTCGCATTTACCGTACCGTCTTCATTGAATTGCCAATGTACCATGGATTCTTGCTCGTCCAATGAATACACCTCACGATTCTCGTGCACATGCACATAAGCTTGATTGGCGATAAACTTCGCTAGCTTCTTCGAGATTCCTTTCGGTCGGTAATTACGATTCTCTTCATCATAAAAAGCAGAGAAGAACGTAGATGCAGCTAGGTAAGATCCTTTCTTACTCGGGTGGAACTTGTCACGCACATAAAGATTCGCTCTACTCGCCGACTTTACATTTTTCCAAACCTTTCCCACGGGAACTACAGGCAATTCGTATTTATCACCGATGCGCATATAACCACCGTAAATGGTATCCGCCATCCCTTCAAATTCTTTGGTGTAATCGTATCCACCATAGCCGTTGTCGTAGCCCCATGTCATGAAGAAGTAGACATTTGTACATGGATTGTTCGCATAGATAGAATCCAGAATCTTGTTCAAATGCGGCACCGTCGCCGAATCAACGTAATCAGCGGAATGAATGAACTCACGGCTGTACCCTTGTAGGATCACATTATCCCATTTATGAGAATTAATCGATTTGTACACGCTTTCTCGCTGGGAATGCTCTTCGAAGTTTGCCCCACCTTTGGTATTCGACTTCACGTACACATTCTTACCTGCATTTCTCGCGATTTCGCTGAAGATGCTTGGCATGTCATTATAGTACGTAAAACTATTCCCAATAAACAAATAGGAGGTCTTAGAAGGATCGTTAGGATTCTCCTGACCAAAGGCTTGAACGCTGATAAACAAGGCTGCCAAAACAACCACAGCATATTTGATTCTATTACGCAGATGCTTCATCATTACTCTCATACGTAATAAAACAACAAAAGTTAGTCCAAAATTGCTTTTTAACAGAAATTAATCTTATGCAGTCCTAATTTTCTCTGCAATCTCTGCTAGTCTTTCAGAAGAAATTTCAAGTTTTGGTTTGGAGAAATTCATATCATCCATGGTATCGATTGGAATCAGATGGATATGAGCATGAGGTACTTCCAGACCTATCACGGAAACACCAATTCTTTCACAAGGAAACGCAGCTTTCACCTTTTTAGAAACTTGCTTGGCGAAAACCATCATATCAGCCAAACTCTGATCTTCGATGTCAAAGATGTAATCTGTCTCTTTTTTGGGGATGACAAGGGTATGACCTTCCTTCAAGGGCATAATGTCCAGAAACGCGAGGAAATCGTCATTCTCAGCAATTTTATGCGCCGGGATCTCACCTGCAACTATTTTAGAGAAAATAGTCGCCATTAACGGGTGATTTCAATGATTTCGAATTGCATCACTCCATTTGGCGTTTGAATGTCTGCAATCTCTCCTACTGCTTTGCCAAGCAATCCTTTTCCAATTGGAGATTCCACACTAATCTTTTTGGCTTTTAGATCAGCCTCATTTTCCGCTACCAAAGTATAAGATACTTCCATTCCATTTGCGACGTTCTTGATCTTCGCTGTAGAAAGTATGTAAACCTTGGAATTATCAATGTCAGAATCGTCAATGACACGTGCATTCGAAATAACCTCTTTCAACTTCGAAATCTTCGCCTCTAACAAGCCTTGTGCTTCTTTGGCCGCATCGTACTCAGCATTCTCGGAAAGGTCTCCCTTATCGCGTGCTTCTGCGATCTGTTGCGAAATGGAAGGACGTTGTACTGTCTCCATTTCATGAAGCTCTTCTTTCAACTTATCTAACCCTTCCTGAGTGTAATATGATATTTGTGACATAGCGTAATATTATACAAAAACAAGAGAGCCCCGAAGGACCCTCTCGTTAATCAAATATAGTAAAATAAATCTTACTTCAGACTGATCGTTGCTCCGATAGTGTGGATGATTCCAAATACACCTGCGAAACGCGCAGCATATTCAATTCCCAATGCATGCTGATTCTCACCAACCAATGCATCAACTGAGAATCCAGCTGTTGGACCAACTAAAGCGTTTGAACGGTTCTCAAGGCTGAATAGGTTTCTCTCGTAAACGAATCCTCCTCGGATGTTGAACGCCATCTTTTCATTTGTCATTTGGTAATCAGCTCCAACGCGGTATTGATCACTTGAGAAAGAGTTTGCTGTAAACCCTAACGCAGCAGTCAATTTGTTGTTTTCGTTGAAGATGAAATCGTAGGAAGCTCCGATACCAAGTAATGCAGGCATCTCGTAAGTAGCTGAACGCTGCTCCAATGTAGCAACATTACCTGTAGATACGTAGTTTACCTGTCCTGCCAAACCGTCACCACGGAAACGCATTACCGGACCAACGTTCTTCAAAGTAATTCCGAACTTGATCTGATCTTGCTCTCCTGTTACGTAACGAATACCAGCGTCGATTGCAACTCCAGTTGCACGCAAGTTGGCGATATTCTCAGAAATCACTTTGAAGTTAATACCTCCATAGATAGACTGTGAGAATGAACGCGCATATCCTACGTTGAAGATGTTTGCACGCGGAGTAAAGAAACCGATATCCCCTTCCGGGTTGTTTACTGTAGTGATTGGAATATCACCGAAGTTCATTGCCTGAACACTTACAGCAATTACATCCTGCTCTGAAAGACGCTGAGCAATCCCTGCACTGTTAAATGCGATTCCTGCGTTTCCTAGCCAGTTACTATAGTTGAATTTGATCTGTGTCTTCTTAGTGAAGGCAAGACCTGCAATGTTCGTAAACGTTGCTTCCAAACCATTCGTGTTTGCGATACCAACATCCCCAAGGGCTGAGCTACGCGCCCACGGATTCACCAACATGTGAGATGCTCCCGCAGATCCAACACGATCTTCATTTCCGGCAGTTGCTGCGAAGCTGGAAAAAATCGCAGCTCCGACAACAAATGCATTCTTTATTTTATTCATTGAATTGTTCATTTCAATCGTACTTTAAGTCTTATTAAATACCCTGTAGGTCAATTAGTCTCATTCCACCGAAGAACTTAATTACTCGTTCTCCTACATCAGGAACATCCACATGAATTAGGTAAACACCTCCGGCTACCGGAATACCTTGCCAGTTGTTCAAGTCCCAATCTACTGAAGTGATAGGACTATCTTTTCTGAAGGTACGTATTAGTTTACCGTTTACAGAGTAGATTTTCACTGTACAACGCTCAGGAAGGTTCGTGATTTTCACACGAGTATCCAATCGGTTGCGCTCGTACTCAGAGTACGCATAGTAAGGGTTTGGAACTACGTTGATCAAATCAAGCGCACTTGCCAAACGATCACGGCTTCCAAGCTCAGTAGCAACACTTGACATGTTCCATGAGTACATTGGCTGTCCGTTGTTCAATCCAGTTGCAGTATAGTTTTTGTACTCTTTGCTAACTCGAAGGCTGATCGTAACATCTGTTGGCAAGCTTTGCGGATTGATTGTGTAATTATCCGTTGCCATTGGGTAAGCTACCCAGCTGATACTTCCGTAGAAGTTACGCTTCGCAGTTGTGTTGTTCGCTATAACATCCTGCATCAATAGAAGCGCTTCGTTAGTTGCATCGTTATCTCCTTGTGCTGGAACGTATGCTGGGAAGTCATATCCTAGCAAGTAGTTGTTGATATCAGCAGTGTTGTTAGAGAATACGTACACTGGGTGCATTCCTCCCATAAGTGGGTTACCTCCATTATCAACCAAAGTTGAAGTTGGGTTCCAGATCATGTCCGCTCCATTTTCAGAAGCTAGGAATGAATTCTCACCGAATGCCATGTACAAACGAGAACCAGTTTCAAGATCGATTGCATATCCTGGGAACCATCCCATACCTGTTGATCCTGTCTCAGGGTTTCCGTTCTTATCCACTGATGGACTCGCACGTAATGCACCTGGCTGCGCTCCACCAACGTTCAACGCTGACTCACGACCCAATTCGATTACTGGACAACGTGTCCACTTCGATTTGTCACTAGTGATTACGATATCCACTGACGGCAAGAAGCTGATTGAAGCACCGTTTCTCGCTGAAGTTGGAGATGCGTAGTTGTAGTATGCCATTGGCTGGAAGCTCGCTTCCCATCCTGTTAACTTGTGCGGAGCAATACCACCTCCGAAGATTGACGCCCAGTTCTTATCTGGATCGGCAAAGTTATTCGGCGCTTGCCAATCTGGGTAGTTACATGGATCTAGATAATCTCTGTAAGTCGGAAGCGTGTTATCCAAACATTCGAATCCTGGATCACCTTGAGTCGTGTTTGGAGCATACGTTCCAGCGCGAATCCAGTTTGTAGGATAGAATGCGTCGTTATCAGGTACCGCTTCTAAAAATCTTACTGAACTATCAGCGAATGTGATAGAAGAACTGATCAATTCAGTTGTTCTTGCTTCAACACCTCCAGAAGCTCCATCTGGCAAGAAGTAGTTCTCTTGAGTAATCTGAACGGATACACCCCATTCTGGAATGATCTGCTCATTGTTCGTTCCGATATTCACTTTAGACACAACAGAATCCGTAGGAACTGTTGAGTTCTCTGTATCATAACGGAAGATTGTCCAAGACGCTGTATCTGCTCCATTGCTAGATGACGTTGCGTAATCTCTGAAACGTAGTTCATAGTATCCATCTTTTACATTCAATGGATCAACCACTTTCACGTTAATAGGACCTGCTCCGAAATCGTACTCTGGAGCTTCCATGAATCCGTTCTCAATAATTGTCTGCTTAGATGCGCTTGTCAATTCCAATGCGCGACCTCCGTTTCCGTGTCCATCCAAACGACGGATGATTGGGCTTGATCCGTAATCGATCAACTGACCAGTTCCATCTGCCTCTGGCATTGGGTTGTGAGGAACTGCTGGGATTGAAGTAATCGCCGTTCCGTCAAAGTTCAAACGAGAAGCAATGTATGGAGTCTGTTGTCCAGACAATGCATTCGGATCCGTTGGATCGTACAAGTTTGGAACTTGCGTTACAAGGTCTCTCATATCATTGTATGCATAAGCAACAGCGATATAATAGTAAGTCTTGTGGTTTACCAATGCACGGTCACCTTGAGCGAAGAAATCTTCAGTAATCAAGAATGAGTGCTGGATCCCTTGGTTCGTTCCGTCCACTTTTTCAACTGGAATAGAGAATCCAAGATCTTCGTCGAAATCGAAGTTGATAATACGATCAATGTCGTTCTCAACATCTACTTGAGCTACCAAACGAGCTTTAGAGTTATCAGTAATGTCTGCAATTCCAGCATCCTCATCTACCATTTGGTAAATTTGGTATCCCTCGAATCGGTAAACGTTATCAACTCCTGGGTCAGTAATGTTCACTTCATCAGCGATTGCATACTCCTCGTTCGCGTTGTTAGACCCTGCAGGGTTATCCAACATCAATACTAGTTGGTTTTCCAACTCTTGAATCGATACACGTGGTGCATTTGGTGGATCTAGAATTCTAAAACATGCATCAAACAGTGCTTGTGCTTTTGTATCGGCACGCTTCAATGCTTCAACTGAAGAGAATGGATCTCCATCAGAACCACGACCGTAAACAATACCTACTGTAATGTTGTTGATCGCTCCCGGACGCAATGTAAATGGTCCAGCTGACTGTACGAAACGACGATCTTCAGGTGGGTTCGGTGAACCGTTGTTCGCGTTGTACTCCGCCCAATCATCGTTCAAGATAGCTCCGTCAGTTGCCCATCCAAGTGGATCAGAATCTCCAGGGAACACGTACGTTGTTGGTGTAGTTGTTACACCTGCGTTATATGCGTTACCTCCATAGAAGATCTGAGAACCATCTGCCCAGAATCCGCTCATGAAATTGTAGAATTCAGGTGCATTGTTCGGATCACTAGTTGGGAATACCGCTCCGTTCGTATAGTATGTGAAAAGACGCATACCGTAACGCTCGTTATCAATAACTCCATCTGAGTAACCAACTCCAATACCTCCGTAAACGATTCCATCATCTGCGATTGCATCCTGAACAGAAGGTATTTGCAATACTCCAGCAGAATCTGTGAATGGTCCTAGGTTATCTTTTCCATCAGCATCTTGGTAAGGTCCTTCGAAGAAGTCAACCCCAATTGCCGGTGGGTTTTCACCATAACCTTGAGCACCTCCGTTCGTCTCATCCAATGCGTCACCATTGTATGCATATCCAAGTCCACGAGATACGTCACATCCTACGTAATCATCCTGATAGTTTCCTACGTCTGGATCTAGGTACTGTGCAAAGTATGTATTGAACAATGTTTGCGTACCGCGGTTAATCATTTCGTAGTTATAGAAAGTCATTCGGTTCACTTCATCGTTTGTTGCGAATGCGAATGCTTGCGCACGGATTTCCATACCAATTGGTTCTCCGTTTGTCTCTGTGTGAATGTTTCCTTTGTCGTTGAATACCCACCAGTGAGTTTCATCTCCAAATAACGTTACACGACGGTCTGATCCACAAAGGATATCATCCTTTCCTAAGATATCATCATACCAAGGGTAATCTCCATTGTCTGGGTTGTAACCTCCACTCTGATCTGCATCGTAGAATGGTGCCAACCAGTAATCCTGACCAATAGTCACGTCACCGTGAGCTGGCCAATCGTAGATACGCGTCAACTCGTCGTTCGTAGGAACAGTTGCTTCAGCACAAGCTACTGGATCTTGGTTTGGTCCTTGACATGCTTCCCACCATACCGAGTAACGGATTACTTCCGCCTTACGGATTGTATAGAAACGGTCATAGAACAAACACTGATCTGGATCGATGTTCGCTTCACCGAAGTCACGCACTGCGTCGTCTCCTACTGGTCCTGTTGGATCGTAATCCCCAGATCCAGGCTGCGCCGTCAAAGGCCCAGGCCAGAAGTCGTTACCAGAACGGAATGTAAGTGCGGCCAATTTCAACTGACCGTTTACGTCTGTACCTCCCATCCAAAGTGCTCCGGCGTAGATCGCGAACAAGTTGTCTCCACCTACCTCGTAGGCAGCTACGCTGTTCTGACGATCCTGGAACATGGAACCACCTTGTTCAATGAAGGCACTTACGTCGTTAAAACTCATTGTTATACTCGCTGTCGCGGGCGCACAATTGGCTCCCTTGGCTTGAGCTACGGTGTTACCGCCGCTACTACCACCAGCGGGCTTGCTACCATAAGATTTGTAGGCAAGCGCATCGTTAGCCCACAGCATGGTTGCTGCCCCAACGATTAATGCTACTAGTTGCTTTTTCATAATGCTCTCTGTTCTTATTATGAATTAAAAATCGAATTTGATCCCCAAACGAATAGTACGTGGTGCACTAATGTTGAAAGGATTTTGAACCTTCATTAAGTAGTAATCTCTGAACGCTTGTTCATCCAACTGATTCTGGATTGAAGTTTGGCTTGCTGCTGCTGCAAGGAATCCGTCATCATCCCAGTTACCCGTAGCACGGTACACGCTCAACACATTGAATTGGTTGAACAAGTTCGTGACACGGAAGTAAACATTTAAGAATACTGCTTTTTTATTGTCGTCTTTACCCATTTCCATCTCGAACGTACGATCCAACTGAAGATCCAAACGGTAAGCCCATGGGAGGCGAGATCCGTTTGTTGTTCCGTCCAATCCAGAGTTCTGAGCATTAAACTGAGCTGCATTTGTAATAGTTCCTTGTGCTGAGTATGGGTTACCCGAGTAAATGTTTGATACAATGTTCAAACCAGTGTTACCCAATACTTCGAAATCTCCGATAAGCGGCCCGTTGTAATCACGACCTGTTCCGTAACGGTAATCGAATGTTACGTTGAACGCGTGACGACGATCGAACGAGTAAGGGAAGATTGCACGCAAGTTTGGCAATCCTGCTTGGATCAATCCAGCTGCTGAAGTTGCATCTGATCCAGTACCGTCTGCGAACTGCAATGTATAGTTAGCAGTCATACGAACGTTTCCAGTACGACGCAAGTCATATGCGATTGTCATACCTTTTACCGTACCGAAGTCACGGTTAGAGAACGTACTGTATGTTGCTGGGTATGCTTCAAAAATGTTCTGCAACTGAACGTTATCACGCTGCTCACGGTAGAATGCCGAGATTTTCAATGATGACGTTCTTGTCAATACTTGCTGGAATCCAACTTCGTAATCGATAGTTCTTTCTGGACGCAACGCAGAGTTTGCGATAGTTGCACTACGATCGTTGATGAATTGGTATTCGAATGGATCGAAACGGAATCCTGAAGTAGGACGCTTCGTCAAGATATCGTAGTGAGCGAAGAATGATGCCTCATCTGAGATTGGGAATGAGAATGCAACACGTGGCATAACATTCACCTGAGGAGTGTAATCTTCGAAAGCATCAGCAGTTGGAGTTTCCAATGATGGATCCAACAACCATGGAGCAATACCACCTGGTCCACGAAGTGTTTGAGGATCTTCTACTACAACACCGTTTGCATCGTACCAGATATCTCCACTTCTAAATCCGTTGATCTGAGTTGGGTTGTTTACGTCGTTTACATATACTACGTAATCATCCGGAATTGAAGAAGGAACGTTCGCCCAAGGCTCACCTGATGCTCTTGCTTCAGCAGCAGTGCGTGCTTCGTAGAACAAGTAACGATCTTTCAATACTGGCTGGTTCGCATCGAATACATCCACACGTACACCTACGTTAAATACGATGTCGCGGAATGCGAATTTATCCATAATGTATCCTGCCATGTAGATCGGCTGGAATGCTCCAACAAATCGACGGTAGTTTCCGTTTTCGTCAAACTCAGTAAAGTACTTATCGATATCTGTGATACCACGTACTTTCTGTCCAGTGTGATCGAATCCGTAGTAAGATACGAATGAGTTACCCTGGTTCAATAGTTCGTCTGGAGAGAACATATCCAAGCTGAAGATGTTTGGATCGTACTTATCTACATCGATAAAGTCTGTTCCACGAACTCCTTCAGAGATCAATCCTTGCTCGAACAAGTACTGACGCAAGTTGTAATCGAAGAATGACTGGTTGTCATTGTTCACTTGTCCTCCGTACTCATCTTGGTTGTTCAAGTATGCGTAACCAGTGTTCAAACGCTCGTAGTTTACATAAACACGTCCAAGTGAATCTACCAACGTTGCTTGGTTCAAATCAAGCTCTGTGATGTGGAAGTTTGCTAACTGACGTGCAATCTGCCAAAGTCCAACTGGCCCTTGACCTCCACCACCGGAAGTAGTACCGTTTGTCCATCCGCGGTCCCAACGACGCTCGAATTCGAATCCAATAGAGATTGAGTGATCACCGATGTTCGCCGATCCTGAACCTGTTACACGGAACTGATCGTTTTCAAATACACCGAATCCGTTAAATGGTGCTCCGATGTTGCTCCAGATATTATATACGTTACGTGGAGAGTCTCCATTCAAGAGACCAGACCCTTGCTGAATCTGAACCAAGTTTTCGTAACGTCCTTCTGGAAGACCTTCGTAGATTGAGTAGTACTGAGACGTAATCGCTGCCAAAGCAGAGTTTGTTTCAGAAGGCTCAAATTCTACCAATACATCTCTAAATCCATCGTGCTCGTAGTTGTTCGTGTTTGGATTCAAAGAGTGTGAACGGCGACGTGTAGTTGTGAAACGTCCAACGTGACCGTAGTTAAATAAGTTGTATTTATGGTTTGGATCGTAGTTATCACGACGAACCTTTGAGAAGTCAACCATCAAAGAGTAGTATGCACTCTTAATTTTAGAAGAGCTTTCTGGATCGTTGTTGTTGAATCGTTGTGTCAAACGACCAAACACCCTCCAGTCGAAGTTTTCGAAGTAACCGAAGTTTCCGAAGTTCAAAAGTGATCCAGCGTAGCTGTAGTTGTTTCCACGACGGTAGTTCATGGAACCTCCAAACGTCAAGTTTACAGATGGCCCTGTATTCACATCGATTTTACCTTGACCTGAAATGGACGTGTTACGTGCGTTCATTCTCCAAGGAGTTTTCTCGAATGAGTCCTGACGTAGGAACTGAGAATTATGGAATGTACCGAAACCTGTTGAAGTCGGACGAAGTGGATTCGCCAACAACTCGTCTTTTGCTTGTTTCTTGATTCTCCAGCTTCCTCCTGCCAATGGACGGCTATCCAACTGATCAGTGATGTTTGCTGAAACCAAGAATCCTAGACGTGGTTTCGTTTTGTTTCCTAGGGAATCTTTCTGCATCCATAATGGACCAGACAACATTCCTTCAAATAGGTTGTATGCATATTTATCAAATCCGAAAACGCGACCTGTGTAATCTTCTGTCTCAGGATTTTCTCCTAGTGGATCACTTCCTGCGAAGTAGAATCCTGAAGTTACAACCTCCGCACTTCCGAAGTATTTAGCAGAAGGCCCACGTGTTGTTACCGAGATAATACCCCCGGTTGCATCCCCGTAGTTTGCTGGCAAACCTCCGGTAATTACTTTTACCTCTTCGATTGCCGACTTAGGAAGACTTGCGGATCCTCGTACTTTAATACCATCAATAAAGAAGAACGTTCCGTCTGAACGTGAACCACGTACGCTAATCGCACCGGAACCTTCATTACTGTTTACCCCTCCTACTGTTCCTGCTACGCCTGCAGCAGAACGAACTGGAAGTCGCGCGATGTCTTCACGCGTAATAGTAGCACCCGAGGCACCACCATCTTTGTCAATTAGAGGGACTTTGTAGGCGATAACCTGTACTTCGGTAATCTCCAAGACGTCCGAAGGAACGGTCATCTTTAGGTCATCCAAGAACGTGATCTGATCCGAACTCACAATCACCCCCGTCAATTTAATTGGCTGATGTCCTTCCTGAGAAGACACCTCCACATCATAAGATCCCGGATCTACCGAGTTAATTTGAAATTTCCCATCGAAGTCAGTGGTTGCTCCTCCTTTTACAGATCCGTTCAGTGAGATCTTCACTTTTGCGAACGCGATCGGTTCTTCAGAGTTACCATCTGTTACCGTTCCACGAATGGTACCGAGACCGGACTGGGAAAACCCATAAGACATAGTAAGCAATAGACTCACTACGATTAAGTTAAGTTTTCGTAACATAAGTACAGTTTGTTTAGTATTAAACCAAGTTGCTCTAGTAAAGCGCGTAAATATAGAAAAAATCGGGTTTCGTTCGATGTTTGTTAAAAAATTTAAATCCGATTTCTTCTTAACCAACATTAACAAAAATAGGAACAAAGTTTCCTTGGTTTTTTTCGATTCTGATGCAAATTCCTTCAAATTATACACGTCTAATGTCAACCGGACGTTTTTTCGTTCTTTTGTAGCCATGGATGCTATCTTTCAGCGGAATGAAATACAATTAGGAGCAACGTGTATTCATACGGTGCAATTTCCAGAATTCAATCCTGAGGAATATCTGCATGTTCTAACCGACTCAGAGTTAGATCGGTACCGAAGTTTCAGCCATATTAAGCGACAGCGAGAGTTTATTGCCACGCGTGCTTTACGTCATGAATTGTATGGAAATGAGCACATCCATTATACGCCTGAAGGAGCCCCCTATATAGATAAGGACACATTCATTTCTATAAGCCACTCCGGTAATATGGTAGCCATTGCGGAAAACCATTCCTTCCCTGTTGGACTGGATTTAGAATTGATCCGAAAAGATATTCAACGGGTGATGCACAAATTTTTGTCGGAGGCGGAATTGGATTTCTTTGATTGCGAAGACGCAACTTTGGTGACTTCTATTTGGTCGGCGAAGGAAACGTTATATAAATTGGCGGGGCGTAAACAAATCCTCTTTAGCGATGAACTGCACATTTCCAGAGTAAACGATCAATGGAGGGGGCGGATCGTGAATCCTGATCATGACCTTTTGGTGAATTTGGATATATTTGAGCGCAATGGGATTATTTTCACATTAAATTCTTCTCGAGTTGAGCACGTTAAACGAGATTCTTAATCAATTTTCAAAAAAGCAAGGGCAAATTGCCGTTCTCATTGATCCTGAAAAGGTTCAAGACGAATCCTTGTTGGAAGACTTATTGAAAAAAGCATCTTTTGCTGGCGTTGATTACTTATTCGTTGGCGGAAGCACCGTGACACGAGAGGAATTTCAGTTTTGCATCGAATGCATTAAGAAGCATTCAGACATTCCTTTGGTAATTTTCCCTGGAGCGTCGTATCAAGTTTCCGAGCAAGCTGACGCTTTATTATACTTGAGCTTAATTTCAGGTAGGAATCCAGATTACCTCATCGGACATCACGTGGCTTCTGCTTCGGAAGTGTACGACATGCAATTGGAAGTGATTCCGACTGGATATATATTAATTGACGGCGGAACGAACTCCTCTGTAGCATATGTGAGTCAAACTACGCCAATTCCTTCTGATAAAACAAGCATTATCACGCGAACTGCGAAGGCGGGAATTCTTCAAGGAAAACAATTGCTTTATCTTGACGCAGGAAGCGGGGCTAAAAATCCAGTTCCTTCGGAAATCGTATCTCAGCTATCTGAATTGCATGTTCCTTTAATTATTGGAGGTGGAATTCGTTCCATAGAAAAGATTCACGAAGTGAGAGATGCCGGGGCCAATGTGATCGTGATCGGGAATAAGATTGAGGAAGACATTGACTTCCTTTTGGATATTAAGCTGTATATTGAATCCGAGCATGGATAATCAAGAGCGTTTCTTACAAATTCTTAAGACGATTGGAGGAGTTTCCTTCGTAATCGCGTTCATTCTTGCGATTAACATATTCGGACGCGTGGGGCGTGAGTATATTTCCTTGCCCGTAGCACGCTATTTATTTATCGGATTTGGTGCATTGGGACTCATCTTGAATCTTGTCACCTTTCAAACAGGAAAATATCACCCGATTTACAATCTAACGTATTGGGGTGGATCCATCATTACTTTCGTCGGGCTAATAATGGATTTGTTCCGAGTTCAATATTCGATGTACGTTTTGATTCTGGGACTGGCTACCGTTGGCGTATCTTTCCTTCTTCCTAAAAGCCTTGTCGATCCGAAAGGAAACGATCCTGACTTACTTGATGATTGATCAAGAATAGACTGCTTTTAAGGACATATCCAAGCTCTTCACACTATGCGTTAATGCGCCCACAGAAATGAAATCAACTCCAGTTTCGGCAAATCCACGGATGGTATCAACGGTAATTCCACCTGAAGCTTCAGTTTCGATTATATCTGGAATCAAAGGCAAAACGGTTCTAAGTCGATCTGGTGTAAAATTGTCCAACATGATGCGATCTACATTGCCAACTTCCAAAACTTCGTTCAATTCTTCCTCGTTTCGAACTTCAATTTCAATTTTTAGATCTTTACCCGTCTCCTTCAAATACGCATTGGCATTTTCGATGGCGGGCTTGACCCCTCCTGCATAATCGATGTGATTGTCTTTCAACATGATCATATCATATAGAGCAAAACGATGATTGACGCCGCCCCCGATTCGAACCGCCCATTTTTCCATGTAACGGATTCCTGGTGTTGTTTTACGTGTATCTAATAATTTGGCATTTGTGCCGTCGATAAGATCAACGATTGTTCGGGTTTGAGTGGCCACGCCGCTCATGCGCTGCATAAAATTCAAAACAAGACGCTCGGTACTCAATATAGAAATGGATGGCCCGGCAACGATAAATGCAATATCTCCAGGCTTTACACGATCTCCATCTTTCAAGAAAATTTCTAATTCCAGATTTTCATCGTAGCGCTTGAAAATACGTTCGGCTAATTCAATTCCGGCGATTACACCTTCCTCTTTTACCAACAATTTAGCCTGACCTTTGGCATCTTTCGGCACACAGGATAAGGACGAGTGATCCCCATCCCCAATATCTTCTCGTAAAGCGTTGTCAATTATCGCATCAATCATATATCAAAGGTACTGATATCCGATCAGAGATGATGTGCGATTCATTAATTTTCGATGGAAATACTTTCGATTTTGAAGCTCCCGCTGATCTTCTTAAAATGGACGGTGACGCGGAATTCTTCGCCCTTGCTTTTATAGGTTCCGATTCCAAATGCACCTTCGCTAGAGCTTGACCCTTTGTGAATAAAGCTGAACGAACTAGGCGGATATTTTGTAAAGAAACTTTTAAGCACCTGAGTAGCCTGTGACTTCGAGTACACGCGTTCTTCTTCCAAAATATTTATCAAGCATTTGTCCTTGCACAAAGACGCCAAAGACGAAGCATTTCCTGATTTAAATGCAGACTGAACCGATCCAAAGGGAGCATCAGCAGGCACCGTAGGCCCCGCCAATAAGAACAGGGATAATAGCAAAGCGATCATAATTCATTTGTGTTGTTTCCGCCCTTAAACTTACAAATATAATGCCTAAAATCCAGCAGGTCTGGAACATTAATCACAACAATGGTTTGTGTACCTTCGCTTTATGAAAATCAAGGTGATTTGCATCGGAAAGACAGGAAAAGGCTTCCTCGTTGATGGAGAAAAGGAATATTTGAATCGACTCAAGCATTATGCGAAGGTTGAAAAAGTGGAATTGCCGGATCTTAAAAATGCGCGCAAGCTTAGTCAGGAACAAGTCAAAACTGAAGAAGGGAAGGCGTTGTTAAAGCTAATTGATCCCGGTGATCAAGTCATCCTTTTGGATGAAAAAGGAAAGCACTACAGCTCTGAACAATTTGCCGATTTCCTGCAGAAACGCTTTAATCAAGGAGGAAAGTGCTTAGTTTTTGTAATCGGTGGAGCCTATGGATTCTCGAAAGAGCTTTACGATCGAGCCCAAGGGAAATTAAGTCTTTCCGCTATGACCTTTTCGCACCAAATGATTCGGATGATTTTTTTTGAACAATTGTACCGGGCGATGACGATTCAACGCGGAGAACCCTACCACCATTCTTAGTTGTGAGTGAGGAGTGTGAATAGACATAATTGGGGATTTTTGAAACAAAATGGCTCAATTTCGTATAGGAAGTAATTAGAGAAAAAAGAAAACTTGGCAAGTCAGTACCTCAGCTTATTTGATATTATTTCCACCATATTCTGGATGGGAATCCTGCTGTTTATTGCCCATTTTCAATACTTGCAGAACAAACACAAGGAGCATTACAAATACTTCCTTTTTAACGTGTACGGAAAGTTTTTCTTCGCCATGGCCTTCTCGGCCTTCTACCTTTTCATAGTTGGAGGTGGAGATACGGTAGCTTATTTCGATGGAGCCAGTGTTCTTAACAACCTTTTTGTACAATCTCCGACGGCTTATCTTGACGAGCTCTTCCATCCGCCCGACATGAACCATTACTGGAATGTCTATAACGTGGACACAGGCTATCCGCCTGGTTGGATTTACAGGGAGCCTGAGGGATTTTTTATCTCAAAACTCATTAGTCTTTTCTCCTTCTTGACGTTCAAAAGCTATTTGGCTTCTACACTGGTCATTGCCTTCATGGCGGCCCACGCCAGCTGGAAACTTTTCACGCTCATTCTGGAATTCAACCTTGCCAAGCCGATTTACATTGCATTGGCCGTACTATTTCTACCTTCGGTAAACTTCTGGTGTACGGGAATTTCAAAAGATTCCTTCGTGTACATTGGACTTTGCTATATGATTTACTATGGCTTCAAATATCTACACCACGGGAAGATAAAACTGATGGAATTTCTGGCCTTCCTCTTCTGCGTATGGCTAATCTATCACATTCGATCAGTGGTGCTTTTCGTAGTTATTATTCCATTTATGCTGGCTTTAATATCCAGAGCCTTGAAGCGATGGGGGCTTCAAAATTTCGCGGTGGGTGCCATTAGAACCGTTTTTCTTCTTGGTAGCTTTTCTGCCGTAATATTGAGCCAAGCTGCGAAGTCGGAAGAGGAATTGCTTTCTTCGAACGCCTTCCTGCAAGAGGCCGCCGTCACTCAGAATGATTTCGCCCAAAATGAATCATACGGGGACAGCAGGTACGACTTGGGCGCTGTAGAATTTACCTTGGAAGGACTTGTCCGTGTGGCTCCGTTAGCCATTTTTACAGGAGCTTTCCGTCCGATGATGTGGGAAGCGTTGAGTCCTAACTTGATTCTGAATGGACTTGAGAGTTTACTCCTCCTCTACGGGTTGATTCGTTTCGTTTTCCAGCGTCCGGTGGCCAAATACGGCTTCATAAGGAACAACGAGTTTTTGTATTTCTGCCTGATTTTGGTCTTCTTTTTGAGCTTTATTACAGGATTGACCTCTGGTCTTTACGGCGTATTGGTTCGATTGAGAGCACCACTTCTGCCCTTCTTGTTCATCTTGCTCAATGTCGACTTTAAGTCATTTGGATTACTGGAAACCAAAAAGAAAAAGCGAGGATTATCGTCTGACGGAACACGCATTATTCCACACGAGTCACTTCAAGAAAATTAGATCGCTACACTCAAAAGCTGTCCGAATTGCTTAACTTCGCTTTAAACCTAAATTACGATGAGAGTACTCGTTACAGGAGCTGATGGATTCATCGGTTCTCACCTTACCGAAATGCTGCTACAACACGGTTATCAGGTCAGAGCTTTGGCACAATACAACTCGTTTAATTATTGGGGATGGATTGACGATTTATCGCATGAAAATCTGGAAATTGTTTCGGGAGATGTGCGCGATCCGAATTACTGCCGTGAAATCGTGAAAGACATGGATATTGTATTCCATTTGGCGGCATTAATTGCAATCCCTTACTCATATGTCGCTCCTGGAAGCTACGTTGACACGAACGTAAACGGAACGTTGAACATATGTCAAGCAGCAAAAGATCTTGGAACGAAGAAAGTCATCGTTACTTCGACTTCAGAAGTATATGGAACGGCGCAATATGTTCCGATCGATGAGAAACATCCAAAACAGCCGCAATCACCGTATTCAGCATCAAAAATTGGAGCTGACATGATGGCGATGAGTTACTATAATTCATTTGATGTTCCGGTAGTAATTGCTCGCCCATTTAATACATATGGCCCACGCCAATCGGCAAGAGCCATCATCCCAACGATTATTTCGCAAATTGCCAGTGGAGCAAAAGAAATAAAACTGGGAGATCTCACTCCAACGCGTGATTTCAACTACGTTTCTGATACCTGTGAAGGATTCATCGCCTTGGCCAAATCTAACGAAGTAATTGGGAAAGAAGTCAACATCGCGAGTAACTCCGAAATATCGATGGAAGCGACATTAAATCTGATTGCTGAAATCATGGAAAGCGATGTTCAATTCATACAAGACGAACAGCGTTTGCGCCCAGCAAAATCGGAAGTTTTCAGATTGTATGGAGATAATACTTTGATCAAATCGCTAACGGATTTCGATTCGAAAGTCTCCTTGGAAGACGGCTTGCGAAAAACCGTTGAATGGTTTACAAAATCAGAGAATTTGGCCCGTTACAAAACGACGATTTACAACGTGTAATTATGGCGTATAACATCCCGTTATTTCAATTGAATTTTGACGAGGCTGAGGAAAAAGCAGTTGTCGATACGCTCCGTAGCAAATGGATTTCAATGGGCCCTCGTTCGCAGGCTTTGGAAGAGAAGTTTGCTGAAATGCTCGGAAGTAAGCACGCAGTTGCTATGGCCAATTGTACCGCCGCATTACACCTCGCTTTACTAGCCGTTGATGTGCAAGAAAATGATGAAGTTTTGTGCCCTTCCTTGAGCTTTGCAGCAACGGTCAATTGTATCAAATACGTTGGAGCTATCCCTGTTTTCTGTGATGTTGAAAGTTTGAAGAGACCGACGATTTCAATTGATCAAATCAAGAAGAATTATACGGATAAAACGAAGGCAATTATCGTGATGCATTACGCAGGACATTCATGTGATATGGAGGCGATTATGCAGTTCGCGAATGAGAAAAATATTCCCGTTATCGAAGACGCTTGCCATGCGCCGTTATCTGAATGGAATGGTAAAAAATTGGGGACTATTGGTGCCATCGGTTGTTATAGTTTTTTCTCGAATAAGAATATTTCAACGGGTGAAGGCGGAATGCTGATTACCGATGATGCTCAGATCCACGAAAAAGTAAAGTTATTGCGCTCTCACGGCATGACGACTATGTCGTTTGAACGATCCAAAGGACACGCCACAGCCTACGATATTGTTGAATTGGGCTATAACTACCGTATGGATGACATTCGCGCTTCCATCGGACTAGCCCAACTAGAAAAACTTCCGGCGGATTTAGACAAGAGAAAGCACGTTCGGTCGTGGTATTTGGAAGAACTGAAGGAAGCCGACAGAATTGTCGTTCCTTTCGCGGATAACACCGAATTTTCTTCCAACTACGTGTTCACGGTCAATTTAAAGGACTCCGACTACGAAAAAAGAGATACGCTACGCAATTTCATGCATGAGAATGGCATTCAGACGAGCGTTCATTACCCGGCCATTCATCGTTTCTCCATTTATCAGGATTTACCGGCAGAATTGCCAATGACGGAATACATTTGCGATAACACATTAACGCTTCCGATGTTCGGGAATTTGACACGAGAAGAAGTATCGTTTATTTGTGACACCCTCAAGAAAGGAGTTCAGCATGTTTTCGGGTAAAAAACTGCTCATATTCGGAGGTGGATTCTTACAGCAATCACTTATTCAAAGATGCAAGAAACTCGGCGTTACTACTGTCGTGATTGATCCATTTGACGGAGCCCCAGGCAAGGAAACTGCTGATCATTTTAAAGTTGTGGGAGGACAAGATTTCGAAGGCACGTTTGAGGTCATTGAAAAATATGGAATCGACGGAATTATTACGAGTGCGACAGACAAGCCTTTGGTCATGATGGCCCGAATTGCAGAAGAGTTTAAACTACCATTCTTTCCTGTAAAAACGGCGGCGATTTGCACGGACAAATTTCGTATGAAAGAAGTATTTCAGGCTCATGGAATTCCTTGCGCCGATGGACATTTGATTGAAACTTCCAAAGACATTACTTCTTATCCAGCGATTATAAAACCCATCGATAATTCTGGGAGTCGCGGGGTCTATTTTTGTTCGAATGAAGCGGAAGCGGAAACCTTCATTGAAGAAGCATTCAAACACACGAAATCGCCCCACCTTTTGGTTGAATCCATTATTGAGGGAAAGGAATATAGCGTTGAATCACTTCATTTTGAGGATGAGGTCGAAATAGTACAAATCACCGAGAAAATAACTACAGAATTCCCAACAAACGTAGAAATCGGGCATATTGCTCCTGCCGAGATTACAGCATTGGAACGAGAAGCCATTGTTGAAATCATCCGAACCATTCACAACGCCTTCGAATTCCGATATTGTGCAGCACACACGGAATTGAAAATTAAAGACGGAAATATTACAGTCATTGAAACCAGTCCAAGACTTGGCGGTGATTTCATCTCCTCTGACTTAGCACCTTTGTCTACCGAAATTAACATGGAAGATCAATTGATCGCAATGGCCTTGGGAAGCAAACTGGACTTGCCGTCTGTGCAACCTCAATATTCTGGTGCCTTTTTCTTCCAATTTGAAGCAGGCAAGCGTATCAAAAATTTACCTACTTTAGAACCGTTGGATGCAATGCAATCGTTGAAAAAAATTGCGATTTCCGTGAGGCTGGATGAGACTATCGGAACCATTCAAAGCAGCCTGGATCGACATGGGTATTTTGTTCTGCAAACTTCTAGTCGAGAAGGATTGATTGAAGATCGCGATCGAATATTCGATTACGTATATTCCAATACTGAATACAGGTAAAACGATAACGTATTACTACAATTTAAGCCGAACACAATGATTATTGGAGAAAACATCCGATTGCGCCCTCTGAAGAAAAGCGACAAAGACCTCTTTTTTGCTTGGAGAAACGATCTTGACTTTGTGGAAATGGCGCTTAGTATGCGACTTCCAAAGCACGAATTGTTGGAAGAAACTTGGTTGGATAATGCGATGACCGATATCTCCAACAGACACGTGTACTTCATCATCGAGGCCCTGGATTCGGATACCCCGATTGGCTTCACGGCATTAACGAATATCGACTGGATATCAAGAAATGGAGCCGGAGGAATTGCCATCATGCACCCAGATTACCGTGGCAAGGGACTCTCCACTGAGAGTTTTCGAGCTTTATTCGATTACGGTTTCAACAAGTTGAATTTGCACAAAATCTGGACGCATGTTCATGGTGGGAACCCAGCATCCATCAAGATGCATGAACGTTTGGGGTGCACTTTAGAAGGAACCCTAAAGCAGCATTATTACTGGGATAACGCTTATCATGACGCCTTACAATACGGCATTTTGAAAGATCACTTCAACCAAATCAACGCTTAAGTATGAAGCCTGATATTACTACTTCAACAAGCGCAACGTTAATGGACGCGCTGAAACAAATGGACGCTCAAGGAAGAAAATTGCTTGTGGTGTTGAAGGACGATAAGTTCGAAGGTGTTTTAAGTATTGGTGACTTGCAGCGTGCCATTCTCAAACAAATTCCTTTAGAGTCGAGCATTTCAGAGATTTTGAGAACCATTATCACTGTGGCGCATCCAAGCGACAGCAAAGATAAGATCAAGGAAATGATGATGGAATTGCGCTCGGAAGCTATGCCGGTGGTGAATGACGCCAAAGAGTTGGTAGAAATCATTCATTGGGAAGATGTTTTCGGAGCTTCGAATAAAGCTTCTGTTGAACACATGGATTTGCCCGTTGTGGTGATGGCTGGTGGGAAAGGAACCCGATTGCGCCCGCTGACAAACGTGATTCCCAAACCACTAATCCCTGTGGGGGAAAAGACGATGCTAGAAACCATCGTAGAAAGTTTTACGCAATACGGTTGTTCAACCTTTCATGTAAGTGTGAATTACAAGGCAGACATGATCCGCTACTACTTGGAAAATAATCCAGTAGAAGGCGCATCGTTCTCCTATTTTGAGGAACCTAAACCCCTCGGCACAGCGGGGAGCCTGAGTCTATTGAAAGATCAAATTAAGGATACTTTCTTCGTGACGAATTGTGACATTCTCGTGGAACAAGACTACACGGAAATCTACAAATACCATAAAGAAAACAACAACGAATTGACGGTTGTTGGTGCTCTCAAACATTTGGATATTCCTTACGGAACGCTAGAAGTTGGTGAAAACGGAATTCTGGAAGACATCACAGAAAAGCCTTCTATGACCTATCTAATCAACTCTGGATTGTACATCTTAGAACCGCATCTGATTGAAGAAATTCCGACAGACGAGTTTTACCACATCACTCACCTGATTGGCAAATTGATGAAAGAAAATCGTCGTGTGGGTGTATTCCCAGTCAGTGAAAAAAGCTGGAAGGACATCGGCGAGTGGAAAGAATACTTCAAATTCATCGATCTGAAAGTATGAGGATTATTATCCTAACAGCCGTACCGTTTTGGCATCCGGGAACTTCTGAATTGATTGACCGACTGAGATCAAGAGGAATTGAAGTAACGGCCTTAGATATTTTTCATGGCAAGGGATACGATGGAAAAGGAGAAATTGTAAATCTCCTACCTTTCGGATTAAAAGGAATCTTAGCAAAGGTTTACCTGAAACTTTTTCGAAAATCTTTCACCAAAAAACATACGCAATCCGCTGATATTTTGGATCTTCATTTCGTAGAACCGGCTTATTCGAAATACATTCCTGGATTAGGAAAACGGTTCATATGCACCTTATTTGGCTCGGATCTATTCCGCACCAATAACGCAGCAAAAGAGCAACAGCGGATCCTTTTTGATACTTGCGATGGAATCCTACTCTCTAAAAATATGGTTCCGTATTTCGAAGAACATTTTGGTGATAAATCCGATAAATATCAATTCAATCAGTACGGTTCTACAAGGATCGACAGCGTATATCAGGCGGTTGGAAGCATGGACAAAACAACGCTTCAGAAAAAGTGGGATTTAATCGAAGGAAGAACGTACGTTACGATCGGCTACAATGGAAAACCCGAACAGCAACACCTCGAGGTTCTAGAACAATTGAAGTCTCTGACCGAAGAAGAAAAATCGCAATTATTCTTGTTGTTCCCAATGACGTATGGCGGTGACGAAGCTTACTATGAATCGGTAACAAATACAGCGCATTCTTTTGGATTACACTACGCCGCATACTTCGAGCGAATGTCGGACGAGCAGATCACTGAACTCCGCATTCTATCTGACATCAGCATCAATACCCAAACAACAGATGCGTTAGCAAGTTCCGTGAAAGAAGCCATGGTTTCAGGAGACATTCTCATTGTTGGAGAATGGCTTCCTTACGATATTTACAAGGAAATGGGCGTGTTCTATCAAACCACTGATTTTGTTTCTCTAGCGAACATCTTGCGCAATACCCTAAGTAATGTTGATAAGCTGCGCGAACAATCTGTCCAAAACGCTGATATCATTCGTAAATTTGCCTCCTGGGACGTCTTAATCGATCGATGGATCGAAGACTACCAGCAACTTTACAATGAAGGTAAATAACGACATCAACCTAGGCTGCGGCCACATCTCCTTAGACAAAGAACTTGGCGGTTATTATCAAGATTTCCGTGAAGCTATTTACCACTTCGACAACAATTCTTTGGGTCGATTTGATGACAAAGGAATCCCCTATTTGGTGGAAAAGGATCGTGACGTCTACAGCATTGTTTATACCATCCAATACGCCTTGATTCAGCACGAATACATAATGCACGAAGGCAAAAATGAAGAGCGGCTTGAAATTTTTCAAAACTGCCTGAATTGGCTGGATGAACAATCGGAAACCTTCAAAGACGCGATTGTCTGGAGAAGTGAGGAGAACAAGCAATACAATCTTCCCAAGGGTTGGATTTCTTCCATGTACATGGGACAGGCGATCTCCCTATATCTAAGAGCCTATCAGTTGTTGGGAAACGAAGCATATCTGAAAACAGCCGAGAAAGCGTTCAAATTCTTTCATTACGATTATTCGGAAGGTGGTGTGAAGCGCATTGATGAAAATGGCGACCTGTGGTTCGAGGAATATCCCACGGATCCGGCGTCTTACGTGTTTAATGGCTTCGTCTATACTTTCTTCGGAATTCTGGATTTGTATCGCGTTACAGGATCGAAAGAAGCCAAGGATACTTACGAAGCCTGCATTCAAACATTGGAAAACAGCCTCCACAAATACCATCGATGGTACTGGTCTGTTTACGATCAGAAGAAAGAGCAATTGGTTTCCTATTATTATCAGAAGAATGTTCATATTCCCTTGCTGGAGATTCTTTCTAAACTCACTAAAAAGCCGATATTTGCATCGTATCATTCGAAATGGGTTCGTCAATTAAACAGCCCATTGAATCGATTGATCGTACAATTGATGTATCGCGTTCAACCGCGCTTAAAACGCCTACGAAAATGAGTAAAGCCAGAGAAATTCTAAGGAAAAGAATCGACGAGGAAATCTTGTTGTATTATCCGGATATTTCCATGTATTCTCCAGAATTCTACGAGCGTTTGCTTGTCCGATGGAGCGACGATAGCGTGTTTTCAGAGAAGCATCGTTACGAATTAATCGATCAGTTCATCGACAATCCAAAAGAAAAGCGATTTCTGGATATGGCAGCAGGTTGTGGAAGTTTTGTATTGCAGGGACTTCGCAACGGATACAATACTTGGGGCGTTGAACCTGAAGAATGGAAGCACGACGTAATTGATGCGAAATTCGAAGAAAACGATTACGATAAAGAATGGCGCGATCACATCGTAAAAGGTGTAGGAGAAAAGCTGCCTTTTGAAGACGAATCATTCGATCATTTCGATAGCTGGCAGACGATAGAGCATGTTGCTGACGAGCGCGATTGCATCCATGAATTGTACCGCGTTTTGAAGAAAGGTGGCTCTGGAATTCTCCGTGGGCCGGATTACATCTGTTTTTACGAAGGACACTACCGCATGTTCTGGTTTCCGCTGATGGGGAAAGGAAAGTTTGCACGATTCTACTTGAAAATGCGCGGCAGACCTTTCGGCGGATTGGATACGTTCCACCCAGTAAATCCTTACAAAACGAGACGCTACTGTCGTGAAGCTGGATTTAAAATCATTGACATCAAACGGGAACAGATCTTTCGTGCAGCGAAACGACGCATGCCGATTTTACAGAAACCCATTTTCAAACCTGCCCTTTGGTTTATTTACATCGGGTGGGATATGTATCGCGGAATTCGATACGTTGGTCGCAGAGAGGCGACCATCAGCTACCTGCTGGTAAAAGAGTAATATGAGTAAGCTTAAAGCTTTTATTGGTGAAACACTGGTTTACGGTTTCGCGAACGTTTTTTCGCGCGTTTTCGCCATGTTACTCATCCCCCTCTACAAAGATCTCGGTAAAGATGTGTACTCGAATTTGGTCATGCTGCAATCGACATTTTCTGTCCTTGCGTTCATGATGGCCTTAAATTCCGGAGTATTCTACTATTACTACGAATACGAAAAGATGCGCTACCGCAAGTTGATCTTTACCTCGTGGTTTTACTATCAAATAACGATTGCGCTGTTCATCTTTGCGATGCTCTTCCTTTTCCGAGGGCCCGTCGCCGAATTGTTTATAGTCACTGACACCAACCTTTGGGAGCTGGAAACGGCACTCGTTCTAATCGGGGTGCAATTCTTCCCGTATATCTTTAATATCACCAATATCAACCTCTTTCGAATTGATCGGAAACCGCGCTTGGTAATGTACATCACCTTGCTAGAAGCGGCATTTACCCTCTTGTTCGTTTGGGGAGGAATTACGTTCTATGACTTTGGTTTGGTGGAGATTGTCGCCGCTCAAATTGCCGCGAGAACGATAGTCGCATCGTTGTTCATGAAGTCGGCTGGACTCTACATCAAAATCTTGAATTTCTCCGCGAAGATGCTCCAGCGATTGCTCGCATTCTCCTGGCCGTTCTTCATTATTAGCGCTTTCTCTTGGGCGATTATCAGTTTGGACAAATTCATAGGTGCCGACTTACTTCCGAACAAAGACGATGTCGCCTTGCTAGCATTAGCCATGCAATTGAGCCTTCCAATTGCCGTCTTGGCGGACATGATTCGTATGGCCATTGGACCTTTTGTGATGTCAATTCGAAAGGAAGAGGACGCCGATAAATCCTATCAACAAGTATTCGATTTGTCCGTTTTTAGTGGATTAGGAGTACTACTTGCGTTGATCGTATTCAGCCCATTACTGATCTACGTTCTTGCCGATCATACCTTCCTCGAAGTTCTCAAAGTACTCCCGTTGATTGCACTCGCAAGCGTTATTTCATTAATTGCCAATCAATTTGCGATCAGTTTCAGTCTGCAAAAGAAAAATGTGTACATCCTCTATGCTACTGTTTTAGGAGGAATCATCGGCTTTGTGATCAACTACGCGTTCATGCCTGGACACGGATTTATTGTTGCTGGAATTTCGCAGATTGTATCGTATATCATCATGGCGATCTTCTTATTCGTGATTGGAAAACGAATTACGGAGTTACGATTGAATCTTAAACTGAGTCTCATCCTTCTGTCGATTATAACGGCCTACATCGTATTCCTATTCCTAATCATGGAAACTACCCTGCAAGAGAATTATCTCCCAATGATTGGAGGCGGTATTCTTGTTGGAATCGCTATTATTTTCATCTATTTGAAGAGTCAAAATCTCACTATCAAATCACTTCTCAATAGTGTCTTGAAACGAAAATGAAACGCATTCTCATCATATCCTATTTTTATCCGGAATCGGCATTTGTCGGCGGACAGCGAACGCATTATTGGGCAGAGAATCTACACAAACACGGTTACTACCCAATCGTAGTGACGCGGAATTGGAACAAAGGTCAAACGACACTGACAGAAGAAGTAGAAGACAATGAAGCGAAGATGGAGAAATTCGATACGCACGAAGTACATCGTTTGCCGTTTGAGCAATCAACACGGGATAAAATGGCAAATAAACCATCGATGCGCTACTTCCAAAAAGCGCTGACTGTTTGGGAGCTAATTGCCTCCAACTTTCGCTGGAAATCCATTCCTTACAATAACTTTTATCCCTACTGCTCCAATTTAGTAAAGAATGACTCCATCGATTTGGTGCTTATCTCTGGACGGCCGTTTCAGCAGTTTTATTTCGGATATCTACTGAAGAAGAAGTTCAACGTTCCCTGGGTTGCCGATTACCGCGACGAATGGAACAGTCATTATCGAATTCAGCCATCTGGCGTGTTGCGAAAAATGATTGCCTCGTTGGAACGAAAAAGTGAGAAGAAGTGGATTTCTAATGCGAGCGCATTCATCACCGTCTCGGAAGCAGGATTGAATCGATTGGAATCATTCACCAACAAGCCTGGATATGTCGTTAAAAATGGTTTTGATAGTATTTTAGATAAGGAACAAACAGACGCATCCAAACTCAAAATACTTTACGCGGGAACATTGTACCCGTATCAGGATCTCTCCATAATAGAAAAGGCCATTATCGAATTGAATGATCCGAACATTGAGTTTCATATGATCGGTGGCTTCGACACTGAAGCGCTGGAACACTACTACATGACACTCGTTCAAGAACACCCAAATCACTTCAAGTACGCAGCTAAAGTTCCAAAGGAATCCTTTGAAAAGCTCATGCAAAGCATGGATATTGGAGTACTAACTCCTTACAAAAATCTGGACGGTTGTCTACCGGTTAAAACCTATGACTACTATGCCGCCGGACTAAAAATTTTGCTGTGCCGAAGTGACAACGACCTCATGGAACGGTTCATTCAAGAGA
The DNA here is from genome assembly GCA_003149635.1 of Fluviicola sp. XM-24bin1. Taxonomy (GTDB): domain Bacteria; phylum Bacteroidota; class Bacteroidia; order Flavobacteriales_D; family Crocinitomicaceae; genus UBA4466. Next base: position 190,012 of record QCWI01000004.1, read on the forward strand.
CGGAATCTGGAGTGGTGGTAGAAAGTGTGGAAAGCTGCAAGGAATTCTTGCTGCAACAACTAGAATTGAAAGAATCGGGAGGCGAAATCTCAGCTCGTAACTACGACTTAGGTCGCGAGTACAGCAGAGCATATCAAACGGAAATCCTTGCTAAAACGCTTGATTCGATCGTCAAGCCATAGAATATGACAATTCCTTAATACACCAAGGCAAGGGCTCAAAACATGCGTATTTGTACGCAATTTCATCCTGACCGAGTCAAAAACTGTGATTTAGAGTTAATATTCTGGAAAAGAAACCATAATTTTGCGGAGCAACATGCCTGCGACTAACACACATACCAGCTGCTTAATCTGCAATTCTACCCAACTTGAAAAACTCGCAAATTACACCGAGGTTGGATTGGTGAAGTGCAATTCGTGTAGTTTCGTTTTCTCGGAATGCATCCCGTCTATACAGGAACTCGTTGATTACTACTCGAATAACTACGAGCGAACGAGTTACCTCTCCCCGATTACAGTGAAACGTTTCAATGAAATTCTGGATCGATTTGAGCCATTCCGTAAAACTGGAAAATTGTTAGACATTGGCGCAGGCTACGGATTCTTCATGGAAGTGGCAAAAGAACGAGGCTGGGATGTTTACGGATCGGAGCTCACTGACGAAGCGGTAAATCATTGTGAAGGCAAAGGATTGAAGATGTACAAGGGCGAATTCCACAAATTGGATTTGGAACCCGAATCTTTCGATGTCATAGTCTCGATTGAAGTTCTAGAACACCTCAACACACCTGTTCAATATGCTAACAAAGCCAAAGAGATCTTGAGAAAAGGTGGAGTCCTTTATTTGACAACTCCGAACTTTAATTCCATTTTGAGATATCGCTTGAAAGAGCAGTACAACGTGATTGAATATCCGAATCACTTGTGTTATTATACTCCACAGACCTTGAATAATCTTTTCGCAACGCACGGCTTTAACAAGTTGGACATCAAAACAACTGGAATCAGTTTGACACGTTTGCGCACTAGTAAAGGGAAAAGCGATCAGGAATTTGTGTGTGAAACGTCCGATGACGAGATGCTCCGCTATCGAATAGAAAAAAATCCTGCTTTGAAGGTGATGAAATCTTCCACCAACGGCGTTTTAAATCTGCTAAAAAAAGGAGATAGTCTTAAAGGTTATTTCCAAAAGAAGTAGATTTGTAAGCATGTGCGGAATCGCAGGTTTTATTGACTTCAACAAAAGCTCAGATCGGAAACATATCGTGGCAATGACGGACACCATGTTTCATCGTGGCCCCGACGGTTCTGACTATCAATTCTTAGAAACTTCAAAAGCTCAGATTGGACTTGGACATCGACGTTTGTCAATCATTGATTTGAGTGAGCACGGTGCCCAGCCGATGCAATTTGATGATCTCTGGGTGACCTTCAACGGAGAGATCTACAATTTTCAGGAAATAAAAGATGAACTTATTAAGCTGGGACATAAATTCACCGGCGGATCTGATACAGAAATGATTCTTCATGCGTATCAGGAATGGGGCGTTGAGTGCGTACACCGATTCATCGGTATGTTCGCCATCGTTTTGGTGGATTTATCCAAGAATGAAGTGTATTTGCTTCGCGATCGACCTGGTGTAAAGCCGTTGTTCGTGTATTGGAACCAAGGTATTTTGATGTACGCTTCTGAATTGAAGGCCTTTCACGAGCATCCTGCTTTCGAGAAGGAAATTGATAAAGACGCTGTTAGTGCCTTTCTTCAGTACGGAAACGTTCCATCACCACATTGTATTTTCAAGAATTGTTTCAAGGTCAAACCCGGGCATTATCACGTTTTAAAATTGGACGATCAATCAATTTCAGAGAAGCAATATTGGAACGTGTATGATGCGTACAACGCACCTAAATCGACTGTTGATTACGATATAGCGAAATCTGAAGTGAAATCATTATTGCACTCTGCCTTCAATTACCGAATGGTTGCGGATGTACCTGTTGGCGTATTTCTCAGCGGTGGATTCGATAGCAGCTGCGTAACTGCCATTTTACAGAGCGATCGCACGGATAAATTGAAAACCTTTACGATCGGTGTTCCAGACATTGGTTTGAACGAAGCGCCCTATGCAAAAGACATCGCAGCGCATTTGGGTACGGATCATCACGAGTTCGAATGCACCGAAAAGGAAGTTTTCGAACACATTCACGATCTTCCGTTCTATTACGATGAACCTTTTGCTGATTCCAGTGCCATCCCAACGACTTTGGTTTCAAAAATGGCACGCGAACACGTTACTGTAGCCCTCAGCGCAGACGGAGGCGACGAAATATTTGCGGGTTACAATCGCTACGATTACCTGCATCGATACAGCAAAAAACTGAACAAAATTCCGGGATTTGTGCGACAAGCGATGGTTGGAACGATGAATGTGGTTCCTTCGAATCGAATTCCAGTCTTGCGTAACAAATACAACTTTCACAACCGATACGAGAAGCTCAAGCAGGTCTTAAAAAATCCTTCTAACCGGGAAATCATGCTCAGCTTGAGTCAACAATTCACCGATAAGCAAATGCGCAAGATCATGCAACACGATCCCAAGCAACTGGAAACGATGTTTCTTTCGGATGAATTGAATATGGACATCAACAGTCCGTTGGGATACATGCAGGCCATCGATTTCCAAACCTACTTGCTGGATGATATCATGCAAAAAGTAGATCGCGCAACAATGACCGTGAGCTTGGAAGGACGTGAACCTTTGCTAGACCATCGAATCGTTGAATACGTCGCTCCCCTGCCAGACTCGTACAAGTATCACGACGGAATCAAGAAGCGGATGCTCCGCGACATCGTGTACGATTATCTACCGGAATCTCTCATGGATCGCCCCAAAATGGGCTTCGCAATTCCAATTGCCCAATGGCTCCAAACCGATCTCCGTGATATAGTTCACGATCACATCAACGAGAAAAACATCACCGAACAGGGCCTTTTCGATTGGAAGGAAATCAAATCAATCCACGATGCATTCTACGGCGGCAAAAAAGAATACGACATGAAACTTTGGTACGTTTTGATGTTCCAGATGTGGTATGAACGGTGGATGTAAGTGAAGTAGTGAGATGCGCACGCTGAGCTTAGCCGAAGTGTGAGCGCGACATCTTAAATTATAAGTTCCAGAGTTATGAATTATGAATTGATGCTTGGTGGATAAGGATATTTTTGGTTAACTTTTATAAGATCAATCTAAAAACCTACCACTAAATGAAAAGCATTATTCATGAGAAGAGCTTTCAATTCGCTGTTGACATTGTACGTCTCTCTCAAAGTTTAATCTCTCGGAACGAATTTATATTATCCAAACAGATCATGCGCTCCGGAACCACAGTGGGTGCTAATATTCGAGAGTCAAAAAATGCAGAATCAAAAAGAGATTTCATTCATAAATTGAGTATTTCTCAAAAGGAATGTGATGAAACTCTTTACTAGTTAGATTTGCTTTATCAAACAGATTATATTCACGAATCATTACATTTGGAGTTAAGTACAAAAGCAACTGAAATTCTGAGGATATTAAGAAGCATAATTCTCAGTACCAAAAACAAAATGAGACAAAGCAATTCATAACTCTGGAACTCATAATTCATAACTAGTAATCAAGAAAGTTTTATATATATCATACGACGGAATGACCGACCCTCTCGGACAGTCGCAGGTGTTGCCGTATATTAAGATGCTGTCCAGGCATGGATACAAGTTTCATTTGATCAGTTATGAGAAACCTGATCGTTTTGCGAAGCACAAAAAAGTGATTCAAGAGATTTGTGATGAGGATGGAATTTATTGGCATCCGCAGCATTACGCTCAAGGAAAAGGACTGAAAAATACCTTGAGGCAAGTACGTCGATTGAACAAAGTCGCTTTCTATCTGCATTGCAAGCACAATTTCGATATAGTTCATTGCCGCAGTTATATCTCAGCTTTGGCGGGAATGCGCATGAAGGCAAAATTCGGAACCAAGTTCATTTTTGACATGCGCGGTTTTTGGGCCGATGAACGCGTTGATGGTGGATTGTGGGATTTGAACAACTTTCTTTACAAGCGCATTTACAATTATTTCAAACGGAAAGAACGCGCATTTCTTAAAGAAGCGGATTATGTGATTTCCCTCACAGAAAACGGTAAAAATGAAATGCTCTCTTGGCCTTCTACCGATTCCGATATCCGGATCAAAGTAATTCCGTGTTGTACGAATCTTGAATTGTTTGATCCCTCGAAAATCTCAGAAGAGCTCAAGGAAGCGTGTCGTAATAAAGTGGGAATCAACAAGGATCAGTTTGTGCTTGGATACATCGGATCGATTGGAACATGGTACATGTTACCCGAAATGATGGATTACTTCAAAGAATTGCAGGCTGAGAAACCAAACGCGAAGTTTTTGTTTGTTACAGCGGAATCGGAAGAGCGACTCAAAGAAGTAGCCAAGGAGAAGGGAATCGATCCAAGTGCCATTACGGTAATTTCTGTGCTTCACCATGAAGTTCCGCATTACATCTCGTTGATGAACGCGTCCATCTTCTTTATCAAGCCATCGTATTCTAAAAAAGCCTCTTCTCCGACCAAACAAGGGGAGATTATGGCAATGGGCGTACCGTTGATTTGCAACTCAAATGTTGGGGATACCGATTTGATTGTTTCCAACTACAAAGCAGGAAAAGTCATCGATGCTTTTGATATTCAGACGTACAAAGACAATCTCATTGATCCAAACGAATTCGATTCCAAGGAAATTGCCGCTGGAGCTAAAGATTATTTTGCTCTTTCTGAAGGAGTGAATCGGTTCCTAGACGTTTATGCAAAAATCTATGAGTAAACGCATTTTATTCATAGCACCGTATCCTAATGCACAGGCGCCATCGCAGCGTTTTCGTTTTGAGCAATACATTCCCGCGTTGAAAGAAGCAGGATTTGAAATTGAAGTGAATCCTTTTCTCAGCGCTAAAGACTGGGCTCCGTTGTACAAGGAAGGATCCTTTGCACGAAAAGGCTGGAGCATGGTTCGAAGCTTTATTCGACGCTGGGGACTCATGACAAAGATTCGCCGGTTCGATTATATTTTCATTCATCGTGAAGCGTCCATGATCGGCCCTCCCGTTTTTGAATTTATCATCGCAAAGGTGCTTCGTAAAAAATACATCTACGATTTCGATGATGCCATCTGGCTCCCAAATTATAGTCAGAGCAACGCGAAATTTCATCGGCTGAAAGCATACGGCAAGGTGAAGAAGATCATTCGCTGGGCAGATTCTGTAGTGGTTGGAAATTCTTTTCTAGCAGAGTACGCGTCGAAATACAACGATAACGTGCAAATCATTCCTACAACCATCGATCTTGAGAATGTTCACAATCTAGTCACGAAGCATCAAGAAGACGTAATTCGCATCGGTTGGACAGGATCGCATACAACCATGGAATATTTGCCATTACTCGTTCCAACCTTAAAGGAATTGGAGCAAAATCATCCGATTAAATTTCGAGTAATTTCCAACCATCCACCTGAAATCGAACTGGATTGTCTGGAATACGTTAAGTGGGATAAAGATTCCGAAATTGAAGATTTAGCGGCAATTCACATTGGTGTGATGCCGTTGAAAGATTCGATCTGGGCCAAAGGAAAATGCGGATTCAAAGGCTTACAATACATGTCATTAGAAATTCCTTCTGTTATGTCGGCGGTCGGGGTAAATCCAGAAATCGTTGAGAATGGCGAAAATGGATTCCTGATCGAAAAAGAGGAAGATTGGAGACACGTTTTACTCCAATTGATTCAAGACATCGAATTGAGAAAAAAGATCGGGAAAGCCGGACATCAAACTGTAAAAGATCGCTATTCCGTAGCGGCGAACACGCCCAAATATTTAGCCTTATTTCAATGAAATTAGTTTTTGCCACATCCAATTCGAACAAAGCGGCCGAAATCGCTCGTTTGTTACCTGCATCCATAGAAATCATGACGCTGAAGGATTTAGAAGTAACCGAAGATATACCAGAAACGGCAGAAACGTTGGAAGGCAATGCCCATTTGAAAGCACAATATGTTACCGAGAAATTCGGACTTCCTTGCTTCGCAGATGACACTGGACTGGAAATTTCTGCCCTCGAAAACCGCCCGGGAGTAAGATCAGCGCGTTATGCGGGAGAACATCGAAGCGATGAAGACAACATGCAAAAAGTACTTTCTGAATTGGAAGATAAAACAGATCGATCTGCACGTTTCCGAACGGTTATTGCTTTGCATTTACAGGAAGTGCAATTAGAATTCGAAGGTGTCGTTAACGGTGAAATCCTCCACAAAAAGCAAGGAACAGAAGGCTTTGGCTACGATCCAATCTTTGCACCTGAAGGTCTTAAGACGTCATTTGCAGAAATGAGTATGGACGATAAAAATGCCATCAGCCACCGCGGACGTGCGATCAAAAAGTTGGTGGAATTTTTGAACCAAACTAACACTTAAAACTGATCCGTGTTTTAACACCACAAAGGCAGAAAGAAGTTTTAAATACGCTCCCAATTACTATCAATCTGGAGGACTCAAGATTCTGACGTCACCAGAATCCCTTGCGTTCACCATTACAACCTAAAAACCCCAGCATTATTTGCGCCCTTGCGCCTTCGCGGTAAGCATTCTATAACACACGACGCTCAATTGAAGCTTATTTTCTAAGAATGTTAAGAGATTGTTCGTAATTCAATTTGATTCTTCTTTAATGTTGCGGTATTTTTGCAACAACGAAACAACAAATTTTAACTCCAATCATACGCTATGTCGAAGATTATCTACACTAAGACGGACGAAGCTCCAGCTTTGGCGACGTACTCATTACTGCCAATCGTTCAGTCATTTACATCTCCAGCTGGAATTATGGTTGAAACACGCGACATCTCCCTTGCCGGGCGTATCGTCGCAAATTTCCCAGATTACCTAAAACCGGAACAACAAATTAGCGACGCTTTAGCGGAATTAGGAGAATTGGCTAAAACACCAGAAGCCAATATCATCAAACTGCCGAACATTAGTGCATCTGTACCTCAGTTAAAGGCTGCGATCAAAGAATTGCAAGCTGCTGGATATGCACTTCCTGATTATCCGGAAGAACCAGCAAATGATGCCGAGAAAGAAATCAAAGCTCGTTACGACAAGATCAAAGGATCGGCTGTGAATCCGGTGCTTCGCGAAGGAAACTCCGATCGTCGAGCACCTCAGGCGGTTAAAGAATATGTTAAAATGAATCCGCACTCTATGGGAGCGTGGAAATCTGATTCGAAGTCTCACGTGGCGCATATGACGTCGGGCGACTTCCGATCGAATGAAAAATCTACAACGGTAGAAAACGCCACTTCAGCGAATATTGTTTTTACAGATGCAAACGGCTCCACTTCAACATTGAAGGAAGGAATTGCTTTACAGGCTGGCGAAGTAATCGACGCTACGTACATGTCGAAGAAAGCGCTTTTGGCCTTTTTGGACGTGCAAATTGAAGACGCTAAGGCTCAGGGTATCTTGTTTTCGCTTCACATGAAAGCGACGATGATGAAAGTTTCCGATCCGGTAATTTTCGGTCATGCGGTTCGCGTATTCTTTGCAGATGTTTTCAATGAATTTGGAGAAACATTGGACACCATCGGAGTGGATGTAAACAACGGATTTGGCGATCTATTGAATAAAATCGAACAATTACCTGCAGATCAAAAAGCAGCGATCGAAACGTCCATTGAAAAATGCTACGAGAATCGCCCTGATTTGGCCATGGTGAATTCCGACAAAGGGATTACCAACCTGCACGTTCCAAGTGATGTAATTATCGACGCATCCATGCCTGCAATGATTCGTACGTCTGGTCAAATGTGGAACAAAGAAGGAAATTCTCAGGATACGAAAGCGGTTATTCCGGATAGCAGCTACGCAGCATTGTACGATGCCACGATCGAATTCTGTAAAGAAAATGGAGCGTTTGATCCGACTCAAATGGGAACAGTTCCAAACGTAGGATTGATGGCTCAGAAAGCTGAGGAATACGGTTCTCACGATAAAACATTCGTATTGCCTGCCAACGGAACGGTTCAAGTGATTTCTGAGGAGGGATCAGTATTATTAGAGCACAACGTTGAGGAAGGTGATATTTGGCGCATGTGTCAGGTGAAGGACGCTCCAATTAGAGATTGGGTGAAGTTGGCCGTAAATCGTGCGAAAGCTACCAATTGGCCAGCCGTTTTCTGGTTGAGCGAAGACCGTGCGCATGACGCAGAGTTGATTAAGAAAGTAAATACTTACCTCAAGGATCACGATACCCAAGGATTGGACATTCGTATTCTTTCACTCAAAGACGCAACGACATTCACATTGGAGCGCTTAAAGCGAGGCGAAAACACCATTTCAGTAACTGGAAATGTATTGCGCGATTACCTAACTGACCTCTTCCCTATTTTGGAAGTTGGAACTTCTGCAAAAATGCTTTCCATCGTTCCGTTAATGAATGGCGGAGGTTTGTTTGAAACAGGTGCCGGAGGATCCGCTCCGAAGCACGTGCAACAGTTCAACGAAGAAAACCACTTGCGTTGGGACTCACTTGGAGAATTCCTTGCATTAGCGGTTTCTTTGGAGCATTTGGGATTGCAGAACAACAATCAGAAAGCTTTGGTCTTATCGAAAACATTGAACGACGCCAACACGAAGTTCTTGATGGAAAACAAAGCACCTTCACGAAAAGCGGGCGAATTGGACAACAGAGGTTCTCATTTCTACCTGGCATTGTACTGGGCTGAAGCTTTGGCAAATCAAACAGAAGATCTTGAATTGAAAGAGAAGTTTGCTGGTTTCCATCAGAAAATGGCAGCGAACGAAGCAAAAATTGTTACTGAATTGAATGAGGTTCAAGGAGCGAACATTGACATCGACGGATACTATTTCCCAAATATTGAGAAAGCCGCTGCCGCAATGCGTCCAAGTCAAACTTTGAATGATTTGATTGCAACTCTCTAATTCGCGATAAAAACAAACACTTTGAAAGGTTTCTGTGAGTCCATCTTGCGGAAACCTTTCTTATTTTTAGACAAAACTTTTTTGATGAGAGCTCTTATTCTTCTGTTCGCATTGATTTCATTCACTGGAAACGCTCAGGATTTCCCTCAAGATTGGGTAGGAACATTCAAAGGCGAAATGCTAATCGCCAATTTGGGACGCCCTACAGATACAATTCCAGTAGATTTCGAAATGCTGACGATCGAAGAAGATTCGATTTGGTCGTACAAAATGACTTTCTATCCTGAGAAATACGGAACGATCGTGAAGGACTATAAGATCGTGGTCAAATCAAAAGACGATAAGCAGAACTATCTTTTCGATGAGAACAACGGAATCGTGATGGAAATCACACTCATGGATGGGACTTTTTATGGGATGTACGAGGTCATGGATATGATTTACATCTCGACCATGAAATACATGGATGGGAATATCTACTGCGATTTATTCGCCGCACCGATGGCCGATCCTATGGTAACGGGAACAGAAGGAGAAGATTCCATAGAAGCGAAAAGTTATGCTCCATCGCTTCATCAAACTGCCTTGTTTATCCGACAGAAATGAGAAACTTCCTAATCACCGCAATTGGCGCCCTTATAGTAAGTTCTTGTGCAAGCGTAAAGCCGGAAGCACCCGATATTGAAGTCAACGAAAATCTTCAAATCCCGGAACAGCCTGTTTCTGTTGTACGAGTTCCTGTGAAAATCGATCTTGCTCCCTATTTCGCTGAGACAAATAAGGAAGTTCCTAAAGAATTTAAAGGTGGTGATCATCCTTGCGATGGCGTTGCCTACGATTATTACTTCAAACGTAAACCGATCATTTTTGAAGGAAACGGTTCTTACCTGAATTACAGCGTAAAAGGTTCATACTGGATGAAAATGTCGTATTGTCCGCAATGTATCAGCGTATTTGGAAGCACGCCAGAATGCATCAGTTCACGAGTGAAATTCTCGTGTGGCGTAGGCGAGTCGATGCGAAAAATGCGAGTGGCGTTCAAGTCCAAAATTGGTGTGGACAGTGAATACCGCCTTACCTCCGACACGAAGTTGAAAGAAGTTAAAGCCATCACTCCTTGCAAAGTGACCCTCTTTAATTTTGACGCTACCGGAACATTGGAAAAAGAGGTCAAGAAAGCATTGAAGGCGGTTGAGAAAGACATTGATAAGGCGATTGAGGATATCGATTTACGCCCCGATATGGAAATCACCTGGGCTGCCATCGAAGCTCCAATTGATCTGGAAGGATACGGCTACATGTTCCTGAATCCGAAAAAGGTAGGGATGAGCAATATCCGTTACAAGGGCGACACCGCTTATTTGGACGCATACCTTCAGGCCTATCCAGAAGTTCGATTGGACACCGTCGGATTCCGACCGACTGAACTCCCTGATCTGTCCGATTTCGCAGTGAAAGATGGCTTCGATGTAAAAATGGACATCACGGCTCAATACGATTCACTGAGCAACATTCTAACGCGTGACATCAAGGGAATGGAAACAGATGTGAAAGGCAATAAAGTAATTTTTGGCGATGTTGAAATTCACGGCGCGGCGGATCATAGACTGCACATTAAAGTAGCATTTAGCGGAAAAAAGAAAGGAACGATCTACCTCACTGGAACCCCTTCATTCGATGCCAAGACACAACGCATTTCCTTCCCGGATTTGGAGTTTGATGTGAAGACTAAAAGTGCATTGATAAAAAGTGCCAAATGGCTTTTCGATAAGAAAATAACGAACATGCTTCGAGATGCCGCGAACATGGATCTGGCCAAATACCTAGAGGAATTCAAAGCAACCGTTGACGAAAGCCTGAACGGAGAAGTGGATACCGGAGTATTCATGAACGGTAACGTGGAAGACATCAAAATTGATTACATCTACCCACGTGAAGATGCCCTGTTTATTCGTATTTCCTCTGTCGGTACTTTGGGGATTAAAATGTAGCTGGAATAAGGAATCATGAATGTTGAATCATGAATAGCTCCGTGCTAATTTGATCTTCGCGGACTGAGGCACTAGAAATCCATACTCACACTCCAACTCATCACTAGCTATTTACCATATGTTGTGCTAATCTTGGAAAGCTACTATACAGCGCATTCGCCAATTCTTCGTCTTCAAGATTCTGATTAATAGCACTTTTCATACACTTCAGCCACTCCTCCATCGCGGCCTGATCAATTCGATGTGGAAGGTGTCGCATTCGCATCCTCGGATGACCATAACTTTCTGAATATAAATGCGGTCCACCTAAAAATTGCGTTAAAAATTGATACTGTTTATAACGAATGAGTGATTTATCTGTTTGAAATAAATGCCCGATTAGTTCGTTCTCAAATACGTGATCGTAGAAGGTGTCTACGATCGCGCTTAATGTTTCCGGCCCAATTTTTGAATATAGATTCTCCATGCCTTTACTAAACTAGTTTAGTGAGGTGAAAGTACGATTAGTTTAATTATATTTGGCCCCAAGACTAGCTATGGCAAAAGTAACCTTTCTCCTTATTTCTTTGCTTCTGTCGTGGTCCTCTTTTAGTCAACACAAGGTTGGCAAAGATGGTCATAACATGAACAGTTGCGACGGCGCTATCAATATATTTGATAACGGCGAATTCCAGCTTGCCTTTAACGGTGGCAGCGACAAACTCATTGAATCATATCCCACCCTTTCAGAAATGAACCCTGATAACTTGTTGTGGTGCTCATATATTGCGCCAACAGCAGGAACATTGTCTTTCGATGCATGGGTAAACAAAGGATTCCTTCAAATGGTGGTATTCAAACCGGAATCGAAGGATATCTGTTTGGACGTACATCGCGGCATTGCGGAAATTCAACGTATGCTTGTTTCAAAAGACAACAAGATGGTTGGATTGAGCGGTGAAGTTGATAACAGCCACTTGTACAAATACAAAATGTCCGCAGGTCAGAAGATCTATGTTGTTTTCGCGACGGATACAGACGCTAAGAAAAAGATGTTCTTGGACTGGACATTTGAAGAAGAAATAGTGGTAGTTGAAGAAAAGAAAGTCGTTGATGTTCGAGATGATGATTTCGCTCCTACGCTTTCATTTGCCGTGCGTGATGCTGAATCAGGAACCCCACTTTCTGCAGCATTGATCATCGAAGGAAACAAGGACATTCAAGGAATGTATATCGGATCTGATTTCTTCTTTAATATTTCATCAACGAAAGACTTCAATCTGAGCTGTGACTTGGAGGGATATTTCCTCTACGACAGCATTATCGAAATTTCGGCATACGAAGACAAGTTCATTGAGATCTTCCTAGATCGCGTAGAGTCAGGAAAAAGTTTGCAGATTGAAGAAATTCAGTTTGTCCCAGGAACGAGCGAAATCCTCAAAAGTTCAGAACCCAAATTGCGCCGATTGAAAGATTTCCTCGCTTTGAACTCAACCTTAGAAATAGAAATTCAGGGACACGTTTTCGCCATGGGTGACAATAGTTTCGCCGGTCAAAAGATTTCTGAAGCAAGAGCAAAGCGTGTGATGCGCTATCTAATCGACAACGGTATTGACAAAGATCGATTATCAGCGGTTGGATATGGAAATACCCGTCCTGTCTATGCAAATCCATTAAGAACTTATCAAGAGCAGGCGAATCGCCGTGTGGAGATCTTGGTGAAGTAGATTTAAGAAGAAAGACTGAAAGAAAAAAGACACTAGACTCTAGAGCCTAGTCTTTTCCCTTATAGGTCAATTGATTTTTTCGATGCAAGTCCTCAATTCCTAGCATTTCACTTCTTATCAATTTTATGGCATAAAAAAAGCCGGCACTTCGAGAACCTCAGTGACCGGCTATTACTTTTTATATACTCGTAACGAATTAAATCGTCATGATGTCTTTTTCTTTCAATTCGAACAACTCTTCAATCTTTTTCGTGAAAGAGTCTGTAATCGTCTGTACTTGCCCTTCAGCGTCTTTCTGCATGTCTTCGGACAATCCGTCGTCTTTCAATCCTTTGATCATGTCTAGGGCATCTTTTCGGTGCGAACGGATACTCACTTTGGCATTCTCTGCTGCTGCTTTCGCATGTTTCACCAAATCACGACGACGCTCTTCTGTAAGTGGCGGAATGGAAATGATCAACATTTCTCCGTTGTCTTGAGGCGCAAATCCAAGGTTCGCATTCACAATCCCTTTCATTAATTCCCCCAGCATATCTTTTTCCCATGGTTGCACCGTTAACGTACGCGCGTCCATCACACCAATATTGGCAACCTGCTGAATGGGCGTGGGAGATCCGTAGTAATCCACCATTACGCTTTGCAACATTGCAGGAGCTGCTTTTCCGGCTCGAATCTTAGTCAATTCAGCTTCGAAATGTTCGATCGATTTCTCATTTGACGATTTGAACTCGTCGTAAACCATGTTTAATTCCTCAGTCATAGCGTTTTAATTTCTTACAATCGTTCCCACTTGCTCTCCTTCCAAAACCTTTTCCAAGTTCCCCGGAGTGTCCATGTCGAACACGATTATTGGTAAGTTATTTTCTTTACACAAAGTAAAGGCGGTCATGTCCATCACTTTCAATCCTTTCCCGTAGGCGTCATCAAAACTGATGGTATCGTATTTCGTTGCAGTAGGGTCTTTCTCCGGATCAGCCGTGTAAATTCCATCTACACGTGTTCCTTTCAAAATAACTTCTGCATTGATCTCAATTGCTCGTAACGAAGCCGCCGAATCCGTTGTAAAGTATGGATTTCCGGTTCCTGCTCCAAAAATCACCACACGTCCTTGTTCTAAGTGACGCACCGCTTTTCTTCGAATAAAAGGCTCTGAAATTTCTCGCATCTCAATGGCTGATTGAAGTCGTGTCTGAACGCCTACTGATTCCAACGCTGCCTGCAACGCCATCGAATTTATCATTGTTGCCAACATCCCCATGTAATCTCCATGCGTACGGTCCATTCCGCCTTCTTCTGCCTGAACTCCACGGAAGATATTTCCTCCTCCGATGACAATTGCAACCTCTACTCCAGATTCCGAAATTGCCTTGATTTGAGTGGCGTACGACGCCAAACGATTGTTATCAATTCCGAAAGCCTTATCGCCCATGAGTGATTCTCCACTGAGCTTTAAAAGGATGCGTTTGTACTTCATTTTGTGCATTTAGAAACCGAGCAAATATAGCGAAATTGGTACAACGTTTTAGTGCCCGCATTCTACTTTCATCCACCAATTTTCAACAATGCAAAATCGTCCTCATTCCAGAAGCCAATCGAGGACAAACGGTTAGTCACTGGATCACAGTCAATTATCAACTTTATTCTCGAATGAACTCCAGTACACGATCCATATAATTGAAATATCCAATTTTGATCGGCACCTGACCGTGATTCGAATCTTCTACTCGAATGGCTGTTTTTTCCGTCCCTCCATGATTCGCATAAATCAATTCTCCGTTATCAATGGAAATGTAGTCGTCCTCAATACCGTGCATCCATAAGAGCGGAGCAGTAACTTCTTTGATCTTTTCAGAATTTGGAAATTCCAATGTCGTCACAAATCCGGCGTTCATGCCAAGAGTGGAACTGTTTACCAAATTCTGCACAGTTGCCAGAGGTGCTTCAATCATAATCTTGGCAAAAGGAAAATCAGTTCGATAGGCCGCGCGATCAATCGTTGGAATTGCTCCCAAACTAAATCCGTAGCAGAATGTTCTAGAAGGATCAGCACCTTGCTGAACTAACCAATTGATGGCAGCATCCGCGTCTTCGTAGAGACCTTGCTCGGTAGGTTTCCCTTGCGACATTCCGTATCCTCTATAATCAATGGTAAAAACACCGTAATTGTATTTCCCGCCGAGGTTCGCTAAGAGTGAAGTTCGATCCCAATAAGCATCCATATGCTTGGATTGCCCATGGAAATAAAGGATAATAGTATCCGTCGCAATGGAACTCATATCTCCCATGTAAATTCCGTAAATCGTATGCGTTTCATCGTTCATAGCATCATAGGATGGCATGGTAACCAATTGATAATTTGGAGCTGTTACGACGAGACTATCCGGAATATCGATTTCCTGGCTACCATCGTAATTCTCAAATTGGTATTCTTCCAATTGTTCGGCAGGGAAAGCCAAACTATCTAACGTTAATTTCTTGCAAGACACGAAGAAGCTCGCAAGAATCATCATTCCAATAACACTTCTCATTTCTTCTTGTTTAATGTTTTTCTAAATCCTATGTAAATTCCTGTTACTCCTTGGTTCCCCAGAATTCCGGTGTAGGGCACAAATGCATCCTCTCCGGCAATATATGGGCCTAATAACTTTACTTCTGCGAATAACTGATAACGATTTTCAGTTGCCTTGAATACGTGTCCAAATTGAGGACTGAACAAAACTCGTTGCGCGTTGGGGCGGTCGAAATCCACATCGGGACTTAAAACAAAAGTGTTATTGCATCCGATATAGAAGTAATTGCGTCGCTTCCCGTAATTCCAATAGGCGTTTGCATCTATCGCCGGCCAAAAATTAAACGCCTTCGCACTCGGTGAATACGCCAGTTGGGCCGTTCCCGTCAAACTTACACTCGGCCAATATCCTTTCTGCTTCAATGGTCGATACGTTGCTCCGAAATCCATGTGTCCGGTACCGAACAAAAATGATGTGGTATGCAATGCTGTGAATACGGTAAGATTTGAATCCAATCCGTATCCTGCTTCAATGGATGATAATGGTGCGGGGATTGCTACTCCACCAAATCCCACCATTGGGCCTCCTACACTTCCTCCTACTGCCCATTGATCTTTCTCCAAGGGCTCCACAAAACGAGTTGGTGCACAACCAATGAAAGTGAGCACCACCACCGCTATCAAAAATTCTTTCATGGTACAAAAATACGCGAATCCATTGAAAATCACAACGCTTTAACTATGCATACACAATTATTGCATAAGGAAATGATTTGCAATTTTCTCCTGAAATGATTATCTTATTTGCTTTACCCCTTGATTTACTGAATGTTAAAGAGTCTAAAGCTCATTTTACGCCTTGAAATTCGGTACGGAATTTGTTATTTTTTTGTTAAATCAAAATTCAAAAGCGTATGAAGAAGAGAATTACGAAATATTTAGGAGGAATAGCGCTACTATCAGTATTAGCCCTGTTCTCGTGTCAGAAAGAGGGAGAGTTGAATCGTACCGAGAGAAAGCTGGTCGGAACGTGGACTTTTGAACAAGCGAATCTACAAAGTGGTTTGTTCAGCAGTGACGACGTTATGAGTGAATACGATGCCGATAAGCTTACATTGAAAGCCGATTATACCGCAGAGTATTATGACGATGAAACCGAGAGCACAAGCTACGGTACGTGGACGAAATCAACGGAAACTGTAGACGATTGTGTTACGACGGTTCTGACATTGGAAATGACGCGTTCTTCGAACAACGAGGCACATCAAATGGAACTGCATCACGTAACAGTGACCAAAAAGAAATTGAAAGGCGGAATGGAAACGCCAGATGGCAAATGCGACTTTGTACTTGTGAGACAATAGATCTCCGGTACTGATTACCGTTGGAAACGAAAAGCCCTGATCTCTTTGGAGGTTGGGGTTTTTATTTGGGAAGCATTGAACTTAAAACGGAAGAAGCCAAGATCGGGAGATCTCGGCTTCTAACCTAACCACTATTCACTGAAAAAGATACTGACCGTATCTCACAACATTGGGCGTAAAGAACAATATTGCGTTTACAGCCAGATTCTTAATTAACGTCAATGTAACCAAAATTGTACCAAGTTTCGCAATTTTGCGCAACTTCTTTAAACTTAACTATCTGACTCCCTTTCCGAAGCATTCCACTACTCCAAAATTTCAACTCGTCTTATAATAACGCTTAGAGCCACAAAAAAAGGCTACCCATTTGGATAGCCTTCTTATATCGTTTCATGACTTATTAAGCCATTGCTAGACGTTTGAAGTCTGTTACTGTCAATCCATCCTCAGAGTTCTTCAAGAACTGCTCAACAGTAATTTTGTTATCGCGAACGAAAGACTGGCTCAACAAAGTATTTTCTTTGAAGAATTTACCCAATCGTCCTTGAGCGATTTTGTCAGCCATTTCAGCTGGCTTTCCTTCCTGGATAGCCAAGTCACGACCTACTTCCAACTCACGAGCGATAGTTGCCTCATCAACTCCGTCTTTGTTCAAAGCGATAGGAGCCATTGCAGCTACTTGCATTGCTACTTGCTTACCAGCATCAGCAGCAGTATCAGAAGCCTTGTTCAAACCTACCATTGAAGCCAATTGGTTTCCTGGGTGGTTGTATCCAACAACTAGATCCGCGTTTACTACATCGTATCCAGAGATTACCAATTTCTCACCGATAACACCGATTTGCTCAGTAATTTTCTCTTCAACAGTCAATTTGTCGTCGTAGTTCAACGCCATCAACTCTTCTTTAGTAGCTGGCATGTTTTTCATTGCTACGTCTACCAAAGAGCGAACGAACGCATTGAAGTCAGAGTTCTTCGCTACGAAGTCAGTTTCACAACTCAACGCGAAAACGATTCCTGATTTTCCATCTTCTGTTGTTTCAGCGAAAATCAATCCTTCTTTTGTTTCGTTGTCACCACGCTTAGCAGCAACTTTTTGACCTTTCTTACGAAGCACGTCTACTGCCGCGTCGAAATCGCCGTCTGTTTCAACAAGAGCCTTTTTACAGTCCATCATACCTGCTCCTGTCATTTTTCTTAGTTTGTTTACATCTGCAGCTGTGATTGCCATGGAATAAACTTTTAAGTGATTGTAATAATTATGCTTCTTTTTCTTCTGAAGCGTCTGCTTCTGGAGCTGCTTCTGCTGCAACTTCTTCAGTAGCTGGTACTTCTTCTTTTGCTTCTGCCTTTGGTGCTTCCTCAGCTGCTGGAGCCTCCTCTTTCGCTGGAGCTTCTTCCTTTGCCGGAGCAGCTTCTGCTTTTGGTGCCTCTTCTTTAGCTGGTGCTTCCTCTTTTGGAGCTGGAGCATCTTTTGCATTCTTACGCTCAGTCAATCCTTCTTTTACTGCACCACAGATAGCGTCCATGATGATAGAGATTGATTTTGTTGCGTCGTCGTTACCTGGAATTGGGAAATCAACCAATTTCGGGTTTGAGTTTGTATCCACGATTGCGAATACTGGGATGTTCAAGCGCTTCGCTTCTTTCAATGCGATATGCTCTTTTACGATATCTACGATGAAGATCGCTGCAGGCTGACGTGTCATGTCCGCGATAGATCCGAAGTTTTTCTCCAACTTCTCACGCTGACGTGTCTTAAACAAA
The DNA here is from genome assembly GCA_003149635.1 of Fluviicola sp. XM-24bin1. Taxonomy (GTDB): domain Bacteria; phylum Bacteroidota; class Bacteroidia; order Flavobacteriales_D; family Crocinitomicaceae; genus UBA4466. The sequence continues at coordinate 208,392 of QCWI01000004.1, forward strand.
CGCTCACGCTTGTTCAATGTTTCCCATGTTCCATCAGTCTTCATTTTGTCGATAGACGTCATTTTACGAATGGAACGACGAGTTGTTTGGAAGTTTGTCAACATACCTCCTGACCAACGCTCAGTTACGTATGGCATGTTAATTTCCTTTACGCGCTCAGAGATAATATCTTTCGCTTGTTTTTTTGTTGCAACGAAAAGAATCTTTTTACCCGACTTTGCAATTTGCTTCAAAGCAGCCGCCGACTGATCGAGGTGTGCAATTGTCTTATTTAGATCGATAATGTGGATACCTTTCTTCTCCTCGAAGATGTATGGCGCCATGGCCGGGTTCCATTTTCTTTTCATGTGTCCAAAGTGAACACCTGCTTCTAATAAATCTTCAAATTTTACTTTTGACATTTTCTTTTACTTTAATTGTTTACGTTCCTTTAGTAATCAATCCGGGAGGGATCAGCAGTGCTGACGGGTACTCTCGAACTTGGATACTAAACAACCGCCAAATAGTTTTCTTAACGTTTCGAGAATTGGAATTTCTTACGTGCTTTCGGCTGACCTGGCTTCTTACGCTCGACCATACGTGGATCACGTGTCATCAATCCTTCTTCTTTCAACATTGGTTTGAACTCTGCGTCCACTTCTACAAGAGCGCGAGAGATTCCCAAACGGATGGCCTCAACTTGTCCGTTGATTCCTCCACCTGATACGTTCACTTTAACATCGTACTGACCAACTGTGTCTGTCAATGCGAATGGCTGAACGATTTTTGATTGAAGTACGGCTACAGGAAAGAACTCCTTGTAGTCACGCTTATTTACAGTCACGTTCCCTTTTCCTTTTGTAAGGTAAACACGGGCAACGGATGTTTTTCTTCTTCCTAGTGTGTTAATTACTTCCATGCTATTATTTGAATGTATCCAAGTTTAGTACTTCTGGTTTCTGCGCTTCTTGTTTGTGCTCAGGACCAACGTACACTTTTAGGTTAGTAAATAACTGACGTCCAAGCTTGTTTTTAGGAAGCATTCCTTTAACTGCTTTTTCGACTAATCTTTCTGGATGTTTTTTCAACATCTCTTCTGCTGTCAAAGAACGCTGTCCACCTGGGTAACCAGTGTAACGGATGTATTCTTTGTCAACGAGTTTTGTACCTGAAAAGGCAACTTTTTCTGCGTTGATAACGATAACGTTGTCGCCACAGTCAGCATGCGGTGTGAAGTTTGGTTTGTGTTTTCCACGAATCACCTTCGCCACCTTACTTGCCAAACGACCAAGAGGTTGGCCTTCAGCATCCACTACGAACCACTTTTTATGAGCGGTTTCTTTGTTAGCGGAAACGGTTTTGTAACTTAATGTATCCACAATTAAACATTTATTAAATAAGACAATTCCCCTAAAATGGGGGTGCAAAGATATGATTTCTAGGTTTATTAACAAACCCTTTTGAATAAAGAATTAACGGTAAGGAGGAAAATATACTCAGTGCGACCACAAAGGCATGGAGTACACAAGGGAATAATGCTCTTAAAGTGCACAAGAATCGAACAAGTTCGACGCAATAAGTTCTTAATGATTGACCCCAATTTTCTCAGTAGAAATTCGGCCTTCTTTGCCTTCTATTTTAACTAAATAAGTACCGGGAAAAAGATCTTGAATGCGCATCACTGATTGCCCTTGACTCAACTCTTCTTCTTTCATAAGAACTCCTGAAAGATTGAAAATTTGGATCTTTTGAATTTCGGCCGGAATGTTTATTTCAGTGGACGCAGGATTGGGCCACACCTTCGCTTCCTCTAACATATTCTCATCCAAACTGAGAGTAGCACAAAAATTCACATCTATCGAAACGACATACATCTGACTGTTTTGATCTATGATTTTAAGTCGATAGGTTTCACACCCTGTTCCGAATACATCAAAATAGACTCTGTACTGCGCTTCATCTCCGGACAAAATTCCTTCCAGGGAACAATCGCATGCGCCAGAGCAGCTAATAGAAACCTCATCTGCACCAGAAATACGAGCTGTGGTATCTTCTTGTGCGAATGAAAATTCTGTGGTGAGAAGAATAAAGAATAGAATTGGGTAGATAAATGTTCTCATGACTTTGTAGTGCTTGTGTGATTTAATATACATTTATTGCACACGTAAAAACAAGTCAAACTTCCCACATTACGTGGTTCTACGTAGTATTATCAGTACATGTTGCTGAGTAGATTTGCTCACATCTGGGAATCATCAAAGAAAATCGGTCTAATTAGACATTATCATGGAGAATTTCGTCAACACGATGTCCAATCTCCAGCTTTGAGACGCCTCTCTAAAATCTGTGAACGGTTTTGTTTTCATCCCTCTGTTTTGGAAAAATTCTAGCGAGGCTTTGTTGTCCATTAAGAGAATCAGCGTTTGATCTTCGGCATATTGATCCATGGTTGCATTTTCGAGATACGGTAAAACTCTGTTATTTACAACTCCATCTAAATTGATCACATTGAAACGATCACCTAGGCACGCTCCAGGCAACCCCGCATTAAACACACCAATAAAAGTTCCTTTCGGCGCAAATTCACGGACTTCCTCACAGACATTTATAACTTCTTGCCCCTCAAATTTTCTAGGATTTAATTGCGCCTCCGACCAAATCGCGATAAGCAATAATGAAAGCGAAGGAATGATGATGTTTCTCTTGTTCGAAAACCAATCCATCCCATGAGAAATTACGATGACCATGAACAGAAAGTAAGGAACCAAATACCAATCGCGGAACCCATGGAGTGTGATAATACTGATTGAAATTAAGATCGTTCCTACCGTGCCAAGGAATAATAGAAGTCTCCATAGATTTCTATCCTTTCGGTTATAAATGGTGTACACCCCCAATAATGTTGCGACGAGAACCATCCAACTCAGTCCTGACTCTGCATAAAACACAGTTCCGATTGCACCTTTAAATCCTTCCCAAAAAGGAAAGTCGTACCACCCAGCATGAATTGCTTTGGCTTGACCGGATGACGGAATGATGCTCCCGAAGTATGCGTAATTGATGAGTAGCCAACTTACAAAAACTATAACTGGGCCGATAGAGACCAGCAGCCATTGTTTGAACGATTGCTTTTGAAGCATTGCCAAAACAAACAAACCGAAAAGAAGCACGGAAAACTCCATTCGGGTAATCACGAACAAACTAAAAACTATGGCCGTCCACCAAAAGTTTCTTTGATCTCGGATCCAAAGGAATGCACGCAAAACGAGCACTAACATCAAAAAGGACAAAGCTCCTTCCGTTCCGTTGAACGTAACACTTAAAATCTTCGGATGAAGGATAAAAACGGAAGGCAAAATCACCGCTAACCAATCTGACCAACCCATTTCTCTTGCCCATTTTCTGAGTTGGAAACAGGTTAAAACGCTAAGAAGGGTTACGATTAGCGAAACGATCACCCAGGACGCATACCAATCATTGAGCAACCATTTTCCGAAGGGTATCAGCGTGAAAAGGAATAAGGGTTGAAACCCATTTGTTGGGTTAATACCATCAAAAGTAAATCCATCTCCGGCTGTAACGTGTCCAGCGATCTGGGAATAATAGTACAAGTCATCCGATCCCCAACGTGTGAGAAGTTCTCCTTCCGGCTGAAAAATGATCATCAGTCGGATGACAATCCCGACCAATAACATCAACCAAAAAATATGCGAAGGCTTGATGCGATTCATTGGAATCGAATGTAAAGATTATTGGGGAGTTTTGGGTTTGGGGTATAAAAAAACCGGCACTTCGAGAACCTCAGTGACCGGTTTAAGTTTATCAATGTTCCTCACAGCTTCGGCGCGAGTTCTCTCGCTATTTCTTCTTGAAAGCGTTGATCGCATTTACTGTGAATTCTGAAAGAACCAGTTTTCCACTCATTGCGGCGCGTTCTGCTAATAGATCATCCCAATGTTCTGTTCCTTCCCAGAAGATTTGCTTCAACAAGGCCATCGCCTCTGGATTGGATTTAGAAAGTTTATCGGCTAATGTCGCAATTGCTTCATCCATCGCTTCCGCGGACTCGTACGTTTCCGTGTACAATCCGTTGTCACGTGCCCATTCAGCTGAACGCCATTCTGTCGCATTGATTGCCAATTGGCTCATAGCCGAACGACCAATCTTACGCTCTACAGCAGGCCCAACAACGAATGGCCCGATTCCTACAGCAAGTTCCGATAATTTTACTGCGGCATGTTCAGTTGCAAAACAGTAATCCACTGCGGATGCAACTCCTACTCCACCGCCAACAGCTTTCCCTTGAACACGTCCAATAATTAACTTCGGACATTTACGACAAGCGTTGATCACGTTCGCGAAACCTGAGAAAAATACTTTTCCGGTTGGGAAATCTTTAATCGAAATCAATTCGTCAAAACTTGCTCCAGCACAGAAAGCTCTATCACCTTGAGATTTCAAAACAATCACTTTTACGTCATCGTTTTGTCCCAACTCTGTGATCGTATCTGCTAACTTCTGAAGAATTTTCCCCGGCAAAGAGTTGCTGAGCGGGTGACCGAATTCAATCGTTCCAATTCCTTTGTCATCAATTTCGAAAGTAACACTTCCCTGGTTGATTGCATCTGACATATTACTTATCTGATGTTTTAGGTTTCGGACGATTTTCTTTTGGAGATGCAATTTTCACATCCAATTTACGACCATTCACTTCCATTCCGTTCAATGCTTCGATTGCACGGATGGCTTCATCAGTGTTTTCCATTTCTACGTATCCGAAACCGCGCGAACGCTTTGTTTTCTTCTCATATACAACGTGTGCGTAATCTACCTTACCAAATGATGAAAAAGTGGCTCTGAGGTCTTCTGAAGTAATGCTCCAGTCAAGATTCGCGATAAAAATATTGACCATCTAACTTATTTGAGTGTAAAACTGTCCGAGCCGATCAATTGGCCTTGACAGTAAATGTTAACCTTATAGGTTCCTTTACCTAATGTGGAACGCACACTGTACGTCATGAGCATATCAACGCTAGCGTTTTGATAGTCAATGGTACGTTTGTGTGAGTATGGAACGTTCCCTCCTTCTGTCTCTACGACTCCGGAAAGCGTGTTTTGTAATGTTTTGTTGTCCGGACCAACAACTTGCATGTAGACCGTTTTTTCTCCAGGATCCGTAATGGCGTTTTTACCTATCGTGAATTCGGATTCAATTCGAACGGTATTTTTAGCTCTGCTGGTTTCTTTGAAGTTGTTGGTAATCGTTTGCTTCATACCGCGAGAAGCGAATGAACTTTTGATCACCGTTAATTTCTGTCCAGCTTTTACCTTCTCCGTTAATTCATCCGCCTTAACCTGAAGATTGTCACGATCGACAGTTGTTTCTTCCAAAGCCGTAGTCGTTTGGTCTAAATCATTACGCAAGGAAAGATTCAAGGTGTTCAAAGAATCGATTTCATACACGTATCCTCTCATGATATCACGGAGCTCGTTATTCTCACGCTTCAACTTCGAGATGGTATAGTAGCTCATTTTCTTGTTGGAATCCAGCTCAGCCATTAACTGCTCGATACGCTCTTTTTGTTTCGCGATCTCAGCATTTTGCTCAGGGGTACCCATTGTCATGAGCTCATCGTAATTCGTCAACATTTGTTTCAGGTTCGCACGAATATCATCCGAATCACTTCCGATGTATTTTGCAAGCACAGCGTTCAACTCTTTCTTTTGACGATCAAGTTTCTTTACGGTGTTATTGGATTTCACCAATTCGCCTCGAACATTGTTCCATGCCCAGAACATCACTCCAACTCCTATAAACAGAATCAGAATGATCGCGATGTACGCTCCGTTACTTTTTTTGTTGTTTACGATTTCTTCAGACATAACTAATTATTTTGAGTTTGTTTCCGTCATCAGTCAAAGGCGATGCCAAAAATAACTCGGGCAGTAATTATACTGCTTCAATCTCGTAGACGTAGCTTTCCATAATTTGGTTCGCCAGCAATTTCTTGCATGCTTCGTCTACCATCTTGTCGGCGTCTTCCTTTGATGATGCTTCTACAAATAAACGTACGTGTCTTCCGATTCGTACTCCGTCGATAGCATCAAGTCCGATATTCTTCATGCTTCCTGTAACTGCTTTCCCTTGTGGATCAAGCAATGCGTCCAATGGCATCACATCAATTTCTGCCTTAAATCTCATCCGTTTTCTTTTTATTAAATAGGTTATCTAACAGCGATAAAATCAAGTACAAAAATACAATTAATGCGATTGCCCAAGTTTTAAAAACGATAATTAATCCAGCACTTATCAACAAAAACGAATAGCGGATTTCATTGCCTTTCCAACCGAATTGCTTGAATTTAAGCGCAAACAAAGGAATCTCCACTATTAACAAGAAGCTCATCGTTACGCACAATACTGCTAACACCTCTGGCTGACAAACAGTTAGAATCATGCTTCGATCTGATAAATCTCCGTAACAAAGCACCAACGGGAACGTCATGAAAAAAAGTGTGTTTGCTGGAGTTGGCAAGCCGATAAACTTGTCCGTTTGTCTCAAATCGACATTAAATTTTGCCAATCTGAAAATGGAGAAGAAAGGAATCGCTAGTGCAAAAAACGGAATCGCATATGTCTCGGTTCCATCCGCGATTTGATTGATATACGAGAAGAAATCGGTGAAAACGGTCTCTGGAAACACTTCGCCTTCCATTCTATATTCAAGGTAGTGATGCAAATTCATGGACATCATCACCAACATGATCATTCCTGGAGCAACTCCAAAAGTCACCATATCCGCGAGAGAATCCAGTTGTTTCCCCATATCTCCGGCCACTCCCAACTTGCGTGCTAGAAATCCATCAACGAAGTCAAAAATAGCTCCGGTAAAAATGGCAAAAGGAGCCAAATCGATACGTCCAGCGAACGCCAAAAGGATGGCAATTATACCCGAGAGCATATTAGCAGCGGTAAACAGATTGGGTAGATTTATCATTGAACCTAGAGAAATGCTAATTTTGTAGTGGTAAATATCAACGAAAACCAAAACTTCGTCGTCTAATTACCACATAGGCTACAAAGAATACAATTTTTTGTAAAAAATGCTGTTAAAGGAGGTGAAAATTGATTTATTTATGAAAACGAAGCTTGTATTATTCTTGCTTACTATTGGTGCGACTAACGCATTCGGTCAAGATCCCTCCACACAAGAAAACCTCACAAACGCGATTGCCCCGAAATACTCGAATGAATTTTTGGCCATTGGTGTTGGTGCGGATGCCCTAGGACTTGGGAACGCCGTTGTCGCGCAAACAGGCGGTGTGATGTCAGGATATTGGAATCCAGCTGGGTTGGCCAAAGTTGATAAATGGATAGAAGCGGGCGCCATGCACGCTGAATACTTCGCCGGAATTGCAAAATATGATTACATCGGCCTTGCACATTCCATCGACGAAAAAAGTTCAGTAGGATTCACAGCGATTCGATTTGCGGTTGACGACATCCCGAATACCACACAATTAATTGACAACAACGGAAACATCGATTACGATCGTATTTCGACGTTTACGGCTGCAGATTACGGATTCATTTTCTCGTATGCGCGAAAAATGCCCGTTGAAGGACTGAGTCTTGGAGGAAACGTAAAAATCATTCACCGTCGTGTGGGAGATTTCGCTCGTTCTTGGGGATTTGGTTTGGACGCAGGTCTACAATACGAATCGAAGAAAGGTTGGAAATTCGGAGGTGTGCTTCGCGATGCTACTTCAACATTCAACGCTTGGATGTTTACGCTCAACGATGACACAAAAGAAGTATTCCTGAATACTGGAAACGCACTTCCTGAAAATGGATTGGAGCTAACACTGCCTCGAATGGTGCTAGGAGCTTACCGAAAGTTTGAATTGGGCGAAAAAGGATTGTACGCTGCTGGAGAGCTGGATTTAACCATGACTACTGACGGACGTCGAAACACACTACTTCAAACCGGATTGATTTCCGCTGATCCACATGTAGGAGTTTCCTTCGGATTTAAAAATTACGTGCAATTGTGCGCAGGATTGAGCAACGTGCAGTACGTTACCGATTTTGATGATTCACGCTCAATTAACGTTCAACCGAACTTAGGAATTGGATTGAACATTAAGAATTTCTATCTTGACTATGCATTCACTGATATCGGAGACGCCTCCGTTGCTTTGTATTCGCATATTATATCGTTAAGAATTAAATTAGATAAGCCAAATAACGCAGGCCCATGAAGCAAGCACGATTGACCATACTTCTACTCCTACTTTTTATTCCATTCCTTGGGTTGGCTCAACCCTACGGTAATGAGTGGATCAATTACAATCAATCGTACTATAAATTTCAGGTGTGGGAAGATGGCATTTATCGTCTTGACTACAATGCGCTGAACAACGCAAACATTCCGCTCACGACTTTTCAAGCCTCCAACATTCAGATTTTCGGAAAGGAACGCGAAGTTCCAATCCATATCGAAGATGGAGGAGATAATACAATCGATCCTGGTGATTACATCTTATTCTACGCCGAAGGAAATGACGGATGGCTAGATTCTTTGATGTACAACGCTTCAACAGATATCGGGAATCCCGCCTACAGCTTGTACAACGATACGCTAACTTATTTCTTTACATGGAATTCAAGTTCAAACAATCTTCGTTTTACCGTTGAGACCGATGTCAATTTTGGAGCATACAGCAATGTAGCGGATTACATTATGTACAACGCGGAATTGAATCAAAACTTAATTTATTACGAAGGGATTCGAAATACGTACACTTCAAGTTCATTCTTTACCCGTGGTGAAGGATGGGGAGGCGGTGCCTTTAACGGTGCAGATGCTGGCTACTCACCTCAAGTTTTGAATCCAAGTACACCTTTCCCTTACACTGGGCCCGGTGCACCTGATGCTCGCTTTACAGCGAAATCGGTATCCGCTTCGAATGCGAGTCCTGTAGGTGGCGTTAACCACCGTTTGCGATGGGAGTTCGGAACTTCAAACACGGTTCTTTTGGACACTTCTTGGTTGGGGTATGATCAAGCACGATGCAACGCAACCATCTCACCTACTCTGATTTCGAACGGAAACACGCCTATCACAATGCGTATTGTTGATATTGGCGCACCAACAGATTATCAAGCGTTTCAATACTTGAACTTAGAATACCCGCGCGAATTGAATTTCAATGGTGCGAATGAATTGGCCTTTCACGTGGACAATGATCCTCAAGGAAAGGTGCGATTGGATTTTAGCAATGTGGGATCTTCCAACGTTGTTGCCATGGTTTTTGGCGATACGCCTCGAATGATTCCTTTCGCTACGAATGGAGCATTCTATTCAGCTTTGATTCCAAATAGCAGTTCAGGAGCGAGTCAGAAAGTAATTGTGAAAGATGTCTCACTGATTACCGACATCACCGCAGTTTCCTCCATTAAAAATGGATCGGCAACCTTCACAGATTATGCTTCGGAAGTTCCGGATAGCGCCCTTTTAATGGTATATCATTCGAGCCTTGGGTCTGCAGCAAACTTATATTACAGCTACAGGAATACTACGGGGATGTCGCCTTACTTGGCGGATGTAGATGAATTGTATTTGCAATTTGGAGGAGGAATTCCAAAGCACATTTATGGAATCCGTCGATTCGTACATTACGCATACGACAATTCCACTCAAAAGCCACGCGCCTTGTTCTTAATGGGGAAAGGAATTCGTGAAGCTAGTATCAATGCTACTTCCTTTGATGGTCAAGGAACACGTAAGAATACTACGATTTATAATGAATCATTGATTCCATCTTATGGGCAACCTTCAAGTGATGCAGCCATTACCGCAGGACTATCAGGAACGTCGAACTGGAACCCGCTCATTCCTACGGGACGAATTTCTGCTCGAACGAATCAGGAATTAGAAGATTATTACAATAAGGTGGTGGTTTACGAAAGTGAACAAGATCCAAACAGCATTTACGATACACCTTCAAAGGACTGGCAGAAACACGTCTTGCACTTCGCAGGGGGGTCTGATGCGGTTGAACAAAGCGCCTTCCAGGGGTACTTGAATTCCATGGAGGCAAAAGTAAGCGATAGCTTATTCGGTGCGACCGTACATCAAGTGTATAAGACATCTAGTAATCCATTAGACCCAACCATTCTGTCTGACGTAACCGACCGCATTGAGGAAGGAGTGTCTTTGATGACTTATTTTGGTCACGCCACAGGAACCAACAGTGGATTTGAAATCAACCTCGATGATCCAGGGAACTGGAACAACATGGATCGGTACCCTGTGATGTATGCGAACTCGTGTTATAACGGGAACGTCTTCCAGTCAAGTATTTCCAAGTCAGAAGAATTTGTTCAGGTTGCGAATAGCGGAGCCATTGCTTACATTGCCTCAGTAGGTGTTGGATTAGCCCCTTATTTGAATAACTATTCGCAGCACCTCTATCAAAACTTCAGTTACGATCATTACGGAAAAACATTGTCCGAAATGCTGACGTACACCTCCGATCTTATGGAGGGGCAACTTCAGAACGTAGAGAACGAAACTACGTGTATGCAGATGGTCTTGAATGGCGATCCAATGTTGAAATTGAATTGGCACGAGAACCCTGAAATCGAAATTACACCGGATGATCTTTCGTTCTTTCCAAATAACTTGGATTGGACAGTTGATAGTCTGGAAGTTCAGCTGAACCTGACCAATCTTGGACACTCTATCACGGATACGTTCACGATCGAAATTACACGTTCCTTCCCGAATGGAAATGGCGATTCTATTTATGTATTCTACTACCCGGAATTACATCACGTAGATACACTTCGATTCAACATCCCATTGCTTCCGCAAATCTCATTGGGTGAAAATATTTTCACGGTTCGCGTGGACATCCCATCAATCATTCAGGAGCAATACGAAGAAATCACGAATAACGAGATCACAAAGAACTTACTCATCAATCTGGACGGAATTGTTCCTGTAATTCCTTATGAATTTGCTGTTGTTCCTAATGATAGCGTAACAGTGAAGGCATCTACAACAGATCCTATTGCTCCGTTCAATACCTATCGCTTCGAAATGGATACGATCGATTTTGAAGGAACGCTACCGCAAAGTCCTGAATATCGATATGCACTGGTAAGCGGAACTGGTGGAGTTAAAACAGTGGATCCATCCCAATGGTTGAGCGCTGCAACCAACGCTTCTATGCCGCTAGTTTGCCAGGACAGTGTTGTATATTTCTGGCGCGTTTCCATAGAGGGCGACAGTATTTGGCACGAATCCTCTTTCCAGTACATTCAAGGAAAGACAGGTTGGGGTCAAGATCATTTCTTCCAATTTAAAGACAACAGTTTCGCAAACGTGGGCTACGAACGTCCACCGAGACAACGTGTATTCACTCCTGAACTCGTTGATATTGAGTCGAATGTCGGCACCAGTACTGGCGGATTGGCCATTTATTTCGAAAATAACTGGTACATCGACAATGCGCCGAACCCCGTGCACTATGGAATTGGAGAGGGATTCGGAAGAAAGATTCACGTCGCGTGGTTGGACCAAACAACTCTAGAACCATACACAACAGGTAGTTGCCCTGATGCACAAGACCATGGCAACTTTAATGCTAACTCCTCCATTTGTTGGAAAGAATTCCATTTCCTACAGAACGATTCTACGCAGATGGCAAATTTCTGCAACTTCGTAAACAACGTGGTGCCAATTGGAGACTACTTATTGATCTACACACCTATTGAGACTCTCCATAGCTCATGGAACACATTTGATTCTACCTTAATTTATAATACGTTCCAAAATTTAGGGACAGACAGTATAATAGCAAGTCAGCCCAACCTGCCGTTCTCCTTCTTTGTACAAAAAGGATCTCCAGGAACAAAAATTGAAGGCTATGCGCCTCCGGGTGGTACCTACCAATTGCTCACAAACGTATTAGGACCGTCGGATAGTGGTGCTGAATCCTCTCCATTGATTGGTCCGGCTAGCAATTGGGACAATGTGTATTGGAAACAAGACCCGCAAGAATTTCCAAGTGTAGACACGACAATTCTATCCATTCTTGGGTATGACATCAACAAGAACTTGGATACGATAATCACGCAGGAATTCACTGCTGACGACTCATTGATCAACTTGAACATCAGTTTGGATGCTGCTCTGTTCCCGTACATCTCTTTGAGAGCCAACTACCTTGACACCGTTACTGAGACACCGGCTCAAATCGATCGCTGGCACGTTCTCTACACACCGCTTCCAGAAGCAGCTATTGATGGAAGCAACGGACATCTATGGTCGGCTGGAGTCAACCCTGTGCAAGAAGGGGATTCCATATCGTTCGCTGTCGATGTCAGGAACATCTTTACCATTGACATGGATTCCTTACTGGTGGACTATTGGGTAGAAGATGAAAACGGTATTCGAATTCCGATCAATTACCCAAGGCAAGATTCATTACGCGTTCCAGATTTATTGAGAGACACAATTACTTTCTCGACCGTTGGAATGGCTGGAGCGAACTCTTTTTGGATGGAAATCAATCCTTATATCAACGGTAGTTTTGTCGTAACAGATCAACCGGAGCAGGAACATTTCAATAATCTATTGCAGATTCCATTTGTGGTAACCCCTGACGACGAGCATCCAATCTTGGACGTTACTTTCGACGGAAATCACATCTTAAACGGTGATATCATCAATCCATACGGAGAGATCTTAATCACTCTGAAGGACGACAATCCATTCTTGATTATGGACGATGTCGCGGATACTTCTTTGTTCGGAATCTACTTGACTGATCCAACAGGAAATCAACAACGCGTTCCTTTCGTGGATGGTTCAGGAAATACCGTTATGCAATGGATTCCAGCGGACGCTTCTAATCTTCGTTTCCAAATTATCTGGCCTACAGAATTCGAAACGGATGGAATTTACACGCTTTCAGTACAAGGTTCTGACAAGAGCGGAAACCTATCCGGCGATTTGGAATATATGGTGGAATTCGAAGTGATTCACGAATCATCCATCACTGCGATGATGAATTATCCGAACCCATTCAGCACCTCTACCCGATTCGTATTTACACTCACGGGATCCGAAGTTCCAGACGACATTCTTATCCAAATCATGACGGTATCAGGACGCGTGGTTCGTGAAATTTCGGAAGACGAACTCGGGCCAATCAACATCGGTCGCAACATCACAGAATTCGCTTGGGACGGAACCGATCAATTTGGCGATCCTTTGGCGAATGGAGTCTATCTCTACCGCGTAAAAACACGCATCAACGGAGAATCTATTGAACATCGTGAATCAGGCGCCGATCAGTACTTTACGAAGAACTTCGGGAAGATGTATTTGTTGAGGTAGAGAAAAGAACGCGGCAATTAAAGAAAAAAGAACGCTCGCGAGCTCACTTAAAGACGATTTGACTTTTAGACTTTAGAAAGATCGATTCGTTTAGATGTCTTTACTCTTTTTTCTTTAATCTTCCATCTCTCTAAAAGAAACGACAACTGAAAATCGCGGTGTCATCTACCAGATCTAGAGGGCCCTTCCATTCATCAAGCTTTGAAAAGATCAGGCTATTCATATCGCCCATGCTGAGCGGATAGTAGCTTTTGATGAGTTTTTTCAGTCGATCGGAGCCGAAGAATTCCTCTTCCTCGTTCTCTAATTCGACCACACCATCCGTGTATAAAACTAAGGTTGTGTTCGGGCCGAGTTCTGCCTCTCCTATATCTAAAAACGGAAGCTCGTCTAGCATGCCCAAACCGATAGTTCCTTTGTCCAAAGGAGTGAAATTTCGACCATCCGTGAGGAATGGATGATTGTGCCCGGCGTTTACGTAAGACATCTTTCGAGAATTGGCGTCGTAATGGGCAATAAAGAAGGTGATGAACTTTTCTCCTTTGGCGCTGGACATTACATTCTCGTTGAGCTCAAATAACAATTCCTCCATATTGAACTCACGGTATTGGAACATCGTTCGCAAAGTCGCCTGGAAGTTCGCCATGAGCATCGCTGCGCTAATTCCCTTTCCTGAAACATCAGCGATACAAATGATATATTCATCATCCCCTAAAGGAATGAAATCGTAATAATCTCCTCCTACCTCGTGACGCGATTTGTACATCGCCGAAATATCCATGCGTTTATTTGTTGGCAAGCTGGACGGAAACAACAATTGTTGCATCGCAGAGGCTACTTCCAACTCTTTCTTCAAGCGTTCCTGCTTGATATTCACGCGCGCCATACGCTTGTTTTCAATCGCCACGACGATAATGTTCGCTAGCGTTTGAATGAAGCTCATGTAGCTGATTTGCTTGTTCAAGTGGCCGTCGTACTCAATTCCTTTGATGAGTAGAAATGCCAACGCCTCGCCTTTGTGAAGAACCGGAACAATGACATCGAAATCACTTAACAATTTCGAATGCGAAGATTCAATCACCGTGATATCGCGAAATCGCCCTAGTTCGGCATCCACGTCAAACTTTCTAACTTTTGTCTTCACTCCAACACGAAGCAAACAGTTCCACTCTTCTTGCTTGTGGAAGAGGATGAATTTATCATAACCGAGCTGCTCACGTACAATAAACTCGAACAGACGCGTCAAATCACGGACATCCTTATTCATGTTGATGGCATTGGTCACCTCCAACAAAGAATGCAGTTTGAATTCCTTCAACTGCAATTGGTTTTCCATATTTCGAAGCAATCGTGCTTCCATTAGAGCTTTTCGATTATTTCTGGCAGCTTACGCACTGCGGCAATTTCTCTGAATTTCGTTCGGGCTTCGTCACACGGACTTCCCAAATAAGACTTTCCTCCTTCTAGGCTTCGACCTACGCCGGCCTGCCCGAGGACAACGGCTCCTTCACCGATGACAATATCGCTTACCACTCCGACTTGTCCCCAAAGCGTCACGCGATCTTCGATGGTCACACAGCCTGCAATCCCAACGTTGGCAGCCATGAGGCAATGCTTTCCAACAACGGTATCATGTCCGATGTGTACTTGATTGTCAATCTTTGTTCCTTCACCGACAATTGTGGTCGCAGAAACACCTGCATCAATCGTGCAAAGCGCTCCGATTTCTACGTTTTTCTCCAAGCGAACGTCACCGCATGAATGCATACGATCAAATCCGGTTTCTTTCTTTTTGTAATAGAACGCGTAGTGTCCAATGACAGAGTTGGAACCAACAATAACGCTGTCTTCCAAAACGCTTCTGTCGCCAATCACGGCTCCGGGATACAAAATCACATTCTTCCCGATGGTCACATCATGTCCGATAGTCACATTCGGGTAAATTGTTGCTGTGGGATCGATGGTACAATTTTCTCCGACATTGCTTGTCCATGGAATGGTTGGCGCAAAATGGCGAGTCAGTTTGTTGTAATCATCGAAAGGTTGTTCCGAAATGATGAGTGCTTTCCCGTCCGGGCATTCCACCTCTTGATCAATTAGAATTGTTGTGGCAGCGCTTTTCAGTGCTTTCTGATAGTACTTGGGATGATCCACGAACATCAAATCACCCGGTTCCACACGATGAATTTCATTCAATCCAGTTACGAGGTGATTTGCATCTCCAACAAATGTTGCATCAATCAACGCCGCTATTTCGGCAACGGTATGTTCTTTTTTAAGCTTCATACTGAGGTGTTATCATTCGAAGATACAACCATTCATCGCTGTGTTTTAGAGGGATTCAAAATGTTATGAGCCTGAAATTGTTGATAGCGTTGAACCCATTTGGAATCAAGTTGTACCAATAGAAAACAACAACAGCACATTTTACATGAAAACACTTCTTGCTACACTGATCTTACTATCCGTTTTTCCAGTAATGGCGCAGACTTCCGTCATTGGTTTAAAAAGTCATCATGGCAACATGAACGACCTTGCTGCGTCCACGGATCACTTTGGCGAAATAATGCCTGTTCTCATCTATGACACCATTGTTAAAATCAATGAAAACTGTGTCATTCAAATTGGAGAAGACAATGGATTTGGGATGGCCTTTCGCGATACTGTTTGCGGTCATTGGTACTACAACAGCGTGAATTACGATGTTGAAAAAGTCCAGGAATATCATGGAAATCAAGTAAAACTTATTGGATTCAATGAAGACGGTTCCAGCATTCAGATCAAAAACAACCAATTCTTTCGAAAGCGATCTCAAAAACAGTCCATGGAATGGATGCTTGCGCTCGTTCTTCTATCAGGATTGGGCATCTATATTCGCAAAACCCAAACTACGTACTTCTAAAAACTAAGACATGAAACTCATTTTATTGCTTCTACTTTCCGCGTCTGCCGGATTTTACTCGATTGCCCAAACCTCTGTTATTTATCAGAAAAGTCATCATGGTAATATGGCTTCGCTATCTTCATCGAAAGATCGATACGGAAATCCTCCAGTTGATTATAACCTACCTGAAATCCCAGTTATGACATATGACACTATTGAATTAATCAATGAAGGATGCATTATTCAAAAAGGATACTACACAATTTCTGGAGAGCGCGTAAACGACACGATTTGCGACGAACAAATTCGCTTGTATCCCGATCAATTCGAAAAAGACATCAAGGAATATTACGGTGAAAATATCGTCTTGATCGGATTTGATGATGAATCAAACATTCAAATAAAAAACAATCCGTACTTCAATAAGAGAAAGAAAAGCGGCGGGCCATTTTGGCTGCTCTTACCGATGTTACTCATAGATTTAGGAGAATACATATTTCAACCGAAGCTCCATTGGAAAAACTAAAACCGATACCACTAATTGCAGGCACATGGTTGTGCCTGTTTTTTCTTTTTCTCCCCTTTCCCATGGATGTGGTTCCGGAAATCGGGACATATATCACACACCTTTTCCTGCCTATTACAGAAAGTCTCAGCGCAACCGATCCTGACACCCTTTCCAGTACGCACAGTTTTTCCGACAGCGTTCATTTGTATCTGCAAACAGCGCTTCTGGGCATTGTAGCATTGCTTGTCGTTTGGATTCTAACTAGAATCAATAAAGCACATAAATTGCTTCCTTGGTTACGCGCTGGAATCACTTTTACCATCGCTTTTTTCCTTTTGAAATACGGTCTTGAAAAATGGACGCGTTTGCAATTCCCTACGCCTCCACCTAACATTTTGCACGCAGAAACTGGAAGCTTAGACAAAGACATTCTATTCTGGAGTTTGATGGGAACCAGTAAAGTTTACGCTGGATTCATGGGATTCATTGAAATTCTTGCTGGAGCGTTACTCTTTTTCAGAAGAACGCGCTTTATCGGCGGATACTTGGCCTTAGGTGTATTCGCAAATGTCTTCGCCTTGAATATCGGCTTTGACATTACGGTGAAGTTGCTTTCATTGGGACTTTTGGCAGGCTCGGTGTTTATCATCGCCCCATCCTTTCGACCTGTTTTTCAGCTTTTGGCATCAAAAGAGATAACTCCCATTGATCCTGAAATCATTGAGATAAAACCTGTACTCTACAGAGCACTGAAAGGGTTTGCTGTTACTTTAATTATTTTGGAGTGCGGAATGCCAATCATTACTAGAACGACCGTTGAAAACAATCCAAACACCATCAATCACCAAACTTTTGCTGTAGTTGAAACGGCGAAATGCCCGGAAGGAATTCCACAACGTGAGTACAAGCACCTACATTTTCATCCGCATGGATTTTTGATCACAGAAACCTTCGACGGTCAATTTGAAAGCTACCCCATTCGTTTACCACAAGGAGCCAATCAGTTCAAACTCGCAAAAACGAATCTTCAAGTCGTTAAAAAGGGTGAGGATTGGTTGTTTATTAATGGAAACCAATTTTTGTGGCGCTGTAGACGCGTTCCTAATGAAAAATTACCGCTACTTCAAGACGACTTTCACTGGACAGTGGAAAGCATGATTCCAGAATAGCCCTAATATTTTAACTTTGTTGAAGACGTGCACGCTTATGCCTGGATTCAACCTACGATCATCTGGATTAACACATCCCAATCAAGTTCCGTATCATAACGACGGCTTGGGTCGCACGGAGTGGTCGGCGAACGATTACTTTGAATTCACCGGTCAATATCCCGAGAACTATCCTCATGAATTTATTGAGAAACATGGATCGTATTTCGAAGGAATGGTGTACAACCTTGATCCTAAGGAACATTTTAAAGAATTGACCGACCTTTTGGATGCCTATCATTTTGATGAAGTCATCGAAAAAATCCGTTACTGGGATGGTGAATTCGTTTTTATGCACCGCGATCGCAACTCGAAATCGATGTACATCGTCAATGATTCCTGGGGACGGCTTCCAGTGTATTACTGGCAACATGGCGATCAGTTTATTGCCAGCCGTAACATCTCGTGCATTACACATTTCGCGCAACCGGAATACCATCCGCTCCACCTGGGAATGAACTTATTGCTCGGAACGGATTTAGGCACCAACACGATTTGGAAAAATGTACAGCGCATGCCGCCGAGAAGTATTTTGCACATTCATGGAGATGGACATATTTCCCTGTACGAGTATTTCTATTTAGAAACCGTAGGCGGGAACAAATCCATGAAAGAAGTAGCTCCATTTATTCAAGAGCAATTCGACGCATCCTTGAATAATCGATTGGAGAAATTAAAGAATCCATCTGTGTCCTTGAGCGGAGGTTTGGACTCGCGATTGATTGCTGCAGGAGTCAAAAAACTGGAGAAGGACATTCCATTCATCACGTATAGTCGTAAGGATGGCACTGACTATCTAGACGACGCTTCATCGGAAGACATCGTAAATCGACTCGAACTTGAGAACCATGAAGTTTTCGAGATTCATCCGCCGACTTTGGAAGATTCCGAAGAATTATTGCAGTTCAAACAAGGAATCAATTACTTATCGATGAGCTATGTGCTACCGTATTACCGCATGCACGCAGAGAAAGAGCTTACAACGATTACAGGAGACGGTGGAGGAAAGTTTTTTGTGGATTTATCCGCATTGAAATCGATTCGATCTATGAAAGGACTAATGCGATACATCATGCGCTACAACGCTTTTTGTTCTTTGGAAATGGCCGCGAAGCTGGTTGGAATCTCTACGATCGAATTGGAAGAAAACATCATTGGACATTTGGACGCCTATCCTTTTGCTTACTATGATGACAAATACGTCTACTTCTTAATTCGTGAAGCAGGAATCAACTGGGCATTTGAAGGAGAAGATCGCAACAGACAATACGTTTGGAGCACCACTCCGTTTTACAATCCACGCTTGATCGAAACCTGTTTGAGCATGCCGCAATCTGACAAGGAATACGGAAGCTTGTACCATCATTTGTACCAGCAATACCCAGGCAATTTACACGAGGTAATGAATCCGAACTGGAAGGAAGAAGTTGCCAATCAGAAACAAGTAAAGCGGATCCACGATAGACAAAAAATCAAAGCATACCTTCCTGAACGCATTCTAGAAGCGCGCAAGAATATTAAAATGGAAGGCTTCGTATTTCATCACGAATTGCAACAATTGATCGTTACGCACAAAGGATTGCTCAACCTGAAAGCGCTCAAACCGAAGCAAAGCATGAACTTTTATTGGCAATTATTTACGTTGCTGAAACTGATGGAAGGAGCCAAAGACGATTAGACCATCATCCACAAAAAAATTGCAACAGCCACTCCACCGAGGGAAAACAAAATGATTTTCTGAGAAAGTAAGATAATTCTCAAACGTGATTGCACGGACTTTTTCTCTTTCTCGTTATCGATGGTTTCTACGAATCCCTTGCTTTTCCGGAATACTTTTCTCCAGATATTCCCCCCCATGAGATCGCCTTCCTGACTGTATTTATTGAGAAAGAAAATGAGAGACACCATCAATAGCAACCACGTCAACATGCTCAACACCAAAACGAGCGAAGACATCATCGTGACCGTGATCGCTGCTTGTTCCATCTTAATAGTTCAGAAGATCGTTCAAGGCAGATCTAACCTTTTCTCCATTGGTTAGCAAAGTTGCTTCCAGAATCGAATTCAAAGGAATCGCCGGCGTATCCACAGAACCAACAATTGAAACGGGTGCATCCAATGCTTCAAAGTTATCGCGCTGAATTCTTCCTGCCAATCCTAGTGTAAAAGATGCCTCTTCGGACTCCTCTGTCACCAACATCACCTTACTGTGTTTCTTCGCCGCCTCATTGATCGCATCGTGATCCAACGGATTCAACGTACGCAAGTCGATAATTTCTACCTGACCTTCGAAATCCTTTGCTGCTTCCAATGTCCAATATACACCACGACCGTATGTAATTACGGCGCAACTTTCTCCTGCTTCAATTTTATCAGCATCGGCCTCAATTACCGTTCTTGCCTTTCCGAATGGTACCACGTAATCTTCATCTGGCTCGATAGACATCGCGCCTTCCGTTCCCGGAATTTTCGACCAGTACAAACCTTTGTGCTCCAACAGAACCACTGGGTTCGGATCGTAATACGCCGCTTTGATCAATCCTTTCAAATCTGCTCCGGTAGATGGATACGCGACCTTAATTCCGCGAATGTTTGTCAACACGGATTCCACACTTGACGAGTGGTATGGCCCCCCGGAACCATAAGCTCCAATTGGCACACGAATAACACAACTCACAGGCCATTTTCCGTTCGATAAGTAGTACGAGCGACTTACTTCCGTAAACAATTGATTGAGTCCCGGCCAAATGTAATCTGCGAACTGCACCTCAACGAAAGGTTTCAATCCAACCGCGGACATCCCCACTGTTGACCCGATGATAAATGCCTCTTGAATTGGCGTATTGAAAACGCGATCGTCTCCGAACTGTTGCGCCAAAGTTGCCGCTTCACGAAACACACCTCCCAATCGACCTCCAACGTCTTGTCCATACAACAAGGCTTCGGGATGTTTTGCCATCAATTCGCGCACGGCAAACAAGGCAGAATCCACCATAACGGTTTTCTTCTTTCCTTTCGGTTCGCGTTTCCCCTTCTCTTCTGTGATTGGAGTTGGCGCAAAAATATAGTCAGTGATCGATGCTGGTTCTGGCTCATCGGCGTTGATGGCGCGAGCGTACTCTGCATCAATATGTTTGCGTGTATCTGCTTCAATGTTGATGATATCCGCTTCGTCAATACCTGCTTCACGAAGCAAGGTTTTCAACTTCGGATACGGATCATCTTTCGCCGCTTCTTCTAAATCGTCGCGGTACCATTCCTTACGAACACCCGAAGTGTGATGTCCTAACAATGGAACTTTCGCATGAACAATGAATGGACGGCGTTCTTCACGCACGGTAGCAATCACCTCCTCCATCGTTTGGAAAGAAGTATCGAAATCGCTTCCATCAATCGTACGTACTTCGATTCCATTAAATCCTTCCGCGTAGTGCGTAATATCTTGAGCTCGGGTTTCTTCCGCGTTTGCCGAAATATCCCAGCCGTTATCCTGCACCAAATAAATGATCGGGAATTGCTTCAATGCTGCCATCTGAAACGCTTCAGACACCTCACCTTCCGTACAAGAAGCATCACCCAAAGAACAAACCACTACAGGGTTTTCTCCTCCGAAATCTTCGGCCAATCCCTGAATTTCTTTGTACTGAATCCCCATAGCTACTCCGGTAGTTGGAATTGCCTGCATTCCAGTTGCAGAGGATTGATGCGGGATTTTAGGCTTATCGTCGTCGTTCAAAGAAGGATGCGAATAATACGTTCGCCCCCCAGAGAATGGATCGTCTTTTTTCGCGAATACCTGAAGCATCAAATCATAAGGAGTCATTCCGATCCCCAACAAAATACTATCGTCACGGTAATACGGCGCCACCCAATCCTGTGGTTTCAATTGCATTCCACACGCCAATTGGATCGCCTCATGCCCACGAGATGTTGCATGTACATATTTCGACGTTACTTCTTTGTTTTCTTCGTACTTATCTGCCAGCGTTTTTGCCGTACACATCAGTTTGAAGGCTTCCAGAAGTGTTTCTTTCGATGTTTTAATGGTTGATTTCTTCTTTTTAGCAGTCGCTTCGCCCATTTAATCTGGTTTTTTCGGACTACGAATATACGCAATCGATGGGAAATACTGGGAGAATCGAAGGTAGAATAAAAACGAAATCCGTTTAAAATTCAACGCTATCGACGGATTCAGCGCACAACTACAATTCATACCTCTATTCAAAATGAATTTGATGTTAACTAGAAATAACATTCGATTAACTCGCTCTTAATTCTCAAATTACTTTGCTCTCGTAATCTTGTATGTAAGATGGAAACTACGCAAATCATACTTCCAGAGACACGATTAAACGACCCCAAGGTTTACATCGATTTGGGCAACGAAGCCGGAAAGACAGGAAACATGGAAGCTTCTGTGAAATGGTACATGAAAGGTTTGACGCTCGCCAAAGAAATCCGAGACACTCAAAGCATCAACAAACTCTCTGCGCTGATTGCTCTTTCTTTATAAGAATCATTCATTGATCCCATCCGTGATCAACTGATATTTAAAATGGAACGTTCCTGATTTATCCTGCTCCCAACCATCCTCAATGGCTGCAAGAATCATTTTTCGAATCACACCAGGGGTAACTGCCGTTTGGTTTGATTTCACCCAATTATCCGGTCGGTAAATTCCCTTGTTAACAATAAGAACGCTTCTAGCGTCTTCATCCATCGATTCAATCGCTACGGTCATTGTCGACCAAGCCAAACCTTGATCATAAGTTGGTTTCTTACGAATCAACCAGCGGTAATTGCCCGTTTCAATTTCAATGGTGCGTGAACCTTTTTTCGGCAAGCTCATAATTGACAGAAATTATTGGGTCGAACAAGTTCGACCCTTGTGCACTTATCTGGTGCAATTTTCCTTGTGCTCTTGGCGCCTTTGTGGTCGCCCCTTTACTTATTGTGCTCCATCACGTACTCCAACACTTTGCGCATCAAATGATCGCGATCTTTCCCACGAACGTTGTGCGGGTGCATTGGATAAGGGAAGAAATCCATTTGAATTTCCGCTTTGATAAAGGTCTGAACCAAAGAAAGACTGTGCTGCATTACCACCACATCATCCACTGTACCGTGAATCAATAGCAAATCGCCTTCCAGGTTCTCCGCATGCGTAAACAATGATGCTTGCTCGTAACCTTCGGGGTTTTGCTCCGGTTGATCCATGTAACGTTCGCCGTACATTACTTCGTAATATTTCCAATCTGTCACCGGGCCTCCGGCTACACCCACATTGAAAGTTCCCGGCTGGCGCAACATTAACGATGTCGTCATGAAACCACCAAAAGACCAACCATGCACCGCCAAACGATTGGCATCAACATATGGCAGTGACTTCAGATATTCCACTCCTGTCATTTGATCTTCAATCTCCACAGTTCCCAATTGACGGTGAATTTGCGATTCAAAGGCTTTACCACGATTTGCAGAACCGCGATTGTCAACTGTGAAGATGATGTATCCTTGCTCTGCCATCCACAACATCCAACCAGAAGCTCCTGCACCCCAAGAATCGGTAATCATTTGGGCATGTGGCCCACCATAAACGTACACCAAAACTGGATACTTTTTACTTGGATCAAAATCGCTTGGTTTGATCATACGGGTGTACAATTTCGATCCATCCTTACCTTCAATAGTGCTAATTTCAATGGTTCCGACTTTGTATACCTCCAATTTGTTATCGGCTTCCAATTTCTTGGTAACGATTTTACCCCGTCCGTCTAAAATCCAGTGGTTATTTGCGTACCCCAAAGAATGACTTGAGAAGTTATCGTGGAAGTATTTTCCATTTGGCGCAACATCCACGCTATGCATTCCTTTCGCACGTGTGATGATTTTCACTTTTCCTTTCAAATCCACTGAATACACATGCGATTCAATCGCTTTCTCTCCAGTAGTTTGATAGTAAATACGGCCCGCAACGTAATCAATGATGTTGTTTACCACAAAATCATGATCCGTTAACTTTTTAATCAAAGTCCCTTCAAAATCGTAGTAGTACAAGTTGTTAAATCCGTCTTTTTCGGAAATCCAAACGAAGTTGTACGAATCGTCTTCTGGGAAAAATGCTGGATGTTCTGGCTCTACCCAAGTATCGCTTTTCTCTTCCAACAATGTTTTTACAAAGTTTCCAGTAGCCGCATCGTACACATTCAACCACATGTGATCTTGATCTCGGTTCACTTCTGCTACCAATACGTATTTGCTATCTGGTGTCCATGAAACATTGGTCAAATAGTTTTCCTCGCCATTTTTCGCTTCGAAATACACCAACTTACGAGACGCCAAATTGTAAATTCCAACGCGTGCTTTCTCTGAACCTTGACCTGCCATCGGATACTTGATTTTTCGCAAGGTTCCCGGAGTTGTTGAGTTATCCAAAAGTGGATAATCTGCTACATTGCTTTCATCTTTCTGATAAAATGCCAAGTGTGATCCATTTGGTGACCAAAAGAATCCTTGGGTAATTCCAAATTCGCTTCGTGCAATCGCTTGTCCAGAAACGATATTTGGATCATCAATCTCGGTAACCAAGTATTCAGTTCCGTCTGCCCCTACTATGCGAACATTGTTATCAAGAGTATAAGCGACATGTCCAGCAGATTCGCTTTGACTCGGGTTCTCAGCATCTTTTGGCAATTCCACCAAAACCTTCGCAGTCTTGTTGCTCACATCAAACTCCACGTACTTTCCACCCTGGCTTAACCAGAACTTGGAAGCATCTTTCCATTGCACCCCATACATATGACGGAATTGAACTCCAGCAATTTTATTGAAGTCCGAAAGCGTAACCAAGGTCTCTAAATCGTCTTTTGTAGCCAATCCTTTCTGAATGGACTGGTAATCTGCAGCCAATTGTGTGTAACTCTTTGAATCCATCATCCATTGGAAATCCAAAATAGACTCAGGCAACAAAGCGCGGTATCCAGATGTAGATTGCTCCAACGTTAATTCTGTCTGAGCGATCCCTTGAAGGCTAATGACAAGGACTACAAATCCTAATAAAATCTTTTTCATGTACGGTAATTTGCGAGTTTCTTTGCTCCGATATCGAAGCGCACCCAAATATAACGATCCTTTATCAGGATTTAAGAAAGATTGGATAAGCGGTTCTCAAAAATCGGCTACCTTTACCCGAAATATTTCATCATGAAGCAAGTAAGCATTAATAGTATCGAAAAGGCCATTGATAAAATCGACAATCTGGATGATGAAGGATTGGGACGCATTTCTGAAACCTATGCGCTTGCTCAACAGACTTTGTTGGGATACATTATGTCCGCATCGGTTGAATACAAAAATGAGCAACTGGAAGGACTCTTGATTTACTACTATTGCCTGATCTCGGAGGCATTCACGCAAGAGCAAGTAACTTTGAATCAAATTTCAGAGGATGATATTGACGCCTTCGAACAGCCGTTTTTCGAAATGCTGGATGAATACTTCGACAAAGAAGACGAGGACATCATCCATGGATTTACCGAACAATCGGAATTGGTTCGCTTCATGATGATGGAAATTACCACCAAAGATGAAGACGGTACTTCTCTTGACGACGATACTGCCACGCAACTTTTCATTGTAACGGCAGCCATGATCACTTTAATGTCTCGCGCAATTCAGGCATGAAAACTCCCAAAGAAATCGTCAACCTTATGATGGAAGGCGATGCTTTTAGTCGCTGGTTAGGAATTTCGGTTGATAAATTGGACAAAGGACATTGTACGCTGTCTTGTACTGTAAGAGCAGAAATGTTGAATGGGCATCACATTGCACACGGCGGGATTTCTTACTCACTTTCGGACTCGGCTTTGGCTTTCGCATCGAACAGCTACGGAAACAAATGTGTAAGTATAGAGACTTCAATTTCCCATTTGCTTCCAGTAAAAGAAGGAGATATTTTAACAGCATTTTGTGATGAAATCCACCGAGGAAAGACTGTAGCCATATACACCGTCAATATTTTTAATCAGCGCGAAGAGAAAATTTCCATGTTTAAAGGAACGGTGAACATCTCCCGAGAAATTTGGTAAATTGGGACATGCGTCTTGCATTGACGATATGCTCCATTCTGATCGGAAGTTTCATTGCTTCGGCTCAACCCAATTCAAAGCTTACTCTTGAAACTGAGTTATTCTCTATCGAATTTCCCGATCTCCCTGAATTCGATCATGACACATTAGACAGTAAGGACACCCTCATAAGTTATAGTCATACAGTTGATCACGACAGCATCACCTATTCTATTGTCCATCGAAATCGCACCGAGGTTGACAACAAAACAGAAACTTTCGATGCTGAAATCGATTGGTTAGGCTATTGGACGCTCGCAGACATCTCGGATAAAACAAAAAGCAAGCTAAATGGATTTCCAACATTGCGATTTACAGCGACAACTTCGGTTGAAACTATATACTTTTATTACGTGCTTACTGACACTTACTTCATTCGCGTTGGAGCGAGTGTAGAAAGTGTCAATCTTACCTCAAAGGCATTGGCTTTTATCGATAGCTTCAGCCTTTGCGATTAGTAGAGGTTAAAGATTCTTAAAAATTATTCACGCATAATACATTCCTCAGTAAAATTACTGTGACCGCATAGAAATTATTCTTAGCTTTAAGGACTTTAAATGATGCTATGAGTAAAAAGAAAGAACGCGCGTACATGGTTGACTTTGTTCTACGTCATCTGTGGCACAAGACTTCCCGCATGTATAACCAGAAGGCCAACGATTACGGAGTAAGTATCTCCGTCGGTTTCATCATGCTAAATATAGATAAAGAAGGTACACCAAGTACACAATTGGGGCCGAAAATGGGTATGGAACCTACCAGCCTTTCCAGAACATTGAAAACAATGGAAGAAAAAGGGTGGATTCGTCGTGAAGTCGATAAGAATGATAAACGTAAGGTTTTGATCTTCTTAACCGACGAAGGAATAGAGAAACGACGTATTGCCAAAGATGTAGTACTAAGTTTCAATGATCGGATTATCGATTCTATTCCGAAAGGGAAGTTGAACACGTTTTTCGAAGTGGCCGAACGCATAGACATGGCCCTAGATAGAGAATTGAGTAATTTTTCATAATATGAACAGACACATTCGTAAAGTCGCAATTTTAGGTTCCGGTGTCATGGGATCGCGAATTGCTTGTCACTTTGCCAATATTGGTTGCGAGGTCGTTTTGCTGGACATCGTTCCGCGAGAATTGAATGAAGCCGAACAGAAAAAAGGAATCAGCGCAGATTCGAAAACGCACCGAAACAGAATTGTAAACGACGCATTACAATTCGCCTTAAAATCTAATCCATCTCCGATTTACCGAAAGTCGTTTGCTTCGCGAATTCAGACGGGCAACTTCGATGATGATATGGCCTTGATCGCCGATTGCGATTGGATCATTGAGGTGGTTATCGAACGACTTGATATCAAACAACAAGTTTTCGAAAATGTAGAAAAGCACCGCAAACCGGGAACGCTGATCACAACGAATACTTCTGGAATTCCAATTCACATGATGCTCAAAGGCAGAAGTGAAGACTTCCACAAGCATTTCTGTGGAACCCATTTCTTCAATCCGCCGCGTTATTTGCAGTTGTTGGAAATCATTCCAACTCCGAAAACCGATCCAGAAATCGTTGATTTCTTAATGGATTACGGACAGCGCATGCTTGGAAAGAAGACCGTTTTGTGTAAGGACACTCCAGCATTTATTGCGAACCGGGTAGGTGTTTATGCGATCATGTCTTTATTCCATGCCGTTCAGGAAATGGGACTTTCCGTGGAAGAAGTAGACAAATTAACGGGACCTGTAATGGGACGACCTAAATCAGCGACTTTCCGCACGTGTGATGTCGTTGGCTTGGACACCTTGGTTCACGTTGCAAATGGATTGAAAGAAAACTGTCCTGACGACGAAGAAAAAGATCTCTTCGAGCTTCCAGAATACATCTCCAAAATGGTAGAAAACAATTGGCTAGGATCTAAATCCGGTCAAGGATTCTATAAGAAAGTGAAGGATGAAAACGGTAAAAGCAACATCCTAGTTTTGGATTTGGAATCGTTGGAATATCGTGAGAAGACGAAAGTGAAATTCCCGACTTTGGAAATGACCAAGCCGATTGAAGACCTCAAGCAACGTACAAAAATGTTGTTCATGGGGATGGATAAGGCAGGTGAATTCTATCGTAAAGTGTTCGGTGGTTTGTTCGCTTATGTCGCGAACCGCATTCCTGAAATCTCAGACGATCTATATAAAGTCGATGATGCTTTGAAAGCAGGATTCGGCTGGGAACTAGGGCCATTTGAAACTTGGGACTTAATTGGATTGGCCAAAGGAATTGAATTGGCTGAAAAAGAAGGTAAGACGATTCCAGCTTGGATTACAGAAATGAAAGATGCTGGCGTTTCGAGTTTCTACAAATTCGAAGACGGTCAGCAATTGTACTACGATGTTGAAAGCAAAGGATACAAAACCGTTCCAGGGTCTGAAGATCGCGTGTCATTGGAAGCGCTTCGAGAAGGAAACACCCTTTGGAAAAACGAAGACACTACCATCGTCGACATGGGGGATGGCGTCTTGAATTTAGAGTTCCACACGAAAATGAACACTATTGGAGGCGGCGTAATCCAAGGAATCAATAAAGCAATCGATCTTGCAGAAGAGTCCCATAAAGGATTGGTCATCTCTAACAATGGACAAAACTTCTCAGCGGGAGCCAACGTCGGAATGATTTTCATGATGGCGGTCGAACAAGACTTCGATGAATTGAATTTCGCCGTAAAAACCTTCCAGGATACAATGATGCGCGTGCGCTACTCGAACATTCCAGTAATCGTTGCACCGCACAATTTAGCCCTCGGGGGAGGATGTGAATTGGCCCTGCATGCTGACAAAGTGGTTGCTCACGCCGAGCTATATATGGGATTGGTAGAATTCGGCGTAGGACTTATCCCAGGAGGCGGTGGAACAAAAGAATTTGCCAAACGATTGTCAGACGAGCTCCACAGCGGGGATATTAAAATCAATCGTATGCGTGATCGCTTCTTAACGATTGGACAGGCAAAAGTTGCTACTTCAGCTTACGAAGCATTCGATTTAGGATACCTCCGCGAAGGAACAGATGAAGTGGTCGTAAGCCGCGAATTGCAATTGACCCGAGCGAAAGCCGCTTGTTTGGAACTAGCAGACAAAGGCTACGTAAGTCCGAAGCGCGAGAAAAACGTAACTGTGATGGGGCAAGAAGGTCTAGGAATCGTTTACGTTGGAGCTAACTCTATGTTGTCCGGTAATTACATGTCGGAACACGATCGTGTGATCTCTGAAAAACTTGGCTTTGTCCTTTGTGGTGGCGATCTATCCGAAAACACCGTTGTATCAGAACAATACCTCCTTGATTTGGAGCGAAAGGCATTCTTGGAATTATGTCGTGAACGCAAAACATTGGAGCGTTTGGAGAGCATTATAAAGACGGGAAAAGTGTTGAGAAACTAGATATTGATTAGCGGAAAGCTAAAAGCACAAGGTAGAAAGAGTCCTTCTGCTTTTTGCCTTTCGCCTTCAACAAAATTATAAAGTATGAATAGAGCTTATATAGTAACCGGATATCGTACAGCGGTTGGAAAAGCCAACAAAGGCGGACTCCGTTTTTACCGTCCGGACGATCTGGCAGCGGATGTCGTGAAACACATTATGAAGGAAATTCCACAGTTGGACAAAGAACGTGTGGATGACGTAATTGTCGGAAACGCCACTCCGGAAGCCGAACAAGGATTGAACGTCGGTCGAATGATCTCTCTCATGGGATTGGATACCGTGAAAGTTCCTGGAATGACGGTGAATCGTTACTGTTCTTCAGGATTAGAAACCATTGCAATTGCAACGGCTAAAATCGAAGCGGGAATGGCCGACTGTATTTTGGCAGGAGGCGTAGAATCCATGTCGACGATGGCAATGGGTGGATGGCGAATTGTCCCGAACCCTGAAGTAGGAAAGAACAATCCGAACTGGTATTGGGGAATGGGATTAACAGCCGAGGCTGTCGCCAAAGAATTCGGAGTATCCCGCGAAGATCAAGATGCATTTGCGGCGAAATCGCATGAAAAAGCGATTGCTGCAATCAAATCAGGACGATTCAAAGACGACATCGTCCCTATCGAAGTAAAACACATCTTCTTGGATGAAAATGAGAAGCGTCAAGAAAAAATCAATATCGTTGATACCGATGAAGGCCCAAGAGCAAGTTCACCGGAAGGATTAGCACGATTGCGCCCTGTGTTTGCAGCGGACGGATCCGTTACAGCCGGAAACTCTTCGCAGACCTCCGATGGAGCAGCATTCTGCCTTGTAATGTCGGAGAAAATGGTCAAAGAACTGGGATTGGAACCAGTTGCTCGATTGGCATCGTACAGCGTTGTTGGCGTGGAGCCTAGAATCATGGGAATCGGCCCTGTAGACGCCATTCCGAAAGCGCTAAAAGCAGCAGGACGCAGTATGAACGATATCAACCTTTTCGAATTGAATGAAGCATTTGCTTCTCAATCTTTGGCTGTTATCCGAAAAGCAGAATTAAATCCTGACATCGTAAACGTGAATGGAGGTGCGATTTCTTTGGGACATCCATTAGGCTGTACCGGTGCAAAATTGACTGTTCAAATCATGAACGAACTCAAGAAGCGTAACGAGAAATACGGCGTTGTCACCATGTGCGTTGGTACAGGACAAGGTGCTGCCGGAGTCATTGAAATGATCTAAATGAACTCCAAGGAACTCCTGATAAATAGCGGTCACAAGGAATTGTTACCGCTTCAGGAAGCGACAATCGATGCCTTCCAAAAGCATCCACATGTTCAATTATTAGCGCAAACAGGATCTGGAAAAACTCTCGCTTTTTTATTGAGCGCTGTTCAACTATTAGACAGTTCCAAGAAAGGGGTGCAGATGGTCATCCTCTCTCCTACCCGAGAATTGGCGCTGCAAACGGCGGATGTGTTCAAATCTCTGAAATCGAATATTTCCTACACAACTTGTTATGGAGGACACGCTGTTAAAACGGAGAAAAACGAACTAAGCGCGAACCCGAGTGTGATTATTGCGTCGCCCGGACGATTACTGGATCACCTTCAAAGAAAACACACCCGAATAGATTGGTGTTCCATCGTTATTATTGACGAATTCGATAAATGCTTAGAGTTCGGTTTCGAAAAGGAAATGGAAGCGATTCGAAAGTATCTTCCTTCTGAAATCAAATCTTTATTCGTTTCTGCCACGCAAATCGATTATGTTCCGAAAGCTTGGAAAACTTCAACGACCCACGAGCTTAATTTTCAATCCACGGAAAAGCCAGCAGGACTTAAACTTTGGAAAGTTAATTGCCAAGATCTTTTTGAAGGATTGACGCAAAGTTTGATGCATTTTCAACATGAGTCTTCGGTGGTGTTCTGCAATTATCGGGAAGTAGTCGACAATGTTACCAATCGCTTAAAAGAACAAGGAATTGCTTGTGTCGCTTATCACGGAGGGATGGATCAACCCCAACGAGAATTGGCATTGATCAAGTTTCGAAATGGGAGTGTACAAACATTGATTTGCACGGACTTAGGCTCCAGAGGATTGGATATAGACGGTGTTTCGCACATCGTTCATTACCAATTCCCAGATAGCGAAGCTGTATTCATCCATCGAAACGGACGGACAGCAAGAGCACAAACCGAAGGAAATGCATACATCTTATACCATTCGAACCAAGATCTTCCGGACTATCTTACTTTGCCCGAAACAGAATTCAAACCAAAAGTCCGTAATGCAACACCACCCCAATGGGTCACCTTGTTTTTCGGAGCAGGAAAAAAAGACAAATTACGAAAGTTGGATATAGTGGGCTTCCTATCGCAGCAAGGAAAGCTGAAACCGGACGAAATTGGAAAAATTGATCTACTGGATCATATAGCGTATGCCGCCATCAAACGAAGCAAATTAAAGTCGACATTAAATAACATTCACCAAAAACGAATCAAGGGCAAGAGATTTGTAATAAAAAAAGCTAAATAACGTAAAAATATAGCTATGCATGCATAATGCAATGCCAAGTTTTATTATTTTAGTAGAACGCTAATTTATTGAAGATATGGAATCACAGAAAAACCCAATTAAAGGAGGCGAATTTATCGTGAGAGACACGGCCCCTTCCGAAATATTCACAGCAGAGAACTGGAGCGAAGAGCAGCGCATGATCCAACAAATGTGTATGGATTTTATCGATGCGGAAGTTAAACCCATTTTGGACCGTATTGATAGTCTGGAAGAAGGATTGATGCCTTCATTGATGGAAAAAGCGGGTGCACTTGGACTCTTGGGAATGTCGGTTCCTGAAGAACTCGGTGGATTGGGCGTTGATTTCAAAACAAGTCTATTGGCAACAGAATCTTTAGGAGCTGGATACTCTTTCTCAGTGGCCTACGGAGCACATACGGGAATTGGTACGCTACCTCTTCTCTATTACGGAAATGATGCCCAGCGTGAAAAGTACATTCCCAAATTAGCGTCAGGTGAATGGAAAGCCGCTTACTGTTTAACAGAGCCAGGGTCAGGATCGGATGCGAATTCCGGTAAGACCAAAGCAATTTTGTCCGAAGATGGTACGTATTACACATTGAACGGACAAAAAATGTGGATTACCAACGGAGGATTTGCCAATCTGTTTACGGTTTTCGCAAAGATTGATGATGATGAAAAGCTTACGGCTTTCCTAGTCGAAGCAGATTCGGAAGGCATCACTACCAACCCCGAAGAAAAGAAAATGGGGATCAAAGGATCGTCCACGCGACAGGTATTCTTCAACAACGTAAAAGTACCAGTTGAAAACATGCTTTCAGAACGTGAAAACGGATTTAAAATTGCCCTGAACATTCTCAACATCGGCCGTATAAAATTGGCTGCTGGAGTTATGGGAGGAGCGAAAGAAGCAGTGCGTGATTCGGTAAAATATGCCAACGAGCGTGAGCAATTCGGACGCTCAATTTCAAAATACGGAGCCATTCGTTACAAATTGGCAGAGCAAGTAATTCGCACATTCGCTGTGGAATCGGCAACGTATCGTGCTGGACAAAATATCGACGACGCCATTCAAGGATACATTGATCAAGGTTTAGACAAAGGAGAAGCCACATTGAAAGGTATAGAGCAATTCGCTCCTGAATGCGCCATTTTGAAAGTGGCCGGATCCGAAGCATTGGATTACGTGACCGACGAGGCCGTTCAGATCTTCGGAGGTATGGGATATTCTGCTGAATCTTCAGTGGAACGTGCCTATCGCGATGCTCGAATCAATAGAATTTTTGAAGGAACCAACGAGATCAATCGTTTACTTACCGTAGATATGGTATTGAAGCGCGCTTTGAAAGGCGAATTGGATTTGATGGGGCCTGCAATGAGCGTTGCCAATGAATTGGTAAGTATTCCGGAAATGAAAGATCCCACAGAAGGCCCTCTTGGAGCCGAGTTCGATGCATTGGAAGGATTCAAAAAATCCATCTTAATGGTTGCTGGATCGGCGGTTCAAAAGTTGATGCAATCGCTAGCGAAAGAACAAGAAGTCTTGATGAACATCGCTGACATGTCCATAGATACCTACATCGCAGAATCGACCTTGTTGCGCGTTCAGCAAATGATTGATGCGCAAGGAGAAGGGGCGTGCAAAGAACAAATCGCTATCGTTAAAACCTTGTTCTACGATACAGCAGACAAGATCAATAAAGCAGGTAAAGATGCAGTAAACTCTTTCGCTGAAGGCGATGAACTGCGCATGATGATGATGGGATTGAAGCGCTTCACGAAGACGCAACCGTTCAATGTGAAAGAAGCACGACAATTAATCGCTCAAAAGTTGATCGAAGCAAATGGATACTGTTACTAGAAAGTAATTCGATTAGAACATATGAAAGGGTCGTCGGGAGACGGCCTTTTTTGTTGTAACTACAGAAGTTACAGATAATTTGACCGACCCGAGAAAAAACTAATTCGCTTTATAACCATTTAGTTATATAGGAATATTCGAATATCGCTATAATGTGATTTTGCAAGCCTTCAATTTAACCCCACAAAAAAGCCCTGACATCTTTCGACATCAGGGCTCCAATTCTCTTAAAGCAATCGCTTACTTCTTCAAAGTAATTCCGTCTGCAATAAAGTTAATTTCAAACTCAGGCTCTGTGATAGCAGCGATTTCTTCTTCGCTCTTCCCAGCGTCCTCAGCAAAATGCTGCAAATCTGCTACAGGAATCGTATCCATAAAGGCTACACCGTGCAAGTAAGCACCCGTTCCAACTTCCGTTTTCGGTGGAATTGTAAAGTGATCCTTGAAACGAACCATAAACGTATCTCCGTTTCCTTTATCGATATTGATCCAACATCCCGCTTTCGAACACACTTCTGAAATATCTGCTTCAATTGTGTATTCTACTTCTCCTTCTTTACCTTCAAAATCCTTTAGCATATCTGCCACAGAAATGGCTTTGCTTACATCCACTTTTACTGGGCCATAGCTTTTTCCCAATTTTTCTTTTTCATCTTGAACAGAATCAGATTCTGGAGCTGAGCATGCGATAGCAATGGCTGCAACTGCAAACGCGATCATGTATTTTTTCATAGTCGATTAATTAGATTTCTTGTAAAACTTTCGTAAAGATACGCATAAAAAAACCCTGATCTCCGTTAAGAGTCAGGGTATAACATATTTTTAAGAAAATTTATTTCAGGTACTCAGCGTAGAATAAATTCAACTGGTGATTCTCACCATCTACATCTACGTATCTCACACCACATCCAGAAAGGAAACGGATCATAATCTGAGAACTTTGCGCTTGCTCACCTTTAATAGTTACGGTAGCCTCACGCGATGAAGCATCATATGAAACAGTGAAGTAATCAGGATAGTAAGAAGCCGCACTCGTTACTTGCTCTTCCGTTGTTCCATCAGGCAATGTGTAAACGTAAGTTCCAGACTCCTTACTAGTTGCCAATTCAGCAGCCCCTTGTGACATTGCAGTATTCTTCACGTCCTGTGCAAAACTCAAAGCAACAACCCCGAGAACGAATGCCAGTGTAGAGATCAATTTTTTCATGGTATCTTTTTCTTTTGTTAGTATGACGTATAATTAGTTCGAAACGTTGTTTCAGCCAAACGAATCTACAATATTTTTGCCAAATTTGTTTGTATGAGTGATCTTTTGCTCCATTACCATGAAGGACAGCTTGAAGCGGGCTGTGACGAAGCGGGCCGAGGTTGCCTTGCAGGCCCCGTGGTTGCTGCAGCGGTGATCCTCCCAGACGACTTCGAAAACGAATTGCTGAACGATTCAAAAAAACTCACTGAATCTAAACGAAAAGCACTCCGACCTATCATTGAAGAACAAGCTTTGGCACATGCCGTTGCGTTCGTACACCCTGAGGAGATTGATAAAATCAACATTCTGAATGCAAGTTTCCTTGCCATGCACCGAGCTGTGGACGCGCTTCAAAAAAGTCCTGAGTTCCTATTAATTGATGGTAATCGATTCAATCCACATCCGAAATATCCGCATGCTTGTATCATAAAGGGAGATGGAAAATACCTGTCCATTGCAGCCGCATCTATTTTGGCAAAAACCTATCGCGACGACTACATGGAAGAAATCGCTGAAGAATTTCCCATGTACGATTGGGCGAGCAACAAAGGTTACCCAACTAAAAAGCATCGATTGGGAATCCAAAATCACGGCGATTGCAAGTACCATCGTCAATCGTTCACCCTATTGCCTCCTGAACAGTTAGAACTCTTTTAGAGTAAACAGAGACTTGTTCATTTCTACTTTTTACAGAGTAAAATCCAGCCTTCGTTCTTTCTATTTTTGGTAAAAATGGTAACGTATGTTCAAACGCGTACTTCTCGGCGTACTGTTTATCGCAAGTCTTGCATGGATCACGTATTATGCATGGGACATTGCCAGCTCCAAGAATAATTACGTTCCAGAAATCGTTTTTTCAGAAGCAGACGGGCAATTATTGGTCGTAATTCGTCCCGATGAAGTCAATTTCGACGCCATCGAATCCTTCAGAGATGCCCCAACACTTGATTTGATCAAATCACTGAACGATAGCAGCTATCAAAAAGGATATTTCAGTCAGAAACGACCTCATTTCTTATTGATCTCCGAGGACAATTGGAACAGTGCTGCGATCAAAACATTGTTCAAAGGAAAATCACCTCAAATTGACGGCTCTAAAGTTCGAATCGACGGATATTCAGGGAAATATTACAAAACGGGACTCTACCTATCCAAGGGAACTATGGAGCATCAGGGAGATGAATCAAACATTTTTCCAGTCGATAAAAAAGCCTCAGCAAGTTTGATCTCATTCGCTGATAAAGGCATTCAAAACACAACGGACATCTATTTTAAAGCCAACGGTCGTGTCAATTTCGTTACCCGAAATGCGAACATTGAACAAGGCGCGCAAATTAAAGATGAGTCGATTTTCGCCGGATTGGTTTCACGAAACATCTCCAGTTATCACTTCTACGAACGTGATTATTATGCTACACTTGATCAGGAATTCGCTACTGGGCCGATGTATCAATGGCTTTTGAACGGTTTCGTTGTAGCAGATTACGATGGTGAGAAGGTCATAGTTTCCGATTATCTCGGCGGGCAAGATCCCATTCTTATCCTGAACGACATCAATCAATCTTTGGATAGCAATCGCTTTGAGAATAAACTAATGAAGGATTTTCCAGCAAACGGAGGATCTTACGTGGTTAAATATCTCGAAGATCTCGTTGTATTTTCTGAAAGCGAAGCTGCCTGCGATAAAATGCTCGCCGATTACAAACTAGGAAGCACCATCGCCTCAAGTACTAATACCCGTTATCGCTATTTCGGGGAATTGCCAAAAGCCGTTTCCGAACGATTTGTAGGCGAAGAGCAGAGTTACTCCAAATCCGTCTATCAAGGCCGTTTAATGGAAACATACACGGGAATCCCAGTTCCTGAAACCACAAAAGAATTGAGTGCTTCAGTAAACCTGAGTTGCGGTTTTGACATCAAGGACTTCGTAGTGTTATCAGGTAAAGGAAACGTTGTCGTTCTTGGAACCCAAGGAGAAGTTGCTTGCTACACATCGGGGAAGCTCGCTTGGAAAAAGAAAATCGATGATAAAATCATAGGTTCGATTTCCCTAATTGACTTACACTACAATGGCGAGATGTACGTGCACCTTAACACGTCGGGGCAACTGTATTTGTGGGACTTAAAAGGAAACGACGCTACAGGATTCCCGGTTACTATCGATGGTGAAATCACGGCACCTACGAAATTCTACCGATGGCGCGAACGTAGTTATTTCCTCGTTGGAACTGCTAATAACAAACTCCTGCAGTTGAATGCCAAAGGTGGAGAATTGGACGTCTTCAAAATTGATCATCCCATCCAAAAACCAATCGACATCTGGGTGAGTCAAAAACGCTTGTTTGCCGGTGTAGCCTCGAATACGGTACAATTCACGATGTACGAGATTGAAAAACGTCGTGCTTTGCGATCTTTTGAAATTCTTCCGGGCTCCAAATCTGTGAAAGTTCCAAATCAATTGTTCCGATTCTCAATTACAGACAACGCGTTGGTGCGCATGGATCAAAAAGGTAGACGCGACAACATTGACCGCTATCCAGACGGTAAACTCCTGTACCTCAATAAAAAGGCTATGGCTATCCAAACTGGAAACACCCTTTCGTTGCTCAACGAAGAAGGTATCGGATTCGGTGAAATCGCCCTTCCCTTCAGCGATATAGGCGATATTTTCATCAAAACACTCGAATCTGGGAAAACCTATATCTGCGTTATTGATGCATTGGAGAATAATGTATATTTGTACGGTACTGACGGATCACAATTGAGTAACAAAGCCTTAGAGGGACAAACACGCGTGCATTTGCAAACGGTTGGAAACTCGAAATGCATTACAACAGTTGTAGATCAATTTGTGATACAGTATATTGAGGACTGAAAACCAAACGAAAACTAATGAAAACGCTAAAACTACTTGGAGTGTTTGTTGCACTCAACCTGTGTTTTACAGGATTTTCTCAAAATTATCTCGGAATTACCGGAAGTAATTACGCCGGTGTCATGGGAATCGATCTTCAGCCTGCGAGCTTCGTAGATGGTCGATTTGTAACCGATGTCAATTTGTTCAGCACGAATTTTAGTTTCTGGACAAATGCAGGTTACTTCGACACGCGCGACATGCCGAAGTGGTGGACAAAATCATTCCGCCCAGATGTTTCAGGAGGAAACAACTTGTACATCAACGGTGGATCAAATCCGCACAATGACTGGGCAATTCCATTAGGTGACTCCGCGCAAGATCTAAATCCTTATATCTTCCGTAACTACGATGCCACCTCAACGAAGAAAATTGGGATCTATAACAACGTTCAAGTAGATGTGTTGAATTTCATGTTCCACATCAACCGTAAAATCGCGGTAGGAGCTACGGTGAAGTTCCGATCTATTACGAACATAGATGATGTGGATCCAAAATTGGCGTTGCTTGCGGAGAACGATTTGGAGATCCAAAGTTTGTGGAATCAGCAGTTTGATGAAGAACTATTGAACTTGAACCACATGTCATGGGCCGAATACGGTTTGGTGTATTCACAGGTGATTCGTGAAGATGGAGAACACTTCATGAAGGCTGGAGGAAAAGCAAAATGGCTCCAAGGTTATACTGCTGCTTACGTGCACACAAATAACTTGAGCTACAACCTATTCAACGACGATACCACACAGTACTTATCTGGTGACTTTGCTTACGGTCACTCAAGAGGACTTTTAGAAGGAGATACGCCTGAATCAGGTCTTCCTCAATCGGCATCAAAATTCGGACTTGGTTTGGATCTAGGATTCGTGTACGAATGGCGCCCTGATTGGAAAGAATACAAATACGACATGGATGGTGAAACAAACATCTGGCGTCGTGACCAAGACAAATACAAAATGCGCGTAGGAGCTTCGATCCTTGACATTGGAGGAATGCGTTTCGAAAAAGGAGGTATCTCTCAAGACTTTAACGTGAACAGCAACAACTTATTCGATTTGACTGTATTTGA
The DNA here is from genome assembly GCA_003149635.1 of Fluviicola sp. XM-24bin1. Lineage (GTDB taxonomy): Bacteria > Bacteroidota > Bacteroidia > Flavobacteriales_D > Crocinitomicaceae > UBA4466. The sequence continues at coordinate 247,580 of QCWI01000004.1, forward strand.
CGAAGCTTCAGGTTTGGTAAGTTTCGACAGTATTGTGGATTCATTGATTACAAACGATCCTAGCTGGACACCTGCAGACGACGAAGGAACGTTCTTCATGCAATTGCCAACTGCAGTTAGTTTGCAGTTCGATTACCACATTTACAAGTGGTTCTACGTAAACGTAACGGGTATAGCAAGTATCCAGAACCGTCGTAATCCACACCGTGTACGTACAGCAAATCAGTTGTCGATCACGCCAAGTTTCGACCATGCATGGTTCGGACTACACGTGCCAATGGCAATTAATAAATACTCTGGTTTCCGCGCAGGACTTGCCACGAGACTCGGGCCAATTACCGTAGGATTTACAGACATCCGAACGTTGTTTGCCTTTGGTAAGATCCGAGGAACAGGAATCTACGCAGGATTGCGCGTTCCGGTTCTTTATGGACACCCTTCTGATGAAGATGGTGACCTTGTATCGGATGACTTGGATGAGTGTGTTACTACCCCAGGTGTTTGGGCTTTCCGCGGATGTCCGGATACGGATGGTGACGGAATCCAGGATACAGAAGATGAATGTCCATTAGAGGCAGGATTGGAGCAATTCAAAGGATGTCCGGATAAAGATGGAGATGGAGTTCCAGATAAAGATGACAACTGTCCTGAAATTGCAGGTAAAGTTGAATTGCAAGGATGTCCGGATACGGATGAAGATGGAATCATCGATCCGGAAGATGACTGTCCTGAAACTCCAGGATTGGCTGAATTCAAAGGATGTCCAGATACGGATGGTGACGGAATCAAAGATGAAGACGATGCTTGTCCAGAAGTTCCTGGTCCATTAGTAAACAACGGATGTCCAGATACAGATAACGACGGAATCCTTGACTTCTTGGATGATTGTCCAGAAATCCCTGGACCTCAAGAGAACAACGGTTGTCCTTGGCCAGACACTGACGAAGACGGATTGTTGGATAAAGACGATAAGTGTCCATACATCGCTGGTCCGGTTGAAAACGAGGGATGTCCTTACTCTGATACCGATGAAGACGGAATCCTTGATAAAGATGATGACTGTCCTACAGTTCCTGGTGTTCCTTCAACTGAAGAAGGTAAGAACGGTTGTCCTGAGATTGAAGAAGAAGTTCAAGAGATCTTGCAGACTGCCTTCGATAACCTAGAGTTCGAGACAGCACGAGACATCATCAAGGATGAGTCAGTCCCATCGTTGAGTGAGTTGGCTGAAGTATTGAACAAGAAGCCAGAATGGAAGTTGCAGATTGCAGGTCACACCGATAGCCAAGGTGATGCACAAAGCAACTTGATCCTATCTAAGAAGCGTGCTGAAGCAGTGAAGCGTTTCATGGAGAGCAAAGGAATTGACGGAAGCCGTCTAAACGTATTGTTCTTCGGTGAAACTCAACCAATCGCTGACAACAACACAGCTGAAGGAAGACAGAAAAACAGACGTGTTGAGATGACGATTATCTTCGAATAATTATGATCGCAACGTTAATTACTATAACAGCCGCCCTGTTTCAGGGGGCTGTTCTTTTATATATTGGGTAGGAATTGCCATATTCTAGTGAACTACGAACTACACTACCATGAAATTTCTACTCAAACTTCTCGTGGCAATTGCCTCGTTGATCGGTATTGTGATGGTGATCGCTTTCTTCGTCGACCGATCTTTCGAAGTGAAACGGAGTGAAACCATTCCAGCCAATCGCCAAATTGCCTTCAACTACTTTAAAAACCTAGAACATCAGGAAGACTTCAATGTCTGGCTCAACTACGACCCAAAAACGGAGATTTGGTACGAAGGAACACCGGGTGAAATTGGCTACAGCATCTGCTGGAAAAGTACTGACAAACGCGTGGGTGTGGGTAAACAAGAAATCGTGGCCATTGAAGAGAATGAAAGTATAGAGTACAAAATCGAATTAGAGGAACCCGAGAGTATCAGCGGCGATATGAAAGTATCTTTTGAAGACGCGGGAGCCAACGAAAGCAAAGTAACGTTCTATCTTAAAGGTGAGATTCCGTATCCATGGAACTTATCGCTCTTGTTCACCGACATCGAAGACCAAATTGGTTCAGAACTCGAAAAAGGACTCAAACAAGCCCGTCCATATATCAAGAAATCGGTTGATTAGAATTCGATTTAGACCGCGCTCAACTGATTTTTTCTCCCTACTTTTATTCCGATGAAATTGAGCAAGGCACAACGCTATTTATTGAGTACGTTATCAGGACTCCTCATGGTGCTTTGTTTTCCTTTCACTGGAAGTCTTACCCCTTTGGTTTTCGTTGCTTGGATTCCACTTTTATTTGTTGAATCGTACGTTTCTAGACAGAACTATCGCTCTGGGAAGATTTTCACTCATGCTTACATTACCTTTTTCATTTATAACATCGGCACTACCTGGTGGGTTTGGAACGCCAGTCAGGGAGGTTCAGCATTGGCATTTTTGCTGAATTCCTTGCTAATGACCCTTGCGTTTTACGCCTTTCATCTGACCAAAAAATATGTGGGCCAAAAGGAAGGAATTATTGCGTTGGTGCTGTATTGGATCGGGTTTGAATACTTCCACTACGACTGGGAAAGTTCTTGGCCATGGCTGACTTTCGGAAACGTCTTCAGCATCCATCCAAGTTGGATTCAATGGTACAGCGTGACGGGTGCCCTTGGTGGAAGCCTTTGGGTCTTGGTTATCAATTTATTGTTATTCCGAACCCTTGAGAATGTCTATTTAAGGAAAGAGACTTGGCGCATACAAACGCCTCTATTTTACTTGGCTGGAGCCGCTCTCATTATCCCGATGACAATCTCCCTGATTACGTACTACTCGTATGAAGAGAAGAAAGATCCAATCGAAGCCGTTTTGATTCAACCGAATCTGGATCCTATGCAACCCGACGACGGTATGCCATCAGTGAAGTTTGGTTCCGATCCTTTATTGCAATCTCGCGACATGTTGGATCAAGCAGTAAAGATCGTTACGCCGAAAACAGATATTGTTCTTGCTCCAGAAACAGCCTACTGGAGGGATATCCGAGAAGACCGCATTGAATCCAATAGATTGTATGGATTACTCAGAAGTGCTCAACCGTACCTGAACAATGCCGACATTTTATGGGGAGTAGCTAGTTCGCGGACATTCGATAAACGCAAATCGGTAACCACTAGACCGTTGGGTGACGGTTCATTCCAAGAGGATTACAATTCATCACTCCACATTGATTCGGAAGGAAAACCGGTATTTATTCGAAAATCGAAGTTGGTTCCAGGCGTAGAAAAAGTTCCATTTGCTAATACTTTCCCTTTCATGTCAGAGTGGGCGATTTCCATGGACGGAACTCAAGTAGGATATGGCATTGAAAATTCACCAAAAATTTTCGAATCCAAGGATTTCAAGTTCGCCCCGGTGATTTGTTATGAATCCATTTTCGGAGGATTCGTTGCTGAGCAGTGCAGGAAAGGTGCAGAAGTAATTTGCATAATCACCAACGATGGTTGGTGGGGAGACACTCCGGGCTACAAACAGCACGCGAGCTTTGCAAGCTTAAGAGCCATTGAAAATCGACGCAGTATCTTGCGCTCAGCAAACACCGGAACCACTTGTGTAGTAAACCAAAGAGGTGATATTCTTCATGCAACAAAGTGGATGGAAAAGGCCGCCGTAAATGCCACTATCAACCTTAATAGCAATTCAACCGTTTATTCAGAATACGGGGATGTTTTGGGGCGTAGTTTTGGCTTCGTCTCCATATTTCTCTTACTTTTTACATTCGTTAGACGTTTTAAGAAACTTTTTTCAAAGTGAGTGAAAATATCATAGATACAGGGAAGTTGGTAGAAGAGCAGAGCGATTATTTGTTGTCGTTTGCTATGTCGAAATTGCAAGACCTTGAATTAGCCAAGGATCTAGTTCAAGATACCTTCGTATCGGCCATCACCAAATTAGACAGCTTCGAAAACCGAAGTAACATTCGTACTTGGTTAACGAGTATTCTGAATCGAAAGATCATCGACCATTGGAGAAAGGCAGAAACGCGTTATACCGATCCCGTATCCTCTTTTTTTGATCAGGAAGGCAAAGCCAGACATTGGTTGGTTGAGAAGAAAAACAGCACCTCGGTTGAAACGGTTGTGGATCAAATCACCAGAGAAGAAGCAACGATGGAATTGTATAATTGTATCGAAAAGTTGCCTCCGAAATGGCGTGGTGTTATCGCCTCGAAATATCTAGAAGAAAAAGTTAGCGACGATATTTGTAAGGAAATGGAAATCACTCCTTCCAACTTATGGGTAATCATCCATCGTGCAAAATTGTTGTTGCGTGATTGCCTTGGAAAAGCTGAATTTCAATGAAAGACTGTCAGGAAATAACGGAACTTATAGAGCGATCCAAAGTAGAACGGATCACGCTAGGTGATCGTCTTGCTATCGGGATGCATAAGTCGATTTGCAGAGACTGCCGTCAGTACTTCCGTGATAGCGATTCGCTGGATGAATTGATGCAATCGAAGCGTTTCCGACATCTAAGCGAATATACGTTTTCTGATGATGAAAAGGAGAAATTGAAGATTCTTCTGAAATCAAAATCTGAAGATTGATCTCTAAGTATATTTAGGAGAAAGAGTCTTTCATCTTTTCTCTTTGAGCGCAGCGGTCTATTCTCCTAGAATCTCAACAATCCAAACTTCTCTTTACGACCCCAAATGGCATAGATCAGAACCTCGTTGCTGCGATAGTTGACATTGAATAACTTCGGCATTACCAGAGCACCTATATCTTCTCTGTCGAAGAAAGGCTTTCGTCCAATAACACCTGATGAGAGATCGACGCTTGCCAGTGCCACGACATTTCTTCGTCTTGAGTAATTCGCTGCGTAAATCAATCGGTTGTCAATGAAGTCGCCGCTTTCATCGTAATTATTGATATGATCGTTAAAGATGAAATTCAATTTTCCATCAGCTACAAAACTTTCGTAACTACTGTAAGGGCCGCCATCGTTCGTGGAAACCTGGATTTTATTGATCTTTGAAACCCAATCGAATTGCCCCTCGCCATCTATTTTATACGCGATAATATCGTTGTAGTAATAGTGGTAATTGTTGGAGAAATCGCCTGTTTGTCCCGTATTGTTTGTGTTTACCTGAATGTAATACTGCTCCAAAGTTCCGACGATGCTCCCGTCATCCAGAATGTGCGCCTCACGCATTCGATAATTATACAATTGAGGCATGGCAGCCACTCCCCGTTCTTCACGACGCTCCAAACGGTTGATATCCCGCTCCGACCAATCCTGCGTAATAAAATCCTGATCGAATTTTTTAAAGCCTTCCATCGTAGCTTCGCCCTTTCTCAAATCGATGCGCTGATAGAAAACGCCGTCAACACCTGGAGTATCTTTCATTCCATAAATCCCCGTAACGGTCAAACTATCGGTTGTAGCCGTGGACAAGGTCATTGCGATAATGCGTCGATCGTCTACATCCAATTTATAATCCTGCAATCCGTCTTGTGCGATGTGATAAATGTGCAAGGCGACAAATTCGCGATTGTCTCTAAAAATGGAATTTCGTTCTCCTTTTTCGTATTCCGAAATTGACAAGAAGTAATCGCCATCATTAGAAAGATAATGTCCGTGAATCGTTGATAGTTCTGACGTGAACGGAAGTCGATAATCCCCTTCATTGATTTCATTCATGTCCGTATCATAAATTCGGAAACCGTATCGATCTCGCTCTTCCTTCTTGCCAGGAATCTCCCAAATTACCGCGAAATATTTACCATTATTGGATTGAATCACATCGAACCAACCGCGATCAATCAATTTATCCACCGCATACGATGCCAATTCGATAGGCTCATTGGTTCTTTCTACCTCTTTCGTGTATTCCTGCATGAAGAGCAGACGTGTATCGCCGCGTTTGTCTGATAAAAACGCAATCGGTCGATCTCCAACCAATCGAAGCCCTTCAAAGGTTCCAATACCTCCGGGAACTTGCAGTGAGATAGATCCGCGTGCTACTTGTTCGAGGTTATCGTGACGTGAAACTTTATAGCTTCCCATCAAATTTCCACCGACCCATCGCAAAGCGTAGAAATTACCCATAGAATCCGGTAAAATCTGTATCATACGTCCATTAGAACGTTGCATTTCACCCCAGTCCACAGCATAATCCTGTGCCTGAGAAGGCATTGCCCAAAAAAGTAAAAGTATGATGAATCTAAATCTCACTAGCTAATGAACTTCAAAAATCAGTCCAATGCTAGTTACTTCACCAATTGAATCCCCGTATAGTTTTGAGGAGTAATTTCTTTCAATTCCGCTTTTAAAGCATCGGACACTTCTAACGAATCTACGAAAGAATGCACAGTTTGTTTGGTAATTGCCTCGTTTTTTCTTGTCAATCCCTTCAATGCCTCGTACGGTTTTGGGAATCCTTCACGACGCAAAATGGTTTGAATCGCCTCGGCTACTACTGCCCAATTCTGCTCTAGATCCGCTTCAAATGCTGCTTCATTCAACAACAATTTGCTCAATCCTTTCAAAGTCGCTTTGAAGGCAATGAATGAGTGCGCCATAGGTACACCAATCGTTCTAAGTACTGTTGAATCCGTCAAGTCACGTTGCAAACGAGAAACGGGCAATTTCACTGAAAGATGTTCGTAAAGTGCATTGGCGATCCCAATGTTTCCTTCAGAGTTTTCAAAATCAATTGGATTCACTTTGTGCGGCATTGCTGAAGATCCAACCTCTCCTTCTTTCAATTTTTGCTTAAAGTACTCCATGGAGATGTACATCCACATGTCGCGATCCAAATCCAAAATGATGGTATTGATCCGCTTCAAGACGTCGAACAAAGCAGCAAGATTGTCGTAATGCTCAATTTGCGTTGTTGTTTGGCTACGATTCAATCCAAGGATGTTATCTACGAAGTTGTTGGCAAACGCTACCCAATCGTTTTCAGGGAAAGCTACGTGATGAGCGTTAAAGTTTCCTGTAGCACCACCAAACTTTGCCGAGTAATCGATCGCTTCCAATTGCTTCTTCTGAATTTTCAATCGCTCAGAGAATACCTGAATTTCTTTTCCTAATCGTGTAGGTGACGCTGGCTGACCATGCGTTTTTGCCAACATAGGAACGTCCTTCCAATCTTGCGCAAATCCTTCCAAAGAGCCAATCAATTCATCCAATAATGGAATGTATTGCTCTTTCACCGCATCGCGCAATGACAATGGAACCGATGTATTGTTGATGTCCTGTGAAGTCAATCCGAAGTGAACGAACTCCAAATAGGCATCCAATCCCATTTCGCGCATTTTCTCTTTCACGAAGTACTCTACGGCTTTCACATCATGGTTGGTCACTTTTTCCGTGTCCTTGATCCACTGTGCATCCTCTTCTGAAAAATTCGAACAGATCTCGCGTAATGCCTGATATTTTTCTTTAGGAAAAGATTGCAATGGTGCTACACCAGACTCTACCATGGCGATGAAGTACTCTACCTCAACGATGACACGGTAACGAATTAGACCAAATTCAGAGAAGTACGATTGTAATTCCTGCGTTTTCCCCTGGTATCTTCCATCGACCGGAGAAATGGCTGTTAAACTGCTGAAATTCATACGATTTTGCTTTGTGAATCCACAATAAATGAAAGCGCAAAGATACAAATACCCTAGAAACTAAGGGATATTGAATGCTTTGTTTATTTTTGACTATGCGATTTCTGAGAAACCTCATTTTCGGCTATAAATCCTACATCAAAGCCATTAAGTTCATTCATGAACATAAGATGTACTGGTTCTTTTTGATTCCAGCGGTTTTAATGTTAGTGATTTATAAAATCGGGGATTGGATTCAATCTCGTTACATCCCTACCACGGCCGACAACATGAATGAAATCGTTTGGTTTCTGATTCAGGTAATGTTAGAATTGACCGTCGCGTTCTTACTCATGAAGTTTGCGAAGTACCTCGTAATTATCATCCTCTCGCCTCTTCTTTCGGAAATCAGTATGCGAACCGAGAAGATTCTTACTGGAAATACGTATCCCTTCAACTTCAAACAATTAGTTGCCGACGTTAAGCGCGCCATGCGCATCGTAGTTCGAAATATGATGTGGGAATACACCATTTTCGTTGTAATTCTGATCATTACTTATATAATGAGCGGTTCCAAGTTTGGCGAATCTCCGTTGTTCTATCTCACCTATTTGGTTGGATGTTTCTATTATGGTTTCGGATTTATGGATTACGTCCTAGAGCGAGTTCGAATGGATATGGATCAAAGTATTCATTTTGTTCGTGACCACCGTGGTGTGGCTGTAGCTCTTGGAAGTATCTATTCCTTATTGATTTTCGTCCCAGTAGACGTAGGAATTCTCTTCAACTGGTCGAATTTCGAATTAGTAACATTCTTAAAACATTTCGGTTTGTGGGCCTGTGCATCCATAGCACCAATTCTTACAATTGTAGCCACAACGATTGCCATGGACGGTCTTGTAGACTTAAAAACAAACGTTTACTCACAAAAAATAGATACTTTAGAAGAAGAAGAATCCGAGTAAAATGGATTTTTTCGTTGTTTTGCACGACTTTTGTTCTACCCACGCAACTACAAATTAATTACTATGAACCAATTGTACCGTATCGCGCTAAGTTGCTTGTTTGTATTGGCCGTTAATTTATCCTTTGGATCCGTTGAATTTGGAAGTCCAACAGATTCTACCAGCAAATTGGTAGATCGTTCTGCTGCCCTCGTAATGATTGAAGACGGTAAAACGAAATGGGGAGAAGGAAAAGTACGTGACGCATTGATCAAATTCCGTCAAGCGGCGGTGAAAGATCCTTACACATGGCGAGCTCCATACTGGATTGCAAAGTGTCATTACCGTATGGACAACTACGGATACGCCTTGAAATATGCCAAAGAAGCCCTAGAAATGGGTAAAGAAGATGTGACAGATGAATTGTATTACGTCCTTGGATTGGCCTACCACAGAAATGGCGAATTGGATGAGGCTATCAAGCATTACGAATTGGCGATGGAGAAATTATCCAAGCTACGTGTGAACGAACTTCGTATTCAGCACAATATCGATCAGTGTAAATACGCTAAGAAGGTGTTGGATGGAGAAGCAAAATTCGAGCGAGTACGCATGAAAGGTGATATCAATTCAGGATACCACGATTACAACATCGTTTTGTCAGGTGAGGACACCGTTTTATACTTTGTTTCGCGTCGATCGAATACGACTGGAGGTAATATGAATCCAGATGACCAGTTGTATTTTGAAGATACATACCGTGTTGCTTTCGATCCTGAATTGCAAATGTGGGACGAAGTTTCCAATGAACTAGGAAAACTAAACAGTGATGGATTCGATTGCCTGAATTGGATTTCAGCGGATGGACATTGGGCCGTTGTGACTTTGAACAACACGATGACAGACGTGAAGAAATCGACACGTGTATCTGACATCTGTATCATTAAAAAGAACAACAAAGGAACTTGGAACTCCCCAAAAGCTATCGATAACAAATCTATTAACACCTCTTTCTTTGATGGAGCGGCTTCGTTGACAGCTGATGGAAATGTGATGTACTTCGTATCGGATAGGAAAGGTGAAAAGAAATCTACGGATATCTACCGCGTAGAACGTAACGGAAAAACTTGGGGTACAGCAGAGCCACTTCCAGATAACATCAATACGATTGGTCGCGAGACAACGCCTTTCGTTACTCCAGACGGAAAGTACTTGTTCTATAGTTCAGACGGTCAAGCAGAAGGAATGGGCGGAGCGGATATCTACGTTACAATGCGCACCGGGCCAAACGAGTGGTCGGATCCTGTGAACTTGGGTCCTGGAATCAATACCGTGAACAACGATACGCACTTCGTATTTGATCCGGTGAACATGAAAGGATACATCGCTGGATTGGAAATCACTGGGCAGAAATCAAGTATGGATTTGTACGAGATTGACCTAACGAATTTCGTTTTTCCTCAGTAATCTAAAACAATAATGGAGCCCAGTGCGGACGCCTTACAACGGTATTTTCTCGAATTAAGTTACGACGGCACTGATTATTTTGGTTGGCAAAAACAGCCGAAGGACATCTCGGTTCAAGAGGTTATTGAAACCCAGTTGAGCAAATTGCACTCAAACCAAGCTATATCAGTCGTTGGTTGCGGCCGAACAGATACTGGCGTTCATGCCCATCATTACATTCTTCATGTTGACATTCCAGCGGTGAAAGATGTGGATCATTTCCGCTTCAAATTGAATCGCATGCTCCCCGATTCGATTGCCATCCAAAATGTTTATCGCGTTTCGGAAGATTGGCATGCGCGGTTCAGCGCTACAGCACGAACGTACCGCTATTTTGTTCATCAACAGAAAAATCCGTTTGCATCCAGAAGCAGCTTGTATTTTCCTCAGGAACTGTATCTCAAAGCTATGAATGAAGCCGCTCAATTGCTTCTTGGGAAGCAAGATTTTACTTCATTGTCCAAATTACATACCGACGTTAAAACGAATATCTGCACCATTACCCATGCGAAATGGGAAGCAGACGGAAATCAATTGTACTTTGAAATTTCCGCCGATCGATTTTTGAGAAACATGGTGCGTGCAACGGTTGGAATGTTACTGGAAGTAGGATTGGGAAAAATACCACCTTCGGAAGTGACCAAGATCCTCGCAGCCAAAGATCGCGGGGCCGCAGCCACCTCTGTCCCACCACAAGGATTATTTCTTTGGAAAATCGAATACGATGGATTACAAAAAGGTCAATAGAGAATCATGGAACAATCAGGTTCCCATTCATTTTGAAAGCGATTTCTATGATGTACACGCGTTCATTGCAGGGAAGAACAGTTTAAACCCACCTGAATTGGAACTTCTTGGGGATGTTTCGGGTAAGTCCATTTTGCATTTGCAATGTCATTTTGGGCAAGATTCAATTTCATTGAGTCGCATGGGGGCAAAAGTTACTGGAGTCGATCTTTCTGATGCGGGAATTGAACAAGCGAGAAAATTGAATGACGTCTGCGGTACTGACGCCGAATTTATCGTTTCCTCAAGAAAGGTGGTCAATTCATTTTCGCGGAATTTCATCCGGTGGTTTGGATGTTCGATGATAATCATGATTCAGTTTTTTACCGCTATTTCAAATCGGATCCGATCGTTGAAACATACAGCGGAACATATGCACAAAAAGATTCCGATGTCGAACTCAAGCACATTTCTTGGAATCATGGATTGGCAGAAGTGATGACCAGTTTGATGGATCAAGGCTTAACGATTCGACATTTTAAGGAATATGAAATCTTCTGGTCATGTGCGTTCAAGATCAACATGGCAGGGTCGCCATTCAAAGAACAATTGTCCCCTTGCATCAGTTGCACCACTTGTACTGGAAGGTTCGAAGTAATCTGACGCGGTTGCGCTTCATCATTTACTTCAATAAATTGTCCTGCATTGAGACTTTGCACAGGGCCTCCATCCACCGATACCTGAGTTCCATTGTCCTTTGCCAAAATGCGATAGGTATAAACGCCCGTCGATTCAAAGTTGGGCATGTAATACTCTGTTCCCCATACAAACGTGGGGAATTGCTGATCGAAAAGATGGTCACAGGTGGTGCATGTCGTTGGCACGTTCGCACATTGCGCTCCTACAAACACGGCAAAGGGTCGGCAATCGCCGCTGGTGAGCGTTCCAGTGACTCGGGTTCCTGTTAAGTCTTGAGTCGTGTTATTCGCTCGGATTTGATAACATTCTCCCTGATCTAAGTTGATGAGATACGGAACTCCTGCAGGAAATCCTCCTTGTGTTTGAACCGATGGAGTAATCTCAATTTCCGTGTTGTCCTCCGTTGCAACAATGAGCATTTCGGATCGTGTAATATTAGTGATTCCACGGTAGGCCGAAACGAGATAATCGGTTCCAAGCGATTGGGTCGGAAGGATTTTAGATGCATCGGCACTGAATACCGAGAAGTTGATCGCAAACAGACTGATATCGTCATTTAAATATACGTGAATCCCTTTCGTATCAACAACATCGTGCGACAATGTCTCTCCCATCCCCAAGGGAACGATGACCGTCGTTGTAACATTTGGAACCACTGTGAAGTTGACCGACCAACCGAACAACAGAATTTCAACCGTACCCGAAGTCGCTACCTGCGATGTGATGAAAAGCCGTAATTCTTCGTTAGACGACCCGGTATTGTTCATGAATCCGAGCCAGAAATCATCACCGACCGTGGCAAGCGTCTGTCCCTTCGCTGGCGCAACCATGCAAAACAGCAAGGAACACAAAAGGGCACACCTCCGTAACGCTTGTCGAGTCGGTTTCATTTTCATAAGTACTTACAATGTAAGTAGAATAAACCATGGATTTTGAAGCAACATCTTAAGTGTTCGATTTATTGATTCAACCGTTCTTGAGTTGATTTTGCTGTAATTAATTTCTGTTTCCGGAACATTATTCTAGCTAAAACAGTATCAGACAACTATTTAATATTTATTCTCGTTGAGAGATCAGACTACAAACTATCTAACTCATGCGAAGCGTATTCCTTTTACTTCTTTTGTCTTCATTTTCCCTTAATGCACAAACCTGGCAAGACGTCGGCGGCGGAACCAATAATAGTAGCCATGGAATGCTCGTTTGGAACGGGCAGCTCGTCAATCTAGGAAGTTATAATAATCCATGTAACAGAGTCTCAGTATGGGATGGAACCAATTGGTCTTGCCTAGGTGGAGGCGTTGGAATTGTCGCTAGAGCAGGATGCGTTTGGAACGGAAACCTAGTCGTAGTCGGGGATTTTTGGAGCAACTTTCAGCCATGCACCGGATGCAATGGTGTTGCCGTATGGGATGGAACCTCATGGACAGCTTTGGATCAAGGATTCAATAATGATGTTCTTACATGTACAGTTTATAATGGCGATCTTATTATTGGAGGCGATTTTACTCAAGCGAATGGTGTTCCATTGAACAGAGTGGTTCGATGGAATACAACCACGCAAACATTTGAATCCATGGGAGCGGTGACCGATATGGACAACGATGTTCGATGTATGACTGTTTACGATGGTGAGCTTTGGGTTGGGGGCGATTTCAATAATGTTGGAGGGAACTCACCAAGTGATGGCGTAGTTAAATGGGACGATGCAAACAGTCAGTGGATCGGAGGAAATTTCGGAGTGGATCTTGTTGGTGGGGTAAATGAAACGGTACGTGTACTTTACGTCAACCCGAACGACGGTAATCTGTACATGGGCGGAGAATTTCCTGAATTGATTGACGGAAATGCAGGCGTTGTAGATTACAACATGTCCGGAATTGCGTTGTACGATGGATCCAGCTGGTATCCGCTGGGAACGGGATTAAATGAATATTGCCGTGCGATTCACGAATACAATGGAAACCTTATCGTGGGTGGATACTTCACTACGGCGGGTGGCGTTGCTTGTAATAAAATTGCCAAATGGGACGGAACGAATTGGAGTCCGATGGGACAAGGATTTGACGGCGTTGGAATCGATGAATACGTAAAATCAGCAACGGTTTGGAACGGAATTTTCTTTGCTGGAGGTGCTTACACGCAAGCCGAAGGCGGCCCCATGAACTATATTGCGCAATGGTATGAAGTTCCGTCTGTGCCACCAGTGGCGGGTATTTCGGCCTCTACCTCTTCCGTTTGTGAAGGGGGATGCATCGATTTTACGGACATCAGTACGAACTCTCCAACTTCTTGGACGTGGTCGTTTCCAGGATCGAGTACCACAAGCAGCACGGATCAAAACCCAACGAATATTTGCTATGCTTCTTCTGGAACGTACAGCGCAAGCTTGACCGCATGCAATAACAGCGGTTGTAATACAACTAGTTTCAATGTTACCATCAATGAAATTCCCACGATTTCGGTGAATAACGTTTCCATTTGTGACGGGGAAAACACCACTTTAACTACTACACCGTCAACGACAGGCGGCGATTATAATTGGATCACGACAGGTGAAACAACTCAGTCCATTAACGTAAGTCCAACCACTACTTCGACCTACGATGTTACCTACACACTCAATGGTTGCGCAAGTGCAACAGAAACGGCAACCGTGACGGTAAATCCAGTGCCATCAGTATCAGTGAACAACACGACCATTTGTGAAGGTGAAAATGCGTCATTGACGTCGACCCCTTCAACAGGAGGCGGTTCGTACAATTGGATCACCACAGGAGATGTTTCTGCAACCATTTCGGTTAGCCCATATGTAACGACTTCTTACGATGTCGAATATACATTGAACGGCTGTACGAGTACTATTGCCAGCGGGACGGTATCCGTAAATCCTGCATACGCATTGAATGAATCCATAAGTGTTTGTTTGGGAGAAACTGTGACCTATCCAGATGGTACTAGCGAAACAATTACTGGGGCTACAAGTCATACAAGCTCACTTCAAACTACTTTAGGATGTGACTCCATCATCACGACCAACGTTGTTCTTTATCCAGATTACAATCAAACTGTGAATGCGGACATTTGCTCTGGAGAGTCATATACGTTCCCAAATGGAACGACGGTTACGAATATTACTGCTAACATTTCTCAAACAGACAATCTGACTACGGTTAATGGTTGCGATTCTATCATCATTACAAATATTACAGTTCATGAGGATGTGGCTGAAATAGTAGACGCTTTTATTTGTTCAGGAGATTCGTACACTTTTCCTGATGGAACCACAATGACCAATATTACTTCGGATGTTTCTCAGGTGGACAATTTCACCACAGTACACGGATGTGATTCTACCATTTCAACCTATGTAACCGTAACTACCGTCGATGTAACGACATCAGAAGCGAATAATGTGATTACTGCGCAACAAACCAACGCGACGTACCAATGGATTGATTGCTCCACGAACCAACCAATCAATGGAGAAACGAATCTTTCTTTTGCTCCAAGTGCCAACGGTGATTATGCTGTTATCGTAACTTACGATGGCTGTTCGGATACTTCTGATTGTGTTACCATCAGTACTGTGTCTTTGGCGCAATTAAATGCAGATTTACTTTCACTATCTCCGGTTCCTGCATCGGACGAAATTCATATTCATGGAGAAATCGAAGACGGAACGGAATATGAAATTTTGAGTGTTTCCGGTGAGTTAATTTCATCAGGAACCACGGATTCAGGTGCGGTAATTTCGATTCAACATTTAGCGCGAGGATCGTACTTCATTCGAATCAAATCTTCTTCGTTGCGATTCACAAAAATCTAGCATAAAAAAAAGGGACTCTTTCGAATCCCTTTATTTTAAATATTGCGTTTCTGCTATTTGATCACATTTATGTGGCCAGTTCTGGTGAAGACATCCGTTCTTTCTTGATCGTACGCATACTTATACACCGCTTGCCAAACATAGGTTCCATCTTGAATCACACGACCATTGTAAGTTCCGTCCCATTCGAAATCAGTTGTTTGCGCTTCGAAAATAACTTCTCCCCAACGGTTGAAGATTCGGAATTCAAACTCTTCGAATAGACACTCGTGCTCAATTCGCAATCCGTTGTTGTACTCATCCCCGTTCGGCGTAAATGTGTTTGGAACGAAGAAAGGACAGTTACAATCGTCTACGTACAAGTACAAAGTATCCGTTACGTCTCCACAACCGTACGCCGTCGCAACGATCTCCAAAGTATCGAAGTAGCTAAACGGCTCATCGTGGGTATATAAGTAACTTGTTGATCCATTGTTCCACCATAAGATGGAATCTAAGTTATTGATCAATGGCGCCAAGAATACGGATTCATCGTGACAGATATGACGATCGTTACCCAAAGTAAAGTCTACTTGACCTACAATGATTTCAGTTGATGCCTGCACTTCACAAACCGCAACTCCAGTCACCGTGTAAACACCTTCACCCAAAACAACTGTAGGGCCTGTCATTCCATTATCCCAAGTAAATGAAGTAGCATTTGGCAATACCGCTGTTACCTCAACTTGATTCGTATCACACAAGTAATATAACGGCTGAAGAGTAATTGTTGGAACTTGGTGTACAGTAACATTCATTGTGTCGTATCCAATACAACCTGTTGGCCCCGTTACGGCAACCGCAACGACGTTGTTTTGTCCAAATAATTCAGTTGTTGGTGCTACACTTCCTGTTGACCATGCATACGAGTTGTAAGCCTGTGTTAAGGAGTATGTCACCGTATCGGTAATACAGTAATCTGTTGGGCCCACAATATCAGGGGTTGGCGCTAGGATTTCCGTGACAATGACATCATCATCACTAATACATCCGTAGACATCCGTAACCGTCACTGTATAAGTTCCGCCAGCATCCACATCAATCTGAGCTGTCGTTTGATTTCCTGGAGTCCACAAGTATGTAGATCCCGTTGGAACCGTTGCGTCAATTTGAACCGTTTCGTGCTCACAGATATCGAAGTCTGGGCCAAGATCAACTACAGTTACTGGATGATAATCCACGTTGATCGTATCGGCAATCACACAGCCATTAGAATCTGTAAGCTCTACCCAAACCTGAGAGGTGGTTGAGATGGTATAAGTCGCGCCTGTCGTATTATCCGACCAAAGAGCCGATCCGTTCTGAGGGATGGTCACCGTCAACAGCAAGTCATCGCCATCACAAAGCGTGGTGTCATTACCCAAATCCAATGGAATTGGAGCGAAGTTAGAAATCGTCATCGCATCCGTATCCGAACCACAAGAAGAGGTTGCAGTTACCCAGTACACACCAGCCGTATTCGTGGTAATTGAAGGAGTAGTTTCCGTTGTAACCCAAACATACGTCGGGTTCGGAACGTTGTTAATTGTTGTATTGATGGTGACTGGCTCTCCTGCACAAACAGTTGTATCTGGAGTAGTAATCGTTACGTTCGGTGCTTGATTCACAAAGAATCGAATAGAATCCATCAACGAACAGTTCAATGGAGTGGTATAAGTCACATAGTACACTTGATCTGCCGTCGGGTGGAAAATCGGACTTGTGCTTGTTGGGTTCGTAATATCTGTAAGCGGTGACCACTGAATGTTCGATTTTCCTGTCATATCAACGATGATGGAATCGCCCTCACAAATCGTAGTATCTCCAAGAGAACCAACCGTAGTTCCAGAGATGTATGTTACGGTAACCGAATCTGATATCGTACAAACACCATTGTCAACTGTCAATGTGTAAGTCAATGTGGTATCGGTTTGAATCGTAGGGTTCAATACCGTCGTACTAGACAGCACTGGCCCTTGGTTCCATTGATACGTCGGATTCGCTGAGTTCGTAGTTGCTTGCATCTGGTAGTTCGCCGTAAAACATAACAAAGTATCTGGGCCTGCATCTACAGTGAAATCATCTAATTCAACAAAAACAGAATCCGTGTAAGTACATTGTCCCTGAACAATGTCAACTACGTACCAAGTATCGGCAACAGGCCCTGCCATTGTTGTCGTTGCGTTTGGATCAGCCAAGTCTCCTGAAGGCGTCCAAGTGAAAGTGAATCCTGTATTATCCAACATTTGGAAGGATACGTTATCCAAAGCCCAAACATCTTCCGCAACTCCTGTAAACGTTGGTTGTACCCAACGGAAACGTGTTGCCGCCGTTTGCGCCCCCACTGGAATTGGAACGGAGAGTACTGTAAAGTTCGGATACGCATTCTCGAAGAGTGTCGAAATGGTTGTCCATGTACCTCCCGCATTGTTCGAGTATTGTAACAAGACATCTTCACCAAATTCGGCATCGTCACAAGGTGCAGCACCGTTGGCAATTTTGATACTGAAATCAATGGTACCTCCTTGCGTCGTGTTCATATCGACGGTTTCGGCCACCCTTGGCGCTCCGCCATCGAAAAGAAGTGCGTCTCCGGTCATGGATCCACAAACGTTTGAATTAGTAAATCCAGCTACGTTGTTCCAAAGGTTCGGATCGTTACCTCCATTGAAATCATCAAAATGGACAATTTGATAGACATCCAAATTATGTTGCGTAGAGTCGCCAGCACAAATGAATGGATTGGTCGTTGTTAAATCTAGTTCACCAATACTTCCTCCGTTTACTTCGATCCAAATACTGTCTCGTGCTGAACTACACGTAGAACCGATTGTATTTACATCTACATAGTACCATCCACTGACAAGTGCGGTTAGCACAGGGCTTTGCTGCGTTGGATCATCGAAGTAGAACCCTGGCGACCAGAGTATATCATAACTTCCCGTTGGAGCAATGGAAACATCCATTTGGATATCGGTAAACATACATACCGTATCCTCACTCGCAGTTGCATTAATCGTTGGAGGTGTTGGAGTAGCTACACTGAATAGGTACTCTTCTTCACATCCAGAAAGCAATGAGTTTCCTGTAACAATGTAAACATCGTTTACAATTGGTGGAATCAAAATCAACTGGTTGTTGGTTCCAATCACCGTAGTCGTATCTGATAATGTTGTCCACTCAGGGCTAAATAAGTTCTGGGGTGGTGCTAAGAATACCGTATCATTCGTACATAATGCTGTATCTACAACCAAAGGTGGTTCCGGCTGGAAAGATCCTACCGAATACGCATAACTCTCCGCGCTTCCCGTTCCATACACGTATGCACTTACCCCGTTTGGTGCAGTAATGTTGTGACTTCCTTGGGTGATGCTTACTTGAGCATATGAGTTCAATGGATTCGCTGGGAATGGGCTAAAACTTGCCGCCGGAATTGCAATACCATCCAGCAATACCGTACCGATATCCGCGGTTTCGACAACAACATTTAAGTTGTGTTGATTAATTACTGCGGAAGTCACCGTACTAAAGGTCACATCGGAAATTTTCTGATCGTCCCCATTCAATGAAAGCATTGCCGGGTCACCCGTGATACTACACGTTACCCCTTGCATGAACTGCGTTACTGCGATTGGTGCTGAACCAACTACTTGAACTCCAGTTGGAACGTTGTTGAAGAACTGCGATTGACCTGAATTCAATATGATCGGTGCCCCTCCGTCAATAGAAACGGAAGTTCCGTTATCACGTGCAGTTACGGAGTACGTGTATCCTGAGGTTCCTGTGAATGGTACAATGTAGTATTCATCTCCCCAAGCTTCTGTTGGTAAAAGCTGATCGAAAATGTGGTCACAGGCGGTACATCCATTCGGAATGTTGGTACATTGGGCTCCTGCGAATACAGCGAAAGGTCGACAAGACCCGCTGGCTGCCGTACCTACAATGGTTGATCCTGATAAATCTGTGTTATTGGCGGCTGCCTTGACCTGATAGGTTTCTCCTTCGTCCAATTGAACAAGGTAAGGAACTCCTGCTGCATTACCTCCAGAGGTAGCAACTGAGGGAGTAATCTCCACTTCCGTTCCATCTTCCGTAGCAACAATCAAAAATTCTGAGTTCAACTGGAATCCACCACCAATTCCCTGGAAGGTACTTACGATGTACTCGGTTCCAATGGATCGCACCGGCAAGACTTTACTCGCATCGGCGGTATATGGATGGAAGTTAATGGCGAAGACACTCACGGTATCTTGAGTCGTAATATGAACCCCCCGGTTTTCAACAACATCATTGAGCACGTGATGCGCCATTGCCGTTGGAACTGTTACAGTCGTCACCGCTCCGGGGGTTACCGTAAAGTTTTGTGACCAAGCCTGAAGTGGAATCTCCACAGTACCTGTGGTAGCCGTACCTCCAGAAATGAATAATTGCAAGTCAATAGTATTGGCGTAGGTTCCATAATTGTTCATGTAACCCATCCAGAATTCTTTACCAACAGTTGGTATAATTCCCCCTTGTCCGAACGTTGTCGAGGAGATTAGCAGAAATGCTACAAGATGCAGCAATCGTGGTAGTTTCATACGTACTAAGTCGTTAACGATTCAAAATAACGAAAACTGAATCAATCTACCAATTTCCTAGACTTTTCTAATGATTAGGAAATCAGCTTTTTAATCAGTCAAGTTAAAGACGTAACTACGAGTGAATAAGTTGTCTTATTCTACGATTAAAAGGTAATTATTTTTCTTACCCTTGCTGAGAAGCACGTATTTGTTGTGAATCAAGGTTTCTGCCGTAATTGAGAATCGATCATCAACTTTCTCTTTGTTCACGGAAACTGCGTTTTGTTTCGCTGCCGTTCTGGCCTCACCATTTGATTTCAAAAAGCCTGTTTTTCCTGACAACGCATCCAAAATTCCGATCCCGTCTCCGAAGTCAGATTTGGTGATGGTAGCAACATCCACAGCGCCCTTCATTCCTTCGAAATCGTTCACGCTCATCGAAACCACATCTTCATGAGACGCTTTTCCGAACAACAAGTTGGTCACAACGATGGCCGTTTGCAAGGCTTCTTTACCGTGAACACGCGTCGTGATATCCTCAGCCAAGGATCTTTGCAAGGCTCTTTGATGCGGCGCTTCCTTGTGCGTTTCTATCAAACTTTCAATTTCCTCGCGGGACATCAACGTGAAAATTTTGATGTAATTCTCTGCGTCCGCATCGGAGGCGTTCAACCAGAATTGGTAGAATTCGTAAGGAGATGTCTTTTCGGCATCCAACCAGACGTTTCCGCTTTCTGTTTTTCCGAATTTCGTTCCATCCGCTTTTTTAATTAATGGAGTCGTAACCGCGTATGCTTCTCCTCCACCCTTTCGGCGAATCAATTCTGTCCCAGTCACAATGTTCCCCCACTGATCAGATCCTCCCAACTGGACGATACAATTGTGGTGTTTATTCAAATGGTAGAAATCGTATCCCTGAACCAATTGGTAAGAGAATTCTGTAAATGACATTCCCGTTTCTAAGCGCGATTTTACGGAGTCTTTCGCCATCATGTAATTCACCGAAATGTGTTTTCCAACATCACGGATGAACTCAAGGAAAAACATGTCTTTGAACCAATCGTAGTTGTTGACCATCTCCGCTGAATTGGCTCCACTATCAAAATCTAAGAATTGCTCCAATTGCTTTCGAACGCATGCTACATTGTGATTCAGTGTCTCCGAATCCAATAAGTTTCGTTCTTGCGACTTCCCTGATGGATCGCCCACCATTCCGGTAGCTCCACCCACCAATGCATAAGGCTTGTGTCCGGCGCGCTGGAAATGCACCAAAATCATGATTTGAACCAAACTTCCTACGTGAAGGGAATCCGCAGTTGGATCGAAACCGATATAACCGCTAGAGACTTGTTTGTTAAGTGCTTCTTCCGTTCCGGGCATGATGTCGTGAATCATACCTCTCCATTGCAATTCTTGAATAAAATTTTCGGGCATTACTAACTCTTGGTCAATTGTTTAAACACTTCTTCGAGTGATTTCTCTTCTTTTCTTAATGTTACAGCAAGCAAGTCGTTTTGTTGTGCAAATTGGGCAATTGTTTTTCGCAAGTCCATGTCTTCCGAGGTCTCCAAAAGCCATCCTTCACCTACTTGTTCCACGCGGCCTACTCCAGGAATCTTCTTGAGTTTGCTTCTTGAAATCGAACCTTCAAACTCCACAAAAACAGTCTGTACAGACCCTTCCAATTGGAGATCTTTTGCTTTGTCGTCGGCCACAATTTCGCCGCGATTGATAATAACTACGCGATCACAAATGGCTTCTACTTCTTGCATGATGTGCGTTGACAACATCACCGTTTTTTCCTTTCCAATTGATTTGATCAAATTTCGGATATCCGCCAATTGGTTCGGATCCAAACCGGAAGTTGGCTCGTCCAAAATCAGCACTTCTGGATCATGAATGATTGCTTGAGCCAAACCTACACGTTGTCGGTATCCTTTTGAAAGTTGTCCGATTTGCTTGTTTTGCTCAATTTCCAGTCCCACTTTCTCTATCATTTCTGCTACGCGAGCCTTTAGATTAGGAACGTGATAAATTTTTCCAACAAACGTCAAATATTCCTTCACGTACATGTCAAGATACAATGGATTGTGCTCGGGCAAATATCCGATCATGCGTCGTGTGTTCAACGTGTCGACGGTAACATCTTCACCGCACACTTTTACGCTTCCGCCACTCGCGTTGATATATCCCGTAATGATTTTCATGGTTGTTGATTTTCCGGCACCGTTTGGCCCCAAAAAACCTACAATTTCTCCACTTCCTACATTGAAGGAAACATCTTTCACCGCGGCCTGATTGCCGTAGTACTTGAACAGGTTTTTTACCTCTATTGACATGTCATTAGGTTTGAAGCACGAATTTACACATTTATCAAGGATTCAATTCGTCATTGATTCAATAATTCCATCATTGGAATCAATGGATATAACGGTGTGCTGTAAAACGGATACATTCCAATGAAAAACAAGCAGGAATGTTTAACCGCAAAGGTGCAAGAGGCACTAATTTTTTGACGAGCGCAGTTGAAAAAGTGCACTAGATCATCACGTTGTGATGATCAGAGGTAACGACTCGCTTAAATCTGATCGACCTAAAAGGTCGATCTTGTGTACTTCTATGTTATGGTAAACCTTGTGCTTCCGTGCCTTTGTGGTGAAAAAACGCAAGAACCGGTTGGGCACCGTCAGATCTTCGGTGTTAACTCGGATGCATAAAACTGACGGAAATCATTTTGAGTTAACATTCGCACAGTAATTTTGTGGACATGGAGATCAAACCATTGAATCATCTTTCTGAACACCTGCAGCGATTGATCAAGGGACAACTTTGGGCAAAAGTGATTATTGGGATCGCCTTGGGAATTGCCTTGGGGTTGATTTTAAATCCTCAAAACGGGTATGTTTCGGCATCGATTAGTGAGAAAGCGGCAAGCTGGTTGGATATGCCGGGGCAGATTTTCCTCCGATTGGTTCAAATGGTTATGATTCCTTTGATTTTCGCGTCGATTATTACAGGGATCATTAGCAACAGTTCCGAGAATTTGAAATCGATGGGATTGCGACTGTTGACCTATTTTATGATCACGACCGTTGTTTCTATTACCATCGGGATGGTGCTTTCTTATGCAATGCAACCGGGGAAATACCTGAACAAATTGGGAGGATTACCGGGATCTAATAGCAATTCGGAACTCGCTACAGAAAGCGTAGGATCCAGTTCGATACCAGAAACCATCGCCAATTTGATTCCAAACAATCCGTTAGAAGCGATGATAACTGGGGAAATGCTAGGTGTAGTCATCTTTACCATCATTATTGGAGTAGCGATCACACAACTTCCCAAACGACTTTTTGATCCGGTGATTCATTTTACCGAAGCCATTCAGAAAATTTGCATGATCGTTGTTTCTTGGGCGATGCAATTGGTTCCTTTTGCAGTATTTGGAATGATGGCAGCGCTGATGGCGCGCATTGGTTCCGATATCATCGCCGGTTTGGGCTATTATATATTGGTGGTATTCATCGGACTCGTCATCTTAGTCGCCTTTTATTTATTGGTACTTCGCATTTTTACGGATATGTCACCATGGAAGTTTTTGAAAGCCGTCCGAGGGCCACAGCTGCTTGCCTTTTCAACGGCGAGTTCGGCTGCTGTAATGCCGCTATCCATGAAAACCGCCGACAACGATCTGAACGTTTCTTCGAATATCAGCGATTTTGTAATTCCCGTCGGCGCATCCATCAACATGGATGGAACCGCACTTTTTCAATGTGTATCCGCCGTATTTCTCGCACAGGCTTATGGCATCGAACTTTCATTGATTGAGATCATTCTTTTATCCGCCACGATTGTTGCAGCATCCATTGGTACACCAGCAGTTCCAGGGGGCGGGGTAATCATTCTTGCTTCTGTTTTAGAAGGTGCTGGAATCCCAACCGGCGGATTGATTGTCATCATCGGAATTGACCGAATTCTTGGAATGTTTCGAACCGCCGTTAACGTCACTGGAGACCTTACCGCATGCGTTTTATTCCAAAAATGGTTCGGTACTGCGAAAACTCCTGCACCAAAAACAAACTGACTTCATTACTTTTGCCTCATGTTAGACAAAGGTGTTGTTGTAAAATCTACGGGAAAATGGTACATCGTTGCCATGCCTGATGGATCGCTTGTAAACTGCCGAATTCGCGGAAAGTTGCGTTTGGATGGTTTGCGAACGACCAATCCTTTGTCTGTAGGAGATGTGGTTCACGTTTCTGAAGAAATTGACGGCGAGGGCAATCGAATGATTGAAGATTTTGAACCGCGTCGGAATTACATCGTTCGAAAGTCCACGAACCTCAGCAAGCAAAAGCAAATCATTGCTGCGAACATCGATCGTGCGTACCTGATTGTGACGTTGAAATCGCCTGTGACGCATCTCGCATTTATTGATCGTTTTTTGGTTTCAGCTGAGTCATTTCGTATCCCCACAACCTTACTATTCAACAAAACGGATTTGCTGGATGAAGATGAGCTGGAATACATCGAAGCACTTCGATTCATGTATCAGGAGTGTGGCTATCCAAGTGAAATAATATCGGCCCGAGACAGCAAAAACATCGATTTCCTTCGTGATGAAATAAAGGACAAACAAGTGGTAATATCTGGGCATAGCGGTGTGGGAAAAAGTACCTTGATCAATGCATTGGATCCGAATTTGAATGTAAAAACGGGCGCCATTTCGAAAGCGCATCAACAAGGACAGCACACCACAACTTTTGCGGAAATGCATCCACTGGAAACTGGAGGATACATTATCGATACGCCGGGAATTCGTGCCTTCGGAATTGTCGATTTGGAAAAAGCGGTAATTTCCCATTACTTCCCTGAAATGCGTGAGCGGATGAACGAGTGTAAGTTCCACAACTGCTTGCACGTCAATGAACCCAAATGTGCGATCAAGGCAGCGGTTGAATCTGGTGAAATTTTCGAATCTCGTTATGAGACTTACTTGCAATTGATGGAGGAAGATGAGAATGAGATTCACCGTAAAAATCCTTTCGCATGAGAGTTTTGATCCAACGTGTATCGGAAGCTTCGGTAACCATAAAAGGTAATGTTCATGGGAGCATCAAGCAAGGTTTACTCTTGCTTTTGGGGATTGAATATGAAGACAATCAAGAAGATATCGATTGGCTCGTCAAGAAGATCACGCAGCTCCGCATCTTTTCCGACTATGAGGGCAAAATGAATCTTTCCGTTCAGGATGTGAAAGGGAGTTTGCTTGTCATTAGTCAATTTACCTTGCATGCCTCCACCAAGAAAGGAAATCGACCGAGTTACATCAAAGCGGCACGACCTGAAGTTGCCATTCCGTTGTACGAACAATTCGTAAAAGCACTTTCGACGCATGATCTACCTGTAGAAACGGGAGAATTTGGCGCGGATATGAAAGTGCAATTGATCAACGACGGCCCTGTAACTATTTGGATAGATTCGCGCGATAAACAATGATTTGGATTGGAACAATTGTTGTAAATTAGGGGCAAATCAATCTAATTAAAGAGAAATGAAATTTATTTACAGTTTAGTTGCCGTTCTCGCATTCACATTCGCAGGATTATCGCAAAAAGGAGTCTACGTTAAGTACGAAAGCGAAATTGATGCCGCTGGTGAAGAAGGAGAAATGATGGCAATGATGATGAATGGTACTACGATGGAAGTCGCTTCGAGTGCCGAGAAAACATACACGAAAACCAAAATGGGAACGATGATGACCATGGAAATGGAGATGGACATTGATGGAAACGAAATGACCATTTTTATGACGGGTATGATGGGGAACTTGGCGTTTCAAGGAAATCCTGATGATTTGGCTGCTGAAGAGGAAGAAGAAACAGAAGAGCCGGAACTTGAATTAGTAGACGAAACGAAAGAGATTCTTGGTGTAAAATGCAAGAAAGCCGTTTTGACAGATAGCGAAGGGAATCAATCGATTTACTGGTACACGGAAGACTTTAATCGCCCAGAAGGAATGGATCAAATGCCAAATGGAATTCCTGGTTTGTGTTTAGAATTTGAAGTTGTCAACGAAGCAATGACCATGCGTTATACAGCTATTGAGTTCGATGATAAAGTGAAGATGGTCAACTACACCGTGGAAATCCCTGAAGGTGTTGAAGTGGGCTCTTTAGAAGACTTGAAAATGATGGGAATGGGCGGAATGTAATCCGCTAGAGATTTTTCTATGAAAATTCAAATAACACTGATAAGCCTGTTGCTCTCCGCGGCAGGCTTTTCTCAAAATATATCCACGGAAGCGCCGTCAGTTTCTGCTAGTGCCGTGACGATTCCGAAGGGGCAATTGCAAGGCGAATTCAGTGCTGGATTTGATGTAAATAATGAAGGCCCGGAAACTTATTTTCAATCAAGCGAGTTACCTTTTTTGTTGACGCGCTATGCTTTAACAGATCGCTGGGAGTTTAGAACACAGCATGGAACTCAATTTACGAGCATCAATGGAATCAACAATTACCAATACACCAGTTTCGGTGTTGGAGTCAAGTATTCTATTCTGCCGAATGATGGCAACACCAACCTGGCCGTGATTGCCAACTATTCTCCTTTCAATGGCATATGGCGCGCCCAACAGGGAGATCTAACCTTGGCATTCAGTCAAGTACTCAGCGAAAGCAATAGTATCGGAGGAAATCTCGGCTATTCTCGCTTTGCAGTCACTGCCGAAGGATTTGGAGTGATTTCGAACCAGAACTCCTATCTGGCTTCTGCATATTACAGTTTTAATTTTGCTGATAAATGGACAGCTTTTGGCGAGTTTTTCTATCGATACAGTGAATTTTCTTCCATGGGTAGCGAAGTCCTTACTGGCGATACTTATGGTATTGATTTCGGACTTCAGTATCTTCTGCGCGAAAATATCCAATTGGATTGGGTATCTGGATTTAACCTCTCCAACTCATTTCAATTCCACTCGCTGGGCTTCAATATTTACTTCAACACAAACAAAGATTAATGGAAATCAAAGAAGTACAAAAGATTGTCGACGATTGGATCCAAGAATATGGAGTTCGATACTTCGATGAAATGACCAACACTGCGATTCTCATGGAAGAAGTGGGTGAAGTGGCTCGAATCATGGCGCGCAGATATGGCGAACAAAGTGAGAAGGAATCTGATAAGGACAAAGTTCTCGGCGATGAAATGGCCGATGTATTGTTTGTGCTTGTGTGTTTGGCAAATCAAACGGGTATTGATTTAGAGGAAGCCGTTCGCAAGAATTTGGAAAAGAAGACGAAAAGGGATCATTCTAGACATAAGGAGAATGAGAAATTGAAGTAAGATATTCAAGGTAAATCATTCTTAACAATTCTAGAATTAACGAATTGTATAATTCAATAAATAAGCAACTAACTAATTAAACAATTGCTTAATTACCAACTTAGAAAAATCTAGGAATTCAATTCCAGAATCCGTATTTTATTAAGTCAGCTTCCCGACGACCAATTTATCAACCGGAAACGTCATCATCTCTTCGGAAATCTCCGAAATTGAAACCCATCGAAATTTTTCGCCTTCTGTTGTCAATGGCACATCATGAACTGTTACTGGAATTGACCTAAAATCGATAGTGCGAACGCGGAAATAAAAACTAATTAGCTGATCTTCTTCTCTAAATCCCGACTGCTGAAAGAACTCGTTTACATAGAACAAATCGCCAATTTCGGCATCCAAGCCTAACTCTTCTAGCAGCTCACGCTTCAGTCCGTCAGCTAAGCCTTCGCCCCATTCCAATCCTCCGCCAGGAAACTTAGTAAAAGCTCTTCCAAAGCGCATTTCATCGGATACAAGGACTTCGTCCCGATCGTTTATGATAATGGCGTATGTTCTAAGGTTAAAGCGTTTCAATCGACCTTGTACATCGTGAAATTAACTATCCCTTCCGTCACTTCTGAAGTTCCAGCTCCCTTATAACCTCCTTCTAACGTACTTGTGCTTTTAACCCGCGTTACAGTGCCCTTCGGAACGTCCAGAATATCACTCTTAATTAGGATCAATTCATAAGTGCAACCGTCGATCCAAACCACCTTTGTTTTGATGTAGTTCTCACCGATTGTCTCAATCTGAAGATTCTTCTTCCGAACGATGGAATAATTAGGCACGTAATTCCCCGCTTCATCTTTCAAGCGAAAGGTTCCGGTTTTAAAATCCTGACAATCCTGTGCAATTCCTACGAGTGGAAAAATAAGCGCCAATGTGAATAGTAGCTTCTTCATCTTAACTGTTCAAAATAGACGCGATGTCCGGTTTAAAGTACTGATCAGACTTGAGCACTTTTCCATCCTCACGGTAGATCGGGTTCCCGTCTTTGTCCAGTTTGCTCATGTTAGAACGCTGAATCTCTTCAAATACTTCTTCAATTTTATCTTGCATCCCGTGTTTCAAAATCGTTCCGCACAAGATGTACAACATATCGCCCAACGCATCTGCAACCTCAACCAAATCTCCATTCTGAGCAGCTTCCAAATACTCCTCATTCTCCTCTCGCATCAGTTTGTAGCGCAATAAAATATCAGCGTATGTTAACTCAACAGTAGGCTCATAATTATTCTCAATTCGAAACGCCGTGTGAAACTTCTCTACAGCGCCAATAGTGTCTTGTAATTTCATAAAACAAATTTGACGATTACGAAAACGCAAGTCAAGGTCAATTGTTCTCGCGGCTCGAATAGTTTTCCACGATTCGTGGATAAAGGTGACCTCATTTTACTCGGAAAAATCACATAATACTCCTACATAAACCATATAACAATCATAATTACTATGGATGCATAAGAAATGAAATCGGTTTTAGGCACGTTAATTGGAGTAAACCAGATAAGATGAATTAGAAATACCCAACCTTTAAAAATAAAACCATGAAGAATTTGAGTTTCATCGCAGCGCTTCTGATTTCAGGAGGATTGTTTGCACAAGACAGGCAGATGGCGGATGCACCCGCAGAGAATTTACTCCAAAACCCGTTTACAGCGAATGTTGACGGCGGCAAATTTGAAGCGCGTCGAGCAGGACTAAAATGCGGATGCGCTGGAGACAATAACAGAGATCGCAAATTACTGACCTTTGGATTTTCCTTTGGTGCGAATCGATCCAACCTTCAATTCGGTTCTGCACAAGCAAACGGCGATCAAATTGTAAACGGAATGGGATACCGCTTAGGAGCTGTTTCGGAATTGAGACTAGGAAAACGCTTGGTTATTTCACCAAAGGCTGATTTATCATTTAACGCCGGACAATTGAATCAATCAAATACCCAATATTCCGTTAGTGCTTCCAGTTTGGAATTAATGGGACATTTGAAATACCGCATGATGCGTTCGAACTTCAGCCCGTACATCCTAGCCGGGCCAAATTATCGCATTCCAATTGCGAATCGAAGTGGTAATGCCGTGCCAACCAATAGCGATGTTGCCATTGATGTCGGTATCGGATTGGACATCCCGCTAATTGGGTTTAAAATGTCACCAGAATTACGCTATTCATACGGATTGACAAATATTACGAACAGCGAAGCATTTAGTGATTTGAACCATCACAACATTGCACTTACACTAATTTTTACGGGAAAATAATCCCCAAAGACTATACCTTGGACCGAGGCCGTTCATCTGATAATTGGGATGAACGGCCTTTTTTCGCGCTCATTAATTTCTACATTGTAAATCACAATTCAGAACTATGAAATTACACCACATCATTTTTGGAACGCTGACAAGCCTTTTTATTACTTCAATTTCCTTTGGTCAAGCCGTTACCGATGAGCAAAAAAACTGGTACAATGGGCCGGGACTCGGAATGAGTACCGACAAAGCCTACGAAACCTTGTTGCAAGGGAAAACAACCCAAACGGTAATTGTGGCCGTGATCGATTCTGGTGTAGATGTGGATCATGAGGATTTAAAAGGTCAGATTTGGGTCAATGAGGATGAAATTCCTGGAAATGGAATCGACGACGATAACAACGGATACATTGATGATGTGCACGGATGGAATTTCTTGGGTAACGCGGAAGGTGAAAATATCAGCGATGTGCGATTGGAGGTCACTCGTATCTACGCCACTTTGATGGAAAAATACGAGGGAAAATCGAAATCGGATGTACCCCAAGAGGATCAAGATGAATTGGCATTGTACCGAGAAGTAAAAGCGGCAGTGATGGCCGAAAGAAAGGAAGCAGAATCCGTAAAAGGAGAGCTTTCGGAAACGTACAAATACCTCGCTCAAATCGACGAATTACTTCAAAAAAGTTTAGGTGAAAATTACACGCTAAAACAAGTTAAAAAGGCTCGGAAAGATCCTAAGATCGGGCCATCCGCCGAAGTAATGTATCTGTTGATGAAAGAAGATGTATGGGTTGAAGACTTCAAAGACTATTTGGATTACTGCGATGAAATTTTGGATTACAATTACAATCCGGATATCGATCCAAGAGCTGAAATTTTAGGAGATGACGTAAGTGATTTCACCGGCGGTTACGGAAACAACGATTACGAAGGGCCAGATGCTGGACACGGAACGCATTGTGCAGGGATTATTGGAGCTGTTCGAGGTAACGGAATCGGAAACGATGGCGTAGCGACCGATGTAAAAATCATGACTTTAAGAGCTGTCCCGAATGGAGATGAGTGGGATAAAGATATTGCCATGGCCGTTCGATACGCAGTGGATAACGGAGCCCAAGTGATCAATATGAGCTTTGGAAAATCGTATTCTCCAGAACAAGAACAAATCATTGCAGCCTTCCGATATGCAGAGCAGAAAGGAGTTTTGGTGGTGCATGCAGCCGGAAACGAAGCAGCCGATAATAACATCACTGAAAATTATCCGCGTCCGAAATACGCCTCAATGAATGATGCGTTTATGAATTGGATCGAAGTGGGGGCATCAACGCGTTACAAAAAAGCCAAAGTGAAGAAAGGTATTTTGCTTCGCGATGGAATTGCAGCAGACTTCTCCAATTACGGAAATAATACCGTGGATGTATTCGCTCCGGGGCATGATATCTACTCTACCATTCCAGACAACGATTACGATCTGTACGATGGGACATCCATGGCAGGGCCAATGGTAGCAGGTACAGCCGCACTGATTAAATCATATTTCCCCGAATTAACCATGTTCGAAGTACGCAACATCATTTTGCAATCGGTACAAAAAATGGATAAAACGATGCCTCTACCGGGCGATCCTGAGAAAATGGTCTCCTTGGATCAGCTTTCGAAAACAGGAGGAATTGTGAACGTGTATAACGCAATTGAGCTGGCGATACGATACCTTGATACTCCGAAATAATGGCTAACTTTGCGCCTCTTGTTTGAGGAGTGAAGCATTACCTAAAGAAATATCTGAAGTACTACAAAGTCCGTGAACGTTTGTCGAAAAACAAGCGTGCGGAGCAGCAATCCTTTGTGCAACGCATCCAGAAAGAAGCCGCCGAAGATCAACTCTCCCCTATTTCCAAAAACGGGTTCAAAAACTTCTCTCAGTTCGAGGAGGATGGAGTGGTATTGTACCTCTTCGCTTTGTTGGGCTCAAAAAACAAGACATTCGTTGAGTTTGGTGCAGATGATGGAATCAATAGTAATGCGGCCAATTTGCATTTCCATCATGATTTCACTGGATTGTTCATCGATGGAAATCGTCAAGCGATTGAACGCGGTGAATATTTCTACAAAAAACACGGGAATCCGAATGTGAATGCCCCTACTTTTTTAGAAGCAATGATCACCGCGGAGAACATCAACGAACTTATTACTAAAGGCGGGTTGAAAGGTGATATCGGATTCTTATCCATTGACATCGACGGCAATGATTATTGGGTTTGGAAAGCTATTGATTGCGTCAAACCAGAGGTCGTTATAATTGAAACGCACAACGAATTCGGACTCCACGACATCATCGTTCCCTACGATCCTGAGTATTTCTATCCTGGCAAGCATCCCGATTATCACGGAGCTTCACCTATCGCAATGACGAAATTGGCGAAAAGTAAAGGCTATCGTTTGGTGGGATCCAACGAATTGGGCTTCAATTTCATCTACCTACGTGAAAACCTCTTGACAGAAAAGGTTCCGACTGTTTCTGTTGAATCCTTGCTACAACATCCATCCAATGCTGAAGCACAAGCTCGTTTCGAGGCCATTAAGGATTGGGAATATGTGACGGAAGAATTCGAATAATTCGCCAAACGCTGTAACAAATTCCGACTTCAAAAGTCTGACATAAGAACAATTCATCTTCGTTCGACCGAGGTGAATAGCAGAATTGGTGTGCGTCTCAGTTAGCACTGATTTGAAATCCCCGATCGTTTGGTTGGGGATTTTTCCTTTTGCGTTTTCCGCAACTTGCATTTTTTCGCATGAGTTATTCAGTAACGTCGCCCTGTGCCTTCACCGTAGTTTTGGACTGTACAAAAACAAAAATTATGAAAACCCTAATTAAAACTACAACAGTAATCGCAGGACTAATTATCAGTGCAAACGTTAATGCGCAATCTTTAAATATAAGCGGAGGTGTATCGAATAGCAAACTGATTTTCGACGGGATATCGACAGGATCATCTACCGAGAATTACAACGGAACGACATATACTACCAACCTTTCCTATAAAGGAGCGACAAACGCAACATTCGGACTTTCTTATGAATTCAACCTAGGCAATCGCCTTTCGTTGGAAACTGGCGGACGATTCATGTCGCGCGGATTTACAGAGACATATACCCGAGAGATTCGAGGTCCACAGTACGTCGCAAATGCGATGGAAAGAACAAGCTACAAATTAAATTACATTGATATCCCTTTGATTCTCAATACGGCGATCACCACAGGCGATTTGCGTACATACGTCCGCACGGGAATCTATGCCGGATTCATGGTAAGCTCAAAGTATAGTACTTACTGGGAAGAAAGTGATTCAGATGGATATTCATCAACTTATGAATACTCAGATACGGACATGGGGATGGACACCGAGGAACGTATCACCGGAGGAATCCAGCTTGGGTTAGGAGCCAGCTATAAACAGTTCTACTTTGAGACAAACTACAGTTTTGGTCATTTCACCCTCAGCGATTTCGACTCTGGTATCACCACGCGTGATTTGAGTTTCACATTGGGATATAAAATCAACTTTAAAAAGAAATAATAGATAGGTACAGGCTCTAGTAAAGCGTAATCCCCGGCATCGTCAATTGTTCGATACCGGGGATTTTTCATTCCCTTAAAAACGGATTTTGTGTCAGAATTCACCCCTCTCGTGACATTCTATAAGTAGCGACATTTCATTTCAATACCTTTATTATTAGTTAACACAGCATCTTGAGGCTTTTACGCAGCACGGGGCATAACTATTTCCTGAAATGCGAATAAGTGTCAACCGAGCTATCGGAATGTGCAACTTGTAACACCGCTTCACTGAAGAAAGACCGCACTTTTTCTTCTGAAAGTGTATTAACTATTCACTAAAATGAAGAATTCAAAACACAGTATGTTGATCCATACCCCTCAAAAAGGGCTTCTAGCTTCTTCCTCAACTTTCCATAGATCGAAATGAAAACACAAGTAATCATTGTTGGAAGCGGCATTTCCGGACTGGTACTCTCCTATCTTTTGAAAGAAAAGGGAGTCGACCATGTAGTGCTCAATCGTGTTGAAAAACAGAAAGCGTTGGAACTGCCAGAAACGGTGCCGCCTTCCACATTGGCGCTTTTAGAATCATTGAACTTACTGGAGCTCTTTTCGAAGCGTTCCAGTAAGACTTTTGGTTATCATTCACTTTGGGGTTCCGGCCCGCTGCGAACCGATAATTACCTTCATCACAATCCGTACAAATTCGGACTGAAATTAAACAGGAAAGAGGTACTGCAGGATCTAGAATTTTTGGTAAGCGATCATCTTTTCTCCTACAATCATCTCAAAGAACTGCAGCAAAACGATAAGGGAATTTCCGTCCTTTTGGAATTTGAAAACCAACCGATAAGTATTGAAGGAAACATCATCATCGATGCCACAGGAAGAAACCGGGCCGTTTTGAAACAATTGGACATCATCAGTGAATTCTTCGACAATCAAATCGCACTAAGTTGTCATCTCCCTTACTTCAAACATCCGCATTTGATTCACCCGGTCTTTATTGAATCCTTCGAACACGGATGGGGCATTGTTTCTGCCCTCAACGATGAAACAAACGTGATGACTTTATACACCCAAAACGGAAGTCCGCTGCAGCATTCATTAAAGGACTATGAAAACTGGAAGGATGTTCTCTCGAACACAAAAATCCTCAAAGATTTCCTCTCCGATTCGGTGAACCCAGCAATCCACGTAGGTAATGCAAATTCCTCTAGAGCTACACAAATCACTGGCTCGAATTGGATGGCCATTGGTAACGCCGCTATCGCCTTTAATCCTTTATCCTCGCACCGAATTTCCAATGTCGTTTATTGTGCAAATGCTGCCGCAAACGCCATTACGGCAGAAGATCGAAGCGCATCCTTTCAGCGCTACGATGACACTCTCGGAAAGATTTTCGAGGCGTATTTGAGCCATCGAATTGGGTTGATGGAGGATGTGGGGTAGGGGAGCAACGACGACTTACCCATAAGAATTTACCCAAGGCTACTCATTCAGCGCCATCCGCAATGGTTGCTACAACTTCTTCCACTTGATATTTAACATACCGATTCGCCTCTCTCAGACATGCAAGGAATATTGCGAATTGTATTACAACTATGAAAGAACCTAATAAATGGTTATCTATAGAGGGGTCAGCCACGACTCCCACCCAACTTTCGATAGATAATAATAATGTAATGATAAAAGTGCTGACTAAACCATCATAAGTCGCCGCCATAACCCAATATCGTTTTAAAAATGAGAGTGAATTCGAGTATTTTTCATCTCGTCTGATTTCGGCCCATAATTTCACATATAATCTCCAAATTCCTCGAACTTCTGTTCTGTCTAAATATTTCTTAAAGAGAGGAGATGATTCTAGTCCATGACCTTTGATAACTCTGATGAAATTTTCATCAAATGAATCGTGTCTATTTAATTTCTTTCCAAACTTTGACATCAACCAACCTCCAAATCCCATCCTAATCCATCGACCCGCAGCAAAGGTTATCAGGCCAGCTATGTAGCAAATTAACGCAATCAGAATTATGCGCAATGAACCATCATACGAATACTCTACTTCTATTCCTCGTATATCTATCCAAATAAATATACAGAGAACCGTCGCTACTCCAGAAACAAAAAACGACAAATCAAAAATGTCAAAAAAGTCACTTAGTTTGTCAAAAATCGATTTTAGAGCTTTACCTATTTCTTCCATTTTGTTAAAGGGTTAGTCCTTAATCCTAAGAGGATAATGTAATGTCAGTTTCTAACATCAAAGTATAACAAATAATGCAATTACGGTGCAATAACCTTTGCTTTAAAGAAAAAGATATACAGCTACTACGTAATAATCGGATCCAATACCAATCTGAATAAACCATAAGATTGAGCGATATAGAAAAGTCGAGGTGATCAAAAGCGCCTAGTGCCGCCCCTATTGCTCCTTCGATCAAACCGTAAAACATCCATATTAAGAAGATTGTCAATTCTTTGGGCCGAGCAATTTCGCAAAGTTCGGATTAAGCAAAGCGCCAAAGATTACTGAAACAGCGAAGGCGCTTGTCGTTTGGGTACTCACCCACTCGTTCGGTAGTTTCAGTTCTTTGGCGACTGCGCCGAACGGCTTGAAATTGCTCTTGACCTTTTCGTTCTTTTGGGTCAAGCCAAAAGGACCGACAAACTATCCTTTCCTCGTCTTCGGATTCATAATCTTCGTCTGGTGACGAATCGATTCCTGGTGAATCGCATCCATCACCTGTCGTACAAATTGCTTCGTAAGGTGCAATTCATCCGCTTGATCCAAGCGCATAGAAATGATTTTCGCCCAGTGCTTTTGCTGGAGAATGGTAATGTTATTCTCGCGTTTCAGCAATCCCACTTCTTCGCTGAGTTGCATGCGGGCACTCAACAATTCCAACATACGATCATCCAAAATCGCCACTTTCTCGCGCAATTCATTAATCTGCTCTGCAACGTCCGATCCAAATTCAGGAGCACGTACTACCAATTGATCTAGGATATTTTTCAATCCCTCGGCAGTTACTTGCTGCGCAGCATCCGACCAAGCATTGTCAGGATCTGGGTGCGTTTCAATCATCAATCCATGGAAACTCAAATCCAATGCTTTTTGACTGACTTCCAAGAGCAAATCACGGCGACCGGTAATGTGACTTGGATCGCAAATGATTGGAATATCCGGACGATTTTCCTTCAACGCAATCGGGATTTCCCAACTCGGAACGTTGCGGTATTTGTCGTGTTTGTACACGGAAAATCCTCGGTGAATTGCTGTCAAATCCGTAATGCCTACTTTCTCAAATCGTTCGAAAGCTCCCAACCACAAAGCCAAGTCCGGATTAATAGGATTTTTAATCATCACCGGCGTATCCGTTCCTTTCAAAGCATCGGCAATTTCTTGAACCGCAAACGGATTTACCGTCGTTCTTGCTCCGATCCACAAAACATCAATTCCCGCTTTCAACGCAGCCTCAACGTGCGCTTTGTTGGCTACTTCTGTAGTGGTTTGAAGACCTGTCAATTTCCCGGCTTCCACCAACCACGGCAATGCCTCTTCACCCAATCCTTCGAAAGAATCAGGACGTGTTCTCGGCTTCCAAATTCCCGCTCGCAACAGTTGCACATTGTCATTTTTCGCAATGTCTGTGCAAATGGAAATTACCTGTTCACGCGATTCGGCACTACATGGCCCAGCCACTACAAATGAGCGGTTGGATTGATTGATTTTGTCGGCTAATCTCATCTTATTAAATCAAAAAACCCGCTTCAGTCAGTGACCGAACGGGTTGTTATTTTTTATTTCATACAACACTCAAACGGCCTAAACTAGGTCGTTCCAGAACCACTTGTATGTGTTGGTTGTAATCATTTACATCACAAAGGGAAAAAAAATATTTCAATTGACGTTTGATTTTTACAAAAATAATTTCAGACCTTTGTAGAGATGAATACAACATCACATATCAACACGACAGAACAAAATTGGTGGTGGAGCACAACTCTTCGATGGTGTGCCTGGCGTTAGTATATGTAGATCTTAAATATTGAAACGACTTGTCACATCTGGCAGGTCGTTTTTTTTCACTTCACTTTTTTTCAAATGATTTATTCAAAAACCCGCAGGTTTAACGCGGACACACATACCCCGGTACAACTGTACCTTCAGCTCAGACATCACTTCCGAAATTGTTGTCTACTGGAAAGTAACGATTACCATTCCCGACAGGACAGCCGTTCGTTCATTGGGTTCGATCCATTAGTATCAATTGAGTTGAAAGACGGTCAATTCGAGATAAAGGAGAATGGGGAAATCAAAACTATTCCAGTAAATGAGTCAAAAGAGAACAGTGCACTTCGACAAGCTCAGCGTACTGTCTCTTTGACAGACCAAGTTCAAAATCTCCTCGATGAATACACGTTCGAACATCCTGAATACAACGGTTTTTTCGGACGAATGAGCTTCGAGTTTACGCATCAAGACGAAACACATATTACCAGCGAATCTTCTCAATCTGACATTCCTCTTTTGCACTTATTTCTGTTTCGCTACGTGATTGTGATCGATCACTTTACCAACGAAGGAATTCTCCTTGAAAACAGCCTCTCCCAAGATTTTAAAGGATTAACGATGGATTCCATCATGCGACTTCCTGCTCCATCCATTCTGCCTTTCGAGACTGTTGGAAACGAAACTTCATCACTCAGCGATCTTGAATTTTCAAATCTGGTAATTAAAGGAATCGATCATTGCAAACGTGGTGATGTATTTCAGTTGGTGCTTTCAAATGCTTTCCAACAAACATATTTCGGAGATGATTTTCACGTGTATCGACAACTGCGCCGTACCAATCCATCACCTTACCTTTTCTATTTTGATTTTGAATCCTACCGATTGTTTGGATCTTCTCCCGAAGCACAAACAGTCGTAAAAAATGGAAAGGTGGAAATTCATCCGATTGCCGGAACGGTTCCTAAAACGGGGGAAGATGAAATCGATGCGGAACAGCTCGAATTCCTCAAGAAAGATGAAAAAGAAAATGCAGAACACACTATGTTGGTAGACTTGGCTCGAAATGATTTGAGTCGCAACTGTAC
The DNA here is from genome assembly GCA_003149635.1 of Fluviicola sp. XM-24bin1. Classification (GTDB taxonomy): domain Bacteria; phylum Bacteroidota; class Bacteroidia; order Flavobacteriales_D; family Crocinitomicaceae; genus UBA4466. Next base: position 285,764 of record QCWI01000004.1, read on the forward strand.
CGATGTTCAGATCGAAGCCTATAAGGAGATTCAACATTTCAGTCATGTGATTCATTTGGTCTCGAAAGTGACTGGAAAGTGCGATTCTGATGATACTTTCAAAACGATCAGCCAAGCATTTCCAGCCGGCACCTTATCGGGAACTCCCAAGCCAAGAGCGATGGAATTGATTCACGATTATGAAAAACAACCGCGTGGATTCTACGGTGGCGCTATCGGAATGCTTCAACCGAACGGAGATGCAAACATGGCCATCGTGATACGCAGCATTCTGAGCAAGGAAAATCAATTGAACTATCAAGCCGGAGCTGGAATCGTTTTGGATTCCGATCCCGAGCGAGAAACACAGGAAGTTCATCACAAGCTAAGAGCTGTCCGCGAAGCCATTCGAAAGGCGCATAGCTTTCAATCGGAAACTGAAAAAACTACGGCATCATGAAAATTGCAGTCATCAATAATTTCGATTCGTTCGTGTTCAATTTGGTTCGATACCTCAAAGAAACGGGATGCGAAGTCATCGTGCAGCGAAACGATCAAGTAGATTTCGAAGAACTAGATACTTGCGATGGAATCCTGCTGTCACCCGGCCCGGGAATCCCATCGGAGGCAGGAGCATTGATGGACGTCATCCGTCATTTTGCAATGAAAAAACCAATTCTCGGTGTTTGTCTCGGACATCAGGCCTTAGCAGAACATTTCGGGGGGGCGCTCGCATTGGCGAAAATTCCCATGCACGGGAAGTCATCAAAGATTCAAAGACTGAACGATTCGAAGATTTTAAACGACATCCCGGAATCCTTCGAAGTGGGTCGATATCATAGTTGGATCGCAGAATTACCGCTTCCCGAATCTTTAAAAATCACAGCTTCCTTTGAAAATGAAATCATGGCTTTTGAACACAGAGAATTGCCTGTTTTCGGAGTGCAGTTTCACCCGGAATCCATTCTCACGCCAGAGGGGCGAACAATGATTCAGAATTATGTCAATGTTGTCAAACATTCAATCCCAGTAACGATATGAAACGATTTTTAGAAACTATAATGGACAAGGAGTATTTCTCCAAAGCGACCGCCGCTGAGTTCATTCATGCCATTGGCGAAGACGCAGTCTCCGATGCAGAAATCGCGGCCATTCTATCAGGAATTCAATTCCGTGGAGTATCCTTGGAAGAATTGGATGGATTCCGTGAAGCCTTGTTAGAACGGGCAACGAAACCAGAAATTGACAGCGAAAATTGCATCGATGTGTGTGGGACGGGAGGCGATGGAAAAGATACCTTCAACATCTCTACGACCTCAGCTCTGGTGCTCGCAGCTATGGGATATAAAGTGATCAAACATGGAAACTACGGTGTAAGTTCAAGTTGTGGTTCCTCTAATGTTTTGGAATCTCTAGGATTTCGATTTACCACAGACAATAAAGAATTTGAAGCAGATTTACGTCAAAACAACATTTGTTTTCTGCATGCTCCCCTTTTCCATCCGACTCTGAAAAAAGTGGCACCGGTAAGAAAGCAATTGGGTGTACGGACGATCTTCAACAGTCTTGGGCCGCTAGTAAATCCTGTGCAGCCTTCTTTTCAATTGACCGGAACGTATTCCTTGGAACTGGCTAAAATGTATCAGCATGTATTACGCCAGAATCGAAAGGCTTTTTCGGTTGTGTACGCCATGGATGGTTATGACGAAATCACGCTCACAGATGCAACGCGCTTGCTAGCGAACAACAACGATTCCATCGTTTCTGCGGCTAGTTTTGGAAAGAATACTGTGAATCCTGACCATTTAAAATCAGGTGGAACGATCGACAAAGCCGCTGAAATTCTAACGGCAATTGCAAATGGAAATGGAACCGAGGCACAGACGAATGTGGTAGCGGCGAACGTGGCGACAGCCATTCAGACAATCCAATCCGGAACGACACTCAAAGATGCCTTTGACGAAGCACAACAATTCATTCGAAGCGGACAAACCGCAAAACACTTTAAAATTTGACTTGACTCATTATTCAATATTCCTTATTCCTATTATGATGAAAACAATACTTGACAAAATAGCAGAGAACAAAAGGCAAGAAATTGCAGTGCTGAAATCGAAATATAAACTTTCGGATTTCGAATCCATGCTCTTTTTTCACCAAGAAACGCGATCGCTTTCGAACGCAATCCAACAACAAGAGTTCGGCATTATCGCAGAATTCAAACGAAAATCGCCAAGCGCTGGCGATATCCGAATGGCAGCTGATCCCTTAGATGTGGTTGCCAATTATCAAAAGGCTGGAGCAGCTGCGATCTCGTGCCTCACGGATACAGCATATTTCGGTGGAAGTATGCGTGATTTGGAAATCATCCGCGAGTTTACGAAGCTTCCTGTTTTGCGCAAAGATTTTATTATCGACGAAATCCAGTTGTTTGAAGCGAAAGCACATGGCGCCGACGCTGTTTTGTTGATTTCCGAATTGCTCGATCCCGAACACGCGAAACAATTGACCATCATTGCGCAATCTCTAGGAATGGAAGTTTTGATGGAAGCGCACGATCGCGCGCACCTCGAAAAAATTAATGATTTGGTAGATGTCATCGGAATCAACAATCGCGACTTGCACGCACAGAAAACGGATATCGAAACGTCGATTCAACTCTTCGATTATCTACCCAAAGATCGTCTGTGTATTTCAGAATCTGGAGTAAAAGCAGCTGCCGATTTAGAAAGATTGCAAGCGACGGGATATCATGGTGCTTTGGTCGGAGAAAGCTTATTGAAGACAGATAATCCAGCAAGTCTCATTTCAAAAACGCCTGTTCCATGTTCGTAAAAGTTTGTGGCATCACCACCCCTCAACAAGCACATGAGATTTCACAATTAGTGGATTACGTGGGGTTCATTTTCCATCCGGGATCGCCGCGATTCGTTTCGCAATCGTATCCTTCGATGAAAGCCAAAAAAGTAGGCGTGCTTGTGAATGTACCCCTGCAAGAACTCATTCAAACAGCACTTTTGGAAAAATTAGACTCTGTACAATTGCATGGAAGTGAATCTCCTGAATACTGCGCGGCAATGAAAGAACAAGTACAAGTGATCAAAAGTTTTGGCGTAGATGCTGATTTTGATTTTGATCAATTAAAAGCCTACGAACCTTACGTCGATTATTTCTTGTTCGATACAAAAACACCCAAGCATGGTGGCTCAGGGAAACAATTCGATTGGCGCTTGTTGAAACAATATCAAGGTGCTACTCCCTTCATTTTATCCGGTGGACTGCGCCCAGAATCCCTACCTCAAATTCAAGAGGTTAATCATCCCAAATTGACTGGAATTGATCTCAACAGCGGTTTTGAAACACAGCCCGGAATTAAAAATTTGCTCTTATTAAAACAGTTTCTCCATGATTTCCACAATTGACTACAAACAACCCGATGAGCTCGGTTTCTATGGTGATTTCGGTGGCGCTTTCATCCCAGAATTGTTGCGTCCGAACGTAGAAGAACTCAACAATGCATTCCTTGCGATGCGGGACAATGCAACGTTCCAAGAAGAGTTCCAAGATTTACTTCGCAATTACGTGGGGCGCCCCTCCCCTCTATATTATTCCCAATATTTAAGCGAGACCTACGGCGCCAAGATTTACTTGAAACGAGAAGATTTAAATCACACTGGATCTCATAAAATCAACAATGCACTGGGTCAAATTCTATTGGCGCAACGCATGAACAAGCGCAAAATCATTGCGGAAACTGGAGCGGGACAGCACGGAGTTGCGACAGCTACAGCCTGCGCCTTGCTCAAGATGGAATGCATCGTATTCATGGGAGAAAAAGATATGGAGCGTCAGGCGCCAAACGTTCAACGGATGCGCATGTTAGGTGCAACCGTTATCGCTGCGACAAGTGGCAGTAAAACGCTCAAAGACGCAACGAACGAGGCTATCCGATATTGGATCAATAATCCCGATGCATATTACCTCATCGGTAGTGTTGTTGGGCCGCATCCATATCCAGAAATGGTGGCCTACTTTCAATCGGTAATTAGCCAAGAAATTCGATCTCAACTTATCGAAAAAGAAGGAAAAAGTGTCCCGGATAAAGTCATCGCTTGTGTTGGAGGAGGAAGCAATGCCGCTGGTGCGTTCCATCATTTTTATTGCGAATCAACGGAATTAATCGCGGTGGAAGCAGGAGGAATGGGAGTGGATTCAGGGAAGTCAGCGGCAACCTCAGCTCTAGGAATCGACGGCGTTCTTCATGGAAGTAAAACAATTCTCATGCAAGACGAAGATGGACAGGTCGTGGAACCGCATTCCATCTCAGCCGGATTGGACTATCCAGGGATTGGCCCGGAGCACGCGAACGCCATTCGAAAAGAGCGAACCTTGGCCATCAATGTTACCGATCAAGAAGCCGTTGATGCCGCTTTCGAGTTGACACGGAACGAAGGAATAATTCCCGCATTGGAAAGCGCTCATGCTATTGCAACCTTGAAGAAAATCAATTTTAAATCGGATGAAATCGTTGTGATCAATCTATCGGGTCGTGGCGACAAAGACATGTCCACTTATCAAAAACATTATGAATCCATTTCGTAAAAACAACAAGCAACTGAGCATTTTTGTGACTGCGGGATTTCCGGAATTGAACGCATTACCTTCTCAAATTGAATTTTCACAATCAAAAGGTATCGACTTTATCGAAGTTGGAATTCCCTTCTCCGATCCTATGGCGGACGGCCCTACAATTCAAGAATCCAGTGAAATTGCATTGAAAAATGGAATGAACGTGGGATTGATGTTTGAGCAATTAGCAACTGTAAATGTGAACATTCCTTTGGTGATCATGAGCTATTTCAATCCGATCATGCATTACGGTTTGGAGCGCTTTCTGAAGCAATGCAAAAGCTGCGGAATTGCCCATGTGATTCTCCCAGACATCAGCATGGAAGTGTATAAGAAGCTGTATCGAACAACTTTTGAGAAATATGGTGTGACGCTGTGTTTCCTGATTACTCCAAGCACTTCCTCCGACCGAATATCGAAGATGAGCTCCTTGAGTTCGAATGGATTCTTGTACTTGGTTTCATCGAACATGACAACAGGGAATTCAGTGAAGAGTGCGAGTGTGAGTGAGGAGGATGTAAAGCGAATTCGGGAAGCAGCGGGTGATACTCCAATGATGATTGGTTTTGGTATTAAATCGCGGGGAGACGTTCTCGAAGCACAAAAAAATGCAGATGGTGCCATCATCGGTTCTGCCTACATTCGCGCCTTATCGGAAGGGCGTCAGGAGGAATTTATTTCGAGCGTTTCGTCGCCTGAACTACAAAATCTTTGAGGTAGAAAGGTTCCCAGTACGCGACATCTTCGAAAGACTTGTTCTGAAATTTTTCGAACGCCAAACGGATTTGTCCCGACGCTGACGATTTAATAGTAAAATCTGCCTCAAGATTACGATTTGCCCATAATTCCGACAATTTTGCAGCGCCATCACCGAAATACACAAACGGTGCAAATTCGGAATAGCTCTCTTCTTCGAGGACATCGGCAGAGATCTCTTTGATAGTTTGACCATCACCGTTTTGAATCAATGCGAAGACTTCCATTCTACGTGCATCGATCAACGCGCACAAATTTTGTTGAGGATGTTTCGCTCTGGCAATTTCGCACAAGCTAGTCAAGGCATCAACAGCGATCAATGGAATATTCAATGCGTAACACAATCCTTTGGCGGTTGCCGCCCCGATGCGTAATCCAGTGTATGAACCCGGGCCAGAAGCAACAGACACGGCATCTAAATCTTTCATCGAAAGACCCGCTTTCTGAATCAATTCTTGAATGATGAGCGTGAGGTTTTCGCCGTGAGAATATCCTACTTCCTCAATTTCCTTTAAGGCGATTTGTTCTCCGTCGCGCGAGAGGGCTACCGAACAAACTTTGGTAGCTGTTTCAAGATGTAAAAGGATGGCCATTAAATGTCTTTCTCCACGTGTTTTGGATTGTCCCAATCGTTCAGTTTGACACAGTAATCATGCTCCATATTGAATTTCTTACCGAGCGTTTGAGCACTAAGCAACCCTTTCTTCCAGACGTAGGCCAAATCGATTTTCTCGTACGTGTACTCATCAGCGCCTTCTTCCTCGTACATGATTTCCACTTCCCAGTAATTTTCATACCCAGTATATACGGCTTGCGCCTCAACTACGGTCACTTTCTTAGGTTCAACTAAACTACAACAACCGCAGAACAAATAGATCGTTTTCCCTTTGTTCAGGTATGCTGCCACTTCCTCCGCTTTCTCTTTGGAGATATACGCCAATTGATCCGCCTGAGCAAAACTCACGACTCCAAGGAACAAGGCCAATAGAATACTTTTCATCACTTTACCTTTAATTTAAATCCGATTCCGTGAACGTTTGCGATTTGAATGGACGCGTCTTCTTTCAAGTATTTACGCAGCTTGGTAATGAACACATCCAGACTTCTTCCAACGAAATAATCGTCGTGTCCCCAAACGCCAGTAAGCACAATTTCTCGCGCAACAACCTGATTCATAAACTTGCAAAGGATGGCTAAAATTTGCGCCTCCTTTTTAGTTAAGGTCTTCTCAAAATTCGGATGCTTCAATTCAAAATTAACCGTATCGAAAACGTATTCACCAATGTTGTAAATATCCTTGTTACGCGGTTCCGCTTCAATATTCACACGACGCAGCATCGCTGCTACACGCAATTGTAATTCTTCCGAGTTGAAAGGCTTCGTCAAATAGTCGTCTCCGCCGGATTTAAAACCCTCCACTTTGTCTTCGTCATTGGACTTTGCCGTCAAGAATAAAATTGGAACGTTAGCATTGAGTTTACGAACATCTTTTGCCAAGGTGAATCCATCCTTTTTCGGCATCATGACATCAAAAATGCACATGTGAAAGGTATCTTCCGTAAATCGTTGAAATCCTTCTGCTCCGTCAGTACAAAGCGTCACTTCATACCCTTCGGCTTTCAGTTGATCCGAGATGATGAATCCTAGACTGGTATCGTCTTCAACAAGCAATATTTTGACTTTCATAAGCGCGTGTTATTGGGCTAAGATAGCCAGAAATCTGAAGATGAAATCTTAATGAACTGTTAATCCAGCTTCGGTAAATTTTCCCCGATAAGGTTCTTACCAACCAAAGCTTCCGTCACGTTGATGATGTGATCACCGAGCTTCTCACTACTGTAGATCAAATCGGTGTAGATAATACCGCTTCGGATGTTAAACTCGTCTTTCTCAATTGAAGAAAGGTGCTCTGCGCGGAATTTGTTTCGCAACTCATTGATGTTGTCTTCCAACTCCATCGCCTTATCTAAAGTCACATCTTTTTGTTCCTTTTTCAAGTTGCGCAACATTTCCTCGAAGGCCAAATCCACTGCTTCCAAGATGGTCTTCACATTCGAACGTTGCTCTGGAGTGAACCAAATCTTCTGCTCATCCTTTCGCTTGTAAGTAAGAGACATTTGATAGAATACGTCACCAATACGCTCCAATTCATTCGTGATTGCCAACATTCCTCGAACCTTCATTGCGGATTCTTGCGAAAGATCATTCTCGGCACAATCGCTCAAATACCCTGAAATTTCAATTTCAATCCGGTCGGTGATTTCCTCGTATTTGGCAATTTTCTCGTACAACTTCTTCTTGGCTTTCTTCTCCTGCTCAAACATTAGAGACTGGAAGAACTTCGACATTTTCGAGGTGATCTTACCGAATTTTGCCAATTCCTTCTGCGCCTCCAATAAGAACAATTCTGGAGTTACCATCACTCCTGCTGAGATATATTCAAGGTTTATATTCTCATCAGCATCGGTTTTACTTGGTACCATCCAGATCACCAAGCGCGTAATGTAATTAGCAAACCAGAACAGCAACAACACGTTCAGAATGTTGAATACGGTATGGAACAAAGCGAGTGCAATAGGCCTACTTTCTTGATTTGACATTGGGCTCGGCAATTGCGTTGACACCATAGTATCAATCAAATCAATAAAGAGATAGAAGGCTGCAATCATCCAGATCACACCAACTACGTTAAACACGAGATGGGCGCGCGCGGCTCGTTTCGCATGTACGTTACCAATAATGGCGGCGATATTTGCGGTAATCGTTGTACCTATATTCTCTCCAAGCACCATTCCAGCTGCCATTTCGAATGGGATGATTCCACGCTCACAAAGGAGAATCGTAACGGCCATCGCTGCTGATGAGGATTGTACCATGATCGTAACAACCGTTCCCATCAACACGAACAACATTACGGAGAAAGTTCCGTACCCAGATAAGGACTCAAGGAATGCCAACGATTCTACGTTCCCTTTTACGTCTGGAACTCCAGATTTCAGTAATTCCAATCCAAGGAAAAGGATGGCAAAACCAACCAACATCTCCCCCCAAGAGCGTAAATTATCACGATTGGTGAACAACAATACAATAGCAACAAGGAAGATTGGCAAGGCATAATCCGACATGGAAACCGAGAATCCTAAGAATGCCACGATCCATGCGGTAACCGTGGTACCGATGTTGGCCCCCATGATCACCCCAATACTTTGTTTCAAAGAAAGCAATCCGGCGTTTACGAAACTTACGACCATTACCGTAGTTGCTGAAGACGACTGAATAATAGCAGTTGTTAGGAATCCAGTAAAGATTCCTTTCACGCGATTTTTCGTAATCGCACCTAGAATTTCACGAAGTTTTTGTCCTGCGGCTTTTTGAATCCCTTCGCTCATCACCTTCATACCGTATATGAATACCCCGAGCGATCCAAGCAACATCAAGATACGCATGATCAATCCTGTTCCTAATGACCAACCGCGCTCCGTTTTGAATGATTTGTCCTTACTCCAAACAACATCTTTCTCTCCATTCTTGCCATCCACCTTTGTAATCGATGGATCCTTCACCACACCAATGGCAAACTTGTACTTCTCATTAATAGACAAGCCTTTTAACTTATAAGAAGTCTCCTTCGGATCAATGAGTTTCGTGTATTTCCAATCTGGATGGATGTCTAGCTTGGTTTGATTGCTCGGCAAATAGCGAATCACCAATTTACGTCCCAATGGAATACTATCGTACATCAGGTTCCAGGTGATTTTCACCTCACCTGCACCACCTTTGGCTGAGATGTTCTCTACGGGCGATTCTGAATCGGCCGCGAAAAGCTGTCCAAACAACAAAAGTGTTGCGGCAAATAAAAAGTGCTTTAAATGCAAGCGAGAAATCATGGAATTAATTTTACCCCAAAAATAGTCGTTTGAAAAGTTTGGAATGTTTCGGTTTGGCTTTATTTGTTCCAATTCACGTAAACTTAACCTTAACGTAAACTGGCCAAAAAAAGAACGAGAGCCACGGACGGGTGTCCAAGGCTCTCGCTACACTAATCAACCTAACCTACTACTACAATGCCAAAGATATACGAACTTTTATTTCTTTGCAACACTGAAAACAACTTTTTTAAAAACTGTGATATTTTAGCTTCCTAAGAGTTCAAGAGCCAAATTCTCTAATTGCAGGAGGCCTGTGAATAATTTAACAGTGAAAAACCCTGACTTATCGGCAATTTTCGATAGTTAAACGATTTAGTTAAGTGAAAACCTCGTTTTTTACATTGAGATTAAGATTCCAATATTATCTTTATATTATTTCGCCGTGAAAAAAAGAATTCAAAATTTTGGGCTCATGGATAGAATATTGATCATTGACGACGAGGAAGACATCAGAGAAATCCTCTCTTATAACCTACAAAAAGAGGGATATCAGGTGTTCCAAGCTTCCACTGGTCGTGAAGGAATCGAATTGGCGATTTCGCACAAGCCGGATCTCGTACTATTAGATGTTATGATGCCCGAGATGGACGGGATCGAAGTGTGCCAGAATTTGCGCGAAAACAGCAAGACGAAGGACATCCGTATTTGTTTCTTAACAGCACGTAATGAAGATTACAGTCAAATTGCTGGATTGGATGCAGGAGCCGATGATTACGTTTCGAAACCGGTAAAGCCGAAAGTTCTCGCTAGTCGCATCAAAGCGATTCTGCGCCGTAAGAACAATGTACCTTCTGCACAACCTACAACGGAAGATGAAGATTTGGTCATCGATCGTGAGAAATACATCGTGCTTAAACAAGGAACTCCTATCCATTTACCGCGCAAAGAATTCGAATTGCTTGCTTTATTAGCATCCAAGCCAGGAAAGGTGTACGAACGCGACATCATTTTGGAATCTGTTTGGGGTGCTGGAATTGTTGTTGGCGATAGAACGATTGACGTGCACATCCGAAAACTTCGCGAGAAGATCGGAAACGAATACATAAAGACAGTAAAAGGCGTTGGATACAAGTTTGTCTCCGGTGCGGGTTACGAATAATCCATTTAGATTTTGAACAACACAAAACGGGAGCACTTACATGCTCCCGTTTTTCTTTTCAATTCGAATAGTGGTTAGAGTTTGGAATGGTAAGCCATCCAGCTCCATGAATTGAAAACAGAAGCATCAGCTCCCGTTGCTGTTGTAGAACTCATTGCGTTCTCCGCATCCGATTGCTGAAAAGCGGTTGGAACTCCTGTGCAAGGATCATCATTTGGATCTTTCGTTGAAGTGAAAACATCTACAATGGAGAATTCCGTTCCACTGAACACTAATGTTGGCGACGCCTGCGTCAAGTGTGTCCAAGCATCCGTTTTTAGTGTGCTACAATCGCTCTCGAAAGAAATACGGACTTTGACAGTATCCACATTAACATTTGTAATAGTACCCTGCGCTTTCGATTTGAATTCTCCGCGAGCTTGCGCACCTCCGTACGCCCAAACAGAACCGTCAGTCAAGTTGAACAGTCCAGATGTGTACGTAGATCCTTCAGGCCCATCGATTTCCAATGCTTCATCAGAAAGTCCACCGTTGACAACAACGAAGTTTGATATCGTCCCTGAGTAATTCATATCAACATCGATTCCGTCATAACCCTGGAAACCTACGATTAAGTTGGAAGCATTAACTGTTCCACCGAAGAATTCGATACCATCATCGAAATTTGCAATGACTTCAATGTTATTGATCGTCGTGCTACTTCCAACTCCGCCAAGCGTCAAGCCATTGATTTCTTTTCCAGCAGAAAGCGCTGTTCCGCCGTGACGGATGGAAATATAACACAAACTTCCAGAGTTATCCGTAGGATTCGTTCCGCCGAAAGCACCATACGATTCAACAGCCGGAATTCCCTCAATTTGAGATTCAGTGTCTCCATCTCCAGCGGAAATTGGCGCATTCCCAAGAACGATCAATCCTCCCCAAAGTCCAAAGTCGTTTTCTTGTAGGTTTGTTCCGGATAATTGTCCGATTTGAATATCATCCAACACAGACGTGAAAATGATGGGTTGAGAGGCCGCTCCACAAGCATTGATCTGAGCTCCGCGAGCAATGATCAGTGCTGAAGCCAAAGACTCCGTTCCTTGATCTCCTTTGATGATAGTTCCGGGTAGAATGGTTAAGGTCGCTCCGTTCGCAACAACCACCTTTCCTTCGAGCAAATAGATTTGATCAGGTGTCCAAGTCACATCGGATGCGATAGAACCGCTAACATGCGTCAAAGAATCCTGTGGCGGATCAATAATGACACAAGAACCGTCGTCTTTTTCCGCGGACGGATCATAGTTGCTCGCATTGGGATCTGTACATCCTTTTTCTTTACAAGATACCGTCGATAAAAACAACGCTATCACGCCCAATACCAGTAGGCGAATTTTCATCGATTTTGTTTTCATAAATATGAATTTTTGGTTACATATTTAAGTTACAAAACCTATATTACTTGTTGATTTTTAGTTATTTATAGTAATTTCAACGCTATATTAACTGTAAATTAAGAAGTTACCTAAAAAGTTGGGAGCGACGAATCACTCCCAACTCTATATCTTATAAAGTCTTCTCCGTGACCTTCTTTTTCTTGCCTTTCAAGTTGTATGAAACGGCTGCAGAAATTGAGAAGCCAGGACTCCACGCGCTGTAAATGTATTCCAATTCAGCACCGAATGATTCGTAACGACGCACACGACGTGAAAGCAACAAGTTTCTACCTGTGATGCTTCCTTGCCATTGCTTGTCAGAACCAAACGTTTTCGATGCTTTGAAATTCAAGCTGTGGAACGGTTGTTCAAATACGTCAGGAATACGACCCGTACCAATTACAGCAAGTTTCGGCCCCTGTACGTTGTAGTTCACATTGAAAATCAACCCGAGGGAATCGTTACGGAATGTAGTAAAGGCATTTACGATATATGGAGACTGACCATACATCTGACGGTAGTTACCAATCACCTCACCAACACGTGCATTCTCTTGACGCACTTCCTTCTCTTGACGGATATCCGCCCCGATTGGAATAAACGACGTACGCAAATCTACGCGAGAAACTACGTATGTGAAGTTACCTCCAACTACCAAACTCAAGTGGACTTTCTCCGGTTTATTAAATCCGATCGCTTTACGAACTTCCACTTCCGCTCCGAACACTTCTGCTTCTCCCGTGTTCAACGGCTGAACGTTATCAGGAGCCGTATTGAAGGCGATCAACTCAATTTGATCGTAGAACTTCTTGTAGAATCCGCTGAATGAAATCAACTCTGTTCTTCCGAAGAAGTGCTCCCAACGTGCATCAAAGTTATGGATCGTCGTTTGCAACAAATCAAGGTTACCATTGTAGGTACGTCCCTGAAGTGGATCAAAGATTTGTGCCAATGATTTCTCCTTGAACGATGGACGCGCTACTGTAGTTGTATAAGCCACACGGTAATTCGTCTTGCGCTCATACTTATTCGATGAATCCGCCTTCTTTATAATCTTGTATGCCGCGTTCAATGAAGGAAGGAAGCTCCACTCATCCAAAATCAAGGAATCATTGATCACTTGATCTCCTAGGTTATTCTGTCCTGTGTACCAGTTCATCGCTTTTTCAACGCGCACACCATATGTTGCCTCTAACTTCTCTGTAATCGGCAAACGATTCATTACGTAGGCACCAGCCACATTCTGACGGGCACTGAAGTTATTCGCTGGCTCTATTGGCCCAAGCGGTGAATTCACCCACATTCCTTGATCCGATTCAACTGTCCAGATATTTTCATCTTGGAAATACCAATCTGGATCAGAGCTGAACTCCACGTTATCCCCATTTCGGTATTCAAACAAGTATTGCAAGATTTCGAATTCACGAGCTCGGTATGTATTCAAACCTCCAAACTTGATGTCTGCTTTGCGCGTCGAATCCATTTTCCACTTGTACTCCAAATCGAAACGTCCACCCAAGTTATATTCTGTCAATGAACGCCAGATACGACGGGTTTGTGCTCCTACCGCAGGATCAAAGCTATAAGTCGTTGGATTTCCTTCCGCATCTGTTTCGTAAGCTAAAGCCGTTGAACGGATGTCCGGATCTTGAATCGATGAGAATGTAGGACTCAACTTCCACTCCAATACCCATTTGTTGTCAGCATCCAAAGTGTGACGTCCGGCAAGATTCGCATTGGAAACAGAACGCTGTGTGTATTCCAAACTGGTACGCTCCAATTTCGCTGGGTTGTCCTCAAAATCTTCTTCTCGCAAGAAGGCTGTGTTAGACAATCCATTTTGTGTTCGGAACAACGCCAAATCGATTTTCGAACGATTCCATTTCACTGATTGACCGATCAATGCTGTCCAAAGAACGTTGTGCTGAGACTGCTGTCCTTTCGCAACACGTGATTTCTCCAATTCATTTTGCGGAACTCCGTTCGTAGATTCCAAACGGTATTCACCAAATTCTACGTCTTCGAAGAACTGGTGTGAGTTACGGTAATTTGCGACGATGTTGTAACCGTAAGTAATACGCGTTTTTGTTGTATCTTCTTCATTGAAAACAACTCGGTTTCCGTAACCAAAAGCGTAACTCTGGTTCATGAATTGTGATTGCTGCTTCGATGCCATTGTTTGGCTGAATGCACGCGTTTGCGTCTCTAAGGCAGGATCGTCCAATACTGGATTCGGGAACGTTGCCAATTTGCTTACTGGCAATGCACGCGTTCCATCATCAAATCCAAGGAAATCCAAACTACCACCGTCATAAGTACGATAGTTCGAATTGAATGTCGCCTGGTTGTTATATCCCAATCCAGCACGCGCGTAGATGTAACGCTCTTGCGGAAGGTCTTTTGTAGTAATGTTCACCAATCCTCCCGTGTAGTCTCCAGACCAGTTTGGAAGGAATGTTTTGTAAATCGTAAGGTTGGATACAACGGCTGCAGGGAAAATATCCAACTGTACGGAGTTACGATCGGGATCCAAACCAGGAATTTCCATTCCGTTCAAAATCGTTTTGGTATATCGGTCTCCCAATCCTCGTACATATACGTTCTTTCCATCTTCAATGGTCACACCCGGAGTCGCCTGAGCTGCTTCTACTACAGTTCTTACCCCACGTTCCTTCATTTCTGCTGCAGTCATGATGTCCGTAGGCCCCGGCTCTTTGTTTCGCATTTTATCTCCCTCCTCAACCGTTTCTGCAATTTTTGTTTTCACCGCAGTAACGACAACAGGCCCGATGTTCACTACATCTGCACTTTTGGATAATTGCACGTTAAGGATTTCATTCCCTCCGTCTGCAACAGTTACCGTTTTCGTTTGATCGATGTAGCCTTCTGTAGACATACTGATGATTACATCGTACGTACCCGCTGGTACACTTAGAAGGAACTCTCCATCGAAATCGGTTTTGGTTCCTTTGTTAGCTCCGTTCACTTTTACTTTGATTACAGCAAATGGAATCGGCTCTTGCGTTTCATTGTCCTTGACAACTCCACTGATTGTTCCTTGTGCGTACGATAGGGTTGTAGCTGCGACGACAAAAAACAGGGATAAAATTTTACTTCTCATCTCAATCGTAAAATTGCGATTATGTCTATTAACTAAGAATGTCTGCCCCCCAAAGGAAAGCAGACACTCTAAATATTTAGAATTGTTATTCTAGTTCTTATAGCTTACCGTTAACTCCCATCCACGTCCAAGCAGCGAATGAAGAAGCGTCAGCTCCAGAAGCAGTTGCAGAAGTCATTGCTCCTTCAGCATCTGTTTGATCTTGAGTTGGTACTGGACAAGTGTTTGCTTGATCATCCTCAGATCCTGTGTAAACAGTTACTGAAGAGAACTCAGCTCCTGTGAATACCAATGTAGGCTGAGCTTGTGTCAAGTGCGTCCAAGCATCAGTCTTAGGATCAGCACAGTTGTTCTGGTAAGATGCACGGATTTTTGCCTCACCCATTGCTACGTTGTTGATAGTACCTTGAGCTTTTGATTTGAAATCTCCACGTGCTTCAGTTCCACCGAATGTGTAAACTGTTCCGTTGATCAAAGTGAACAATCCGTTAGTGTAAGTTGTTCCTTCTGGTCCGTCGATTTCCAAAGCCTCATCAGATCCAGCTCCGTTTACTACAACGAAGTTATCAACTGTTCCAGAGTAGTTCATGTCGATATCAACACCGTCGTCTCCTTGGAAACCAACCAAGATGTTGTTAGAGTTTACAGTTCCTCCGAAGTACTCAACTCCATCGTCAACGTTAGCAACAACTTCGATGTTAGTTACAGTAGTTCCTGAACCAACACCACCAAGTGTCAATCCGTTGATTTCGTTACCAGCTCCGATCAATGCTCCACCGTGACGGATAGAGATGTAGTTCAATACTCCTGAGTTATCAGCAGCGTCAGTTCCTCCGAAGATTCCGTTTGTTCCGTCAGCTGGAATTCCTTCGATTTGTGACTCAGTGTCACCGTCTCCAGCAGAAGTTGGTGCGTTACCACAAATGATGATTCCACCCCACAATCCTTGATCAGCTTCAGTCAAGTTCGTTCCAGTCAATTGACCTGGCTCGATGTTATCCAAAACAGATGTAAAGATAATTGGGCTAGCAGCAGTACCGTTAGCAATAAGCATTCCTCCACGGTTTACCAATAGAGCAGAAGCCAAAGTTCCTGTTCCCTCAGCACCTTTGATAATAGTACCTGGCTCAATAGTAAGTGTAATTCCGTTTGGAACAACTACTTTACCATTAATTACGTATGTATTTCCAGCAGTCCAAGTTTCGTTAGCTGTCAAAGCTCCGAATTTCTGGATTGTAGTTTCTGGCGTAGTAACTGCAGGCTCACAAGTTCCGTCATCTTTTTCAGCAGAAGCATCGTAGTTTGCAGCAGTAGGATCTGTACATCCTTTTTTCTTACATGATACTGTTCCAACAGACATAGCAGCTACTGCAAGAACCATCATACCAACTTTCATCGTTTTTGTTTTCATCTTTTTCTTTTTCGATTTTGAACACTGCAAAGATTGAGCGATTTGTTAAAATGAAACTCACCAAAAACTTATGATTGTGTCATTAATATGTTAAGCAAACATTAACATGTTATTTTAACCTTTCAGCAATCCCAGTAAAACGCTGTTAATAACTCTGTGAATAGTAACATTCGCTTAATCTTCATTTCCGATTCCTTAAACAAACTGTAAATATTCAATAACTCTGTAAGCCCCGCCACATGGTAGCTTTGTAACAAAACCAGAGGAAATGACGCCAGTAAAAAAAGAAAGCACTGTATTACTTGTAGATGATGAACAAGACATCCTTGACATTCTTTCATACACACTAAAAAAAGAAGGCCATAAAGTTTTTACTGCGACAAATGGTGCCGACGGAATACAATTTGCTAAAGACCTTAACCCGGATTTAATAATACTGGATGTTATGATGCCTCAAATGGATGGTATCGAAGCGTGTCAAATTATTCGAAATGATATGCAAATGAATCGTCCGGTAATTGCTTTTTTGACTTCTCGTGCTGAAGATTATTCTCAAATTGCTGGTTTGGAAGCCGGAGCCGACGATTACATCACGAAACCCATCCGTCCAAGATTGTTTGTAAGTAAAGTGGAATCGCTTTTACGTCGCGGGATGGAAATTGAAAGCGAAAAAGCATCCAAAGAAATTACCATCGATCGCGAAAAGTTCCTGGTAACATTTAAAGGTAAAGACATCACACTCCCGAAAAAAGAATTTGAATTATTGGAATTATTGGCTAGCCGTCCAGGCAAAGTCTTCAATCGCGATCAAATTTTAAATATCGTTTGGGGTGATGGCGCAATTGTTGGCGAGCGCACGATCGACGTCCACATTCGTAAATTAAGAGAGAAGCTTGGTAATACGTATATTCGCACTATCAAAGGAGTTGGATATACGTTTAATGAGTTTTGAAAAACCTTAGACCCGTACAAGTTTTACTAATAGGAAGCCTCATCGTTTCCTTTTTGTCTTTGTTACTGTTGATCGTTTTGAATCAATCCGTAGCAATTCCAATCTTGTATTATCTTGTATTTCCTTTGGGGATCGGTGGGCTCACCTACTTGGTCTTCTTTGTGCTTCTACGCCGATTCATCACTCAGAAGCTTAAAATTCTGTATCGATCCATCCGAAAGGGAAAGATTGTCAATCAGCAAAATGAAAACTTGTCGCTCTTCGATGACGTAATTGAACGCGCAGAAGTAGAAACCAAGAAGTGGACGGAAGAGCGCACACAGGAAATCAACAAACTGAAAGAACAGGAAGAATTTCGTCGTGAATTCCTCGGAAACCTGGCCCACGAGTTAAAAACACCCGTTTTCTCCATCCAAGGATACATTCTAACACTTTTAGAAGGAGGTCTGGAAGATGAAAATGTAAACCGACAGTTCCTAGAGCGCGCATCTAAAGCGACGGATCGCATGACAACCATTTTGGAAGACCTCGATAAGATTGCCAAAATGGAGGTAGGGGCCATCGAATTGGAATACCAGCATTTCGATATCGTCGAATTGGTAGAAGATATCTTTGACGAATTGGAGCGAAGAGCAAAAAAGAGAGATATCAAATTGAAGTTTGCTAAGGATTTCGACCCGATTTTCGTTTATGCGGATAAAGGCAAGATCACACAAGTATTGACCAACCTAATTGGCAATTCCATTTCATATGGTAGCGAAGGAGGTGAATCTAACATTCGTTTTTACATTCTGAATAACATTATTACTGTCGAAGTCTCCGACAACGGCCCGGGAATTCCAGAAGACGACCTACCTCGTTTGTTCGAACGTTTCTATCGTGTAGAGAAAAGTCGTAATAGAAATGCCGGTGGTTCCGGACTTGGATTGGCCATCGCACGACATTTTATCGAAGCACACGGACAAACCATCTCCGTTCGAAGTACCTTAGGGGTTGGAAGTACCTTTACTTTCGGCCTAGATCGCGGAAAACGTAATCTCGCATAATTTTCATTTTGAAAATAGTCCTTCTCTTCTGAAAGAAAATTTCGAGTTCTAAATCTACCCATTTTCGCTCATAAGTCTATTCTACAGTCTTTTATGACTCCAATTCAAAATTGGCATTTTGCTTGAAAGGTGATGTCGTGTTCAAGTAATTTTCATTTTGATAAGTAATTACCAATTCTTTCAATTTGAAAATCGTAACTTAAACGATTAGCAATTTTGCCTCATGAAAGTCAAGTTTTCCATAACGCAAGGGTTCCTCATGATCATGCTCTTGATCTTGATTCTGGTAAGTGCCGTTGGCTTTATTACGTACCAAGAATTCGTGAAGGTACTTGACAACGCGAAAGAGTCCGGTAAACCAGATCCGACAGTTGCATTGACAAAGAATGTTATCTACAGCGTTACGGAAGCGGAAAATAAAGTGAAGACTTTCACGCTCACTGAAGACAGCGTTTTCTTGGAACAGTATCAAGAGATCCGTGGAGATATTTTGGATCAACTTTCCGCATTGGATGAGATGCAATTGACTGCCGAAAAGGATAACGCACAATTAGATACACTTTCGAAATACGTGGTAAGCAAGTTATTGGTGTATGATAGCTTGTTGGTGCTTCAAAATGAATTCCGTGTGCAACAGGCACTGGAAAGGGTAAACCAAACAATTGAAGGAGCTGTGGAGGAAGTCGCTTCGGCCGTGCAACCTTTACCTTCAAATACAACAGCCGCTGAATCTGAAACAGAAGAAGAACGCAGATTTCTTTTTTTCAAATTGAAAAAGAAAAAGAATCGTAACAAGCGAAGGAGTAAGAAAGGAGACGATGAAGAACCTGCTGTGGATGAGTTTCAGGATCTCGTGCTAGATATTCCAAAAGAAATTCGGGTAAACTATCAAACGGTTAAATCCAATCTGGCACAGATTCAAAACTCAGAAACGTCCAGAGAGGAAGAACAATTACTTCAGGAATATCAACTACTGGAGTTGGACAAACTCTATTCGGCGCAATTGAGCAAGATTCTTACTGATCTAGAAAACAAAGGACTCAAGCGCGACAAAATTAGAGGGCAAAAAACGCAGTCCATCGTAAAGAAAGCGAACGTCCAAATTGTGATTTTCTGTGTACTTATCTCCATCCTTCTCCTAATTACTAGTTACACGATCATTCGATACATCTCACGAAGCAATCGCTATCGAAAAGTATTGAAACGCGCTAAAAACGAAGCAGAATCACTCGCTCAGGCAAAGGAACACTTCGTAGCTACCGTAAGTCACGAGATTCGGACTCCAATGAACATTATCTCCGGATTTACCGAACAATTATCGCATTCGGATCTGAATCAACAGCAAAGGGATCAGCTAGAAACAGTCATCAAGGCTTCTTCTCATTTGTTGCAGCTTATCAACGAAGTTTTGGATTTCACGAAATTGCAGAACTACAAATTGGAATTGGAAACGCGCAATTTCCATTTGAGAGAAACTCTCAAAGAAGTACGTGATCTGATGACCCCATTGGCCGATGATAAAGAAATCGATCTGGAGTTTGTAATTGACGATAAGACTCCAGACGTTTTGATGGGAGATGCCATCCGATTGTCGCAAATGCTCATCAATGTAACTAGCAACGCGGTGAAATTTACCGATAAGGGGATTGTATCCGTTGCCGTTTCACCGTTGAAGGTCACGGAGAAAATGGCCATTCTAGAATTCTCCATTACAGATACAGGAATCGGGATGTCACCGGAAAAATTGGAACGTGTCTTTGAAGCATTTGAACAAGCCGATGCAAGTACCTCTCGAACTTACGGCGGAACGGGACTTGGACTTTCAATCACCAAAAAACTGATTGAACTGCACAAGGGAACTGTCCAAGTACACAGTAAAGAAAACGTGGGTACGGAAATCGTAATAGAAATCCCGTATCCGATCGGCGAAATGAAAGATGCAGCAACAGAACTTCCAATAAAATCACTCCATCCGATTCTAGACAACAAGCGTTTTCTGGTGGCTGATGACGAGGCCTTCAATCGAAAGTTAATCAGTACGATTTTGCACAAATTCGGAGCAGAAATAAGCGAAGCGGAAAATGGTGTCGATGCCGTAGCTCTTGCACATCAGACTAAATTTGATGTAATTCTAATGGATGCACGCATGCCGCGAATGAACGGTGTAGAAGCCGCCGAAACCATTCGAAAGGATGGAGAAAACACTACAACACCCATTATAGCCTTATCTGCCGCCATTACTGATGAAGACCAAAAAGCATACTTTAAATCGGGAATGAACGCGGTATTAGGAAAACCTTTCCGGGAGTCTGAGCTGTTAAAGACCATCGCCGAACAAATTACCAACGAAGCTATGGACGAAAATCAATTACCAACGGAAGATCAATTGGATTTCGAAGGACTTAAATCTTTGAGCGGCCAAGACGACACCTTCTATTTGGAAATGCTCGAAACCTTCATTCGAGGAACGGAAAAAGGTCTAGCTGAAATGAAAACCTTGTTGGAAGAAGCCAATTTGAAACGTATGGGAGAAGTGGCCCATAGAATTAGTGCTCCGTGCAAGCATTTGGAAGCAGTTCGATTGTACGAAGTGCTCAAACAAATAGAAAACAAAACGCAAATTGATCCGCCATCTGTCGCCGAAATTGAACTCTTGCTTCAACAGGCAACGCAAATGGGCAATGCAATCATAAAAAAAGTGCAATCGGAATTAATACGAGAAAAAGAAGTTTAAAATGGATTCTCAATTTTTAATATACGTCGTAGAAGACGATGAATGGTACAACCGTCTTTTGGTTCACAGCCTCTCGCTGAACCCCGACTACACCGTGAAAGGGTTTCATTCGGCGAAAGAAGTATTGCGCGAGCTTGATAATGGCCCTGCAGTCATTACGGTTGATTACGGCTTGCCTGATATTAATGGAGACGAGTTGCTGGCTAAGATTAAGGAGACCGATCCTTCGATTGAGGTAATCATAATTTCGGAACAAGAGAAAATCGAAACAGCGGTTTCATTATTGAAATCTGGTGCGTATGATTATCTGGTAAAATCGAAAGATATCAAGGAAATGGTACTCAACACCGTAAATCATATCTGTAATAACTTCGATTTACGGAAAGAGTTAGCGTCCCTGAAAAAGGAGGTGCAAGAAAAGTACTCTTTTGAGAACAGCCTAATTGGCAATAGCCCGGGTATGCGCAAGGTATATGACTTAATGAATCGTGCGTTGGCCAATAACATTACCGTATCGATATCAGGAGAGACAGGAACGGGAAAGGAAATGGTAGCCAAGGCGATTCATTTCAACTCCAACCGCAAGGACAAACCGTTTATTGCGGTAAACGTGGCGGCAATTCCCTCTGAATTGATCGAAAGTGAGCTTTTCGGATATGAAAAAGGGGCGTTTACCGGTGCCATTTCGCGACGCAAAGGAAAATTTGAAGAAGCGCATGGCGGAACGCTATTCCTTGATGAGATCGGAGAAATGGATTTGAATGCACAGGTGAAACTCTTGCGAGTGCTTCAGGAAAAAGAAGTAACTCGAATCGGTAGTAACACTCCAATCGCCGTAAACTGCAGGATCATCGTGGCAACGCACCGAAACCTTCTGGAGGAAGTAAAGCAAGGTAATTTCCGAGAAGACTTATACTATCGTTTGTACGGACTTCCGATTACACTGCCCCCCTTGCGTGATCGACAGGACGATGTGCTAATCCTTGCCAATCACTTCATGGTTCAGTTCTGTAAAGAAAATGGTCTCGATGAAAAACGCTTCAGCAAAGAGGCACGTCACAAGATTCTTAGTTATCAGTGGCCGGGGAATGTGCGAGAATTAAAATCAATCGTTGAATTAGCGGTGGTAATGACCAATGAATCGGAGATTGGTGAAGACGACCTCACCATCTCCACCAGTTCGGACTTACTTCCCGACTTGCTGACCAAAGAACAGACACTGAGAGAATATTCCATCCGAATTGTCAATTTCTATATGAATCAGTGCAACAATGATACTGCCATGGTCGCCGAGAAATTAGGCATTGGTCAGACTACCGTGTACCGTATGCTGAAAGAGATGCGCGAAACCAAACCGGCATAACGGATTTTCATTATGAAAATAATTTTTTCATAATGGTTCATTATTAGCATTAGCACTAATCCTATAGTGTTGTTTTTCTGTATGTTACAAATGTTTTTCATTGTGGAACGTGTTTCGCATATAGAAACATGGCTGTCAATGGACTGCTGATGTTATTCGAGAGAATTACATGTTTGGAATAAGAAAACCTACTCACCAAAAACAAAGATACTGGAGCAATTAGGGTTTACAGCTCCTGGGTAAGCAATCGATATCCCCATCATCATCTCAATTTCATAGCAACTGAGGGATATTGTTGTAGCATTGAAAGGCCTCGACTTTTGTCGGGGCTTTTTTATTTCCTCTAATCGAATTCCAATTTCATAATGAAGATCTAGGACTGGCTTTCTTGAACTCAAATCAGAAGGTGCGTTTGCAGAGCACCTGAAGACCGAGGCTGAGCCATGCTGGCGATTGGCCGAGGGAGAAAAACCAAAGGTTATGAAGACTACCTACCCCGGGAAGGTCGGGGAAGTGA
>QCWI01000005.1 GCA_003149635.1 Fluviicola sp. XM-24bin1
CACCAGTAAGGTCGAAGAGAGGAGGCTCGACATTGATTACCGTATCGATATCTTTGTTCACGAATTGAATGAAATCCTCCTCTTCAATTTCACCCACACCGAACATCGGGATATTCAATTCCGTTCCCTTTTCGGTTTTAAAATCGACAGTAATTTCTAGGTTGTCAGTATAACCAAAGATGTTGGCAAATCCCGTCACGTAGCCTTTACCGTAGTACAAAGCATCATGGGTGTAAGGTAAATTCATTACGAGGAATCGCTGAAAGTATTCCGGGCCAGAGAATGGATCATTGGAGGCGAACAACTGCGGCTCCAAATCGAATTGAAGGTCGAAGTTGAAATTCGCAAAATTGTCATGGAATACGGAACCGATGATCAATCCTGAATTACCGTCCTGATCGAATACTGGAATCCCGTTGATGTAGAATCCGTATTCGTCCACATCAATTGGGCCGTCTACTCCAAAATGGACTCCTAACAGATCAATATAAGCACTACCACTGCGTAGGTAGAAGTTTTCTCCATATAACACCGGACGATCGGTACTTCCCGTAAGCGTTAACTGTCCATCTAAGAATCCACGAATATTGGAAACCACATCTGGATCCATGAATGCATTGGTGAATTGGAGGTCCGTTAAGTCGAAATTCAGATTGAAGTCCAAGTTGTTGTCCACCTGTTGCAGATAGTAATAACCTTCGAAATCGAAGGTTTTTTCATCGGCGTAATAAAGGTTCCCCGTTGTTTTTATTGCTTTACGGTCATGATCCCATTCACTGCTAATATTGACATCTCCAACTTTCTGATTCTTGACGAAGAACTTCTTTAGTGAACCTTCACCGTCATATCCAAAATTGTTCATCGGATCGGAAATCGAAGCATTTAAATTAATGATTCCCGACATCGGATATTCCGTAGTGATGAACGGAGAAAGCTCGGCGAGTTCTAAGTTCTCAACTTCAATATGCAATTTATCTTGAACTTGATTCGAAACCTGGCCGTCCACCGTTATTTTTTGATCGTTTCGTGTCAATTCGAAGGATTCTACTCGAATGGTATCCGACTTAAATTCCATGTTTGAAGCGTGAGAAATATCCCACTGGTGTCCTCGAATGAAGAAATAGGAAGGATTGAGTTTGAATCCGAAGTGATCCGCATCTTTCACATGGGTATCCCAACTGATTCTTGATTCTTTATTGTGAGATTTTTCCTTCCAAGTAAGAATATGATCTAATTGATTGTTTCCTCCGCGCGTATTGAAATAGATGTCATCGAAATACAATGAATCGCTGTATTGGAAACGAGCAATTTTATAGTCTGCTAGCACCTGATCATTCTGAAGTGATTGTTCTAAATTAAGCGTCTTGAGCTCTAATGTATTATAGCGCAAGCTATCTGACTTTACGGCAAAATAGATTTCTTCCTTGCTTGGATTATATTTCCCTTTTACGTTCGTCCCTGGTGCGACATATAGGTCAGGGAGGAAGAGGTGCACGAGGTGATTTGGCGAATAGAAAGTGATGTCGTAATCGAAATTATCCAATTCTGGACGGTCGTATTCCTTTTCCTTTTCATTGTACAATGCAGGGAAGACTTTGCTGAACTGATAGTTAAAATTGTCCATCAAAGAAGCGATGTTGATTTTACCGCCAATTCGAGCCTCCATGGCACTTCCAGAAACAAGGAAGCTATCGACTTCAGTACCACGAATGATCTCTAATTTGAACTCATCCACTTCAAAATTTCGAACTTTTTGAGTGACAGGATCTACAATCGCGTAGTTGAGACAGTCAAAGACGAGTGCACCACGATAGGTGTCCAAGTTTTTCCCTTTCACATCTACCTTAACATTAGAAAGCAACTGCGCTTGAGAATCCGTAAGGTTCAGCTTCGCGAGATCAGAACTTTTGATGTTCACGGTGAAGTTCATTTCCTGATCGCCATTGAAGTCAAGGTAGCCGTCATAGCTGAGACTCAGGAATTCATCATTCACGGTTATATCTCCGTCGAAACGGTTGTTGCAGAATGAGCCGCGATTGATTGTAATATTCGAATACGGGTAGTTCAAATACTCAAACTTGTTGATATCGCCAAGAATGCTGCTGAGACGAATGTCTTTAGTTGAATACGCGCGCCCTTCTAACTTCAATGATCCATCGATGACCCCAATATCTGGATTGCCCAAGTACTTTCCAACGTCAAAGTTGTTTACGATCATGTTATTTCCTGGAATGTCCTTTGGAGGAGAGAATTTGTAATGATCTCCCGAGTCGGCCAAATCGAATTTGATTCCGTAGTGCAGCTGCATACTTCCCAAGGCCGTATTGAATTGATCTGCCAAAAAGGAGAAGGACTCTACATATCCAACTGCGTTCAATTTTACGCCTTCCACAAATTGCAGGCGTTCAATTTCGGGGTTAAGGGTGATATAAGGAGCAGGTGCCTTGTCAGGCAATCGGAAGCGTTTCAATTCTTCGAAATCAATGTAGAATTCATCGATGCGTTCATCAAAAAATCCATCCGCAAAGTTCCGATAATCCGCGATTTTAATTTTTCCTTTGACATACGTTTTTTCGGCGTAATGCAAGTCAAACTTGGGCAATCGCAGCGTGGTAACGGTTCCATAAATTTTAGATTTCACCCTAACACGATCGACCATGCCTTCCAGAGCTGGGGCAAAGTGAACAATCTCTTTGAGTGATACATCGCTTTCATCAATTTGCGCATCAAAGGTGACACTATCCACGAATTGCTTGAAGTTCGTGTAATTATTCGTCACCATGTCAAAGTGTTTCGTCTTGACCCAAGAATCCTTCGTGTTGATCTCCAATCCTGAGAGATAAACTCCCTTAGGTGAAACTTTCGCTTTCGTAGACAGACATTGCAGATCGAACCCACATTTTTCTTTTGCAGTAAATCCTTGAATCTCTCCGAAAATGGTGTCCTTATCGACTCTCAGGTCAAGCACTTCGCCCGCAATATCTTTTACGTCTAGGTGGAAGTAATCCATTCCTTTTTCCTTTCGAGCATGCAAATGATCGTCATACTGAAAGCGCGTATCTGACAGCCGGGTGTAGCGTAATTTGAAATCAATGTAGCTCTTCTTTTTCTTCGGTTTTACGAAATACTCTTTGATAAAAGCATAATTGAAAACGCTGTCCTTATCGCGTTGGATGTGGATAAAAGCTTTTTGAATATCCGCCTCGGCAATGGTATAGGATTTCTTTTTGAAACTGATATTATCCAGATTTACCAAAACACGACCCGCATGCAGCAAAGTCTCTCCTTGTTGATCTTCAATATTGAGTCCCTTCAAAGCTACTCTGTCGAAAAAGTAAATATCAACCTTGTCAATATCCACTTTGGCGTTCAACTCATCCGATAAGTAAGAAGCCGCCTGCTGAGCGATGTAGGTTTGTACGGTTGAAGTTCGAATTAAAAAGGCAAGTAAAATCACCAGAATCAGAGTCCATTCTACGATTCCGCCCAAAGTTCGTCCTAGAAATTTGAGTACTTTTGCCATTTGTACAAACTTACAATATTGTGTCACAAAAAGAGCCTATAATCCTTGGTATTGAGTCATCTTGTGATGATACCTCTGCTGCTATCCTCAAAAATGACACCATTTTATCCAATTTTATTGCCGGGCAAGAAGTCCATCGAAAATATGGAGGTGTCGTTCCCGAATTGGCCAGTCGTGCACATATGCAAAACGTACTTCCGGTGGTAGATAGTGCCCTGAAGGAGTCAGGATTACAATTGTCTGATTTAGATGCTATTGCTTTTACGAAAGGCCCTGGACTTATGGGATCCTTGGTTGTAGGGACGTCTTTTGCGAAATCCTTGGCGTTGGCCTTAGACATTCCGCTCATCGATGTGAACCACATGCATGGGCACATTTTGGCGCATTTTATTGAGGATGCCGGTGACTCCAAACCAAACTTTCCGTTCTTGTGCATGACAGTTTCCGGAGGGCATACGCAGTTGGTGATTGTGAAGGATTATTTGGACATGGAAATTGTTGGGACAACTTTAGACGATGCGGCAGGAGAAGCTTTTGATAAAGCGGCTAAGATGTTGGGATTTGAGTATCCCGGTGGGCCGTTGATTGATAAGTATGCAAAAGAAGGCGATCCAAAGCGATTTATCTTTTCAAAACCTAGGGTAGACGGATACAATTTCAGCTTCAGCGGATTGAAGACAGCCATCTTATATTTTTTACAGGCCGAAGAGAAGAAAGATCCCGATTTTATTCAGAGCAATTTGGCTGATTTGTGTGCCTCGATTCAGTTCACGATTGTAACCATCCTAATGAAGCAATTGAAGCAAGTTGCTGAGGATTACAAAATTAACGATATCGCAATAGCAGGAGGGGTTTCAGCGAATTCTGGACTCCGAAATGCGTTAACAACCACAGGGAAACAATTGGGTTGGAATACCTTCATTCCTAAGTTCGAATATTGCACGGACAATGCTGCGATGATTGCCATTGCTGGGCGATACATGTTCGATAAGCAAATGTTCGCTGATCAAAGCATTGTTGCTCAACCACGAGTTCCATTTACTCATTCAAAAGGGTAAAATATTAAACCGGTTTAGCTATGTTGCCGTAGTGTTAACAGAAGTTTGTATCTTCTTTCGATTCAAACCAATAATTATGCAAGCGACTGTAACACCTCAACTCATCGAGAAGGAGTCTATTACCTCCTTGACTTTTAAAACGCGCGAGCCGATCCAACAGCATCCGAAACTGATGGATCAAATCAAAAGCGCCACCCGACTGGGAAATGCGTATCGCGGAAAGGTTTCGATTGTCTTTCATGATGATACTGGAATCAAGCGTGTGGAAACCACAATTTGGGCGCATGGCGCCAAATATATCTGCCTGAAAGGAGGTATGTGGTTGCCCATCGATCGCATTGTGGAAATTAAAGCATGAGATTGTAAATCAGTCTTCTTATCTATATACTACTTAAATAAACTTGGGTTGGGAATCCAAGGTTATTTTATTATCACCCACTTCGGATTCTAACCTTATTTGTAGTTTTGATTTTCACAAAACCTAAGGCGTGAAAATCGGATTAACATACATTATTCTCTTTTTGGGCATCTTCTCTGTACAAGCACAAGATTATGTTTCTTGGGATATAACTTATGATGCAGATCAAAGCGAATTGCAGGTAAATGCTACGATCGGCGAAGGTTGGCATTTGTACAGTACGGAAAAGGCTACGGATCTAGGCCCAATTCCAACGGAAATTGTGATCGAAGAGCAAGAGGGGGTAGAAGTTAAAGGAAAAGTGAAAGAGCCAGAACCAAAGGTATCTTTCGATCCGAATTTCGGAGAAACCTTGTACTACTTCGAAAATCAAGTAACATTTTCACAAGAAATTGAACTCAAAGGTGCGAAAGTGCTAAATGGTACCGTTACCTATATGGTATGCAACGATGAAATGTGCATGCCGCCGGTAGATTATAAATTCTCAATTGAATTAACACATGAAGATTAAACGAGCATTGCTCTTGCTTTTGTTGCTTGTTGGAGTAACGAAGGTAAGTTACGGACAGATTGAATATCCGGAGGATAAAGTAAGTTGGAAGTTTACGGTTGAACAGGACGTTGAAGATGCTTACATCGTTGGTACCATTACAATGGTAGAGCATTGGCACATTTACGCAGCTAACTTACCGGAGGGAGCGTTTTCCATTGCTACCGAAATCAATTTGACACCAAACAATAATTATAAGTCAATCGGTGGTGTACGTGAACCAAAACCAATCTTCAAGCACGATGAACTAGCCGATGAAGATTTGTACTATCACTCCAATACCGTGGTAATGCGTCGTAAGATCAAGGTACTGTCGGAAGAAGATTTTACCATCAAAGGTTCATTCATGTTCCAAACGTGTGATGACGATCATTGTCTTCCACCGCATACAGCTGAATTTACGGTAAAAGTAAAGGGAGTGCAACCTAAGGAAGAGGTTCCAGAAGATTTGTTTGCTGACGCGGAAGGTGATGAAGTTACTGATGATGAGGGAAATGTGTTTGTGAAAGTAAATGGCAAATGGCATGAGGTTCCAGAGGGGAACAGCATTGAGTTTTATAAAAAGTACATTGAATTAGCAGGAAAAAATGAGAAATAAACTAGTTGTATTAATTGCTGCCCTTTTTGCCGTTTTCGGTTCCTACGCAAGTGATATTAGCGTAGAGGATTCCAAAGCACTTTTGAACGTTGTAAGTACAGAAAAGGACTTACAGGACGCAGTAGATTTATTGATGTCTGCTGATAATGCGAAAGATCTTCAAGGAAATGAGGAATTAACTGCAAGAGTTGATGAACTCGCAGAAAAGCTTGATGTGAACGTTGGGGCCTGGAAAGCCGAAATTAAAGAACCCGCTGCAACTGATAAGCCAGATGAAAACGAAACAATGCCTGAAGAAAAGAAGAAAGACAAACCGAAATCATTGTGGGGAGTTTTCTTGGCGGCGTTCGGAGCAGGTTTTATCGCATTGATTATGCCTTGTGTATTCCCAATGATTCCAATGACGGTGAGCTTTTTCACGAAGCGCAGTGAGAACAGGGCGAAGGGAATCCGTAATGCCATGATTTACGGAGCAAGTATCGTAGTAATTCACGTAATCTTAGGAGGAATTGTAGTGATCACAGGTGCAGGTGAATTGCTCAATGAAATGTCTACAAATGTGTACTTCAACTTGTTCTTCTTCTTGATGCTTTTCGTATTCGGACTTTCCTTCCTAGGGGCGTTCGAGATTCAATTGCCAGCTTCTTGGGTAAACAAGGCAGATAGCAAAGCTGATAAAGGAGGAGTCGTAGGAATTTTCTTCATGGCGTTGGTGTTGTCTTTGGCATCTTTCTCTTGTACAGGGCCTATTCTAGGCAGCTTGTTAGGAGGATTATCTCAAGCTGGAGGAAGTTCGGCATTGATGATGGGAATGTTCGCCTTTGGATTGGCTTTAGCACTTCCGTTTATGCTGTTCTCCATCTTCCCAGCATGGTTGAATTCCATGCCGAGTTCAGGAGGTTGGTTGAACGTTGTAAAAGTATTCCTTGGATTCCTTGAAATTGCATTCGCGTTCAAATTCCTTTCAACGGCAGATACTACAATGCAGTGGCACATTCTGGAAAGAGAAGTGTTTATTGCGATTTGGATTGCCGTCTTCGGTACGCTCGCGCTCTATATGTTTGGCAAAATCAGATTACCTCATGATAGTCCCGTCGAAAAGTTGTCCGTTGGACGAACAATGATGGGAACATTGGTGGTAGCATTTACATTCTACCTTTTACCAGGACTCTGGGGAGCACCGCTAAAAATTGTAAATGCGTTCCTTCCACCTGATTTCTACGCTGAATCCCCAGGTGGACTTGGCGGAGGAGGCTCTGCTGGAGGAGGTCATTCTGGTGATCACGTAGCAGGGATGCACAAAGGGCCAGCTGGCGTAATGGCATTTAAAGATTACGATAAGGCTCTTGCATATGCCAAAGAAGTAAATAAACCTTTGTTCATTGATTTTACCGGATGGGGATGTGTCAACTGTCGTAAGATGGAGCAATCTGTGTGGCCAACGCCGGGCGTGATTGAGCACCTCAAGAATGACGTAGTTGTTGTTTCCTTGTACGTTGACGAACGAACGGAGTTGCCAAAATCTGAGCAGAAAACAGTGACCATTGACGGACGTAAGAAAAAGATCGTTACGGTGGGAGATAAGTGGACGGCGAAACAAATGACAGAATACAAGCGATCGTCGCAACCACAATATGTAATGCAGTATCCAGACGGAACGGATATCCCAATCGGATCGGCGGATTATCGAAATCACAAAGTTCCAGCAGACTTCCAGAAATGGTTAGAATCTGGTTTGAAGGCTTTTGAAGAGAAGAATCCTTCTGGAGCCGATAGCGGACAAACGAAAGACGAAGAACACTAATTCGTTCAAAATAGTTCAAATCCCTCTGAATTGCTCCGGGGGATTTTTTTTAGTTTTACTTTATGAATGATAAGTGGATGACGCCGATCGAATTCCTCAAAGGAGTAGGACCGAATCGGGCCGATTTGCTCAAGAAGGAAATAGGCATTCACACTTTTCAAGATCTTCTCTATTATTTCCCCTTCCGATACGTTGATCGCTCTGTTTTCAATCAGATTGCGGAGATCCCCGAATTGAATATGCCTGTGCAATTGAAAGGGCGGATCACAGGCATGCGCGAAGAAGGGGTAGGGAGGAGAAAACGCCTCGTCGCCAATTTTCAGGATACTTCTGGAATGATCCAGCTAGTTTGGTTCAAAGGCGCTCAATGGATTAAGAAAGCGATCAAAATCAACGACACGATTGTTGTCTATGGGAAAGCTGCCAGATTTGCGAACAAATGGAACATTCCGCATCCGGAAATGACACCCATCCAACAGCACGAAACGGGGTTGCAGCCGGTATATCCGAGTACGGAAAAACTCACAGCTTCACGACTAGATTCCAAAGGTCTGCATAAACTACAATTGGCGCTAAAAGAACAAATGCCCATTCAGTTTGAAGATTGGCTTCCCGATACCATTTTGAAAGAGAACAAACTGGCATCACGAAATCAAGCCATGCAATGGGTGCACTTCCCAAAAACGCCTGAACAGGCTGAGGCGGCTAAACTACGATTGAAGTTTGAAGAGTTATTGCTACTACAATTGGAGCTTTTGGTACGCAAGAAAATTGCGCTCACAAAATCAGAAGGATTCGTTTATGACAAAGTGGGATCCAACTTCAATACCTTCTATGAAAAGCATTTGCCTTTCGAATTGACCGGAGCCCAAAAGCGCGTTCTGAAAGAAATTCGTTCGGATATGACTACCGGAAACCATATGAATCGCCTGTTGCAAGGAGATGTGGGAAGTGGAAAGACTCTTGTGGCCTTATTGACTATGCTTTTGGCTTTGGATAACGGCTTTCAAGCGGCACTGATGGCTCCAACGGAAATTTTAGCGATCCAACATTTTGAATCACTGAAAGAGTTCCTTAAAGGAATGGAGATTAACATCGGCTTGCTTACAGGGTCGACAAAGCAAAAGGATCGACGCGTGTTGCACGAAGCCTTGCAGAATGGAGAAATGCAGCTCTTGATTGGAACCCACGCCTTGTTGGAAGATACAGTACAATTCAAAAATTTGGGGTTGGTGGTAATCGACGAGCAACATAGATTCGGAGTAGCGCAGAGAGCCAAAATGTGGCGCAAGAACACTACACCGCCCCACGTTTTAATTATGACCGCCACTCCAATTCCAAGAACGTTGGCAATGACCTTTTATGGGGATTTAGACGTTTCGGTAATCGATGAATTGCCTCCAGGACGAAAGCCAATTACGACGGTACATCGTAAAGATGAACAGCGATTGCGCGTCTTTGGTTTTATGAAAGAAGAAATTACCAAAGGACGTCAGGTGTACATCGTTTATCCTTTGATTCACGAATCGGAGAAGTTGGATTACAACAATCTCATGGAAGGATACGAAGCCATTCAGAGAGCCTTTCCGTTGCCGGAATACCGTGTGAGCATAGTGCATGGACAGCAGAAACCGGCGGATAAGGAATTCGAAATGAATCGCTTTGTGCGAGGAGAAACACAAATCATGGTGGCGACAACAGTGATTGAAGTGGGAGTAAATGTTCCGAATGCCTCTGTGATGATTATCGAAAGTGCTGAACGATTTGGACTGTCTCAGCTTCACCAATTACGCGGCAGAGTAGGGCGTGGCGCGGAGAAATCGTATTGTATTTTAATGACAGGCGATAAAATTTCACCCGATAGCAAAAAACGTATGAACACCATGGTTCGCACGAATGATGGATTCGAAATTGCAGAAGTTGATCTTCAATTACGCGGCCCCGGCGATCTAATGGGAACGCAACAAAGCGGTGTTTTGGATTTGAAGATTGCCAATCTCGCTAGAGATGGACATTTAGTAGCACTAGCGAGAAAGGTAGCAACGGATGTGCTGCAAGCCGATCCCAATTTGGAACAGGAGGAAAATGCAGGCCTTCGAAGTCAGTTGGTGCATGCATTAAAAAGCCGACCCGACTGGGGGAAAATCGCGTAGCGATTACAGAGCGGAGTGTATGGGCTTCGATAGCCTCAGTCCACGCTGAATCCAACAGTATTTTAAACTTCGAGGGCTGAGGTTCTCGAAGCCCGTTCTCAGAAAAATCTACTATCTTCCCGAAAATTGATTTCCATGAAAAGCATCCTCCTTACTTTTTTGTCTATACTCACGCTCTCTTCTCACGCTCAAGCTCAACTCACGGGAGGCGCAGTCGTTGCAGAAGGCCGCGATGTTGCTGAAGGAACAGTGTTTCAAATTGATGGAATCAAGGACGGTTGGGCTTCCTTTGTTCTAGCCGTGGATCGCACAGGAAAAGTGACTTCAGCGGAAATTCAAGAAACCAATTTGAGTAGTTCCATTGATAAAATGCAATTGAAAAAGCATGCAATGAAACTAAAGTTTCAGCCCGGGACACATTATCCCAAGTTTCACAACGCAGAGGTTCGCTTAACCATGATTAAGTCTGAAAATCCACCTCAAGAAATAGAAATTATTATTGACTAGCCGTAGATTTTCGCTACGCTGTCTTTGTGAATTTCCATAATCTTCTTGCGCTTCAATTTTAGGGTTGGAGTCAATTCTCCACCTTCAATGGACATTTCTTGTGGTAGTAATTGGAACTGTTTGATTTGCTCCCATTTACCCAATTCCTTATTCAGTTCGTCCAGTTCTTTCTGAATTCGAGCACAAACGGCTTCGTCAGCGCAAAGTCCAGCGTTGGAATCATCAGATAACTGAATCTCTTTGCGTTTCGCCCATTCGCGGATGAAATCATAGGTTGGAACGAGCAACGCAGCAGGGAATTTTTCACCCTCACCAATCACCATCGCTTGTTCAATGAAACGTGATTCTTTCAGCTTGTTTTCAATCGCTTGTGGAACGATGTATTTTCCTCCACTCGTCTTGAAAATTTCTTTCTTACGGTCTGTGATTTTTAGGAATTTACCCTCAACCATTTCACCAATATCTCCAGTGTGGAACCAGCCATCTTTAATTACCTCAGCAGTTTTGTCCGGAAGGTTGTAATAACCTTGCATTATGTTTGGCCCTTTCACCAAGATTTCACCGTCTTCAGCAATCTTAACCTCAACTCCTTCAATTAAAGCTCCAACCGTTCCGATGCGAATTCCTTTTTTGAAGCAATTCACGGACACTACCGGAGATGT
The DNA here is from genome assembly GCA_003149635.1 of Fluviicola sp. XM-24bin1. Classification (GTDB taxonomy): domain Bacteria; phylum Bacteroidota; class Bacteroidia; order Flavobacteriales_D; family Crocinitomicaceae; genus UBA4466. The sequence continues at coordinate 11,274 of QCWI01000005.1, forward strand.
TTCTGTCAATCCATATCCTTCCAAAATTGGAATGTCTGCAGCTAGGAAAATCTGAGCCAATCTAGGTTGCAATGCCGCACTACCAGAGGCGATCGCACGTACATTTCCTCCGAGGGCTTCCTGCCATTTAGAGAAGATGAGCTTACGCGCAATCTTCAATCGGAAATTGTACCATCCACTTCTTGAAACTGGATCGTAATCTTCCGCCAATTCTACCGCCCAGAAGAAGAGTTTACGTTTAATTCCAGAAAGTTCGTCACCCTTCGCTATGATTTTATCGAATACTTTTTCAATCAAGCGCGGAACGGCCGTAAATACATCTGGTTTTACCTCACGAATATTGTCTCCGATTGTATCTAATGATTCTGCGAAATAAATAGAACAACCGAGATACATATACAAGTAATGCAACATGCGCTCGTACACGTGACATACCGGAAGGAAAGTCAATACTTTCGAGTTTTTATCTGCTGGAATCGGATCCTCACATGCATATACATTTGATAAAATATTGTTGTGTGAAAGCATTACACCTTTCGGATTTCCAGTGGTTCCAGACGTATAAATGATGGTCGCAAGATCTTCGTTCTTCACTGCGTCCATACGCGATTGAATTTCTCCATCAGAATCGGAAGAACCTGCTTCTTTCAACTTCGACCAGTGGACATCATTGTTCGAAGTTTCCATCACGTAAAGGTGTTCCAATGAAGCAACATCCCCCTTGATGTTGGAAATTTTCTCGTACAATTCGTCATCTCCAACAACGCACAATTTTATGCCTGCATCATTGAAAATGTATCGATAATCGCTCTCCGAAATGTTCGGGTAAAAAGGCACCACAATAGCACCTACTTGTTGAATGGCAATGTCCATAACATTCCACTCATAACGAGTTCCAGAAACGATTCCTACGCGGTCGCCAGCGGCAACTCCTTTTGCAATCAATCCACGACTCATTTCCATAGCTTCATCGAGGAATTGCTGTGTCGAAACACTGTGCCAATTCCCGTCTTTTTTTGACGAAAACATGGTGTCATTTGGATGTTGAGAAAGTTGGTAGTGTGGTATATCAAATAATCGATTCGGAGTACTCATAAATTCTAGTAAATCTGTGTTCATACGAATATAACGATAAAAACTGCAAAAAACGGCGAAAAAATATTCGACAGAAAGGGGTTTTTAGTCGATAAAGGTGCCCTGATGGTAAGCCAGTTTGGAGAAATGTACCTAAATCGTGTAATTGCATGTTATTACTGTAACAATATCAGTGTGATAATTGTTTTAACTGCTAACGAAGCCGCAATTTGAAAAGAAGAGAATACAATATCGTTGTTCAAGAGCACTCTGCCAATCTGTATGGCTACGCAATTCGTTTTTTGCGTGACAAAGAGGATGCGAAGGATATTGTACAAGACGTCTTTGAAAAATTGTGGATTCACCGGAACAAGGTGGAATTCGAGAAAGCAAAATCCTGGATGTGTACTACTGCACACAACGCCATGATCAATTTTGCAAATCGTAAGGGAAGAACAACACTTTCCAATGAGATTGCAAAATATGAGAAAGGTACTGTGACACCAAACAGCTTCGAGTCGAATCAGGTTGTTGAACGCGCAGTAAGCATCTTACCACCGATCCAGAAGAGTGTTATCCTTTTGAGAGATTTAGAAGGATATTCTTACAAGGAGATTGGTGATATTCTGGATTTGTCAGATTCTCAAGTGAAAGTTTATCTGTTCCGTGCTAGAAACAAAATTAAAAAGCAGTTAAAAGGATTGATCGAACTGGTATGAGTAAACCATCCTTTTCAAATATTGATTTATGGCTCTTTGAGTACGCTGAAGGAAATCTGACAGAAGATCAGGTGGCGCAACTCGAATTGTTCATTTTGCAGCATCCAGAATTGGATGTGGATCGCGATATGTGGGAAATGGCCCATGTTAGAAAGGAGGATAATGCCTTTGCCGATCAAAATGCACTGATCAAACGTCGTCCTGTTGGAACGTATTGGGCTGTTGGAGCCGGTGCGGTTACCATGATGGCGCTAGTATTTGGAAGTTACTTCTTCTTTGGCACTTCCGATGCTCAGAATATCGATGTGCAATTGTCAGAAACGGTTGAATATTCAGAAGATTATGCAGGGCAGCTCTTGGTAGAAACAGCCTCAGAAAGAGAATTACGTCAGGAAGTATCCGATTTGAAGAAATTGGTAACCACGCTTGAAGGGCAATTGCAACGATCTCTTAGCAACGTGGCGTCCAATCGCACTGTCGATGGAAATGGTGTTGTTGCTATTAACACAGCAGGAACTTACGTTGAAAGAGGAAATACGAATAATTCGAATTCAAATGCTACTGCTCAAAACGTAGCGATTACAGCGAATGCTCAGACTTCAAATGCAAATCAAGGAATTTCACAAACCACGAACAATACTACTGTAGCTGTTGCTAACGGAACATCAAATGCTCAGAATTCTCAAAACGATGCTGTACTGACAGATCCAATGGGTATCTCTCAACCTGTCATTGCGATGCAACCAATGATATCAATGAAATCAGCCTATGTTGAGTCGAAAGTAACGAATATTCGTCCGTTGAGTAGAAATTTCTATACAGGTTCTGCTACGACTGGACAGAATTCAGAGGATTTAGCCAGCAGTAACGAAAACATCGGACGTTCAGTGAACTACGAGAGTTCATACAAGCACAAACTTTCGAAGTTCATGCGCCAGTTGCGTAACATGGCCAACAATCCAATTGCTTTGAAAAACTATCGTGATGCGCATCTCACAATTCCAGGGATGACGACTACGGATTTGAATTTTGGAGCTACTGGAACGATGATTGCACCGAGATTCCAGGCAATGTCACGTTTACAAGGACATGGAAATCAAAATGAATTGTTCAGCAACCAAATTGGATTTGACGGTTATGTATTCGGAGCCCGCGGAGGGTTTGGAGTACAAATGACGCATAATTATTATAACAACGGAGGAATTCAATCTGGAGAAGTTGCGCTTACGTACTCTCCGAAATTGTCTGTGAATCGAAAGTTATCTATTGAACCCGCAGTACGCTTTAAAATGGGGAACAAAATGCTGGATGCTGATCGCATGGAAGGAACCGAGCAGGTGGAATTCATTCCAGGAAATACAATTGGATACTACCAGGATGGAACAACACCAGTAGGACGCATGCTATGGTATCGCGACCTCGGATTGGGCTTGAACGTGAATACGGAATGGTTCTATGCGAGTGCTCAAATGGACAACATTTTCCGTCACAGCGATAACATGTATTCCAACGATTTGACTCAAAAACGCAGAGCTGGAACGTATTTTGTAGCTACGTTGGGAACAGACTGGGAATCTGACGATTCACAATGGGAAACTCAACGAGCTAAATTCAGCCTCTCACCATACCTTGTGTATCGCAATTATGAAAATATAAATGAATTATGGGCAGGTGCTACTTTCCGTGCTTACTGGTTAACAGTGGGGGCTTCGGTATCAAGCAATGGAGATCCAGCTGCCTCCTTGGGCGTAGTCTCAAGTGATAAACGCTTTTCGTTAATGTACAACGCTGATTATTCGCGCAGTTACGTAACGAATGAACGCTCGTTGTCTCATCAGTTGACGTTGAGAATAGTGGGGAAACAAAGTAGAATAGGACGACGAAATTAATTTAACGCTATGAAAAGAGTATTAGCAATTATTGCCATTGGAATTGGGTTCAGCGCTTCAGCGCAAGATCCTCAGTTCACGCAATTCTATGCCAACCCGATTTATCTAAATCCGGCCTTTGCAGGGTCGCACGGTTGTCCGAGAATTGCCATGAACTACAGAAATGAATGGCCAAGTTTGACAGGTAATTATGTAACGTACAGTGCATCGTACGACCAATACTTTAAAAACATCTCAGGTGGATTTGGAGTGCTTGCAATGCACGATCAGCAAGGGCAGGGGACGATCTTTACGTCAATGCTAGGCGCTGTGTATTCGTATCACTTGGACGTTTCAAGAAAATTCAAAATGATGTTTGGAGCCCGTGCGGCGATGTTCAATAAATATTTGGATTGGAGCAAATTGACATTCGGAGATATGATCGATCCACGAAGAGGATTCATCTATCAAACAGGAGATGTGCAACGTGGAGGAAGCCGTTATTTCTTCGATGCATCAGCCGGAATGGTAGGGTACAACAAGCATTTCTTCTTCGGATTTGCTGCGCACCATTTGAATCGACCGGATGAATCCATGATTATCGGATCTTCGCGTTTGCCAATTCGTATGACTGGGCACATGGGAGCGAAAATTCCGTTGGGTTCAAAATCACAGTATGAAAATATTACGTCGATTATGCCGAACGTGATTTACCAATATCAGAATGGATTCCAGGAATTGATGTTCGGTACGTACGTGCAATATGGAGCATTCACAGCAGGTGCTTGGTTCCGTAATCGCGATGCATTTATTTTAACGATCGGAGTGGATACAGGTAAATTCCGATTAGGATACAGTTACGATGTTACCGTTTCACGTTTGAATAATGGCGTATCCGGTGGATCACATGAAATATCACTTGGGTTGTTGTTGAACTGTAAGGACAAGCTTCCGACGTTCAAAACAATCTCTTGTCCTTCATTCTAGGACAAGAAAGACAGTCTCGGTTTACTTTTCTGGTTTGTGAAATCGAGCTTGCAGTAAAAGGTTTATTCAGCTGAATAGACCTTTTTTCCTTTTATAAGCACTAGTTCCGCGAAGTTGGCTACAAACGTAGATTGAGAAACCACAGGTTTTTGGAACATGCTGATGGTAGCATCTTTTCCTTCTTCTAAGGTTCCAATGCGATCTTCTTGGAACGAAGCATATGCAGCCCATCGCGTCATTCCCAGAATGCATTCTTCCAACGTAATGGCTTCTTCCGCACGGAATCCTTCAGAAGGGAAGTTTTCCCCGTTCTTGCGTTCTACAGCAGAGTGAATCGTTTTGAAAGGATCGGTGTATTCTACTGGGAAATCCGTACCGATAGCTAACAAACCAGATTGCTTCATTAGCGATTTGAAGGCATAAGCACCTTCCATTCTGTCTTCGCCCAAACGTGATTCTGCCCAGCGTTGATCGCTTGTTGCATGCGTAGGTTGAACACTCGGGATCACTCCTGTTGCAGCAAAAAGGTTGAAATCTGCCGGATCAACAATTTGAGCATGCTCAATACGCCAACGGTGATTCGGATTGTATTCGAACATATCCTTATAGATGTCCAGCATGATTTTATTGGTAGAATCTCCAATGGCGTGCGTGTTCATTTGATATCCCGTGAGCTGGCAGAGGTCAAAGATTTCCTTCATGCGTTGCGGAGAGGTGGTCAAATAACCGGAATGATCGTGTCGATCCGCATAAGGATATTTCAAAAACGCTCCGCGAGATCCCAAAGCGCCATCACCGTATACTTTAAAGCTTCGAACGTATAAGTTTTTGTTTCTCCAAATCCCTTTGTCTTTAGCAAACTTGACATTTCCGGGTGTTGTTAGCAACATAGCATAAATGTTCAGCTTGAGCTTGCGTTGATCCACCATTTTACGGAATAGTTTGAAGTCTTTGTCGTTCAATCCTGCCTCATGTACGCCCGTAACTCCATACATAAGTAGTTCGTTTTGAACTTCAATTAAAGAAGCCGAAAGTTCCTTTTCCGGGAAATCAGGCAATACTTCCATAATTGGATTCATGGCATTATCAACAAATACTCCTGTTGGTTTCGCTGGTGCAGGAATCAATCTTGTGCTCGGCTGCGGGCCATAGTTCTCTGTAAGGTCTTTCAATTCAACGGCTCCTTCCGCGGATTCGTAATGACCACCATTGTGCAGTTCGAAGTCAGCTTGGTAGGCTTTGAAAATGTCTGCCTGATCGATTAAAAAGTCGTTCGCCAAAAGTGCGTGTCCGTCAATACGGAACAAACACACCGGTATGTCTGGGAAGAGTTCGTTCAGTTTTTCATTGGTTGGCATTTCATCGCCCCATAAGCTTTGATCCCATCCACGACCAATGATAAAAGGACGCTTGTACCTGCTCTGGTATTTCTCAATTCTGAGGATCATCTCATCGAAAGACTTGCATCCAATCAAGTCCACGCTAATTCGAGATCGCGCGTAGTTCATCATGTGTCCGTGCGCATCTACCCATCCCGGATACACATCTTTTTTCCCAGCATCGATGTATTCTTTCGCGCTGTACTTGTTCAGAATCTGACGCTCCGGGCCAATTTCAACAATCTTCCCATTCTTGATCGCAATGGCCTCATGCACTTTGTCATCGCCTTCCACCATCGTATGGATGCGCGCATTGTGAATGATCAGATCCACTTCTTCGCCTTTCATGCAAGAAGAGAAGGTGAGAAGGGCCAAAACGAGGATGGGGAATAACGCTTTCATCAGTACAGATTTGAATTACGAAGGTAAGGAGAAGGAATGAATCCTCTTTAGGATTAAGTCATATTATGCACTCAGACAGCAGAAAAGACAAAAGCAAGTATGTTAAGTGCGACTAACAGAAGAATGGAAAAAACCAAGAATAGGATCCACCAAGCTCGGGCTTTTCTAGAGATACTTTGGCTTTTAATTTTGCGCAGCAGGAGGATAGCAAGAGCAATCATGAGAAACGACAATCCCAAAGCAATAGAGGGAACGAATACAACACCGTAATTTAGTGAAACGGCAATCAGAAGTGTACTCAAAACAACTCCAATGGCTCCCCAGCTTAGCATGGTAATCCCAAGTCTCTTTGGCTTGTATTGACGATCGTCATTTTTCTTATTCTTGTTTTTGGCAATACCTATTATCAGTAGTGTTAGCCCAACGAAAAACAGTAGAAGGCCAATGATTCCAATAAAGTCGGTGGGAGCAGCGAATGATATGAGTAAGCCAACTACAGTAAAAATGACTCCATATATAACTGAATTCTATCCCGGATTTTCCTCGTTCTCCGTATCTTTTTCTGGAGATTCTTCTATGTTCTCGGTTAGTTTGTAGTCTTCGTTACTTGCATCTTTATCTTCAGGAATATCGTCCGATACAACTAATCTTGGCTTCTCATCCTTAGTGATTGATTGTGAAATCGTTTCTCTTTGGATCGTTGCTACATTCGTGTCATTCGTTCCTTTCTTACATTGCTGAGACGACAATGCTTGATTATCTTTTTTGTCTCGTTCTGCATGAGATGAATTGTCTGCTGAAGTTTCCTTACTTGCCCTGTTAATTCCCCTGCCAGACCAGTGCCAGCCTTTTGTGTATTTTCGTTTTTGAAGTAACCGTTTGGATGAAACGTGATTAGAACTGGCGCACGAAGTCACCAAAAACGCACTGATCAGAATGTAAAGAAGTACTCTCATTAATTTTTTTGCTAAAATACAGGCGGATTCGATTTGGTAACAACGGAATAATGCGAGTTAAAATGATCAAGTTGCGAAATTCGTAAATAATCTTTTCACCGTGGATTATGATGTATATACCGGTTTGCAGCTACGAAGCGAGCCGCATCTCGAATATAGTTATTTGCGGCTTGATTTGTAGGTGCTGTTACCAACTTTTTCTTTTGAAGAAAATCTAGCTTCAGCAAAAAAGGGAAGCCTTTAAGCTTCCCTCTCATAAATAAATTGTTAGTGCAGACTATTTTCCAACTAAGAACTCATCCAATTCTTTTTGTGTAGAGTTAAAAGTCAATAACCCTCTGAATTCATAGAATCTATTCTGTTGATATGAATATTCATACATATATTTGATCATTTCAAGTTTGTCATCATCCATACTGAAAATTGGTATGATTTCTTTCATTTGCTCAATTGTGAAACATTTCTTTTGAATGTGTTTTTTTGCCATTTCTATTTGGTCGTCAGCAAAACTTTGATCATCAATACTTGTCTTGATATGATTAAATTCTATGTCGCTTGTTGTACATATTGAATTTGCATTGGCAAGTTCTTGTTTAAGTCTAATTGCTTCTTCAATTTTAATATATGGCATTTGTTCACTTGGGAATATGCTACTTGCTTGTTGAAACACTTGGATCGCATCATCAAACTTATTTGAAGAAACGAGGATATCTCCTTTTTGCATTAGGAAATCATATTGTGTCCATTTTTGGTTTTCCTCTTCCACCATATTAGAAATTTCCATTTTCCAGTGGTTTGCTTCTTTAATTCGTTCATAAGCCACTTGATCGCCTGGTTTCAAATTCATTGCCTGTTCATACATTGCTATAGCTTCATCTACTTTGTTAGAGGATAATAAAACGTCCCCTTGCTGAATGTATGAGTCAAATTGAGAGTTGAGTTGGTTTTCAGCCTCAATAATAGCAGCTAGTTCTTCTTGAATTGAAGCAACATTATTGATCTTGTCCTTAACGTCTTGATCTGAAGGTTTAATTTCTAGAGCCTGCTGATAGATAAGCAGAGCTTCATCAAATTGATTGTTTGAAAGAAGCATATCTCCTTTTTGAATCAACAAATCATAGATAGCATTATTGTCTTCTTCAACGTTAAGTTGATAGTCTGTTTCCATTACTTCCCACTGTTGCTTCTCTTGAGTGTTGTGATACAGCTTGATAGCCCATGAAAACTTTGAAAACGAATCGTAGATGCTGAAGAAATGATCTTTGTCGATAATGTTGGGATAGGCGGCAACACAGAGTTCATATTTCTTTTGATCGCTATATAAATAATGACATGCGTCTTGAAGTTGGATTGTGGTAGCGTGCTCCGTCAAGAAGTAATTCATGGCGTAGTTGAACCTCGTCAACTCGTCATTAGTAGATTTCATTGAAGTCATGCAATTTCTGAATTTATCAGTAGCTGACCACTGATTGTTTTGTGCAAAGGCATTTTGCACTACAGATAGTGTAATGATTAATACGAAAAAGATAGAGTACTTTTTTTTCATTGTTTTAAATTTAAATTTTTCGACAATGGCCAATAAGTATGCCAAGATTAAAATTAGTTATTCCTGCTATTGTTGCTAACTTACTTATATGCACGACTAATATACGAGTTAATTGTGCCTTATAAGACTCTTAACGGATGTAAGAGGAACCTTTATGCCCTGATATATCCCTCTCTATTGTGTTTGATCAACTTTTCCGTTATGACTCCAAGACACCAAAGTTCTAAACCATCTCGTCTTTCATGTGCATGGTATTTTGCGTTCCAAGGCGATTAAATTTCGGTGCATTTCCTTTTTTGAGTTTGTACCTCCATTTTATACAACAATCCCCACCGGATTTACTAATTTTGCGGGAAATATTTAATGTAACATGGACAACACCGAAAAGTACGCCCCGCAACAGCTGGAAGATCGTTGGTACGCGCATTGGATGGAAAAACGTTATTTCCACTCTCAACCTGATGAACGTGAGCCTTATACGGTCGTCATCCCGCCGCCAAACGTAACGGGTGTCTTGCACATGGGACATATGCTCAACAATACCATTCAGGATGTATTGGTGCGTCGTGCGCGCATGCAAGGGAAAAATGCTTGTTGGGTACCAGGAACCGATCACGCATCGATCGCGACAGAAGCGAAAGTGGTGAACAAATTGCGTCAGGAAGGAATTAAGAAATCCGATTTGACACGCGATGAATTCCTTGCACACGCTTTCGAATGGAAGGACAAGCACGGAGGAATCATTTTGGAGCAGTTGAAAAAGCTCGGAGCCTCTTGTGATTGGGATCGCACCAGTTTTACAATGGATCCAGAATATTCCGAGTCGATTATCGACGTGTTCATCGATTTGTACCAGAAAGGAAAGATTTACCGTGGAGTTCGCATGGTGAACTGGGATCCAGAGGCGTTAACAGCCGTTTCGGATGAAGAGGTGATCCACAAAGAAGTGAACTCGAAGTTATTCCACGTTCGCTATAAAATTGCCGGAACAGACGATCAATGGCTAATTATCGCTACAACACGTCCTGAGACTATTTTGGGAGATTCTGCGATCTGTGTGAATCCAAATGATGCGCGTTACGCGAACTTGGTGGGTAAAAAAGCCATTGTTCCAATCGCGAATCGTGAAATTCCGATCATTGCCGATGAATACGTAGACATGGAATTCGGAACGGGATGTTTGAAAGTAACGCCTGCACACGATACGAATGACTACGAAATTGGTCAACGTCACAACTTGGAAACGATTGACATCTTCAACGATAACGGAACTTTGAATGCAGAAGGATTGCACTACGAAGGGAAAGATCGTTTTGAAGTTCGTAAGGAGATTGAGAAAGAACTATACGACAAAGGATATTTGATCGATACGGAAGATCACATCAACAAAGTGGGATATTCCGAGCGAACGAATGCCGTAATCGAACCGAAGTTGTCTCCGCAGTGGTTCGTAGATATGAAGGATTTGGCCGCTCCTGCGTTGGAAAACGTAGAGAACGACGAGATCAAATTCTACCCGGAGAAATTCAAGAATACGTACCGTCACTGGATGGAGAACATCAAAGATTGGTGTATTTCGCGCCAGCTGTGGTGGGGACATCGCATTCCTGCGTGGTACTTCGGAGAAGGTCAAGAAAACTTCGTGGTAGCTAAAACGGAAGAGGAAGCGGTGAAATTGGCCTCTGAAAAAGCCGGAAGAGAATTGACCGCAGCAGATATTCGTCAGGATGAGGACGTGATGGATACGTGGTTCTCTAGTTGGATGTGGCCGATTTCGGTATTCAACGGATTGACAGATCCAGACAACGAGGAAATCAACTATTATTATTCAACCAATGACTTGGTGACAGGGCCGGATATTATCTTTTTCTGGGTCGCACGAATGATCATGGCTGGATATGAATACAAGGACGCTAAGCCGTTCGAAAACGTTTATTTCACTGGAATTATCCGTGATAAATTGGGTCGTAAGATGTCCAAGCAATTGGGAAACTCACCGGATCCAATTGAATTGATGAACAAATACGGTGCTGATGGCGTTCGTGTAGGAATTTTGATTTCATCGCCTGCAGGAAACGACTTGCCGTTTGATACGTCTCAATGTGAGCAAGGACGAAACTTCGCGAACAAGATGTTCAACGCGCACAATTTGGTGTCGATGTGGAGCGTCAATGAAGATTTGGAGCAACCGGAATCTTCTGTGAAAGCTATTGAATGGTTTGAAGCACGATTCCAGGAAGAATTGCAAAACATCAACGGATTGTTTGATCGTTTTAAGATTTCAGAAGCGTTGATGGCGATCTACAAGTTGATTTGGGACGATTTCTGTGGGTACTACCTCGAAATGGTAAAACCGGGATATCAGCATCCAATCGATCGTAAGACATTGGATAAGACGATTGAGTTCTTCGAAAATGTATTGAAATTAACGCATCCGTTTACGCCATTTATTTCTGAGGATTTGTGGCACAAATTGCGAGATCGTGAAGAAGGAGACGATATTATCGTGGCATCTTGGCCTACTCCAGAAGAATACGATCAGAAGATTTTGAAACAATTCAATGTGGCTTCGGAAGTAATAACGAACGTAAGAAACGTTCGTGCGAAAAACAACATCGCGAACAAAGTCAAAATGGAATTGTTCGTGAAGAAGAACAATGAATTATCCACCGATTTTGATTCCGTGATTGTGAAAATGGGAAATTTGTCTCATTTGGATTATGTGACGGAGAAAGTGGAGAATTCAAACTCGTTCCTAGTTGGTGGTAATGAGTACTTCGTACCATTTGGCGATGCTATCGATGTGGATGCCGAGCGTGAAAAATTGACTACCGAGCTGGAATACACGCAAGGGTTCTTGAAATCGGTGCAGAAGAAGTTGCAAAACGAGCGATTCGTAAACAATGCTCCCGAGCAAGTTGTTGCTGTTGAGCGCAAGAAGGAATCAGATGCGTTGAGCAAAATCGCTATTCTCGAAGAGAAGATTGAAGCTTTGAACTAGATTCTCAGTCAAAATGATAATTGAAGGGCAGGAGAAATCTTGCCCTTTTTTAATTTTTTTATTTTGTCTCCGAAATTTTAATAACCTGAATACTACTACATATGAATGAGGAAAATGATGTATTAGATAACGTGGCTGTCAACGGCGCATCCATGGCTGATTTGAACTATCCAATGGAGTTCACGTTTAAAATTGGAACCATCTGGAACGACTTTGTTGCGCAGGATGCTAATGGAACTACTGTTGCGTATGTCCGACAGAAAATGTTCAAGCTGAAAGAGGCGGTAAGTGTTTATAACAACGACGCCAAGTCCGTACTTTTGTATAAAATCTCAGCCGATCGCTGGATTGATTACAATGCCAGTTATCGATTTACTATTGGAGATTCTGAGACTGCAACTGGACGTGTAGGACGTAAAGGCCGAAAGTCACTTTGGAAAGCAACCTACGAGATCTTCGATTTGGACGACAATTTAGAATACACCATTCGCGAGGAAAATCCTTGGGCGAAAGTTTGGGATGCTCTACTTGGCGAGATTCCGATCGTTAGCATGTTTACAGGATATCTAGCGAATCCAAGATACGTTGTTGAAGATCCAGAAGAGCAGCCAGTAATCCGCTTTAAGAAGAAACCGTCGTTCTTTGGTCGTCATTTTACTTTGGAGAAAGTAGGCGAATTGAAAAAAGAACAAGGCGAGCGCGTTTTGCTATCATTAATGATGATGTCATTGCTAGAACGCCGAAGAGGATAATTAGTAGTGAAGAGCTTGGAGTGAAGAGGTTAAGCTTTCGGCTTTCTACTTTCCACTGACCACCAACTATCTACTTTTTACTTATTCTTCAAAACCTCTTCAATCGTACTGCGCGAAACAAAATGATAATTGTCCTTCGCCGCTTCGAATACCTCTAGCGCGAATTCATAGTCGCCATCTTTTTGAGAATCGACCAAGCACTGGTAGACAGATTCGATGAACCATCTGCGACCAATTTTGCATAGATATGCTTTTATTTGAGGTCGGGCTGGCGTGTATCCGGCGCGAACGCACAATTTAAACCAATCCGATTTAATGGCAGGATTCGCTTTCGTTGAAAATTCAAATTTTTGATCCAGCATTGCCATAGTCTTCAAATCTGTATCGTGTTTGAGACTTCGGATGAATGTTAACCATTCTTGTGTAATGAAGTCACCGCGCTTTTTTCTCAGAAACGCTGGGATTTTCGAACTTGTCCCTTCGTTGAATTCGTTTGCCAAGGCAATCATATTGTCCAATCGCTTGGATGTAATTTCGACGCAGTTCTTAGGCAATCCATCGCCGTAAATCCATTCCTTCGTGTTGAAATCGATCTTATTTGGCTTGAGTAAGTTCTCATTCAGGTAGGTTTCGAAATCGGCGGTAGTAATGGTTTTGAATGCGAATTCATTGAAATATTTCTCAAGGAAAACGTCCATCTTCGCTCTTCCTACTTTTTGCTCCAAAGTTCTCAAGAAATAAGCGCCCTTAACGTAAGGAATGTCGGTCATTCCTTCGTCTGGACTGCGATGATCCAATTCCAATTTCAAATGCGTATCCTCTGGATGTTCGCCAGAAGTCATGTCTTCCAAGGCAACCGTCAAATCTTGAAATTCGATCAAAGCAAGAATGTCTGCTGTCTCTTTTCCATACAACGCTTCCATAATTCGATTCTCGAAATACACGGTAAATCCTTCATTCAGCCAGAAGTCGTTCCATGTTGCGTTGGTCACCAAATTCCCTGACCACGAATGTGCCAACTCATGTGCAATCACTGATACCAGACTTCGGTCTCCAGCCAAAAGTGTCGGATTCGCGAAGGTCAAACGAGGGTTCTCCATCCCTCCGAAAGGGAAAGAGTAGGGCAACAAAACAATATCGTATTGATCCCACTGATAATCACCGTACAATTCTTCCGCAGCTTGCATCATTTTTGGAACATCCTCGAATTCGTACGCAGCGCTAGCAGTCAATTCCGGCTCCGCGTATACGCCACATTTGTTTCCAAGTTCTACGTACTCCAAATCACCTACTGCCATCGCAATCAAATAAGCAGGGATGGGCTGTCGCATTTCAAAATGGTATTCGCCTTTCACATTTCGTTCTTTCGGGTTGTCGGCACTCATCACAGCCATCAATTCCGAAGGAACTTTGACATCAGCAGAATATGTGATTCGGCTCAAAGGCGTGTCTTGTAGCGGGATCCATGAACGTGTAAGGATTGCTTGTCCTTGCGTGTACAAGAAAGGATGTTCTTTTCCTGCGGTAAGAGAAGGAGGGAGCCAATCCAAAGCTTCTGTAGCTTCTGTGGTTTTGTAGTAAATGTTGATGTAACGATCTTTCTTTCCAACTTTCACCTTCAAAGGCGCTCCGAGCAATTCGTCATTCTTACCTACCGAGTATTCCGTTGCTTTTTCCTTACCCTCTTTACCGGTCGTCACCTTCATGATTTCGAGTCCTTTGACATCGAAAATAGCTTCCGACGTGGAGTGTTTGCTCATTTTGTGTCGCGCAACACCGTAAATGGTCTGATTTTCAAAGTTGACATCCAGTTCGAGGTGCAAGTGCTCCGTTCTGATCTCGTGAACATTTGCATAGGAATGAGGATCCTGAGTATTCGAGGCAGCATCTTTCTTGTCGGCCTCACTAGACTCTGTATTGCATGAAACCAATACGAAAAGCAGCAATAAAAAGGAGGTAAATCGCATCTTCTAGTTGAGTGTGTAAGCGATTGTAAAGATAAGGTTAAGAACGTATAAATGAAGCATTGAGAAAGATAATCGGTTCGAGTGCATTTTTTCGGAGCGATTTTTGCTTGCAATCGGCAGTACCACTTATGAAATAAAATGGAAAACTCTCGCATATTTTTCTTAGATTCACACACCGAAATTGAGCTATTATGAGTCAAACCCACCCTGTGTCTCCTGAAAAAACTATTCTGGGGCACCCAACTGGATTATTCGTACTCTTCTTCACAGAAATGTGGGAGCGTTTCTCTTACTACGGGATGCGCGCAATTTTAGTACTTTATCTTGTTGGTCAAACCGATGCAGAAAATGCAGGTCTCGGTTGGACGGAACCTAACGCCCTAAAGCTCTACGGCTGGTACACCATGTTGGTGTATGTTATGTCCATTCCCGGAGGTATTATTGCAGATAGAGTTCTTGGTCAAAAGCGATCCGTGCTAATAGGTGGAATACTATTGTGTATTGGTCATGGGGTTCTGGCTGTTGAAGAAATGTGGGCATTCTACACTGGATTAATCTTCATTATTCTCGGAGTTGGGATGTTAAAGCCGAACATTTCAACAATGGTTGGAGGGTTGTACAAGAAAGGAGATATCCGCCGTGACAAAGGATTTACGATTTTCTATATTGGAATCAACCTTGGAGCCTTCTTATCTAGTTTGATAGTTGGATATGTAGGAGAAACGATCGGTTGGCATTATGGATTTGGATTGGCTGGAATCGGAATGGTTCTGGGTCAAATCGTGTACATGACTGGACAAAAGCATCTTGTCGGAGTTGGTGATTTGGTAAAGGGAAAGAGAGATGAGGTTATTGCAAGCTCCGGAGTTGGGGAAAGTAAGGGTTTGTTGGATGATGGTAAAGCATCAATAACGAAATCAGAAGGCCAGTCTGACGTCTCTGATATTAATCTTTTCAGTGTGATGCTAAAGACTCCATGGACTCTAGCTTGCACAATTCTAGCCATTCCTGTAGGAATCACTTTAGCCCTTTATGTGAATGATTCCTTAGGATTCTTCACGGGCGTATTGTTTTTCCTGTTGGCATTCTTCGGTGCCATGTTTAAGGATCTGAACAAAATTGAGAAAGATAGAATCTCTGTCGTGCTTATTTCATTCGCCATCGTAGTGGTGTTTTGGGGAGCCTTTGAGCAAGCCGGTGGATTGATGAATCTCTACACCAAGAATAAAACGGATAGGATGTTGTTGGGAATGGAAATCCCAGCATCAGTCTTCCAATCCTTGAACGCAGCGTTCATCATGATCTTTGGTGCCTTCGTTGCAAATTACTGGGCACGACGTAAGTTTAAATCAAAAGAAAGTTCTTCTTTATTTAAGATGGCTATCGGTACAGTAATCATGGGATCAGGATTCTTGTTCATGACTGCTGCAGCGGCCGAATACGATTCCACAGGATCTTCGGCAATGTACTGGTTGATTTTAGCGTATTTGTTCCATACAATCGGAGAGCTTTGTGCTTCGCCAGTATCGCTATCGTTCATTACAAAACTCTCCCCACTCCGTTACGGTTCTATCATGATGGGAACGTATTTCGCCATGACAGGTTTTGGAAACAAATTGGCAGCTACCATCGGAGAGTCTTCTGAAAGTCTAGGGGAATATGTGATCTTTACAGGTATCGCAGTCTTCTGTGCCGCTTTCGGATTATTAATCATCGTGTTATTAAAGAAATTAAAACGACTGACGCACGGTGCTGAAGATAACGAAGGTACCATCAATGAAGAAGCCGAAGGATTTGAATTAGCCGACGGCGAATAAACATTATAAACAAGTAAATAACAGACAAAACCAATATTTATGTCAAACCAGAATAACGACATGTTTAGCTCGAAAGTACTTGGACATCCATCCGGATTGTTTGTACTCTTCTTTACAGAAATGTGGGAGCGTTTTTCCTACTATGGGATGCGCGCCTTGCTCGTACTTTTCCTTGTTAGTGCTGTTGGATTAGGTGGATGGGACTGGGCACCCAAAAACGCTCTAGCGCTATACGGAACCTATACTGCAATGGTATATTTAACACCTATCCTTGGAGGTTATCTTGCTGATAAATTCCTGGGTTATCGGAAGGCAGTAATTATTGGAGCCGTGGTAATGACGGCGGGTCATGGTGCTATGGCTATCGAAACACATGACATTTTTCTATATATCGGTATTGCGTTGTTGATCATCGGAAATGGTTTCTTTAAGCCGAACATGACGTCAATCATCTCTCACATGTACAAGGATACGCCGGAGAAGAAGGACGGAGCCTTTACGATTTTCTACATGGGGGTAAACGCTGGAGCCTTCTTAGGAATCATGTTGTGTGGTTATTTGGGAGAGACGCTTGGATGGAGTTATGGATTCGGATTAGCAGGAATTTTCATGTTCTTCGGAATGCTACAATTTTACTTCGCTAGAAATATTTTCGGTGATATTGGTACCAAGCCAGATAAATCTGAAATCGAAGAAAAACCAAAATTAGAGTTCGAAGGGGATAGATTGAATCCGTTTACTGTTTTGGATCGAGTGTTGATCGCCGTTTCTGTTATCATCGGTTTAATTTGGATTATCAATGACCCAGTAAGCACAATTGGGGGCACGAACATTTTGGAAGTTGGAGGAGTAGATATTTCAGGTTACTTTATAATCGTGGGGGTCGTCTGCTTCCTGACCTTACTGACCCTTCGAATTATTCGTTACCCGCGAATTACCAGAGATAGAATGATTGCGATCGTTTTGTTCGCATTATTCACTGTCATCTTCTGGGCTTCGTTTGAGCAGGCCGGAGGTTCCATGACTTTATTTGCGAAGGACTTTACTGGACGTGTATTGAAAGGAGGTATGGCTACGGCATTTAACGTGGCTGATATCATTATCACCGTTGTTCCGATTGCTATTATCACTTGGGTACTGTATAAGTTGTTCAAACAGACATACAAAAAGTATTTATTGTCAAATATCTTCCTTGGCTTCAGCTTCCTTGTTATTTGGGGGATTATCGCCTGGAAAATTAACCGAAATCTCAACTCAAGTGCTTATGTAGTGAACTACAGTGTAGCAAGCTATGAAAAAGTTGGAGACGACGGTAAGAAAGAAACAGTACAATTTCTCATTACTGAAAATTCGAAGTTATCTGGAGGAGAAGCGTCTGCGGATAACAAAGATGTATTGGAAGGTGTGACGGTTGTAGAAGGTAAAAAAACGATCGAAGATGTTTCTGTAACAAAAATGCAGACGACGATCATTCAACCCGAAAAGATGAAGGTTGGTTCCGATATCACATTGATTGATATTGATAAAGGAATGGAGAACTTCAAAACGGTAACGAAATTGAAAAGGAAGCGATTGAAAGCCGCGGAAAGAGTCGTTGCCAGCGTAGATCGCGTGAAAGGTAAAGAGGTAGAAATACCAGCATCTTGGTTCGGGATTTTGAACTCATTGTTTATAATCATGTTTGCTCCGTTATTCTCGAAATGGTGGGAAAGCAAATACAATCCTTCTGGTGCGAGCAAGTACGGTATTGGGTTGATTCTACTTGGAATTGGATTTGCGGCATTAGCATACGGATCTATGGGTATTGACAAGGAGTCATCATCTGCTTCGGTAAGTATTATTTGGCTCGTGGTGGCATATCTTTTCCATACGTTAGGAGAGCTATGTCTGTCACCGGTGGCGCTCTCCTACATTAGTAAGCTTGTCCCTGGTAGAATGATTGCACTTATGTTTGGAATCTGGTATGTAGCGGTTGCCATTGGTAACAAAACTGCCGGAACCATGGGTGGCATGATTGAGCCAATTCAAGAAGAGCAAGGATTAACCTTCTTCTTTATGATCTTTACATTAGTTCCAATTGGTTTAGGAGTGGTTGCTATTATTCTTAACCCGCTCTTTAAAAAACTAATGCACGGAGTAAAATAAACTTTATATATGCAATGGGGCAGCCCTAACACCCAGTCGGGATTGTTAGGGCTGTTTCTTTTAAAACACATGTACATGAAGCAGTTGTTGTTCATTCTGTCGTTTTTATTGGTGTCCACGGTAAGTTTTGGGCAGCAAATTCAGGCTTTGTCCCCGGACGAAGAGAAGACCTTTGACTTTGCAGGAGAGAATTCCATGGCTCTTGGGTTGGAGTCCAAAATCATGTTGGACAGTGAAGGAGACCTTCTTGTGTATTTCATTCCTGGAGATTACCCCTTGCGCGATGTCGATTCAGTAACGGTTACTGTCGGTAAAACGAAGAAAAGGTTTGACGCGCTCACCCCATACCTGATTAAAGGAATCGAAAAGGAGGTTGAGATCAATGTGACGATGTACGAAAAGGGCGATACGCTAGAGTTTCATGCTTCGCAAGCCAAAACACTATCTGCAACAGTTAAGGTAGAGCCAAAACCGTGGATCACGGAAGATACGGTGACTTTCGGATTGCTTGCTATTGTATTGGCTTTGATCTTCTTTACGGCAAATTCCAATAATCCGGGGTGGAAGAAGTTCTACGGTGTCATTCCAGCACTTTTGTTGTGTTACTTAATTCCAGGTTTGTTAAGTACGTTAGGAGTTATTTCAGCAGAGTACAGCAGTTTGTACACGGCGGCAAAGAATTATCTTCTTCCCGCAGCATTGATTCTGATGACCGTTGGAATCGATTTCAAAGGAATTATCAACCTTGGACCTAAGGCACTGATCATGTTCTTTACAGGAACGATTGGAATCGTGTTAGGCGGCCCAATTGCCATTTGGATCTACTCATTAATTAGTCCTGAAGTTGTTGGCGGGGTAGGAGAGGAAGCTACCTGGAGAGGAATGTCAACGCTGGCTGGAAGCTGGATTGGTGGTGGTGCCAACCAAATGGCCATGTTAGAATTATTCGATTACAAGAAGAGCTTGTTCGGTAAGATGATTGCCGTAGACATCGTTGTAGCGCAACTTTGGATGATCTTCTTGCTTTGGGGAGCAGCACGTCATAAAATGTTCGACAAATGGCTTAAGGCGGACGGCTCTGCTATTGAGGATTTGAAGAAGCGCATGGAGAACTACGAAGCGCAAAATTCTCGCAAGCCAGAATTGAAGGATTACATGTTGATGCTCGGAATTACCTTCGGACTCGTTTCGTTTGCGCATTGGGCGTCGACGCATCTTGGGCCTTTCTTTGAAAGTTTGACAAGTTCAACGAATCCAATGGCCAGTGAATTCTTCTGGTTGGTAGT
This sequence comes from Fluviicola sp. XM-24bin1, assembly GCA_003149635.1. Taxonomy (GTDB): domain Bacteria; phylum Bacteroidota; class Bacteroidia; order Flavobacteriales_D; family Crocinitomicaceae; genus UBA4466. Next base: position 31,173 of record QCWI01000005.1, read on the forward strand.
GCTTTGTACGATCGGTGCCTTGATTTATTCTGCTACGAAAGTTCGAAAATTTGAGGGCGCTGGAGCTTCAAAGTTGGGAAGTGTCTTTATTTATATTCTCGTAGCCGTAATCGGTATGAAAATGGACTTACAATTGGCAGTTGAAGAGCCAGAGCTTATTCTTGTCGGAATCATTTGGATGTTGTTCCACGCATTGTTGTTATTCGCAGTGGCGAAGTGGATCAGAGCACCATTCTTTTTCTTGGCAGTTGGTTCCAAAGCGAATGTTGGAGGTGCGGCATCTGCTCCGGTGGTTGCAGCGGCATTCCATCCTTCTTTGGCAAGTGTAGGAGTGTTGTTGGCCGTTCTTGGTTACGCCATTGGATCGGTAGCGGCTATCGCATGTGCTTGGATGATGGGAGCAGTTGCGCCTTAATCAAAATTGATGATTTTTGCTTTGGATAGGTGAGACTGGGCCTCTTTCCAAGATGGAAGACGTTCAGCATCAATTACGATCGTACCGATTTCCTGGGCAATTTTCTTACTTTTCTGCATAGTCGCGAGGTGTGCACCGCTGGCTGCAAAGGACTTCATTTCCTCGGCATTTTCCCATAAAGTCATCGTGTAATGAGTTGTCCAGATACCTTTCTTCTTGAAATCTTGGCAGTTGGTAGCTCTAAGCTGTCGAATGATGTGCAAAGCCTGTGAGGACAAGGCAAAGAATTTAAAAGGCCCTTTAAGTTTGATATAAGTGATGGAAACTTTCATTATAATCAACTATGCTCAACACCCTGCAACGAAACCAAGTTCGCATACACGCCATCCATATCAATCAACGAATCATGCTGTCCAGATTCCACAATCTCTCCATGATCGAAAACCAAAATCGTATCGGCCTTCTTAATCGTTGACAATCGATGCGCAATAACAAAGGAAGTACGACCTTTCATCAGTTCATCCAAAGCAGATTGAACCGCCTTTTCTGATTCTGAATCCAAGGCCGATGTCGCTTCGTCTAAGATGAGAATTTTCGGATTCTTTAGAATGGCACGGGCAATCGCGATGCGTTGCTTTTGTCCACCAGACAACTGAATTCCGCGATCTCCCACTTCCGTCTCTAACTTGTCGGGGAAGGTATCGATGAAGTCCCAAGCGTTCGCTTTTCGAGCCGCTTCAATGATCTCTTCTTCGGAGGCCTCCAAGTTTCCAAAGGCAATATTTTCGCGAATCGTTCCAGAGAATAATATGACCTCTTGCGGAACGAAAGCCATGTGACTTCTCAAATGCTCCAGATCGATAGTTGTGCTGTCCACACCATCAAACAATATTGATCCTCCTGTTAAATCGTAGTATTGAAGTAGAAGAGAGGCCACCGTTGATTTACCAGCACCAGAAGATCCCACCAATGCAACCGTTTGATTCGATTGACTCGCGAAGGAAACATCTTTCAATACTTGTACGTCCTTTCGCTGAGGGTAATGGAACGATACCGATTCAAAAGCAACTTTACCAGTGATTTCTGGTTTCGCCGTTCCCGTTTTTTCGTCTTGCTCGTTGGATGTGTCAATAATTCCCATCAAATGCTCCGTAGCACCCACAGCTTTCATAATCGCGCTGTACATGTCCGCGATGGAACCAAATGAGGCGCCCATCATTATCGTAAACATGATAAAGGAGAAGAAATCCTTTTGAGCCAATTCAGGGTTCGGGCCTGAAGTCAATAATAATCCTTGCCAAATGATGAATACGATGGCTCCGAAGAGACATAGAATAATGAACGATGCAAAAGTACCGCGCCAAATTCCGGCTTTAACGTTAATGGATTTGATCTTGTTAATTGCTGTGGAGTACTTTCCAAGCATGAACATCTCGCGTGTAAATGACTTAACGTTGGAAATACCCATCAAAGACTCTTCAATAATAGAATTAGAAGTTGCTGATTCGTCTTGCGCTTGCTTCGACAATTTCTTGATAAATCTTCCGAAAACAACAGCGATTGCCATCATAACGGGGAGTGTCCCAAGCATAATCAACGCTAATTTCCATGATAAAAACATCAGGAAGGCAACACCACCAACGATTATAATGATTTGTCGGAAAAACTCAGCAATCGTTGTATTAAGCACCGTTCGAACTTGTTCCACATCAGATGAAATGCGACTTGTCAACTCTCCAACCTTGTTCGTATTAAAGAAGTCCATTGGCATATACAACAAACGCGTAAAAGCTTTGTGTTTTAAATCGCGTAGCGCACTTTCAGTAACGTATGTGAATATAATGATGCGGAAGAAACCAAAGATGGCTTGAGCTCCGAAAACCAGAAACAATGCCACAGCCACTGAATTCACGTCTGTGATGGATACCTGACTTAACAATCCATCCAAAGCACTTGGCTGGTCGGATCCCGTTCCGAGAAGCTGTCCCATGAGTAACGGGAACAACAAGCCTACCAAACTCGAAAGCGCAAGGAAAATCCAACCAATGGCATAAGCCCCAGAATAAGGACGCAGATATAGGAAAATTTTCCGTGCTTTTTTAATGCTGTCTTTAGAGAGTTTTTCGCGCTTTGATCTTTCTTTTCTGGGTCGAAACATGTATAATTTTTGCTCCCTCAAAATTACGCACAATATCCCGATCCTATTTATAATTCAATATTTTTGTCAATCCGTTTTGACAGATAGAAAAAATAGCTATCTTTGCAGTCCGAATTTTTGACAACAAGAGGAAAAGATATATATCATGAAAAGAACGTTTCAACCATCGGTAAGAAAAAGAAGAAACAAGCACGGATTCCGCAGCCGTATGGCTACTAAGAACGGACGTCGTGTATTGGCGGCTCGTCGTAGAAAAGGTCGTAAGAAGTTGACTGTTTCTGACGAAGGAATGCACAAACGCTAGTAAGCTTTTCTTTTCAAGGAAATTAATTCCCGGTATTCATCGAATGCCGGGATTTTTTGTTTGTACTCATAAGGTCATTTCAAAATCCTATATTTAGGTACTGAGATGCTGAGAACATTACTCTTTCTGGGACTTGCTACTGCTTATTGCTTTACTTCTAAAGCGCAGCAATACGTCGATTTGGTGAAATTCGATTACACCATGACGCCTCCCAACAAATTTGACTCGTCCGACCTAACGACTCGAATGCAAGAAATCAATGGAGATTTCACCGTCCCAATAAAATTTGGTGAGAATAACGCCTTCTTAACAGGAATAACTTACGAGAAAACGAGAGCATCCTTCGACCCTGGGCGTTTTGAGGAATCGGCTACTGGAATTACGTGGAAGTTAGGCCTGAAGCTAGAACACAGCGAAAATTGGTCGGGAACCTATTTGTTTTTGCCTAAGGTTTCATCGGACATGGGGCCAACAACGGCCAGAGATTTTCAATTCGGCGGTGCCGTTCTGATGAAGTACAAGAAATCGGATCGCTTTAATTACAAATTTGGCGGTTATTACAATCAGGAATTATTTGGGCCGTTCTTCGTTCCGATTTTCGGATTCTATTATTTGAGCGAAAACGAGAAGTTCGAAGCGAAAGCGCTGTTGCCATTATCCGTTGGTTTGAATTACAATTTTGCTGGAAATTTCAGTACAGGAATGACTTATCGCGGGCAAATTCGGAGTTATGACATGACGCAATCGTACGGGAATGAAGAGGAACGCTATCTAGCGCGCTCTACCAATGAAGCCTACGTTTATTTGCAATACGCGATGCCCAATGGAATCCACTTTCAGATTCATGGAGGACACTCCATCGGGCGAAATTATCGTGTGTACAATGAGAAAGTACCGTTTTCCATGCCCTTATTTTATTTCAATGACAACAGAACGCAGCTCAACACCGACTTTGCCGATGGATGGTTGTTCAAAGTGGCTGCATTCTATCGTTTGAAGTTGTAAGCATCTTACCTATCTTTATAAGTGTGATGAAAGTGGTTTTACCCAGTGGGAAGGAGGTTACAGTAGATCCAAATCAAAAACTGAGAACAAGTTTGAAGCCTTATTGGGAGGAGATTTATCATCCTTCGGTGCGATGGATCCATTGTCGTGGTATGGGATCTTGCGGCACGTGCGCTATCAAAGTGGACGGAGAAGTAACCCCGCCAACGCGAATGGAAAAGTGGCGTTTGAATTTTCCTCCGCATAAAAACGGACTTGAAGAAGGGCTTCGATTGGCGTGTCAATGCAAACCACTCTCTGATTTAAAGATCACGAAAGAATCGGGCAAGTGGGGGCAAGGATATGATTCCAAGAAAACCTGATAATTATCATTCTTAAAGCCGATTCTTCGCGCTATCTTGCCCTTATAAACCAATCATTATGAGTGAAGTAAAAACAGACTGGAGTAAGAAAGAATTCAAGGCGTATCTAATGATGTACGCAGCTAATGCCAATTTCTTCGAGTCAGAAGGCGAGAAAGATTTGATTCATGAAATCGTTTCTGATAAAACGTACAAGGCCATTCACCGTGAATTCGATAAGGACAACGACTATCAAAGTATTCAGAAAATACTTCACAACATCGATAAGTTTGGATACGACAAAGAAGATTTGGAGAAACTCATTAAAGATATCCAAGAGTTGTTCAATGCTGACGGCAACGTCGATACATTAGAAAACAACATGTTGTTGGCATTAAAGCATTTGTTGAAGTAATTCCATCTGATAGGTTTTTTAAGGTCATATTTTTTCTTAACTTAAATAAGACGGCACGCTTTTGTGCCCAAACCGACCTAACCTATTATAATGATTGCAAAGACCTATGGCGCTGCCCTGATGGGTATTGACGCCGCTACTATTCATGTTGAAGTCAACATCGTTCCTGGAATTAATTTCTTTTTGGTTGGATTGCCAGATACAGCCGTTAAAGAGAGTCATCAGCGAATCAAGGCTTCTTTTATCAATAACGATTTAAAGTTTCCCGGTAAAGAAATTACCATCAATCTTGCGCCCGCCGATATGCGTAAAGTCGGTTCCTTCTTTGATCTTCCCATAGCCGTTGGCATTCTTGCTGCGAGCAAACAAGTGGAATCGGATCTACTTTCGGATACCATGTTTATCGGGGAGTTATCACTAGACGGTGAACTACGGCCTTTGAAAGGAATCCTGCCCATCGCGATTGAAGCAAAGCGAAATAAGTTCCGACGGTTGATTTTACCCAAGGAGAATGCGCAAGAAGCGTTTCTCGTGGATGGGATTCAAGTCTTGCCCGCCGAAAATCTCAAAGACGTTGTAGCGCATTTGAACGGTGAGAAATCGCTAAATATCGAACGCACGCCAATTCCGGATAGCTTTAAATTGCCAAAATCGTTTATTGATTTCAAAGACGTCAAAGGACAATTCTCTATCAAGCGTGCTTTCGAAATTGCTGCTGCTGGAGGACATAATTTATTGTTGATTGGCCCGCCCGGATCGGGGAAATCCATGTTAGCCAAACGCATGCCGACGATCTTGCCTCCATTGTCTGTCGCAGATGCTTTGGAAACCACCAAAATTCACTCAGTTGTTGGAAATGTGAAAGCAGGGCAAGGTTTAATTCGAAATCGTCCTTTCCGAAAACCACATCACACCATTTCCGATGAGGCACAATAAGTTGTAGGGGTTTGCTATATTGCAGTAAAATTAACGCTCATGCTTGCAATTTATACGAGACTATCTAAAGAGGACGAAGAATCTAACTCGATTGAGAATCAAACCAGAGAAGGTAAGGCTTTCGCTAAAGCTAATGGATTTCATGAATATGAGCTATACAATGAAGGAAAGGGAGTTTCTGGAGGTGTTGAGATAAAGGATAGACCTCAACTATTTCGCTTATTAAAGGATATGAGAAGCGATAAAATAAAGGCGGTTTGGTTTAGGCACCAAAACAGGTTGGAACGTAATTCTACCACATTTGTAATTTTTACAGGCGAGGCGAAGAAGAATCGGGTTCATTTGTTCTTTGGAGATAAAGAGTACGATTATAACGACCCTCAAAACGTCTTATTTGGAGGTATAACCTCAGCTATTAGTCAGTATCAAAAAGACCTTCAAAGCACTCAAACAAAGAAAACCCTAATAGACAACGCACAAGAGGGAAAAGTTTGGAGTATTGTTGCTTACGGCTACAAGTCTGATGGTGGTTACCTAGCCGTTAATGATAATGAGGTTGAGGTAGTAAAGCGCATTTATAGGGAGTCTTTACAAGGTATAGGAACTGACAGGATTGCAAAAAGGTTAAATAAGGATAATATACCAACCAGAAGAGGTGCAGAATGGCGAGGTAGGACGGTACAGGGAATTATCAAGAACACGCTTTACAAAGGCGAGAGAGTCTATGGCGGTAGAAGGTTTGAAGCTCCAAAAATAATAGAACCTGAATTGTGGCAAAAAGTCAATGATAACCTTGTAAATAATCGCAATAACTCAGGTAAGAGAGTAGAGCATAAGTATCTATTAAAAGGGCTTATTACTTGTGGGACTTGTGGTAAGGGTTATTATGGTAAGGTTAAAAAGAAAAATGACGTTATAAATGAGAATACGTATACCTGTGTAGGGAAAAGGTACCCAGAAATTAAATGTAAAAGTAGAAGCATTAACAGACCTACATTGGATTTAGTGATAAAGACTATGTTTTTAACTCCAACCTTAAAGGAAATTTATCTTAATTACTTAAATACAGTTCCAGAGAACGATAAACTAGAAGAGCTGAACGAATCCCTCAAAGAATTACAAAAGCAATTACTAGCAAACAACAAAGAGAAGAATAACCTTCTTGATAAAGTTGCTAAGGGAATAATGGACGATGAATTCATAAAAAGCAAAATAGACTCAATCAAGGCTTCTCGAGAATCTATTACTTTACAAATCAATAACACCAAAGAACAAATAGATAGGTTATCCAATCTGAGTAATGATGTTGAGGCTTCTATTGAAAAGATAGATAAGGTAGATGCTAACTTGAGCCACAACGAATGGCAGGAACTACTCAAAGAGAACATTGAGAAAATAACCCTTTATTACAGTTTTCAGGAAAGGAGTTTTGCCCTTCTGGTTAATCTCAAACTAATCGATGATGAAATATTAATTGCTCTGCCTCAGAGCATGAAAGAGGCTCATATTTTTGGAGGTAGATTTGCTTGGACTATTGATAATTTGAAAGACTCTACAGAACTTAAACTCACAAGAATTGAAGTAGGAGAGGGGATAACGCGAGAGCTTTTGAAAAAACTTGATTAATCAAATAATTACCTCAACCTACTTACCTGAGTAGGGCTAAATTGACCGCCCCGACTTGTCTTAAATCCTGCCTCGTTTAGTTTGTCGGCTGTCTGTTGGAGTGTTAACCCATTTAAAGCCTGTATAAAGGCTCTAGCACGTTTGTTATTAGCATTGTTCCTAGCTATCTCTTTACGTGTTTCTACGCCCTTTAATCGTCCTTCCTGAGTCAGGTTCTTTTCAGTTCCTAACTTCTTACCTTCTTTGGCTAGTTGTCTCTTCTTTACAGCTAAGGCTTCTTTAATTCGCTTTTGAATATTCTTCGCTTCATTTTGTGCAATAGCAGAGAGAAGGTGTATAGTAAGTTCGTTTGCTTCTGGCATATCTACAGCCGTAAACGATACTTTGCTCTCCATTAGGTTGGATACAAAACTTACATTTCTTGCAAGTCGGTCGAGCTTGGCAATCAATAACGTAGCATTATGCTTTTTACAGAGTTCTATTGCTTTGGCTAGTTCAGGTCTATACTTCTTATTTGTACCCGTTTCTATCTCTGTGAATTCTGCATCTATCAATTCAGGTGCTATGTAGTTAGTAACAGCTTCTTTTTGGGCTTCTAAACCTAGTCCACTTGCTCCTTGTTTCTTTGTTGAGACTCGATAATATGCTATGTATTTCATCGCTTTATTTGTGCTTGTACGGCTTAAATATACAAATATTACATAACTGGAACATTAGATGTAGTAATGTTAAACGTAAATAGAATACGTTGTACTACTGGATATTTACAGCATGAAAAGTATTATTGAATTATTGGATGGAACTGACCACGGACAGTTAAAGGTTCGTGTATTTGCTTTTTTACATCGTTTAGATAATAGAAGAAGTATCGACCAAGAACTATTGGAACAATGCGTTTCGAGAGTGTTTAAATGTGACACAGCAATAGGAGTAGTAGCGGATTGGGTTGATCAGCGTTAGCAGAGTGATTTTGAAAATCAAAAATAAAGCCCTGATTAATATGGAGAACTGGGCTACATCCGCAATTACGTATTAATACTTAGTGTTTTAGGTAAATGTTGAAGGGGTTATTTTTATATTTTCAGAAAAAAGAAAAAATGAAAAATATTAACAAATTGCTTTTGTTTCCAATACTAACGGTAGCTCTAGTTTTTGCCTCATGTGGAGTGGGGGAGGAAGAAGAAAAATACAAGCACGAATTCGAGTTTAGGCATGCAAAAAAGCCAATGACAATATTAGGTCTTCTTGATAATTCTAAATTAAATGCTTTATCGATCCAAACTTTGAAAGGTTTAGGAGAAAATGCAAGTGGTGATTTATATCTTGAATGCAGGAACCCAAGAACCTACGTTCTCGAAAGCGTAATGATGGATGTAGAGAATGACACTTTAACAGTCTTCGTTAGTGGAGAGGCTAAAAATGGTTTTGGAGTTGCAGGGAGCGTGTCCAAAAGTGTAGCTTATGACTATAAAAAACTCGTTAAGGGAGTTCAGCCTTACAAGGCCAAATTCAAAGAAGGGGAGTAACAATTCATCTATATTATTTAATTCGAAGCAACTTAAAGAAAGAACAGTATGATTTTAATATTCAGAATGTTTAGATTTAAAGAAACCTAAGGATAACTATGAAATTCACATTATTCATTTATACACTGATTACAATCAGCACCTGTCTAGGACAGGCTGGAGATTACTATCAAGGCTGTGAAGGTCTTTCTGGAGAAGAATTGAAAGCGAAGCTTCATTCTATTATCCGAAATCATAAAATGTACGCTTATTCAACGCCGGGGCGAGATTCAACTGATTGTTGGGATATTTTGAAAGAAACTGATCGTGATCCGGAGAATCCAAATAACGTCATTTTAGTGTACTCTGGAATGTCAACGGACGCTGAACAGGAATATAACAATATGAAAGGGTGGGAGAAAGAACACACTTGGTCAGCTTCGCACGGCGGATTTAATAGATACGCGGATACCGCTGGAACTGATGTTCATCATCTCAAACCGGTACATTATTACTTTAATCGTGCGAATGGAAAGTATGCTCGAGATTTCGATGACTGCGAAACTCCTGTTGTATTTAAAGAAGAAGAATATGGGTGCTTCATGGACGGTGATGCTTTCGAGCCTAGAGATGAGGTGAAAGGAGATATTGCTCGAATGATATTCTATATGGCGGTACGATATGAATCAGCACCATACGATCTAGAAATAGTGGATGAAGTTGGTAGTTCTGATCACCCAAATAATTTACCTTTCTACGGAAAACTTTCGACATTACTTGAGTGGCATAGACTTGACCCTGTCGATGAATTTGAAATGAATAGAAACGAGGTAATTTATTCGTACCAAGGAAACAGAAATCCATTTATAGATAACCCGGAATTCGTTGCTTTGATTTGGCAATAAATTTATTTCAAAAAGAAAAATATGATTTTAGGAACAGTTGGGCCAGTACAGATGTTGGTATTACTTGTTTTACCTATTCTAATTGTGGTAGGCTTAATCTTACTTTTTGTGAGTAGAGCAAAGCACAAGACTAAAGCTGAAATGCTTGAAAAGCAACTTGAAGAGAAAAAACGAGAGAATAAAGGATAGTGGACAGTAGGATAGAGTTTCCTCTTTTGATTTTTAAAGCAATAATTAGTCAACTAAAGAAGTTATTTAAGAAATAGGAAATATGACAGGGATATTATTTTTAGTTCTGCTAGTGTTGTTGTTTTATTTTGGACCGAAATATGTTTGGGGGTTTGAAGCAGCATATAGACGCAAGTTAGATGCTATGGATGACGAATCATTGATGAGAGAGAGAAACAGTCTTGTCAGTTCACTTAATGCAGGAACTAGCTTTGAGAGAAGAAGGTCTTATTCTGTTAGTTTTGACAAATATTGTATAGTCAATAAGAAGCTTAAATCAAGAGGTTTCAAGTTGCCAGACTAGTATTTCATAGTATTATACTACTGGTAAGGTTGTTTATGATTGTATTATAGGTAATGACATAAACACTAAAAACAGGCAAAGTAGTCTAAAGTAAGAAGTGTACACTAGGTGTGAAATTATATAGGTTTTTCACGGGTAATGTACAAAATTAAGATGCTTGTAACAGTCCTATTTGAATGGCTAATTCTTCGGCTTCTTCTTTAGTGTATTCAATCATTGAATTGTCTAGAGTATCTAAACAAAATTGCTCGAAGTTGAAAGCGTCTATCATATCCACCGTGAAATTAGCATCTATAAAGTACAAGCCATGTGGGTTGTCTATTCTCTTTAGTTCCACTGTTTTTCTGTCCTTATGTATCCTTCCAGAGTAAATAAGTGAGGATAGTTTTTTAATGAGTTTCTTATCTGCATCCTGTAGCTCGTGATAGTCTTTTAACGGCATTTTGTAGCTATCTTTATCTATACCGTCTAGTAATTGGAATACCACCTTCTTAAAGCTCCTATTTGCTTTGAACCGTTCTATTACGCTCGTAAGATTACCTACCAACTTCCATGCGTCTGGTCGCTCTGTAGCAAATAACTCAGGATGAATTCCGAACTCAAATGCGTTGAGAAATATCTCCCTTACTCTGTGGGCTTCCGCATTGTTATCAATGAATAAAAGCTCTGTATCCTGATTGAACCATTGTAACCAGTCAGTTCTATCTACTCTCTTTGCCATTCCTTCTACTTGGTCATAGTGATTATAGAACGCAGGAAGGTTCTTTGCAATAGTTAGTTTACGCTCCTTTGAAGCATACCTTTTCGGCTTGTTAGGTGTTGTATCGTCTATTAAGAAAGGTTCAATATTATGACTTTCGAGAACTTCTAAATAAGCCTCTTCGTTGAGGTCGTTATACTTATTGTAGTGGTGCCCTGTGTCTTCTATTACTTGCTTATTCGTTAGACCGCTGTAATTGATAATGCTCATCGTATCTCGATAACCCTCGGCGAATGTTCCATAGATAGTTAGCTCTAATTTGTGAGTTTTTCCTAAACTGTTTTCACCTCTTACACGTGCTGCAAATTGAATCATACTAAACGGGTTCGGCATATTACCCACATTAAGAGCGTGAGCGTCTACGTCTCTATATACCTCAGCCGTTAAGCCTGCATCTGTTATTGAAGTAGTAAGTAGAATCTCAACCTCTTCTGGAATAACCCCCTTTTTTAATCGCTTTGTTAATTCTGGTTGACACTGTGTTAAAATTGTATCACCGTCGTGATTCTTCTCAGCACTAAAGTACATTGCTACATTATATCGCTCTTTGAAGTCCTCATAGAGTTTAGTAATTAAGTCCTTGTCATTGATTCTTAACCATAGGAGTTTACTATCGTCTTTGCATCCTATCAACCTATGCGCTAGCTCTTCTATTCCTTTTGAAGTGTTTATGATTTTAACACTCTTTTGTTCAGGTTGCCTATAGCTTACCTCTATTTTATTTAGTGCTTTATAGTGGTTGAATTCGTCTAGTTCATTTGTACGCCACTTATACAGAACATCAGGCGTAGCGGATAGATAGATAATCTTACAATCTAGCTTAAGTATCTTTTCTAGTGCGTCTCTTCTGTAACTTGCAGCCGCTCCGAATTCATGCGCTTCATCTATAATTACAACGTCTGGAAGCTCTGTTAAAGGAAATGAATCGTAAGTCGTTACTATGAGTCTAGAATCTACCTTACTTGCCCATTTACGTCCGTAGCCTGCGGATAGTTCTTTAACGTCTTTATAATCTTTACTGATATTATCTACGAGTATTTGAACAGGTGCTAAAAGTGTTATCCTCTTATCGCTGTAATACTCTGCAAAATCATGTAGAAAGAAGTACGTCTTCCCTGCTCCTGTAGGTGCTTTGAGTATTGTATTTTGATTATCTGATAAAAGGGGTAATAGTTGAGGTGTGAGCTGTGATAGTTTAGCCTCTTTACCCTGGTATTCTTTGTTGTCTATTTCTAGTGATTTCATGGGGTTTATCTTAGTGGGGTTTGTGTTAAAAAAGGAAGGACTCAAAACCCCTTAAGAGTCCCCCCGTTTATCGCTTATTAGCTATCTAAGTCCTAATTTATATTGTATTTTCTGGAATTTCAATTTCCTGTTGATAACTGGTCTATATTCTGAATAAGTATCTGAAAACACGATATTTATCACTCCCGTAATCGCTTTATTGCTTCATTAAAATTGAACTCGCTTGACACCTCCCTTTTGATATCTGACTCTGTTTTCTTTGGCATAAAGAATTGAGCATACCTAGCGAATAGGTCTAAATACTTTTCAGGCGACCTCTCCCGAACTTTATCAAACGATTCAGCTAGTTTGTCTACTTGCCCTTCCAACGTCTTTAAAAACAATTCTCTCGCCTCTCTTGTATTCTTGTCTTTTGCACCCTTCGGTCGCCCTTTTATGTTTCCGCTTTCTCCTTTTTTAAATGGCATGACTGTTTTATTATTGTTATTTACAATGCTCCTACTTAATAAACGTAAGAATCATGTTTTTGTATTAAATTAAATTACCGTAACATTATATCATGCAACAGAAGTTGAACCTGTTTCTCAAAACAAAAAAAAGACCCTCGTGATGAAGGTCTTTACTTAAAACTATTTGTAGTCTTTATTGTTTAATAATTACGGCAGGTTTATAATTTCCTTCTATCCTAATGGTGTATACTCCTGGAGATAACCCAAATAGAGATACCTCAGTAGAATTATCTGATAGATTCCCATTCAATACCTCTCGACCTTGCTGATCAAATATTTTGTATTTATTGTTCAGGATAGTTTGAGACTTGATTGTAATGATATTTGAGGATGGGTTCGGATAGATTAAAAGTTCCTTTCCCTCAATCATTAGGTCCTCTAAATTCAAAACATTAACAAAACCTTCAAATATTCTATGTACTGAAGTATTAGTTGTTATCGGTAATTCAAAGTCAAAGTAAATGTTTGCCCTATTTGTAATCTCGGTACCCTCTGGTAAATCAGGAACTTGGTCAACATGGAAAGTTAAAAAACCATTACTTCCTTCAGAGTTCGTTGTACTATCAGGAAGTTGTATGTTCTCGAAAGTCCATTCTAATACTCTTGGTCCGTACATTTTAAAAGTATAAGGGTGACTTGCGACACCAGGTGTCACAGTGAAAATATTTAGGTCAACATCTAAGGTATCACGGACAACAACATTGAAGGCAGTATCTGTTCCGACGTTCTGGAATCTTATTACATACTGTAATTGTTGATTCGGTTGAATGTAAAAATCTTCAGTCTGCCCCAATGGGTATCCTGTTTTATCATTTGGATCAAGAGGTGCGGTAACTTGTCCACAATATCTATCAACTGTCGGGTCTGCGTCATCTAAAGGAAATTGATTTATTATTCCTGGTGTCCAATTTGTTGAATCACCGCATAACTCTACATGTGCGTTCGGATGAGAGTTACCTGGGTGTAATGGATGTTGTTCCGCATTTAATATCCAAGTTTGACCATTACCGAAATAAGAATAAACGACCGTTTCACCACCGTTTATCATTATTGAGTCAGTATATGTGACAACTCCATCAACTGTAACCCACATTGGAGAGTAACAGTCCATATCTCCACCAACAGGATCTCCAGTATTGGTAATTGAGAAGAATACACTATCACCCTGACACCATCCATCTACACTTAAACTACTATTATCCCAAGGTAAGGTACACGGTTCTGGTAATCCATTTAGAGTACCTCCAATTCCATCGTTTGTAATTGGCATTGAAGGAATGGAATCCAGAAAACAGGACTCTTCAGGATATAATGTAGCATCCATACACAAGGTCTGACCGCTTTGAGCGCCACAACTTACGGTAGTGTATAAAATGAAGTTTACACTTTGTCCTGGGTAAATATCTCCTGTTGCAAATCGAAAAATATTATTACCTAATGATGAGTATGGTATAGTAGCATTGTCCAAAGTAAGTAAAGGGTCTAATTCCACGTCCACATAAGAAGAATCTAAGAATAAGGTTGCTGTGGATTTATTCCTTGCAGAGACATATATCGGACGATTACTGAAGCATCTTCGAAGGGAAGGAGCGTGAATACTTACATTTGGATCGGAACATGAATTACTATTTATTAAACCAAAGTCTGGACCTTGGGTTAAAATTGTTGGGTCAGTGACGTTGAAAGTTTGGGTTATAGAACAAGTTGTTGACCAATTTAAATTCGTTGTATCAATAGTCACATTATAGGTTCCAATCGGCAAAGAGTCAAGAAACCAAGAACCATCAGCATCTGTTGAAACAACTAAATCTCCTGGAGAAACTGTTAATGTAAATCCTTCTAACCCTGGTTCAAGGACATCATTGATACAATCTAATGAATAATCATTGTATACACTCCCTATTATATTTTTCTCTTTAAGTTTTACAACCCAAAAATCGTTTCCTCCATTATTAAAAGTTAAATCTCCATCATTAGAATTGGAGAAACCACAGACAGCATAATTATTTTTACTTATCTCAACAATCGATAAAGCATTATCGGAACCTGTTCCACCAAGTACTTTTTCCCATTTAATATTACCGAGATCATCTAATTTTACTATCCAAAAATCTTGTTGTCCATTATTGCCTGAAACATCTCCATTGTTTGAGGAAGATGTACCTGCAACAATGTAACCTCCGTCTATTGTCTGCTGAATGGAACGAGCAATTTCAGCCTGAGTTCCACCATATGATTTTTGCCAAGTAATACTTCCAAATGGATCGAGTTTTACAATCCAATAATCAAAATTACCATTATTCAACGATAGGTTTCCATCATTAGATTGAGAATATCCCGCTACAATGAACCCTCCATCGGAAGTCTGTTTAATTGACCTAGCTACGTCCATATTAGTGCCTCCTACAGACGTTTGCCAATCAATAGTTCCAACAGAATTTAATTTTACTATTCTAAAATCTTGAATCCCATTATTACCAGTTGTATATGAGGTACTTACGCCAGTAACTATATAGCCATCATCGCTCGTTTGTTCAATTGAATAGGCTTCATCCAAACTTGTTCCGCCAAGTGATTTTTCCCATGTAATATTACCAAGGTCATCTAGTTTTACAATCCAAAAATCTTGACCACCATTATTAGTAGTAACATCACCATCATTTGATAAAGAATAACCTGCAACGATATAACCTCCATCATTGGTTTGTCTTATACAATACGCCCTATCTCCACTAGTGCCTCCAAGTGATTTTTCCCATGTAATATTACCAAGGTCATCTAGTTTTACAATCCAAAAATCTTGACCACCATTATTATTAGAAACATCACCATCATTTGAGTTTGTATAACCTGCAACGATATAACCTCCATCATTGGTTTGGATAATTGATTCGCCAATATCATCTCCAGAGCCACCAAGTGATTTTTCCCAAGAAATAATACCATTAGCATCCAGTTTTATTACCCAAATATCTTGCCCCCCATTATTAAATGTAACGTCACCGTCATTTGAATCTGATCGTCCGCAAATAATAAATCCACCATCAGAGGTGTTGGAGATACTCCTTGAATCATCATTGTTTCCAAGCCCGCCATACGATTTCTGCCATTCAATAACAGGAACCTGTCCAAAACTTACAGATGAAATACAAATTATAAAAAGTAGTAAAAGTCTTTTCATAAGTATAGTTTATTTAAGTGGGATAAAAATAAGATGAATAGACTATTTGACCAAATAACAGTCTAAATACTAACACCGTCCACTTTAACAGTACAACAGAAGTTGAACCTGTTTCTCACAACAAAAAAAGACCCTCATTTCTGAAGGTTTTATTACTTATTAATTTTCTTTAATTTTGGTTCACTTACATTAAACGCAACCTAATCAAAAACTTATACTAATGAGATTAATTTTAATGCTTCTTTTTTTACAGTGTTCTATTTACGGTAAAGCACAATATCCATCTGATTCAAAAGTAATTTCGGATGTAAAATCAAAGAATCCTTCAGAATATAAAGAAGTAAAAATGACAGGAAATTGGTATTTATCGCATGACAGAATACCGGATTGGCAAACGCCAAATGCAGTCGAAAGACCAATATTCATTAAAGGCACAGAAAACAGTAACGGCGAATGGTGGGAGTACGCAGGCGTCGCTATCTACCACATTAATGGTTCTAGCTACAACTTTAACCGAGTTTATATATTTGAGGAACCTCGTTTAAACGGGGTCAATCTGCCTGATAATGTTTTCTTTCTTGATGAGTTCAAAAAACTGCTATCAAGCAAAGAAGAATTGTTCATGATGATGAATTATAACGTAGCTAACGCCGTTAATTTCTATTCGATAGAACTGACTGAGGATCCGTGGGTAACAGGAAACAAGACTGACAGGTATGTTGTGTTTGATGTAGATTTAGTATTAGACTTTATCAATGGTTACTCAATAGAAAAACGAAAGCAAACGATCAAAGTAAAACTTGATAAGATTGGTGAGAACTACACTTTTAAAAGTGCCCAACCAATTAATGATGGAGAATTTATTAGTCAGATTTCTTATCCTTCAAATGATCAACTTCGGGAACTTGTAAAATACAAGGACTATGGAGGTTCACTCGCAGATTTTATTCGTCCCAATCCTTCGTATCCAGACCCTCCGGGTTACAATGGGAAAGACTTACCATCAGACAATGAAATAATCGAATACATCGAAAATTGGGCACTAGAAAGCAGTTCTAATTTTGGTCTAATGTTCGGCGAGCGTGCGAAAACAATGTTCATCGATATGAGTTTTAAGTCGATGAATGGAGCTCAAGTTGCACGTGAAGATGATATTTTCTCAAAAAGTTTTCAGGTCTATTACGAATTCATCAATGAGAAAACCGAATCGATGGAGTTCTACGTGTACGGTGGTTTTCGTGAGATCATACTGAAATTTAAAATTGACAACGGAAATTGGTATATCAACTCATTCGAGTACAATGGTGAAACCAACTACACAAAAAACGATAAAATCGCGTGGAACTATCGAAATGGCTACAAAGAAAAGACATTCGACAAAACAGTATTAAGAGGAAAGTAGCAAGAATGTCTTTTTCAAGCTGACACTGGAGAATTTTTATTGATTCAGTTTAATGGCATTTCGAAAGAAAATGGCACATCACTCTTGGGATCATACTTATCGCTATTGCTCAAAACACCAGAACCGGAAAGCATACTTTCCGAACGATTCCATTTTGTATTTGCGCAACTGAAACTCATCTCGTCATTTGAATGGCTGTCTACAATTTCATCCCAAGTTTTTGATTTGTCGCAAGATAGGCTTTTTTTAATAGTCTTTGATACCACCACATTATTGTGTATTACAGATGTAGCGCTGGTAGGTGGAGGTTCGTATCCGCAGCCTGGAGAAATTTCGCTAGCTCACAACGGTGTTCTATTTCTTGACGAACTTCCTGAGTACAAAAGAAGCGTTTTGGAAGTAATGCGACAGCCCTTGGAAGATCGAACGGTGACCATTTCCCGAGCAAAATTCACTGTAGATTACCCTGCGAATTTTATTTTGGTCGCGGCCATGAATCCTTGTCCTTGCGGCTACTACAATCACCCTGAACGCGATTGTACCTGCAGTTCAGGAACTGTTCAACGCTATCTGAATAAAGTCTCAGGGCCGTTATTGGATCGCATTGATTTACATGTGGAAGTAACGCCTGTCGATTATGAAGATCTGTCATCAACAATGGAACAGGAAGGAAGTACGGAGATACGAGAGCGAGTATTGAGGGCTAGGGAGGTGCAGTGCAAGCGATTTCTAGATCGGAATTCCTTGAAAGATGAATCCAATTGCCTTGAGGATGTTCCGCTGGAGAACTTCAACGCGCGTGTTTCAGCCAATGCAGAAATGGAATCCAGACATCTCCGAAGGTATTGTCAACTGGATAAGGCAAGTGGTGATCTGATCAAAAATGCGATGAACAAACTGGGATTATCCGCCCGCGCTTACGACAAGATTTTGAAAGTTGCTCGAACGATAGCTGATTTAGATATGAGTGCTGATATTCAAGTGAAGCATGTCGCAGAGGCGATACAGTGCAGGAGTTTGGATAGGAGTATGTTGTAGTATTGAAGTCTCAAGGTCAAAAAAATGCACTTGAGACAGATTCAAGTGCATTTATGGTAAAATGTACTTATTAATTCCGCGATGGATAGATTCCTTCCAAACAGATAATATAGTTAATGGTAAGCGAAGGTTGCATATTGTTAACCGGCTGACTATTGCCAGTGTAAGACGTGGTGCTTTGTTCATTGTTACCTTCTTCATCAGTAGTTACAGTAGCATGATCAGCTGTATTCATATTAACAGATCTAACCGATTCTTTCTTAACAACTACTGTTTCGTTTGAATTTGTGCTGTGATTATGGGAAGGCAAATTATTAACCGTAAGATTAACTGCCTCTTCCCCTTTCTTTTCGCCCAGGTTGGTTTGATTCAATCCTGGCCCTTGACCTTCACCTATCGCGACTCTACCTCTCAAGTCTGGAAGTGCGAATGTTGACACGCCATCTCCTCCATAAGTTGTACCAAGAATTGAGAATAGTGCAGAATACTGGTTAATAGGTAGAAGCTGTCCATGACAAAGCAACCAACTTCTCGGTGCAAAGTTCCCGGTAAACATTCTTATTTCGCCAATATAAGGATCTTGAGCACGCGCAGTATTAATAGATGCGGTAAGAAATAGACCAACTAATGTAACAAGTAATTTGGTTTTCAAAATGTAGTTTAATTTAATATCAAAATTACACCTTTACCAGTTGAAAAACAATCGTTTGTTTTTTCCAGTCAATGAACTTTGAAAATATTTGAAATAATCATTTAATAGTCTTGTCGAAAAAACAACCATTGTTTCAGTTTTGATTTCTTACTACCTCAACTCGCGTTCCCGTCCTCCAGCGCTCTCGTAACAGTGCATTAGTGCTCAATTCCGCAACAACATAAATATTGCTTTGGAAGGCTTTGGAATACTGCGCTTTTTCTATCATAACGCGATCATCAATGTAGTTGGAATGAATGAAATATAAGGTTCCATTTTCCTTGTACAAATAACCTACATGATTGTCCAAACCAACAAAGTAAATGGCGTCTTCCATGGATTGCATGCGCTTTTCCAGCGTTTCATATCCATAAACCGTAAAGTAGTTGGAGTCAACAATGGCGAGGGATTTAGCTTCATTCAATCCCGCTTGTTGCGCCAAATGATATCGGTTGATGACGATTCCCAAATGTTCTAAAGTCGTTGAAACGAAATACCCGCAGGCAATTTCTCCCTTTCGAGGGATGGCAGTATATCCGTTAAAATCCCACTCTGTACCGTACCAATGTGGAATGATTTGATTGATCAGAAAATTCTCGAAATCTTCCTTCGAGTTTTGACTTGTTTTCTTCTGGCGAATTTGCGCTTTTAACGAATTATAGTTGCCTTCTGGAATCAGGTTGATCTGTAAATTGGCTGTGTCCACAAGTGAACTATCAATCTCTACAACAGTCTTTTCTGCGCTTCGATCGCTTTCTGCTTTGGTGCTATTCGCACTATTTACTTGACATCCAATCGCGAAAGATGTCAAAATCAGGAGGGTATATGCAAGGTTCATAACCTTGTAATGCTCTTTTATGACGCAAGTAACAGTTTTGGTTACATTTTTTATTTTGCTCTTGAAATAGAATTTAAATTGGGATTAAATCAATACTACCAAATCATAGATATTAAATTGAATTTTGTAAACGCCGCTGAAGGGTCAAACTTAGACGTTGTCTTTTTTCAAAAAAAATATAGTAAGCTTCGTAGACGATGTTGTAGATTGGAAAGTCATTCACACAGAAGGAGGCGGATGGAGAACACCTTTCACCTTTTCAACTGATTTTCAGGTGGCGGTGCAAAATGAAGATGGTGCGCCAACTCCTCGATTGTCGGCAAAAACAGGCGAAAAGTTGATTGTTGAAATGAACGAAGGAAAAATGACATTTGCGGCTGCAGGAAACGCATCGAATCCCAAATTTCTCGAAATTGAAAACCACTTACCAAATCAAAGTATTAATGCGCTGGTGTATCGCAATGGAGAATTGGTAGCGCGTGAAGATGGAGGAGGGCCATCACAGATCGCCACTTTTGAATTGGATCATAGGATCTGGGTAGGCGTGTGCAGTGGAGTAGAACAAGGGAAACGACTTGGGAGCAAGGTTGTACGCGAAATCAACGCTTTACTTGACTTGTATGGAATTGTATCAGCAGATATCGTAATGACAGGAGGAGGGGGACTGATTCAAATCCAAACTGGGGATATAAATTTGAACTGCAGAATGTCGTTCAAGCCTAATAGTCAGAAAAGGCTCTGCTGATTAAGTTTTCCTTGAATGTCCCTGCTGGAAGATG
The DNA here is from genome assembly GCA_003149635.1 of Fluviicola sp. XM-24bin1. GTDB lineage: Bacteria > Bacteroidota > Bacteroidia > Flavobacteriales_D > Crocinitomicaceae > UBA4466. The sequence continues at coordinate 51,758 of QCWI01000005.1, forward strand.
CGACAGTCTTCTTTCTCTGGAATCGACCACTAAGAAGTCAGCACCAGAAGCTACGCTTTGATCGATGTCATGAGAAGACAGAATGATGAATTTATCGTGAGATTTCCCCAATTCCATGAGCTTTTTGACGATCTCAGTTTTATTCTGGTAATCAAGAAATGCCGTTGGTTCGTCTAGTGCGATAATATCTGTTCCTTGCGCAAATGTTCTCGCAATGGCAACCATTTGGCGTTCTCCGTCACTCAACTCATTTGTGAACCGTTCGGCGAGCTGTTGAATTCCCAGCGAGTTCAATGCTTGTTCGACCATTTCTTTATCGTGCTGATTCAACTTGCCAAAGAAAGCGGTATGCGGACTTCTCCCCAGAGCAATGTACTCTTTTACTTGTAAGAAATCTACTACCGGGAATTGCGTTTGAACGAAAGCAATTTTCTTCGGACGTTCCGATTCCGAGAGCGCATGAATAGAGTGGTCGTACAATGAAATGGTTCCAGAAACTACTGGAAGACTGCCTGTAAGTGTTTTTAAGAAGGTAGATTTTCCAGAGCCATTCTTTCCAATCAAGATGTAAACGCCAGGAGTCAACTGGAGATCATCCACCGCGACCAACATCTGTTGCTTGTAACCAATAAGGAGTCCTTTCGTCGTGATCATCTCAGTCGTCTTAAAACCAATAATATTACAAATGGAGCACCAATTATCGACGTCAGCGCGTTAATTGGTAGGGCAAACTCCGATTCTACGGATTGAATAAGAATATCGCAAACCAGGAGGAAAATTGCACCGGTCAATAAACTTCCCAAGATCAAAGAGCCATGACTTTGCGTCTTCATCACGATTCGAATCAAATTCGGAACGGCCAAACCTACAAATGCGATTGGGCCACAGAATGCCGTAACTACTCCTGTAATGACAGCTGTGATTAAGATTATAACGAGGCGTACTTGTTTGATTCGTACACCTAGCAATGACGCTTCTGATGCACCCAAAACCAACAAATTCAGCGGTTTTACTACGAGAAATGCCCCCAAAATAGTAATGGAAAATGCAGCGAAGAAGATCGGTAATTGATCCAAGGTCACAGCTTGTAACGATCCTAGTGTCCAGAGGGTGAACAACTTCAGCTCTTCCAAGCCACTGGCCGATTGAAGCAAGGAAACAATGGCTCCTGTGAAGCTTCCAAGCATCAGTCCAATGAGGAGCAAGGAGATTTGCTGTCGAACAACCGACGAGAAAAAGACGATGATTAATCCAAAGAGGAAAGCACCGATCAATGCATTGGCTACAATTCCCAAATCGGAACTTAGAACCGGGATTCCCGCCATGATTGCCAAAGCAACGAATAAACTGGCTCCCGAGTTAATTCCAAGAACATAAGGGCCTGCCAAGGGATTGTTGAATAAAGTCTGCATGAGCAATCCGGCAACAGATAATCCGGCACCGGCAATTAACGCGGTAAGCATTCGAGGGATGCGGAGTTCCCACACTACCACATGTTTCAATTCGGAATCCTGAAAATCTGTGAGAGCGCTCAAGAATGTACCTCCATCAATATCAATCTGACCTGAGAACAAATGCCAAATAGCGACGACTGGCAAGAGAATCACTAGCGCTAAAAGAAAGATTCTATTTCTGGAAGATAGACTCACTTTCTTACCGGAGAATAATAACGGAATGAATAATTAGGATCCATTTCAGGATGAAAGATATGAGCTAGATCAGCAAGCATGTAATCCGCATGGAAGGCACTTTCTTCCCAAAATAAGTTCGTCTTAGCCGAGTAACAATAAATGGCATCTTCGCTGGCAGGAAGCAATTCAGCGTGAGGGTTCAGTTGCAACAATTGATTCCACTTCGAGACTCCGGGATTCAGCCAAATTTGGGTTTCCTGATTGTCCTCAAGGATTTTTTCAATCGGCAGAGCCAGGCTTTTACCACCTTTCGTGTCCTTGTAACGGTAGTTGCCGCCAGCATCTTTCATCAAAATGCCAAAGTAATTTTCCCCCGAAGGTGCGTACCAACTTCCTCCAATCAGATTTCCAGAAATAACCGTTGGCTTTTCATTCATATTTTTGACTTTCTCAGCCGTTGCATTGTATCGGGATTCAATCGCGCTGAATAGGTTGCAAGCTTCTTCAAATTGTCCAGTCATTGCACCAATTACTTTGATCCATTCGGCTTTCGCCAGAGGATGTGCTTCGAGCCAATCGTTCACAATGAGGAGTTTTACGCCCAGTTTCTCCAATTTCTCTTTGTGAGGAAAATCCGTATTGACGTAATTGTATAGGATGACATTGGGTTGAGCATCTGCAACACGTTCCAATGATAATTGCGCAAAATCTCCATATTCCTTGACTTTTCCTTTGCGAAAGCGCTGCTTCAATTTCTGATCATGCAGTTGATTCTCTGCTGTCACTCCGATGAGATAATTGCGTTGATTCAATTCACAGAACATCCCGGTCAAGGTGGCCGTAAGACAGATTACGCGTTCGTTCTTCTTTTCTGAAATTTCTAAGGATTGAACGACATCCTTTGTGTCTGGATCAAGCAATTCCAATAGGAAATCATTGCCTTTTTGCTTCAATCGAAAGAACTCGGCATACTTGAGTTCAACATCGGCATAATCCGAAGGATCAATTTTCGAATCCTCGTCTTTACCAGTACATCCAAGAAGGGTTACTGAGAATGCCAATAAATACAGGAGTTGACGCATGGTGCAAAGATGCCAAAAAGCGATGGAATAGACCTATTCAGGTGTTTTAGTGACCGTAAATTTTTTCGGTTTCTTGTATTCTACAAAGATAAAAGTGTTCAACGCTTCCTCCACGGAATCAAAACTTACTCGAACCGTTTTGTAACCAACGTAAGTGAACTTAATGGTGATTTTCTCTTTGGTATAGCTGGAAACATCTAATTCAAAATTTCCTTCAATGTCAGTGAAAGCACCAATGGAAGAACCTTCAATAAAGGCTGTAACTCCGATAAGCGCATCTCCTTTTTCCGAGACTTTACCATTGATTACGCCATCGCCTTCTGCGTTTTGTGCAAATGTCGATAGACTAACAAGGAGACTGAATGTTACGAGTAGAATTGATTTCATTCGATTGAATTTACTTCGAAAATAGCGATTTAAAATCAAGGGATTTGCACCCCCATCAAAAGCATATCGTCAATTTGACTTGTTCGCACCATCCATGACTGCATGGCTTTCGCGACTGCCCTTTTCTGATCTTCCATTGGAAGATGCGCATTTTCAAGAATCAATGCTTTCAGTCGTTTGGTGAGAAATTTCTTCTCATCTTGGCCACCAAATTGATCTGGAATACCGTCAGAGAAGGTATAAAGTTTATCTCCGGATTTCAGTGGAATGGTCAAGGTCGAAAATCGAAAATCGGCATCCTTGGTGTCATTCCCAATGGCTTGGCGATCGCCTTTGTAAACGGTAATCTCATCATCCCGAAGCAAGTACAAAGGCATTTTGGCACCAGAATATTGCAATTCCATCGTATCGAAATTGATGGCGCAGAGGGCTACGTCCATTCCGTCGCGTATTTCTTGTTCCTTAAACTCCGGATTCAATTGTGAATTGATTTCGCGATCTATAAAATCCAACGCTTCGCCGGGCGTATTAACATCGCTTTGAATCTTGCTAAGCTTCAAGAGGTTGTTACAAACCACGCTAACAAAGGCTCCCGGAACGCCATGACCCGTACAATCTGCAGTAGCATACAATAACAATCGTTGTGGATTTTTCCCAGAGGTTGTTACTTCCTCCATCCAGTAGAAATCGCCACTCAGAACATCTTTGGGTTGAAAGAAAATAAAAAAGTCGGTCAGCCATTTTTGAATCTGCTGATGGGGTGGAAGCAAGGCCGATTGAATCCGTTCCGCGTAGTTGATGCTATCCATCAAGTCTTGATTCTTTTCTGCTAATTCCGCGCGTTTTTGCTCAATCTCTTTGGTTCGTTCTTTTACTGTTGCCTCTAATCGGAGGTTCGTTTCTTGAATGAGGCGGTTGCGTGCTTCTAGTTCATCAACTAGTAATTTCTGTGTCGCCTCCTTTTCATCTTGCATTTGCTTGTATTTACCCGCCATCAAAATGGACAAACAGATGATTTCAGCCAAGGTCCCTGCTTTCAGACCGTACTGCGTGTATTCCGGAGCATCAATTACGCCTACATTGCCGAGAATGAAGAACATTCCACCAGAGAGCAATAGGAACAGCCCGGTTAAGAACAATGGACTTACCGTTTGGCGTTTTCGCACTCGAATTCCGATCACAAGCAAGAATATCAGCGATAACAGGCTAAACAAGTTGATCAACGGGTAGCACGTTTCAAAGATCACTCCTGGGATTAATGAGGCCAAGGTTGTTACCGCCACCTGTCCGAGGAAGATGTTTGAAATCAGTAAATTACGACCTCTCAGTTCAAGGTATTTAGTGGCGTAGCTCAATGCGAAGAAAACAGTCGTTCCAGCGATGAGAATTACGCTATGATGCGTCATGTAACCACCTGAAGTAAAAATATATTGATGCACATATCCATCCAACGCGAATTGAAGCAACCCGGCAAAGGCCACATACACAGTATATAAAAGGAACAGTCGATCGCGCAAGAGGATATAAAACGTCCCGTAAATGATGATCACGAATATGAAAATACCGTAGAAAATTCCTGCACGGAATTGTCGTTTTTGACTAACTTTTTCAAATTGCTCCTCCGACCAAAAAATCATTGGAAGTGTTACGGCTTCTCCGTCGCTCCCGATCACCAAAGCATAATTAATCGTCGAATCTTTTGGGATGAAGAGTGGGAGAATGCTACGATTGTTATGAATCGATTTTTTATCAAAAGGAATTCCGTCTCCAGCAATTCCTTCTACATATCGCCTTTTTGATCGATGCGTTTCGTGAAGAATACGAACGTAATTCGTAATGGGACGGGCAGTTTCTAAATAGAATGTTTGACTCTTTCCTGTGTTATTTTTGATTGCAAAATAGATGAAGTAATAGGATGTCGTAAAGTCGAGATTTTCAACAGAGCTTTCAATCGATCTACCCCGAAGATTCTTGTTTTGAACTCTTTCAAAATATTCGCGATATGTGTACAATGAATCTGATTCATAAATCGTAAACTCGCTCGCAATCGATCGATTCAAATTCTTTCCAGATCCATCAAAAACAAGGGTATCCTGAGCTTCAGCTCCAAAAGGGATTAGAGCAAATAGCAGTAGCCAAAAAGAAACAAGCTTTCGAAGCATGCTCCAATATAGAAAATTGTCCTGAACGATCGGAAGGCGCAGACTAAGGTTCTCGCCATGCCTGACGGCAGGCAGGAAGTCAAGCAGTAGTACAGTCAAATTATCGAATAGTCAAATCGTCATGCAGTCGAATAATCGAACTTCCTTAAAATCAACTTAATGGTATATTTATTGCAACGACTTCTAATAAAATCAAAAATGAGAACACTAACATTACTAGCACTACTACTCACAACTACCTTTTATGCCTCAGCCGAAGATGTTAAATTGAAAATCACGTACAAGGAGATGTATTGGATGCTCACAAAGTATCCGTTTGTCTGGGAGATGCCGTTTTAGGTACAGGAACCACTGATTCTGGAGGAGAAGTAACAATTTCCGTGAGTTCATTGCCGACAAAAAGCATCGATTTGAAAGGTGAGAAAACGTGCAATGGAGGTCGGAAGAGCTGGTCAGCGAGTGGATACGTGACTTTGGATGGAAGTAACTACGCACATGTGAAAATGGAAGACCTCGTAGCTGAAATGGTAGAAGCTTCTGGCGGAATGATGAGCGAAAGCATGCTGGTAGCGTCGTACGGATTGGTATGTTCAGGGTCGTCTTCAAGTTCTAAGGAAAGCACTTCTGGCGGATCTAGTGAATCCTCGGGTTCTGTAGTTGAAGAAGAGGAAGACCCGTTGATGACGAAAGCAGAAATGCAGGCGCAACAGAAGCAAAATTTGGAGAACAAGATCGATAACCTTCAATTCAAGATTGAGAAGAAGCAAGACAAAATTGATGCTGGAAAACTTACGGGAGACAAAAAAAGCCGATGGTGAGCAAAGCATCCGTGAATGGGAAGTCGAAAAGAAAATCGCACAGAATAAGTTGGACAAGCTCAACCTTCAAATGGAGAAGGGGATGCTGAACAAACTGGAGCGAAAGCAGTTTAAAGATCGTGAAGATGAACTAAAAGCAGAATTGAAGGAAGTGAAAGCCGCCGGAAAAGGTAAGGCTGAATCCTCCGCATCTGAAGCAACGGAATCTGTCGAAGAAGCGGGAGAGGAAGCAGTTGAAACGGCAAGCGAATACGAAATCACCGAAGCTGATTTGGCCAACATGAGCAACAACGATCTCAAGAAGAAAAAGCTGGGATTGAAATCGGATTTAAGCAAGAAGAAAGTAAAATTGAAAACACGCAAGAATGCGTTATCACCAAACGAACTCAAAGCCTTAGAAGCGGAAATTGCTCAGATTCAAGCGGCAATTGCCGCAGTCGATGTAGAATTGGAAAAACGATAGACTTATTATCCTTGCTAATTTTGCCTCCTCCCTTGAGGGAGGCGCCGCAGGCGGAGGGTGACAATGTGGAATCTAAGCTGTTCTTGTCACCCCTCTTAATCTCCCCTCAAGGGGAGAGAAGACGAAACTTCTAAACACAAAAAAAGCCCTGACTAATCCGTCAGGGCTTTTCAATTTCGATTATTGAGCAATTACTCAGCAACTACCTCGAAAGAGAAAGTTGTCTTTACATCTTTATGCAAGTTTGCAATTGCTTCGTAAGTACCAACCTCACGGATTGGCTCTTGTGTAATCTTCAATGATTTGCGATCAATCTCCAAACCTTCCTTCCGGATAGCTTCAGCCAATTGGATTGCATTCACAGAACCAAAGATCTTTCCGCTTTCACCTACTTTCGTAGTGATAGACAAAGAAAGTCCAGCCAATTTTGTTCCAAGCTCTTCAGCTTCAGCCAATACTTTTGATTCTTTGTGTGATTTTTGTTTCATGATCTCAGCGTGTGCTTTCTTTGCAGAAGCTGTCGCCAAAACCGCGTATCCTTGAGGAATAAGGAAGTTACGACCGTATCCAGGTTTTACTGTAACTACATCATTCGCGTACCCAAGGTTGTCTACGTTTTTCTTTAAAATTACTTCCATTTTGAATAAAATTTCGTGTTAAACCTTCGGTCGATTATTTCAACATATCCGCAACGTACGGCATCAAAGCAAGGTGACGAGCACGCTTAACCGCTTTGTTTACACGACGCTGGTATTTAGCAGAAGTTCCAGTGATACGACGAGGCAAGATTTTTCCTTGCTCGTTTACCAATTTCAACAAGAAGTCTGCGTCTTTGTAATCGATGAATTTGATACCGCTTTTCTTGAATCGGCAGTATTTCTCTTTTTTGATCTCGATGTTAATCGGAGTCAAATATCTTACATCATTTTGAGCCATTTCTTTGTTCTTTTAGATGATTAATAATTAAGCCTCCGCTTCCGCTGACTTTTTTGATCCCAAACGTGTACGACGCTTCTCAGAGTACTCTAGATGATCTTTATCCATGCGTACAGTCAAGAAACGCATTACGCGCTCATCACGTTTAAATTCAACTTCTAATTCGTTGATTGCTGATCCTGGTGCTTCAAATTCTGTCAGGAAGTAAAAACCGGTAGATTTCTTCTGAATTGGGTACGCCAATTTGCGCAATCCCCAAGTCTCAGAATGCTTTACCTTACCACCTAATGAGCTGATTTGGCTCTCGAATCTTTGCACTGCTTCCTTTGTCTGCTCTTCAGACAAAACGGGAGTTAAAATGAAAACAGTTTCGTAAGAATTCATAAAACTAAGTTTGTAAAATAATTTATTTAATTCACCCCGCTTCTTTCAAACGGGACGGCAAAGATAGCATTTTGATATCACTTTCCACTCTCTCAAAAGGAAATAGTGAATTTTTCCTTGAAGTTTGATATCAGTTTCGGCACAAACGGGGACATATATGTGACATTCCAATGATTTAATATTCCGTATCGAACTTGTTCGATTTTTGCGCTCTTCATTACAGATATGGTAAATTGCACCCTTGCACCCCTTGTGGTAAAAAGTCCAGTGTCTAGCATCTCTCAGTCTAGCATCTACAAGTCTTTTCTCTTTCATCTTTCCATCTTTGATCTTCCCTAACAATTTCGTATCTTTGCGGCACTTAAAATCCCGTAAATAATTACAAAATCACACGTTTATGAGCCTATTTGAAGCGTACCTAAAAGAGATCGAAGAAAGAAAGGATCTAGGACTTCACCCAAAACCCATCGATGGGGCGGATTTACTAAGCGAGGTAATCGCACAAATTAAAGACGCTAACAATGCTCATAGGCAGGACTCACTTCAGCACTTTATTTATAACACCCTTCCGGGAACTACAAGTGCAGCTGGAGTGAAAGCGGAGTTTTTGAAAGAAATTATTCTAGGAGAAGCCACAGTTGCAGAAATCTCAACAGAATCAGCGTTTGAGCAATTGTCGCACATGAAAGGAGGGCCTTCCATCAAAGTATTGTTGGATTTGGCACTCGGAAACGACGAGGCAATCGCCAACCAAGCAGCAACTGTTTTGAAAACGCAAGTTTTCTTGTACGAAGCCGATACAGAACGATTGGAAGCAGCGCACAACGCTGGAAATGCAATCGCAACGGATATTATTAAAAGCTACGCACAAGCCGAGTTCTTCACGAAGCTTCCAGAAGTGGACGAAGAAATTCAAGTAGTAACATACATCGCAGGAGTAGGAGATATCTCTACAGATCTTCTTTCACCAGGTGCCGATGCACACTCGCGTTCCGATCGCGAATTGCATGGACAATGTATTTTCGAACACAACAAAGACATGCAACAAGAGGTGTTGGATTTGAAAGCCCAGCATCCAGACAAGCGCATCATGTTGATCGCAGAGAAAGGAACGATGGGTGTTGGTTCATCTAGAATGTCGGGGGTGAACAACGTAGCACTTTGGACAGGAATTCCATCTAGCCCGTACGTACCATTTATCAATATTGCTCCGGTAATCGCTGGAACGAATGGAATCGCACCAATTTTCTTGACAACTGTTGGAGTAACAGGAGGAATCGGTATTGATTTGAAAAACTGGGTGCAGAAGAAAGATGCAGAAGGAAACACGGTTCTAGATGCAAACGGTGACCCAGAATTAGAACAAACGTATTCTGTTGAAACAGGAACGGTTCTAACAATCAATACAAAAACAAAGAAACTATATAACGGAGATCAAGAATTGAAAGATATCTCAGCTGCATTGACGCCACAGAAGATGGAGTTCATCAAAGCTGGAGGTTCTTACGCAGTCGTCTTCGGAAAGAAACTACAGACCTTCGCTTGTAAAACGTTGGGAATTGATGTTCCTCAAGTGTATGCGCCTTCGAAAGAGATTTCAATTGAAGGACAAGGTTTGACAGCTGTTGAGAAAATCTTCAACAGAAACGCAGTTGGAACGACTCCAGGAAAAACATTGCACACTGGATCAAACGTTCGTGTAGAAGTAAACATCGTTGGATCGCAGGATACGACAGGTTTGATGACTTCTCAGGAATTGGAAATGATGGCCGCGACGGTAATCTCTCCAATTGTAGATGCAGGATATCAGTCAGGATGTCACACGGCCTCTGTTTGGGACGACAAGTCGAAAGCAAACATTCCGCGTTTGATGAAGTTCATGAACGATTTCGGATTGATTACAGCACGTGATCCAAAAGGAGAATACCATTCAATGACGGATGTAATCCACAAGGTATTGAACGATATTGCAGTGGATGATTGGGATGTAATTATTGGTGGTGACTCGCACACGCGTATGTCAAAAGGTGTTGCTTTCGGTGCCGATTCAGGTACGGTAGCATTGGCTTTGGCAACAGGAGAGGCGACAATGCCAATTCCAGAGTCAGTTAAAGTGACCTTCAAAGGAAACATGAGAAGCTTCATGGATTTCCGTGATGTGGTTCACGCGACGCAACAGCAAATGTTGAAGCAATTCGGTGGAGAAAATGTATTCCAGGGACGTATCATTGAGGTACACATCGGAACATTGACATCGGATCAAGCTTTCACATTTACAGATTGGACGGCGGAAATGAAAGCAAAGGCATCCATCTGTATTTCAGAGGATGAAACATTGATCGAATCCTTAGAAATCGCGCGAGATCGCATCCAGATCATGATTGAGAAAGGAATGGATAACGAAGGCAAAGTTCTTGCAGGTTTGGTGGAGAAAGCCAATACGCGAATCACTGAGATTAAAACAGGAATCAAACCAGCACTTCGTCCAGATGCAAATGCGAAGTACTATGCAGAGGTAGTTATCGATTTGGATGAAATCGCTGAACCAATGATCGCCGATCCAGATGTAAACAATGAAGACGTTTCAAAACGATACACGCACGATACGATTCGTCCATTGTCATACTACGGAGGAACGAAAACGGTAGATCTCGGATTCGTTGGTTCATGTATGGTGCACAAAGGAGATATGCAGATTCTCGCTCAAATGTTGAAGAACATCGAAGCGCAACAAGGATCGGTAGAATTCAAAGCTCCATTGGTAGTAGCACCTCCAACATACAACATCGTAGATGAATTGAAAGCGGAAGGTGATTGGGAAGTATTGGAAAAATACGCAGGATTCGTATTCGATGACAACAACCCGAAAGAAGCGGCTCGTAAGAAGTATGAAAACAAATTGTACTTGGAGCGTCCAGGATGTAACCTTTGTATGGGGAACCAAGAGAAAGCAGAGCCAGGAGATACGGTTATGGCTACTTCAACACGCTTGTTCCAAGGACGTGTCGTAAAAGACTCAAACGAGAAGAAAGGAGAATCATTGTTGTCCTCTACGCCAGTTGTAGTTCTTTCCACAATCTTAGGTCGCACGCCAACCATGGAAGAATACGAAGCAGCTGTTGATGGAATCGTATTGACGAAATTCAAACCATCTACAAAGCAATTGGTGAATAGCTAGAAAGTAATTCATTTAAAATAAAAAGCCCGGCACTTTGAGAACCTCAGTGACCGGGCTTTTTTGATTCTATTGGAGTATCTAGCTTCCCCCTTCGGAGGGGGACTGAGGGGGAGGATAATCAGGGGGAATATTTTTCTCAATACAAACAGTTATAAATTTCCTTCAGTTCTACCATAGAAATTACTTATATACCTAGGTATTATTTCAATGGGTTTTACTTTGTCCTTCACTGAAAAAGTGCTATAATAACGGGCAAATAGCATAAGTATGGTATTTGATATAGACATGATAAAAGAGGTGTACGCACGTTATCCGGAACGAATTGCGGCAGCTCGACAAACGGTGAATAAGCCACTGACATTAGCGGAGAAGATTTTATATACCCATTTATGGGATGGGGCAGCAACAGTTGCGCACGAGAGAGGGAAGTCATATGTGGACTTTGATCCAGATCGTGTGGCCATGCAAGATGCAACGGCACAAATGGCTTTGTTGCAGTTCATGCAAGCGGGTAAAACAAAAGTGGCAGTGCCTTCCACGGTGCACTGTGATCACTTGATCCAAGCGAAAATTGGGGCCACGGCCGATTTGCAAGAAGCGATGAACAAAAGCTCTGAGGTTTTTAATTTCCTTGAAAGTGTTTCGAATAAATACGGAATCGGATTCTGGAAGCCAGGAGCAGGTATCATTCACCAAGTTGTATTAGAGAATTACGCATTCCCGGGAGGAATGATGATTGGAACGGATTCACACACCGTAAACGCAGGCGGACTCGGAATGGTCGCTGTAGGTGTAGGTGGAGCCGATGCCGTTGATGTAATGGCCGGAATGCCTTGGGAGTTGAAAATGCCGAAATTGATCGGGGTGAAATTGACCGGAAAATTGAACGGTTGGACAGCTCCGAAAGATGTGATTTTAAAAGTGGCTGGAATTCTTACCGTAAAAGGAGGGACTGGAGCCATTGTAGAATATTTTGGAGAAGGAGCAGAGTCGATGTCTTGTACAGGTAAAGGAACCATTTGTAATATGGGAGCGGAAATCGGAGCGACGACGTCTACTTTCGGATACGACGATTCCATGCGCAGATACCTATCGGCTACAGGTCGTCAAGAAGTAGTGGATGCTGCAGATCAAATCGCTGAGCACTTGACGGGAGATCCTGAAGTGTACGCGAATCCAGAACAATACTTCGACCAGTTGATTGAAATCAACCTTTCAGAATTGTCGCCTCACATGAACGGCCCGTTTACGCCAGATTTGGCAACTCCGGTTGCTGAAATGAAAGAAAAAGCGGCGGCAAACGATTGGCCAACAGAAATAGAATGGGCGTTAATCGGTTCTTGTACGAACTCGTCGTATGAAGATTTAACGCGTGCAGCATCAATCGTAGAAGACGCTTTCTCTAAAGGCGTCAAACCAAAAGCGATATTAGGAATCAACCCAGGATCGGAACAAGTTCGATTTACAGCAGAACGCGACGGCTTACTAGATACTTTCATGAAATTTGAATCGGCTCGAATCTTTACCAACGCCTGTGGGCCGTGTATCGGTCAGTGGGATAGAGAAGGAGCAGACAAGCAAGAAAAGAACTCTATTGTACACTCATTCAACCGAAACTTTGCGAAGCGTGCTGACGGAAACCCGAATACGCATGCCTTTGTAACATCTCCGGAAATGGTAGCGGCCATTGCGATCGCAGGGCGTTTGGATTTCAATCCAATCACGGATTCTTTGACGAGCGAAAGCGGGGAGGAGATCATGCTGAAAGAGCCTACTGGAATCGAATTGCCAACGAAAGGCTTCGCGGTTGAAGACAATGGATATCAAGATCCTGCTGAGGACGGTTCGTCCGTTCAAGTATTAGTAAATCCGGAATCTGAACGTTTGGAGCTATTGACACCATTCGAACCTTGGGACGGAAAGAACATCACCGGAGCAAAATTATTGATCAAGGCATACGGAAAATGTACAACAGATCATATTTCCATGGCAGGCCCTTGGCTGCGTTACCGCGGTCACTTGGATAATATTTCTAACAACTGTTTGATTGGTGCCGTGAACGCATACAATAAGGAAACGAATAACATCGTCAATCAATTGACTGGTGCTAATGGCCCAGTGCCAGCAACGGCTCGTGCGTACAAAGCTGCAGGAGTTCCAAGCATCGTAGTTGGAGATCACAATTATGGAGAAGGTTCTTCACGCGAGCACGCAGCAATGGAACCACGTCATTTGGGAGTTCGTGCCGTTATCGTGAAATCATTCGCGCGAATCCATGAGACCAACCTCAAGAAGCAAGGAATGCTTGGATTGACGTTCGCGAATGAAAATGATTACGATAAGATCTTGGAAGATGACACCTTCAACTTCTTGGATTTGGATCAGTTCGCAGAAGGAAAGCGATTGACTTTAGAGGTAGTTCACGCCGATGGTTCAAAAGATGAAATCAAGTTGAATCACACGTATAACGAAGCACAAATCGATTGGTTTCGTGCTGGTTCCGCGTTGAACTTGATCAAAGCGCAAAACGCTTAATGGATCTATACTGGAATGGTGTTGACAATGGAGGAACTGGTATGGCTGATGTGATTCCTTCAGGAGGAGATGCCACGAATTTTGAACCAAGTTTGCCTGTTGTTGCTAGAGAAGTATACATTATCTGTTTTTCCAATTACAGCAGCGTTCAAACAAGTGTGCCTCTGGAGTTTGGAGGTTCGGCAGTTGTAAGCTGTTCACCGTTACCTGTAGAATTAATCAACTTTAAAGGAAGCTTTTACGAAACAGAAAATGTTACAATGCTTACATGGGAAACGCTTTCAGAAAGAGATAACGATCGCTTCGTAGTGCAACGATCAGTTGGTAACAATTTATTTGAGGATATCGGAGAGGTTAAGGGAGCAGGTTTTTCTAATGAAAAACTGAAGTACGGTTTCGCTGACTCAGAGTTCCGTGAAGGGGAGATCAACTATTATCGTTTGAAACAAGTAGATTTCGACGGAGAGGTCGAATATTCGGAAGTGATTTCGGCGGAGACGCCGAAATCTCAACTGCAGTTATATCCCAATCCTACTTCCGGATGGGTAACCATAAATACCGTCCAACTTCCTGAGGGTTCTGAGATCTTCTTGAGTGACGTTCAAGGAAGGAGAATTGCAACGTTCATAAGTACAAGTTCAACAATGTATCAATTGGATTGAAGCGACCTTCAGAAGGGGACGTATTTAGTCACTGTGGTAAATGAAAATAATGGATCGCTATCACAAAAACTGATAGTGGAATGATAAAGCTTTTGTTTGAACAGCGAGTGCTGTTAGATTAGTCGGTTAGGTTCATAATTCGTCCCCAGAGGTAGTACAAGAGAAAGTTGGGGCGTGTTAAATGAAAAGAGAGTTGTGGTGACTCTCTTTTTTGCTTGAATTAAAAAATGGGCGCGTACTTTTTGTGCAGTTTACTGTAACCTTATCATTTTTACCCTCGTAACACCAATAAAAGCGATATTGCTTAAAGGGTTGTTTATCAGTGTTTTCAAAAAAAAGCAGTTGTTAAATTTTTATTAACGTTAACAAGTGGTACAAATTTTGAATAGATTGCATCTCAAATGACTTAAATTATTTAAAAATGAAAAAGAAATTACTAGTACTAGCTACAGCGATCTTTATGGTAGGAGGTAGCGCGAATGCTCAAGCTGTTGAGCAAGGCAACATGATTATTGATGCTTACTATGGTTTCCCGAACCTTTACACTAACGTATTTAAAACGGCGTATGCTAACTCTGGAACAGAGATCGATTTGAAAATCGGTGGAATCGGACCAGTAGGTGGACGTTTCGAGTACATGGTAGCAGACAAAATCGGTGTTGGATTGGATGTTGGATTCAACAATTCAAACATCACTTACTTTGAGGATCAAGGTGCAAACCGTTACGAGTACGACTTCTCAACACAGAAATTAGGATTCATGGCGACATTTAACTACCACTTCTTGCAAAATGTAGATATGGTAGATGCTTACGTCATGTTCGGAGCAGGATACGGAAACCGTACGTTTACGTTTGCTTCAACAGATCCAAACTACGTTGAAAGTTCAGTAGAATCATTGATTCCAGTAGCTTCTCGTATTGGAGTTGGGATGCGTTACTTCTTCACTGACAACATCGGTCTTAACTTAGGACTTGGATTCGGTCAAGGGGGATTGGTAAACGCTGGTATCTCAGCTAAATTCTAAGAGAATCTCATTAGAAACGAAGGGAGTTCATTGAGCTCCCTTTTTTTGTATTTCATCTTTTCAAAGTACCTTCGAAACAGGCCGAACAAACTTTTTTGAAAAAAAACACAAGTCGACCGCAAGTATTTTAATAAACAGGCAACACAGAGTTAACAAACACTTAAAACTCTTAACTCTTGAAAAAACGCTTTGCCTTGTTAGCACTAGGTTTGCTAACGTTCTCCTTTGGGCATACTCAGTCCTTCAATGGATTCGCCCTCTACAACGAACTCAATCAAAACACAACGTATTTAATCGACGCGAATGGAAATATTGCCCATTCGTGGTCAAATTCAACTTCCTGTAATTATGCCGTGCGACTCAAGGATAATGGAAACATTGTTCGAGGCGCCGTGTACAATGGGAATCAATTGAACGGTGCCGCAGTTGGTGGGATGATCCAAGAAATCGACCCTTCTGGAAATGTCGTTTGGGAATATATACATTCTGGTTCCGATCACGTCTCTCACCACGATTTTGAAATCCTACCCAACGGAAATGTCATCTTGACCGCATGGGAAGTAAAAAGCGTGAACGAATTAGAGCAGGCTGGATTCAGCAATCCAACGGATGAAAAATGGCCCACCGCCTTAATTGAATTGGAACCAGATGGAACTGGAAGTGCTACCATCGTTTGGGAATGGCACATTTGGGATCATTTGATTCAAGATCACGACAATACCAAGAACAATTATGGTGTTGTAGCAGATCACCCAGAATTAATGGATATCAACGCGATCAGCTCCGGAGGTGGAGGTGGAGGCGGCGGTGGCGGCGGAGGTGGCCCCGGCGGCAATAGCGGCGATTGGTTCCATGTAAATGGATTGGATTACAATGCCGAATTGGATCAAATCGTTTTCAGCTCGCGTTACGCTAGCGAATTCTACATAATTGATCATAGCACTACAACACAGGAAGCAGCCGGTCATACTGGAGGTAACTCTGGAATGGGAGGTGACTTCATCTACCGTTGGGGAAATCCGGGGAACTACGGTTCCAGTGATCCTCAGGCGATTGCTGCGGCAGTTCACGATCCTCATTGGATTATTGACGATGGACGCCCGTATGGTGGATATATTCAATTCTTTAACAATTCTGGAGGATCTGGGGGTGGATCAGCAGTAGATGTTATTCAAGCACCGGAATCAGGATGGATTTATACGTTTGGAGGAAGTTCTTACGCTCCATCGACGTATGCAGATCGACACGATTGTTTGGTAAGCAATTCTGGACAGTCGGCCTCAGATCGCATGTCGAACGGAAACATCTTCGTAGCCGTTTCGCAGCAATACATGTACGAAGTAGATGCTAATGGAAACCTAGTGTGGCAGTACAATGCTTCCCCCGCAAAAGCGTTCCGATACGAGTGCGATCATCCGGGGATTGAAGTAATTCTTGGTGCCAACCCTTGTGGATTGTCGTTAGATGAAAACAATGCTTTCGAAGACGTTACATTGTATCCTAACCCTTCAAAAGACGGGATTTTCAATATTGACGGTCAGTACAGCAACGAAGATGTACAAATCACGGTGACGAATGCTTTCGGTCAGGTTGTTTTGCAAGCATCGAATATCGCCAAGATTGATTTATCGAATCATCCCGCAGGAATTTACTTTGCAACATTTACTGGAGAGAATACTTCTTCTGCAACTTTCAAATTGAACGTACTTGAGTAGATTGGCGCGTATATATCTTCTCTGCCCGCTGGTTCTTCTTATTGCTACTTCCGTTTGGTCTCAGGATGATTTTTACGATATCAATCATGTGCCAGAAATTAGAATTTACTTTGAAGAATCCAATTGGGATGAGATCTTGGACAGTCTCTACATCGTTGGAGACGAAGCGCGACTGCGTGGAAATGTGATTATTGACGGAGCCCCATACTTAGGTGTGGGGATTCGCTATAAAGGATACAGTTCCTACAGTCCGAATCGTGATAAAAATCCATTCAATCTGGATTTGGACTACACCTATCAATGGCAAGAACACCAAGGTTTTCGCAAATTGAAGCTCAGTAACGTAATTCAAGATCCTTCCTTTGTTCGGGAGGCGCTTTCGTATAAGATTGCACGAAATTACATGCCGGCTTCTGAAGCCAACTTCGCCAACGTATATGTGAACGATACGCTGAAAGGAGTTTATACGAATGTCGAAGCGGTGAACTCTGATTTCAACGAAAAACACTTCTTGGAATCGGGGAATACCTTCGTAAAGTGCAATCCAGAAACCGTGAGTCTCAATGGAGCCAATTCCAATCTGGAATTGATTTCAGGAGGCTCCATGGAAGATTATTACGCATTGTACGATGTGAAATCGACCAATGTCAACGATTGGCTAAGATTGTATGAATTCATCGAAGTACTGAATGACGATCCTCAAAATATTGACGCCGTATTGAATATAGATCGGGCACTTTGGATGCACGCGCTTAATTATGTACTGATCAATTTTGATAGTTACATCGGCTACGCTCAGAATTACTACCTGTACAGAACGAGCAACGGTCAATTTCAGCCCATCCTGTGGGACATGAACATGTCATTTGCGAGTTATCGATTGACAGACGCCTCCGATAATTGGGACGGATTCACCATCGAAGAAGCAAAAACAATCGATCCTTTGCAGCATCTGAATAGCTTCTCAGTACACGAGCGCCCATTGATTCGTCATTTGCTGGAGAATGATACCTACAAAAGGATGTATCTCGCGCACATCAAAACCATTGTTGAGGAGTGCATCAATTCCGATGACTACTACGATTGGGCAGAGGAAATGCAAAGCATCATTGAAACAAGTGTTTTAAACGACACTAATAAGTTCTATTCGGATCAAGCTTTTTACGACAATTTAGATAGTACAGTGACCGATTTTGTGGAGTATCCCGGCATTAAGGATTTGATGGAGGGAAGAGCCAATTATCTGATGAACTATCCGGGAATGAATCATACACCGATAATTCAGAATGTGAATGAAATCAGCAATTCAGGATTGACACACGATGATCTTTGGATTACTGCAGAAGTACAATCCAATATGATTCTGAACGTGTATTGTCAATTCAAATCTTCTGAAGACCATGATTTCGAAATCACTCAAATGTATGATGATGGAAACCACAATGATGGACAGGCGAATGACAAAGTTTATGGGGCATTTTTCGAAGATCCCATGTATCAAATGGATTATTTCATCTACGCAGAGAACGATTCCATCGGAGCGTTTTCACCCGCGAGAGCAGCATATGAATTCTACACAGTTGATTTGGAAATGACGCAGTCGGATCTTGTGATCAATGAAGTAATGATAGAAAATTCCTTCCTGGCTGACGAATACGGCGAAACAGAGGCTTGGTTGGAAATATTTGCTCCAAGTACTGCAACCATTCAATTGAATGAATTGGAATTGAAATCACAGACTACAGGCGAGGTATGGGCACTTCCTTCGAGCAGATTACCCGGGTTTGGGTATCAAAACATCTGGTTGGATGGAGATACTTTGCAAGGAGAATGGCATGCTAGCTTGGAATCTCAAATTGGCGACACACTTTTATTGCAATATCCAAACGGAACCATTGTCGATCAAGTGATCATCAAAAGCACCTCTTCGCAATCTTCATATGCGAGATATCCTAACGGAACAGGTGATTTTACAGAACTCAAACCTACTCCGAAATCAGAGAATTTGAATGGAGATGAAATGCTTACCGATCAACTTTTCGCTTATCCGAATCCCGCAACTTCACAATTGACAGTTCGCTTAAATAAAACAGATGCCTTAATTCAACTTTGGTCGAACGATGGCAGAGTGGTGCGTGAACAATGGGGCGAAATGGGAGCGGTCACAATGAATCTTGATGGAATTCGCAGCGGAGCTTATCTACTTACTGCGAAAACCGATAATTATTTAGAAACGAAACGAATTTTAATTCAAAAATAGATGAGAACAAAACTTACCTTGTTGGCCTTGATCCTTGTAGGATCGGTTTCAGCGCAAACTTTTACCAATTATACGACCACGGACGGTTTGCTGAATGATAATGTGAATTGTCTGGATGTTGCCAGCTCCGATGTGCTTTGGTTTGGAACGCAGTCTGGAGTTTCTGTATTTGATGGAGTGAACTGGGTAGGGCACACCAATGCTACGGATCCCGGATTAGTAGATGATAATGTTTTGGCTATCCGCGTAATGTCCAACGGAGATGTGTGGGTAGGAACCGATTTTGGCGCTTGCCATTTCGATGGAAACTCTTGGACTACCTACACAACTGCCGATGGATTGGGGAACAACCAGATCAAATGCATTGAAGAAGACGCCTCAGGAAACGTATGGTTCGGTACCAACAATGGAGCGAGTTATTACGATGGAAACACCTGGATGAATCTTGGCACAGCCGACGGATTGCCTTTTGGAGGGGTTACAGCGATCAACATTGATGGAAACGGCGATGTTTGGCTTGGATCGGGACTGGGCGGAATCGCCATTTACAACGGAACCATCGGAACGATGATCACGGAAGCGAATACTGGATTGGTAGATGATCGTATCCGAGGACTTCGAAATGACGCCAATGGAAATCGTTGGGTCGGAACGTCTGAAGGAATTACCGTTCTGGACGGATCGAATAATAACATCGGGTATCACACTCAGATGTACACCTTGCCAGCACCTGATACTTTGAATCCAATTGAAGATGTTGAAATTGACAACTCAGGCAATGTTTGGGTAGGTGTGTATGTGGATTATTTGGTAACTGAAGGAGGCGTTTGTGCCTTTGATGGAAATTCATGGACGGAGTACCATGTTT
Source organism: Fluviicola sp. XM-24bin1 (assembly GCA_003149635.1). Lineage (GTDB taxonomy): Bacteria > Bacteroidota > Bacteroidia > Flavobacteriales_D > Crocinitomicaceae > UBA4466. The sequence goes on from QCWI01000005.1 coordinate 71,866, forward strand.
CCGATGGATTGGTTGGGCCAGTGGTTCGAGCGTTGGCGATAGACAGTCAGAATGACATATGGGTAGCAACAAGTTCTGGCGTAAGTCGTATTTCAGATCATGCGGTTTCCGTCGCTGAAAACAACTCAGAAAGTTTCAGTATGTATCCGAATCCGGCGTCTGATGTAATCACGATTGCATATCCAGAAAACTCAATGGAAGGGGAGGTTTACATATTCAATGCATCTATGCAACTCATCGAAATGTTGGAGTTTAATAACGGTGCAAAGAAAATCTCCTATGACATTTCACATTTTTCGAGTGGAATCTATTTCATTCGAACGAACGGTCATTTGAAGAAGTTAATTATCGATTGACACGCTAAGCTAAAAACAAGAAACCCTGACAATCGCAAGATGTCAGGGTTTTGTTTTAATATGTAGAATTGTTTCAGGAACCTTAGCGTCCGCTATTCCTTATTCAATATTCATTTTTTCTCATAACTCATAACTCCCTCTTCGAGAGCCTCAGTGTCCGTTATTCCTGATTCCTTATTTCTTATTCAATATTAGTTTATACTGCCACATTATGTTCTCTCAAAGCATCGTTCAATGAAGTCTTCAAGTCGGTAGAAGCTTTACGTTTTCCAATGATCAAAGCACATGGAACATTGTAGTCGCCAGCAGGGAATGATTTTGTGTACGATCCCGGGATTACTACGCTTCTCTCGGGCACATAACCTCTGATTTCTACAGGCTCACCTCCAGTCACATCAATAATTTTCGTTGATTTTGTTAAAACCACGTTTGCTCCAAGAACGGCTTCTTTTCCAACGCGAACGCCTTCTACTACAATACAACGAGATCCGATAAATGCACCATCCTCAATAATTACCGGGGCAGCTTGCAATGGTTCCAAAACACCACCAATTCCAACACCACCGCTCAAGTGAACATCTTTACCGATTTGAGCACAAGATCCAACAGTAGCCCATGTATCGACCATGGTCCCTGAATCCACGTACGCTCCGATATTCACGTAAGAAGGCATCATGATTACCCCGGGTGCTACGTATGCGCCATATCTAGCAACAGCATGAGGTACCACACGAACTCCTAATTCTTTGTAATTCGTTTTGAGTGCCATTTTATCGTGGAACTCAAATGGGCCAACTTCAATCGTTTCCATTTGACGGATCGGAAAGTACATCACTACGGCTTTCTTCACCCATTCGTTGACTTGCCATTCTCCATTCTCTGTAGGCTCAGCCACGCGTAAAATTCCTTTATCGATGTCTTCGATTACATGCTCAATAGTTTTAACTACCTCAGCATCTTTCAATAATTCTCTGTCTTCCCAGGCCTTTTCTATAATGGATCTCATCGTTCAGTTTTTCGACAAAAGTAATCTTAATTGAAAATTCTAAAATTGAAAAATTCAGAATTCACAACACTAGATCTCAAACATCACAATATTCACAACTCAGCAAAAGATCCACCATTATTCATAATTTTACAAAGTGTCAAAAGCAATAGCAATAGATTTCGGACTCAAACGAACAGGTCTCGCAATTAGCGATGAAACTCGAATGTTTGCATTTGGTCTGGAAACCGTTGATTCTAGAGATTTGATGAACCGATTGATTCAGCTCTCAGAACAGGAAAAAATCGATACGATTGTTCTTGGATTACCGAAACGATTGAATAATGAAGATGCTCACATTACACAGAACGTTTTGTTGCTGGAAGAAGCGCTAAAAAAGCAATTTCCGTTGTATTCCGTCGTTTTGGAAGATGAGCGATTCACCTCCAAAATGGCCTCTGCCGCCATGCATACTGCCGGAGCATCAAAAAAGCAGAAACGAGAGAAGGGGCTGATCGATAAGGTATCTGCCACAATCATTTTGCAATCCTATCTGGATCGTAACGGACTTGTATAACAGCGTGTCAATTTGGCTTTTGATGCAAGAAAATCAGTAAGATTCTGTTAATTTTGTAGCACAATTGAGAAGAATGATTTTACCCATTGTAGCATACGGAGATCCGGTATTGAAGAAGGAGGCGGAAGAAATCGAAGAGAACTATCCGAAATTAGATGAGTTGATTGAAAACATGTTTGAAACCATGTATCAGGCATCAGGAGTTGGATTGGCCGCTCCTCAAATTGGACTCAGCATTCGATTGTTTATTGTGGATGGAACATCTTTCGCTGAAGATGCTGAAGAAGATCCCAAGGCAAAAAACATGGAAGATTTCAAAAAGGTGTTCATCAATCCAATTATCGAAGAAGAGACGGGGGAGAAGTGGGGATTTGCCGAAGGATGCTTGTCCATTCCAACCATTCGTGAGGAAGTTTTTCGAAAAGAAGAAGTGACAATTTCCTATTATGATCAAAACTGGAAACTACACGAAGAAACATTCGATGGATACAAAGCGCGAATCATTCAGCACGAATACGATCACGTGGATGGAGTTTTGTTTACCGACCATTTGTCTCCTTTGAAAAAGCGCTTGATTACAAAGAAACTTACCAATATTTCAAAGGGTGAGGTGGAGCACAATTACAAGATGAAATTCCCAGCTAAAAAGAAACAACGATGAGATCTTCACTATCTTTTTTCAGCCTAATCGGTATGCTCTTATTTGCATTTGTAGTAACGGCATCTTGCACCGAAGAACCTGAGGTTCGGAAAGGAGGGGCGATTAAAAAAGATATTGCGAAGGCTGAAACAAAGGTGAATGACGCTGCGAAAGCCGGAAACGAAGATGCTTACACAAAAACCAGTGAAGAACTGATAGATTACCTTTTGGAGTACTATCATACCTATCCAAAAAACAAGTACTCAGCCGAATGTCTGACGAAAGTACACATGGTGCATTCGAGAATGGGGAATGTTGAGCAATCTGTTGCTTACGCAGATACTTTGCTGGATCAATTTCCGAAATACAAGAATCGCGCACAGATCATTGAGAGCCAAATTCAAGCCTACGAAATGGAAATCAAGCCGCGCAACGTTGAGAAAATCAAGAAGTACTTGAGAATGTGGCTCGCCGAGAATAAGAAAGCGCCAAAGCAAAAAATCGAAGACATGGAATACCACTTGAAATTCGCAGCCATGTCCCTCGAGGAACGCATGATGATGAATTTAGAGGAGCTGGATTAAGGCTTCCTTCATTAGTTATTCATTATTCCTGATTCAATATTCCTTATTTGTCATAACTCATAACCCCGACTTCGAGAACCTCAGCCTCGTTATTCATTATTCTCTATTCCTCATTTATTATTTTAAACTGTCCCTCGGCTATCTCGCCCGCTTGGCTCGGCCTCAGTGTTAGCTTCGCTGCTGCCTTCGGCGGTCAATAGCTTTCGCTTTCTCTTATTTCTCCTTCACCACCGCCATTGGAAACGAAGCCAACAATGACACCTCTTTGGTAATGCTTTTCTGGAACAAACGCTCTAAGAAATTATGTTTTCGCGCGACAATTGCCATTAGATCTGCGTTGGATTTATCCATATAAGAGCCAATTCCAGCCGCTACATTTTCGTTCTTAATGTTCTCAAATTTATGAGGGATATCGCCGCACGTGTGGAAAAAATCGATCACTTCAGGAGATTCATCCGACATTACATCTTGTCCATTTTCTTGAATGTGGAAGGCGCAAATTTCGGCTTCTTGATCTCCCGCCAATTGCACTACTGGCTTCAAAATATCTTGCTTTTGTAAGGGCTTAAAATCTACCGCCAGCGCTACACTGTTGATGTTTTTGAATTCGCAATCTTTAGGAACAATGATCGTCGGGATTTCAACATTTCTCAGTACGTCCATTGTGTTGCTTCCTAGGAAGAAGTTCTGCACCTGCGAAGCTCCTCGTGTACCTACAACAACATAATCGGCCAATCCATTCTTTGCCAAACTGTTTACAACGGGATATAGGGAGCCATGCTTGGCCAGAGTCTCAATAGAGTGGTTCGGATATTTTTCTTCCAACTCCGTCTTCAATTCCGCCAAAAGTGATTCTGACTCCTTGTATAGGTAATATGCGATGGAAACCATGGCAGCGGTGGATGTACCCGGCTCACGGTAGGTATTCAAAACTGTATATGTAACACCTTCAGAACCGAACAATTGGAGTCCGTATTCAATGGCTGTCTTTGCGTTATCTGAGAAATCAGTAGTAAGAATTACTCTTTTCATATCGATCATTTTTGTTTGATACTAAGTTCCCTATTTCCCTCTGTCAGAAACATGATGATTGTCAGTTTTAAAAGAGATTATAGTCGCCAAAAGCCCAAAACACTAGTCAATATTATCCCTCGGCTATCTCACCCGCCTAGTTCGGCCTCAGTGTTAGCTTCGCTGCTGACTCCGGCGGTCAATAGCTAGCGCTATTTCTTATTCCTTATTCAATATTTATTATTTCATATTTCGCTCACAACTCGCACCCACTCTCACTCTTACATTTTTCCCTGTTAACGATGTGTTAAAAACTATAACAGTTGAAATTCTTGCACTATATTTGATACAGAAATCGAAACTAATTAAACAAAGAGATATGAAAAACGCAGTATTATCACTTCTATTGATCTTCGTTGCTGGTGTAGGAACTGCAATGGCGCAAGAGGTACAACAAGGACCACAAATTTCATTTGAGAAAGAAGTTCATGATTACGGAAAGATCAAGAACGGGGCAAATGGAGAGTGTACTTTTGAATTTAAAAACACAGGAAACGCACCTTTGATCATTTCAAATGCAAAAGGATCTTGTGGATGTACTGTACCACAGTGGCCAAAAGAGCCAATCGCTCCAGGTAAAACTGCAGTGATCAAAGTGAAGTACGATACTAAGCGTGCTGGAGCAATCAACAAAAGCGTTACAATTACTTCTAACGCAACGAACGAGCCAACAAAAGTAATCCGCATCAAAGGATACGTTGAGGCACGTCCAACTTCTGGAGCTCCTGTTAACTCAACTGGACCAGCAGTAAACTAAGATGAAACGAGTAGTAATACTCTTACTGATATTTATGAATTCCGCCCTTGTCTTTGGACAGGAGGCGGAATTTAGTTTGGAGGAAAAAGTGCACAAGTTCCCCAAAACTAAAGAAGGTGTGTTGCTCGAACACGAGTACAAAATCACCAATACAGGAGACGCACCGCTGATTATTTCAGATTACAGCGTATCCTGTACGTGCACGAAAGTCTACCTTCCTAAAGAGCCAATTCTTCCCGGAGCAACATACAACCTCAAAGTTACCTTCGATACCAACGGCAAATTTGATTTTCAAGACCGCACCATCTACTTGAAAACAAATACCAAAAAGGAAACCCACGCCGTCAGTTTCAAAGTCCGCTTAATTCAATAGCTCTGGGGCTTATTTCGTTCCTAGTTATCCACTGAGGTTCGCTCTCGCTTTTTCGCACTACTCAACAGTTAGCACTAATTCTTATTAATTCACACTTCGGTTCCATCAGAAGCCGCGCTTCTTCTTGCTCGGTGTGCAATTCAATATTCCTGATTCATCATTCCAAATGTTAACTTCTTCTTAAAGTCCTTAATTAGTTGTTAAACTCCTGATTTGCATGTGTTTCTGCGATATATTGGTCATGGAAATTTAAATGATCTAATGATGAAAAACACCATTTTTTTATGCGCCCTCTTCCTGATGGGAATGGTAACAACGGCAATGGCTCAACAAGTACAAGATGGGCCTCAAATCACCTTTGAGAAGGAAGTCCATGATTATGGCAAAATCAAACAAGGAGCGAACGGAGTAGTGGAATTTACCTTCACAAATACCGGTAATGCTCCATTGATTTTATCCAATGCGAAAGGATCTTGTATGTGTACTGTTCCAAGTTGGCCCAAAGAACCTATCGCTCCGGGTAAAAGTGCGACACTTAAAGTGAAGTACGACACCAAGCGAGTAGGGGCAATCAACAAAAGCGTGACGATTACTTCGAACGCCGTAAATGAACCAACGAAGGTCATTCGCATCAAAGGATATGTGGAAGCTCCAGATGAGAGTGGAGCGCCTGTCAATAAAACAGGCCCGGCCGTAAGAATGTAATAGGTAACCTACTACAGGCGAAAGTCCGATTCTGAACCATCAGTCTCGGACTTTTTTAGTTTTCACTTAGACTGTTTATTCACTATTCATGATTCCTTATTCATTATTCCTAATTCAACATTCAACATTCAACATTCATCATTCACAATTCAAACAGTGTATAATTCCCTCATTCTGTTCATAAGTTCTCTTCTGTTTAACTCCAGAAAACGCTATCTTTAAAACTTCCTAAAAATTGCTTCATGTACATCATTTTCGATACGGAAACCACCGGATTACCGCGTGATTGGAATGCACCAATAACCGACACGGACAACTGGCCTCGCGTGATTCAGATCGCTTGGCAACTCCACGATGACATGGGAACCATGATCGAGCATCAAGATTTCTTGATTCGCCCGGATGGATTCGATATTCCGTATGATGCCGAGCAGATTCACGGAATCTCTACCGAATTGGCAAGAGAACAAGGGGAATCGCTGGAAGATGTGTTGAAGTTATTCAATGAGGCACTAGGGAAAGCAAAGTTCGTAGTAGGTCAGAACATCCAATTCGATATCAATGTAACAGGATGTGAGTTCGTACGAACGGAAATGGACACTCCAATGTTGGAGATGGACATTCTAGACACCTGTACGGAAACTACGGCGAACTTGTGTCAAATTCCCGGAGGTAGAGGAGGAAAGTTCAAGCTGCCTACTTTAACCGAGCTTCACGAGTACTTGTTCAACGTTCCATTCGCGGAAGCGCACAACGCAACAGCCGATGTGGAGGCAACAACACGCTGTTTCTTTGAATTGATGCGCCGTGGAGTTTTCCTTCCGGATGAATTGCAGCAGGAGGACAAGTACATTGAAGACTTCAAGGCGTTCAACCCCGCACCGATTGGTACTTACGGACTGAAGCATCAGAATCTCAAGGAAGAAAGTGCGAAATACAAAGTCGATGTTGCGCCAACCGAGATTTCCGACAAGGATAAAGACGAAGCGCTTGCGGCTCTAGCTGATTATTCCTACGCGCATTTACACAATCATACGCAGTTTTCCATTCTTCAGTCCACCATTCAGGTGAATGACTTGGTGGCGAAAGCAGCGGAGTTTAAAATGAAAGCCGTTGCTCTAACGGACACCGGAAACATGATGGCAGCCTTTCATTTCGAAAGAGCGGTGTCCAATCACAACAAAGCCGTCGCTTCGAAACGTGCCGAGGCGGAAGAAAATGGAGAAACATTTGATGGGCAGGAAATCATGCCGATCATTGGATGCGAATTCAACGTATGTCGCGATTTACACGATAAAAGCGTCAAGGATAACGGTTATCAAGTAGTATTCCTTGCTAAGAATAAAAACGGGTATCATAACATCATCAAATTAGCGTCAATCGCTTATACAGAGGGAATGTACTACGTGCCTCGAATCGATAAGAAGGTGGTAGAGCAGTACAAAGAAGACTTGATGGTGCTCACAGGAAACCTCTACGGTGAAGTACCAAGTTTGGTCTTGAATGTCGGTGAAACTCAAGCTGAAGAAGCACTTGTTTGGTGGAAACGGCAATTTGGCGATGATTTATACGTCGAATTAATGCGACACGGGCAGGAAAATGAGGATCGTGTGAACGAAACGTTGATTCGTTTGGCGAATAAGCACGAAGTGAAGTTGATTGCTTCCAACAATACCTATTACATCGAAAAGGAAGATGCGGAGGCGCACGATGTATTGTTGTGTGTGAAGGACAATGAATTGGTAGCAACTCCGAAAGGAAGAGGTCGTGGATTCCGTTATGGACTGGACAACGAAGAGTACTACTTCAAGTCGCAGGAAGACATGAAGCACTTGTTTCTAGATGTTCCCGAGGCGATTCAGAGTATTGATGAAGTTATTGCGAAATGCGAACATTATGGCTTGGCGCGTGACGTATTATTGCCTGCTTTTGATATTCCAGAGCAATTCCAAGATCCAAAAGATTTGGAAGATGGAGGGAAACGAGGAGAAAACAACTATCTCCGCCATTTGACCTATGAAGGAGCGAAAAAACGTTACGGTGAAATAACCGACGAAATTCGCGAACGCCTTGACTTCGAATTAGCGACGGTGGAAAGAACGGGGTATCCGGGTTATTTCCTTATCGTTCAGGATTTCTGTCAAGCGGCCCGAGATATGGGTGTATCCGTAGGGCCAGGTCGTGGATCGGCTGCAGGATCGGCAGTTGCTTACTGTACTGGAATTACGAACGTTGATCCCATTCACTACGATTTGCTATTTGAGCGTTTCTTGAATCCAGATCGTATTTCAATGCCCGATATTGATATCGACTTCGACGATGAAGGACGTGGCCGCGTGATTGATTGGGTTATCGATAAATATGGCGCCAATCAGGTAGCTCAAATTATTACCTACGGTACAATGGCGGCGAAATCGTCTATACGTGACACAGCGCGTGTTTTGGATCTTCCATTATCCGACGCTGATCGTATTGCCAAGTTGATTCCAGACATTTCCTTGAGCAAATTGTTCGGGATGTCTGAACCAGAATTACGCGAAAAACTCAAGAACAATCAAGACGATATCAATCGTGCGAATGAACTCCGAGCGATGGCACAAGGAAATGACCTAAGTGCCAAAGTGATCAACCGAGCGCGCGAATTGGAAGGGTCGGTTCGAAATACAGGTATTCATGCGTGTGGGGTAATTATCACACCAGATGATATCACGAAATTCGTTCCAGTAGCCTTGGCAAAAGACTCCGACATGTATTGTACGCAGTACGATAACTCGGTTGCGGAAGATGCCGGTTTGCTGAAGATGGACTTCCTTGGATTGAAGACTTTGACACTGATCAAACATGCCGTTCGAAATGTGAAAGATCGACACGGAGTAGAGTTGTTTCCAGATGATTTCCCAATCGATGATGAGAAGACATACGAATTGTTCCAACGTGGTGAAACGGTAGGGATCTTCCAGTATGAATCTGCCGGGATGCAGAAGTACATGCGAGAGTTGAAACCGAAAGTTTTTGCGGATCTCATCGCCATGAACGCCTTGTACCGTCCGGGACCACTGGAATACATTCCTTCGTTTATTCGCCGTGCGCATGGGGATGAGGAAATCGTATATGACCTTGATGCCTGTGAGGAATACCTGAAAGAAACCTACGGAATTACTGTGTATCAGGAGCAGGTAATGTTGCTCTCACAAAAGCTTGCAGGATTCTCGAAAGGTGAGGCCGATACGCTTCGTAAAGCGATGGGTAAGAAGAAGAAGGACGTGTTGGATAAAATGAAGCCGACCTTCTTGGAGCGAGGAAGTGAAAATGGACACGATACCGAGAAACTAGAAAAAATCTGGAAGGACTGGGAGGCATTTGCATCCTACGCCTTTAACAAGTCCCACTCGACGTGTTATGCGTGGATTGCCTATCAGACGGCTTATCTAAAATCCAACTACCCGGCGGAATATATGGCTTCCGTGTTGAGTAACAACATGAACGATATTAAACAGGTGTCGTTTTTCATGGAGGAATGCCGACGTATGGGAGTACCAGTTTTGGGGCCGGATATTAACGAATCCAACTATCACTTTACGGTGAACAAGGAAGGAGCGATTCGCTTCGGGTTGGGTGCTATCAAAGGATTAGGATCAGCTCCAGTGCAAGCCATAATCGAAGAGAGAACGGAAAACGGCTGGTTTAGCGATATTTTTGATTTGACGAAGCGTGTCAATCTGCGCATTTGTAACAGAAAAGCTTTTGAAAGTTTGGTGTATGCCGGAGGATTCGATTCCTTCAAGAATGTGCATCGTGCTCAATATTTCAAGGAAGATGGAAGTCAGCGCACGTTCCTTGAGAATGTGGTTCGCTTCGGATCTGGATTCCAGGACAGTGAAAATTCATCTCAAGCTTCGTTGTTTGGAGAGGATAGTGGAGCAAAACTGCCAGAACCAGTAATTCCTCCAGCAGAAGAGTGGGGGAACATTTACGCGCTCAATAAGGAGAAGGAGGTAATCGGGATGTTTATTTCCGGGCACCCGCTAGATGATTTCCAATTAGAAATTGATTCCTTCTGTAACGGAAACGTTGGGATGCTGAACAACATGGAAGAGCATCGCAATAAGGATTTGCTCATTGCTGGAATCATCTCGGAAGCAGAGCATCGATTTACCAAAAAAGGTGATCCGTTCGGAACATTAATCGTGGAAGATTACAACGATTCGTACAAGCTTTTCCTCTGGCGAGAGAATTATCTCAAATACAAGCATTTTCTCAATCCAGGGACGTTTGTAGCGCTCAAAGGTCGAATTGAGATTCCACCGAGACGTTCAGAATTGGAGTTTTCTGTGCATTCCATCGATTTGCTGCAAACACTTCGGGAAACGAAAGCGAACAGCATTCAGTTGAAGGTATCGACCAAGGCTTTGGATCAAATCATGATCACAGATTTGAACAAACTCTTCATGGAAAATACCGGAAATACACCAGTGAAGTTTATCGTCTTCGATCCTTTGGATAATGTGGAAGTAGCAATGCCATCCAAAACCATAAAGGTGGGGTTGAACAACGAGTTCGTAAATGGATTAAAAGATTTTGATTTAGAGTTTAAAATCAAATAGATCGCGCAATTCGGTCAATTCATGTACCTTTTCAGCATTTCCAGATTGTTGGAATGCGTTAATCAAGTTCGTAAGCATGCGAGATAGAATCGCGGAGTTTGAACACGGTTCAAAATATTCACGGATTTCCGATTTGTTCAACGCCTTCAGAAATTCTTTGATTTCCAATTCATCGAAGATGCCGCCCCGCGCAAATGCATTGATATAGAACAAAGCCCCGTGCTTATTATTGGTGTTAATGAACGGATTGATGTTGTCCTCATCCATGTAAGCCAGCACAAAATGATTCGGCAGATTCACACCAAAAATTGGCAAATCCAAGGATTGAGCAACAATAGAATAAATCACACACAAGCTCAGAGGATTCCCTTTCTTCGTTTCTAGAACTGTGTTAATACACGAATTTAATGGTGAATGAAAGTTCTTCGAGTTTCCTGAAAATCCGTACTTACCGTAGAAAATCTTATTGAAGACGCGTACTTTTTCATATGCCGTCTGATGCGCATTGATCTCTAACCAAATATCCTTTCGAATTTTCTGCAAGGAGTCTTTCAACGCTGCTTCATCCAAATTTGGATATTGATACTGAGCGATAATGAGAGCGCCTTCCAATAAATCCTTGTGCGAAGCGTCAATCCATTCTTTCAATCGATTGCGAGTATTAGAAAATTGGATATCGTGTACCAAATCTTCAATGCGGGATTGAAACAATAGTCCATAATCTTCATGCTCCCAAGACGATTCCAGTAAAGGAATTACTTCAGGCCCTTTATCAATGAGTGCATCACGCACGTGAGCGTAGATGTTCTCATCAGGATCATCTATCAATCGGACCAAAGCTAAAACGGACGAATTTTCGCTCATACTTCCAAAGTTACGGCGGTTTTCTGCTCTTTCCGAATTGAGTTCTCAATACTTTTTCAGTGGCGGATGTTGAAATCGAAAAAAAAAGTTGTTGAAAAGTGAAACCTTTTAGTAAGTCTAGCGTTCATAATACCACGGATCAATTATTAACAATTACAGGTTAAGAGAAGAGGGGCTCATTTCGATGTGTCCCTTTTTTTATTTTGCTGATAACTAGGTCATCGAGCTTGCCGAGATGTGGATTTTAGTTATTTTCGTTTCAAAGCAAAGAACTATGAAATACGCAGCATTGATTTTATTTTGTTTGGGAGTTACAGGATTCGCTTCGGCGCAACAGCGACCAGTGCGTCCAGGAACTCAGAAAATGAAGGTAACGACATCCGTAAATACCTCATCAAACACCACTACGAATACGCAGGTGAACGTCCACCGAGGATTGAACGGAACAGTTCGAACTGCAAGCTGCGGCACATATATCGAAGTGGAAGTAAACGGAGCTATGCAGCGTTTCTTTCCGACCAACTTGAATCCGAAAATGCACATCGACGGTTACACAATTTCTTTCGATTACGTGGATGACAACGGTACGAAGTTCCCGGAAGGATGTGAAATCACGAAGTCGGTTCAATTGAACAACGTTCAGTACCGCTAGAGGTTTTCGTTATTGCGACCGAGGTCATTGAGGCTCTCGAAATGCCGAGGACGAAGCCAAAGCCTTCTTCACTTTATCCAATGCCTTTCTATTTGAAGGGGAGTTCAATGCACTTTCTATTTTCAATTTTTCGGCCTGCGTCAAATGCCATGAAAGTGAGATGCGATCGTTCTTTTGCTGCATCAAGTTGAACGTGATGGTTTCCACGGGGAAATTCAATGATTTCAAGCCCAGTTGTTCCAATTCCTTCTGATTGTAGCTCTGAATTCGCGGGAAATTCTTGTACATGTTCCCAAAAGGAAGCGTGAGTTTATCAATGAAAGATACTTCTTGGAACTTTTCTTCTGCGTACACCTTTCGTGTATCTCTAATTTCAACAATTAACACACCGGAAGTATTTTCGGCAATCCATTCCGAAAGGGAGTGGAGGAATAACATCGTTGTTTTCGTTCCGTAATTATCGCGAATCCCGGCGTCCATTAATTGCGTGGATGGAGAAGTAGGCAGCGTAATCATTGGCATTACAAATGGGAAGGTAGCCGAAGCACGCAAAACTGTACTGAAGCGCATTTTATCAATGTTCTGTTTGTCCAGAAGTCCTCGAATTTCGATGTTTTCGTACAATCCTGAGAGATGATCGCCTGCATAATGTCCACTAGCAAGAAAGTGTAAGTCTTGAGAAGAGATCAAAAGTCGTCGGCCATCATTGATAATCGTTGGCGAGAAAATCAATGTTGGGACTTTCCCTTGTTTCTCGTAATTGGTGTAGTAACCAAGATTGTGATCAAGTATATTGCCCGTATTCTCTAATAACTGCTGTTCGAATGCGTATCCACGGTCTTTTGAGTAGCGCTTGCCGTCGTAATCAATCTTCTGATAACGAACGAAGATGTCATTAGTCGAAGCCATGAAAGAGAGCTTGTTCAAGATATCGCTCCCGATTTCTCGCTTCATCTCGTGAACATTCTTTGGTGCCTTTTTGTTTTTCGATCGGCGCAATTGTACTTCACGATAATATGCCGCTCCAACCATACCGCCGGAAGCTCCGGTTATCATCTGTGTATGTGTCCCGAATTCATTGTTTGAAGCTTCGTCCAGTTTATTCAAGACGAGGGTTGTCCACAAAGCACTTCTCGAGCCTCCGCCAGATGTATTGACAATGACGAGTTTGGGTTTCTCTTGAGCGGTACGCGCTTTCCAAGCATCCAACATTGCGAGGTAGTTTTCAATGGAAGCTTCGTTCTTGGTCTGATCACCGCAGATTTTCTTGATGCGCGCTACACTGTATTCCGATAAGTCCGCTTTCTCATAACTCAATCCGTATGCATAGCTCTTGTAATGGAAAAGTTTGGTCGTTTTACTCATATAGTTCATGCAGAGCAGAATTCCGACCAGTACAGGGTAGAACCAATTGCGCAGCCAAGCTTGCAAAGCACTGTAAAGCATCAAGATGATCGTCAGAAGCAAAACAATACTTGTAGCGGCAGGAACTTCCAAGACATCATATTCATTGAAGAATCCAAGACCAAAGAAGATTAAAATGGTGAGGATTTCATACAAAGAGGCACTTACACGGTTCTTTGCGAAAATGGAAGCGACCAATTCTTTATCGAAGTGTTTGGAACTCCGGCTGACTTTTAATCGAAGTCGTTTTCCTAGATAAACCGTTGGATATTCTTTTTGTTTTCGGAAGATATCGTACCATTTGTTGTTCTGATAGGACATCGTTTTGAAAGGTTTGCTCGCACCTCCTTTATATGGGTCGTATTTAATCAAGCGGAAGAAAAACATCCATGATAAGGTCAAGAAGATGGTGACTCCAAGTAGAAATCCGAATGCAAACAACAGCGATTCCCCCACGGTGGCGTATTCCTCGGAATACTGAAAGGAAATCATGTTGATCAGATAGTTCGTGATGAAAATCAATGGAATCAATCCATTATTGATACAGAACTTGAAAAATGGACGGTCAATCGTGATTAAAAAAGGGTAGAGGGGCCCAAGTCGGATATAACTATAGGTATTGAATCCCATGATGAATCCTCCCAACGCGAATCCCAATAAGAGAAATGATTCAAAAGAGATGGAGTTTAGATACTCGGGAGAAAGAAACAAATAGGGAACTCCGAAAAAGGTGCCGAGTGAATCGTTGATAACCGCGAATAACATTCCCCAGATTAATAGCGCCAGGAAATTGTATTTCAAATGAGAGAATACTAATTGAAGAGGGAAGAGCGCTCTTACGAACGTAACCGAACTCCAATTCCTGTCAAAGATCCTCATATATATAAGATAACGAAAATTCGGGAGGATTGGATGGTCGTAGAATCAATCATTTGCCTATTTCGCGTGTTTTTCGAGCAGTTTTATGAAATCATCCGGTGGAGCGATAGGTCGCATCGTTTCCTTTGCCACGAACACCAGAGTAGTAGATCCCGTTGAAATGAGCTTTTCATTTACATGAATTTCGTAATGAAAAATCAAACGAGGGCCTTTCAATTCGCTGACATTTGTCGTAATTTCAAGGGCGTCATCATATAGCGCGGGAGCTTTATAATTTATTTCGAAGTGAGCAACGGGTAACATAATGCCACGATCTTCCAGACTTTTATAACTCATTCCTAGTCCACGCAACGCTTCCACACGCCCAACTTCAAAATACTGTGCATAATTACCATAATAACTATAGCCCATTTGGTCGGTTTCTCCGTAGCGAACTCGAAGGGTTGTTGTATGCTTAAAGTCTGTTTTCATTGTTTATAACTCTTGGGGCTAAAAATAATTAGTCTTTTGCTGGCATTGGAGAAATTAAAGCCGTATTTTCATAGTTATTCGTTTTCAGTAGTAAACTAATGCGTTGTAGTGAGTTGATACGTAATTGATTACCTAATTCTGTGTAAAGTGAATGTTAAGATGCAATGAATTTGTTAAAAAATTTCGAAGTAAAACTTTTTAAAAAATCAACCGCAAATCGACTTTTTTTTTCACTTTTTTATGTAAATATTTGTCTATCGCAAGGACGAATCAGTCAGTAGCTATTTCTAGTCATTCTGTAGTTTGTTGTTTGTGGACGAATACAAACCTTTTAACCATATGAAAATGAGCAAAAATCACGAGGGAGTTTGGGACGCTTGTCTGAAAGTAATTAAAGATAATGTTTCGTTGCACGCTTTTAAAACGTGGTTTGAGCCCATTGTGCCGGTTAAACTTGATGGACAAGTGCTAACCATTCAGGTACCTTCTCACTTTTTCTATGAGTGGCTTGAAGAAAACTACATTACCCTGCTGAAGAAGGTAATCAAAAAAGAACTAGGCGCCGAAGGACGTTTGGAGTACAGTATTATCATGGAGAACAATCAGACGAATACGACTCCTTACACAGTGAAGCTCCCTGCTCTTAACAAAAAAGCATTGCGTAATTCTCCCGTTTCCATGCCTATCAATGTGAACGAGAATCAAATTCGCAATCCTTTTATTATACCTGGCCTTAAAAAGGTAAATGTTGATTCCAATCTAAACCCATCGTACTCTTTCGATAATTTCGTAGAGGGAGATTGCAATCGACTTGCACGCGCATCTGGCTATGCGGTTGCTAATAAACCGGGAGGAACGGCTTTTAACCCATTATTGATTTACGGTGGAGTTGGCTTAGGTAAAACGCACCTAGCTCACGCTATCGGGATTTCAATAAAAAACCAGTTTCCTAACAAGACAGTATTGTATGTAGGATCAGAGAAATTCGCACATCAGTTTATTGATGCTATCAAGAATCAAACAACCAATGACTTTATTCATTTCTATCAAATGATTGATGTATTGATTATTGACGATGTGCAATTCTTCTCAGGTAAGGAAAAAACACAGGACGTGTTCTTCCATATCTTTAATCACTTGCACCAAAACGGAAAGCAAATCATTCTTACGAGTGATAAACCGCCTGTAGAAATGCAAGGAATGGAGCAACGACTACTTTCTCGCTTTAAGTGGGGATTGTCAGCCGATTTGAGTGCTCCAGATTTGGAAACGCGCATGGCAATCCTTGAGAAGAAAATGTACGGTAACGGAATTGAGTTACCAAAGGAAGTGGTAGAATACCTTGCTTATTCTATTAACACCAACGTACGGGAAATGGAAGGGGCATTGAACACGCTGTTGGCCCAAGCTTCATTGAACAAAAAGGCGATCACGCTGGAATTGGCCAAGCAAATGGTCGACAAGTTTGTGAAGAATACAGCGCGCGAAGTGTCTATCGAATACATTCAGAAGGTAGTTTGTGATTACTTCGATCTACCATTGGAGATTTTGAAATCGAAAACGCGTAAGCGCGAAGTAGTGCAAGCACGTCAGATTTCAATGTACTTCTCTAAAAAGATGACGAAGTCTTCATTGGCAAACATTGGTGCACACTGCGGTGGTAAAGATCACGCAACAGTATTGCACGCTTGCAGAACCGTGACAAACTTGTCAGAAACAGACAAGCAATTCCGATCGTATTTAGAAGATTTGGAAAAGAAGTTGACGATTCAGTAAACTAACCCACAAGAATTTAAAGATCCGTACACTGAGGTTCTCGAAGTGTACGGGGCTTTTTTATATCCCATTCTAAAGAATCGGATAAGTTTTCTTTGTCTTTTGCACAGAATTAATCTCCCTGTGGTTCCCGCACAACGGACAGATTGTCCATTCATTGAGATCTGGATGTAATTCCAGCCATAATTTCAGAAGGTTCTCCTCGTTTCTTCTAGGTATTTTCGGATTCTTTAAAATCGGATAGTTCTTAATAGGTTGTTTCTTTTGAATTTGAACCTCCTTTTTGCCTTTGATTGGTATGGTGCAAGGCATCCCGACACGTCGGGATTTCATTTCAGTCTTTCAGCAAACCAAGAACAGGCATTTCTTTGTGAAAAACTATAGCTCAAAAGAAACAACCGGAAGAATTGGATGTTGAATTCAATTTGAGGTTGAAATCAAGCGTAAGAATTTCGCTCCGATGCTAAATCGCTGAGGTATTCTACAAATTCATATTCGTTACCATCTGCGTCGTAGAAATATTCGCGGATTCTAAATTGTTCCTCTTGTCTGGGAAAGCTTCGCTTGTAACCTGCGTCTAGAAGATGTTTGGCAAT
Source organism: Fluviicola sp. XM-24bin1 (assembly GCA_003149635.1). Classification (GTDB taxonomy): domain Bacteria; phylum Bacteroidota; class Bacteroidia; order Flavobacteriales_D; family Crocinitomicaceae; genus UBA4466. The sequence goes on from QCWI01000005.1 coordinate 89,160, forward strand.
AGTTCCTGCATCCGAAACCACAAATCCAAGGTGATTGATTCCTGAACTTTTGTAGTCCTTTTGGATGTGGAGATCTTCTGAGGGCGTGTTTAACGCAACATATGTTGTCTCATCACCAAAATGCAACCATGTTCTCCCGTTGGAAACTCCGCCTCCACGTTTTTCAAAGTGGGGGAAAGCCGTTTTCAAGAAGTATACGGCGTTATCCATATTGTTTACTGTGATATTGGCGTGTTCTAAATAAAAAGTGTTCATCTTGCTTCGTTTTTATGTTCACCATAAAGGTCTTCTATTTGAAAGTAGTATGATTTAGGATTTCTTTATATCCAGATAGATTCTACCAATAAAAAAGTCCCGGTCACTGAGAAGTGCCGGGACTTAAATTCTTATAATTGAATATTTTATCTCTTAATCAACTTTCCAGAGTATGTTTTGTTCGAAGTTGTAATAGTTACAAAGAATACGTTTCCTTCTACCTCAGACAAATCCAAATCAAATCGGTTTCCTCCTGGAACTGCAGGAAGCATTGATTTTACCACAGTCGACCCTTCAACCGACATTACTTGAAGCATTACATCTTCTTTTTTGTAAGCGTTAAAGATCACTTCAGTTTTTCCAGTTGTTGGATTAGGAGTAAACGCAAGGATATCGTAGAAATCATCAAGAATGTTGATCGAACGTACATCCGATACACGTGATGCTCCATTGTGATCTACTTGCTTCAAGCGATAGTAGTTAACTCCTACAACTGGATCTGGATCGATAGTCACATAATCCGTTTCCATTTGCGTTGTTCCAGCTCCCTTAATTACCTGGAAAGTTTCAAAGTTAACCCCGTCAGTAGATCGTTGTACCTCGAATCGGTCGTTGTTCAATTCCGACATAGTTTTCCATGACAAGTACGTCGCATGCTCATCCGAGTAGTACTCAACATCGAATTTTGCCAATTCTACAGGAAGAATAGAACAATCCAAAGTAGCTGTACCACTGAAGTTCAAATCGTATCCAGTACCAGAAGCATTTGGCGACCATTCGTCTACAACAATGATGTAAGAATCACCAGAGTTCGCGTTAATCGTAGCAACCTGTCCATTTCCGGCAGCTGGCTCAGAGAAGTCTGTGTCTCCACCTGTTCCAGTAGTTCCAGTTACAGCGGCGTCAGAACAACGCAGCGGCGCGCCCAACGCTGCACAAGTAACGTTTGGTCCATACACTGTGAAATCGTAATCATCTGCAGGATCGTTAGGGACAATTGTAATATCTAATGTACCTCCGTTATCTGCAGTTACAGTAAACCAGTTTGTGTGGTTCTCTCCTCCAGCAGGACAAGTACCAAAGCTACATCCGTCAGACGTAAGTCCTGGGCCGGTAGCATCACCCGGTAATGAATATGTATTACATAGAGGCGTCATCATCATACAATCACTGTTTTCAGTTCCCGTAGGCCCTCCTGCACATGGAACACATTGCATTGTTGCCGCCCATCCTGCTGCTGTTACAGTATTATCTGAGTAGAAACGGAAAGTCAAACATCCACTGGCATCAGTTGACGTAAACGTAGCCGGCATGGACCCTGTCAGGTTACCATGCATACCGTTGATACCTGCATACGCAGTTGCCGTGTGAAGCGCAGCAAATTCAGGACTGTTCTGAGTTGGTCCGTTTTTCACCAACATGTAATCCCAGCTTGCCTCAGTAACAAAAGAAGTAAATGTTACTTGCATACAGTTTCCTGCTTGATCAGGACAGAATACGCGGTAAATTCCTCCAAATCCTGGAGTACCAATATCCGTTGAGTAGTTTCCTGGTAACGCACCGTCATCCGTGTAAGAAAATGGTCCGCAATCGTTTACCAAACAAGCTCCTACGAACTCACCAGCTGCTCCTACGGTAGGGTGGATGTAATCCGCTCCTGGATAAGAACAAGATCCATCGTCAACGGTAGCTGCTGGGTTATAGTTCAATGCTGTAGGGTCTGTACATCCCGGAATCGGAGCCACGGTTGTTACTCCCAAGCATCCAGTAATTGTAGCGTTGGATCCATTACGTTGGATCCGGATAAGGTAAGTATTACCTGCAGTCGTAGGAAATGTGATCGACTCATCTGCAGTACCTCCATTGTTCGAACAATATACGTTTAGCACACCTGCACAAGGAGGAGTCGTTAATTCATATACGTGTAGTATGCCGTTTGCACTTAATCCTGTGAAATCGACAGTCGCCGTGTTTCCATCTCCAGTGAACCACGCCCATCCATCATCTAAATTCGCAGAGCCACAAGAACCTGGGTCAAGGTCGGTTGCCCCGACAGCTGCGGTACTTAGATTAGCACAAGGTGTGTTTGGTGTGATTTCTGAACCTGCCAGAAGACCTGTACAAGGCCAATCCTGCAATGCTTGTCCGAATGCTGAAGAAACGGACAATACGAGCACAAAGCTAAGTAGCGTATTCAATTTCTTCATAATTATTCGTTTTCGTTTAAGTCAATTGGTTTTAACGTTCGTGTGGCAAAAAGAATCATGACAAGGCCTTGTTCCGGTAAGTCCACATAAACGTTTTGGTACTCTTTGAACTGATTTAAGTAACGATATGGGTCTACAGTATCAATTAACTGTTGAGATACGTCGTTTGCGGAAATACCATCAAATACGTAGTCTCTCTCATACACTAATGCGCCTTTGGCTTTAGCAGCCTTGTAAAGGTCGGCATCTGCGTAACTAGCCGGGTTAGCTAGATTGTTACTTGGGTTGATGTCAGGAATCTTTCGTTCTTCAGAATTTTGAGCATTGGCACCAAAGCAGAATATTATTGCCAAGCCTAAGAGCAATTGAGAGTAATTCATGAGTATGATGTTAGTTCTTGTTTTTAGTTATTCGTATTAGAGTAGATGCGGTATTACTAGAGAATCAGTTTCTCCTTGATTCGTCGTTAATTTCTTCAATTGAAAGCATTTTGGATGCCAGGGCATAATCAGCGTCGCCCTTCAGATCGTGTAGAGCAGCAAAGTGCTCAGCGTTTAAGATTGTAGCACGAAAAACGATGCGTTGATCGGTAGTTGTAAAATCCATTATAAGTAGTTTTTGGCAGCATGGCGCGCGTGGCGCACGAGTAATATACGGAAATTATTCCGTTATGTTTCAGTTAGATGTATTAAAGGCTAACTTGAATGAGCAATTCTTAATTCATAGTTAATATTTGAACAGAAAATATCTAGGTTTTAGTAAATCTCTTAAGTTGGCTGCATTAGATAGTTTTGACTAACATTGCACGTCAGAAGGCTAAGAATTGCACAATAAAAACACATATCGAACCGTAAAGTCCAGAAGTGAAGGGTTTTACAAAGAGAAGGGATCGAAATTTATCGGGATTGTGGCACGTTGCTATAGTGAAGATGAGGCAAAACAACTCTTGGAGGAATGGCGTCAGGAACATGCTCAGGCGGGACATTTGTGTTATGCTTATCGAATAGGATTGAATGGTGAACGTTATCGCGCAAACGATGACGGTGAACCTTCTAATTCAGCGGGCGCTCCCATTCTTGGCCAACTGCAATCCTTTGATTTGACGAACACGCTGGCGGGTGTGGTGCGTTATTATGGAGGAACCAAACTCGGTGTTGGGGGATTGATCAATGCGTACAGAACTGCCACCAAGGATGCGATCGAAGCTACTCAGGTAGAGGAAATGGAAGTCTTTGAACATATTCATATGATCTTCCAGTATGCTGATATGGTAGGAGTGATGAACTGTTTAAAACGGTGGAATATTGAGATGGATCGACATGCATTCGAAGATGAGTGCGAGATTGAATGTAGCCTTCCTTTATCCAATTCAGAGGCAATTCAATCGGAGTTGAAAGCATTTGAAACTTTAGAAATTACAAACAAAGGAATTTATTAAATGGAACGATTAAAACAACTTACGGAGATTCGTGCTGCAGCTAGCGATGAAGGAGCAATGAAAACGTTCCTTTTAAATTATATCAAAGAGCACGCTTCAGAATGGAAAGTTCAACCGCAAATTTTCGAAGGAAGAGAATTTCAAGATTGCTTGGTTGTCGTATTCGGAAAGCCGAGAACCGCCATCTACGCGCATATGGATTCGATCGGTTTTTCAACTGGATATGACAAAGAACTTATAAAAATTGGCGGGCCACGTTTGATAGATGGTATGGAGTTAGTTGGTTCGGATAGTCAGGGAGAGATTGAGACAGAATTGATGGTTATTGAAAGCGATGAAGGAAAAAGCATTCAATACGTATTTGATAGAGAAATCGATCGGGGTACCATTTTGACTTTCAAACCGAACTTCCGCGAGACTTCAGAGTACGTTCAATCACCTTATTTGGACAATCGATTAGGGGTTTGGAATGCTTTAAAGGTTGCTGAAACTTTGGAGAATGGAGCTATTGTTTTTGGAACCTATGAAGAGCATGGTGGTAATACAGTAGCCAATTGTGCACGTTTTCTAATGGAGAAATATGAAGTCTATCAAGCTTTGATTTCGGATATCACGTGGGTGACCAATGGTGTTGGTCATGGTGGTGGAGTGGCAATATCCATGCGAGATAGCGGTTTGCCAAGACGAAGCTATTTGAATCGAATTATTGAACTGGCTCGCGAGTCAGGCGTAGATTTTCAGCTAGAAGTAGAATCAGCAGGTGGAAGTGATGGAGGTGTTCTTCAAAAATCTTCCTTGCCCATTGATTGGTGCTTCATTGGAGCAGCTGAGGACAACGTACATACTCCTGATGAGAAAGTATTTAAATCGGATATTGATTCCATGGTGGAATTGTACAAGTATCTGATGGATCATCTATAAAAAAAGCCCCGGTCACCGAGGTTCTCGAAGTGTCGGGGCTTTTTTGAATCTAAATTGTGTTACTTACTGCAGCACAATACGTTTATGAGCGAATGCCGCTCCATTTGAAATTCTTACAATATATACACCGGAAGCGAAGTTGCTTAAATCGACAGTTTCGTTCTGGGCATTAAGTGTAGTAATAAAGATGCGTTCACCTTGAGGGTTGAAAACTTCAATCGCTGTTACAATTTCATCACTTTTAACTTGCACGAGTCCGTCAGTTGGGTTTGGATACACCTCCCAAGTAATGATTTCTTTTTCTGCAATCGCAGCTGGGTTTCCATTTACGAGGTCAAAACGCGGTCCATCAAGCACTCCATGCATCAAATCCACCTGACCTTGCGTGAAGCTGTTCTGACATGTCTCGGCAGAGTAGTCCATATAATTTTCAATCATGTCCGGTAAATCCACCCCGTTGATGTTGTCCGTACACGTGTTCTTCGTTGGATCACAATCTTGTTGCGATTCTGAATCCGCATTTGGAGTATCATCTACACCGTCTTCTTCTGTGCAATCGCCATCGCCCCAGATGTGACGCAATCCAAGGTAGTGTCCAACTTCGTGCGTTCCTGTTCTACCTTCAACATCAATCGTACCACCTCCAGTATCAAGAGGATTTGGGTTGTTGCGGCCTACTGCTTGGAACTGCAAAACAACGCCATCAGAAAGTCCGTTTGTAGTTCCTCCTGGCCAATTTGGTAATCCCGGAGGAGGCGTGGCATATCCCAAAACCGCAGGAACTTGAGTTCCAAAGAAATCGATGGCCATGTTACAAATCCAAATGTTGAGGTAGCGACTTTGATCCCACGGATCGTGGCCGCCTCCTGCTGTACTTTTTACCATTTCCAAATCGGAGAAATCCCCTCCTAAAAGAGCTAGGGATCCAAAAGATGTTGTGGTAGTTGAAGTTCGTGTAATTCCCGTGGTTGGCTGTCCATTTTCATCGATTTGAGCCAGTACGAATCGAATTTTAGGATCTCCTGCAATCGGTAAGAATTCGGAACGAAGGTTCACGGTATCGGCGTTTTCACGGTTGTAATCTTCGTTCAATACTTCAATCTGATTCAAAACCACAGAATCCGGCAAGTTCTGAGCAGGAGTATTATATACAACGTGCACCACTACTGGAATGGTGTATTCGTGGTTCGATTTGTTCTGATTGGCCTTTGCTGCCTTAAAAGTCTCAAGGACAGATTTAGCGTATCCAGGAGTCAATTGATCCTGATATTGAATGGCTTGTGGTGTTCCACAACGTTCGTGCTGCGCGTAAGCCGAAATGCTTAATAAAGCGAGTACGGGTAGTAAAATGTGTTTCATCAAGTGTGTAGTTTATGACTTGAAGATACAAAGCGAAAACGACAAATCAGATTTGAACTTTACAATCGGTACTGATTGTATATCAGCGGTTTTGAAAAAAAGATCGGCAATGTGCTCCGTAATTCGTAACTTCAAGTATCGATTTATACCTGCATTGAATACCTTTTCTTCAGATTCCGATTTTGACGCCTTGTACCCGGATTCGGTGCAAAAGCACTCGTTCATTCATTGGACACCTATTGAAATTTTAGAGACAGCATTGGATTGGCTTCAATTGGAGTCATCTTCTCACGTATTAGATATCGGTTCAGGTGCAGGCAAGTTCTGCATTGTAGCAGGAAGTCGATCGAAAGCACGTTTTACTGGTGTTGAAATGCGCGAAGATTTGGTTAAAGTCGCAAACGAGACACTTGCGAAAATAGGGATGGGAAATGTCGAATTTGTTCAAGCGGACATCACAACCATTGATTTCAAAGAATACACGCATTTCTATTACTACAATCCATTTTGTGAGTACATCGCAGAATTCGACAGAATTGATGATACCATCACCTATGATCCCGAGACCTTCCGGAAATTAGAAGATTACGTTATTGACCAATTTGAGCAGCTTCCTGTCAACACGAGAGTGGTAACCTATTGTTCCGAGAGTTTTCCTTTTCCGGCTTCATATGAGTTAAAAGACATGTTGTATGATGGGAAATTGGCTTTATGGGTGAAGACAAAACCTTGATTTCATAAGGGATTGACAAGTTTGGCACGCATATTGAAATGTAAGTGTCAGAATCAAATTGTAAAAATAGACCGTTATGAAAAAGTTAATGAAACCTCTAGTAGTCCTGTTCGCAATTGCAGTATCGACAGGAGCCTATTCACAGCAAGATAAGCCAGGGAAAGCCCTGAAAAATGAATTGAAAACCAAAGAGATTACTGTACATCCAGCAGTTACTCCACGTGTCCGAGTGAAACACTTTGTTGTAAAGAACCGAGACGCAGATATCCAACGAATTATTCGTCAAAAAGGATTGACTGTAGCGGAAGTAAAGTAAGATTAAAGATCATACATACAAGCAAATCGCAGAGGGTTCCAGAATTTGATTCTGGGGCCTTTTGTGTTTTTAGGCTATCGCTTTTCGAATACAATTTCTAGTTTGATTCCTCCAGGATCTTTGAAGAAAAGGGCATAGTAATATTCACCATGCTGAGGGTAGAGTAGAGGAGGAGCAACGATATTCGCATTCGTTTTTAATAGAGCCTCGTAGGCTGAATCAACTTCGGCTTCCGATGCAGCCGAAAATGCCAGATGGTGTAAGGCACCGGGTTTTCGTCGATGCACCTCCTCTTCTGCGAAAACGGAGCGAGGAGAGTTAATACCAACGATCAAATTCGAATGAAAATATTCAATGACTTCAAATTCATGAGCAGGTACTTTTCCTTTTGATTTTAGATTGAGATCAAACCCTAGAATGGGCATTAATTGGTCGTAAAAGACCTCGGCTTCGTCCAAATTATTAACGGTTATCTGGATGTGATCGATTTTCGGTTGCATGAAACCAAATTAGTGAATACAGTCGATACGATGGTTTCAACTTCTTTACTAACTTTCTTTACTTCCTGGCCCAGCCATCAGTTTGGAAATAAACTCTGTTTCGGGGAATTGATCAAAGATGATGCGGAGGAATACCGTAATTGGAATGGACATGATTAGCCCTGGAATTCCCCAAATGAATCCCCAAAGCATGAGCATCACCAAAACTGTGATCACATTCACCGAGAACGTACGCCCCATGAGAACAGGCTCCATAATTCCACCGAAAACTGCTTGAACTCCTGTTATCACCACAACGAAGAAAGCCAGTGTACCGGTAGTGTCCAATTCCACCAAAGCGAAAACACTCAGAAGCACTACCGAGATTACGGAGCCAATGAATTGTACAAAGTTGATGAGGAAGGCAAAGAGTCCCCAGAAAATCGGGAAGCTCACATCAAAGGCGAAGCAGGCGAGGGTAAAACCTATTCCTGTAAGTAAACTCACAATGAATTTAACCTTCACAAACTTGATGATATCCTTTTCAATTTTCGCGAATGTTTTAACAGATGCATGGCGATGTTTGAAAATCGCACGATTCATAATCTTCTCAAAATTGATGGATTCCACCAGAAGAAGAATTACGAAGAAAATCGTCATTAGGGTAGTGGAGAGGGCAGATTGCAATGATTTAAAAGTAGAACCGAAATTTTCCAGCGATCCACCATTCGGGAAATAATAGGACATTACGTTTTCGTCCGGCCCACGCTTCACACCAAAGAATCCTTCAAGGGTAATGATCAGGTCATTGATCTTCAATTCGGCTTGCTCAAAAAATGAATTATCGGCAGAGAGAATTTCAGCACTGGATAAAGAGATTAATTCTCCGGCCAGTTTCAGAACTCCAAATATTATCGCAACAACTGCAGCAATGGCGAACCCTTTGTGAATGTTTTTTCTTTTGAACCATCGCATTAATGGTAAAAAGAGCAAGGTGATAAACATTGCGGCAATCAGTGGAATGAAAATGAAATCCAACACCTTTAACAAGTAAAATACCACAGGAATTACAAGGATCAATAAAAGTATGTTGGTTGTTTTGCGGGTTTCCATGGTTGCCATTGCCAAAATTATGGGTTGCAAAGGTATTGAAAAACTCAACTCGCGCTCCTTCGGATAACTTATTATATAGTCAAGTACATCTGATGGTATTTCAGTAGGATGCAAAAGTGATCAAAAGAGGTATTAATTGGGGCAGGTATAATGGCATTTTGATCAAATCTATCATCGATGCGCATTATTACACATTAACCTTACAAATCTGTGATTTAAAAGAAAAAATACGAGAATTCTCTTAGCCTTCTACTGGATTTCATGTATTGACGACGGCCTTGATGCCCACTACATTTGAATTGAACAAAATTGTATAAAACCAATTATTCAACTCGAAAAAACAGCTACTATGCTCCTACCATTGGATCATATCTCTTCACAAAAAGAATCGCCTTTCGGAAGAATGGCTTTTGAGTGTGAAGCTTTGTTCACACCTACTTACTTTTTTAAGAAGGAAGTTGTGAATGGAAAAAATGAGTCTAAATCGAATGTTTAGTTTTTGTTTGTTGCTCATGATTCACGGAATTAATGATTAATAATTGTGAATCGCTCGATCGGTTGACAGAATAGGTAAGAATCCTAATCAAATCAATTATTGGCAGCAAATAAGGTGAACACGTAATCCTTTGTAGATTCTATCTTTCGAGGATTTCTGTCAACAAAAAACACAATTTTTCTTGTTAACAGAACAGTTGACAAATTCTTTGATTCTAAATGAATTATTTGTGGTGATTTTTCAACCACTAATAACTGGTTTTCCTGAAATTTGGTGCTAAACGAAAAAAGCCTCTCATTTCTGAGAGGCTTTTCGTGATCCCTCTGGGGCTCGAACCCAGGGCCCACGCCTTAAAAGGGCGTTGCTCTACCAACTGAGCTAAGAGATCATCCGCTTAACGCGAGTGCAAATATAGCCACTTCAATCGGTATTGCAATTGAAAAAACACTTTTTTTTGGATTTCTTTTTAGCCTTTTCTCTCTGCCGCTGAAATACAGGATTTTAAACTTTTTTGTACTTGCGAAAAATTTCGTGTTTGATTTATTCCGTACCTTGTATAGTATGAAACGCGTGATTCTAGTCGGATTTATGGGGTGTGGGAAATCTACACTCGGGAAGAAATTGGCCAACAAACTCAAAATCCCGTTTATCGATTCTGACAAAGAAATTGAAGAACACTTTCAAAAATCAATTGGGGAACTGTTCGCAGAACAAGGAGAATCGCACTTTCGAGAGTTAGAACGCGAATACATCGAAGCATTGGATCTCAGAGAGGATTTTGTCCTGGCTACCGGAGGAGGAATGCCGTGCTTTGGCGACAACATGGAACAACTCAACAATGTCGGAACAACATTCTATTTGGAACGCTCTCCCAAAGAACTCGCTCATCGATTGGCAAATGCAAAAGCGCAGCGCCCACTCATCGCCGGGATGGAAAAGGAAGAATTGCTAGAATTCATCGAAAACAAATTGCAAGAACGCGAGGAATACTACAAAAAAGCCACGGTGATCTTAGGCCGAGACGAACAAACTCCTGAGGGGATCACGTCGTTTCTGGAACATCTTCTTCTGTAGGAACGCCAAAGAAGCTAGATCCCGTATTCTCTCCGCCACTTCGCATCATAAAGACTGAAATGGAGAGGCTTAACAAAGAAATCAAAATCAAAATCTTGTCGAAGAGTGTGATATCCTCAATGAAATACGCGAATCCTAGATAGATGCTGTTCAAAGCAACATATGCTAGTAAAGGAACGATTGAGAAATAAACGAAAATGCGCTTTTTGCGGTAAAGCAATACCAATCCTACAAAGAATACCAGCCAACAAACAATCGCGATCAAACTAGCCGTTTCCATACGATCCATGAAAACACCGTTCTCGAAGCCTAATTCCGTTCCACGTTCGTTAATAATCGAAGTGACACGAATCCCTTTTTGTTGCAAAATCCAATCGCGGGAATTTACAGCGAAGTAGCTAAATCCAGACCAGATCAGGAACAGCATCCAGATGACAAGATTGGCAATGAAGGTAATGCGCGTGAAGATGTCTGGGCGTCTTTTTCCAAAAATCCAGTTACGCAGGACAATCACGAATGGAATCGGACTCTCCAGCTTTCGCATTTTCTCGCGCTTGATGCGCTCTTTATCTTCTCTTTCTGCTTCGGTTTTCATGCGTCCACTAAAACTACAAGATATTTCGAAATTTTCCAGAATTTTGCAGCATCCTTTATCGTCAAAATTGTTCCTGTTGCGTTTTCAGTGAGTGTATAAGAATCTGTAGGATGCTCTGTCATCAATCGTACATCCTTTCCTCGAATGTTTATAGCATTCTGCTTCGTAGCATCTGCCTTGGTGAAGTAACCAGCGTCAAAATCCTGTCGCATTTCCAAACGACGTCCAATACCAATGAATCCATTCTTCTTGGAAATAATGTTGTTTACCAGCAATTCCTCAGATGTCCCGTAAGCGTAATAAACGGTATTCAACTCATCGCGCAAACGATCTACAACAACCGCTTGTTCCTGATATGCATCGAATAACACAGAGTACTGATGATCCAATCGATCCAATTCCTTTTGAAGGGCCGCAATTTGCTCATCTTTCCATTGAATATCTTTCATCAAAGACTCCACCATGATTTCCAATTCCTTGATTTGAAGATTGCTTTTATCCAACTCAGCATTCAATCGCTTTACAAGGCGCGCATTGTCTTCTCTCAAATAGTTGATCCGACGAATTTCTTCCAAAATCCATTGTTTGTCCTCAGCTTGCAATTCTGGATTATCCGACAATTCACGGATTTCATCTCTACGGATTCCAATCGCTTCCAAATTCGCTTTGATTTCGTTGAAAAAGGCCAAAGACTCATTAATCACAGAATCTTTCATCGCGCTTTCAAGCTCCAACTGAGCAATTCGATTGTCCTTTTCTTTGTTTTCTGGAGCCGCTTCACCGCCATCTTCCGGCTTTTGCTGACAAGAAAATAGAACAATTCCAATTAAGACGGGTAGGATTATTTTATGCATTCGTGCTGTATTTCAGGACGTAACATTCAACAGAAAATCGGGCAGAATAGAACGTCATTTATTACTCTTCGAAAGTACTAATTTTCAAAGGATTTAAAACTGTAGAAAATAGGATTCGTCGCCCTTCGGTGATTATTTGAAGTGGCTTCATAAGTTTTTGTTGTTAAGCGTGCATAGCAAATGGTATGGTTGTTGAAAATCTATCTGTGAAAATACATCATTTGTAGGATCGATGCAACGCACGTTGTCAAAAGTGCCTTGATGCTGCGGAGGAGAATAAACTGTAGCCTATGAAATCAATTTGCACAATGGCCCTCCTGTTGTTGATGGGATCAGCACTAGGGCAAAATCAGAAAGATCTATCCATTCAATACCATTCGGATGGTGGAAAAACGATTATCGATAACGATGGAAAGGAACGCGTCACCTTGAAGTTCAATTCCGATGGCCTGGTTATTTTCCGCGAAGTTCAAATCATTGGAAGTCATCGCGTTTTGAGAGACGAATACGTGTACGACCATAAGTATAGAGTAACAGAGAATATCGATTACAGTCATTCTTCAGGCTATCGTAAATCCGTAACAACATTCGACGAACAAGGTTTGGAAACGAGTTATACTGGCTATGAATCGGCGAGTAAGCACGAGAAAGGAAACCGGAAAATAGTGACGCAACGTAACTATACATACGACGTATCTAATCGAAGCATTCGTTCTGAATCGAAATCAATTCCGGGAAGAACTCAATACGAATTCCGACATATCATTGATGAGTACATACACAATGCTGATGGCACACGCACAATTAAAGAGAAGGAGTTAGATGCTAACGGTCGCGTGATAAAATCAGGAACTGGTAAAGGAATGGGACGGGGGCGAGTTGAGCCGTCAAAACCCAACATCGTTGGGCGAATGACGCTAACAGCAGATGGATTTGTCGTACTGACACAGACTGGCATGTTCAAGTATGAAACGCATTATAAAAACAATCGCGTTGTGAATGAAAAGGTATATCGATCGAATTATGGATGGAACAACATGGAAATTTCGCGATACGAATTATGGTATTCATTTGATCATAAGTACAATAACGGAAAGCTTGTGGAGCAAGTAGCGATGGACGGAGATGAAGTTCGCTCCAAACGGTTGATTGAATATGAAAAAGACCAGCCGGTTCGATTCAAGCGCTTTTACAAGCCAAGCGGGGCGAGTATGAAAATGGTGGTGAAGCAAGGATTTACTCCAGCGCACGAGCAATACTTCCCTGAATTGATGTCGGATTACCGACCAGGAGATAACTTATCGGCTTTTGGCGATAGCTCTGATGAACCTCTGAATGAAGTGCAGCCTGCGCCGCAATTTGAATCGAGTGAATCGCCAGCGTATTCGAATGGAAACAGCTATGGCATTGTACGTGAGTTGGAAAATACGCCGAAGCCTCCATTGAGCAATGAGTCTCTGAAATTAGACCGAGAAACACAGGCCTTACTGGATCAAATTCAGATGTTGGCCAATTCGAATTCCAGCGATAACATTACCGATGCGCAGATTCTATATTTCGCTTTGGAGCAACTGGTAGCACAATACCGACAAGAATTGAAAGAATTAAACCAGAAACATCTTGAAAGTCAGCAATCCATGTTCGATTGACAAGTGAAAAACCGAGAAACCGCCGTTCCCACCCGCAGAGCTGGCGGTTTTTTCATTACATCAATTTATCGATGCGCAGGAAGTTGTTCCAGTATTGTTCCTTGGTGGTATCAGAATAATGAATTTGCCCGTATCGGTACTGGTAAATCTGAATCTGACACAGAATAATCAACAGAACCGTTACGATTCGAAGCGTCCAGCCCGGCCATTGTTTTCTCCAATGATTCAACCCGATCGCCAAAAGCAATAGGAAGAATGGTAAATAATCAACGTAAACGCGTGAAGAGAAGCTTCCTCCATAATACCACATCCACCAAGAGGAGAGGATATAGGTTAACACGAAAAAGAAGATCAACCAACTGAAAACGGGAAAACGATCCTTGCGTTTCCAAAGGGCGAAGATCCCAATGAAAGCAAGCAAATACATTGGTGTATATAGGAACAATCCCTTTCTGTAGCTAAATAGGATATCGAAAATGTGCGGATCGGTGAAATCAAATCCTTCCTCTTGATACGAATAGACAAACCAGTGTCCCGTCGCCAATTTATAATAGCCCAATTGGAGCATTAGCACCCAACCAAAGATGGCAATGGCCACTAGTGCAAACCATTTCTTCTTAACAATTCCAACTATGGATTGCAGGAAAGATTTCCAATTCCCAGCAATAAACGGCAGCGACAAAACCACCAAAATATTGATCGGTCGGATAATGAGTATCATCCCAAGTAAGAATCCGAGAATGAGCAATTGTCTTGTTCTTCGTTCTTGCACCCAGTTGTGGTAATAATAAACGAGCATGGAGATAAAAGCAAACGAATAGATATGCGAAGTACCTGCTTCCACCACGACATAGTAAAACAAGTTCGTTCCAAAAATACCTGCAACGGTCACCCAAGAAATCGTTCGTTCGTCAATTTGATAGCGGCGTAAGGTCTTTTGAAGGAAGAAAGCGCCAAGAAACAAGTAGAACAAAGCAGAAACACAAAGCATGAGCATATACGGTTTACTGTAACCATCTGCATCTCCCACGCCACCTCTAGCAAGCATGTGACCGATCAAAAAGAAGGGTGTTTCCGCAACCGCCGTTCCGATATAGTACTTATTGATGATCTTTCCTTCGGCTATAGAACGATAATCCGTGTAGGTATTCTCGTTGTAGTATTTTTCTTTCTCCATCGCATCGAAGAACCCATAATTGGGATCATCGTAGATGAACATGGCCGGTAAATAGGAGTAATATCCCTTGGCATCAGAAGCAATAACGGTACGCCAATCTTCTCCGTTCCATTTCATATTGATAGAAACAAACGTCATCACGACCATGCATACAGTCAAAGTCCAATCGGAAGGTTTTAAGCGTACTTTCACGTGGGAGCTAAAGTAATACAACTTACGCTAACAGTCCTCACATGTAATCTACCACTGCTCACATCTTCATCCGCCAAAATTCAGGTTATTTATATCTTAGTGTCCAAATCGATAAAAACATGTTGAAATACCTATTTTCTCTGGCATTCATCGCCACTATTTTCTTGACTTCAGCACAGGATATCTCGTATACGGTAAGTATGGAACGTCCTCAAAATCACTACTTCCAGGTGGAAATGAATCTTGAAGGGTTCAAACAAAAGGAGGTAAACGTGAAAATGCCGATCTGGGCACCGGGATCGTATCTCGCGCGAGAATTCGCAAAGAATGTGAATTTGGTGAAGGCCTTTGATGAGAAAGGGAATCCACTTTTGGTGAAAAAAACGGACAAGAATACCTGGAACGTCAAGAAAGGGAAAACGAAGAGCGTAAAGATTAAGTATGAAGTATATGCCTTTGAATTGACGGTGCGTACGAGCTTTCTAGACATGACGCACGGATTCATTTCTGGTTCAGGAGTTTTCATGTACGTACAAGGACACAAGGACAAATCTGGTGAGGTGAATGTCGTTCCGCATAGCAGTTTTCAGAGAGTAACAACGGCTTTGAAACAGGCTGGAGACGGTGTTACCGGAGATGGAAAACGAACTTACACGTTTGAAGATTACGATCAATTAGTAGATTGCCCAATTGAAGTGGGGAATCAGTTGGAATTCGATTTCGATGCTGCTGGAGTTAAACATCATGTGGCGATCTACGGAACAGGAAATCACAATCCTGCAGCCTTGAAGGAAGACATGGCTAATATGGTGGAAGCAGCGACCCGTGTTTTTGGCCAGAATCCGAACAAAGAATACACCTTCATCATTCACAATGTAGTAGACGGACAAGGAGGTTTGGAGCATAAAAACTCAACGGTATTGAGCGTAAATCGCTGGACGTATTCAGGTGAAGATTATGTCGATTTCTTAGATTTGGTAGCGCACGAGTACTTTCACCTGTGGAACGTAAAGCGCATTCGTCCAGTGGAGTTAGGCCCTTTCAATTACGATTCAGAGAATTACACTTCCTTGCTTTGGGTTATGGAAGGATTTACTTCGTACTACGAGAAAATGATTTTGCTCCGCGCTGGGTATTATTCGCAAAAGCAATTCCTATCTAAAATGTTTAGCAGCTTGAATTACGTCGAAGGATCTACTGGTGCAAGAGTTCAACCCGTTGCACATGCAAGTTTCGATGCTTGGATCAAGGCGTATCGTCCGAACGAAAACAGTCGCAATACCACAGCTTCGTATTACTCCAGAGGATCGGTTGTAGCCATGATGATTGATGCCATGATTATTAAATCAAGCGATGGAACAAAGTGTCTGGACAATTTCATGCAGCACATTTATAAAGTGTATTACGAAGGAAAAGACCGCGGATTTACCGAAGCCGAATTCAAGGCGGAGTTGGAAGCATTCATCGGGAAAGATTTGACAGAATTCTACGAGAAATACATTGACGGAACAGTAATTCCAGATTACAATTCATTCTTGGAACCATTGGGAGTTGCCGTGACTTATAAAGGTGAGAGCAAACCAAGTTCCGGATTAACAACACGAGGAGGAGAAAACGTTTATGTACGTGCCATTCGTTCCGGTTCAGCTGCGGAAGATGCAGGATTGAGCGTTAATGATGAAATCATCGCTGTGAACAATTACCGCGTGAACAAACCGATGTTGGATGCTTTCCTTAAAAGTTTGGATTTAGGCGATCAAGCAGAAATTTTGTTCTCTCGCGAAGAAGAATTGCACACGACGACGTTCACTATGACGGCTTACGAAAAGCCGCGTTTCGAATGGAAGAAAGCAGTAGAAGATCCTGACGCGAAGCGATTGTACGATTTTTGGCTTGGTAAGAAATGAAAAAAGCGCTAGTACTTTTTGGAGTTGTATTGTTGTTTGGTTGTTCGCCAGCAACAATTATCAAGTTGGATCGTCCGCCAGAGGCGAAGTATGAATCTTCTCAGATTGAACCGTCGATTGCGATCAATCCGAACAATGTAGATCAGATCATTGCAGGATCGGTGCTCAATGATTTCTACTACACAAACGATGGCGGAAAATCGTGGTCAAGTGAATCCATGCGCAGTGAATACGGCGTTTGGGGCGATCCCGTTCTAATGTTTGATACTGCCAATACGGCGTATTATTTCCATTTGGCGAGTTATAAGAAGACGTCGCATTTAGATCGTATCGTTTGTCAGAAAGCAACGATTAACGAGGAAGGAGAGCTTCGCGCTGAAATGTTCGATGAAGGAACGTTTACGGAGCCGAACGGAACGAAAGTTCAAGATAAGCATTGGACGGTATTGAATGAAAAAACGAACGAAATCTATATGACGTGGACGCAGTTCGATGCCTATAATTCCAAAAATGAAGCGGACAGCACCATTATCGTCTTTTCAAAATCAGCGGATCAAGGGGCAACGTGGAGTGCTCCAAAACGAATTTCGTTTTATGCTGGTGATTGTTTAGATGGTGACGATACTGTCGAAGGAGCAGTTCCTGCCGTTGGACCGGATGGTGAAATCTACGTGACATGGACTGGCCCGAAAGGATTGGTGTTCCAGAAATCCTTGGACGGTGGAGAAACGTGGATGCGGAAGGAATCTATCATTGGTAAACAATACGGCGGTTGGGCATTGGATATCCCAGGAATTTATCGTGCGAATGGATTGCCAATTTTGAAATGTGATTTGAGCCAAGGGCCCGATCGAGGTGCCTTGTACTTGAATTGGTGCGATCAACGCAATGGCGTGAATGATACCGATGTTTGGCTCATGAAATCCACCGATGGAGGAGAATCATGGAGTCAGCCAGTGCGTGTGAATCAGGACGAATCAAAGCGACATCAGTTTTTCACTTGGATGGCTATCGACCAAGTATCTGGTAATCTGTTCTTTGTTTATTACGATCGTCGCAATACCTATGAAAACGATACGGAAACCTACATCTCGTATTCATTGGACGGTGGAGCTTCTTTTACCGACGTGAAAGTTTCTAAAAAAGCCTTTACGCCAGACCCTGATTTATTCTTTGGAGATTATCTCAACATCGATGTCGTTAGCGGACATATCGTAGCCATTTGGCCTGAATTGCGCAAAGGTAAAATTGAGTTGTACGTAGCAAAAACGAATGATGTTCGACTTTGCACTCGTCAATATGATTAGTGTGATAAGACGTAAAGTATGCAATGGAGATCTTTAATACAATTCATAAATACTTAATTGCTGCAGCAATTCTCTCCGCATTCATTCACTTTGTTTTCTTATTTATAAGGGCGTCTAAAAAAGTGTCTTATACAGATAATTTGACAAGAGTAGAGCTTGAAAAAGCGGGAAAAGAAAATGTGCAAAATGGGGTCAAGATCTTAAGGGAATTCTCCAAAGCCTTCTTGATTTTAGTTCTTTGGATTGCGTGCATTAGTGGATATTTTGTAATAATGCTCAAATTAGGTTGGATTTGGTAGTATCTCAAAGACCTAGCGTCTAAGCTCATAAAAATAAAACACACGCTCTCCTTGAATCAAAGCTTCTTCTTTCGCGCGGAGTTCAGTTCCAGAGATGCGCATTTCTTCCCACAACATCGTTCTCCACACCTCAGGATTTTGCGGATCGTAAGCATAAATAGATAGGAACGTATTCCATTCGGAATCGCCATCTGAATCCGTTGACCAGTCCTCGTACATTTGCCAATCTCCTGAAAGTGTCAAATTCTCATCTGGAATGTATATTGTTAAAGTTCGATCGCCGTTAAAGCTTATCTCCCAGTCGCGATAGCTACCCGTCACATCGTTTCTGAACCATTTTCCATCGCCACGAACGTTGTTCTTTACTTGCGTAATCGTCCATGTCCCGATCAATCGTGTTTCGGCCTCATTAATGGAAAGGGAATCTACACTGCGCTTGCAAGATGTCGCCATCAGAACAAGCAATCCAACGAAAAGAAAACGGTACAACTGTTTCATAGCGAGTAATTTTGATTTCATAGAAACAAAAACCATTCCGAAAATATGAAGCTTCCTCGTTAAGAAGTATAATATTTTATAGGAAGATTTGCTTCCCCCTTCGGAGGGGGACTGAGGGGGAGGATATTGAGTTCCGTTAACCTAATGGCAGCGACGAAGTTAATTGCCATAAAAACAGCAAGCAGAAGGACTTCAAATAGCACTAAAACAAAGAATGCGTCACTCAATCGGGCCATTGTTGAATTGAGTGCCTTTGTTGCGAATATTCGGGAAGAAGTATTTCAAATCTAGCGAGAGATACGAACCATCCATTTCCCCGAAGGCAATTCGCTCTGTTCCTTGCCATTGATATGCGGCGATCATGTCAAAGATGGGAGCGAACGGTACTCTGGCTGAACCTCCGATATAGAAAAAACCCTTCTTCTCGGTTCTGAACTCAAAACCAAAATTAGCATTGGCATCAGCGCCGAATTTTCGTCGGATCAAGC
The DNA here is from genome assembly GCA_003149635.1 of Fluviicola sp. XM-24bin1. GTDB lineage: Bacteria > Bacteroidota > Bacteroidia > Flavobacteriales_D > Crocinitomicaceae > UBA4466. The sequence continues at coordinate 108,517 of QCWI01000005.1, forward strand.
CGGTATGAATGAAGCGATGCGGCGTACCGCTAATTTGCTCAAACGTCTGAACATTCGTTGGCTTAAACGTAATAGCCAACCCCATGGCAGCAGTAGAATACCAACGATCAGACAATCGGATGTAGAACAAAGCGTTCAATGGAATATCGTATTCAATAAAACCCAATTGAGAACTTCCAACGACATTCGAATCCGGTACGCTGAAGTTGATATCGTAGTACCGCTGATTGAAATTAATTCCGGTTTCAATGGAAATCAAATCGGTTAAACCAGCGCGAACCGTTGCTCCGAATGAATATCCAACTCGTTGACTGATAGTGGAAAAAAATCCATCTTGCTCTAACGTTAAAGTATTGGTGCCAATGAACTGAGTTGGGAAAAGTGTGCGAAGGTGCAATCCAAAATAGGAGGGAGGCCCCACTTTTTGAACTTGGGCAAATCCGGGTAATGCCCAAAAGCACAAAACAATCACAAGCAGTTTTTTCATGTTCATTCTAACGTAAAGAAGCGAAATTTATTCCGATTTATTTTGCTCATTGATTAAACGCCCGTCTTTATCATATGAAGCGAGCTTTTCCTGTTGTTTGCAGTATCCCACAATGGCCAAAGTGAGGGCTGTCATTCCGAACAAAACAATAAACCAGCGAATCCCAGCAATAGGAATGAGTGGCTTTTTGTGTTTTCCTTCCACCTTCATATTCAATCGTTCAGCACGCTTGAAATCGGTTTTGTGCAATCCGAAAAGGTAATACGTTCGTTGCTTGTGTGCTTCAGAGCTACGTTCAAACCAGATTTTCTCAGCAGTAAGATATTGCTCAAAACTGTTCGCACGATCAATATCTGGAAAACGGAATACAACGTAATCAGAATTGGACGGGTGCTTTGTATAGTTCACCAGTCCTAAATCAAGAGGGTGATCTATTGGGTTATCCATTCTGTAGTGTATTCCAAAGGTTTTCTGTGTGCTTTTGGCCATTCAATGGAGGGATAGCCAATGTAAAACAAGCCGAGGCATTTGTCCTTTTCTCCTAATCCAAGGAATTCGTTCATTTCAGGCGTGTAAATCAATTTCGGTGTAGACCAGAATCCTCCAAGACCATAAGCTGTGCACGAAAGATGCATGTTTTGAATCGCGCACGCAACCGCTTCGATCTCTTCGATTTCAAGAATTTTTTCTTCCGGTTGACGTGCCATAGAAACTGCGATGATAACAGAGCTTCGCATAGGACGTGCCACCAACTTTGCCAATTTCGCATCGTTTTGCAATTCCTTGGGAATTAGTTCTAAGTAAGCTTTTCCTAGAAAGTCGCTCAGTTGTTGACGACCTTCATCCATGAATACTTTGAAACGCCAAGGTTGCGTATTTCCGTGCGTTGGAGCCCATTGCCCATTATTCAGAATTACTTCCACTTGCTCACGATGTACCTTCCGCTCTGTAAATTGCTCCGGGTAGATAGTTCTACGTGTTCGGAACAATTCATTTATTTCTGATAAATTGAATCGCATGTCCTTACTTTCCTGCAAAAATAATACAAAATGCGGCTGAAAAGTGAGGAATTCGGGAAACAGATCGGCAGCCTAATGCTCCTGATCCATCTGTTGTTTCAGATAATAGAAAGTACGATCAATCGTATCGTATTCTCCATCTGGAGTCGGCTTTGGAGCAGGACTTGCAACTACATTACCGGCAGCATCGATTAAGACAAATTGCGCATAATTCACAATACGATAGCGCTCAATAATGCTGTGATCACGCTCTACTTCGTACGAATCCCACGGTAATGAATTCAAGACTTCTTTGCTTTCCTCTGGTGAGTCTTCGTAATTGGGATAAATCGTAAGGAATTGCACGTAATCTTTGTAACGTGCGTGCATGTCTTTCATAATCTCCAACTCTCGCATATTCGACTCACTGCGCGGATCAAGGAATTGAATGTAGAGATGCTTGCCTTTGTAATTTGTCAGTGTTTTCGGCGCCGATTCATCCTGATGCAATACGAAATTAGGAGCTCTTCCACCTGGCACGAGATCTGTCAATCGATCCAAAACATTCTTGGCGATGTCTTCATGCGCTTCAAACAGGCAATTTTGAGACAGACTATCCAATATCATTTCGATGTTTGTCTTCGGGTATTCATCACTGTAATACGCCTCCGCAAGCGATTGGATCATTACCAACTCACGAATTTTTGGATTCGTCAACGTATATTCCAGCCCCAGCGCATTGAAAATCATCGTTGGACTGCTTTGAATTACCCCGTTGTAAAACTTCTCGTTCACCTTATTGGTTAATCGCGGAATCGCCTTTTCGTAGAAAGCTGTTAGGTAATCCATGTAAAGATCGTTCGTGTACGAAACCGGATACTTTTTCAGGTAGAAATCGTATTTCTCATATCTACCGCGCTCAGCAAGTGAATTAATGTTGTCCAATCCTGCAATGGAGTAGCGGATATACGTCTTCAAGAAAAAGCTATTCTCGCTGGTATCTGGAAGGTAATAATTGTGAACGTTGGTTTTGAAAGTGTCGAGATATGCGGCAAACTCCGCATTTTCCTTGTCATTTCTTAAATGATACGTTCCTCCAACAAAATAGTCGTACCAGCGCTGAAAACGCAGGATTTTATAGTTGATATCCAGACTATCTAAGTCATAGAAGGTCATTTCAACGGAATTTCCTGAAGGCAATTTGGGCTCGTATTTATTACGTTCTGGGAAGAGCACGTTGTACTTCGCACCAGGTTCCACGTACATATACGATCGATTGTTTTCACAACGGATCATCACCTTTTCAATCTCCTCTGAGAAAAAGCTCATTTCGAAGGTACTATCTTCAGCAACCGTAGCGCTCGAAACCAAGGTCAATTGATCACTTAGATAATCTTTGATTCTAAATACTTTGATTTCCTGACCAATGTAATTAGGAGCATATCCTGTTACGACTACTTTCTGCGCGGATAAAGAGAATCCGCCAAGTACAAGAAAAAGGAGAATGAAATATCTCATACGCGTTTGTTTGATAACTAGTATAGCACGAATTGTACCACTATTTATGAAACGAGCAATTCTGGGTTGGTTACAAAGGCTTCGATTGGCCCGCCATTCTTATGAATTTCACGAATGATGGAAGCATTAATAGCAGAATATTCCTGATCCGTGAGGAAGAATACTGTTTCAATTCCCGAAATGGATTTGTTCATGTGTGCGATCGACTTTTCGTACTGAAAGTCCTTGGAATCGCGCAATCCACGGATGATGTGCGATGCATTGATGTCTTTGCAGAAATCAACAGTAAGCTTTTGGAACTGCTCCACGCGCACCTTATCGACATCCTTAAACAGCGTGTTGATGTGCTCCATACGACGATCTAAATCGAAGAGATAGGTCTTGCTGCTATTGACCCCCACGCCAATTACGACTTCATCGAATAAGGGAAGGCTTTTGTGAACGACAATTTCGTGTCCTTTGGTAAAAGGATCAAACGAACCTGGGAACAATCCAATTTTTTTCATGCTTCCGAATTTTGGAAAAAGCTGAAATGCACATTTCCATATTTACGTGAAAATAGAAAATGTGGAAGACTTTCCAGCGAAGTTTCTTTACCATGTTCAATCACCAACAAACCATTTGGTGCCAACAATTCGCGCTCAAACACTTTTTCAGCAATGGCCCAATGGTGTTCATATGCATAAGGTGGATCAGCAAAAATGATGTTGAAACGCTCGGCATTTTGATCCAAAAACTTCAAGATATCCGATTTGATAACGCGAATCTCAGATTCGCATCCCAATTCGTGCGCCATCCTTTTGATGTACTTGTAACAATGGAAGTTTTTATCAACTGCGACCAAAGTTCCAGCTTCACGCGATAAGAATTCTACCGAAATGTTTCCAGTCCCAGCGCACAAGTCCAAAATGTGCAAGTCTTCCAAAATCATCTGATTTTCCAACACATTGAACAATCCTTCTTTGGCGAAATCCGTCGTTGGACGGGAAGGAAAACGCTTGGGAACGTTGTATCGTCTAGTTTTAAATCGACCTCTGATTATACGCAAAGCAGCTGAGAATTGGTAAGGTATGCCTTAGCAAAGGCAGTGTTCATCTTTTGCAAGTGTTGAATCTTCTGGATGCCTTCAATTGCTTCATCGACAATTTTTTGATCTACTGAGCCATTCGTTCCGATTTCAATCATTCCTTTTTCCCCGAGCAGTTCCTTTTGCTGCAACACAAAGTTGAGGTGATAGATTACATCCTCCGCAGTTTGATAGTCAAAAGAAGAGTAGAACTCTAGTTTGTTGTGTTTTACCAAGGTAATTCGGAAGTAATCTTTATTCAGAACGACGGTCGCTTTCGTATAAAATGCATCCGAATGCAACGCTTTACGGATCTGATGGGTTCCTGCGTGTTGCATGATGATTTGTGGGTACTTGATCACCAACAATGATTTTACCCAATTTGGGATGGCATAAACGTTGACAACGCTCAACTCGAAGATTCGGTTGTGATCTACATTAGATGGATCAACAGAGCTCCCGAAACATAATTTGAAAATGTCTTTTGGAGTGGATTCTGAGAATACGGCTGCAGGTACTAATGAAGACTGCGCATGTGACCAAGCAAGCGTTACATTTTCAAAATCTCCAGATAACTGGGCATGCGCATCAATCAGCTTTCGCACCGCATCTTTGCGATCTTGATCTGTTTTCCCTTGATAAGATTCGGAATGATGAAACAATTGCACCTCTCCAGAAAGGATGGTGAATTCCACATGGGACTCGGATAAATTGATTCCGAGATGCGTACCGCTCATAGAATTAGTCTTCTTGCTCCCAGCTTCCTTCGGTATCGAAGGTTGTCAGGCTCCCGAAGAAGAATTTGATTTTCTTTTTCGATCCCTCCAACTTAGCAAAAGGAAGGTATCCTTCTACTAGAATAGCTGGCCCTTTTTCTTCACCGATAGTGATAGAATCACGCGTCTGCAATGACCACTTTTCTTTTCCTCCAGTAAATGGAATGATAGGAAGTGAATCTGGGCTGAACTTGTAAATTTCTAATTTCTCACGGTTACGAACATAAGATGTGTTCTTGAATTTCGTATCCATGATGCTTACTTGAATCGTGTCACGAACGAAACCTGCGAATAACTCTTGATAACGCGGCCCTTCTTGCCATTTCGATAAACGGAACGCCTCGTCCTCAGTCATGTTGTTATCGATCGGACGATCATCACCATACAAGTAATCTCTTTCTTCTGCAGTAATTTTCATCGCTGGAACCGTTCCTTTTGAAATCACTGACGGCATCGTACCGTTCTTTGCGAAGTCAATTAAGTCATCCCAGTTATCGATGTAAACACCGTATTTTTCTTTGTGTACTTTTTGCAAGAAACGAATATCGATCATATTCTGCTTCGCGATTTGAATGCTCTTATCACGATTATCTTGATACGTCAAAGACTCGCTTACTGAACTGTATGAATACCAGAAAAGAACCAATGCGATCGCTCCGAAAACTCCTCCAACGATCATTACCATCTTTGGCTGAAGTTTCCCAAGGCTGAACAAGGCGCTCAAAACACCCGCCATTAGAATCATAGCAGCGGAAAGTAAGAATCTACCTCCTTGACCCTCCATTAGCCCAAAGATTAGTACACCAAAACCAATCACGGTAAACAAAAATGGTACGGAAAACTTTCTTACTATAAGTCCAATATTGTTCATACGTCTCTTCTAAAATTCATTTTATACGCTAACAAAACTACAATTTTTTGAATTCTATGAAAGACCAGTGAATATATTTTTTCAACCGTTCAATCAATGAAAACTTTTTCCCCGCATGGGAAGCATTCTTTCAATTCTTAATACCTTTAGTAGTTCACCGTTTTTCATGGAAAAATCTCCCTTTCAAAAGTTACTTATTGAGAAGTTCGGATTGACTCCCACAGAGCATCAATCGGAGCTTTTTCAGGCGTTGGAGGATTTTGTAAAGTACCGAGACCGCAAAAGTGCCTTCGTGCTTACAGGATATGCAGGTACGGGTAAGACGTCCGTTTTAGGAGCATTTGTGAAAGCGTTGAAGAGTGTCAAAGTGCCAGTGAAGTTGTTAGCGCCGACGGGTCGGGCCGCGAAAGTCTTTGGAGGAAAGTCCAGCGCGGATGCCTTTACCATCCACAAGCAGATTTATCGAAGAAAGTCGAAAACGGATTTCGGATCGCCCTTGAGTTTGCAGCCCAATTTATCGAAACACACTGTTTTTATTGTAGATGAGGCGTCCATGATAGGTGATTATACCTTGCAAAGCGACGGTTCTGTGAATGCGCGTAATTTGCTAGAAGATCTCTTTGAATACGTTTATTCAGGAGTTGGATGCAAACTTATTCTGATGGGAGATGAAGGACAGTTACCGCCCGTTGGAAGCGATCATTCGCCCGCTTTGAGTCTGAAATACTTGGAACATCACTTCCCGGAATTGCAGATTTTCAATTTTCGATTGACGGAGGTGCTCCGACAGGCTGAAGATTCAGAGGTGTTGAAGAATGCAACGCTTTTGAGAAATACGGAATGGGTGGATTATCCAAAGTTTGATTTAGTTCCGGGAGGCGATTTAATTCGAATCAATGGAATGGAATTGCAAGATGCACTAGATAGCGCCATTCATGCGGATGGGGCAGAGGAGTGCATCGTTGTGACACGATCCAACAAACGAGCGAATAATTACAATCTTCAGATTCGCGGAAGAATCTTGTGGTACGAGGAGCAATTAAGCGGCGGCGATTATCTAATGGTAGTGAAGAACAACTACTATTGGATGGGGGAAGATTCCCGCATGGGATTCATTGCGAACGGTGAAATTTTTCGAATTCGCAGAATACTTGGTTACGAGGAATTGTACGGATTCAACTTCGTTCGGGTGATGGCTAATTTCGTCGACTATGAGCAAGAAGGCGATGTAGAATTGATTTTGCACACAGAAACCTTGCTAACCGAAGGCCCATCACTACCGCGTGATCGAATGAAGGAACTTTTTTACGCTGTTGAGCAAGATTACGTGCACATCAAAGTCAAAAAGGATCGTTACGAAGCAATTTTGAAAGATCTCTACTTCAATGCGCTTCAAGTGAAATATGCCTATGCCGTAACGTGCCACAAATCTCAAGGTGGACAGTGGAAGCATGTCTTCATTGATCAGGGTTTTCTCAATGAAGACATCCTCGGACCAGACTATTATCGGTGGTTATATACGGCACTCACACGTACAACCGACAAGGCATATCTCGTGAATTTCAACGATGCATTTTTCGAATAACTACATCACAATTAATACCTAGAGCTAAGTAGGAACGAAGGAATCATGTACTGCAGTTGAATTTCAAATGCTCCTCTGGACTGATTGTTTTGCTTCAATGCTGAGGTTGTGACATCATACGCTAAGCCCAAATTCCAATTAGACATTTGCATGGCAACGTTGAAAATCATTGCATCTCCATTTCGAACAAAGAGTCCAGCCCCGAGACGGTAGGTACGCACCTTATCGAAAGAACTCGTTGTTTTGGCTGATTCTTTCAAGCGCATGAATCCCATGACACCTATGTTGAAAGATTGGAATTCTCGTTGCTTTTGAAACAAAAACATGGGCTGAATCATGTACTTCTGTTTAGCGAAATAAAGTGAGGAGCTTCCGTGCAAGGCTAGCCTTATGGGCAATTTTGCCGATCCATCCACTAAGAATGAAACATCGGGACGTCCCAAATGATGCGTCACCATTCCGAATTGCAGCAGCTTCTGACCTTCGTGCTTCCCCGCAAGGGAGTACACAATTCCAGTTCCGACAGCAAAGGCAGTTCTGTTCAGTGTGCTAAATTGCTCACCTGTAGGAAGGTCGGGATCGTAGAACAAACCGTTGTGCTGATTTTCCCAACTTCCTGAATTTCGACCGAATCGTTGTCCGTAATATCCGAAACTCATGGCAGTACTAATTTGTCCGCCCTTGTGAATTGGAAGGTGATATGCAGCAATTCCCGAAACTGTAGTTACATCGAATTGATCGTTTAATTGCTCGTCGTATAAGTTCAATCCAATAGACATATAACCTTCTCGCGCCTTTCGCCCGGGGAATACATTCGTCCCAACCGATTCAGAAATTGCGTTATAAGGAGATCCTAGCGCACGCCATTGCGTTCAATAAGAAGTTGTGATCTCCAATTCATTGTTCAATGCGCACAACGCTGGATTGTACAATGATGACAAGTAATTCAGGTTCGAACTGTGCATGTCCTGACCGCTCACGAAATGACTCGCCGCGATGCATATTATGATGAGAATTCTCTTTTTCATAGTACTTGGTTTTAATTCACAACTGAGACAAATCCGGAGAACGTTTCCGTTGTTCCGTTGTCGTATGTGACGTTAATTACATAGACATATTGGTCGTTTGGAACCACGCTTCCCTGATAGGTTCCATCCCATCCGTTACCTTGATTAAAGCTTTGGAAGATCATTTGTCCCCATTGATTGTACACTGTCGTTTCAATGCGGTTAATGCACGATCCAATCACACTCCACACATCATTTACACCGTCAACATTCGGAGAGAACATGGTAGGAATAAATACTTCCAGACATGGAATGAAGATGTCGATCAAAACCGAGGCGGTGTCTGTACATCCATTGTTATCCGTAACTACAACGGTATAAGTCTCCATCGACATCGGTGTTATTTGAGGATTCGGACAGTTGGTACAGCTCAAATACGCCGGCGGGCTCCATTCTTAGGAATAGGTGCCGTACGTTGCATTGGTCAAAGCCTGCAGCGTTTCCGTTGTCGCGATTTCAATTAAGGTATCTCCCGGAGATGTCCAAACGCTTAAGTCATTGATCAAGTCAATTTCTTCTTCAATTGGATACTGACAGCCATTGGTATCGGTAATTACCGCCAAAGAAACTCGACCAAATGAGGTCGCCATCAGAGGATATTCTGGCGATAAATCCGTCTGAAGGCCCTAGAAGTGTGTCTTGGTAAACAGAATCGGTTACTTCTAAATCTTGAGAAAATGTCACACCGGAGATATACACGGAAGTATCCCCAAAAGCAATTCCTGTGGCCGCATCGTACATGCTTCCGCCATGATAACTTGACCATTGCAAGACTCCAGATGAATCAAATTTGGCAACAAATCCATCAGTTTCCCCATGAGATTTTGCTGAAAGGCACTGTCGGTTGCAATTGCTGTATCCGATTTTGTGAGCCCGGATAAATAGATGTTGAAATCAAAATCCATGGATAGTTTCATTCCGACATCCAAGCTGTCGCTGCCGAAATAAGTAGCCCAAGCGAGCTGACCGCTTTCATTAAAACGCGCTACAAATGCGTCGGCGTCACCTCCCAAGGTATCCTGATGTCCAAGACTATCCGTGATTCCGATTGGAGAATACGTGGTACCAGTAATGACAATATTGAATGAAGTGTCGATGTGCACATCGTTAGCTACGTCCAATTCCGGGCCACCGAAGTAGGTACTCCAGATCATTGCTCCTGTATTTGTGTATTTACTCAGGAACGCGTCGCCAATGGAATCAGTAATGGTGTCCTGATACGCACCGGCTGTGGCGATCGTGTATATAGATTGCGTCATTCCGCAGATGCAAACGTCTCCAAAACGATCCGTGATCACACCTCGAACTTCGGTATTCAATGAGTCACCAATGTATTTCCCCCAAACGTATTCAGGCACGGGATCAATGATGAATTCTCTTGTGAAAAGATCGGGTGCAAGCGTTGAATAGGAAATGGTATATCCATTTTCGTCAGCAGATTGTTGGAAGTGAACTGGAAGCGTTTCTCCGTTATCCGCGTAGAAGCTCACGGGAATTACTTCTTTCTACGGACGTATTGAGTTTTCCAATTCGAGTTGCCCATCACTAATGCTCATACCATCTGATCCTGCATAGTGCAATTGAATATCACTCAAATGGGCTCCAGGATGAAGCACGATGTCGTATTTTACTTGTCCAGATGCTGTTTTCTTAAAAACAAGATCGATGTTGTCGTACATGTTTTCGTAAATCACTTCTTCATAGACATCAGCGATGCATTTACCCGCACTTCCGGCGATGTAATGCGATGACTGAATCGGGATACGCTGTTGAGGTCGAATTACAAACGATTTATTAGCGCCGATAAACGAAACATCAATGCGATGCATGCGGATGGATGATCCTGAATTTTCGTACAAATCGAAGCTGAATCCAGAGGTGCGCAATTGAACATTCATGCCATATGCACCGGCAAATAAGAACTTTACCTGATCGTTGGTTTTTCCGTTTTGATCGGTAATCTGACCATGGTTTTCAACATATCCATCGATAAAGTTTAATGCATTGAAATCCTGCGTAAATCCTGCAAAAGAGGATAGAATTATTCCAGTTAGAATGAGAAGTAGTCTTTTCATAAATAGAGCTTTAGTAGTATGAAGATGCAGGGAATAATTCAAGAAAAAGGCCGAGGGAAATCACAATTTTGACGCAGATATACGCCTCTACAAAATGTCGGGTTTGGCAGGAGGATGGAATTTACAAACTAAGTGTAGTTCTTGTTGAGTTAACGTGAAAAATGAGAGGAATTAGAGCGTATTTCAAAGCACAAGGCTAAGAGTAGATTTATGTGAATAATAATTCTAACGGTGGAATAACAACAAATGAATGCCTCTCGCTCTGGTTTGAGTACGGATGAATCTACAAGTTAAATTCCGACAGCTTAAATGATGTTGGCCCCACGCTAATGCGCACTTTACGCCAAGTTTTGTTGAATCGATCGATAACTTTGGTCGCGTCTTCACGAGAAAGATACATTCCAGCTAGTGTATTGATTTCTTTCTGAAGTGCATTCATGATAGTTGCGGTTCGATAGGCCGACAAGATGTCGTTTTTCGAAAGCTTGTATTTGTTCATCGCCGCAAGAATCGTTTCGTTGGAAACGGAAATGTTTGATTTGACTGGGTCAGTAAAAGAGTTGACTTCCAGTACGATATCGCGATCAATGCGAACCAACACTTCGGACTTACGAAGACGTAAGAAGGTAGAATCCATTTTGCTCACCGACGGCGTTCCTGGGTAGCGATCTAAGGTTTCAGGTTGGTAGTTCTTTACCGTTTTGGCACCGTTCCATTTTCCAACGCCTTGTCCTCGGGAGATGATGGTGAATTCCATCTTTTTCTCCAAAAGACTTTCGAAGAACACGTGAAGAGCTACGGAATCTTCCTGAGTGAATAAACTTTGCAGGAGATCCCACTTATCAGAATCGAAAACATCGTTTAGCTCTAGGTTGATGCGAGCATCGTAGTTTGGTTCGGCATCCATAACGCTGGCGTGCATCATTACTTCATCGGCATTCTTAGAAAGGCTGGATTCAGGAATGGCTAGTAAGCGAACTTCGAAGTCTTCCGAAAGTTCCTTTGCAGGAAATTGAAATTCCTGAGTGTAGAAATCGAAAGTACTTGAGTCTTCAAAAGTGTACAGTCCATCTTTCTCAGTGAAAGACATCCAGTTTTGTCCGAGTAGCGCTTTGTATTGATCTAGGCGCAATTCCAAGACCGCACGACGATCAATGGCTTCTTGTTTCTCAATTTCAAGTTCTGCAATTCTTTTTTTGTAATTGTCGTAGGCTCCTTGCAGTGCGACAATTTGATCCTGCAATTTCTTTCGTTCTGAGCGCTGAGAATTGGTGGTTGGAGCACCATCGAAAGTCTCAGAACTAGCCTTAATGGCCTTTTTCTTGGATCGTTTTACTTTTCCGGAAGGTTTACTATCTGTTGTGATTGGCGTATATCCCAAATTGGAATATTCCATTTCCTTCTTTTGTAATTTGATCTCGGTGCTGTTCTTCTTTTTGGTGTTGTATTCGATCCAGTAATCGTAACCGCGGCGTCCAGAAATTTTATCTTCCAATTTCGCAATGTGATTGAATTCCAAATCATTGATAATAGCTTGGAATGTAGTTCCTTCTGCGAAAGAGGAGTCAGGGGAGAGGAAGCGTGTATCGACAGAGCCAAAGAGTAGGTATTGACGTCCATTCTTCTCAATCACTACGGTGGTTTGTTTCTCGGAGTTATATCCCCAAACATCTACATGAAGATTGGTTAATCGATTGTTTCCAGCCGTTTTAAAATCGTGTATCGCGTATCGTGCAGGTTCAATTTTCTCTGTGGTTTTTCGCTTGGTTTCGATGGTTTGCAACATCAAATCGTATGGGAACAGTCCAACGGCTTTTGGCAAACCACGGTTCCACATTCCGCGTTCGTTCTTTTCTCGTTCTTCGAGCAATCCGGAAGTTCCGCTGCCATCTCCAGCTGCCATGAGTACGTTGTCGAATTCCTCAGCTTCTCCTCCGAGGTGCAAGTAAATTTGTTCCGTTCTGCCTTTGACATATTCGTTTACCGCATGATTCATCGCGCGCAGTAATTCCAATCGTTCTTGCATGTTGAGAAAACGCATGGATTCAACCATCGCCACTTTATCATCCAAGGAAAGGCTTGGATTCAATACATTGTAAATCTTAGGATGCGGACGTTGTTGTCCGTCTTTCGGTCGATATGCTTCTGATGGCAATTTTTCCTCAAGTAGCGCTTCGAAAGCATCAAATTCGTTCTGGTATTGCTTTAAGTTGTTCGGATTTTTTCTCTTCGCCAATAACACCTTGTTCAATTCCCAAACTGCCATTTTATTAGAAGCCTCTGCTAATAATCCTTTCGTTGATTTACTGATTTCCTCTTTGCGAATGATGAGGTATTCTGGATTATTAATGATGAGTAGTTCTACGGAATCGTAATTGATTTTCCCATTGGGAAAGGTTACCTCAGGGCCTTGATAGTCAAAATAACGTCCCAGATTGTTATTCAGAATAGGACTTTTCTTAACGACATGGAAAAGGTAAGCGCGTTCCTCAGGTGTCAATCCCTCATTCAATTGGGCCTGAGCAGAAAAAGAGAGGAGCAGAACGATTAACAGGTAGAAATTTCTCATAAAGGATCAGATGTACGAATATAACAAAGAAACGTCCGGTTGGTAACAGGTCAGGATAAAAAAAGCCCCGGTCACTGAGCATAGTCGAAGTGCCGGGGCTAATATTTAGTTTGTGGGAAGGATTACTTCCTCACAACTGTTTTTGTCGTTGTTTGACCTGCATTGTTGATTGTCAACAAGTACATTCCGCTGTTCAAGTTAGAAACATCGATAGTCTGTCCGTTTTCAATAGCAAACGTATTGATTACACGACCGCTAGCATCCAACAATTGTGCAGTTGCAGCAGCATCGAATTCACCAAATACAGTAACGATATCGTTAGCTGGGTTTGGAGCTACAGTGAAATCAAATGATTCCAATTCGTTTACACCAACGAATATTCCATCTTCCTGAGACAATACCAAAGACGTTTCAGTGATTGGAGTACCTCCACCTTGCGGCAAGATTGTAATTGTCAAGTGAACGAATACTGGTAAGTTAGAGTTTGCGTAATCGTAGTACTCGTACTGAGTTTTGATTACGTCAACTGCTCCAACCAAAGGAAGTGTTGTTTGCGCATTTTCTTCGCTGTAGTAACGAATCACATTTGACAATGTTACGCTGTTAGGAAGCAACAAAGTTCCAGATCCATCAATTGACGCATTGATTGTTCCTGTCAATGCCTCATTGATTGGGAATCCATTAAAAGTCATTGCCAAAGATCCATCGTAGTTGTCGTTCACAGTAGCACCTCCTTCCGCAAACGGGTAAGTAAGAAGAATAGAAGGATCGTTTTCATACGTTACGATGATATCACCAAATGTAGCTTCTGTATAATAGAAACCTTGAGAAGTTCTATCCGATGCAGAAGAAGTAAAGAACTGCTTAATGTCTCCTACTGAAAGCACTTTAGTTGCCCCAGGGAAGTTTGCTCCATTTGGATCTGCTGAAGGATCAAGACATTCTACGTCTTGCGTTACACCGTTATATCCTGCAATTGTCGAGTAATCCCAAGTAACTCCAGGCCCGGTCGTTGCTGCGTAATTAGTTGCAAATGAATCAACTACAAATAGTGTTGATGTTTCTCCAATAGTTGGTTCGTTGGAAGACGTCATTTGAGCGTTTGCGAACGTAGCAGCTAGTAGAAAAGTGAAGAGTAAAGGTTTTCTCATAATTTTTGATTTTCTCCAAAAGTATAAAAAGTGCGACATTTCTTCAATGTCCCCTATCATTGTATGCCGCCGTTTAAACAAAGGGGTTATCTTTGTGCCTCAAACGAAACAGAATTGAAGAAGGTTGGCGAAAAGTGGTTTAAAAAGTACTCAGTAATAGCCGTTTGCGCTTTATTTGTCTCTCTTTTGTTCTTTGTCTGGTTCGCCGTTCAGATAGAGTTTGACTACGATTTCGAGAAGTTTTACCCTACAGATGACCCCGAAACGGAGTTCTTTTTGGACTACCGAGAAAAATTTGAATCTGACAACGATTTCCTTCTAATTGCCATTGAAAACGATCAAGGAATCTACAATTTGGATTTCCTGAAAAAAGTCGATGCGCTTACAAATGACCTTCAAAAAGCGAAATACGTCAAGAATGTTCTTTCTATTACTCAAGAGAAGGAATATTTCATTATTGGAGGTGTCACTGATGAACGGCCTTACATCAATTTTGAAGACATTGATTTAAAACGAGACGCAGCGAACATCAGTACGAAAAACGAGTTGGTAAACAATCTCGTTGCCAAAGACGGAAAGTCGCTTTGCTTGTTTATTCGCCACAAGGATTTCCTTTCCAAAAAGGGAAGCGATGTCCTGATGAATACTATTGAAAAGAGAGCGAAGAAGTACGGATTCGATAATCTTCGGATCGGTGGTCGCGCCATAGGGCAGAAATATTACATCGATAAAATGTCCTTTGAAATGGTGCTCTTCTTAAGTTTGAGTGCCGTTCTCGTGGTCGTTTTCCTTTTGGTGGCCTTTAAATCGATTTGGGGAATTATGATTCCACAGGCCGTCATTGTTGCCGGAATGATCTGGCTTGTCGGCGGAATGTCGCTTGCCAACCAACCGATGAATATCATTCTAACGGTCTTACCTTCGGTAATGTTCGTGGTATCGATGTCCGACGTGATTCACTTGGTCTCGCGATATCTGGATGCCCTGCGAGAATTGGATAATTCGTTTGAGGCGACAAAATTGGCCGTTAGAGAAGTGGGATTGGCGACTTTATTAACCTCTATCACCACGGCCATTGGATTCTTCTCATTGGTATTTGTTCGGGTGGAACCGATTCAAGTCTTTGGAACTGTGATGGGAATCGGAGTGATGATCGCCTTCCTGTTGACCTTTACCATGTTGCCAGCGTTGTTCTATCTCACCGGAGGACCGAAATATGTAACAGCACGCAAAAAAGATCACTTCTGGAAGAATCACTTGGAAAAATGGTTCATAAAAATTGCGCGAAACAAAACTTCGATTGTAATTGCAGGAGTAGTTGTCCTTGCCTTGAGTGTTGTTGGAATCATGCAGTTGGAGAGCGACAACATGCTCATGGATGATATATCAGAGGGCGAGCCTTTGAAACAAGACTTTAATTATCTGGATGATCATTACGGTGGTGCCCGACCGTTTGAAATGGCAGTGACCATTAAGGATACCAACATACGCATCTGGGACCAGGAAGTATTACGAACCATCGATTCCGTTGAGAATTATCTCATTAACGATTACGGTGTAAATATCAAATTGTCTGTGGTGACGGCGATGAAAGTGTTGCACCGAGGTATGAATCTAGGGAAGGATGAATTCTACAGTCTCCCTGAAAAACGTAGCAAACGAAGAAGTGTCCGTAGAGCCTTGAGGATTGCGAACGAAGGGAAGTTCCTCAGAACGATGGTAGACAGTACGGAAACCATTATTCGAATCAGTGGTACCATTCCAGATCTTGGAAATAAGAAGGTCACTGCACTCAACGAAAAGCTGGATAAGTTCCTGAAAGGGAAAACGATGGACGGTAAATTGAAGTATCAAGTAACAGGAACCGCACATTTGGTAGATAAGAACCTGCGTTACATGTCAACCAGCTTGGTAAAAGGATTGGCAGTCTCCATCTTAATTGTGGCGCTGATCATGGGATTGATTTATCGTTCTTTCAGCATGATGCTCATAAGTTTGGTGCCAAACATCTTCCCGCTGGTATTTATTGGTGGTGCGATGGGCTTCCTTGGGGTTGATTTGAAAATATCTACAGCGATCATCTTCACCATTGCCTTTGGAATTGCCGTCGACGATACCATACACCTGCTCGGTAAGTTCAAATATGAACTCATGAAAGGCAAAGGAGTAGTGTATGCACTTCGAAGAAGCTACTTTACCACAGGTAAGGCAATGATCCTCACGACATTAATTCTTTGTTCTGGATTCTTGTTGCTGGTATTCTCCAGCTTCCTTGGAACCTTCTATTTGGGAATCATGCTGTGTTTGGCACTGATTGTGGCGCTGATTGCTGACCTCACGATCTTGCCAGTACTCATTCTTCTTTTCTACAAGCCGAAGAAAAAAGATTCGTAAATCACTATTTTTGAACGATTTAAAACACTAAACCATGACCAAAGATTCAAAGAAAAAGCTTGATACTACGCAGATGTTCCTGCTTGCTCTGATTCCCGTATTAATCCTTATTGCGCTTTTAGGTTTAAGTGTTTATTTGTATGGCGACAATTCTTTGGGTGGAGCGAATCAGATGGCATTGATCGTGGGAGCCGTGATTGCCGGGTTGGTCGGCTGGCGCCTAGGATTCTCATGGAAAGAAATAGAGAAAGGGATGGTTAAGAGTATCAAATCTGCCTTGCCCGCTATTCTTATTCTTTTGATGATCGGTGCACTCTCTGGAGCTTGGCTGATTTCGGGAATCGTGCCTACAATGATATATTATGGTCTTGAGATTTTAAATCCTACCATCTTCTTATTCGCGGCTTGTGTAATTAGCGCAATTGTGGCGGTCGCTACGGGAAGTTCTTGGAGTACCGTGGCTACGGTTGGAGTTGCTTTAATCGGAATTGGAGGTGCATTGGGAATTGATTCGGCGATGTCTGCAGGAGCAATCATTTCAGGAGCTTATTTTGGTGATAAAATGTCGCCACTTTCTGACACAACGAATTTGGCACCTGCGATGGCAGGAACAGATTTGTTCACGCATATCCGCTATATGACGCTGACGACAATCCCATCGATCACCATTACGCTTTTACTTTTCTTGATCATCGGATTCTCAATTACAACCAACGACTCAGATGTCGGAGCTTTGGAAATGAGCAAATTAATTGATGAGAACTTTGTGATTTCTCCATGGTTCCTTTTGGTGCCAGCTTTAGTAGTATTCCTTATCGTAAAAAAGGTAGCTTCACTGCCTGCACTTTTCATTGGTACTATCGCGGGTTGTTTGGTAGCAGTATTCTTTCAGCCAGATATAGTTCAGGAAATTACCGGGAAATACCTTCAAACCGAAGGAGATACGGTTGTATGGGATCCTAACTATATTCAGGCTTCTTACATGGCATCAATCGATGCAATGACTACAAGTGTTGGTATTGAAACTGGCGATGCTGGCGTGAACGACTTGCTTTCATCCAGTGGAATGTTCGGGATGCTGAATACCATTTGGCTCATCGTATGTGCCATGTGCTTCGGTGGAATCATGGAGGCGTGTGGATTGCTTCAGGCGATAACGAAAGTGCTGATGCGAATGGTTCGATCTACAGGATCATTGATAGCGACTACTACAGGAACGTGCTTGTTCTTTAATACAACGGCTTCGGATCAATACTTGTCCATTGTTGTGCCAGGTCGAATGTATGCTGATGCGTATAAAGATCGTGGTTTAGCACCTCAGAATTTGTCTCGTACGCTTGAGGATTCAGGAACCGTAACATCGGTTCTAGTTCCATGGAATACGTGCGGCGCAACGCAATCAAGTGTGTTGGGAGTAGCAACTGGAGAGTACTTCATTTATTGTTTCTTCAATATCATCAGTCCTATAATGACTGTGGTGTTTGGTTACGTTGGAATTAAGATTGCTAAAATAAAGCCTAAAAAGAAGGAGGAGAAAGCGCTGAATGACTGATTTTGACCGGTCTTTTTGTTAATTTTGTAGTCCTGAAATCGATAAAATATGTTTGAAAATTTAACGGATAAGTTCGAAAGAGCCTTTAAAGTCCTGAAAGGACAAGGGCAAATTACAGAAATCAACGTTGCTGAAACTTTGAAGGAAGTGCGTCGTGCCTTATTGGATGCCGATGTGAACTTTAGGACAGCGAAGGAATTCACGAACACTGTTAAAGAAAAAGCACTTGGTCAAAACGTATTGACGTCCATTTCCCCAGGACAGCTCTTGATTAAGATTTGTCACGAAGAGTTGAAAGAACTCATGGGTGGAAATGAGGTGGAAATCCACGTGAAAGGAAATCCGGGAATTGTCTTGATGTCAGGTCTTCAGGGATCGGGTAAGACGACTTTCTCTGGGAAATTGGCCAACTACCTCAAAAACAAAAAGGGAAAGAAACCACTTTTGGTTGCCTGTGACGTTTACCGTCCAGCGGCGATCGATCAGTTGCACGTTCTTGGAGAGCAGTTGGATGTTGAGGTTTATTCGAATAAAGAAGAGAAGAATCCAGTGAAAATCGCGCAAGCAGCGGTTCAACATGCGAAAAGCAAAGGATTCAATGTAGTTATCATCGATACCGCGGGGCGTTTGGCAGTGGATGAGCAGATGATGGCCGAGATCGAAGAGGTTAAGAACACGATCAAGCCTACAGAGACTTTGTTTGTCGTGGATTCCATGACGGGTCAGGATGCTGTAAATACAGCGAAGACCTTTAACGAGCGCATCGATTTTGATGGCGTAGTGCTGACGAAACTTGATGGTGATACACGAGGTGGAGCGGCGCTTTCGATTAAAGCGATTGTAAATAAACCGATCAAATTTGTCGGAACCGGGGAGAAGATGGATGCGCTGGACGTATTCTATCCTGCTCGTATGGCCGATCGGATCCTCGGTAAAGGAGACGTTGTTTCCTTGGTAGAGCGTGCCCAAGAGCAGTTCAACGAGGAAGAGGCGCGAAAGCTCCAAAAGAAAATTCAAAAGAACCAATTCGATTTCAACGATTTCTTGAGCCAGCTTCAGCAAGTAAAGAAGATGGGTAACGTGAAAGACTTGATGGGAATGCTTCCTGGAATGGGTAAGGCCTTGAAAGATGTTGAGATTGAAGACGACGCGTTCAAGCACATCGAAGCGATCATTTATTCGATGACTCCGCAAGAGCGTTCAAATCCGCAGATTATCAATGGTGCGCGTAAATCACGCATCGCGAAAGGAAGTGGAACGAGCATGCAGGAAGTGAACAAATTGATGAAGCAATTTGGCGACACGAAGAAGATGATGAAGATGATGTCAAATCCTAAGAACATGCGTCAGATGATGAAGCAGATGAAGGGAGGCGGCGCCGGATTCCCAGGGATGTAAGAAAAAGCCGTGCAGTTTTGGGGTACGTGGAGATTTTAAAATTATTCACACATACGTCTCAGTATCTGCTCAAATTCGACAATTCTCGAATTACATAATTCTAGTAATGTATTCAGGTGGAATGCGGAGTTTTACTCCCAGGCTTTCATCTCAACCGAAGAATCGCTAACCTCTAAATAAGTACAATAGTTGATCCACTCGCCGAGGTTGTAATACATGGAATTTTCACCCACTTCTTTCTCAATGGGCAAGTGACGATGGCCAAAAACAAAGTAATCGAAATGCTCTTTTTCTAGCATTTCTTTACAGAAGATCACCAACCATTCCTTTTCATCGCCATGGTATTTTTCGTCTGCATCGCCGGTATGAGCTCGACTTGTTTTGGACGATTTATCAGCGAGCCAAATTCCAAAGTTAGGGTGGAGACGCGCAAAACACCACTGGCAGAATTTATTGGCGAATACTTTTTTCAGAAACTTATATCCGCGATCCCCTGGGCCTAAACCATCGCCGTGACCAATGAAATAGTGCTTTCCAAAGAATTCACGCGTGATAGGCTCTCGGTGCAATTGCACCCCGAGCTCTTTCGGGATGTAATCAAAGATCCACATGTCGTGGTTTCCGGTGAAGATGTGTACAGGGATTCCGCTATCGGTGATTTCGGCAATTTTACCTTGTAAACGAACAAAACCTTTGGGAATGGCACGTTTGTATTCAAACCAGAAATCGAAAATATCTCCTACCAAAAAGATTTCACTGGCATCTTGCTTAATATGATCCAACCAAGCAACGATTTTCTTTTCGCGCTCTAAGCTGGTTGCATAATCCGGGGCACCCAGGTGAAAGTCAGAAGCAAAATAGATTTTTCGATTCGTGTCTGTCATGAATCGCCTAATATACGAGACAATTCTTCCTCCAACTGAGGCCCTCGCAATTTTGTTCGAATAATTTTTCCTTCCTGATCAATAAGCACTGTGAACGGAATTCCAGTAACACCGTACAATTTCGCTGCTTTGCTTTGCCAGAATTGCAAGTCACTCACGTGATTTGGCCATGTCAAGTTATCTTTCTCAATGGCTGCAAGCCACTTCGCTTTATCCTTATCCAAAGATACGCTCATCACAGTGAATCCTTTGTCTTTGTATTTTTCGTACAACGCAACTACGTTCGGGTTCTCACGACGACACGGCCCACACCAAGATGCCCAGAAATCAAGCAAAACGACGTTTCCGCGCAAATCAGAAAGCGAGAGCATTTGTCCATCGGCCATTGCTTCAGTAAAGTCAGGTGCCATTTTTCCCGGAGCCAATGGATCTTTCGCCAATTTATCGGCCTTGAGCTTCTCCATTTTGCTGTATTCCTCTTGAACGGTTGGTGATTCACTGAATCCAGCCATCAATTGCTTGGTAATACTTTCGTATCCTTCGAAATCTAAATTGGGATCGATAATGGACTGAATGGTGTATAATGCCGCAGAATTTTGATTGTTCTGAACGAAGGCACGAACTAAGGCTTGATATCCTTGTTGTTTTTGCTGAAACTGTCCGCGCAATGCGTTCTGTTGTGTCGGATCAGCAGCGATCACTGCATTTACCGAATCAACGTAAGCGACCCAAGCATTTTTCTCGCGTGTGAATTCGTTCATGCTCGCGGATTCATCAGAACCAACGATGTTGCAAAATTTCTCAATGTTAGATCCGTCTCCATAAACCTTGATAGCAGAACCTTCCCGCAGGATTAAATCAATTTTGGAAGAACCAATACGAAGGATATAGAAATCCGGGTTGGCAACTTTCGTTTCGATTTTAAAATCTCCGCTCTTTTTAATTTTCGTCCCTTCAATGTTGCTGATTCCATCACCAGAACGTTGCGCGAGATATACCGAATCCGTTTCGGCATTAAAAATGTTCCCCGAAACCATTATATCAATTTCCTGGGCGATGCTAGAGGAGAGAAGTCCTACAAACAACGCTAGTGATATCCATTTCATAATTCGTTAGTTTTCGAATAGTTCTTTCAATTTCTGTTCCAAAGCAGCACCACGGAGGTTCACAGCGATGAAATTCCCTTCTTTGTTCAATAAGACAGTGAATGGAATTCCTGTGAATCCGTATTGCTGAATTACTGGTGAATCCCAGCGCTTCAGGTCGCTAACGTGGTTCGGCCAGCTCAATTTATCTTTCGCAATGGCTTCTTTCCACGCTTCTGGATTCTCATCCAATGAAACAGAAAAAATCGTAAATCCTTTGTTCTTGTACTTGTTGTAAAGTCTTACTACGTTGGGGTTCTCGCGTCGACAAGGCCCACACCATGATGCCCAGAAATCTACAAGAACATATTGTCCGCGTAAATCAGAGAGGCGCATGATCTCCCCGTTGGGATTGACCATTTCAATATCTGGAGCCGGTAGTGTTCCTGAGTTGTAGGTCTGATGCTTGTTGAATTCTTGCTCAATTTGATAGATCTGGAATCCTAAGTTTTCCACGTATTTCGATTCAGGGAAACGATCCATTAAAGATTGCTCTACGCGTTTTAAACGTGTCAAGTTCTCTGCCGGCCAATCATTAAACCCTTGACTCGGAATCGCCGAAGGAATGAGAATGACGTTGAATGGATTGGAGGGATCAGCGTCTAATTTTTCTAGTACGAAATCGTCTACAGCACCACTCAATTCTTGATACTTCGCGTTAACTTCTTCTTTGGAAAGATTTTCAGGGTTCAGTTTGAGCAGCGTATTTTGCTTGTCGAACTCATTGTAAATCTTCATGTATTCTGTCATCAAAGCTGACCAATCAGTTCCAGTTACTGTGGGAGTTTTAAAAGTAGCAGATGATGCTTCGATATTCACCTTGTCATTTGGAACCAGCGTAAGTGGAATTACTTTCTCGGTAGTTTCTCCCATTCGAAGGCTGTAGATTCCATATCCAGGAATGTTTCCTTTGATTTCAAACTTACCCGTTCCATCAGAAGTTCCTTTGGCCACTTCAATCATTCCGTTTTGGGCCTGCGCTTCCAAATAGAAGGTCATATTTTGCCCATTTCGGATTTTTCCTGAGATCACAAAATTGTCTTTGAGTTCCTCTTTTGGGTTTTCAGAAATTCCAGACTCATCCATGTTCTCACATGAAACGAGCATCAATCCGATAAATAAGGCAAAAACGTATTTCATTACAATTCCTCTAATCTTTTCCGCATCAATCCATTAGCTACTTTCGGGTCTGCCTGTCCTTTCGAAGCACGCATCAATTGTCCCATAAAGAATCCAACCAATTGTTTTTCTCCGTCTTTATAACGTGCAGCCTCCTCCGGGTGTTGCTTAATTACGTCGTCAATAAACGTTAAAATCGCATCCTCATTGGAATCCTGGATCACGTTTAATTCCTCTGCAATTTTCAAAGGGTCCTTTTCAGGTGCTTCCAGCATAGCAGGGAATACTTTTTGAGACGCCACGGATGACGAAATCTTGCCGTCATCGATGATTTGAATGAGCGCCGCAATATTCTTCGCCGAAATAGGGAACTCCGCAATTTCCAATCCTCGGTTGTTCAGGAAGGATTTAATATCTCCCATCACCCAGTTGGCAGCTCCTTTATAATTCTTTGTGTGTTCAATGATCTCCTCATAGAACAGCGCAATGTCTTTATTGTCCGTGAGGTTGGACGCATCGTATTCTGAAAGTCCAAATTCGTTGGTATATTTCAAAAACAACTCGCGTGGTAGGGGCGGCATGTTTCCTCGAACCGCTTCGATTTGTTCTTGAGACACGGTGATCGGCAATAGGTCTGGCTCTGGGAAGTAGCGATAATCGTTCGCAGCTTCTTTCGAACGCATAGAGATGGTAATTCCTTTCAATGCATCGAATGAACGCGTTTCCTGTGAAATAGTTTCTCCGGCTTCAACCGCCTCAATCTGGCGTTCAATTTCAAATTCGATGGCCTTCTGAACATTTCGGATGGAGTTCATGTTTTTTACCTCTACTTTCGTTCCGAACTCTGTAGCGTCTTTCAACATCACGGATATATTGGCATCACAACGAAGTGAACCTTCTTCCATGTTTCCGTCACAAATGTCTAAGTAACGCACCAATCGACGTACTTCAGAAACGTAATTATACGCCTCCTGAGAAGAGCGAATGTCCGGCTCAGAAACGATTTCCAACAATGGAACGCCAGCACGGTTCAAATCGACTAATGTATCGTACAAGTCGACGTCGTGCATACTTTTACCGGCATCTTCCTCCATGTGAATACGCGTGATTCCGATGCTTTTTTCTTCTCCACTCTCATCTTTGATGATGATACGCCCTTCGGTACAAATTGGAGTCGTATCCTGTGTGATCTGATAGCCTTTAGGAAGATCGGGGTAGAAGTAATTCTTGCGAGCAAAATGCTGTTCAGGCGCGATATTCGATTCGCACGCCAATCCCAATCGGATGGCATATTGAATCGTTTGTTTGTTCATTCGTGGCAAAGTTCCCGGATGTCCGAGGGTGATGGCACTGACGTTTGTATTCGGTGTAGCACCAAACTCGTTCACATCGTTAGAGTAAGCTTTTGTTTTGGTTAACATTTGCGCGTGTACCTCTAAACCAATGACCGCCTGATATTTTGAACGCGTTTCTGGATTCATTTAAACTCTTGAAATTAATTCTCTCATTATGATCGTCATGGAAGGTTCTTTTGCATTCGCTACTGCGATTACATCTTCCACGCTGACTTCTTGAATGTGTCCCGGAACTCCGAGGTCGGTGATAATTGAGATGGCAAAACATGGGATGTCCATGTGACGTGCCACAATCACTTCCGGAACGGTTGACATTCCTACCGTATCGGCTCCGATAATACGAACGTATTTGTACTCAGCTGGAGTTTCCAACGTTGGCCCAGTCAGACCCGCATACACTCCTGTGCTTACTTTGATATTCTCTTCTTTCGCGATTTGCTGCGCCAACTCAATCATTCCGTGATCGTACGGTTGACTCATGTCTGGAAAGCGAGGCCCCAACTCATCGAAGTTCTTTCCAATAAGCGGGTGTGCCGGGAAAAGATTGATGTGATCGTTCACAATCATGATTTCACCAATTTCATAATCCGGATTTACTCCACCAGAAGCGTTACTTACGAAAAGGCGCTCAATTCCTAAGAATTTCATTACGCGTACTGGGAACGTACATTCCTGCATAGTGTATCCTTCGTAGAAGTGGAATCGTCCTTGCATGGCAACAACGGATTTTCCACCTAAGTTACCGAAGATCAATTTTCCACTATGACTTTGTACCGTTGAGAGTGGAAAGTGAGGAATGTCTTTGTATTCAATTTCATCGACAATTTCAATTTCTTTCACTAATCCACCAAGACCAGTTCCAAGGATAATCCCAACAGTCGGTTTTACCGAAGTTTGCGACTGAATGTATTCGTATGCTTCTTTAATTTTTTCTAACATAAGTATTGAGTAGGTTCTTAAGTTCGTTTTCTTCGTTGATAGTTACGTTAATCGGTTGATAGAGCCATGGAACGGAACCGTCCACAATTTCTTCGAATTTCTGTAATCGCATGAAATCTTTTTCGGTTGTCACAATGACCTTATCACGGCTAGCAAAAGTATTAAATTTTTGATGAATTTTATCGATGTCAGCCCGCGTATAATCGTGATGATCAGGAAATCTCAGATGTATAACGTTATAGTACTTTTCAAGGTGTTGGATCAATGGCGTTGCATTACCAATTCCGGTGACCAAAAGTACGTCTGTGGCCTTGTCGGGTTGCTCTCCCGCAATCGCGATTAAATCTCCGTATTGAATAGAGGAAAAGAACACCGGTTGATTCCAGGTTTGAAGTTCCGAAGTAAGTCGTTTTTTATCGGACTCTGTGATATTCTCCGGGCACTTGGAAACTACGATTAGATCAGCTCTTTTGGCACCGGAACGCGATTCTCGTAGTCTTCCAGCTGGTAAAAGAAAGTCTTGCGAATAAGGATGATGAAATTCCGTAACGAGAATATTCAATCCGGCCTTGACTTTTCTGTGTTGGAAAGCGTCGTCCAGAAGAATGATGCTTTCTTCTCGCTCGTTTACACGGATTTTATCAACGCCCACTTTACGTTCTTCCGCTACGTTCACGCTGATTTTATCACCGAACCGATGAAGGTATTGCAAAGGTTCGTCACCGATCGTTTCTGCAGTGGCTGAGCCATCTGCCGAAATGAACCCTTTTGTTTTTCTTCCGTATCCACGGCTTAAGGTTGCTACAGGAATTTCTTCGTTTAAAAAGTGATCAATCAAATAGGCAACGAAGGGGGATTTTCCCGTTCCGCCCACAGATAAGTTACCTACGGTAATTGAATTTCCCGGGATTTCATAAGATTTCTTCCAGCCAATATTAAACAACCAATTTCGTATGCCCGTAGCGATTCCGTAGAGCAAAGAGAATGGAAGTAATGCCCAGCGAATGGACTTCATTTTTGACTATTAATTGGAACTGTAATCAGAAAAGGCCTGATCGTCATCAAAGTAATAAATTCTTACTTGAGCCGTGTCGTCTAAGAAGTTAATTTTTCCCACTTCGACCCTGTTGATAGGTAATCCGGTACGTTCTTCTAAGTCCGCTTTCATTTCATCGTAACGATCCGCACGAATTAAATCTATTCGTTCGTAGATAATCGTTTTTCGGGTTTCGTGCTTAACCAACCAAAGCCGTTCCAAGCCGAATGTTAGTGCTACGATGAAGATGTTGATCACCGCCATTTCCGCGATACTGATCTTATTCGAAGCCAATGAGTTGACAACGCTGACACCAATTACTAGGAAGAGATAGGTCATCTCCTTGATTTCTATGGCATCGGTTCGATAACGTATGATTCCGAATATGGCGAAGAGCCCAAGCCCCATACCTGTATCAATGTTGAACTTCTTCAATGCGAAACACAAGAAGAAGGTAATCATACCAATGAGATAGTATGTGAAGAGGTAATCTTTACGTTTTTTACCCGGATAGTACAGGTAGCGAATGATGATCGTAAGGAAGATGATGTTTACTCCTAGACGAAAGATTAGTTTGTAAAGGTCATCGTCGAACCATGAAATGTTTAGAATTTCTTCGATCGACGATACAGGTGCAGCTTTAAGCAACATTGGCTTGTAGTTTATTTATTTTGAGCAATTTCTTTTTGAATCGGTTGTATTTTACGTTCTCTTTTCCATAAAGTTCGATTACTCCGATACAATATTTACTAATTCGGTAGGGACGGATCATCAAGCTTTTTACAATCTGGTAAAACGGCGATTGTCTGGATAGACGTTCTTGTTTCAACTCCGCGATGACCAAATTCTCCAACATTTTTGTCTTGTTATTCCCAACGAACTCCAAGTTGATGTCAAAAGTAAGACGTTCCACATGGTTTTTTCCAACCAAAGTAATTCGGTGAAACGAATTAGTCAGGACATGATTTAATTCCTCTTGCCGGACGCCTGTGCTTCTGACGAAATCGGCGTGCTCATCGCTCATGGTTCCAGGTAACCCATTCACCATGATTCGTTGTTTGTCCGTTCTACCTTTGCTTTTGTGTTTCACTTCAAGAAAGGAAAGATCGGACTCCACATACTTTCGAAAACGCACTTTGAAACGATCCACTTTTTTGCGGTGATGATCAATATAGAAGTCCAGAGTTTCGCTATCATAATACTCACTTTCATAGCTGGGCAATCGCAATCCATTAATTTCCAGCATGCGATAATGCTCTTTCAATTCAGGGAGAATATTCAGCAATTGATTGAAAGTGATGACGAATTTGGTGTCGACACGATTCATCAAAGCCGTTCCATTCATCTCATCAAGATGTATAGGATCAAAAGAGTTTATTATGTTATCCAAATGTTGTGTCGGCATTAACTCAAAGTTAGCATTACAACGGCGAATTGCAAATGAGCGTTTGTTTCGAAGGTAATTAAAACTCAGGGATCGATAAGTCCTAAGCAGATTTTCATTCGAATTATTCGTTTACAAGATGAGTTAACTTTTTCTTCAAAAACTTGCTGTTCGCTGTACTTTTTTAGCAATTGAGCATGCGATTTCGATACATTCACAGGCATTAAGAGTATATCACAGCCAGCATCAATTGCTTTTACTGAAACATTTTCGAAGCGAATTACCCCACCCATGTTGAGTGCATCTGTCACAATTAACCCTTCGAATCCTAAGCTGTCACGCAGAAGTTGAGTCACCACGGTTTCTGATAAAGTAGCAGGCATACCATCCGTTCCGAATAGCTTATTATTCTTAATAGCGATGTGCGCAACCATTACGGAGAGCACTCCAGCGTCAATCAAAGGAGGATAGTATTCTAACTCTTTTAAATCTCCATCAATTACTTGCAAGCTTTTGTGGGTATCCCCAGAAACCAATCCGTGCCCTGGGAAGTGCTTTGCTGTGGCGATGATGTTATGCTCTTGCGTCGTCCAAATGAATTCTTCTGAAAATGGAAGAATGTTTTGCGGATTGCTTCCAAATCCTCGGTATCCTACCGTTTTGTTTTTCGCCACATCGACCACCGGAGCGAAGTTATAATTCACTCCTACCTTATTTAAGTCTTCCGAGATGATTGTCGCTGTTTGTTCTAATTGCTCTTGCGTTTTGATTTGATTCGCTTTAGGCACGGTTCGGGATCCCATTAATTTCCGATTCACCAAGCTCGGTTCGGCATCGGCAGAATATAGGAAAGGAAGAGCGCCATTCTCAACGTTCATTCCATTGAACAAGTTTGTCCAGTTTGAGAATTGATCTGTGGTTCCGTTTAGTAATAAAACTCCGCCAATTTTCTTTTGTTCGACCCACGCTTTCACAGAATCTTCAGGAGAACCCAAACGTCCTACAGCGGGCATTATTAGCTGAGACACGCGATCGTGAGCACTCAGATTATTAAAGATGCTATCGACCAGTTTGTCAAGATTTTCATTTTCGGAGAGATAATCATCTAACGAATATTGCTGGGAGAAAGCCGAAGAGGCACTAAAGAATAAGAAGAGGAAAAAAAAGTTTCGCATGTGGGCAAGATATGTCGAAAAACCGAAGGGAAAATTGTATCTTAAAGAAAGTATCCATGGTTAATTGTCGAAAAAATGAAGAATGAAGGAAATTGTGTTGCGCAAGCCCATGAAAGATTGGTCAATTGAAGAACAACCAAGAGAGAAATTACAAAACCACGGAAGAAAATCCCTTACCAATGCCGAGCTACTCGCGATCGTCATTCGATCTGGAACCCCAGATTTGAGTGCGTTAGATATAGCTCGAACCATTTTACAAAGTGTAGATCACGATTTGCATCGATTGGCCCGAAAAACGATAGATGATTTGGTTCGCTTTCCAGGTGTCGGTAAAGCCAAGGCTACCGAGATATTAGCAGTGATGGAGTTGGTGCGTCGCCGTCAGCAAAGCAAAATTGCCAATCAGGCTTTAATAAAATGCTCCGGAGATGCCTATGAATACATTTCTCCAGTATTTATGGATATGGATCACGAAGAGTTTTACGCCATTTATTTAAGTCGTGGAAATCGCGTTTTGAAAACAGCACAAATTTCCAAAGGAGGGGTTTCAGGAACGGTAGCGGATGGTAAAATCATCTTTAATTATGGTTTGGAGACGAAAGCATCGGGGATAATTTTGGCGCACAATCATCCCAGTGGGAACGCGTCGCCAAGTATGGCAGATGTGCAGTTAACAGAATCGCTGAAAAAGTTCGGCGAATATATTGATGTGCAAATTCTAGATCACATTATCGTTGCAGGAAATAATTACTTTAGTTTTGCCGATGAAGGCAAACTATGAGTTCCGATTCCCAGATTACCGTAAAAATTAAAGTAAACGAGGTTACACCGCGTCTTACTTACGTGTGTGATTTTGTCTTTAAACAGAGGTCAATTGATTACAGTTTTATTCTAGGAGATGAGGAAGCGCATATAGATTACACGTTCGATGGTGGTGCCTCGGAATTGTTATACGACGAAAATCTCGAAAGGAGAGCCACTTTTGATTCTGAAGCCAAGGTCTATTTGTTCAATGAAAGAAAGGATTACTTCGCATCGATCTTCTACGTTCTGACTCGAATGGAGGAATACACCGCTACCATCTGGGATCATCATGACCGTTTTACTGCAGAGCAAAGTGAGTTAAAAGCAAACGGTATTTTGGAATTCGCTATTTGTGATCGATGGGCTGAACATATATTGAACTCAATCGATATTTCAGTGCAGGAACGATCTTCTGATTTTGAGGTTACGTTTGATATCGATAATACTTATGCTTACAAGCACAAGCTTGGGATTCGTAGGACATTATCTATTATGCGAGATCGGGTTCAGAACAATAAGAAACGATTGCGCGAAAGAAAGGAAGTGGAAAGCGGCGGAAAAGATCCTTACGATACCTTCACTGATATCAGCTCCATCTCTGAAAAATTCAAGACACGCGTTTTCTGGTTGGTAGAAAGTCACGGAAAGTACGATCGAAATTTGGACGTCAGTCTTCCTGAGCATCAAAACGTAATTAAAGAGATTTCAGAGAAAATACCCGTTGGGATTCATCCTTCGTATAAATCGTTCTGTTCTCCGAGTATGGTTGAAGATGAAAGGAAAAAGCTTGAAGCTATTACCGGTTCAAGAGTAAACGTGAGTCGACAGCATTTCTTGCGGTTTAAATTACCAGATTCGTATAGAACGCTCTTAAAAGCTGGGATCAAAAATGATTACACTATGGGATTCGCAGACGCTACTGGATTTCGCGCTGGAACCGCGCGTTCGTTTCCTTGGTACGATTTACTGGAAGAATCAATTACGGAATTGATAATTCATCCCTTTGTGTATATGGACGGTACGTTGAACGAATACTTGAAACTCACTCCTGAAGCCGCGAAAGACCGAATTAAGGGGCTGCACGAAGAAGTTAAGCATTATGGAGGAACTTTCCGATGTATCTGGCACAACGAAACCATTGGTGACTACAATCATTGGAAAGGGTGGAGGTCTGTACTGGATTACACTCTATCTTTGTACCATGAATAAATCCATTGTCGTTAGCGGCGTTATTATAATTGTACTAGGAATTGTACTCGGAGCCTTTGGAGCACACGCTTTAAAAGAACGTCTCGAAGCTGAGCAATTGGCATCTTTTGAAACAGGGGTTCGATACGTAATGTATCACGGATTGGCCTTCTTGATTTTAGGATTGGCTGCAGACCGTCTTCCTAAATTAACATGGACGTATCGATTGCTCTTGATTGGAGTGGTTCTGTTCAGCGGATCGATTTTCTTATTGGCATTACAACCGATTATGGGAATTTCACTAAAATTTCTAGGGCCTGTAACACCAATAGGGGGAACACTCATGATTGTTGGTTGGGTGCTCCTCCTAATATCTTTGCTGAAAAAGGGGTAACGGACTACTCAGTAACGATGATACGTTCCGTTTTCGTCTCGTCACCCACAGCAACTGTCAATAAGTAGATGCCACTTCGAAGGTTGTTCAATTGGTATTCCAATTGCCCATTCGCAGCGTTGAAAGAAATTACATCTACTTGAATTCCTTGTGAGTTTGACAAAATCAATGTTCCGGTTTCTGAAACTCCATCAAGTGTTAGTTTTCCATTTCCGTTAATTGGATTTAGGAATGCTGTCAACTCTTTAATGCTCTTATTTGTAACACTTACCGGGCCAAATACATTTTTTCGACCGTCAAAATCAAATTGAGTCAATCGGTAGTAGGTAACACCCGGCGCCGCTTCGTCGTAACCTGAGTAGAACTGCTTTTCTTGAGTCGTTCCTGCTCCTTCAGCACTGATGATATCCGTCCAGTTAAATCCATCTGTTGACTTTGATACAATGAAATGGCTTGAGTTCAATTCTGAAAGCGTCACCCAGTTTAATTCTACTTCGTTGTACTCGTTGATTTCAGCAGTAAATGATTCCAGTTCAATAGGAAGAACAATAGAATTACATATGCCCTGGGCAGTTGTGCAATCCTCTGGTGTTGTCATTCCAACACCTGCTCTTTTAGCACACCCTGAGATGGTTGGAGCGATCGAACCAAAGTTATTGATATTACCGCCAGAATTCAAGGCTCCTGTTCCATTAATAACTCCAGTAGCCTGATTCTGAATATTTCCATTCGTTTCGATGCACGTACCAGGATCAAGGTTGATGGTACCTCTATTTCTGAGGTTTCCAGTAACGATATTCCATTTTGAACCATTTAACAAATTGAGCGTCGCACCTGCCGAAACTGTTACGCTTCCCGATGTGAAAATCGCTTGATCTACTGTAAGTGTTCCTCCTGTAATTGCTACTGGATTCGAAGCAATAATGCTCCCTCCAAAATGAACCGTAGTAAGAGTTGTACCAGATTGTGAATATCCAGATAAGCTCACTGGCCCTTAGATGTCAAGGTTCCCGTTGAATACGGATAAATCGAAAGCACCAGTAAGCGATCCAGTGGCCATAACAGTCATGGTGGTTCCAATGAAAGACATATTTGGGGTTACAGTTAGAGGATGCGCTACATTCACAGTTATGGCTCCAGGAGCAGCTCCGGGAGTACATCCACAAGGTGAAGCACCTCCGTTCGTTGACCAAACGTTTGTTGTGTTTGTCCATGCACCTGTCGTCATCGTTGTGTACGTTTGAGCGGATGCACTGAAGGAAAGAAAAAATAATACAAGGGCTGTGGTGATAGTTGAGTAGTTGATCATGTTGTTGCTGTTAGTAAGTTGCTGTACGAATAAAACGCACGTGGTTAGGGAATGGTTGGTAGGCATGCATGATAAATGTTTTAAATTTAACTTATTGTTAATCGGTAAACTAGTTGTGCATGCCTAGCGTTTACTGGTGATTGACCGGGCTGAAAAATTTTTCATTTTTTTGAAAAAAAATTCATTTTAATTGAAAATGAGTGAAGATTATATGAAAATATCTTCTGTTTGAATTCAATTTTTAGCGTAAAAATCATACTGGCTTATTCCTTATTTTTGTTTTCATGTCAAATTCGGGAAAGAACTTTTCAGTGACCTTTTTAGGAACAGGAACTTCTCAGGGTGTTCCGGTCATTGCTTGTGGATGTGAAGTCTGCCAATCGAATGATCCTAAAGACAAGCGTTTACGCGTTTCTGTGTTGATCGAATACCATGGAAAGAACTACGTAATTGACACAGGGCCTGACTTCCGTCAACAGATGTTGAGAGAGAATGTGCAATCGCTTGAAGCCCTTATCTATACACATGAACACAAGGATCATCTTGCCGGGATGGATGACGTGAGGGCGTACAATTTCAAACAGAAAAAGGATATGGAAATCTATTGCTCAGAGGCAGTAGAAAAGGCATTGCGCAGAGAATTCTATTACGTGTTTGAGGCGAACAAATATCCCGGTGTTCCAGCAGTGAATCTGAATCGAATTGATAACTCTCCTTTTCGCATTAATGATATGGAGGTGACTCCAGTTGAGGTCATGCATTATAAACTTCCCGTTCAGGCTTTCCGTATTGAGGATTTCACGTATATCACAGATGCTAAAACGGTCTCGGAAGAGGAACGCGCAAAGATTAGAGGAACCAAAGTTTTGGTAGTAAATGCTTTGCGTAGAGAAGAACATATTTCGCACTTTAATTTGGAACAAGCGTTGGAATTTATTCGCGATATCAATCCAGAAAAGGCGTATTTAACGCACATCTCACATTTGTTCGGGAAGCACGAAGACATTGAAAAAGAACTGCCTGAAAATGTCTTTGCAGCCTATGATGGACTTCACATTGAAATGAATCATTGAGAACATTATTCTGCTAAATTTGCAGTCATAAATAAATAAACATGGGAAACAACTTATTGAAAGGAAAACGAGGGATTATTTTTGGAGCTTTGAACGAGCAATCCATCGCCTGGAAAGTAGCGGAACGTGCGCACGAAGAAGGAGCCACGTTTGTATTGACCAACGCACCGATTGCCATGCGCATGGGGGAGATTAACAATCTTGCTGAGAAAACAGGAAGTAAGGTAATTCCTGCTGACGCAACTAGCTTAGAGGATCTTGAAAAGTTGATTTCTGAATCAATGGAAATTCTTGGAGGTAAGATCGACTTTATCTTACACTCAATTGGAATGTCAGTGAATGTACGTAAAGGACGTCACTATACAGATGAGAACTACGATTTCACGATGAAAGGATTGGATGTTTCTGCGTTGTCTTTCCACAAGGTAATGCAAACGTCGAAGAAGCTGAATGCCATGAATGAGTGGGGATCGATTGTAGCTTTGAGTTATATCGCGGCGCAACGTGTATTCCCGGATTACAATGATATGGCGGATAACAAATCTTACTTAGAATCTGTGGCACGTAGCTTCGGTTATCACTATGGAGTTTCGGATAAAGTACGTGTGAATACGATTTCTCAATCTCCTACAATGACAACCGCAGGAAGTGGAGTGAAAGGATTCAACGAATTCATCAATTTCTCTGAGAAGATGTCACCACTTGGAAATGCGGATGCAGGAGCTTGTGCTGATTACTGTATCGTAATGTTCTCTGATTTGACACGCTACGTTACCATGCAGAATCTATTCCATGATGGAGGATTCTCGAATACAGGCGTAACGCAAGAAGTTATTGAGAAATTTTCAAGCTAAGAAGGAACAATCTTAACATAAGAAATGCGGCTTTCGGGCCGCATTTTTTGTATTCTGAATTTAAACTTTGACAAGCGAGTAGGGGGAGACTATCATTTTAATTGTCATATTAGAAATCCCAAAAACAAGAACCATGAAGTACCTACTCATCATCGGACTGGTGTGTTTCGGTGTTCACGCACAAGCACAACCGTTACAAATCAATAACAATAGATGGGGAATATTTTCCCTTGGAATGCGATCAACGCTGAGTTCCTTCAATGGTCATCACAACGAATCGGATGGATTTGGCATGGGCGGACAGTTTCGTCTTCAATTCTCGGATCGTGTGAATTCGGATTGGTTCTTCGATTACATTCAGAGTGATATCGGTGATTATGCCTCAAGAACGGATTACCACATAGGATGGAGCGTTTTGTATTATCCTTTCAAAAATCCAATTCCGAAGGTGCAACCGTATGTTCTAGCAGGACACTGTTTTGATAGGACATTTATCCAAGAAAATGGAAACAGGAGTAATAACATTAATCGCTGGAGTTCCGCTGCTCAAGCTGGATTAGGCGTTCATTTTAATCTTACGGAGCGACTGGATCTTTCTTTGGTCGGACAGTATATGTTGCATCTTGGAGATGAAATTCATGCAGATTATCACGACGGTCATGTGCATTTTCATGAAGAGTCAGGTAGCAGTATGGAAGGACATCTTTTGTTTCATGTTGGAGTCAATTACAAAATCGCTGATCTATGGTAAGAAAGCTGTTTTTATTCGCCGCATGTTTCAGTTTCGGACTGACTATGTATGCTCAAGATCGTTACGGCTATGCTATTATGCGAATGCCTGAACAATGGCGCGTTTCTGGATTGATTTCTGCCTCGGCAACGTATGCACCATCGATTGGTTTAACCGATGGAGTAAATAGATTTCATTTGCATGGATTTGCCGAGTACCACGTTTCAAAAGCCGTAAGCGTTAAAAGCGATTCGTATTTGTTCCTAAACAGCACGGTCGTTGAATTTTATGACGACGACATGTTCCGTTCTTATTTTGGAGCCTTCTATCATTTGAATCAACGCAGTCTGGGGAATTGGGATGTGAAATTTGGCATCCTGCCGGGTATAACGTATTGAAGCGCACGCCATGGCTTAACAACGAAGGGGAAGATCCGTACACGAGATCATTGGCTCCGTCCATTAGTATAGTAGCTGGATTTGACTATTACGTTTGGAAGTACTTCCATTTCTTTTCGCAAGTGTCCTATTTGCATTCGAACATGCGCGGTTTCCCCTCAGGGTCTATCTTGATGAATGAGATTGTATTCTCAGCGGGCCTTGGGTTTCAAATTCCAACGATTCGTCAGAAGTGATGTAATGCATTTTCTGTTCCCGCGACAACGCCGTTTACGATGAAATTATTTCCATTTGCCAAGGTAGAAATTGTGTAAGTCATTTGACCTTCCAGAAGTTCATTTACACCCTGAACCATAGCTACATTTCCGGCTTGATGGATCAAGTCCGTTCCAACTTCAAGCTTTGAAACGTTTTTGTAACCGTAGCGTTTCATTGTTTTTTCAGGAGCTAGAGAACACCAGCCTTCTTCGGTTAAGAAAGGATGATCTTCCGTAACAGTAATCACTTCATCTCCGATCTTTAATCGATATAAATTGTTGTGATAAACGCTCAAAATCCGTCTCACTTCCGTTTGTTCGAAGGCCTCCGTTGCTGCATTGTAAGTTAGAACCAAATCGCCACGTTTCAATTCAGAAATGGGTTTCGTTTCCGTTTTGGAAATAGAAACCAAGGCGTCTCCTGAGAAACATGCCGCACATCCTTCCGGTGGCATTGGGCCAATGATTTCGTCGGACTGCACCAACTTTCCTCTTTCTAATTTGTAATATTTCGTATGTGCAGGACAATTGGAGTAATTCATTGTAACTTCTCCTGCGCCATCGAAATTTAAAGTTCCTGCGTCATAATCGGTACTGCTCAGTTCTGTCACCTTGACGCCATTATCGAAAGCTACAATAATGTTGTGTGTGCCCGGATCTTCCCAATCGGCGTATCGTTGACTTACCAAAATTTCCTGCTTGAAATCTTCCGAATCCACATCAACAATTCTCGCGTTGATTTTCGTCCAATCAGAAGGTAGACCTTGACTATCATCGGCCTGCCCCCAGAAATGGTCGAACTCTTGACTGAAGTCATTGACAATAATAGAGTAGGTTCCTTTGTTTTCATTGTAGAGCACAAAGCAATCTTCGTAAGTACCATTTCCAGTAATATCCGCTCGCTCTTTCATAAGCACTTCTGTCTTCTCTTCCCAACGTTGAATCAGGTTCACGATATCAATATCCTGCTGTTTCATATCGCTCTGCTTGAACGATGGATTCTCGTTATACCAATCCTGCTGTGCAAAGTGCTCTTTTAAATCTTTCGATTTGAAAACACGACCGTACTTTGCAAAAACTGTGTTTCGAGCCAGTCGTAAATCTTCTTTAGACATCTCTGAAAACTCGCTGATATTGATAATCGGAGCTTTTGTTTTCTTACCAAGTTTGTTGGAAGTATTTTCCTTTTTGGAGTCATTTTGTGAACCTTGTTTGTCGTCGGTCTCAGAAGAACAAGATGCAGCAAAAACGAGCAGTAGTGCGCTGAGGATGATATACGTAGTTTTCATGATTTAAAATTAAGAAACTGGATGGAAGGGAGGAGGGGTCTCGTGCAAAAGTCAGGATCACTATACAAATCAAATGAAACTTACCCTTGTGCTTTCTTCTTAAAATTTTAGTAAACAAAAAAGGAAGTCAATTGACTTCCTTCTTGTAGCGAGAGGGAGATTTGAACTCCCGACCTCCGGGTTATGAATCCGGCGCTCTAACCAACTGAGCTACCTCGCCATTTCTCACTGTATGCTCTGTCCATTCAGAGTTCTTTACAGTAATCAGCAATTGTTAATTGCGGGTGCAAATATAGCAGGAAATTTAATTTGTACAAGAATTCTATTGTCGAAAAAAGTTCCTTTCAAGCTTATTTCAACGCAGACAATTGTCCCTGAACAAAGGATGCCAACGACTTGATGTTCGCTTCCGTAAAATCAAACGTGACACCCGCCTCCGCATAAATCTCTGGGATAGAGCGCGTATAGCCAAGTTTTAGCGCGTTCTTATACGATTGAATTGCCTTAGGTTTGTCCTCTAAACTGTTTTTCCAAACACCCAATGCGCCCAGCTGCGCAATCCCGTATTCTATGTAATAGAAAGGAACTTCAAAGATGTGCAATTGACGTTGCCACGAAGTTCGTTGTAAATCCTCGTATCCACTCCAGTCAACCAATCCGGTTCCGTATTGTTCAGAGAGTTCTACCCAATAATTGTGTCGTTCTTCCGCCGTATGTTCGTGATTTTCGTACAGCCAGTGCTGGAACTCATCAACCTGTGCAATCCAAGGAAGCAAACGAAGAATGGTTTCCAACTGCTCTTTTTTGGCGCGTTTTAGATCGTCATTGTTCGCGTAGAATTCTTGCCATTGATCCATCGTTAGAAGTTCCATGGACATAGAAGCCAACTCTGCTACTTCGGACGGCAAGCTTTTGAATCCAGTGATTTCTAGCTCACGGCTTAAGAAGGAATGCACGGCATGACCGCCTTCGTGCACCATGGTTACCAAATCACGTTGAGATCCCACGGCATTCATGAAAATGAACGGGACTCCGATTTCATAGAGAGGATAATTGTATCCTCCAGGGGATTTTCCATCTTTTGATTCCAAATCCAAATGGCCCATGGTAGACATGGTGGAAAGGCAATCTCCGAAATAAGGATCAACGCGATCGAACATTGCAATGCTTCCATCCAACAACTCCGATCCTTTTTGGAAGGGCTTCAAAGGCAATTTTCCTTCCGGGTCTACGTCCAAATCCCAAGGTTTGAATTGATGTTTCCCTAGTTTTACCAAACGTTCCTGCTGAATTTCCTTTAGGATAGGAACGATGGTAGATTTTACCGACTGATGGAAGTCGCGACAGTCCTGAACGGTGTAGTCGAATCGTCCCATTGCTTGCAGTTTGTAATCTCGGAAATTATCGAATCCTGCGTTCTGTGCGACTTGATGACGCTTTTTCAGTAACGTATCGAAGAGTTCGTCGAACTTTTCAAAATCTTCGCGACGACGATCTCCCATCTTCTCAAAGACTTCCTTTCGAACGGTTTCATCCGTTTCTTTTAAGAAGAGGGCAGCCTTCTGCATGGTAATAGTCTCGCCATTGTGCTCAATCGATTGCGCCGCAGATAAAGCGCCGTACTTCTGACTTTCTTGCGCCAATTCAGCCTGAATCGGAATGTTTTTTTCGCGATACAGATTCAAGGCGTTTTCAATACTTCGGAACAATATAGCGTAGGCCGAGTCTGATTTTAATCCCTCCGTAAATGGACAAGCAATCAGTTTTCGGTTCAATTGATCTTCCAACGGAGCCAATTTCGGCTGAATCTCTGTTACGAAGAAAGTATAGGCTTCGCTCAGCGCTTCGTCCTTAGTATTTATGGTCATTTTGATATAGCGCCACGCCAAATCTTCCTCAAGAATGGCTTCTAACTCACTAATATCGTGGAGCCACTTAATAAAATTCTCTTCCGTAGAAATGTCGCGATCCAGAAGATCGTTGTAATACGTTTCAATTTTCTCCCAAGAATCAATGGTCAAATCCTGTGCAATAAATTGTCGTTCCGGTCTGGTAATATTCATAGCAAAAAGAAAACCGGCGTCTTGACAAAGCAGGACAACCGGTTCTATGTTTTAGTTATTTCAATTCTGTTTCGGCTTATTCTTCCTCGTCGGCGGAAACTTCGGCTTTTGTTTGGTCTTCATCGGCTTCGTCTTCTGGCGTAGCATCCAAAGCTCCAACTTTCAAAATGAGGTTGTACCACTGGAAAAGTTTTTTAATATCCGATGCATAAACACGCTCTTCGTCATAGTCCGGCAGAATATCTGCGAAATACTCGGTCAATTCTCCGATATCCGATTTGTGCGATGGCCCTTCTTTTCCTTCTTGCTTCTCGTAAATGTCTGCAAAAATGTCTTTCAAAGGTTTGTCATCATCGATCGTGTAGATGCTAATGTCTTCTAACGCTGAGATTCGATCTGAAGAGTACGCTGGAAATCGTTTCTTGTCCATCAACGATTCAACGATAATACTATTCTTCCCCTGCGCAATAACTTTGTAAAGTCCCGGTCTTCCCGATATAGATATAATTCCAGATAAATCCATTTGTCAAAATTAAAGTGCCAAAAATACGAAATTTCACATCGCAAGCGACTTTAAACATTGACGGAATTACAATTTTACAAAGCGAGCCGTAGCTGTTCCTGCAGCAGTTGAAATTTCAAGAATGTAGCTGCCTGATAGCATGTTGGTTACATCAATTTGATCTCCAGATAGATTCAATTCAATCGATCTACCATTAATGTCGAAGCAGCGTACGTCCAAAATTTCTTCGCTAGAAACAATCTGAATGGATTCTGAAGAAGGATTCGGATATACCTTGAACTTCTCAATTCCGATTTCAGAAAGGGAAAGACTGACAGCTACTGGAGCAGACAATGCAAAACATCCATCGTCGTTGATCGCCATTACTTGGTAACTACCGTCCGATTGGTAAGTAATCGTTTGATTCGTTTCTCCGTTTGCGGCAACACCATTAATATACCATTGATAATTATCGGCTGTAGACGATTCCAACCCTGTACCATCGTAAATAACAGTAGGTGTAGGCTCCAAAGTCTGAGCTAGAAGCATTTCAAATCCATCCACTTTTCCGTAACCATATTCGAAGTTTGGAACTGATCCTGTGTATTGATCCGTGTACGATGTTGTATGCAAATCATCCAAGAAATTCTGATAGGTGGCCATTCCACAACGCTCTAAATACAAGGCCGCAATTCCAGCAACTACTGGCGATGCCATAGAAGTACCTCCATTTCTTGCGTGCCATCCTGCCGAATCAACTACAGACCAGTACACCGGATTTTGTAAAACCCAAAGAGGCGCCGCTGTAACAGAATTATCTCCTGCCGCAATTACGTCTGGCTTCATTACTCCGTGTCTCGCTGGGCCACGACTTGAATTCTGACTTCTTTCTTGTGCGTCAACACCATTGATAGGGTAGGTAACATAGTTACGATCGGTAAATGTCCATCTGTTTTTCATGTTGGCAACAGAGACGACTTTTTCTGAACAGTTCCACGAGGAAACCAAAGTTTGCAAAGAATCCGGCATTACGTAGTTCACGATATCAGGCAATTCAACAGCTGTTGGGATGGTTGTCACCATATCGTTCAACTGCAGCCATTCTCCCGACCATAAGTCGTATTTACCCGATCCGGTAGTTTCAAAGCGGAACAAATAATCAGTTGAATCTACCTCCACAACTGCCTGTAAATGGAACAAACCAGTAATTACTTCTGTGTAGTAGGTCACTGTTCCAATTTGATTGCTTCCATTCCAAATGGTATCCACTGTTGTAGCATCACCAATAGTCGCAGCATCGTAGAAGTTCGTTCTTCCGCTGAAAGTATATCCCGGAGCAGGAGCATTGGCTCCCATGGCAAAATGATAATTGGCATCTGCTAAATCCGACCACAAATCAAAGAATACCGTATTCGGGCCAATTTGAGACCCTGGATTGTTCGTAAACCAAACAAAGCTTGTATCTGAAGTAATGCTTGGGTTCTGATTGTGGTAATATCCTTGTACACCCGAATTCCCCATCGCACCTACGACAATTCTTCCCGGCTTCTCGTCGATCAATGCTTCCATCATTTCAGAAGCTGGATCGCTTCCATCATGACTTCCAAGGTATGTTCCCAGACTTAGGTTCACTACCGCTGGCATGTTGTATTGATCTGCAATTTGGAAGATGTAATCTACCGCGTCAGCAATTGTTAATGTCCAATTTGGTAGGTTGAAGTTGGTTTCTACAATTACGATGTTTGCGTCCGGAGCCATTCCGATGTTCAATCCATTGGCGTTACCGTTTCCAACCGCCTGACCGGCGACCGTAGATCCATGAGCAGAAGCTTCTTCGGTACTCGTACATGTTCCATTGTTGATTGCTGTACTGTCCCATTCGTATCCGTATCCAAATCCAGCAGGAGCATTCCCATTTACGGAATGATCCCAATATCTTAAGACACGTGTATCTCCATTGGCATCCAGAAAATCAGGATGCAACCAGTCAATTCCTTGATCTACAACTCCAACAATGATATCCTGACCAGTGTAAGGTGTATTCAAAGGAGCTGCACCTGCATGTACGTCATCAACATTGTGATGGAAGCGAGCAGTATCTCCCAAAGTCGCTGGAGGAGCAAATTCGAAGTAGAAATTGTCCAATGATCCATCTTTCTTGTGAGAATCGATCCAAGTTGGAGTAGTGGTGATAAACAACCAATTCTCCGTTTGGAATTTCACATGAATTCCTTCTTTGTACAAGAGTTCTTTGTGTTGCAATGAATTCGGAACACAGAAAACTGTGGGTGCGTCCGGTGCTTCCCGCAAGACTTTATCAAATCCAAATTTTTGTGCGTTCGTTACCGAGGGTAGTAGGAGTAGTAGTAGGACAAATAAATGTCCAATTTTAGAGTTCACCATTTGTCAGGATTTTATACCATATAGACGTAAATATACGCCGAAAGGTTAATTTTTCAGAGTCCAAGTACAGAATAGTTCTATTTTTATGCTGCAATCATTTTTTCTAAACACACTATAATATGAACAAAATTATTATCAGATTATCTCTTGCTGTGTTTGCGATCGGTATCACGAACGTGATGTACGCACAGACGAAAGAAGAGAAGAAAGCGGCGAAAGCTGAAGAAAAGCGTCAAAAAGAAATTCCAAACTGGTACAACGGTAAAGGCCCAGGAATGAATACTGAGAAGGCGTATAAAATGTTGAAAAACCGCAATTCTGAAACAGTGGTGGTTGCCATCATTGATTCTGGTGTGGATATTGAACACGAAGATTTGCAAGGTCGTATCTGGGTGAACGAAGATGAAATCCCTGGAAACGGAATTGACGATGATAACAACGGATATATCGATGACGTTCACGGATGGAACTTCCTAGGGAACGCTAACGGTGAAAACGCGAACGATATTCGTTTGGAAGTAACGCGTATTTACGCTGAGCTTGATAAGAAATACGGAAAAATGCCAATTTCCATTACTAGCGAAGAAGAAGCGGAAGAGTACGATTTGTACTTGGAAGTAAAAGCTGAGGTTGAAGCAAATCGTGGACAAGCTGAGCAGATTATTACAATCATCAAGCAGCGTATGGCGAATGCTGATGAGGCGACTAAAGCGCGTTTGAAAGGTGCTTTGGAGTACTACACAACTCAGTACGAGGTACACTTCAACCCTGATCACGATGGTCGTGCAGTTGTAGGAGATGATCCTAACGATTTTACAGATACTAACTACGGTAACAATGATGTTGAAGGTCCAGATGCATTGCATGGAACACACGTTGGTGGTATTGTTGGTGCGGTTCGTGGAAACGAAATCGGATACGACGGTGTAGCAAACGATGTTTTGTTGATGTCACTTCGCGCTGTGCCTAACGGTGATGAGTTCGATAAAGATATCGCGTTGGCAATTCGTTACGCAGTTGATAATGGAGCGAAAGTGATAAACATGTCTTTCGGTAAAGCATACTCTCCGCACGCGGAAGAAGTGTACGAAGCATTCAAATACGCGGATTCAAAAGGAGTTTTGTGTATCCACGCTGCTGGAAACGACAGCAAGAACATCGATGAGGAGTCTAACTTCCCGACATCTATGTACGATTTCCAAATGAAGAAATTAGATCACTTCCTTACAATTGGAGCGAGCACACGTTACGTGAAAGAAGATATGCTTCCAGCACCTTTCTCTAACTACGCTGAGCGTGGAGTAGACGTATTTGCACCAGGAATGGAGATTTTGAATACAGTACCACAAAGTGATTACCAAGAGTTGCAAGGAACTTCAATGGCATGTCCAATGGTATCTGGAGCAGCGGCGTTCTTGAAGTCGTACTTCCCGAAAATGTCTATGAAAGAAATCGCTGAGGTATTGTTGGCATCTGCTACAGTTTACCGAGGAGAATTGCAGGTGAAACCAGGTGGAATGAGCCGTGAAGAAGATTTGGAGTCTGATATGGTTGACTTCGGAAACTTGTCAACTACTGGAGGGATCATCAACCTTGCGGAAGCAGTGAAGATGTGTCTTGAAATGGAAAAATAATGATTGTAAAATCGTAGATTTTAAAAATCCCGGTGCTTGTTAAAGTGCCGGGATTTTTTTGCCTTATATTTCCGCTATGAAGAAGATTTTGATATTAACTCTGGTAGTTGTGCCATTGTTGGCCATGACATCAAAGCCTGATCCAACCGTTGCATTGAATGCCCTCGTTGATGATTGGCATGTTGCCGCCGCACAAGGGGATTTTGACGGTTATTTTGGAGTAACAACAGAAGATTTTGTATTCCTCGGAACCGCTCCCGAAGAACGCTGGACGCAAGAAGAATTCATGGCGTTCTGCAAACCGTATTTTGATAGAGGCAAGGCATGGGACTTCAAACCATCGAATCGTATCTGGGCGTTTTCGAAAGATGGAAAAACAGGTTGGTTTGACGAAGATTTGGATACCTGGATGCGCGGCTGTCGTGGAACGGGAATCGTTCGAAAGATTAAAGGTGAATGGAAGATTGTGTACTACAACTTGCACGTATTGATTGAGAATGAGAAAATCGATGCGTTTATTGAGTTAAGAGATGAACCGATAGAGGAGGAAGAGAAATAGGTAACAAGTAGAAAGTTGAAAGTGGAAAGACTCCTTCAGCTTTTCACTTTTTACCTTCTACAACTCCTTCCACCTTCAACCAA
Source organism: Fluviicola sp. XM-24bin1 (assembly GCA_003149635.1). Classification (GTDB taxonomy): domain Bacteria; phylum Bacteroidota; class Bacteroidia; order Flavobacteriales_D; family Crocinitomicaceae; genus UBA4466. Next base: position 152,601 of record QCWI01000005.1, read on the forward strand.
CAAAGCACTTCAAAAAAACATGAAAACAACAGTAGAAATAAGCAATTACCCACTAAACGCGGATTACGAACGCATCATTCTGGATTTTATCGAAAGATGCCAAGCGGCTGGGATTACGGTCAAGGTTAATGCAACAGCCACACATCTTCAAGGTGATTATGACACCGTATTGAACGTTGTTCAAAAGGAAATTAAGACTTCTTTTGAGAAGTACGGAAAAATGATTTTCGTTGTAAAGGTATTGCTCGGAGAATTAGATCTTGACTTCTCTATGTAGTCGATTTAATAGCTTACGTGTACAAATCCGGAGGTTTCCACATCTTCTTTTTCTTCGAAATCAACGAAAATGCGATAGAAGTACACCCCTTCGCTCACGGGATTACCGCTCGTATCAGTTCCATCCCAAACTTCAGTGGGGTCTTCTGATCGGAACACCACATTTCCCCAACGATTCACGATTACGTTTTCGTATCGTGCATTACAGAACGATGTAAATGGAAGTACGTCGTTCACTAGATCGTTGTTAGGTGTAAATACATTTCCCACGTCGATATCGCAAAACTGCTCCGGGCCAACTGGCGGTGGCGGAGGCGTATCATCAAAACAAACATCTGAAAATTTCATGGTGAAAATGTCTTTCACTCCTGCAGACATAATGGCCTGACCATTGAAATTCGCGTTTCCATCAAAATATCCATTGACCCAAAGATTGCAATCCTCGTCTGTAGTAATTCCTTGACCACGATCATATCCGGGGCCGCCGCCTTCTTGCACCCAACGCCAAACGCCGTTTCCATCGATTGCTGCGACAAATACCTGCACACTGTCGCCGTCTGAATCAAACTCGTAAATTCCGAAATCCGCTTTTCCGCTATACTGTCCGGTAATGAAAATATTGCCTTGACTGTTCGATGTAATATAGTTTCCTCGGTCTTTTCCTTTTTTCGATCCAGCCCTTCTGGCCCAAACCCAGTCGCCATCTTTGGAAAGCTTTGCAACAAAAACATCACGCCCTTTCGGCCCTCCCGCATTGTCAAGGAAAGAATTTCCAAAGAATGTGGTGTCTCGGAATTCTCCCGTTACATACATGTAGCCATCGTGCCCGTCGACAATTCCATTGGCGCGATCGCTTAATGGGCCTCCCGCATCTTGAACCCAAAGGAAGTTTCCATTGTTGTCATATTTGATCACATAAATGTCGGTTCCTCCCTGACTGGTTATGGATTGCGTTCCAAAGTTTTGAGTTTCCGCATAACCTCCGGCAACGTACACATTTCCTTCATCATCGACCGTTACGGCGTTATCACGTTGTGCATAAATTCCACCGAAGGTTTCTACCCATTGCCAATTCCCTTGATCGTCAAGTTTCGCGATGAAAGCAAGAGAGTCATACGGAGCGAGATTCACCGTGATATTATCAAAAGTGGCCACACCGGGTTGATCGTAGTAATTCGTTACAAAGCCCGTTACGAAAACGTTGTTATTCGCATCTACTGCCAAGTCTTGCCCATGGTCGTCGTTATAATAGAAACTCTCAAGAGCATCGTTTCCGGCATTTTTCATCCACACGGGATTACCATTTGGATCAATCTTGGTCACGAAAATTTGGTCGGTGTATTGCGTTGAATTGTACTCACTTAGAGGCGGCCAATCCAATCCGCCCCAGCACGTTCCGGTCACATAGACATTGCCATTCGCATCAATGGTAAGCCCTAAGCCGCGATCATCAAAGTAATTGATCCCATGGGTTTCCCATACAAAATTCCCTTGTGGATCAAGTTTCGCTACGAAAGCTTCCTTGCTTTGAATGAATGAAAATCCAGTGTTTAACGGCCCAAAATTGGCTTCTTCATTATAGTAACCTGTGATGTAAGCGTTTCCCTGTGCATCGTGCACCACCTTCGTTCCTTTATCGGATTTCAATCCACCACTGGATACAACCCATTCAAGATTTTGTCCGAATGAGGCCAGGGCGAATCCCAAGAAAATAGAAACGCAGAAGAAGTTTCTGAGCAGTTTTAGCATGTTTCGTGATTGTTAATTCAACGTTAACTCAATTTAAGGAAACAACTTTTGAATTACAATTTTATTCGAATAGTACTTATCGGTATTCTTGGAGTGCTAAACTGATGGATCTGTTTATTAAAAGAAAACCGCAGCTCGAAATGAACTGCGGTCTGTTTGTGTTAATTATTTTTACGGCTGATCGACCTTGGAAGGAGGTGGTTCAAAGCCAGGGAAGAGGCTCCAGGCAAAGTCGAGTTGAACCGACCCTTTGAACCACGGTGCGTCCCTATTGACATATTGATCCGCAAGGAATCCTCCAACGGCAGCGTCAAGCATTTGATTATTGTAATAGGCCTGTGAGTGACAGCTCATGCAGTTCGAGGTAATCCCATCGTTATTGCCGATGTAAAATTGTTTCTTGTAATTGCCTTCTGCTCCCCAATTTTTGTAGTAATCAGAAAGTTGATTTGGGAAAACTTCCTTTTCCGTAAATGTACCTTCGATATATGGGTTGAGGGCATAAACCGGCGTAACACCTTTGGCAGCAATGTCTATTGGTCCACCGTCATATGGAAGCGCTGGAGACATCATACTGTAACCAATAGTTACCGCATAATGATCAGCTGGAGATTCGAGCTTTTTATTTAGTTTATTTCTTCCTGCGGCCATCACTGAAGAGCTTGGAAATACAGGTGCGTCCGGATTTTCTGTCCAATAAAAAGATTGCCACGTCCAACGTTTAGTCTCGCGCGTGGAAACGTGCATTCCAAGCAGGATTACAGGATCGCCAGCAATTGCAGAATCTCCTACGAATTCCTGTCCTTCTTTTGATGAATGATTGTAGGTGTACGCTTCATCTTCACTCATTTTGTGATGAATGAATTTTTCAATGCTATAGGTAGTCTTATTGTCTATGGAAGGATCTTTTGGATTCGTACACACATATATTTTTTTGCTGAACAGGCTATCTGGTTTTCCGCCATCTTTCTTTCCTGTCCATAAGTGGAAATAATAAGTATCTTTCTTTCCCTCAACTTGATTCATTGTGGTAAGAACTCGATAGACGGGCTTCAACATCACATTGTTGGTGGTGAAATTAACGGTGTTGATTTCTCCTTGCTTAATCATTGTTTTTAAGACCATTGAATCCAGAAACTTACCGTTCAAAGCTGTTTGGGCCATTGCGGGATTGTATTTCACCTTTCCGGATATATCTCCTGCTTGCGGATTTAGTTCGTCTTCATGTCCAAATTTGAACTTTTGACGAAATTGCAGTGCGCCAAGATCGCGGGAAACCTCACCCAGTCCTTTGTTTTCTTTCATAGCAAGCATTACGTCCTGTGGAGCGTACCAGGTCTCGTACCGTCTTAGTTTACGCCCTTTGTACTTTTGATTTGTGGTTTCGGTCAATGCTTACCACAATCCCCAAGCATGACCTATTACTTCGGGACTGGTTTCCAATCCGTCAGCTCCAACAGATCCCTTTGCAAGCCATCTATCGATTGTGGCTTCATCTGTGGGAAAAGGATCGCCATTAGCCAGAGTAGATGGCATTTCGACAGCCTTAAAAGATGCGCCGGAATTTTGTTCATTTGAATTATCGTTAGAGGAATCTTCCATAGTGTTGTTGCAGGATGTAAATGCAAGGGACAACGAAGCCACCACGAATAAACAGTGTTTGGTTTTCATGTGAATAGAGTTTTTAGATGCTCTCAAATAGGCAAAGTTCCTGAAAAGGACAATATAACAAATACCTGAAATGCAACGGAAACTACGTACTTTAAAAGACAAGCCCCGGCATCATGAATAGCTAGATGTCCGGGGCTTATTTATTAAATATTGGATAAAGAACTACTTTTTCTTTTTCGCTTGATTTCGTGCTTTCTGTTGTTCTTGTTGCGCTTTTTGCATTTGTTCCAAACGCTCCTGGAATTTGGATTTCTTCTTTCCTTTCCCTCCGTTGTCCGATTGAGCAGCAGCTTTACGAGCCGCCATTTTCGCTTTCAATTTTTCTTCATCTACGAAGAAACGCTTGATCGCAATCATAATCAAAATCGAAGAAAGCGTCGAGATGAAGTAGTAGTAACTCAATCCTGACGAGTAATTGTTGAAGAAGAAGATCATCATGATCGGGAAGAAGTACATGATATATTTCATGTTCGGCATTCCCGGTTGCTGAGGAGTAGTCATGTTACTTTGGTTGATCATCGTGTAGATCAATGTAGTACCAGCCATCAAGAGCGTAAACAAACTCACGTGGTCTCCATAGAATGGAATTTCAAATCCAAGCGTTGCAATGGAATCGTAAGATGATAAATCCTCTGCCCAAAGGAACCCTTTCTGACGCAAATCAAAAGTGGAAGGGAAGAAGCGGAATACCGCAAGAAGAATCGGCATCTGAATCAACATTGGAACGCAACCCGCCAACGGACTGGCCCCCGATTCCCGATAGAGCGTCATCATCTCTTGTTGCTTCTTCATCGCATCCTCTTTGTTCGGATACTTAGCGTTCAATTCGTCAATTTCCGGCTTTAGGATACGCATCTTTGCAGATGACGTGTACATTTTCCACTGAATTGGCATCAATACCAATTTCAAGATGATCGTAAGGAATAGGATAGCGATTCCGATTGCCAATCCCCAGTTTTGTAGCAATTCGAACAAGGGCTGAACTGCATACAAGTTGATCCATCGGAAGATTCCCCAACCGTAGTTCAAGATCTCATCATAATCTGAATCATAAGAAGCTAATACATGGTAATCATTCGGCCCGAAGTACCAATCCATGTGAAGTGAAGCATCCGCTGTGTTACTAAGTCCAAGGTTCATTTTTGCCTTGTACTTTTTGATGTACATTCCGTCTTCTTTCGATCCTTCGCTAAAAGTTCCAACCGACATGCGTGATCCTGACTTAGCAAAAGGTTTCTCAGGGTGTAAGAAAGAAGAGAAGTAACTCTGCTTAAAGTTTACCCATTCGATGTCGTCTTCTGCTTTTTCTGAATCGGCAGTAACTTCGCTCAGGTATGAGAATCCTTCGTTCTTGTAGTTGTAACAAACAGTCGAAACACGGCGCTGCTCGCTCATCAACTTTTCCGTTTGACGGTATTTCGTCTGCCAAGAAAGCAATACGTTTTGTGGACTTACTTTTCCTTCGTAACCGGAAATCTTTATGTCGTATCCCAAATCGTATTGACCATTTTTCAATGCATACGAGAATCGGATCATTTCTTCGTCTTCTCCTTCGTATTCGAAAACGATCTTCTGTCCAACAGAATCGTATTTAGCTACGTCGAAGGCAAGATTTCCTGTCGTAAACTTGCGACCATTCTTTGTGATGACCAACTCATTTACTGCGTCACCCGCTTCAAAAAGAGTTAGACCGGAAATTTTCCCGTCATTCTTCGCGAAATCACGGTACGATTCGTACTCTTTCAACATTACCGAGGCCACTGATCCGCCTTTGGCGTTGAATTGAACAACAAGCTTGTCGGATTCCAAAGTGAGAAGGCTGTCCTTCACTTCAGCACGTGGCTTTTTATTTTCAGACGTTCCTGCTTCAGCAATATCAGCAGTCTTTTCTTTTGCGGAAGGAACGAACATGTCCGCTGAAACTGTCGTGTCAACGTTTGGAGTTATTGTTGTATCCGTGTACGTTACCATTCCAGAGCCTGCAGGAACTGGATTTCCTTCTTCGTCCAATTTCGCGACCCAATTTCCTTCAAGGGTTTTGGCTTCTTTTTCTTTTTTGGCCTTTTCGGCTTTCGCACGAGCGGCAGCGTCTTTCTTTTCTTGTTCTTTGCGTTGCTTCTCGCGAATTTTTCTTTGATCTTCCTCTGAAGGTTGATTGAAAATGGCAAAGACTGTCAAAAGCAGTCCAATGAGTATCAGTCCCGTGACCGTATTTCTATCCATTACTTAAATCTGTGTGCTGTTATATTATTTTCTGTTATCCAGTATGGCTTTCACAAACGCCACAAACAAGGGGTGCGGGTTGTCTACTGTACTTTTGTATTCCGGATGGAACTGTGCTCCAACGAACCATGGGTGGTCTTCAATTTCTACGACCTCCACAAGGTTGGTGTCCGGGTTCTTTCCTGTGGCGCGCATTCCGTTTTCTTCAAATACATCTAAGAATTCGTTATTGAATTCGTATCTGTGACGGTGACGCTCAGAAATTTTATCGGTGTTATATGCTTTGGAAACTTTTGTTCCGGGTGTTAAATGACATTTGTAAGCTCCCAATCGCATGGTTCCTCCCAAATTGGAGATGCTCTTTTGTTCTTCCATCATGGAAATAACTGGCGTCTTGCAATTGTCAACGATTTCCGTCGTATGTGCTTCGGCCCATCCCAGAACGTTTCTTGCAAATTCGATTACTGCACACTGCATTCCCAAACAGATTCCAAGGAAAGGAACCTTTTGTTCGCGTGCATGACGCACAGTTTCAATTTTTCCGCTGATTCCACGAGAACCAAATCCAGGTGCGACCAAAATTCCATCCAAGCCTTCCATCTTTTCAGCAACGTTTTCGGCTGTCACTGATTCAGAATGGATCCATTTGACTTTTACTTTTGTTTTATTCGCCACTCCAGAGTGAATGAATGATTCACTGATGGATTTGTAAGAATCTTTCAATTCCACGTATTTCCCAACCAATCCAATCGTTACTTCCGAATCTGGATTTTTTAATGTCGTCAGGAATTCTTTCCATTGCTCCAAATCAGGAGTGGATTTCGTGTTCAAGTTCAATTTCTCCAACACTACGCGATCCAATTCTTCAGCTTGCATCAACAAAGGTACGTCGTAAATCGTCTCGGCATCACGCGATTCAATTACCGCATTCATGCTCACGTTACAGAACTTGGCAATTTTACGTCGAAGATTCAATTCCAATTCGTGTTCCGTACGGCAACAAAGGATATCCGGCTGAACTCCCAACTCCAAGAGTTGTTTTACGGAGTGCTGTGTTGGCTTCGTTTTCAATTCTCCCGCAGCCGCAAGGTAAGGAACTAAAGTAAGGTGCACTACCAAGCAATCTTCGTCAAACTCCCATTTCATCTGACGCACTGCCTCCACGTATGGAAGTGACTCAATATCGCCTACAGTTCCACCGATCTCAGTAATCACGATATCGTATTTGCCATCTTTTCCAAGCAATTGAATACGCTCTTTGATTTCGTTGGTAATGTGTGGAATGACCTGAACGGTTTTTCCAAGGAATTCTCCGCGACGCTCTTTATCAATCACCGATTGGTAGATTCGACCTGTAGTTACGTTGTTGGCTTGCGACGTTCTCGTATTTAAGAAACGCTCGTAATGACCCAAGTCCAAATCCGTTTCGGCACCGTCGTCCGTAACGAAACATTCACCGTGCTCATAAGGATTGAGCGTACCCGGATCAATGTTAATGTACGGATCCAGTTTTTGGATGGTAGTTGTGTAACCGCGCGCCTGGAGCAATTTCGCTAGTGACGCAGAGATGATCCCTTTTCCAAGAGATGATGTAACCCCTCCTGTTACGAAAACATATTTGGTAGAATTGGACATAATGCTTGCAGTGTAACTTCGGGATGCAAATTTACAAGTTTACAAAGACCCGAAAGTCTTTTTTAGCGTTTATTTTGATTGTGTTTTGAACAATTTTTCGGAGGTTTGGTGAATATCTTCGAATCCGTTCTAACGGAGGTCGAAATTAAAAACTTGAAAATCCAGTAACTACACTATGCGACTACTTTTGATTATCACCTTTGTCGGCCTTATTTCGAATGTCCAATCTCAGAACTGGGATCAACTCACAAACTTTCCCGGAGGAAGCCGAGATGATGGATGTTCTTTTACCATCGATAACGTAGTGTATTGCGGTACAGGAAGAGATTCGAGTTTTGCCATGCAACCGGATTTTTACTCTTTCAACTTGTTGACAGAGCAATGGGATACGATTGGAGCAATGCCTTTTGCGACGCGACGTCAATATTCATCATCAGCGACTTATAATTCGGAAGGATATGTTTTTGGTGGATTCAATCACTTTGGGGAGTACTTGAATGATTTATGGCGTTATAGTCCAACAACCAACTCTTGGGATTATTTGGGGCAAGCACCTTTTGAAGGACGTTCTGGGATGCAAAGTTTTGTGATCGGCCAAATTTTCTTTGTAGTAGGAGGTAGAACTGCGAATCAAGTAGCGACTAATGAAGTGTGGGGGTATCATTTTGTAGACCATACGTGGCAGTCGTTCAGTCCGGTTCCAGGAGATGGAATCTGGCGCGGATTCGGTGTCGTTAATGGCGATATTGGAATAGTAGGGATGGGGTCTGACTCAACGAATAGCAAACGTGGTGAGATTTATTTCTACGATTTGGCGCTAGATCAGTGGACGTATGATCCATCCATTGACACGGAACCTATGACTTATCCTGCTGCTGGCATGATCAATAACCGCTTGCTGTTGTATGGAGGTGAAGATACTTTGGGCGTGAACAGAAATGATTTCCGCTACTTGGATATTTCCACCATGACTTGGAACACGATGAATTCCTTTCCGCAAGAAGCGAGAAGAGGTGTGATGACTTTCTGTTCTTCGAGCGATTTTTACATTACTACCGGCTTGACTTCCACCACTCGAATTAATGAGACTTGGGTGGCACGAAGTGTGGCTTCAAAGGATGAAGTCGAGCAAATCTCGAACTTGCACGTATATGTTTCCAATGATATCGTTACCATTACGGGAGATGTAGAAGCGTTTCACATGTATAACGGATACGGCGCTGAAATTCCATTGATTTCAATTGCTCCCGGGAAATTCCAATTGCCTGCAGGTTTACCAGTAGGAATGTACATCTGCACTGGATTCGAAGAAGGGAAGATGTTGAATGGAAAATTAATCATTCAATAAGCCCAACCCGTATTCGCTCCGATAGAGAAGTACATTCGGGGTTTTCGAACTTGAGATGCATCAAAGGTCGGATTTCCATTTTCGTCCAGCATGGGATAGTGCGGCGTCGGTCGATTGATGAAAACTCCTAAGTCATGAATGAGTTTGTTCTGAAAAATGTGACGGATGCGCTCAGCGTCAAATCCCAATCGAACGGCTGAATTCTGACCAAAGGATTGATCTTGTCTCCACCCGACGTAGAATAGACCGTGGCTCGTTTTTCCAAACTTCGATCCACTAAGATCTCGATAGCCCGATTTACAATCGCATCCCGGTGCATCTGCAATTAAAGGTGCTGTCCTTGATTCTCCCGTCCAAAGCTGAATCCCCGCCGTAAATTTGTGTCGTAAATAACGATAGCTGAAATGGAATTGTCCCGTACGATAGCGATCTCGGCCTTGTCCACCAAAAATATCGTTCTCATGATACATCGAAAAATCCTTGATGTGCACTCCGAATCCTCCTGAGGTTTGTCCGGTTCCTGCTTTGTCGTGGTACCAAATGAAGTTGAATCCGGCACCTAAAGTCTTATTTGTTTGATGATTCAATCCGTCCAACTCAAAGTCAACTTCTCTTTCATCTCCGCCCGCTACGAGCACCAATCCTGCAGTGGATCGACTTTCCCAGAAACTCCTTCGATCTCCCAAACTTCGTGGAGAAAATGTAATTCGAGATCCCAGATTGACTTGATAAAAATAATCGGTGTAATAGCCATTGATGTTCACTCCAAAAACGGAGTTGTGCGAGCCTATACCCATAGTGACGCCAATGGTTCCGCCAAAATGGTCTAAGAAATAATTCTGACCGAAAGCAGTGAAGGTGCCTAAAAAGAAGAGAACGAAAATGGATCGCATGCTGTAAATATGCCAAAAAACATTCCAAAGTTGAATTTTAATCAACTCTAGACCGCTCGATACCTCGCTTCTAGACTCAAGACACTAGACGAACATCAAGGGTAAAACAAGTCTAGTGTCTAGTATCTGAATATCTAGTTTCCCTTTACTTTTACTCCAACTCATCAATTGCCCCACAGAACAAGCTAAAATTCCAATCATCCTTTTTTTAATGTCTTTGAGCAGATTGCCCTTATGTTTGTAGTATGCTGAATAGTCGGAAGTTTTATTGGTTAGCGCAAGTTGGAGGATGGGCTGGATATTTCGGTCTCGTAGCACTTTCTCGCTACACGCGTGAGCCAGAATCCATGACTGGCGTGTATTTCCTGAACATTGCCATCATCATCCTTGGAGGAATTATCACTACGCATTTACAGCGATTCGTCTTCATCAAGTTGGGATGGTTGAATATGCGCTTGCCGGCTTTGATTCCGCGTTTGTTGATTTCCTCCACGATTTGTGCCACGTTGATTTGGGGCATCGATTTCATCTCAGATTATTACACGGGACTGTTGGATACCATTCCAGATTATGAGTTCTCGGTTTCCAGAATGATTTTGGGAATTATCGGGGTGTTGATCTTAGTGCTGACTTGGAACGCGATCTACTTTACCTTCCATTTCTTCCAGAAATCAAGGAAACAGGAGATTTCCAACCTCGAACTTTTGGCGAGCAATAAGGAAAGTGAATTGAAAAACCTTCGTTCTCAGCTGAATCCACATTTCTTGTTCAATTCATTGAATAGTATTCGAGCATTGGTGGACATCGATCCGAACAAGGCGAAGAAATCCATTACTACCTTATCCAATCTATTGAGACAGTCGCTGGTTTTGGGGAAAGAGAACCTCGTTTCACTGGAGAATGAATTGAATGTAGCGAAGAGTTACTTGGATTTGGAGCGCGTTCGTTTTGAAGAAAGACTTCGCGTTGAATGGGAGATTGATAGCGATTTGGCTGAATTCCAGGTGCCTCCGTTCTCATTACAAATGATGGTGGAAAACGCGATCAAGCACGGGATTTCAAATTTGAAAGATGGTGGATTGGTAAAAATCTCCGCGCATTCAAGCGACGATCGCGTATGCATTCAAGTAGTGAACAGCGGAAACCTTCAGAAGGTAATGGATCTAGGGGTAGGGATCGATAATATTCAGAAACGTTTGGAATTACAGTACGGTGATAATGCATCGTTTGCGTTAAGGGAATTGCCCGATAATTTTGTGGAAGCATTAATGTGTTTTAACAATGAGAGAGTTTAAAAGTGTCGTAATTGATGATGAGCGTTTGGCTCGTGAAGAATTGAAATCGGTTTTGTCTGAATACCCTGAAATCAATGTAGTAGGGGAGGCTCAGAATGCCGAAGAAGGAATTGAGTTGATTAAGAAAACGAATCCTGATTTGATTTTTCTTGACATCAATATGCCGGAGGTTTCTGGTTTCGATATGCTCAAGAAATTGGAAAACATTCCTCATGTGATTTTCATCACGGCGTACGACGAATATGCGCTGAAAGCATTCGAAGTAAATGCCTTGGATTACATCTTAAAACCGATTGATCCTGAACGTCTATCTGAAGCGATTGAGAAGCTGAAAGAACGGGAAGAGTCTGAATTTGAATCCATTGCTGAAATCCGTACGAGTCGCAAGGATCGCATGCTTACCAGCGCCGACAAAGTGTTCATAAAAGACGGTGAGAAATGCTTCTTCGTGGAATTGTCCAAAGTTCGAATGCTGGAATCTGACGGAAACTACGTGAAAGTTTATTTCGGCAAGAATCGACCGCTTATTTTACGATCTCTGAACAGTTTCGAAAGTCGTTTGGATCCAGAGCACTTCTTCCGTGCAAACCGTAAGTTTATTATCAATCTAGATTGGATCGATAGCGTTGAGAATTGGTTCAATGGTGGGTTGCGTGTAGAATTAAAGCATGAAATCGACGGGAAGAAAGAAACGGTTGATATTTCGCGTCGTCAAGCGATACGTTTTCGAGAATTGTTGTCGCTATAGTCTTTTCGAAGGACAATTGCTCTGTCCCCTTGAGGAGACTTTAGGGGTGATAATACCATTCATTCTGTCACCTCCCTTAATCCCTCCTCAAGGAGGGAGAGTTTAAAATTCTGAAATCTTTAATTCTTTTCGTTAAGATAAATCCCATCCTTCTCCAATCGAATAATTCGTTCTCGGTAGAGATTGCCAATGGCTTGTTTGAAGGTTTTCTTGCTCATTCCGAGAGCTTCACGAATATCATCTGGGTGACTTTTATCCGTCAAGGCAATGAATTTCTTAGTCTTGAGGATTTCGAGAATTTTCTCTGCTGATCCAGAGACTTTCGCATAACTGGTTGGATCAAGACGTACATCCAGTTTTCCGTCCTGTCGAACTTTTGCTACAAATCCGGTAGTGCGCTGTCCTGGCGTTACCGGTCGACTGATATCGTTATTGAAGATCAATCCTGAGTATTTGTTCTCAACGATGACTTTTACGCCCAATTCCGTCTGTTCACAAATCAACAGGTTCACCTCCTTTTTCGGGTCGAAATCTTCGGTACATTCCTGCAAGAATCGATTGACTTTCGCTGAGGCAAAGAGTCGATCAGTCGCTTCGTCCAATTGAAGGGTAACCAAATAATAGCGTCCTTCTTCGAATTTTAGTTTTTGCTCCTTGAATGGAACCATGAGATCTTTCTCCAATCCCCAATCCATAAAGGCTCCGAAGTAATTCACAGCTTTCGTTTGGAGGTACGCAAATCCGTACAAGTCAATTAATGGGCGCTCTGTTGTAGCCACTAAACGATCTTCTGAATCGCGGTATAAGTAGACATCGACTTCAGAATCGATATCCAAATCTTCCGTTAAATATTTATTGGGGAATAAGACGTCGTTGTCTTCTGCATCACCAAGATACGCGCCCACCGAAGTGAATCGCAGAACACGCAAGGTGTTCACTTCTCCTAAATTCATCAATTTCTAGAAATACAATGATGACGCCAATTTGGAATTAATCACCAAAAACGGGATTCCCTGTTTGTTGCACATCAGATTTTGCGCAAAGGTATCAAATTGTGGCAACAAACTCTCCGAATGGTATGCAATTGCAATCATGCCGCAGTCGTTTGCTTTGGAGTAATTCATGATTTTCTTTTCGTACGAACCACGCTTTTTTGTGATTTCAATCGTTGGCGTAATGTTGCGCTCTTCGTACTGACCTTTTACAATGGAAATTCGATTGTGCAAGCGTGTATGAAGAATTTGATCCGATTGATCTTCCGCTAGCACATGCAAGTTCGAGTTCAACATGTTGGACATATCTCCAGCGATGTTTACAATTTGAAGACTTTCTTTGGTCAAATCGATAGGAACGAGGATGTTATTTACTTCTTTGATTTCTGTATTTTTTTGCAAAATCAAGAAAGGGCATTCAGCACTAGTGATCACTTTCATAGCATGACTTCCGAATACAGACTGCAATCCACGTTTCCCATGCGTTCCCATGATGATGAGTTGGGCATGTTCTTTCTTTGCTACCTTACCAATATCTGTAAAAATGGAACCCACTTGAACCGAGTACGTCAATTCTACCGCTGGTGGTGTTTTTGTGTTTTCTACGAGTGTTTGCAATTTGGCTTTCGCCTGCATGCCCTTCTCTTTGTCGACTGCGACATTCAATAACATAATTTCCGCTCGTACTTTGCCTCCTAAAAATAGGGCGTACTCAAGAGCTTTTTCAGAAACAGGGGTGAAATCGTAAGGGACTATATAGAGGTTCTTACTCATGGTTAGTGCTTTGTTTAAAGATAAAATTTTTTTTCAATCACCTCTAATGTGTACCACAACAATGTATAAACGACCGATTGTAGTTAATATTTTAACATTTTCACCCCATGAAATGTTACAATTCAAATCATAATTAGATCAAACAAAGACAGAGAATTAAATGAAATTCTGAGTAGCGAATAGTGCAATTCTTAGAGGGTTGGGATCCTAGTTCTTATTCTTACGCTTGAACCAACGACGCTTCTTTTTCTTCTTGGTACCGTCAAGGATGGAAAGCTCATTTGGATCGCGTTTATCTCTCTTATTGACACGCGCATCCAGTTCTTTTTGACGATCCGTTTTTTCTTCCTTCACTTCAGTAGCTTCGCCTTCAGGAGTTACGGCAACATGCTCAGATCCTCCCGCTGGTGCAGAAGCATCTTCCGGATTTTGCCATTCCATTTTCACCTCTCGTGTTTCAAGCTGACCATCTTCGTTCATTACAGTGACCTCTTGCTTTTTGCTACTGGTCATGTTGTCGTTTATTCCAACTACGTCCTCTTTCAATACCCATTTTTTGTTTTCGAAAACGAAGGCATCATAGGACATATCGGGTACGTAATACGAGCGGAAATTCTTCAAAGCAGGCGATTCTGGCGACAAGTGATCCATCATAATGCGCTCGCGGTGCGGCTCATAATTCAGGTGCATGCTTGTTTTCTTAGAATGCTCGAAGAATACGCGCTTCTTCGTTTCGTTCCCCATTTTGAAGATTGGACTTCCGAATTTCACTGCGCTCGAAGTAAAGTACATCGCATCAATCAATTTTAATTGACTTAACGAAGAGTTATGATCCCATCCGAGGAGTGTGTAGATCATTCGAGATCCTCGTTTCACTGGGATGATTTTATAATACAAAGCACCGTACCAGTTGTTATGGTCAATAACTTCAGTAGGTTGAGAAGGCATACCAAAAGTCATGTCAATTAATTCGGTCACACGAATTTCGTCCTTCTTTTTATCGTTATACATGACAAAGCAGTGGTACGTATGACTGAAATCTTCCTGCTCGACGTTCCAATTCACGATGCGAACCTGTCCGTCTGGACTGTCAATGACACCAACCGTTTCAAGCAAAGCAAATGGATAGGTAAGAGCACCCGGTTCGTTCAAAGTTTGTGACATTAACTCTTTGAATTCACCGTTGATGGCGTTACGTTCAGCGTTGGTTTCAGCAGACCGAAGGATGTCAAGAAGACTATCCAATTCCTGCTCCTTTTCGCGCAGAATCACAGACTCTTCCGCAAGTGTGAAAAGGGATGCCAGTGCAAAAATGGAAACTGCTACTGCTTTCATACTCATCATAACGAAGATACGGTGTTTTTGTTACGCTTGAAATTCTAGTTCAAGGATTGTGCCTGAATTAATGAAATGAAATAAAGTTAAAGGCGGGCGGTTGGATGTCTAATGTACGCAATTCACGAGAGATTTGCGCTCGGTGATAATTGCTATGATTTAAGATATGATAAAGGATGTCGATGACGTCTTTTTCGTATAAAACGCCCTCTTCGCTCGTATAATTTACCTTGTTGTTAATTTCCTGTTTTTCGAGGAAGTCAATTGTCTTAAGATGATTCTCCTGCGATAATTTTTCCCAGTAATCGATAGGAAGGATGTCCCAGGTATGCGATTCAGAAGGAATTTCAAGTAATCGATGCATCCAGATGTGGTGCACATTCACAATGTGCGAGAAGGATTTGAGGATGTATTCGTTTAAATCGTCTTTGTGCTTCTTGAGCGTTTCGATCCAACGTTGATTGCATCGAAAATCGTACTCGAATTTATCCAGGAAAAAATCCGTAATCACCTTACAGTTGTTTCAATGCAGCGATCGTTTTCTCTGGATCCTCTGATTTAAAAACAAAGCTTCCAGCTACCAAAGCATCGGCACCTGCATCTACTAATCGGCGCCCTGTTTCAAGATTCACACCGCCGTCGATCTCAATTTTTGCAGAACTTCCTGTTTCCACGATCATCTTCTTCAATTCTGCTACTTTCTCAACCGCTTGATCGATGAATTTTTGTCCTCCGAAACCTGGATTCACTGACATGATCAGTACCAAGTCCAAATCGCGAATCACGCTGCGTAACAATTCAGGATTTGTGTGCGGATTCAACGCTACTCCCGCTTGCATATCGTGAGATTTGATCAATTGAATCGATCGGTGCAAGTGCGGGCATGCTTCGTAATGAACGGTAAGAAGATCTGCTCCCGCCTCTTTGAAATCGGCTACATACTTGTCCGGTTCCACGATCATGAGGTGCACATCCATTGGCTTGGTTGCGTATTTTTTCATCGCTTTCAAGACCGGAAGTCCAAAGGAAATATTAGGAACAAAAACGCCGTCCATGATATCAATATGGAACCAATCAGCTTCAGATCGGTTGATCATTTCGACGTCGCGTTGCACATTGGCAAAATCGCAAGAAAGCATGGATGGGGATACAATTACCGACATGGAAAAATTTTTGCGGCAAAGGTAGCGATTGTCATGATTTTTGGCGCATGATTTTCAGGTATTCTTCATCGCGTCCGTAAATGTCAATATGTACCACCATTCGATCCTTATCTCTGGCAACACTCACGTAATCCACATAGATAGGAATTGGGTTCAGTAACTTGATTTGATAGTTGAAATCCGTTTTTCGGCCAAGGATACTATCCAATGAGTCTGGAATCATTTCGTTCGCTTTAAAGCGTAGGCTATCTCGTTTCAGAATTACTTTGGCTAGATCGACTGGATTTTGTGTACGCATACACCCATGCGAGTAGGCGCGTACATCGGCACCGAAGAGACCTTTTGACGGAGTATCGTGAAAGTACACGCTGTGCTCGTTGTAGAAATCGAACTTAATGACTCCTAAGCTGTTAGCACGTCCCGGATCTTGCACCACTTTATATGGAAAGGCATTTTGACGAATACTTTTCCAGTCTACGGTCGACGGATCCACCTCCTCTCCAGATTTATAAATCTTGTAATTATGTTTTGCCAAATATCCGCTGTTGTACTTCAAGGCTGGTAAGATTTCCTTGCTCGAAATAGAGTAGGGGACATTCCAATAAGGATACACGACAATCTTTCGAAGCTTCGACTCCAGTTGCGGCGTTTGGTTTTCATATTTCCCAACGACGATGTTGTGATCACTTTTCAACGAGTCGTTGATGTACAAACGCAATTTGTATTCAGGAATATTGATGCGGATGTACTTATTGGGATATTGCCGATCGGATCGAATTTTGTCCATCGCCAACAAAATGCGCTCGACCTTTCGGTAGGTACTTTCGTTCAAGGCCTTCGACGTATATTTCCCAATAACGCCGTCGGGTTTCAATCCATTGTGCAATTGAAACGTTTTTAGAGAGTCTAGCACGCCCACGGTGTCTTTGATTTCAGCAGGGAAGTATCCTTTTGAAATCAAGGCTAAACGCGCCTTCTGAACGGCTTCGGTAGAATCGTATTTCACCGATCGTACGTCGAATGTCGCTGTGTCCAATGGATAGGCATCTACAAAATCAATCAAGCCTTTGCCAAGCACTTGATACGTGCTGTCGGTTGGGCCGAATGCGATAAATTGTTCTCTAATTTCAACGCCTGATTCAAACTGTACCTTCTTCTCAAACGATTCAGCACTGATACACTTGACTTTTCGTTTCTTCTTCTTCTCAAAATCAATGATACCGTTTTCAAGGTCGTTAACCACCATCGCCGTTGCAGCGGTAAGCCAAATCTCATCTTGGATGAAGTTGTCCGTTTTGTCGTAGTTGAAGCGATTTTCAGGAATGCCAAGTGTGATCTTATTCTTGATGGCAGACTTCAGGGATTTTCCTTCGGCGGTAAGTGATTTCTCATTGCTCCAACGGGATTTAAATCCGCGCTGCTTATAATAAGACCTGACAAAATTGTGCGCTACTTTCGGGATTCCGATTGAATTCAAATAATCCGATTGGGTTGCTTTTTTAAGCTTATCGGCCATCGGAATGTTTTGATGCTCAAAGGATTGAATTTCTTCCTTCGATTTTTCTGCCTCCGAACAAGCGAAAAGCACTGTGACGAGTAGTAGCAACAAGGCGATTATCTTCATAGTTGAGTCTGCGGAAATCGTTATTTTCGTTTTAGTGGTTTGAAAATTACCCCCTCGAAGATATCCAATTTTTATGGACATAAACGTACTGACTATCATTTTAATTATCACGGTGATTATTTCGTTGGTTGCACTGAACAATCAGCAAATTTTGGGCCGATATATGTTCATCCCATATGACGTAAAACATCATCGACGCTACGACAGGTATATCACGCACATGTTCTTGCATGCAGATATCGGTCACTTGGCATTCAACATGTTCTCCCTGTTTTTTCTGGGCAACATGTTTTTAACACAGGTTGGGGGGGATTATTACAACCCCGCGAATGGCGATGAGTTCTATTTAGATGGTGGATTGATGGATACCTATGGCAGCCTGTTCGGTCAGATCCACTTCTTGATCCTATATCTCGCTGGAGGTCTTTTCGCTACAATAATTCCGTTCGTTCGACATCAGGACAATCCTCATTACAAATCTTTAGGAGCATCCGGTGCGGTTTCCGCAGTGATTTTTGCCGCAATCATCTGGAATCCAACGATGGAATTGCAATTGTTGTTTATTCCATTTGGAATTAAAGCGTGGTTGTTCGGGATTATTTATCTGGTCTTCGAGTATGTTATGGATCGACGGGGAGGTGGTCGAATCGCACACGACGCGCACATTGGCGGTGCGTTGTTTGGTATTCTTTACGTATTAATTATTAATATTGATAAGGGAAAGGAATTCATTCAAGCTATATTCGGATAAACATGTTGTACGTCAATAATAATGGAGAGATTTTACCAGCGGATCAGCCAACGCTGCGTGCTGGAAATCGTGGACATTTATACGGCGACGGCGTTTTTGAAAGTATCCGAGTTTTTAGCGGGAAGCCGATCAATGTAGAAAACCATATCAAACGATTGACGGAAGGAGCAACGAAACTAAAAATGCGTCCACCGAGTTACTTTGACGCTGTGTTTTTTGAAGAGAAGGTCGTAGAACTTTTGAAGCAATCAGGGATCACTGAAGGTGGCAAATGCCGTATTTCTCTGGACAGAGCTATCGGTGGAACCTATGCTCCGGAGTCCAACGAAGTTGAGTTTTTCATCGAAGTGTATCCAATGGATACGAATTCCTACAAGCTCAATACACGTGGTTTGGAAGTGGATTTGTACACCGAATTGAAAAAGGACAAATCCCCAATTGCCAATTACAAAACGAAAAATGGTCTTTTGTATGTGATGGCTGCCGTTGCCGCAAAAGAAAAAGGGTTGGATGATTATCTAATCTGTAATTATGGTGGAGGAATTTTAGAGAGTACCTCGGCAAATTTATTCGTAGTGAGTAATGGCGTTTTATATACTCCTGGCCTTGAAGAAGGATGTTTGGCCGGAACGATGCGCATGCAGGTAATCAACTTGGCCATTAAAAACGGAATCAAGGTGTACGAGTGCAATATTCTACCTCAAAATCTTTTGGTTGCAGACGAAATTTTTCTAACCAACGCCATTCAGGGCGTGGTATGGGTAGGTGGATACAGAACCAAGCGCTACTTTAGCAATACGGCTCGGAAGATCACAGAATTATTGAATGAAAAATGGATGGTAGAAGCATAATTGTGCTCTTATTTGTGTTGTTCGCCTTCGGAGCGAAAGCACAGGACACAAAGGCAGTGTACGATTCCTTGTATGCTCAGGAATTAGGTGCCGATGACTATGGTATGCGTTCGTATGTCATGGCATTTCTCAAGGCCGGGCCGAATCAAGATAAATCCAAAGAAGAAGCGCAGCAGTTGCAAGCGGCGCACATGGCAAACATCGGACGTTTGGCTGAAGAAGGAAAACTCGTTCTCGCAGGGCCATTTTTGGAAGGAGGAGAGCTGCGAGGGATCTATATTTTTGCAGTAGAATCGGTAAGAAGCTAAAGCTTTAACCGCTACAGATCCTGCCATTGAGGCCGGGAGGTTGGTCATGGAACTGCATCCATGGTATGGCTCTGCAGCCGTCATGGAGATCAACGAAATCCACAACAAAATTTCGAAAATCAAGATTTAATTGAATCACATTATTTGTAAAAACAGAAAAATTAGTCGCAATTAAATACCATGGTAAATAAATATGTATATTTGCTTAAAAAGTACCATGAAGAAAATTTTGGCGTTCGCTGGGAGTAATAGCTCCACTTCAATAAACCATCAATTGCTCGAAGCATTGGGGAAAGAGGTTGAGGTGAATTTTGAATTGATTTCCCTATGTGATTACGGAGCGCCACTATTTGGAGTAGACTTGAAGAATGAGCAAGGAGTTCCGGAAAGCATGCAATCGTTACACGAGAAGATGAAAAGTGCGGATGGATTGATTGTTAGTGCTGCCGAGCACAATGGATCCATGGCCGCCGTTCTCAAAAACACCTTCGATTGGCTTTCCATGTTGGAGAAGAAGTTCTTCCTTCACAAGCCAACTTTGTTCATTAGTACGTCACCAGGCCCACGCGGAGCGGCAAGTTCTTTGAAGCATCTCGTTGAAATTATGCCGTTCAGAGGCGCTGAAATTGTTGGACATAAAAGTGTTCCAAGTTTTTACGATACGGTCGTAGATGGAGAAATAAGAGGAGAAATCAAGGACGAACTCGTGGCATTAATTCGTACATTAGAAACAACCATTAATCAGGAATCATGAAAGAAATTGCAAAAGAATACAGCAACGGAGAAATCACAGTAGTTTGGAAATCTAAGCTTTGTAAGCATGCAGCTGAATGTGTGAAGAACTCACCAAAAGTTTTCCGTCCGAATGAGCGACCTTGGATTGATGTCTCTCAAGCTTCTTCAGAAGAGTTGATGAATACCATCGATAAATGTCCTTCAGGAGCCTTGAGCTACTATAAAAACGCAGATAAAGCGTAAAAGCTGCCCTTTTCAAGTGTTGAAATTTACACGTGAGATTCATATCGTGTGAAGATTTCTACTCATTTTTTGATGCGTAGTGTCATTTAGTCCTTTTCCTATGACCAGTGATATAGCGGCAATTTTGAGCTTCTAAACCCTATTAATCCGATAGGGGAAAAACGTTCTGTTTAGGGATGCAATAGTCAGTCTTTTAATGATTTAGCTCGGGAGTTAAGTGTTTGTATATTGAACTCGAACTTAAAAACTCTTAAACATGAAAAAACTATTATTTTCTTTAGGACTAGTAGCTGCGACTGCATTTGCTGGTAACGCTCAGGTAACAGGATACTCTGTTGGGCAAACAGTTAGTGATTTTACTGTAACGGATGTACACGGTAACACGCACACATTGAGCGATATTACTAACTCAGGTAAATTGGTTGTAATCGATTTCTTCTTTGCCAATTGTGGGCCTTGTCAGGGAACAGTTCCTTTCTTCTCAGAATTACACGAAAAGTATGGATGTAATGAAGGAGATATCTTCTGTATTTCTATCTCGTCTCAAGATGATGACGCTGCGGTTCTTCAATTTGAAAACACGTATGCAACGCAAGGAGGATTTTCTCCAGCACCGGCTGTTTCTACAACGCAAGGAGGTGGAGCAGCGGTAGTATCTGCTTTTAGCCCAACAGCATACCCAACGTACTGTATTGTTGGAGCGGATATGAAATTGAAAAATGGAGACATCTGGCCAGTAAACTCAGTAGCTGATTTGGAAAATGGAATCACTGGAACTGGAGTAACACCAACAGAAATGTCTTGTGGATCACTTTCGACAGAAGTAGCAACATTGGCTTTGAATGAAGCTGTATTGTTTCCGAATCCATCGACTTCGGCGACGACATTGTCAGTTTCTTTGGAGACTTCAATGGAAGTAAACGTTGTTGTAGTTGACATGCTTGGAAACCAAGTAGCAATTACTTCTTTCGATGGAATTGAAGGAGCTAACAAATTTGAAATTCCAACAGATGCATTGGCTGCAGGACAGTACATTGTTTCTGTTTCACTTGGAGAGCAGGCAACACGTCGATTGAATCTGACGGTTGTAAAATAATTTTTCCTTATTTCCGAAAAGGTCTTTGTCTCTGGCAAAGGCCTTTTTTTGTGTCTTAATCTCTTGAAATTGACTTCAAATAAAAAGGGAGAAATAATCGAAAAGTTCGTAAATTAGGGCGACTTAGAAGAAAACTTTATCAACCAAAAACGCTATGCAGAAAGTGAAATACGTGCTTTTCGCTGTGCTGATTTCAGGCGGATTCGCCACCACAGTCAGCGCACAGGAAGACACCATCGTAGAGGCGACCATCCTCGGAGCTGAGGAAATAGAAGCTGACAAAAGCTACAATCAAGGCATTCAACAATTTCAAACCAACGATTTCGAAGGAGCCATTGCTTCCTTTTCGAAGGCTATCGAATTAAATGCAGGGTTTACCAAAGCCTATTTGAATCGTGGTTCTGCATACATGGAGGTAGAAAAATACAGCGAAGCAATTTCAGATTTCAATGTTGCACTGAACGATCCTGAAGGGAAGGAAGCGTACTATTTGCGTGGTAAGTGCTACGAAAAGCTGGGAAGCAGAGACAAGGCGAAAGGCGACTATGCTTCAGCGATGGAAGCCAAAGCAGATGACGATCGCCCGTATTATTATCGCGGTTTGATCAAATTTAACGAAGGCGATTACGAAGGTGCGATTTCAGACTTCACAGAAGCAATCAATCGGAACAAGCGCCATGCGTACGCCTACAACGATCGTGGAAGTGCAAAGCGCATGATGGAAAAGTACGACGACGCCATTAAAGATTACTTGAAAGCGCTGCAAATTGACAACAAATTGGCTTTTGTACATAACAATTTAGGGAGTGCGTATCGTAAAAAAGGACGCTTCGATGAAGCGATCAAGTCTTATACAAAAGCGGTAGAGGTAGATCCTAAATACTACATCGCGTACAACAACCGCGGAAGTGCTCATTACGATGCCGGTAACTACGATCGCGCTTTGGCAGATTTCGACCGTGCCATTGAATTGAATAAGAATTACGCATTCGCTTATAACAACCGAGCATCGGCCAAATTCAAATTGGAAGATTACAAAGGATGTATCGAAGATTGTACTACAGCAATTTCCTTCGATCCGAATTATGGTTACGCCTACCTGAATAGAGGTAATGCGAAAGAATTGTTGCGTGACGACAAGGGAGCTTGCGCCGATTGGAAAAAGGCTGCGGAGCTTGGAGTTGAAGGAGCAAAAAGTTATGCGTCAGGTTGTTAATCCCCAAAAAAAGTAATATGAAGACTTTAGTATCAATAGTATCATTTTTTGTTGTTTTTGGGGCGATGGCTCAAAACGTTGAGTTCACCAAAGACAATTTCAAAGACAAGAAAGACGGGCTGAAAGCGGCCATCAAATCCATAGAAACGGGAGACGAATATTTCGAAGGAATGTCGGTTCTCTGGAAAGATGCCATTCCTCATTATTTGAAGGCCAACGAATTCAATCCGAATAATGCCATGTTGAATTTCAAATTGGGAGCATGTTATTTGCAATCTCTTGAAAGAAACAAAGCATTGGGATTCTTGGAGAAAGCGTATCAATTGAATCCATCCGTGGAAGCGCGATTGAATTACTATCTCGGACAGGCATATCATTTAAATTATGATTTCGATGATGCAATCAAGTTCTACAGCAAATACAAATCGGTAGTGATTAACAATCCTGATCCTTGGTACCGCGACGAATTGGATATGCGAATCCAACAGTGCTACAATGGAAAGAAGATCATTGAAAATCCGATTCGTGTGTTTATTGACAACCTTGGAGGATCAATCAATACACAGTACCGTGAGTATGGTGCGGTAATTTCGGCAGATGAGTCGGTGATCATTTTTACGTCCCGTCGTGTAGGCTCTACAGGAGGGAAAATCGACCCAACAATTAATGAGCACTTTGAAGATTTGTACATCTCCTACAAACAAGAAGATGGTTCGTGGTCGCCAGCTGAAAATCTTGGAGATAATGTGAATTCAGATGATCATGATGCCGTTGCGGCAGTATCCGCAGACGGACAGAGAGTATTGATCTTCCTCGGACGCAAGAACAACGCAGGAGATTTGTACGAATGTACATTGGATGGAGACGTTTGGAGTAAACCGGAATCGCTTGGAAAGAATGTCAACACTAAAGAGTATCATGAGTCGTCTGCGTGTTACTCACCGGATGGAAACACCATTTACTTCGTAACGAATAAACCAGGCGGAATTGGCGATCACGATATCTACATGACCCAAAGAGATGAAAAAGGGAAGTGGGGGCCAGCGACAAATTTAGGAACGACGATCAATACGAAGTATGACGAGGAGGCGGTGTACATGCACCCGGATGGAAAAACTTTGTACTTCAGTTCTAAAGGACATACATCGATTGGAGGGTACGATATTTTCAAATCCGTGTACGACGAAGCAACTCAGAGCTGGGGAACTCCAGAAAATCTCGGATATCCAGTAAACACAGCCGACGATGATGCCTTCTTCGTATTGTCCGCTGATGGAAAGCGTGGATACTTTACGTCTGGTCAACAGGCTGATAATAAAGGAACTTTAGACTTGTACATGATTACATTCCTCGGGCCTGAGAAGCCAATGGTCTTGAACAATGAAGACAACTTGTTGGCAGAAGCTACGGCTCCGATTAAAGAACGCGTAATCGCGCCGGTGGTGGAAGTAAAAGAGGCACAGTTGACCATTTTGAAGGGGTTAATTACTGATTTCCTTTCAAAAGAGCCATTGGAAGCGCAAATCGAAATCGTTGATAATGAAGCGAACCAAACCATCGCAACCTTCAAATCGAACAGTAAAACAGGACGTTACTTGGTGTCCTTGCCAGCCGGTAAGAACTACGGAATTGCGGTGAAGAAGGATGGATACTTATTCCACTCAGAAAACTTCGACATTCCGGCTACTGCAGCCTTCCAGGAGGTGGAAAAGAACATCGAATTGAAGCAATTGGCAGTGGGAAGCAAGATTGTATTGCGCAATATCTTCTTCGACTTGGATAAAGCGACGTTACGTCCGGAATCTACAGCCGAATTGCAACGATTGATCAAATTGATGAACGACGTGCCAACGTTGAACATTGAGTTGGGTGGTCACACGGATTCACGCGGATCAGATTCTTATAACATGGATCTTTCGAAACGTCGTGCTAAAGCCGTGGTAGACTATTTAACGAAGAATGGAATTGATGCCGGTCGTCTGAAATGGGAAGGATACGGCGAAACGCAATTGGTGAATAAATGTGCGAACGGTGTGAATTGTTCGGATGAAGATCACCAAATGAACCGAAGAACGGAATTCAAAGTTCTGTCGTTCTAGAAATCAGATTAAAAAGTAATGGAATAACGCCTGTCCGCAAGGATGGGCGTTTTTTTGTGTTAGCTATAATTCAATGTTCAAATAAATTTGTTAGATCAGTCTAACTTTTTAAATTTGTATTGTCTAAAGAACGAATTTAATGATGAAGGGAAACGCTTCTGTCGATTTTTTAGGATTGATTTTGTGTTGCATGATTTCCGGGATTTCTTTCAGTCAAGGAAGTATTTCCGGGAAAGTGACGGATGTTGAAGGCGAATCTGTGCCGTTCAGCAAAGTGGTGATGATTGACGTGGATAGAGGAGAGGTGACCAACTACGACGGCGTCTATAAATTTGACAAAGTTCCTTATGGAAATTATCATTTGGAGGTTAGAAGTCAAGGATTCCGCACACTACTAAAAGAAGTTACGGTAGACAAAGACACTGATTTTGTGGTAGATTTTGAACTGAGCAAAGATGTATTCAACATCGAAGAAGTTGTAATCTCTGGAACGCGAAGTCAAATTGAGAAATACAACTCTCCAGTAATCACAAATACCATTTCGAGTCGCACGTTTGAAGCAACGCAATCCTTAAGTATCGCGGAAGGATTGAGCTTTTCCCCTGGATTGCGCGTAGAGAACAATTGTCAGAACTGTGGTTTCACACAGCTTCGCATGAATGGATTGGAAGGCGCTTATTCTCAAATTTTGATCAATAGTCGTCCAGTTTTCTCGGCATTGGCGGGCGTTTACGGATTAGAAATGTTGCCTACTGGAATGGTGGATCGCGTGGAAGTTGTTCGTGGCGGCGGATCGGTATTGTATGGAGGAAATGCGATTGCTGGAACGGTAAACATTATTACCAAAGATCCGGTTGAGAATTCATTTGAACTCGGAATGAATCAAGCATTCATTAATGGGCAAGCATCAGATCGAACGATAAATGTGAATGGTTCTGTCGTTTCAGAAAAGCTAGATAAAGGAATTACGTTTTTTGGATTCAACCGCATGAACGATCCTTGGGATGCTAATGGCGACGGTGTTTCAGAGATGGTGATGTTGGAGAATAATACTTTCGGTTTTGACGCATTCTGGAACATCAACGATCGCAATAAAATCAAGCTAGGGTCTTATTTTATCAATGAATTCCGAAGAGGAGGGACGAACTTTGATTTGTTGCCACATCAATCCGATGTAGCGGAACAATTGGATCATGCCATCATCAGTACTAATGCTTCTTATGAGCACGCCAGTAAGAATTTAAAGCATAAGATTTCAGTCTATGGATCGTTGCAAGCAGTAGATCGCGACAGTTATTACGGAGGTGGCGGGAGCGTTCTTCAAGAAGGAGATTCGCTTACGGCAGACGACATCTTGGCATTGAACGCCTACGGGAAGTCGAATGATATTTCCATGGTGGGAGGAGTTCAGTACAACTGGGAGATGAGCGACAAATTGTTGTTTATTCTAGGTTCGGAATACATTTACAATGACGTTCGCGACGAAATGCCAGGATACGATCGATTGATCGACCAGCGCGTTGGAACTATTGGTAACTACGCACAGGTAGAATACAAACCCATCAACAAATTGACACTTCTATTGGGCGGTCGATTCGATAACGTAGACATTCAAGGAACCTATGATTTAGGCGTGGAGCGATTCAACAACGCACGAACTTTGAACGTT
Organism: Fluviicola sp. XM-24bin1; assembly: GCA_003149635.1. Classification (GTDB taxonomy): domain Bacteria; phylum Bacteroidota; class Bacteroidia; order Flavobacteriales_D; family Crocinitomicaceae; genus UBA4466. The sequence continues at coordinate 179,295 of QCWI01000005.1, forward strand.
CCGGTTCCGCGTTTTTCAGCGATGTACGAAATCACTAGAGGATTGAAAGCAAGAGCTTCGTTTGCACAGGGCTACAGAGGCCCGCAGGCATTTGATGAGGATTTGCACCTTGAGACGGTAGGAGGGGCAGTACGATTCATCCGGATCAACCCAGATTTATTAGAGGAGCGTTCCAATAGTGCACAAGTCTCATTGAACTACGACAAGATTATCAAGAAGTGGCAAATGAATTTTGTGGCCGAAGGATTCTACACCGAATTGATCAATCCGTTTATTTTCTCAGATCAAACGGAATTGCCGAGCGGAGTTGCTGTGATCGATAAAAGAAACGGGGAAGGAGCGATGGTTGCCGGAACGAATTTGGAAGTGAATCTAGCATACGGAAGGAAGTTTCTCATTCAATCAGGAGTGACCCTGCAAACTACGCGCTATGCGGTTACAGAGGAAATCTGGGCGCCTGAAGATCCTAGTGATCCAACGCCAGCAACGGTAACGGATCGTTTATTGAGAACTCCAGATGCATACGGATATTTCAGCGTTATATACAAACCGATTCGAAAGCTAATGATTGCGTATTCTGGTACAATCACTGGATCAATGGACGTTCCGCATGTGGTGGATATCGATACAGAACGCACGATTTTAGAGCGAACACCTACTTTCTTTGACAGCAATATCAAAGTGAGCTATAATTTCGAATTCCAGAAGAACTATCATTTGAATGTTTTTGCTGGAGTGCAGAACATCTTTAACAGCTATCAAAGCGATTTCGATTTAGGCGCTGACCGTGATGCAGGTTATGTGTATGGCCCATTGCGTCCAAGAACCTTCTTTATGGGGATTAAGTTCGGGTTGAATTAATGGAAACATAAAATCAACCATTCTTTGATCGCCAGCGTTCTCATAATATGAACGCTTCGAAACTTTTACTCCTCTTCATAGCTTTTTTCTGTTTCATTTCCATTGGTTGTATGAAGCAAAGTAGAAAATGGTTGGTCGGAAAAGTAGAAGTGTACGATGCATTGACAGGGGAACCAATTCAAACACATCTGAAAGTAGCATACGGCTATAATCCTCGTAATTGGAGAAATTCATTATTCTGAATTTGATCTTGGAAACACAGGCTCAGATGGGACTTTGGAATTTGAGAGAGAGGTTAGTAGAAGAAATGTTTCCTATGAACTTAAAGTCAGAATCCCCAACTACTATACGCAAACAATAGGAATGGAGGTGTACAGAAGCGAGTCGCTCTGGGTAAAAGGATATAACGACGTGAAGATAGCTTTGGAGCCTCTTTATCCTTTCAAGTTAAGAGTGATTAATGCGAACTGTTCTGGCCCGACTGATACCTTATGGATCAGTGATGGCTACACAAGGGAAGCATATGGATGCGCCGATACGACCTATTTAGCTTGGGGATTGACGAAAATTCACACGGAAAATCAGGTTACTTTTGATATTACGACCAAGAAGAATGGAGTTGTAAGCAGTTGGTTGGAAACACACAACCTGTTGCCGACAGAAGTGAAAGATATAGTTATCAATTACTAATATTCAACCTGCTCGAAGAGCAACTTTACATTCGGATCGTAAATAAAACCTTTGATCTTCTTTCCTCCCGCTTCAAAAGCATAATTGGCGTTGGCCCCATGCGCATGAAGAACAACCGTTTCGCGGGAATCATCCTCGTAAATCACTTCAACCTCAAGATCAAATTGGAACGCTTCTTCGTCCTGCATTTGTTGCATTCTGAGCACCGTTCTTCCTTTACGTTCAATGGTTTCGAACAACACCACCGGATGTCCGGGTCGATGTAACCATTGCTCAAAGAATTTGCTCAATTGACTACCAGAAACTTCCTCCATTATTTGACGGAAATCCTCTGTGTTGGCATTGTCGTATTGATACGCCTCGTAATACTTGCGAATCCCAGTAAAGAAAGATGAATCTCCTATTTCTTCACGCAACATGTGAAGGAACCAAGCCCCTTTTTGGTAGGAGTTCGGATTGAGAAGATGCATCAAATCTTCATACTCTGTATCAACCACAGGATGCTTGTAGTTCTCAGCGAATTTCAACACGCGAATGCGTTCACCGATTAAGCGCTCATTCATGGCCTCACGACCGTACTTTTGTTCAAAATATAAATCGGTCAAATAGGTAGCAAAACCTTCGCTTAGCCAGAGATGCGGCCAATCTTCTTCAGAAGCGGAATTTCCAAACCATTGGTGGGCAATTTCGTGTGCAATCAACGCTTCCATCGTTCCTTCGCCTGTAACAGCTTCCTCATCATAGAAGATGTTTCCGGCATTTTCCATCCCGCCGAACTGTGTGGTAGATTGCACATTCGCCAGCTTCTCAAACGGGTAAGGGCCCAGAATGTCCATGAAATAATCCAAAACTTCTACAGAAACTTGCATGTCCGACCAGCCTTCTTCCTTGTTTTCAGGATATACCCATGCTGAAACATCAAAACCGGGGTCTGGCTTGTACAAATCGTAGAAGAAATTAGCGACCCCAATCACCATAACCTTCGTCGGAAGGTCGATACTCGTCGCGTAATCGTACTTCATCTTCTTTCCGTCGTCCACCAATTGTCGAGAAATAAACGTTCCGGTGGCGATGCACTGATAATGAGTTGGAGCTACAACGCTGTATTTGATCGTGGCTTTGTCAGAGGGGTGATCGACACAAGCGAACCAATGATGCGCTCTGTTCGGCCAATTATCACCAAAGAAAGTGCGATTGCCAAATTTGTTTTGTCCGATGATCAATCCCGTCTCCGGAACGCCGTGGTAGAACATCTTTAGTTCGTGAATGCTTCCAACTTCCCACTTCGGGTTTGTTTGCACCCAAATGCGATCGTCTTCGTGGCGGTAGTTCGTTTTCTCGAAATCAATGAGCAATTCCGGATACATGGTCATTCCCTTGCCTTCATTCACTGACGCCAAATCAATAAAGAAGGAATCGCATGGAGCGTCCAATTTGAACGTGATTAGCTCGTATCCTTTGATTTCATCGGTGGTATCTTCCAATTCCAGCGAAACTTCGTAGTGAATAATATCGACAGGATGATCAAGATATTCATGTTGTGCCTCGGCCTGCAAAGCAAAGAATAGACAAAAGAAAATGGAATAAAGTCTCATATATTGTTGTTCACCGTTTCGAAACAAAAACCAAGCCGCAAGATACAATGAAAGGAGCAAAAAAAAGAGGCATTCCACTAGAACACCTCTTTCAATAGTTATTTATCCTTTATTAAACAGTCATAAAGCTATAATGCGAGTTAATTACCGAAAGCTCCTCAGCGTTAACTGTGAGCAATGGCAAGTTCAGTTCGTTCTCAATCATTCCTTGAATGAAGGTATTCGGTGTTGGTAGAATTCCTTCCTTGAAATACGCTGCCGCGAACATATCTGCATCAATCGACTTAGCGAATTCAACCAAATCCTTGTCATAGGACTTGCTAGGAGGGAGGTGTGCGATTTCATACGAAACGTTCATTCCATCCAATGCGCGTCTCACTACTGATTGATTTGATTTCGTTTTTGCATCTAACCACTCATCGTTGTCGTGGAATCCACATAAATGGATGGTTGCGTTAAATTTCTTCGCGATAGCTCCTACAAAATTCGTAATCTGAATGCTTTCTTTTGCGAAACTAAACGGCATTACAATGTTGTTGATCTTCTCAACTTCTTTCTTTCCTTGTGTGATAAGGAATGGAGTTGCAGAACTGCTAATTAGTTTTACGGCTCTACTTCCAAAGACTTTTTGCATCCCATGCGCACCATGTGTTCCCATTACAATCAATGCCGCTTTCAATATATCTCCAGCTTTTCCAATATCGTTAAAGATGTCACCTTCGATTACTTTGGTAGAAATCAAGTCCAACTCTTTTTCAGAATAGGATTCGAGAAAATCAGTGAAAAGCTGACGAGCAGCTACTTTTTCGGAGCTTTTACTAACTACGTGTAATAGGTATGCAGATCCATCATTGGCCTCGGCCAAATCCAGTGCAAGGCGAACCGCGCTTGATGCCTCATCGGTAAAATCAACAGGTACGAGGTAGATAGGTTCTTTAAGCATTTTGTGCGTTTTAGGGTTTCTTTCCATAAATATAAGCAATCATCATTTTTGACGTATAGAAATGATCGGAAATTCACGCAACCCCCTTGAATTGATTGGAGAACGTTTGGAAGTGATTTTTAATTGCAAATGTCAAATTACGTATTAATGCGTAGTAAATACCGTAATTGTTCATCCCTTGATTTTAAATGAGTTAGTTATGTTTGAGTCACGAGAAGTTCCACATAGTGCTGATCTCTCTATGCACGTATTTAGTAGTTTAGTTTTCTCGTATGAACTCCTTGCTGATATCGTTCTATTTTATCTCTCGATGTACTCAGTTTGTCCGGTATCAGCAGGGTTCTTTTTTTAGCCTTAATTCTGGAAAATACGCAGAATTACCTATGTTTTCTCGCACAAATAACCTTGAATTTATTTCTGCCGTAATGTAGCTTTGAGGCGTCTGCTTTCGGGCACCTTTTTGATTAAGAACACATCGATCTTTTAAGGATTGATACAATCATTTTGCCTTGAATCCTACTGGTATCTCCGACAGGTTAGGTTATCAGCACAAAATCCGGCACGGTATCAGTAGGGGGATAGGCGATAAGTAAACAAATTTTTCACACCTCCTTTAAATTTTACGTATTTATACTTAGTAGTTACCGTATTTGTACGGTTGTTTAATTGAAAGAGAACACTTACGTTTGTTTCAACCACTATTCACGGAAAACATATTCTACTCTGAATACTCGTTCCTAGGAGTATTTTTTTGCAGCAATATTTGGATCATCATTTACCCTGAGAACATCACAGCTTAAAGAGTATTGCTGGTCAGTGCTATAGTTCGCTTCCGGAAATAGTTATTTCCATAGTTTCCATGCCAACGTTCATGGAAAGCAATATATCTAGCATTGCTAAATCTTGGTTTTCACAGCTGATTAAGACATAGTTCTCTCGTGAGGATGCAAATTCAATTTCGTCAATTTGCGTTATCTGGTAGGATATACTCATAGATTGATTAAGAGCAATATTAAGGAAGTGGCCAATTGAAGCGTTACCTTCTTTAAACCTACCAATGACACAATATTTCATTTGAGTTTTGACAACAAAAGAATCAATTGCTTCAAAAATCCCTACGGTATCTTCGTTCAATCTGCTCGTTGTCATAATATATTTAATTCAGGATTCTAGCGTCTTTCCTGCCTGTAGCAGGCACGGTTTCTTTCCTATTTCCGTCTTTTATCTAGATTATTCCTTTACTCTGCAAGAACTCTTCTAAAGCCATTTCATCGGCAAAAAGTACATCTCGGGCTTTACTACCTTTGAACGGCCCAATGATACCCATGCCTTCTAATTGATCTACGATTCGGCCAGCGCGGTTGTATCCGAGTTTTAGCTTACGCTGGAGCAAACTTGCAGAACCTTGCTGGTGGGTAACCACAATGCGTGCTGCATCAGCGAACAAGGCGTCAAGATCTTCATCGTCCATTCCGCCGCCACCTTCAGCAGATTCTCCAACATATTCAGGAAGGATTAACGCATCCGGGTAACCACGCTGATCTCCAATGAAGGAACAAATCTCTTCCACCTCTGGAGTATCCACGAATCCACATTGCAAGCGGATGGTATCTGAACCTGTGCTAATCAACATATCCCCGCGACCAATCAGCTGATCGGCGCCGGAACCGTCAAGAATGGTTCGGGAGTCAATTTTTGAAAGAACACGGAATGCAATACGTGCCGGGAAATTCGCTTTGATCATACCGGTAATTACGTTCACTGATGGACGCTGCGTTGCAACAATCAAGTGGATTCCAATGGCACGGGCCAACTGAGCAATTCGGGCAATCGGTTGTTCCACTTCCTTACCAGCCGTCATGATCAAATCGGCAAACTCGTCAATTAACACAACGATATAAGGTAAGTAACGGTGTCCGTTTTCCGGATTCAGCTTGCGTGCTATGAACTTTGCATTGTATTCTTTAATGGTACGACACTGCGCTTTTTTCAATAGGTCGTAACGATCGTCCATTTCGATACACAAGGAGTTCAACGTATTTACTACTTTACTCGTATCGGTGATGATTGCATCTTCTTCGTCTGGTAATTTAGCAAGGAAGTGACGCTCAATTTTATTGTACAAGGTCAATTCCACCTTTTTCGGATCGACCAAAACGAATTTGACTTGCGCTGGATGTTTCTTATATAAAATGGAAACAAGAATGGCGTTCAATCCAACCGATTTACCCTGTCCCGTAGCACCAGCAACGAGCAAGTGCGGCATTTTGGTCAAGTCGAAGGTGTAGGTTTCGTTGGTGATCGTTTTACCCATCACGACCGGAAGTTCAAAATTCGATTCTTGGAATTTCTTTGATGCAATGAGTGATCGCATGCTCACCATTTCTGGTTTGCTGTTTGGTACTTCAATACCAATGGTTCCTTTACCTGGGATTGGCGCAATGATTCGAATTCCCAAGGCTGCCAGACTCAAAGCGATATCGTCTTCCAAGTTTTTAATCTTCGAGATTCGAACGCCTGGAGCCGGAACAATTTCATATAAGGTAACCGTCGGCCCAACGGTAGCCATGATTTTTGAAATCTCAATCTTATAATTCTGAAGGGTCTCAACAATCTTGTTCTTGTTCGCTTCCAATTCGGCTTTATCGACATTACCGATTTTACCACCGTAATCCTTAAGTAAATCGATGGAAGGCAGGGCATAGGTGGACAAATCCAATTTCGGATCGTAATCTCCATGTTCTTTTTGAATGTCGTTGACTTCCTTTACTTCTTCTTCCGATAGCTCCGAATCCTCTTCCGTTGGAGCGGCAATGGTTACAGCGAAATCGTCGTCAGATTCGATTTCTTCTTCAACCGCCGGAGTTTCTTCTTCCTCTTCTGATGGTAAATCTATAATTTCTGAAAGCGGTTCCTCAACAACAGGCTCGTCTTCCAAAACATTGTCTTCCATTAAGTCAACTCGATCGGATACTTCATCTTCTACCAATTGATCTTCATCCAGAACATTTTGGACTTCCATGTCTCCTTCCGTAAGAACGTCTTCGGTGCCTGCATCTGCCATTGCTGGTTCTACGTCAGATTTTCCTGAAAATAATGCTTTAATCTTCGCCCAATTGACATTGAAGAGAATCATCGCGAATATGTATCCAATACTACAGATTAGGATTAACGCGCCGAATCTTCCTAGCGTAACAGAAAGCCAATCGTTGATTTGGTATCCGAATGTTCCGCCGAGATAACTGACGTGATTCGAGAAATAACCAAGGAACATGCTTCCCCAAACAATGGTCAATACAGAAACGGTAATCGTTTTGCGAATCGGGAGGATAGCAATATTGAAAAGGGTGTTGAATCCAGTAATGAATAACATGAGGGCAAACGCAAATGAAGCGATTCCAAACCAACGGTAAATAAGCAAGTGTGAAATCCATGCTCCAAATTTCCCAAGCCAATTGGCTACAGGTTCGTCGTTTCCATCAAATAGGAAAGCGAACAGACCTTTGTTAAGCACGCGGTTTTGATCTTCTTGCCATGTAAGCAAATAAGAGAAACAAGCGAGGAAGATGTACACGGCCAATAGTACGCTGATGACACCAATGGTATTCTTTACCTTCTTACGATCAATTTGATCCAAGTATTTACCGATGGCAGAATTCGACTTTTTCTTCTTCTTTTTCGAAGCTGTCGAACTCTTGCGTTTTTTGGGCGCTTTTTTTTCCTCTTTGGGAGGATTTTCGTCGGCTCCCTTTTCTATGTATTCGTTGTCCACGCTCATATCTAACGAAGATAGCAGTTAAGCTGCCGCGATAAACGACTAGTAGACGGAAGTATGCACAGTGGAATGTTAGTTCTGGCCTGGACCGGATTGACTGCTAGGGAACATGAAATCCATGAACTCGTCAAAGGTCACTTTTCGATAGTCTGCTGGGACGCCAAATAAATCACGATTCGGCATATAATCGCGCTTTTGAACCAATTCGTAATTCAAAACGCCATCCGGTGTGACTACGCTATATTTTACCAGCAACCCGGGAATCCCCTCGAAGTTGTTGAGGTATTCTCTAGAATGTTTCTTGAGGTATAAAAATTCAATAGGTTCTTCAAAATCCGGATGATCGACCATCATTCGATTGCAGCGCATGCCCAAATGTTTCTTTTTGAACCACTTTTTCTCGTAGGTATATTTTGAGATTACTTGTCCAGTATCCGCTTTATTTAAGTCTGTTTTAATGGCGAAATTAACCGTGTCTTGCACTGTCAATAACAAATATGATTTATTCAAAACCATGTGTCGGATCGTTGTTTGTGATCCCAGCTGCGGTGAGAAGTTCTCCATGCGCGTCAAGGTATCGTTGGTGTACAAACGCATGGCATTCGCGGGAACCAACTTGCGTAAAGCCGTATCGCGCATCACGATGTTATATTCCAACATTCCCGTGAAAGGTTTCTTTTTCTTTTGACCGAAAGTAGGAGAGATGCACATGAAGGTGCATACAAAAATCAATAGTGTGGAGAGATGAAATTTAGGGTGCTTCATAGTTCTAGAACGGAAACGCTTCGATTTGTTACTTGTGTAAAAGTAATGGAATAATTGGGCTTTCTCCGTTTCGAATTATGCTATTTTTGTTGGTCAAAATCAGGAGTATGAATCGCACAATTGAGTTGCTGATAAATAAATCGGAAATTACCGCTGGAACGCGTGGGGCATCATTGGGGCCAGAAGCCATGATGACCGCAGCTCGCGCTCAGGAAAGTCATTTCTTTAGCAGGTTTCCGATCCGTTACATACAGGATAGAAACGACGCGTTAGACCGTCCAAATAAATACCCGAATGCCAAGCACATAGATGCATTGGTAGAAGTTTTCGAAAACGTAAGTACTGCAGTAAAAGAAACATTGAATGAAGGCAAGTTTCCTTTGCTCATCGCTGCAGATCACGGTTCAGCCGGAGGTACGATTGCTGGAATCAAAGCCGCACATCCGGATAAACGCATCGGAGTTATTTGGATTGATGCGCATGCTGATATTCATACGCCGTACACAACGCCATCAGGAAACATGCACGGAATGCCATTGGCGACAGCACTTTCTGAGGATAATCTGGAAAGTAAAATCAATGAACCTGCGCCTGAAGTTGCATCCATGTGGAGTCAACTTAAGGATACTGGTGTTTCCGGGGCGAAGATCAATTCTGAGGATATCGTTTACATCGCCGTGCGAGATACAGAAGCTCCAGAGAATGAAATCATGGAGCGCTTGAACATTCGCAATTATAAAGTGGAAGAGGTACGAGCAGAAGGAGTGGAGGCCATTGCGAACGCTACGCTGCAACAATTGAATGATTGTGACATCATATATGTTTCCTTCGATGTGGATTCTATGGATCCATCGCATACTTCACACGGAACAGGAACGCCTGTAGGAAATGGGTTGATGCCCGATGAGGCGAAATATTTCTTGCAAGAATTCGCAAAACAAGAGAAAACGGCATGTATTGAGTTCGTGGAAGTGAACCCATGCTTGGATGAAAAATTAAATACAATGGCAGAAGTGGCTTTCGAAATGTTGGAAGCTACGGTCGCCGAACTGGATAAATAAAATGGAAGCTACAATTAAGCAACTACTTTTGGACAACGCCGAAGAGCTCCTCGGACAAACTATTGATGAAAAATTAATACAGTTCCAAAAAACGCGTAAAGATGTGGAAGGCGATTTAACGCTGGTCATCTTTCCGTTTGTAAAAGCATTGCGCTGTTCTCCGGTAGAAGCGGGAGAAAAAATTGGAAACTTCCTACAGGAACGCATGCAGCACATTGAGCGTTTCAACGTTGTAAGCGGATTCCTGAACTTTGTCATTGATGGATCGCACTGGTTGTCGCAGTTGGAAGTCATGGACGGGGTAGAGAAATACGGTTTTATCGAACCAAACTCGAAACCAACGATGATGGTGGAATATTCTTCCCCAAATACCAATAAACCTTTGCACCTGGGACACCTCCGAAATATCTTTCTAGGATATTCCGTTGCCGAAATTTTGAAGGCCAATGGTCATAAAGTCGTCAAAACGCAGATCATCAACGACCGAGGAATCCACATCTGTAAGAGCATGTTGGCCTGGGAAAGATTTTCTCCGGTAAATGAAAAAGGAGAACGCGAAACTCCAGCAAACACAGGAATGAAGGGCGATAAGCTTGTTGGTAAATACTACGTCGAATTCGATAAAAAATCCAATGAGGAAGTCGAAGAGATTCTAAAAGCTTGGGAAAACGGTGATTTCTCAGGAATTGACGAAGCGACTGAAGAGGAAGTACAGCGTTTAATGTCGTCCCGTGAAGGAAAAGAGGAAGATGCCGTAAAAGGAATCAACGCGAAAATCAAAGGAATAGCAAAGAACCAGACGACCTTGTTGCGCGATGCCAAGGAAATGCTCATCAAATGGGAAGCGCGTGATCCTCAAACCTATTTGTTGTGGAACACCATGAACGGATGGGTGTACGAAGGATTCGACAAGACTTACAAAACAATGGGCGTCGATTTCGACAAGTTGTATTACGAATCGGATACCTTCCTTCTCGGAAAAGATTTGACGATGGACGGCCTCAAGAAAGGATTGTTCTATCAAAAGGAAGATGGATCTATTTGGGCCGACCTTTCAGCGCACAATATCGACGATAAATTACTCCTCCGTTCAGACGGAACCGCTGTATATATGACACAAGATGTTGGTACGGCAGTAGATCGTTACAAGGATTATCCAGATTTAAGTGGGATGATCTATACGGTTGGAAATGAGCAAGATCATCACTTTAAAGTATTGTTCTTGATTCTCCAGCAATTAGGATACTCATGGGCAGATAATTGTCACCATCTTTCGTACGGAATGGTGGAACTTCCGAAAGGAATGGGCCGAATGAAATCTCGTGAAGGAACGGTTGTAGATGCCGATGATTTAATGCAAGGTGTGATTGATATGGCCCGCGAAATGACGAAAGAACGCGGTCATATAGAAGGGATGTCCGAAGAGGAGCAAGAAGCGTTGTTCGAAAAAATCGGATTGGGTGGATTGAAATACTTCCTCTTGAAAGTGGATCCTTCGAAGAAATTGATTTTCGATCCAACAGATGAGGAAGCGATCAAATTGCAAGGAAACACAGGGCCTTTCATGCAATATACGCACGCTCGAATTCAATCGCTCTTGAGAAAAGGAGGAGAAGTGGGATCGTGGAATGCAGCGACTTTGGAACCGGAGGAAAAGGAGATTTTAAAGCATCTTTCTTTGTTCCCAGAGATTTTGAAGGAGGCCGGAACTTCGTATTCTCCTGCATTGATCGCTAATTACTTGTACGAATTAGCGAAACTGTATAACACCTTCTTCCAAAGTATTTCTATCTTGAAGGAGGAAAACGACGACCTTCGAAACATGCGACTTGTTATGAGTCGTAATGTAGCCAAGGTGATTAATCTGGGAATGGGCTTGCTAGGAATTGGCGTGCCGAACAAAATGTAACATGAGAGAAGATTCTTGGCTTGCTAGTGTGTTTAAATTCTTGCGACTGACTCACGAAGAGGAAGATCCGCAAGTAATTCATGATACCATCGAAAAAGGGATCGTATTCCGCGGGACGAATCTATGGATTCTCGTTTTCGCGATTCTCGTGGCTTCCGTAGGATTGAACATGAACTCTCCGGCGGTAATTATTGGAGCCATGTTGATTTCACCACTCATGGGACCGATCAACGGTGTAGGTTACAGTGTCGCTACGTACAACTTCGAATTGCTCCGTCGATCCTTAAAGAATCTGGCTTTTGCCGCATCTACTGGACTTGTTGCTTCTACAATTTATTTTTTCGTAACACCAGTACACGGCGAATATTCCGAGTTATTGGCAAGAACCAGTCCTACCATTTATGATGTAATGATCGCCACATTTGGTGGATTGGCAGGAATTGTCGCGATAAGCAGCAAAAACAAAGGAAATGTCATTCCCGGAGTAGCCATTGCGACAGCTTTGATGCCTCCGTTGTGTACCGCAGGATTTGGAATTGCCAGTGGAAACTTGAATTATTTCGCCGGAGCGATGTTCTTGTTCCTGATTAATTCTGTGTTTATCGCTTTATCGGCAATGGTGGTTTCGCAATTGTTGAAGCTTCCCAAGAAGTCCTTCTTGCTCTCACGCGAGATTAAAAACAAAAACATTGTTGTTGGAATCGTTGTAGCTGTAACGGTGTTACCGAGTGTGTATTTGGGAATCACCTTGGTACAAAAGGAGAAATTTCAAGAAGCCGCGGAAAAATATGTAGCCAGAGTAGGAGTATGGGAAGGTAATTACTTGTTAAAAAGCGACATCAATGCGGAGGAGCGAAAAATCGTTTTGACATACGCTGGGAACGAGATCGACAAAGACTCGGAATCAAAGTTGATTGAGCGCGCAGGAGACTTCGGAATGGAAGATTACAAAGTAATTGTAAAGCAAGGCTTGAAGTTGAGCGATCAAGGGTTGATTCAACGTTCGAATGAGCAATTGAGCGCGAAAGAAAACGAAATCAATCGATTAAGAGCTGCGTTGCTGAATGAGGAGAAAGCCGCTGACAGTATACGGATGCTTCCAAAGAAAGGGGAGTACCTGTTGAACGAAATCCGATCCATTTACCCTCAATTACAATCGTGTTCGTACGCTACGACTTTGGAATATGTAGATTCATTGGATAAACCACGCTCTGCCGATATCGTTTATTTCGAAGTTTCTGATTCGCTTACCTCCGAAGAACAATACAAAATCCGTCGTTGGTTGATTCACCGCTTGAAATCAGATCGATTGATTTTGAAGTTTTAGTTCGAGAATTTTAGGAGGTTTCTGAAATTTTAATCCTGCGCCAGACTTCTCCTCACACTTGAATTTCTACTGTAAAGTGTTCGTCTGTAATTTCCATATTCCGAATAGTGTCTAAGCGGAATTCGATGTTCTGTTTTTCGTTTCCAATTGAAACCATTCCACCGCTAATGCGTGCGAATATTTCCTCGACTTCAATTTCTAACTGTCCGAAAGAGGTAAAATGTCTATCATAGTTCGTTTCGCACACGCATAGCCAATCTTCTACGAAAATAGTTTTGCCTTTCGGTTGATACAACTGCTCTAGCAATATGTCAATGTTAATTCGTGAATCAGGCCTCAAAATATTACTTCAACTTCTCCAACATTTCATCGGCAATGTCTTCTGAATAGATGCCGTAAGAGTTTACCATAATGCCTTTCAATAGATTATTGCCAATTGATTTAAACTGATATTTTGAAATGTATGAATCCATTATTATTTAGTTCTTACTAATTGCGTGCAACGTTCGGCAGCTACGCAACGTGCGGATTTCTGCCAAGATTTAGATTTAAAGTTAGGAATAGTTTCTAACCTAAAATTGGGTTTATAAAACATAAACTCGCATGGTGTGTGAGGTGCTGTTATGTGCATCAAAAAAGCCCTATCTGTAGTAGTAGGGCTTAAAGTACTAATCCTAGATCCAACAGTAAGATTTCTTCGAACAAACGATTTGCTGAACTTAATCTATCGGGGATCAAATTCTAAGATGCGAGTTTCTCTTCTTCGTCGTCATTCATCTCCAATTTCAAATAATTTGAACCATTATTTGTACGCTTTTGAATGCTATGTTGGCGCCATATCATTCTTAAGAGAAAAAACATGTAAGAAGTGAAAATAATAAAACCAAAGATGAAAATTGTCAAATTGCTCATAACTAACTGTTTTTAACAAGCTTCATGTAAATTGAGAAACACAAAATGGAAGGAACCCAGATACCTACGAACATACCTTCATCTTTTTGACCACTGAACCAAAGGGAAACAGAGAGAACAAAACTTATAAAAGCAAGAACAATTGGATAGTATTTTTCAAAGAATGTAAGCATGTGTTGATTGTTTTGTTTAATGATTACTCTCAAAAGTTAAACAAAAAATCACTAACTAGCTAATTACTAGGTTGAAAACTTTTATTTTGAGATTGGAATTGAGCAAATGCACGGTCCCAATTATTAAAAATGTCGATGATGGATTCTACCCTCCACAATTAGTCCGTTGTTGCAAACAAAAGATTCAAGCTATATTTACGCAATCATTGAAGTTGAAAACAGCATACATTCCACTTAGGGAAACCTTCAATGCTGCACATAACTTGCTTATATAAGTCATTAAAGTAATGCTTTAGTGCCTCATATACATCCAAATTTGGATATAAACAGCACCGTAACTATCCAAGTGTGCGCTAAAACTAAAAACCCGCCGGCACCGTAACCGTTATCCTTTCCCGAGTCCTCGGATGCACAAACGTGATCTCCTCCGCATGAAGGTGAAGCCGCTTATCCCGTTTTCCGTAGAGTTCATCACCAATGATGGGCATGTTCAAACCTTCGGGATGGGCTGCATGAACGCGTAATTGATGCGTACGGCCTGTGATAGGGAAGAAGTGAATCCGCGTTTGACCGTACAACCGATCCACCACCTTGTATTTTGTTTTGGCTTCCTTTCCATATTCGTAGCAGACGAGTTGGCGCGGGCGATCGTCCAGATCAAGACGTAAGGGCAGATCGACTTCTCCTTCATCAGATTCTAAATTGCCATCCAGCAAAGCGACATAGCGTTTTGAGATCGTTTTCTTGATGAACTGCTGTTGCATGAACTTGTTCGCTTCCTTCGTCTTTGTAAAGAGAAGTGCTCCAGAGGTCGCCATATCCAGGCGATGTACAATCATGGGGTCTTCTGCATTGGGATATTTTTCGCGCATCATCGAATACATGTCCGGCAAATCAGATTTTCCTGGTACAGACAAGAAACCGGCAGGCTTGTTGATGATCACCAAATAATCGTCTTCGTAAGCGATACTCAAAGGAGGAATAAAATCGGGCTTCTTGAGAATCGGATTTGGCTCAACGTCCAATCCTTCTAGCATGTGTCCCAAAATCGGTTCGCATTTGCCTCGGCAAGAAGGGTAGAACTGACCGTGCTTTCTGATCTCCGATTTCGGCGATGAACCCCACCAGAACTCTGCCATGCAAATAGGAGTGAGTTGATGTTTGAAGGCGTATTGGAGCAATTTCGGTGCGGCACATTCTCCCGCTCCTGCTGGTGGATCAACTTTTAAATTTTCAAAGATGTCTAGCAAATTCTTGGCGCGTCCGTGAGCATTGAGAAATGCATATTCGCTAAAAATCTGGTGTTGTAGATGATTAGACAAGGCTTTTCGCTGCTCTTTCAAATTGTCTAGAACGGCAATTTCTGTATCGATCTTAACTTTTGAGATTTCTTTTTTCGTATTCCACTCCGCCACCAAAATGCGTAATTGGTGTTTGTAGGAAAGACTTTCCCGAATCAGTTCGTTTTCGATGATCGCACGCTCTGTGGCATTCATATCTGGCGACAGCGATTCCCGTTTTTCCTTTCGAAGGCGTTTTCTGGTGCGCATTTCTTCCCGCAAGGCTTCAATTTCCGCTTCAGCTTGTTTCTCCAGAGCTTCATGATCCGATTGCATGGAAAGAAAGGCCTCGCTGGATTCTTTATCCCGCACTTTCTGATTGATTTCCTTCAAATCCTTCATGCCTTCCAAAAAGAAGTTGCCTTTTTCCAGCATATCAAACACTGGCGGAACAAATCCAGGATGGTGATTCGAATTCCCCATTTTTCCTGAGAATCCCGAGAGGTAGCCCAATTCGCCCAATCGATTCTTTACTACGAGAACACCGAACATTTTTCCGATAACTCTTCCTTCAGGATCGCCCTCTGCACCAAAATTGTGCTGAAAATCTTCGGTTTTCAATCGTTCCTGCAATTCTTGCGCTGCCAACCGACTCAATTCATGCGGTTCGTAATAAAATGGAAAGGTAAACTGCGCAGGCAAAGGGATAGCAGCGGTACTACTCCGAAATCGGGTAAAACAAGAAGGGGAGGCGTCCGTCATGATGCTGCAAAATTACAAAGAGAAACGCGCTTTATGGAGTTTTAATTCTTCTCTTCTTTTGGGATCGTTATTTCGTACTCCTTTCTTTCGACCGGTTCAATCTGGATTTGCTTTATACTATCGATCTTATCCATAGTTTCTTCGATCCTCTTTCGTTGCAACTCTTCAGGAGTTTCCCTCGAATTAGAATTGCAAGCAATAAAAGTGAAAGATGTCAGCAGTAAGAGTAGCAAGATGATCTTCATATCTCTAAAACGACTTCAGGGCCTTGTACAAATCATGTAAAGGTAAGCCCATGACGTTATAATAACAACCCTCTATTTTGGAAACTCCGATGTAACCTAGCCACTCCTGAATTCCATAAGAACCCGCTTTATCAAAAGGCTGGTGCGCATCTACATAGTGCAAAATGTCTTCTTCTGAAATCTCCGAGAAATACACTTCCGTAACAGAGGAGAAGTGATCCTTCTTATCCTTGGATGCTAAATGAACCCCTGTGATCACCGTGTGTGATCGGCCGGACAAACTTCTTAACATGGCAATGGAATCGTCTCGGTCTTTGGGTTTTCCCACTACTTTTCCGTCCAACAAAACGATTGTGTCAGAGGTAACCAGAATTTCGTTTTCCTTCAATGTGGGAATCAGCGGTTGTGCTTTTAGTTTCGCTAAATATGCGGGTACTTTTTCCGGAGCGAGGTCTTTCGGGTAAATTTCTTCAATTTCATCTGTGCGAATTTCGACTGGAAATCTGAGTTCGCCGATCAGTGCTTGTCGTCTAGGAGATTTTGATCCCAGAACGAGGGTTTTATGCGTCATAATAAAATAACAGCCTCCAAATAACTGGTGTGAGCAGACCAGCGACCATCGCTAGCTTTAACCAGTTGTTGGCAAGTTTGTAGTGTTGTTTCGTTTCACCGAGAAAAATAGTGATTATCGCAACAACTACCAAGATGCCAGCGGCTATCAAAGACAAAAAGCCAAGCGTTCCCACCCTAGGGAACATAAGGATAAGCAACATGGTAAGCAATGCTGCAAAAGATAAAATCACCGTAACAATCCAACGCGAACTACTGATTCCCAGAACGATAGGAATGGTGCGTGCTTTCAAAACTTCATCTCCTGGAATGTCTTCCATGTCCTTAATGATTTCGCGTCCCAAATTGATGATAAAAGCAAATCCAGCTAATGCGATGGAGATCACGAAAATCATGATTTTGACAGAAATGAAGGTCAAGCCATCATTGAAATTTCCAACTTCTAAAGCTCCAGATGCAATGGATTGATCATAATAGAAGCCAACGAGTAGGGGAACCATGGCCGTCAAACCGGCGATCATTACGTTTCCAATGAGGAATTTGCGCTTGAAGTACATGGAGTAGAACCAGAGCATGTTGATCGACATCAGGTGGATGAAGACGTAACCAAAGGTTTCTAGTTTCCAGCTCAGATATCCCGCAATACTAAAAGCTACAAAGTTGATGAGCGTATGCGTAAGAATTGCTACACGTCTTTTGACAAACTTGCCGATGATCAATTTCTCCGGCTTGTTGATGCGGTCAGCCTTGCGATCAAAATAATCGTTAATGATATTTCCGGCTGCGGCGATGAGCGTTGTACTGAATACCAACAGAAAGAAATCCATGGACTTAATCCCAGCGGCATCATTTTTCAGCATTCCATCGAAAAACCACCCAAGTCCATACATCGTCAATGCGATGATGATCATATTGAGGGGCCTCGTGAGCCGGATGAAGTGTATCATTTGCTTACAATTGTATATTCAACGCGGCGGTTTTGCTGGTGCGCGGCCTCTTTTTCGGAATTCGAAGTCATGGCAGCAATCGCCTGGTCTGTATTAATCGGCTTGGTACTACCGTATCCTTTGGAAGTTAGTCGATCGGCCGAAATACCTTTTGAAATTAAGAAATCCATTACAGCTTTCGCTCGATCTTCTGAAAGTTGTTGGTTATTGTTACCACGTGAATCAGTATGTCCTCCAATTTCAAAATTGTATTCAGGATTTTCTTTCATAAATGAAACCAGCTTGTTCAGTTCGATGTAGGATTTCTGTCGCAAGGTTGATTTGTCTAAATCGAAGAAAACGTTCGCAAGCGGAATTCCTGTTCCTGAAGATCCAATTGGAACCATGGGTACATCTTTATGAAATGCATCCATTCCTTCTGGTTCCAGCATGTTAAAGTTGTCAGAGTAGAACGCATAGCCCGGATATTCTACCGTTAACGCGTATTCTTTATTCACAGGAAGTGAAACGGTAAACTCTCCCGTAATCGGATCGGCTTCAGAGTAAATCACTTCTTTTCCAGTTTCAATATCGACAAGTTTAAACTTACCCGGAATAGGACGCTTTGTATTGATGTCGTAGACCAATCCCTCGAAGTACAAGGTCTTCGTCGGACGCATGTTTTCCGGCATAATGAAGTAGTAAATGTCTAAATCGCCGTATCCACCTTCGCGATCCGAAGCGAAAAAGGCAACTTCTCCGTCAGGCCCTACCATCAAGGAATTCTCGTCGTATTTCGTGTTGATCGGATACCCTAAGTTCTCTGGCATTGACCAGTTTCCGTTGTCGTCCAAACGCGTTACGTAGATGTCTGATCCTCCCATTCCGATATGACCGCGAGAAGCAAAGTACAAGGTTTTGCCGTCTGGGTGAATCACAACAGATTCCTCACGATCCGGCGTATTGATATGATCCGGTAATTTTTCTGGAGTCGACCACTCTCCGTTCACTTGCAAATGCGAAACGTAGATGTCTGAGTTGTTTGTAGCATTTCTTCCTCGGATTCCTCGGATGAAATACAAAGTTTTTCCATCAGATGACAGGGAAGGTTGTGTTTCCCAATGAATGGAATTCAACGTTCCAGGCAGGTTCTCAGGATCTGTCCAACGACTTCCCAATTTCTTAGTGATAAACAAATCACAACTTCCGCGACCTCCACGGTTTTCTCCATACGATCCGAATTGATCGGCACAACCAACGAAAATGAGCGTGCGACCATCGGCTGCAATGGTTGGAGCTCCTTCGTTATTCACTGTATTCACGTTAGGCGGCATGGGAATGGCATTCTGCCACATTCTATTTTCCAGTTGAGAAACGAAGAAGTCCTCTTGTTCTTTGAAGCGTCCTTGAACACGGCCGTCTTTGATGCGTCGCGTGAACAAAATCGTTTCGCCATCCACTGTAATTGTAGGGAAGTACTCCGGGTTCTCCGTGTTAATTCCCGGCCCAACGTTCACAGGCTCAAAAGGTAGAGGATTCGCAATCGCTTCCTTAGCAAAAACGGCATTTGCACGAATCAAAGCGGCTTTTTGCTGCAAATTCGGATTGGCATTTCTATTCTGGAGGTAGATGTCAAGATTTTTAATCGCGTTCTCATAATCCTCTGTGGCGTGCTGCAAATTCCCGAGGAAGAAGTACGTTACTCCTGAACGGAGGTAGTTCGGATTGATCTCCAAAGATTTCTTGTAATGATCAATCGCCTGATCGTATTCCGTTTTGTATTCATGGAATTCTGCCTTCAATAAATGAGCCTCAATGAAATTTGGATCACGCTCTAAGGCTTTCTCCATGTACTCAATTCCAGCCTGATAATTTGGTTCCCGAGACCCTTCTTCACGTTGGGTGTTCGGAGCTTCTTTTCCGGCTTCAAAGAACTTGATCGCCTTTTTGTCCTTGGTGCTGTATCGAATTTGTGCTTCGGCACAGCTAATGACTGAAATTGCCAGAATTAAGGTGTAAATGTATTTTACCATGGTTAAGGTATGTTCATAAATTTATGCGTCTGCAACGAAACACGCCATTGCGGATGCGATTTAATATAGTCAATTATCAAAGGCAAAAACCGTTCCTGTTTCGACCATTCGGGCTGAAGATAGAGCTGACAATCTTCTGAAACCTTGGAAGCATGTCCCTCGGCCCACTCAAAATCAGAGGGGTGCGCAATGACAGCTTTGAGCTCATTTGCTCGTTCGTACGCTTCGTCTGTCGGTGCCTTAAATTTCTTTGGGGAAAAGCAGTACCAGTCAATATCACCTTCCAATGGGTAACAACCCGAAGTTTCGATCGCAGTTTCGATTCCGTGGGATTTGAGGGCATCAATTAGTGTATTCAAAGGGTACATGGCTGGTTCTCCACCTGTAATAACGCAGAACTCCGTATTGGTTTCAACCACGTTGTTTACCAGCTCTGCGATAGGCGTAATTTGATGTTCGCCCGCATCCCAGCTTTCCTTCACATCGCACCAAACACACCCGACATCGCATCCAGCCAAACGAATAAAATATGCCGGTCGACCGCTATAACTTCCTTCGCCTTGAATGGTATAAAACCGCTCCATTACAGGCAATTCGACGGTGCTATCAAAATCTGTTTTCTTCACGAATCAAAAGTAAGAAAAACTTGATCCAATAGTTAGGACTTTTTGTTTCAGAATAATCTTGTCCCCCCCTTTGATTCTCCCCTCAAGGGGAGAGAGTGATAAGCCCCTCCTCCCTTGAGGGAGGTCTCGGGAGGGTGACTGAATAAGAATTGTTTACCACAGAGGCACGGTGGAACGAAAATAGCCACTACATCGAGGTGCACCAAGGATTATGACAACGTCATAATCTTGCGAACTTAAAAAATAGTGGATGTCGACGCGCTCTCAGCGTTCCTTGCGCCCCTTGCGGTTAAAAAAGAAATACACTGATTATTCCTTCTCCAACGGAATCACATTATCCAACTCGTCAATGTGCAATTCCAGCATTCCATCGGCGCCTCCGCGGAAATTACGGTCGAATTTGTATCCTTCTAGCCATTGTTCACCGCCATAACCGTGTTTCTCTTTCACGCTTTGGCCGTGGGTTTCATCGAATGCTTCTACTAGCACAAGAACTTCCGCATTTCTTTTCTTTAGCTGTTCGACCGTCAATCCTTTGAAAGGAGATTCATCTGAAATTGCGTGAACGATCGTCCAAGAAAGCGGGAAGAAATGAATGGACTCTAATTCCAATTCCAATCGATAGAAGTCTTTGTTGAATTGATTGGCGTCCGACCCTCCCTTATCCATGAATAGAATCACTTTCACTTCGGCATTCAACAATGTGGAGTCTCTCTTATTAACCAATTTGAACATCATCGCTTCGCCGTCTTTAAAATCGGTTATTAATATGTTATTGGAGAAGGCGATTTTCGCTGTGGGACGGGAGAAACGTCCGTAAAGTAATCCAGTAATGAGCGCAATACTCATCAATCCTACGAAGGATTCTACTGCTGCAACGACATTAGTACTCAAACTCATCGGCGAAACAGAACCATATCCAACGGATGTGAAAGTTTGTACAGAGAAGAAAAATGCATCCAGAAAATCAGGAATATCGGTGGTGCTAATGGATAACCCATCCAATCCGACAGCTAGGAACAATCCGGCAAAGATGCAATTGATAACAATGTAATAGAGTAGGGCGTAGAGCAAAAACATGCCCCAGGAAATTTCAATCAGGAGTTTGTAAAAGTCGCGCATTCCAGTTAATGCACCTTTTCTGCGGATGTTATAACTTCCGTCAGGATTTACAAAACGTTTGACCTCAGTACTATAATTCGTACCTAAACCAGGATCGCCATTCTTTGCCATCCTGCTAATTTAATGAAGTATGATTAATTCGCTTGAATCAGGCCCCAGTTCCTTTGCAATCGATCGTGCTCTCGTAAGAATTGAATCAAGGGTCGCGAATAATTCTTTTTGCTTCGATGCTTGCGTTCAGAGATGTTCTCAAATGATTTCTTGATCAACTCTAAGACATCCGAATTCATAAGCACGCGAGATGTTTGCGTATCGAATTCATAGTTGCGGTACACCGCTATGATCTTTTCACGACTTTTCAAGTCATGCATTGTTGGCGCCTTTTTGCGCTCAAGTTCATCCAGAAACGGAAGCAACTTCGCACTCAATTCAACGAAGTGCCTCAAAACTAAAATTGCTTCATTTACGTCGCTTATATGTTTGGCTCTCATCTTATTGATATAAAAGGTTCTTATAAATTACAACGCCCAAGGCCAGTAATGTGTTGGTAGAGAATGGGGTAAATGAATATCCATGCATTTGCAGTTATCAAAGCAACTTTCAGACTGAACCCCGTTTACTCAATGAGATGTCAAATACTTCGCTTTTACTGAACTGTTGATATCTGCAGATTTCACTTTCGATACAATTATGCCGAATATCCTATATTTGTCTTTCAAACCTTTACGCTCATGAAACAATTATTACTATCAGCATCGGTAGCGATGTTCTCTTTCTGTGGATTTGCACAGACTCAAATTGGAAATTCTGACTTCGAACAATGGGAAGCCGTTTCATCAGGAGAAGAACCTGTAAACTGGAACAGCTTTATGACAGCTTCTGGAAGCTTTAACTCATTCGCTGATGCTCAGGTGGCTCAGGATACTGACGTACGTCCTGGAACTTCAGGAACTACAAGTGCACGCATTTGGTCGCGTGATGCAGGATTTGGTGTAACAGCCAATGGAAACCTAACGCTTGGACAGGTGAACATGGGGGCGATTGTAGCAAGTGATCCAGCGAACCATAACATTACAAGAACAGGTGATGCGGAGTTCTCTGAAGCATTTACTGATATGCCTGACTCCATTGTATTTTGGGTGAAATACGAGGCGCAAGGAAGCCAAGAGCAAGCTCGCATGAAGGCAACGTTGCACGATGATTACGATTACCGTGATCCAGAAGATGTTGCATCTTCGGCAGAAGTGGTAGCAACAGCTGAAATGAACTTCTCACCTACTGATTGGGTTCGAATGGCAGTAGCATTTGATTACAGCGGGCCAGCATCCAATGTTGCATATATCCTTGTGACTTTCGCGTCTAACGCAACACCAGGAGGTGGAGATCCTAACGATCAAGTATGGATTGATGACATTGAGTTGATCTATAACAACAACGGATTGTCGGAAGGAAACGAATTCCCAGTAAACTTATTCATGAACAATGAAACAAACGAGTTGAACTTCCAAGTAGAAGGAGAACCAGCTCAGTTTGAAGTGATTGACATGACAGGTGCAGTGGTGCTTTCGGGAGAAACTTCTCCGTCAGTGGCATTCGACGCACCAACAGGAATCTACATGGTGAACGTACTTGTAGGAAACGAATCCAAGCGTTTCAAGGTATATCACCAATAAGAATAATCAAAGAATTCTTACGGGCTGAGCAGCAATGTTCGGCCCTTTTTATCTCAATATGAAGCAGATTTTCGTATTTCTTTTTACGTGTCTGAGCTTTTACGGATGGGCTCAAGATGAAAACGTGGGAACACTGCAAGGTAAGGTAACAGATGCCGACGGTGAGGTGCTAATTGGTGCAGCGATTGTGTACAAAGCCGATGTTACCATTGGAGCATTGACCGATTTAGACGGAAACTACACCATTGAACTTCCAGCAGGCGATGTACGCGTTGTGTGTCGTTATACCGGAATGGTCACAGACACCCTGGATCTTACCATAATCAAAGGAAATACGATTACGCGCGATATCGTGCTAAAGCCATTCATTGATCCAGATGTGAAACAATTGGATGACGTAACGGTACGCGTAGGAAAGTTCGACAAACCTTTCGAAGATCAAACGGTTTCCATGGAAATTTTGAAACCAGAGCTTATTGAGAATAAGAACACACGAAGCATTGAAACGGCTTTGGATCAAACACCAGGATTGAACATCCTTGATGGTGAACCGCAAATTCGCGGAGGAAGTGGATTTACCTTTGGGGTAGGATCGAAAGTTGCGGTTATCGTAGATGATATGCCGATGCTCTCTGGGGATGCCGGCAGACCTGAATGGGGATTCATCCCGGTAGAAAACATTCACCAAGTAGAGGTTACCAAAGGTGCGGCGTCGGTACTTTCAGGAAGTTCCGCTTTATCTGGATCGATTCATATCCGTACAGCTTATCCTGGTTTGAAGCCAAAGACGAAGGTAAATGTGTATACTGGATTGTATTCCAATCCAGGGGTAGAAGGTGGAACTTGGTGGACAGGCGTTCCATTGATCAGCGGGGCAAACTTTTTGCACACGCGTCGCGCCGGACAGTGGGATATCGTTTTGGGAGGAAATGTGAACTACGATCATGGCTATCTCGGCCCACCAGTTACCGATCCGGGAATTGTAGATACAGTTTCCAATTTCACCGAAAGTCAGATGTCCATGCAACGCATTCGCGGAAATTACAATATTCGTCGCCGTTCGAAAAAGTACAAAGGATTGAACTACGGAATTAACGGGAATGTAATGTACTCGGAATCCAACTTAACGTTTGCGTGGTTGAACGATTCTTCCGGATTGTATCAAGGATATCCCGGTGCCGTTTTCTTGCAAGAGCAGTTCATTTTCAACGTCGATCCCTTCGTTAACTTCTTCACGAAAGCTAGTGGGAAGCACAGTTTCCGTATGCGCATGTTGTACACGGATAACGAACTTACGGCCAATCAATCCAATCAATCAGAGGTCTATTACGGAGACTACATGTTCAAGAAGCGCTACGCGAGTTTGAATGATTTGGATTTCATTGGTGGAGTCACCAGTACATTCACTAATTCCTTCGCCAATTTGTACGCAGGAGGGGGGAGTCCGAACAATCAATTGCTCAACATTTCCTCGTACATGCAATTGGAGAAAAAGGTGCGTCAAACCTTGAACTTATCCATAGGGGGACGTCTGGAATATTTCCAATTGAACAATTCGATCACCGCCTTGAAACCAATTTTCCGTGCAGGAGCGAGTATTAAGTTGTATCAGGAAACGTATTTGCGCGGATCGTACGGTCAGGGATACCGATTCCCGACCATCACAGAGCGTTACATTCGAACGGGAGTAGGAAACTTTGGAGTCTTCCCGAATCCAGATTTGCAACCAGAAAGTAGCTGGAACGCTGAAGTGGGAATCAAGCAAGGATTGAAGTTTGGTGAACTCTTAGGTTATTTGGACGTGGCAGCATTCTGGCAAGAGTACGACAATACCATAGAATACCTATTCGGCTTCTGGGGAGATGATCCAACCGATCCATCCAATGCCTACGGATTCCAGTTCATGAACACGGGGGAATCACGCGTACTCGGAATTGACTTGTCCTTCTCGGGTAAAGCAAAATTGGGCAAGAATGCCGAATTGACCTTCATTACCGGATACAATTACATTCTGCCGAGAACGCTAACGCCAGACGAGGTGTACGCAACAGATATTCTAGGACGTGAATACAGTTTCAATGCAACGTCATTGGATTCTACAGACGGAATATTGAAATACCGCTTCCTTCATAATGTGAAAATGGATGCTGAGGTAGTTATTAAGAAGAAATTGGCGATTGGAGCCAGTGCGCGTTACTTCAGTAAAATCTTGAATTTGGATGGGGTAATTGAAGAATTTGAAACAAGTACCACGCCACCCTTTATTCAGAACATCCGATTCATGGATTACTTCAATAACAACCGAAACGGAAACTGGATCTTCGATGCGCGCATCTCCTATCAAATCAGTGAGGTACAGAAAATTGCGGTGATCAGTTCCAACATCATGAACCGGGTATATTCGCTACGTCCATTGAAGATTGAAGCCCCAAGAACGATCATGCTTCAATACACTTATAAGCTGGATAGGAACAAGAAATAGATCCATGGTCGCGTAATTGTACTTCATACACTTAGATTCAAAAGTCGTATTTTAGTGCTTGATCGAACTATGAAAAAAGCGAAGAATCTTCTATCGACTAGTATTCTCTGTATATGTACGTATCTTGTTTTCGCGCAGGCGGGAGGTGAGGATTGTGCAACAGCGACCGTCATCAGCAGTCTTCCTTTTTCAGGTCAAGGTTCAACATTAGGGGCCAATGATGATTACTTTGAAAGCTGTCCCGATGTTGGAAATCAAGGGGGCGCTCCCGATCACGTGTATCGATACGATAATGGCAATGCACCTTTAATCATCGATGTCAGTCTTTGCGAAGCCGTGACCAATTACGACTCCCAATTGTACGTCTACGAAGGCACTTGCGGCGGAAACTTGATCGGATGTCAGGAAGATGGATGTCAATCACCCGCATATACAGCGCAATACAATTCGAGCATTACAGCCATTCCTTTGCAGCCCAATACTTCATATTACTTCGTGATTGATGGTTATGACGTTGGATCATTAGGGAATTATCAGATTGACATTACCGTGAACGATATCGCGGCACCGGATTCGAGTGAGATTCCACTCGTGTACATCAATTCAACGGTATATCCGATTCCAGACGAGCCTAAAGTTTTCGGGTCGATGCAGATCATTGATAACGGGCCGGGGAATATGAATCACGCCACTGATCCACCCTTCGGATACAGTGGTTTTATTGGAATTGAGCAACGCGGAAGCTCTTCAACCATGTTCCCGAAGAAAGGGTACGGCTTGGAAACCAGAGACGAATTTGGATTGAATAGAAATGTCTCCCTCTTCGGGATGCCCACTGAAAACGATTGGGTACTGCATGGGCCTTACAGCGATAAAACATTGATGCGCAACGAACTCTCATATTACCTAGGGCGACAGCTGACAGAATATGCGCCAAGAACCCAATTGTGCGAGTTGATCATAAACGGCATCTACCAGGGCGTCTATCTTTTTACAGAGAAAATTAAGCGAGACGACGATCGCGTGGATATCGATCGTATGCTCCAAACAGATATTATCGGGGATGAACTTACCGGAGGGTACATCATTAAAATTGATAAGGGTTCAGGTGGAAACAATGGCTTCTGGACATCTCAATATCAGTCTGTATCGACGCAACCAGAACCTATTAATTTTTACTACCATTATCCAAAGCCTGATTCGATCGTACCAGCCCAGCAAACCTACATTGCGGCTTACGTCGATGCTTTCGAAGATTGTTTGGCAGGCCCGAATTATCAAGATCCATCGTTAGGCTATCAGGCATTGGCGGATATCAATTCATTCGTAGATTATTTCCTGCTCACGGAGCTGGTCAAAAACGTAGATGGATATCGAATCAGTACGTTTTTAACCAAGAATAAAGACAGCAATTACGGCAAACTGCGCATGGGCCCTTTTTGGGATTATAATCTGGCCTTTGGAAATGCAGACTATTGCCAAGGCGGTAGCTTTACGGGCTGGGCTTATAGAATCCATGATATTTGTCCGGGAGGGCAGTGGCATGTCCCTTTTTGGTGGGAACGCTTGATGAGTGATCCTGAATTTACCAATCGTGCACGATGTCGTTGGGATGAATTGCGAGCAGGGCCGTATCATACTGATTCTATATTAGCACACATCGATTCCAATGTAGCTTTGATGGGAGAGGCAAAAGACCGTAATTTTGAACGCTGGGATATTCTGAACGACTACGTTTGGCCGAATAATACTGTTACTGGCTCCTACGATCAAGAAATCGCTTACATGAAAAACTGGATCATCAATCGTATGGTTTGGCTGGATAATAACCTGCCTGGATCGAATGGAGATTGTTCATTCTTATCGTTGGAAGAATCTGAATTGCCACCTGAAATAAACGTATTTCCAAATCCCACTGAAGGTGATTTCTACGTGGAGTTTACTTCTGCAACCGACAATTATTTGATTTCCTTTACCGACATTAATGGAAGATTGCTGTGGCAAGAAAGTCGAAGTAATATCGGACTTCATGTCATTGAAAGCTCTCAAATTTCAACCCTTCAAAATCTCGAGTCTGGGATTTATTTTGTTACGTTAACTTCTGGAAGTCAGTCGGTTTCACAGAAGGTTGTTCGTAAGTAGATAAAATTCGAATTGCCCGACCATTCTTAATGTTGTATATTTGCCCTGACTTTGGTTCTACAATTTGGTTGGGATTAAAAAGGAATCCGGTGTAAATCCGGAACTGTATCTGCAGCTGTGAGTTCTAAAAGTCGGTTTCAAGAATGTCACTGTGAATGCTCCCCGCGTTCATGGGAAGGCGAAACCGATACGGTACGAGTCAGAATACTTGCCTTGGTCATTTAATGAAGACTTCAGATTAAAGTCGGATTTATGATGATTGCTGCGTACGGGCAACACCATATCTCTTATTTACCTGATTCTTCAACGTTGAACACATCAAATTGACACGATGAAGAAAATTTACTTATCAATGATCGCCCTTGCAGTGGGTGGAACAGTAGCTGCACAATCTACTTTTGATTTTGAATCGCATAGTTTGGCGAGCGAATCGTATGACAATGGTGGCCCTGTGCAGGGAGGAGCCGATTTTATCCTTACGGACAACGAATCCATTCGTTTAGATAACACCTACGATACCACGTATGGAAGTTGGACAGGTTTTTCGATTTCGAACGTTACCGACAACACAACGATGGACTATACGAATCAATATTCGACGGCGTCTGGAACCGGAGCAGGAGGCTCTGCGAACTTTGGAGTGTATCACTCAAGCGGATCTCTGTCTGCTGAGAGTGCAAATACGCAAATTACCGAGTTCAAAATTACGAATACAGCCTATGCTAAATTGGCAATGGAAAACGGTTATTTCGTAGCAAAACAATTCGGTTCTCCTTATAACTCTAACGGTCAGCTGGACGGAACCAACGGAGAAGACTGGTTCAAAGTTTGGATCTATGCATCATCTGATCAAGGAGATTTAGATTCGATGGAATTTTACCTAGCTGATTACCGTTTTGCGGACAGTACACAAGATTACATCATAGATACATGGGAAACAATTGATTTGACTCAGGAATTCAGCTTTCCAGTAAGTTCATTGAGTTTTTCTTTAGAGTCTACCGATAACGATCCAATGTTTGGGATGAATACGCCAGCATATTTTGCAATCGACGACATCAAAACGATGGGATCCGTTGGATTGGCGACTAACGAGTCATTGGATATCGAAGTATATCCGAATCCAGCGACTGATTTTGTAAAAGTAAATGCTCCAGAAGGGAAGATCACACTAGTGGATCTGCAAGGAAACATCCTTCTGCAACAAGAGCATAAAGGACAATCTTCTATTGACGTTTCAAATTTAGTAACGGGTGTTTATGTAATCCGTTGGAGCAATGCATCTGATTCTTATACGAATCGGATTCTTGTACAATAATGAAATGTAGTTGGTTAAAAAATTGTTTGTTCGCCGGGGGATTGGTTCTCCCGGCTTTCGCCTTTGCGCAAGTAAAGGTAGACACGAATCTCGTGCCAGTCAAAAGCCTTGAAGCGGTGCGAATTCCGGCAGAGTTAGTCATTTATCATTTGCCACTTTTCGATAAACTCTCGAAAGAAGATATCGAACAGCTCAATACGGATGACGTAGCAGGTCTTGTTGCCAAAACACCGGGGGCTACCATTCGTTCTTATGGTGGATTGGGTGGATTGAAAACGGTTTCCATGCGAGGGCTAGGGGGGCAGCATACTGCGGTTCTCATTGATAATTTCTTGGTAACGAATGCTCAAGCAGGCCAGATGAATTTGGGGCAATTGCAATCAGAAGGTTTGATTTCCGTAAAGTCGGGTGTTCTTCAAAATTCAATGAATCTTGCTCCGATTTCATCCAGTTTTTCCAGTAACTATCTTCAGTTTCGAACGTTCATGGACATTCGATCTCCGGAGAGAACGCGCGTGAATACCTCCATTCGATATGGTTCTTTCATGCGAAGAGAAGTGTACGCGCAAGGAAGCCGAGGGAAAGGCCACTGGAATTTCGGTGCTTTTGGAAAGTATCGCGATGCCAATGGTGCTTACCCATATCAATTTGTAAACGGATCAACACCGGATAGCGGAGTTCGGGGTAATAACGATTATCAAGACATGCACTTTGGTGCTTCCATGAGTCGTCAGATGGGGCACTTGGGTAAACTTCGATTGATTTATAGATCGTCAAGAATTGATCAGGGATTACCGGGTGCGGTAATCTTTTACAATGAATCAGCGGACGAACGTATGAATACCCAGGATCATAGAATTATGCTGGATTATGCAAAGCACGATTATGATCAAAACAGTTATCGTCTTTACTTGAATGGGGGAATGAATGATTTGGAATATTTCGATCCAACCCATTTGAATGCTGAAGGGTTTGTTCACGATGCCTTCCGAAATTATTCCATCACTGGAGGATACGTACACAGCAAGAAAATTCCGGAGAAAGAAGAGGATTATTACAGCGAAAGCCGCCTGTTTTATGTAAAATGGGGAGCAGAGCAGAGGATTGAAATGCTGGAAAGTAATAGAACCACTTTGGGACGGCCGTTTCGCGCTTCCACCTATGGTTTGGTAGCCGGAAAGTATGAGAAATACAAACTTATGGTCGAAGCAACCGCCGGAGCCCAGCTCGTTGTTGACGAAAATAATCTAGGTCGAAATACACATATTCAGTTTACGCCAAATGCGCGAACGACGTATGAATTCAAATCCAGAGGTAAAAGAAAGGCGGAGCTGATTTACAAGCGAAATTTCCGTTTGCCTTCGTTCAATGAATTGTATTTTGGAGAAGTTGGAAACAGCGACTTACAACCTGAAATCGCGCATCAATTAGATTTGGGCTATCACTGGAAAATCTTTGAAAGATACATAGGCTGGCATTGGGAGTTAAAAGGACAGGGATTCTACAATCACGTAAAGAATAAAATTGTCGCAATTCCAACGAAGAACCTCTTCATTTGGTCAATGCAGAACGTTGATAGAGCTATGATTTACGGAGGTTTGGTGGAATCCGGAGCGATTCGACGATTTAACGATAACCACCGCATCGAATTTATGGCCAACTATACGTGGCAACGCGTCATCGACATTACTCCGGATGCCATCACATACGGGCATCAGGTGGCATATGCTCCCGAGCACACAGCCAACGCCGATGTCATGTACTTTTACAAAGGCTTCAGTTTCCGAGCTTCAAACAACTTTGTTTCGTCGCGATACGCGTTGAATCAGAATGTTCCAGCGAATTATTTGGATCCATTTTGGACGATGGATGTGGCCATCGGGTACAAGCATACATTAAAAAGAAGACACAAAATTGGCGTACAGTTAAATGTGCGTAACTTAACAAACGCATCCTACGCATTTATCCGATCCTACGTAATGCCAGGACGTCACTACTTATTGACTTTGAATTATGAAATATTTTAGTCTCATTATCGCAGCAACGCTTGTTTTAGCGTCGTGTAAAGAAGATCCGCAAGAACCTTTTGTGCCTAACGTGCAGAATCTAGAAGGTGGGATGCTCGTTCTTTGCGAAGGACTGTTTCAACATAACAATGCTGCAATTAACTGGGTTTCGTTACCAAGTGGCAGTAGCGATCCCAACTTTTTTGAAACGAAAACGGGTCGTGCTTTGGGCGATACTGGAAACGATATGATGCGCTATGGAGATAAGATTTACGTCGTTGTGAATGTTTCTTCTACTATTGAAATAATGAGTGCGATAGATTTCACACCCATTCTGCAAATTGAAATGACAGACAATGGTCAACCAAAGCAGCCGAGATCGTTGGCTTCTGCAAATGGGAAAGTGTACATTACTTGCTACGATGGATTCGTGGACGTATTGGATACTGCGACCTTGAGTATCGATCAGCGAATTGCTGTAGGAGAGAATCCGGAAGGATTGGCCGTGAGTAATAACAAGCTGTATGTCGCGAATTCAGGAGGCTTGAATTTTCCCGATGTGGATTCGACGGTATCTGTGATTGATTTGAACACGCTCAACGAATTGCAGAAAATTACGGTTGGATTGAATCCAGGGGGTGTGATGGTAAACGACGCCGGAGATGTATTCGTGATTTCCCGAGGAGATTATGGCGCGAATCCTTCGCGTTTGCGCAAGATTGATCCAACTACGGATCAAGTGATAAATGCCAGTTACACATTCGATATCAGCGCAATGACTTCCATGTCCGCCACGGATATGCTGGTGTATGATGCAGCTGGAGTCTATCAATTTAACTTTCAAACGGACGCTATCACGACTACGATTCCAATGAATATGGCAACGATTCAGACGCTGTACGGCTTGGCTTACCATCCAACGGAAAATGCATTGTACGTAATGGATGCGATGGGCTATACTAATGAAGGTGTAATTCGCAAATACGATATAAACGGAAATTACCTAACGGGATATCCTGCCGGTTTGAATCCATCGAAGATTCTCTTTTTTGATTAATTTTTCTACGTGAAGCATCTATCAGAAGAATTTTGGGCCAGCCGATACGTAGCTGGAACGACGGGGTGGGACTTAGGAGAAGTAAGCCCGCCGATTAAAGCGTACATTGATCAACTTACCGATAAGAGTATTCGAATTCTCATTCCCGGATGTGGAAATGGATACGAAGCGGAATATCTTTGGAATCAAGGTTTCGAAAATGTCCATGTCATTGATCTAGCGAAAGAACCCTTAGAAAATCTCCAAAAGCGATGTCCGGGCATTCCCTCAGGCCAACTACATCAAGGGGACTTTTTTGATCATTCTGGCGAATATGATCTCATCTTCGAGCAAACGATGTTCTGTGCGATCGATCCTGTATTGCGACAGAAATATGCAGATAAGGTGCACGAGTTATTAGTTCCAAATGGAAAATTGGTGGGTGTTTTGTTCGATCGTCATTTTGATGGAGGCCCGCCCTACGGTGGAGACAAAGAAGAGTACGTGACGTATTTCTCAGCTTTTGAAAAAGTGAAGATGGAGCCGTGTTACAATTCGATAGCGCCTCGCCAGGGAAGTGAGTTGTTCATTAATTTGGTGAAAAGTGAAAAGTGAGAAGTTCCTTCAACTTTTAACTTTCAGCCTTCAACTTTCTGCATTCTACCAACCCAGCACTTCCAATTCACTCTTCCTCCGGCGCTGAGAACATCATGTTATTGTCAATTCCAAGGGTGTTTACCACAATCGCGTTCCATTTCAGGAATTCTTCTTCTCTGTTTCCACGTCCTACTTCCTTGAAGTACAGTTCCATTTTCTGACGGGTTTCCTTCATATGAGCTTCGTAGATTGTCGTCCAGATTTCACGCGTTGGATTTTCAATAGCATCTAATTTTACCACCAATTCACGTCGAGCGATTTCCATGAGATCAAAATAGACGTTGTGAAACGCTACAGAACGCGGAGTTCTCTCGAACTTATAAAAACTCTGAAAAGGATCGAAGATAGTGACTGTGCGGTAGGCAAGTGAATCACATTGATCATCGATTTCGAACAAAATTTGGGCAACCAATTCGTACTTCTGAGAATTCGGCGTTACTCCGTCCTGAACCATCGGTATTGCCTCAGTAGTATCCTTCGGTGGACGCATATACACGCGCTTTTTACTCCACATGCGATATGGAAACTCGTACATCCCCATATCCGATAATTGAGAAGCTTTGTACAGTCCTTCATGTGTCACGGTTCTAGAATCTCTGAGGAATTCTTCTTTTTTCTCGGTTTTGCCTACGCGGAAGGTTTTATAGCAATCCCAAAAACTGCCATTGTGCCCAAAGGCCATCA
The DNA here is from genome assembly GCA_003149635.1 of Fluviicola sp. XM-24bin1. Taxonomy (GTDB): domain Bacteria; phylum Bacteroidota; class Bacteroidia; order Flavobacteriales_D; family Crocinitomicaceae; genus UBA4466. The sequence goes on from QCWI01000005.1 coordinate 212,868, forward strand.
TCTTGCGGTAAACGGCGAAATCTTCTGGGAGAACCAGAATATCGTCCAATAATTTTTCAAGCGGATCCAATTTTACCTCGGAATCGATGTCACCTGCGGCTAATTTTTTCTTCTCAAATCCTGCGAAATAGAATATGATGGTATCGTTTTCAGAAACGTTATTCAATTCAAATCTTCCATCCAGATCCGTAATCGTCCCACGGCGATTCTCCAATGTATAAACGGAAGCATAGGGGATAGGGGCGCCTGTTTCGGATTCAATTACACGAGAACGAAGAGAGTCCTGCGAGATAGAATATTGAATACAGAAAAATGAATGAATAGTAGCGTACGCAGTCCGACAGTTTGCATGATGCCGAATGCGGACATTTCCTTAATCGTGTTTTTCGTAGTAATCAAAGTGACACTAAGATACAGATTGCTCTACGAAAAGCAGGTACCGAAGAATCAATGAGAGGTGCCGTTTATTCTTCCAACATAGGGCGCACGAACCACGTTCCTGAAATCTTTCGAGAAATTCCATCTGGGCCTTTGACCATGGCTTCAATGGTGAATTCGGTGAGTTCCGTGAAATTCTGCAGGATGTCGTCTATTGCTGCAATGTATTGTCCCTCACCGGAAAACATTTCACCATTGTACATCGCTTCCCACGAGGTAACGTTGAATTCAGGGTCGAAAGGATAGTATTTGCCATATCCCGCGCTCAAAACTGGTTTCTGATTTTGTACCGCTTTGCCAGATTCAGCCCATCCCCAGTACAATTTTGGGTCAGGTAAGTTAGAGATTCGAAATTCCTTGGAACGTAGCGTTACTTCCGTGCCATCATCTTTAACAGCAATTATTTCCAGCGTGGCTGTTTTACCGTTTCCGGGACGCACCACATAATGATCGCCATTTAAAGTGGCAGTGGCGTTGTGAGCGGAAATATACAAACGAGAGAAGTCCGTATCGCCTGAACCGATGACAATTTTGTTATCAAATCCACGATAAAGAACATTCATGTTCATGTGTTCAATAGATGCCGTTGATTCCTGCGCCACGCTACGAATTGTAATAAGGAGGAGTAATAACGAAAGAATAGTTTTCATAATGTCTGTTTACCATGAAAATGCAAATTCGAAAATAAGTAACAAAATTACTGTCCGCCTTTCTTCTTGTACTTGCGAGATCGCTTGTTGACCCACTTGTGCTGGCGCTTGTTGGGCGAACGGTACGTTGATTGATCCGGTGTTCTAAACACGATTCCGGCGTTGTATTGCAGATAATTATTTGAGGTGTCCCAGAATCCAGGGAAGACGCTAAACTTTGCCGTTGACGACAGTCGGATTCCCATCCAATTGATGAACCAGAAATTTACACCTCCTCCAATGTTCGCTGTAACCACATAAGGATCGGCGGTACCTGTTCGGTAGGTAAAACCTGGCCCTGCAACGAGGTAAGGATCAATCCAACGGGCGCGCGGTGCATACAGATTGTAGAAGCTGTACTTTGCATGAAGATCTGCTGAAAGGTTCATTCCAGTAACGTTCATCGTATCGTTTACCAATCGATTTCCCGCATACTGACCGTAATTTGCTGTGAATTCTGCACTCCAACCGTAGACGAAATAACGATCGATCGTCAACATGGTCGGGTAGGGTTTCAAATTCCATGACTGATTGACATTGAACATACCTCCGAATTTGTTCCCGTCATCCTCAATTGCCGACCAGTGCAATCCGAACATCCATTTATACGGTTTGTAAGGCTTCACAGTCTTGTAAGGCTGGGCATACGCTTGCGCGGAAACAAGCAAAACAATTAGGGCTAGTGTTCTTTTCAGCATGTTCATCTTCACAGAATAACGAAATTACGATTAAAAGTTGCACCAACTAATGTGCCAGAGGGATTTTCTCTCCAGCCTTGATGGAAATTTTCAATGTATTTTCTGCAGGCGGAATAGGGCAAGACCATTTGTGAGAGTAAGCACAGTACGGATTGTAGGCTTGATTAAAGTCGATTTGCATCTCTTTTTTTTCCGGAATTCTGACATCCATATACCGACCACCTCCATAGGTCTCTTTGCCGCTGGTTGCATCTCGGAAAGGTATAAAAAGGTAATCTTCGAAGCCTTCTCGTTTCGTTAATTCAACATTTTGATAGACCGTCAAACGGTATTCGACGCCTTCAATCTCGAAGTAGATGTAGCCATATCTTCGGTACACCGGCAATCGATCTGTGGATGTAGGCATTTCAAATTTCGGCCCTTTCTTCTTTTTGAAGCGAGCAGTTACTTGATACGTAGTATCGAAATCGTAGTAATCCAATCCTTGCCATTCGGCCCGTTCCATGGAATCCAACATATGGAGGGAAGTATCGCGAAGTTCCGCTTCATGTTCGGCACGATTTTCCAGAGTTTCGGTTTCAGAGAGCTGTGCATGGCTGAAAGCCGAAATTAGAAGGCAGAAGGAAATGATTGCTACTTTCATAATTAATTTCTTGCTCCGAAAATAGCACTTCCGACACGAACCATAGTACTGCCTTCTTCGATAGCGATAGGGTAATCCCCGCTCATTCCCATGGAAATGTGTTGGAATCCGTCGTTGAATTTGAAATAGTGACTTTTGATGATTTGGAAGTAGTTTTCGAGGTTTCTGAACTCTTCGCGGATTTGTTCTGTATTGTCCGTGAACGTTGCCATTCCCATCAATCCTGCGATGTTGATGTTGCGCAATTCGATGAATTCATCCGACTCCAATAGATCCTTCACCTCATTGAAGTTCATTCCAAACTTGGTGTCTTCCTCGGCAATATGAAACTGCAACAAGCAATCGATTACACGATCGTGCTTGGCCGCTTGCTTGTTGATCTCTTTTAAGAGTTTCATGCTATCCACCGCATGAATCATGGAAACAAACGAAGCTATGTACTTCACCTTATTCGTCTGTAAGTGACCGATTAAGTGCCATTCGATATCCTGAGGTAATTGCTCATATTTCTCGGCCAATTCCTGAACGCGATTTTCTCCGAATACGCGCTGTCCTTGATTATATGCCTCCTGAATTGAAGCAACGGGTTTGGTTTTTGAAACGGCCACCAATGTTACTCCTTCGGGAATTTCTTCTCTAACTTTATCTAATGCTTCTTTGATCATTCGTTGATGTTGTAAATGGTCAGCCCACTGCGAAGTTTCGGTTCTACCCATGTCGATTTCGGAGGCATGGTCAAGTTATGATCCGCCACGCGCTTGATGTCGTCAATTTCCACTGGATAGAGGAAGAATGCGGCTTTGAACTCGCCTGAGGCTATTTTTGAAACCACTTTTTCCAAATCTTGCGTTCCGGGAATAAAGTCGATGTCTTCGCTTGTTTTCAAATCTTCAATGCCCAAAATAGGAGAGAGGACGTGCTCTGTCAAAATCTCAGGATCCAATACTTTAACCGGATCATCCGTGTAGAACAATGAATCTTTGCAACGCATTTTTATCCAACGACCTTCCACGCAAGCTGTAATTTCGTGTCGTTGCGTTGGTTTTGCCGGTACCATCATTGGTTCTACCTCAAATTGACTTTCTAATTGCTCAATGAACTCATCGGGTGTCAACCCATTCAAATGCTTCACCAAACGATTGAATTCCAGAATGTGCAAACGCTTTTCGTTGAGGAAAAAAGCCAAGAAGAAATCTTCGTTGGGAAAATGTCCTTGCCCTAATTGCTCTCTCCATCCCTTCAACCCCACAGAAGATGCGCTTCGATGGTGTCCGTCGCAGATGTACAATTCTTCCACCATTTCGAAGGCATGTTGAACCGTGGCAGATTCTTCTTCATCGAAAATCCACAACTCGTGTTTTACGCGATCGGTAGTCGTGTATTCGTATTCCGGACGTTCTTTGACTTTGTTGTACATCAAAGGCTCAATGCGATGTTCCAAATCAGAATAGGAGAGCACTACGGGTTCAGCGTTATATCCAACGACATTCAAATAGCGCGTAAACATTTCTTCACGAGAGGTGATAGTCGCTTCGTGCTTCTTGATTTGATCGTTCTGATATTCTTTAATACTCGCTCCAGCTACGATCCCCATATATTCGTGCCCTTCTTTCGTTTGACGGTACAAGTAAATATGAGGCTGTTCATCTTGGAGCAGAATTCCTTCATCGATGAATTCCTGATAGGCATCACTCACCAAAGCGAAACGCTCTAATGAATTGGGTTCGGTGCGTTCTTTTTCACCAAACTCAGGATTAATAATGTGAAGGAAGGTATAAGGATTGTCCTCAAGTTTGGCCTTGAGGACATTCTCCTTATAAGTATAATAGGGACGTGTGGCCACCAAATGAACGAGGTCACGCGTCGGTCGTATTGCTTTAAATGGGCTTATTTTAGCCATAGAAGTACGTCGAAATTAGAACGTACCAAAATTAGCAATAATTGTTTCTGCAAGTTCTGTTCCGATCCGTGCTTGCGCTTCAACCGTAGCGGCTCCAATATGCGGAGTTGCCGCGATCAACTCATGCTCTAACAAATCCTGACGTGGATTCGGCTCGTTTTCAAATACATCCAATGCAATAGAAGCTACTTTTCCTGAGCTCAATGCGTCGATCAAAGCATCTTCGTCTACAACTCCGCCGCGAGCAGCATTTACAATGCGAACTCCGTCTTTCATTTGAGCAAATTCAGCTGCTCCGAATACCGCAGAACCATCTGCTTGTTTTGGAACGTGCAGCGAGATGAAATCAGCGGAAGCAAGTACATCGGATACATTTGCTTTAGGTGTGATTTCAGCAGATGCAGTCAATCCGTTCCCCAACTGAACGTCAATCGTTCTAGGATCTGTGATCATATCTACCGCTTCGACATTCATTCCAGCGCCAAGAGCGTATCCCGCCAAACTTTGACCGATACGTCCAAATCCGACGATTGCCAATGTTTTTCCGCGCAACTCAACACCTTTTCCGTATTTCTTTTTCAATGTTTTGAAATCACCTGTGGCCATGTTCTTTGCAGAATCATGCAATGAACGTGAGATAGAGAACATTTGTCCCATTACCAATTCCGCTACCGATTGACTAGAAGCTGCAGGAGTGTTCGCTACGATACGTCCGTTATCACGTCCGTATTGTACGTCGATATTGTCCATTCCAACGCCTCCGCGACCCACGAATTTCAATCCTGGACATGCGTCAAATACCTCTTTACGAACCGTTGTGGCACTTCGAACCAACAATACTTCAATGTTCTGCGCATTGATTTCCTGGATCAAGTTATCCTGTTCAATTTTATCTGTCAATACGGTGTATCCAGCCGCTTCTAGAGCGTCAATTCCTTGTTGCGAGATTCCGTCGTTTGCTAATACTTTCATTCTTTATGCTTTAACACGTGCAAATTCATTCATCACTTCTGTCAACACCTTCACGCTGTCCAATGTCAATGCATTGTACATTGATGCACGGTATCCTCCAACCGAGCGGTGTCCTTTCAATCCAACGATTCCAGCGTCGTTCCATATTTTGTCGAATTCTTCTTTCGCCGCGTCGTCATTCAATAGGAACGTTACGTTCATTTTAGAGCGATCCTCAACCGCTGTAGTTCCTTTGAAGAGTGGATTGTTATCGATTTCAGCGTATAAAGCATCAGCTTTCGCCTTGTTGCGATCAGCAGCACCCTGAACACCTCCAGTTGCCATCAAATCGCGCAAGTTCAGCATAGATGCGTACACAGAGAATACAGGCGGTGTGTTCATCATGGATCCTTTATCCACGTGATTTTTCAAGTTCAAGTACTTCGGCATGAACTCAGAAGTTGACTTCCCAAGGATCTCATCTTTCACGATAAACAACGTTGCTCCTGCAGGCCCCATGTTCTTTTGAGCTCCAGCGTAAATGATATCAAACTTAGAAACGTCTACCGGCTTTGAAAAGATGTCAGAAGACATATCGCAAACCAAAGGAGCATTTACTTCTGGAATATCTTGGAATTGCGTTCCGAAGATGGTGTTGTTTGAAGTGTAGTGAATGTAATCCACATCCTCAGGTGCAGTCCATCCTTTTGGGATGTAAGAGAAGTTTTGGTCTTCAGACGACGCAAATACGTTTACATCAATACCAACAGCTTTTGCTTCACCAATGGCTCCTTTCGCCCAAGTACCTGTATTGATGTACCCGGCCTTTTTGTTGTTGCGCATCATGTTCAATGCTGTGATGGTAAAACCAAGTGATGCTCCACCTTGTAAGAATAGAACCGAGTACCCTTCTGGTACATTAAGTGCCTTTTTTACGAGGTCTTGTGCTTCTTCCATTACAGCCACGAAGTCAGGGCTGCGGTGGGAGATTTCTAGAATCGACAATCCGTTGAAATCAAGGACTCCTGCTGCTGCCTCTTTAAATACGTTTTGCGGCAAAATACAAGGTCCGGCTCCAAAGTTGTGTTTCATTTTATGAGGATTATGGTTATAAAAAAAGGCCGCCAATAAGGCAGCCATTAAATGTGTTACTCTTCTGTTTTTTCTTTAGCTTTTTTAGCCGGAGCTTTTTTCGCTGTCGTTTTCTTAGCTGCTGGTTTGTCTTCTGCCGCTGCTTTTTTCGGTGCCGCTTTCTTTGGCGCCGCTTTTTTCTTCGGCTTGGCTTCGGCTACGGTTGGAGTAGATTTCTTGCGTTTTCTCGTATTTCCATACGTTCCGAGAATTCGTTTTCCTTTCGTTGTTCTTCTATCTCCTTTTCCCATAGGTTGTCTTGTTTTATAGTTCGTTACAAATATATTATTCTTTTTCTAAAACACGCCTGCGAATCTCCCTCTCAACTGCCTCACCGTTACGTATAATTTTCGTGCACCATTTAATTTTGAGTCGTACTTGATCGTCGTGAGATAGTCTCCAATCGATATCCGATTTTTCCAATCGGTTTCGCAAGGTGTTTAAGGATAGAGCAGCGGTCACAGAAACATTAAAGCTTTCTGTAAAACCGTACATCGGCAAACGAACCGTTTGATCTGCTACTTCAAAAATATCATCAGAAATCCCGTGAATCTCCGTTCCAAATACTAATGCCGTTGGTTGTTCTAACGAGATGTCATCTAGCGTTTGCTCTGTATGCGGACTTGTACAGATAATTTGATAGCCCTGCTTCTTCAAACTATTGATGCATTCCAAACCGGGATTTTCACCTGTTGAATGAGAATGAAGATCGATCCATGTACTTGCTCCTTTTGAAATTTCGCGCTGTACGACATATTCTACGTTTTTCTCAATGGTATGCAGGTCTTGAATTCCGAAACAATCACACGTGCGCATGACGGCGGAAGCATTGTGATCCTTTCGAATGTTCTCCATTACCACCACCAAATGTCGCGTTCGGTCAGCTGCAATGCGATCATACATTTCCTGTTTGCTTTCGGAGATGATATCGTAAAAGGCAGCTAGTACTTTTTCGTCAACGGTCATTTTGAAATTGAGATACACGAGTCACACTTCGGTACCATCAGAAGCAATGCTTCTTCTTGCTCAGTGTGCTATAATCAAACATACACTGAGCGGAGTCGAAGTGTACATATATTCCTTAATTTTTTAAACTAAAAAAGGGAGCAACCGTGAAGTGCCCCCTTTAATAATCTTAGAGTTCAGATTAGTTTACTTTCTCAGAAAGCTCTGAACCTGCTTTGAAACGAACAACGTTTTTCGCAGCGATTTGAATTTCTTTACCTGTTTGTGGGTTACGTCCAGTACGTGCAGCACGCTCAGACACGGAGAAAGATCCGAATCCTACCAAAGAAATACGGTCTCCTTTTTTCAACGCAGCTGTAGTTGCGTTAACAAATCCGTCCAATGCGCGTTTTGCGTCTGCTTTAGACAATCCAGCTGACTCAGCCATTGCATCAATCAATTCTGCTTTGTTCATAAGTTTTGGTTTTTTAGTTTGTTAAAAAATCGTTGAAAACAAATATATCGTAATATCCTTGCCACGCAAGGAATACAGGCCAAAAAAGGTGTATTTTGTGGATAAGTACGTTAATTTGTTAATAAAACACCCCGAAAACGGCATTATTACAGGGTTTTTCGACGAATAACCCAAAATTATCGTTAAAACCGTTAAGTACTTATACCCAAGAGATGATAAGGTTTTCGACAGAATTACCCGCTAAAAATTCTTTGAATTGCATTCGGCGTTTTCCTTCTGGCTGAATTTCGGTTACCCGTATGTAGAAATCTGAACAGGGGAATAAGAGTCCTTCTGAATCAGAAAGAATGGAATCAGTATCGCTAACTGTCTTATCCGAAATCTTGGTGCCAAAAATCTTAAAAGTCTTCGTTTCCTCCTTAGATGTATCGGTGAGCTTACACCATGCCGCTGGGTAAGGTGAAAGTCCTCTGCAGAAGTTGTGGACAGTTTGAACACTTTGACTAAAATCAATCTCGCAATCCTGCTTGAAGATTTTAGGTGCCGGTTTGAAGTTAGGCTGCATGAGATCGTCTTGTGTTTTTGCATTGGCCATTCCTTCGTCTAGATTCATCAATGTATGATGCATCACATCTGCTCCTAAATGCATAAGACGCCCGTACAATTCACCAACAGTTTCATCCGAGCCAATGGAAACCTTCGATTGCTCAATGATTTTACCGGTATCGATTTCCTTTTCTATACAGAAGGTAGTAACGCCACTTTCTGACTCGCCATTTATTATTGCCCAATTGATAGGCGCCGCTCCACGATAGTTCGGTAGGAGAGAAGCATGCAGGTTGATAGTTCCTTTCGGAGGCATGGCCCAAACAACTTCAGGTAACATGCGGAAGGCAACCACCACAAATACATCAGCATTCAACGATTGCAATTCATCTACAAAGGCAGCATCTTTCAGATTGGTTGGTTGCAGGATGTTTAATTCGTGCTCCACTGCATATTGCTTCACAGCACTCTGATTGATCTTGCGTCCACGCCCTGCAGGTTTGTCGGGTGCAGTCACGACTCCAACGACATCCATCTTCTCTTGCACCAACTTGTCCAAAATGGTCACGGCAAATTCAGGGGTTCCCATAAATACTACACGCAGATCGCTCATCCTTTAAATGCTTTTAGTTTTCCAATCGAAAAGGCGAAGATAACCAACGCTCAACAATCCCATAATTATAAAGTACACATATTCCACCGTCCATACCGAATAAATGTCCCATTGGAACACCTTTATAAATAGGTATGCCGATACTATATATATAGCCACGGAAATTGTTTCTATATAAAAGGTCACGCGCGTATTGCCACTTCCTGAGATGGTTTGGAAGTACACCGAGGCAATTCCATAGATCAAAATGGAGCCAGAAATGTATTGAAGTAGTTCAGCGCTCCCTTGGATATATTCTTCTTTCGGATTGATTAATCCAACGAGAAACTCTGGATAAAAGATCGCTCCATGGAAGAGGCCAAACAAGAATACCACCGTGAGGATTTGAATTCTTTTGTGGATGGTTTTAATGTCGTCGTAGGATTTGTTCCCTAAGTACTGACTGATATAAGTCTTCGTGGTAGAAGAGAACCCCCAAATGGGAACGAAGGCCAAGAAGTACAAGGTTCTTATTGTTTGGGATACCGTGAGTTCGTATTCTCCCTTTTGTTCGATCCAGATAAAGAAGACTGTCCAGGTGATTAGCGCAACCAATAACTGAAGTGTGATAGGAGATCCAATCTTCAAAAGTGATTTCAGGGAATCCGTGTTATATCGAAGCCCCTTGAAAAGTTTGTGTCTCTTTCTATCATTACTTGCAATCAGCGCTAAGCTAATAAAAACCATTCCAGCTCCGTCTGCCAGCATCGATGCATACGCTGCCCCAGCAATTCCCATACTTGGCATCCCTAGATTTCCAAAAATCAATCCGTAATCAAGAAGGATGTTCGTAACGGCAATGATGGCGGCACTCACTAGAATCATATACGTTTTTCCCATTGCCAAGAAATACGAATTGATCGACAAGGTGATCATGCTGAAGAGTAACCCGAAACTTCGAATCCGAACAAAAACAATTTCTGATTCTGCAATTGCGTGATTGTGCGTGAAGCTTCGGATTAAATCGGGGAGGAATAATTGAATGCCGATCAAGAGTACCGCAGCTATTATCAGATTAATAAGGAGTGTGGTACCAAAAATCTGTGCCAGCAGATGTTCTTTCTTCTCACCGATTCTGCGCGCCATTAAAATTTGAGAACCATCGCTCATTCCCATCAGTGCCACAAATAAGGTTACGAAGATCATTCCTCCGTTTCCCGCCGCATCGTATGCAACGATTCCATAACGACTCAAAAAAGACGAGTCTGTGATCATCACAATGGATTGGATGAAGGAAGATGCCATCAATGGGATAGCGACAGATAATATGGTGCGATACCTTAAATCAAGCATTAGTCCACTTGAATTACGAGACCTTTTAGATATTCTCCTTCAGGGTGAAAAGCGCTAATCGGGTGATCCATCGGTTGGTGCAATTGCTCCAGAATTCGAACGTTTCTTCCGGTTTCGATAGCCGCAGCGATTACCGTATTCGTGAATAACTGTTTGTCCACGACCTGAGAACAAGAGAAAGTGAAAATGATTCCACCCGGTTTGATCTGACGAATCGTATGTGCGTTCAATCGTTTGTACCCTTGTACCGCCTTATGTCGTTTGTTTCTGTGCTTCGCAAATGCCGGAGGATCCAGAACGATGATATCGTAGTCTTCTGGTAAATCCTTCATGTAGTTCATCGCGTCCGCAACAATCGATTTGTGTTGATCTGTGAATCCGTTCAAATCAATATTGGCGTCTGTCAATTCAATGGCCTTTTTCGAACTGTCCAACGAGTGCACCAAATTCGCTCCATTCTGAAGTGCTAAAAGGCTAAATCCTCCAGAATAGCAGAAGGTGTTTAAGACTTTCTTCCCTTTGGCGTACTTAGCGAGTAGCAAACGATTTTCACGTTGATCGATAAAGAATCCTGTCTTCTGACCGGTGATCCAATCGATGTTGAATTTTACGCCATTCTCTAGCGCTATATGCGGCGTTTCGCATTCCCCATGTAAATAGCCGTCTTCAACATCTGAACGATCCGGTAAGGTTTCGCTAGATTTCGAATACACAGCAATCAAGTCATCGCCCAAAGCACTTACTAATGCAGGGACAATTTTATCCAATTCGCGATACATTCCAATGCTATGACATTGTACTACCGCAACTCCGGCGTAGTAATCTACGATAAGCCCAGGAAGTCCGTCTCCTTCTCCATGAATGATGCGGCAAATGGAATTATCATCTCGGAACAAATCACTGTTCCTGCGAGTTTGCACAGCATTTGAAACGCGATTCTTAAAGAAAACGTGATCAATGGGCTTATCCCCGAAGTTGAGAATTCGCACCGCGATTGTCGCATGCTGGAAATGTCCACGTGCTAGAATGGTTCCTTTGGAATCGGTTAAAGCCACCAAATCACCATCTTCAAAAGCGTCTGTTTTCGAAGTAATGGCGCCTGAAAAAATCCATGGGTGCTTACGCTCGATGGAATGTAGTTTCTTTGGGTGTATGCTGACTGTGCGTTTCATAATGCGAAGAGCAAAAATAGTGGCTCCGGCGAAACTGTACCTACGAATCCTCAGAAAGTTGATATTTTTGCCGTAAATCATAGATTATGACGTGTCGCATCCATTTCTATTTGTTGAACGATCACTACTCGCAGGAGTATGCTGATGAACATAACAATGGTGAACCTTCAGAGATGAATCGAAAGTTTTTGTGGGAGGATGAATTTGCGATTAAAACCAACGTAACCAAAGTCGATTCGCGGGATTACGAAATGTATCCCCTACAGGGCAAAAATGGCGAAGAAGCGTTCACGGAAGAAATTGCTGATATGCGTTTGTTCTATCTAATGGATATGGATACGCCTGTTGCAGTAGTAGGATGTTCCGAGGTTTTGCTGGATTCATATTTCATAGAGGAAAATGATGATGAAATCGTTTTGGAGGCTTACATGAAAGGGGAGGAACCGTTGGCAAACCCTGTGACAGGCATCTACATCGCCTCACGTTATTTCCCAGAATCGTTGATTAGAACGAAATGATTCGCGTCGACAACATAGGTGTCCTGCGAGACGACTGGATTCTACGCAATGTATCTTTCGATTTACCAGAGGGTAAGCTTTTGGGGGTGATTGGCGACAGTGGAACCGGTAAAACGACATTATTAAAGGCAATTTCAGGTTTTTTAGACATCGTTGAGGGCGAAGTTTCTTTGGACGGAAAAAAACTCATTGGGCCTGCTGAAAAGTTGGTTCCCGGTTACGAAGAAATTCAATTGGTCAATCAGGATTTTCAATTGGATACCTTTCATACGGTCGCCGAAAACATCAAGGAGAAAGTACTGCATCTTCCTAAGAAGGATCAACTAGAAATGGTCACTGAAATGCTGGATTTGCTGGAACTGAATTATCTGAAAGATCGTCAAGTACGCTGGATTTCCGGAGGAGAGCAACAACGCGTGGCCATTGCTCGCGCATTGGCTTGCGAACCAAGATATTTGCTTTTAGATGAACCATTTGTGCATCTGGATCAGCGACTTCGTTTAAAGGTGATGTCGTATCTGAAATCTTTGAATGCAATTCGGAATACGACAATCGTTCTGGTGTCTCATGACGGGGCAGAAATGATGGGGTTTGTGGATGAGGTGATGCACCTTTCAGAAGGAACGGTAAAGCGCGTAGCTTCCGCCAATGATATGTATTATCATCCTGAAAGTGAGCGGCAGGCGGCCTTGATGGGAATTGCCAATAAGTTGATCATTGAAGGAGAGGAAGTCCTTTTTCGACCGTCAGAATACAGTTTGGAAGATCCCAATGTTCCTGTGAAATTTGAGTCGTGTTTTGATACGGGCATCGTTGTATTTAATTATTTTTCGACTGAAACGAACGATAGAATCGTCCTTTCCTCTTCAGAAGCGATGCGAGAAGTAAAGGCAATTCGAATTCAAAAACACTCATGACCCTAAGCGAACTTGGAAGTTTGTTAAAGACTACCGCAGTTGAATTCTCGCGGGAAGCCCCCTTGCATCACGGAGCGGCGTTGTCGTACTATGCTCTAATGGCCCTGATTCCCATTCTGTATTTGAGTGTTTCCTTCTTTGGAACTTTCGTTGGGCAAGAGACGATGCAAGAAATTATCCGCGAGTTGTTGCATGAAAATGTCGGAATCAGCGATGTCGGTGGGATTATTGAGTTCTTGGGGCAGGTGGATTTAACCGGAAATGCAGCATTGAAAACCATCGGAATCATCGCCTTAATGCTATCGTCTACAGCCATTTTAAATTCCTTGAAGCGCAGTATTATGGAGTTCTACGATCTTGATAAGCGCAAGTTAGGTCGTAGAAAGAAAATCGTTCGAAACATAATCTTTCGACTGGTCTCGATGGTCGTTATTGGTACCATGACAAGCGTTGTGATTGCCTTGTATTTCTTGGAGACCCTGGTAATCAGCCTAGAGCAAACCTATTTCGCAGACAACGAATTCATTAGTTGGATGTTCTCGGGATTCGCGCATCACGTGTTGCCGATCATTTTGAACTTCTTCGTTTTTACTTTCATCTTTAAATACCTCCACGATGGGATTGTCCGCTGGAAAGTAGCAATTACGGGAGGCGTTGTTACCGGAATCTTCCTCTATTTAGGGCAATTGCTGATCAAGTATTATCTGGCAAATTTCTTTTTCGCTGCGCAGGGTGGAGTTGCCGGAACGCTGCTTGTGATCCTCGTTTGGGTGTATTATTCCTCTCAAATATTATTTTTGGGAGCGAAGTTTTCCTTCGTTTATGCCAAGTTCATTGGTTCACCGATTCAAACCAAAGAATAAATGTTGATTAATTATTTATCAATACTTGTTTAATTTCTAAGAAGTTATTACATTCGATCTGTTAAAAGGTCAAACTTGGTATGGAAATCGGAAAAAATTTAAAGCTTTTAAGAAATCGATTAAAGAAGTCTCAGGAAGAGGTGGCAACGGATTTGAACTTGACTAGAAGTTCGTATTCTGGTTATGAGAATGGAGTCGCGCAGCCGAATCTAGAGAGTTTGGTTTTGTTCAGCGATTATTACAAAGTCACAATTGACGATTTAGTACGCAAGGATCTCACTACGTTTAAAGAGAGCGATTGGAAGCGGGTGGATCAAGGTTTGCACGCCGATGTGAAGGGGCAGAAGTTGCGCGTTTTGACTGCTACAGTTGATGCGAACAACGACGAGCTGATTGAGTTAGTACCGTTGAAAGCGAGTGCTGGTTATACCGCTGGTTACGCTGATCCAGACTACATCAAAGTGTTGCCGACATTCCACTTGCCTTTCCTTTCAAAAGACAGAAAATACCGTTCATTCCCCATCAGAGGAGACTCCATGCCACCAGTGGTAGAAGGATCTTTCGTAATCGGTGAATTTGTCCAGAACTGGATGTCCATTCGTAACGGGACGCCGTGTATCGTGGTAACCAAAGATGAAGGAATCGTATTCAAAGTATTGCACAACCTTTTGAGTTCGGAGCAATCTTTCCAATTGTGTTCAACGAATACATTCTATGAGCCTTACATCGTTCACGCCAATGACATCCTCGAAATCTGGAAATTTGTGAACTACATCTCACCAGAACTTCCTGACGTTCGCATGGACGACAGCGGATTATCACAATCCATTAAATCCTTGCAGAAAGAAGTGCATGATTTGAAGGGGATGATCAAAGGAGAGCAAGCTGCGGATTGATAAATTAGCATATTTCCTGTCATCATTAGACATGGCAAAATTCGAAACTTACTAGATGTTGAAGGAGGATAATCAATTCATAATTCCTGATTCATCATTCATAATTTTCAAAGCAAAGTGAATTTGCTTTGAAATACGTTCCTTCTTCGTAATAGATAATTTCATCGTGCATCATCGCGCGAATGGCATTCTGCAGTAAATCGCGAGAAGCTGGAATCTCTTGTTCCAATTGAGCGAACGAATTGGGCAGTTTCGCCAGAATGATCTCGTGCAGCGATTTCGAATCGAATTCTTGACGCAGACAATTGTCGCATATCCCGCAGCCTCTGGGCTCTCCGCCGAAATAGACAGAAATGAGTTTCGACCGACATTCGTCGGATTGAACAAAATCAATGAGGGCTTGCAATTTCGACTCCTCCCGTTCTTTGCGCTGCACATATACCGATGGTGTCAAGGTGAGCTGTGTGTCCGCAATGCGTTCCTGTAAAAACGTGATTTTTGGCAAGTTCGATTGGAATTGTACATCAATCACTCCATACTGTTCTAAGCGTTCCAAGTGCTTTCGCAACTGATTCTCCGATATATTCAGACGTTTGGCAAGTTTGCCTTCGTGCAAAGTTGTGAATCGATCGAAAATACCAGGGTAGCTTCGCGTCAATAAAGTGATCAACGGCGCCAAACTATCATGCGCCACTTGGAATGTGTAGAGCGCTTTATTACCAACGAGAATGCGCAATCGGGTAGGGAAGAAGCTAGATTCGGTAAAACCGATCGTTTCGTTCAATTGTAAAATTCGCAGGGCGTAATACGTTTCGCTAGCGGATATCTCGAATGTGTTTGAAAAAGCCGGAAGATTGAAAGGGTAGGTTTCGTCTTTTCCTGACCCAATGGCTACCTGAAGATAATTGCAAATCGCGTTGTAGATCGTTTTGATGCGTTCCTTCGTTGGATATTGCGCTTCCAAACGCTCTTTCATCCAGTCTAGATCCTTATCGTTCCAATAACCAATGGCCTGGGAAGGTTGTCCGTCTCGCCCAGCTCGCCCAGCTTCCTGGTAGTATGCTTCCAAATTATTAGGCAACTCGTAATGCAGTACAAAGCGAACATCCGGCTTGTCAATTCCCATTCCGAACGCATTGGTGGCTACCATAATCTTCAAGCGATCTTGCATCCATTCGTCGAGCATATAGCTGCGATCTTCTGACGACATTCCGCCATGATAAATCCCCGCTGGTATCTTATAGGCTCGCAATTGCGTCACGACTTCCTTCACGCTTCTTCGCGTCTGACAATAAACGATCCCTGTTTCATTGGGATGTTTCTGGCAATGTTCCAAAACGCGCTGCATCTTATTCTCCGCGTTATGCAGACTGTACATGACATTCTTTCGCTCCAAGGATCCCGCAAACTCTTTGGGCTGCTTCAATCCCAATTGAGAAACGATGTCCGTTTTTACCTGATCGGTTGCGGATGCAGTAACCGCAATAATTGGCGTGTTTGGATGGTATTCTCGAATTCCAGCAATATCGCGATACGAAGGACGGAAATCATGTCCCCATTCCGAAATACAATGGGCTTCATCGACAACGATCAATCCAACATTCATTCGTTTGAACCGCTCAATAAACAAGTCTGATTTCAGTCGTTCTGGTGAAGTGTACAGGAATTTCGTGGTTCCAAATCGCGCGTTATCTAGGGCAATGTCAATCTCGCGATACGAAAGTCCACTTGAGATCAATGCAGCACGAATTCCACGTTGCTCTAACTGATTGACTTGGTCTTGCATCAAAGCGATCAATGGAGAAATAACCAGCGTGATTCCATCCAATGCTAATCCAGGAACTTGGAAGCAAATAGATTTACCGCCACCCGTTGGAAGAATCGCCAAAGTATCGTGCCCATAAATCACACTATCAACAATCTCTTCTTGCAGTGGTCGGAAACTGGGATATCCCCAGATTTTTTGCAATATCTCGCGACTTTTCTCCAATTCAATGCTCTTAGATCAAAGCTAACAAATAAAAAAAAGTGAAAATCAATACTCTATTGCATTAATAGGAGAATCTCAGTATCTTTGCACCACATTTCAAGGGTATGATTAAAGACACTATTTCCGTAAAGGTCAACAAAACTGAGCATTCTAGAATTTCAGAAGTGGATTGGGACAACTTGCCGTTCGGTAAGGTGTTCTCTGATCACATGTTGGTCATGGATTACAAAGATGGTGCTTGGCAAGAGCCAGAAATCATGCCATTTGGAGCTTTGTCGTTGCACCCTGCGACTTCTGCGATTCACTACGGACAGTCAATTTTCGAAGGAATGAAGGCGTACCGCGCTGAGAACGGAGATGTAATGATCTTCCGCCCAGACATGAACGAGAAGCGATTTGCTGAGTCTTGTGAGCGCATGTGCATGCCTGTGCTTCCGGAAGGTTTGTTCACGGAGTTGATTAGCAGAACGGTAGATATCGATCGCGATTGGGTTCCTCAGAAAGACGGATACTCTTTATACATCCGTCCTTTCTTGTTTGCGACAGACGATTTCATCGGAATCAAACCTTCTGATAATTATAAGTTCATCATTTTCACGTGTCCGGTTGGAGCATACTATTCGCAACCAGTGAATGTGAAGATTGAAGAATACTACACGCGTGCTGCAGAAGGTGGAGTAGGACGAGCGAAAACTGCAGGGAACTATGCAGCTTCCTTGTATCCAGCGAAATTGGCACAAGAACAAGGATTCCACCAATTGGTTTGGACAGATGGGAAAGAGCACAAATACATTGAGGAATCAGGGACGATGAACATCGTTTTTGAAATTGATAGAAAGTTGATCACGCCAGCAGAAGATTCAGATACGATTTTGAGAGGAGTGACGAAACGCTCAGTAGTTGAAATCGCTGAGAGTTGGGGAGTTCCTGTTGAAGAACGCAAGGTAACGGTAGAAGAAATCGTGAATGCGGCACGTGAAGGAAGACTTACTGATGCTTTTGGAGCGGGAACGGCAGCTACGATTGCACCAATTGCTAAAATCGGCTATAGAGAAGAGATGTTCGAACTTCCAGGAGTTGAGACACGAACGACATCGAATAAGATCAAGAAATACTTAACGGATTTGAAATCCGGCGCCATAGAAGACGAATTCAATTGGATGCTGAGATTCTAACGAAGACATGTTTATAAAAGCCCTGATATTTTTCGGGGCTTTTTTTATGATGCTAATCGTTTGAGCACTATATTTGCCTTAACTAGAATAATTCTAAATAAGTGCAGTGAAAATCGTCTTAGCAGATACCAATGAATTGATTCGATTAGGAATTCGCGTCTTGCTGAACTCCGAATTGCAATGCGAAATCGTTGGAGAAGCTTCTAATTCACCGGAACTTGTAGAGATTTTAGAATCTTTTGACGTTGATGTCATCATCATGGATTTCACCTCTGCCGGGTTTGAAATTGACGACATTGCCTTAATCAAGCGAGAATTTCCGAAAATTAAAATGTTGGCCATTACGCCAGAGCAGTCTGCACAGGTACTGGTGGATGCTTTGCGAGCAGGAGTAACGAGTTACGTCAAGAAAGACTGTTCGTTCCCTGAAATTTTGGAAGCTGTGAAAGAGACTTCCAAGGAGAATAAATTCTTTTGCGGTCAAATTTTGGAAACAATCCAAGAGGCCAATCTGAATATCGACGATATCGAATTGGATTCTTTCACGTGTGAACCGGTTTTGATTTCAAAACGCGAAAGTGAGATTATCACCTTGATCGCAGAGGGAAATACCAATACGCAAATCGCTGATAAGTTGTTTTTGAGTTCTCACACAATTAATACGCATCGTAAAAACATCATGTCGAAGCTGGGGGTGAAGAATACTGCTGGAATCGTCATGTACGCTGTAAAAACGAATCTCATTTCTCCGAACAAATTCTTGTTCACTTCCGACGCAATTTCGTGATTTGTACCTATTACTGTCAACTAATTATTATTTCCAGTTTGTCACCCCTCTTTATTTCTCCCCTCAAGCGGAGAGGGCGGCTTTCCCTCCTCCCTTGAGGGAGGTGCCGAAGGTGGAGGGTGACAGGTAGCCTGATATTTAAATCTCACTGGCATCATCTTTGCTCGAAACTTTTCTGAAATTTTTTTTTCAAAGAATTGAACGTATTTTTAATTCGGTTGTACAATACATCAAACCGACGAAGGGTATGCTTAGACTTTTGCAAATATGTATTCTGATTTTCAGCGTTTTCAGTGCTTCAGCACAAGAGGAATCGCCTGTGCCGGCTACGAATAATAGTACGAATACAAACAGCGGTGGAACAGAGTTGAATTCAAATATGTTCAACACGACCGTGGAAGAGGAAGAAACAATGGAGTTGGATTCTGTTTCCGTGGATAAGGATGCCGAGAAGCTGAAAGAAGTGAAAGGCGTTTCTGTAGAAAAAGAGCGGAAATTGAAAAAAGCACAGACTCGTGCACTGAAACAAACACAGCAATATGAAGTAGAACCACTAAAGGTGGAGGCGACTGAAGCTGAAGATATGTCGACTGGTGCAACCATTACTTTAGATGATGCAGCGGCACCACCTAGCCAAAGTGCTTATCAATTAGCGCCTGGATATCAGGATGCCAATTACGGATTTACAAATTCTAAAAACGAAGCTTCACAACAACCGATGCAACGCACGCCTTCAGTGGCGCAACAACAGGAAATGGATAAGGCAGTGGGATATTTCGCGACCAATGCACCGAATTCTTTCGAGTATCACTATTTTGCCTATACCGCAGGTAATCATGATGTTACACGTATCGAAAACCTTCGAGCTGCCGAGGAAATCATGCCAGAGAACAGTGATGTACACGCACAAATGGCTGCTTATAATATTATCACGCGAGATGCTGATAGCGCTGAGATGTACATCGATAAAATGCTCAATTCAGATCGTTTGAATGCGAACACCTTATTGTATGCGGAGGATTTGCTGCTTTCCGTACCGGATAACGGCGTATTGATTACCCATGGATTCGATGATACTTACAGTGTATATAAAAAACAACAAGCGGACGGCGTTCGTGAGGACGTAATCTTGATCTCTTTGGATTTTCTGCAAAGTGAATTCTACAGAACCTTGTTGAAGGAAGATGGGTTTCAATTCCCAGAGCAAGAAGTCATCGATGTTGATTTCTTGAAGGTCTTTTGCGAATTGAACGCATCAAAATCGATCAGTATTTCAATGACTACGCCGAAAGAATATTTCCTACCCCTTCAATCGAATTTGTACGTCACTGGTTTGGTATTCGAGTACCATCAAGAGGTGTACAATAACTTTGATAGGAACGAAGAATTATGGAATACGCGACTTTCCAAGCATCTGATTAATGATGCTGAAGATGAGAAGTCGAAACAATTGTCGTCCAATTACTTACCAATGCTCCTGCAACTCAGGAAAGTGTATGGACAAAAAGAACAGAAGGAAAAAGTAAAAGAAATAGACAAAGCCATTGACAAGGTCAGTCTGCAATGCAGAAAATACGATCAGGTTCAAAAGCTTAAGTCGAGTTATTAATGCGCTTAGTAAAACCGCGATATCAAGAAATGACTGACGAGTCATTGATGGTAGCTATCTCCAAAGGGGACAAGCGTGCTTTTGATGAAATCTACCATCGTTACTCAGGCCCATTGTTGGGCTACTTTATGCGCATGCTCTGGCGTGACAGAGAAAAGGCGGAAGATTTCGTACACGATATTTTCGCGAAGATTATTCGTAAGCCGGAATTGTTCGATCCCAAAAGAACCTTCAAAACCTGGCTGTATTCTGTTGCCAATAACATGTGCAAGAACGAGTACAAGAAGCAGGAGGTTCGTAAGAACACATCGAATGGATTGGATGAAAACTACGCGGTGGAAGATCATAATTCCAATGTACTGTCGGAAGTGGCAGACAACCAATTCAGAGATCAGTTTGAGCAAAGTCTCGAAGATTTAGATAAAAAACATAGCGAAGTATTCCGATTGCGACATCTGGACGGGCTGTCAATAAAGGAAATCGCAGACATACTTGACATTAGCGATGGAACGGTAAAATCAAGACTGTTCTACGCGACAAAATATTTGGCTTCCAGTTTGGAGGCGTTTAACCCCGTATTAAACAGGTAAGATGAAGAAAGATTTGATCGATATCATCATGGAGAAAGAGTTTCACGCATTGTCGCAGGCAGAGCGGGAAGAATTAGCGTCCTATTGTTCAAACGAAGATGAATACAATCAGATGAGAGATGTATTCATTGGAGTGGAGCAGATGACCTGGGATCATCCACAGCCAAAAGCGGAAACAAAACAACGTTTGGATGATTTGTTTGATTCTACCTATCCAAAAGCAGCACCGGTTTGGTATAATTCCGTACTAGCGGTTGTTGTTCCGAATGAAAAGCCCTTGCACCGTCAACCATTGGCTCAAATTGCCGCGGTTGCTTTAATTGCCTTTTTGACCATTCCGTTTTTTGGATCCGATTCTGAAATTACCGAGAAACCTGCTGCTAGCCAGCAATTGGCACAAGTCGAAAAGCCGGCAACTACACCTAGTTCTGATGTAAAAGCTGATCCCGAGAATGAGGTGAAAAATGAAGAGCCGATCGTTGAGGAAGATCCAATCACGAGATCTAACGATGTGCCAGTTTTGGTCGCTTCTGCTGAACCAATGCCGGGTGCTCCATCTGTAGGGGCAACTTCCGCAGGTAGCTCTGGACATCCGGACGGTGTTTTTATCGCAGTATCTCAACCCGCAAGCGAAGCCCCAGAAATGTTTGATTTGTTGACTGCAACATTCTAGTTTTTTAACCGCAAAGGCGCAAGGTATATTTTTGTGTTAAGTTGATCTATATTAGAATATCGAAATGCTCCTTTTCTTGCTGCGGTCGCTTTAAAACCATTCCCATTCGGAACAAATCAATCGTAACGTGAAAGCCCTCATCGTGCTGTAATTGCTCCCAAGCGGCCTTCATCGAAGGGCTCCAACGGATATCATCAAGAATCCAAAACGTGTCATCATGAGAATGAGGAAGCAGCATTTTAATGTATCGGAGCATCGCCTCACCGTCGTGGTGACCATCAATGAAAATCAAATCATAGGTTGATTCAGGCAATGTCGGAATGACGTCGGCAAAAGTTCCCCCCAACGACTGAATATTTTCAATGCCTAAAGCTTCAAAATTGGAGAGCGCCTCTTTTCGCGTATTCGGACATCCTTCAATTGTGGTGACTACTGCATTTTTGTTTCCAGTTGCCATGCTTACGGATCCTATTCCAACAGAAGTTCCGAGTTCTAACGCCGATTCTAAATTGTAATGCTGCATTAATTGGAAAAGCATCTGCCCGTACTTCCCTTTGCTGCTGCTGTTTTTATACAACTGTCCTAAGCTTCGAAGGTCACCCATTCGTTTGGAACCAACGCCGTGATCGGTAATTTGAATTGATTTTTTGTTGCCTTTCATTCGACTTTTCAGCGTCGACATCCGTTCTATAAATAAAGGTGAAATTGAGGAACGAAAACATTTGTCCGTAAGTTCGTACACAAACGGCGAATGAACGCCATGACGGCGCTTTGCGTTCCATCTATATTTCATATATTCGAAGCCCAAAAACATGAATCGGGAGAAGGATTCTCTCGCGAAGATATGAGTACATCCGTAAAAACGTCCATCGAACAACAAAAAAGCGATATTTCTGGAGGTTCAAACACCGTAAAATTATCGGGTTCGTGCGTTGTAGGAAAAGGTATTCTACGCCTCAGCGATCATGAGAAAGAGCACTTCGCTCATCGCTACTCTATTTGGAATGGAGATGCTTCGTTTTTTATTCCGGCGTCAGGTTCGGGATCCCGTATGTTTACGGAATTGGTTCAATTCGTTGAATCGAAGAAGGAGACGGCAGCCATTGCCAAATTTTTTGAAGAGCTCCCGAAATTGGCTTTATTTCATGAGCTTCCGTTGGTCGTGCGTGAAAAAGTGGCCTCGTTGCAATCGATTTATCTTGCCGAGTATCTCATTAGTGGAGATGGAATGAAATTTCCAGATCGCCCGAAAGGATTGATTCCCTTTCATGTTACCCAAGAAGGTGTAATTAACCCGTTCCAGGAGCAGTTGAAACAAGCACTGAAATTGCTGGGGGAGAACGGTAAGGTACATTACACCATTCAAAAGAACTTCGAAGGGCAAATTTGGGACAGTCTTCAGTCCGTCGGAATTGAAAACTTGGAAGAGAAGGTTTCGTTCTCACATCAGGACAATGCTACCGATGCGTATTGTTTCAATGCAGATGGTGAGATGGTGATGGAAGACGGGAATCCAGTTCGTCGACCTGCCGGTCATGGCGCATTATTGAAGAATTTGAATGCCATCGATTCTGATATTGTTTTTATCAAGAATATTGACAACGTGCAGCATGTGAATAAGTCCGAGCTCAATCAAAGGGTTTGGAAATATTGCGCTGGATTGTTGTTGGAATTTAAAAGTGATTTGCAGCTCTTGGTCAATGACTTCAGTAAGGAAGGATTGGCAGAGTTGAACGACAAATACCAATTCCTTTCGGAACAAGAAGAAGCGGATTGCGATGTGGTTAAATTGACAGAATATTCAAAACGACCTTTCCGCGTTTGTGGTATGGTAGAGAATGAAGGAGCACCTGGCGGCGGGCCATTTTGGATTGAAGATGAGGGAATCGTTTCCAAACAAATTGTTGAGAAAGTCCAAATCTCAGACGACGATAAATTATTGGTAGAGGAGAGCAGTCATTTCAATCCTGTATTCATCGCATTGTCGAAAACAGATGTGGATGGCAATCGTTTGGATTTGGAAGAGTTTGTAGATCCTTCGAAGTTCCTGCTAGTCAATAAGCCATACAAAAATGGAACCTTGCGTTATCGTGAACTTCCGGGTCTTTGGAACGGAAGCATGCATTTCTGGAATACGGTATTTTTAGAAATTCCTAAAGAAGTTTTCTCTCCGGTAAAATCCGTTTTTGATTTAATTAAAGAAGCACACCAGCCGTAGGCAGTTTTGAGTACGAGAGTTGAGGGTGAAGGTGTGATTTTACCGATGATTTTCATCCTTCTACCTCGTCCTTCCAGACTCGCACCCACACTCTAATCCTGTCAATGTAGTTTCTGTCGCTTCAATAAATACTGCAATAAAACGTGATTGTATCCTTCATTGATATCCGCAGGCATGAAGTCGATGGCGTAATCAGAGCAACGCATTTCAATTTCACGGAAATAACTCCCAACCGCGGTGGTATAGGCCTCTTTTAATTGATTCGGTTGTAATTTGATGGATTCTCCCGACTCCATATCAATGATGTTGTAAGGACGATTCTCCAATTCGAAATTCAATTCCGTTCGCTTGTCAATCGTATGGAAGACAATTACTTCGTGCTTATTATGTTTCAAATGCTGAAGCGCTTGAAAGAACTCATCCATTTCATCAGGATTGTCCAGTAAATCCGAGAAAATAACGACCAAGCTTCTTTTGTGCGTCAATTCCGCAATATCATGCAAAGTTTGAATCGTTGAAGTCGTTTTTCGATCCGTTTTTTCATACTGATGCAAGTGCTTTTCCATCTCGCTGTATAAATAACGATGGTGCCGAACCGAAGATTTCGCAGGTGTATGCACTTCCACACGATCTGTAAACAACGAAAGTCCGACGGCATCGCGCTGGCGTTTCAATAATTCGATAATAGAAGCCGCGGCGTAAATCGAAAAGCTGAGTTTCGTTTGATCCTCACCCACGGGAAACAACATAGAGCTAGAGCAATCAATAACAATCTGACAACGAAGGTTTGTTTCTTCCTCGTACTTTTTCGTGAATAGTTTTCCCGTACGCGCATACAACTTCCAGTCGATATGACGCGTTGATTCACCTTTATTATAAAGTCGATGCTCGGCAAATTCTACCGAGAAACCGTGGAAGGGACTTTTGTGCAATCCAGTGATGAATCCCTCAACTACTTGTCTGGCCAACAATTCGAGGTTTCCGAATCGTGCAATCTTCCCCTGATTGATTCTTGATTCCATAGCGAACACAATTTACAAAAATCGAACGCTGGTTATTGCCAATTTTCCATAAGATTCTTGATCTGAATTCAATTCATTCATTTTCAGTCCAATTATTCCTTATTAAATATTTCCTACACTTCATAACTCATAACTCATAACTCATAACTCATAACCCGCACTTCGACTACGCTCAGTGCTCCGATATTCCTTATTCATAATTCATCATTCATTATTCCTCATTCCTCAACTTTTCTGTCTCAAAATCGAATTCACAACCACTCCAAACAGCACCAGCACCATTCCGACTATCAGTGTATTACTGAGTGATTCAAGGAAAATAAAATACCCAACGAGGAATCCGTAAATGGCGCCAAGATATTGGAATGGGACGATCGTTGCTGCATTTCCTGAGTGCAAAGCGCGTGTCATGGTGATTTGAGCGAGTTGGGTAAACACCCCGATAATCAAAAGAAATAGCCATTCAATTCCTTGCGGCACGGTAAATTGCCAGAGACAAAGCAAGATCATAAACGGAATCGCAATCATCGGAAAGTACATCACGATGGTAATGGGTTCATCCGTAGGTTTGAGTTTCATAATCGCAACGTAAGCTACCCCAGATAGAACCGCGGCAATCATTCCCGCTCCCAGCCAAAGCGGAGATAATCCCGCGAGATCGGTGTCGCCATTCGGGTTCCTAATAACCAATAGCAGTGTACCACCAAAGGCCATGGCAATAAAGGGCCATTGAATCCAACGGATGCGCTCTTTTAATAAAATCATCGCAAAAATGATTGTAAAGATAGGAGCGAGGTATTGAATCGTTAATGCTACTGCCAGCGGAAGATAGTGCATCGTGTAAAAGAAAATGGTCAACGCAGCCGTTCCTGCAAGTCCACGAATCAACAACCACTTTTTGTTCACCCCATAAACAGGAAGTTTTTTTCTGCGGATGATCACATAGCTCATCGCGAAGGAAACAATAGAACGAGCTAAGACCAACTCATGGGCCGGATACTTCTGTAAATTCAAATGATCCGTGAGGATGTTACTCTGTCCAGGCCCCAGGGTTTTGACAAAAAAATTCACAATCAAAAAGCAAATTCCCGACAGGATGATATACACAATTCCCATGTTCACGGTAACAAAAGTACTCAGGAAATTGTTCTAATTAGGATTAAAATTTAATTGGTAGTTTAGCGTTGTACTAGTAACTATGAAAAGAGGTTTATTACTACTCATATTCGTTATCGCAAGTTTTGCCGGACGTGCTCAAGGGGAATACCAGCCCAAGTACACTTGGAACTTGGAATTGGGATTGCCTGTTGCGACATCCAATCAACCATTTCGAGACATCATGCAAGGCTTGGTTACAGTCAATACGTATCAACAATACAGCTTTCCCTTTCATTTGAACGTTGGACTCGGCTTGAAATATTCGTACTTCAATGTAAATGAATTTGCTATTTCGCAGCCCGTTTTTGGAGGATTGCACACCGGTGGAACCTTTGCCAAAGTAGGTTGGGATAAGTTTTACGGTCAATCGTTTGCAGTTGATTTCGGGGTGAAGATTGGTTACGCGGAACATTTCGTGAATACGGTAGTGCAACCGTCCAACGAACCTGAATTCAGATACAATACACGCTATTCCAATGTGTTCGTTGAGCCTGTTTTTAGTTTGATTTTGAAAGCAGATGAACGCAATTCCTACCGTTTCAACGTGGGGTACACTTTCTACGGATTCCCATATGAGCCAGTAGATATCGGTCTGTCATCAAATGGTGATTACCTTCCAGATGTATTGGATAATTCGACCCAGTATTTCTTCGTTGGATTCGGCTATTCCTTCTATTTTGGCGAGAAAGTAAGCGAATAATGTTTGTTACTTCGAACGAATTCAAAGCCATCCGAAACTATTTCTCGGAAGAATTAAGTGAATTGTATGCGCCGAATGAATTGAAGATCATTCTCAAATTCCTTTTCCTCAAACGTTTTGATGCAACTTCAGCAGATTATATTCTCGCTGATGACAAACGATTGTCAGAGTCTGATTTACTCTTCTTTCACGATGCCTTGAAACGACTTCGAAAGAATGAGCCTTTTCAATATGTCATCGGAGAAGCCGAATTCTACGGATTGCTTTTAAAATGTGACGAACGCGCGTTAATTCCGCGACCTGAAACGGAAGAATTAGTCGACTGGATCTTGGAGGACAATCTAATCAATCAGGATTTAGCTCTTCTAGACATCTGTTCTGGCTCTGGTTGTATTGCTTTGGCCTTGAAGTCAAAACTTACGGAAGCAAAAGTTACGGCCTTGGAGTTATCGACAGAAGCGATCGACCTGATTGAGGGAAACATTGAATTTACAGGACTCAATCTTGAAGTTATCAAAGCGGACGCCTTAACGACGAACTACGAAGATTTGATCTTAGATAAAGTGGATGTGATCGTTTCGAATCCACCGTATATTCCGCATGACGATCGATCCTTGATGGAAGCGAATGTGTTGGGTTTTGAACCGGAAATGGCGCTTTTCGTGGAGGACGATGATCCTCTGATTTTTTACCGTGAGATTATGGAAAGAAGTCAGGCGATTTTGAAGGATAGAGGCTGGTTGTATTTTGAAATTCATGAAGACTTAAGCGAGGGTGTTCGATCGCTTTTTGAAGAATCCAACTTTGTTAACATTGAACTGCGGAAAGATTTACAAGGCAAGGATCGTATGATGCGAGGGCAAGTGGTAACTTCGATGCATGAACGCCAATGATGCAAAAACCAGGATTGATCAGCTCACGGTCGAACTGAACCGACACAATCATTTGTATTATGTAGAATCAAATCCGGAAATCTCGGACTACGATTTTGATATGCTCTTGAAAGAGCTTCAGGAACTGGAAGAAAAGTTTCCAGATTTGGCATCACCCGTTTCTCCTACCAAAAGAGTCGGGGGAGATATCACCAAGAAATTCGAAACGGTGGTGCATCGCTATCCGATGCTTTCCCTTTCCAACACCTATTCACAAGAAGAAATTCAGGATTGGGTGACGCGGATATCAAAAGTGGCGGAAGGCGAATTGGAGTTTGTGTGTGAGCTCAAATACGACGGAGTTGCTATCGGAATTCAATATTTGAACGGGGTATTGCATCAAGCGGTGACGCGAGGCGATGGATCTCAAGGGGAGAATGTAACTACGAATGTGAAGACCATTCGAACGATTCCGTTGAACTTGCACGGCGATTTCCCAGAGGATTTTGAAATCCGTGGAGAGATTTTTTACCCGCTTGATAACTTCAATAAACTTAACGAGTCCAGAAGAGAGGAGGGAGAACCAGAATTTGCGAATCCTAGAAATACGGCTTCGGGAACTTTGAAGATGCAGGATTCACAAGTCGTGGCCAGCCGTGGACTGGATTGTTTCCTCTACGGGATTTACGGAACGACTCTCGAAAACGGACACTACGAAACAGTGGAGCGCGCTGCAGATTGGGGATTTAAAGTTCCTAAGACGCAAATGCGTTACATTGAAAAGACGAATACCTTGGAAGGCGTGATGGATTTTATCAATCATTGGGATCAAGAACGCTCGAATCTTCCATTTGAAATAGACGGTGTCGTAATCAAGGTAAACGATTACGCACAGCAAGAAGAGCTTGGATTTACGGCAAAAAGTCCTCGTTGGGCGATCGCGTATAAGTTTAAAGCTGAGCGGGTGCAAACAACGCTAGAAACCGTGACGTACCAAGTAGGACGAACGGGAGCAATTACTCCAGTGGCGAATTTGAAGCCAGTTCAACTGGGTGGAACAACCGTAAAACGAGCGTCCTTGCATAATGCCGATCAGATTGAAAAGTTGGATTTGCATTTATTGGATCAGGTATATGTAGAGAAAGGAGGAGAAATCATTCCGAAGATTGTTGGTGTTAATCGTGATGAACGAACAAACAATGCAGAACAGGTGGTGTTTATTGAACATTGTCCTGAATGCAATACCGAATTGGTTCGAACAGAAGGAGAGGCGCAGCATTATTGCCTCAATGAAGTAGGATGTCCTCCGCAGATTAAAGGAAAAATTGAGCATTTCATTGGCCGAAAGGCATTGAATATCGATGGCCTTGGTGCGGAAACGGTAGATGCCTTAGTCGATGTCAATTTGATTGGGAATTACGCGGATTTATACGATCTGACTTTCGATCAAGTAGTGGAGTTAGAACGCATGGCGGATAAGTCGGCGAACAATCTCATTGCCGGAATCGAAGCATCGAAGCAAATTCCTTTCGAAAAGGTTTTATTCGGACTGGGAATTCGTTTTGTGGGAGAAACTGTTGCAAAGAAATTAGCAAAGCACTTTAAAAATATTGATGCCTTGATCGGTGCGGATTTTGACACCTTACTCAACGTTGATGAGATCGGTGAAAAGATCGCCAACTCCATTGTGGCATACTTCGAAGCGAAAGAAAATCGAATATTGATCGATCGATTGAAAGCTGCCGGATTACAATTCGAAATCGAAGAAAAAGAAGGTGGAAGCAACAAACTGGAAGGAAAATCATTTGTGGTTTCCGGTGTGTTTAACGCATTCTCCCGAAATGAATTAAAGGAAGCCATCGAAATGAACGGGGGTAAAAATGTTGGGTCAATTTCAAAAAAGACCGACTACCTCGTGGCAGGAGATAAAATGGGGCCAGCGAAATTGAAGAAGGCGACCGACCTCGAAGTAACCATCATCTCAGAAGATGAATTTATCGCAATGTTGAATGGGAACTAAGAGCTACTGGGATACCACGCGCAAGGTTCTGCTCGTAATCAATTTCGAGAGCCTTGAACAGGTGCATGATTTTCGAAATGCAATGAAGGCGATTGGTTTGAATATCAATGATTGTATGGTGCTGGCATTGGTAGGGTCCAAAAAGGAGCGACAAATGCTCACAGTGATTCATTCCGTTGTTTACGCTTCGGACAAAGAGATCAACCTGTTGGGAAGATGGAAGAATGAAAACATTGGGAAGGTCATGAACGAGTCTTTCGATATAATGATCGTGCACGGAGATTACATCCCGAAGGTTATAAAGCAACTGACGCGTGTGAAAAACCAACTGTCGGTAGGTGTTAATACAAACGTTGAATTTTTAACGATTAATTTGAAAACGGAACAAACGGCGCCCGATCAATTACTTAATTTTGCGAAAAAAACGCTAGAAAAAATAAACTAATGAACAATCCATTCTCAGGATCTGGTGTGGCTTTGGTTACACCGTTCAACGAAGATTTTAGCATCGATTTTGATGCACTCAGAAAGCTGGTTCGTTATCAAATCGATAATGGAACCGATTTTCTCGTAGTTCAAGGAACGACGGGAGAATCTCCAACATTGTCATGGGACGAAAAATTGGCTGTTTTAAAGGCGGTGCAGGAAGAGAATAACGGAAAGCTAAAGATCGTTTTTGGAATTGGTGGAAACAATACTGTTGAAGTTGGAAATACGCTCAAATCTCTTGATTCATCAGGAATAGATGGAATTCTCTCCGTATCTCCCTATTACAACAAGCCGACACAAGCTGGAATCATCGTACATTACAAACACTTGGCGACTTGTACAGATTTACCAATCATTTTGTATAATGTTCCGGGAAGAACGGGATCGAATGTTTCCGCGGCTACTACCTTAGAATTGGCGAAGATCGATAACATCGTAGCAATGAAAGAAGCTTCTGGAGATTTCGCACGAATCATGGAGATCATTCAGAACAAACCGGAAGGATTCGGATTGCTTTCTGGAGATGATGCGATAACCATGCCGATGATTGCTGCCGGAGCCGATGGAGTAATATCCGTTGTTGCTAATGCATTCCCTGAGCGATTTGCGAAAATGGTGCATGCGTCCCAAAAAGGTGATTTGCAAGTAGCGCGTGAAGCACATTACGATTTACTTCCGGTAACGCACATGCTTTTTGAAGAAGGAAACCCGGGGGGAGTGAAAGCATCGTTAACAAAACAAAAAATCATGAAACCAATGATGCGCTTGCCGTTATATCCGATATCAGCGGATTTGCAAGGACGCATCGAAAAAGAAACAGAACGTATCCTTTCTTAGGATGAACGAAGACTGAGAATGCTGAGGCTCTCGAAGCGCCGAAGTCCGAGTGAATAGAATAGAATGAAACAAGCCTACGAAATAATTAAGAGTGCTCAACAAGCCAAGAATGTGGTGATTACCAGTCATAAATCGCCAGATGGAGATTCCATTGGGAGTTCTTTGGGATTGTATCGATTCCTGAGAAGTTTAGGAATTGAAGCGACCATTTGTCATCCTGATCCTTGTCCGAATTTTCTTGAGTGGGCGAAGCACTCCGATGTAATTGTTGATTTTGAGAAAAATAAAGCTGCTGTAACCGAAGCAATGGCAAATGCCGATTTGATCTTCTCGTTAGATTACAATGGTGCCCGCCGATTGGGTGATGAAATGGGAACTTTGTTATCCGAAGCAACGGCCAAAAAAGTGATGATCGATCACCATCTGAATCCAGACGATATCTTTGATATTGCCGTTTCACAGCCAGAGGTAGGATCGACTTCCCAGTTAATCTTTGAATTGATCGAAGCTTCTGGGAATTTGGATCAGATTAACGCCGAAATGGTTGAGCCGCTGTATTTAGGAATCATGACCGATACAGGTTCATTCCGATTTGATTCAGTAGATGCACAAACGCATCAGATCGTTTCTAAAATGCTGGAAACAGGATTGAATCACACAGCCATCCACGAGAATACATTCGATGGAAATCGTTTGGATAAGTTGAAATTACGAGGTTACGCCATTTCCGAAAAGTTGGAAATTATTTCCGATTTGAAAACGGCGATCGTATCCTTGACCGATGAAGAATTACAACGATTCAACTTCATTAAAGGAGATACAGAAGGCTTGGTGAATGTGGCGTTGTCCGTCGAAGGCGTAGAGATGGCGGCGTTTTTCGCAGAGAAAGACGGTAAGATCAAAATCTCCTTCCGATCGAAAGGCCCAGCTGTAAATGAAATTGCATCCGATCATTTTGAAGGAGGTGGCCATAAATTTGCAGCAGGTGGTGTAAGCTTCGATGGCATGGATTCAGCGATCGCAAAGTTCAAATCAGTTCTAGCGGATTATGTCAAGTAAGTGGGTCTATATAGCGCTGTTTTTAGGAGTGGCATCCTGCGGAGAAGAAAAAGTCGAACAACCGAAAGATCAACCGATCCAATGGGATACCAAGAAATCCAGTGATTTAAACCGCGGAATCTCTGATAGAGAAGCGGATAATATTCAATTGTACCTAGAAATGCGTCCTGATTGGCAGATGACCAAAACGGGGAGCGGATTGCAATACTGGGTGTATAAAAAAGGTGACGGGGCCACCCCACAACCCGACGATTTCGCAGAGATCGAATACGAGATTACCTTGCTTACGGGCGAACCTTGCTACAAAACGGAAAATGACGAATACGAAGAGGTTCGCGTAGACCGAAGTGATATTGAGACCGGGATTCAGGAAGCATTGAAATTGCTGAAAGTCGGAGATGAAGCAAAATTGATCATTCCTAGTCATCTCGGATGGGGATTGCTCGGCGATTTCGACAAGATTCCGCCGCTCAAAACATTGGTAGTTGACATTAAACTAATTGGAATTAAGAACAAATGATTAGAGTAATTAGTCTTATAGCATTGATTGCGCTTTTGGCAGCGTGTGATACGGAAGGAGTGAAGACCACAAACGACGAAACGGGTCAGAAAAAATCCGATCAGCCGAGCGAACGCGTTGGTATGGATGTGAAAGATTCTACGAAGATTGATTTGGAAGCAAAGCATGATGTTGTGGATGAAATGACATTGAGTAACGGTATCACAATCAAGTGGTTCAAGCATGGTAATGGAGCAGTGGTGAAAGATGGCGACATGATCAATATTGACTACAAAGTGTATTTGGAAGATGGGAAATTGATCGATGCGAATTCACTGAAAAATTTAGCGAGCGTTCCATTCATGGTTGGATTTCAAATGCAGCCGGGCTGGGATTTTGCATTGCGCGAATTGCGTCTTGGAGATCATGTAGAAGTATTCTTGCCATATCAATTAGGGCGTGGTGAAAAAGGAATTAAAGGAGTGATGCCTCCGAAATCCAACAACATTATCAAGATGCACATCATGGGGTTGAAGGAACCCGATCGCGAAATTGATGGTACACGTGTTTGGATGTTCGCTCAAAACGACCAGAATACTGAGGTCTTTGGGCCGAACAAGCGGGTAGCATTCCATGCCTATATTTCCAGTCCTTCGCATCCATTGTATTACGATTCTCAACAATTGAACAATCCGTTTAACTACGGATTTGGCGAGCCAGGACTGGTTCCTGGACTCAAGAAAGCGTTAAATAACGCTAAAAGATCCGATCTAATGCTCGTCCATGTGCCTTCAAATCAGGCGTATGGAAGTCAAGGATATTTAGACTACGTCAAGCCTAACGAAGATTTATTCTATCGAATTATGGTCTTGGATGTTGCAGATAATAAACCAGAAAACTAGTACAAATGCTTATCTTTGGGCCGCAAGCGAACAATAGCCAGAATACACGAACTATGCGATTCTTCTTATTTTCTTTCTTCCTTCTGAATCTTTCAGTGGGATATTCGCAAAAAATTATCGACAGTATTCCTTCCGAACATGGAATGATGTACATCTTTTCCAATAGAACATGGATGTACAAAGAAGACATGAATTTTGATGGAGTAATGAACGATCACTTAGATCAATTGGTTCGAGAGGATTCAAGCATCAACTTCTATCAAGACTGGGATATTGATGTATGTTATACTTCGAATTTGGCGAACGACCCGAATCAAATTAAAGACACACTTTGGATTTGTTTGGAAGACAAAGAGTCTGATAGCTTGGATAACACCTTCCGAATGCCATTCAACGGGCGCGTAACGTCGCATTTTGGATGGAGAAGAGGAAGAATGCACAATGGTACAGATATCGATCTCAACACGGGTGACACGGTTCGTGCCGCTTGGGGTGGAAAAGTGCGTTACGCCAAATACAACGATGGAGGATTTGGAAACTTGGTAGTTGTCCGTCATCACAATGGATTGGAAACGTTCTACGCACACCTTTCGAAGCATTTGGTAGTGCCGAATCAAATTGTTGAACCTGGTGAGCCGCTTGGATTAGGAGGAAATACCGGACATTCATACGGATCTCACCTCCACTTTGAAGTTCGTTTCTACGATATTCCAATCGATCCTGAATCCATCATTGACTTTGATAAAAAAGAAGTGCGCAACGAAAATCTTTTGGTACACCGCGGTACTTTCCGTCCGGGAGCGCACAAAACGAATATGGGTAACGTCGCAAGTAGCGGATCATCCGGTGGAAAATATTACAGAATTCGTTCTGGAGACACCTTATCAGCGATTGCCGCGAGAAACAGAACGACCGTCTCACGCCTATGTCAACTCAACGGAATTCGTCCAACAACCGTTCTTCAGATCGGTCGTAACCTCAGAATCCGATAACAATAAAAGAAACAAAACTGCGTAATTCCTCTATGAAGTCTAAATTCTACAGCGCACTTATAATCAGCATCGCATTTGCTTTTACCTCATGTTCAGAGTTCAATGAAGTTCTGAAAGGAGATGATTACGCGAAGAAAATTGAAAAAGCCGACGAGTACTATCAGGCAGGTGTAACGCCAAAGATTAAGTACCGCAAATCGGAAAAGGCGATCGAAAAGAAAGGGCCTATTCGCAAGCAGAAATTTAGAACAGGGTCTTTGCAGCGATCTGTTGCCTTGTACGAGCAAATTTACCAGCGCATGCCGAAAGGAGCAGAAGGTGAGTTATCATACTTCCGAATTGGTAAAGCGTATTATTACTCGAACGATTTTTACATGGCTGGATACTATTTGGCGCAGTTCCCGCAACGTTTCCCTTTCTCAGCGAAAGGAGAAGAAGCGATGTTCCTAAGTGCCATGTGTTCGGTAAACAATTCCCCAGATCCATCGTTGGATCAAACGGATACAGAATTGGCCATTCGAGATTTGCAATTGTTCATTGATCAGTACCCACAGTCTAACCTTGTCGATTCGTGTAACAACTTAATTGACGGATTACGTTTCAAGCTAGAGCAGAAGGATTATGAATCTGTCTTACTTTACGCGAAGACGGCGAATTACAATGCTGCGGTGACATCGGCGGAAACATTTTTAGAGGATTACCCAATTTCCCGCTACAAAGAGGAAGTGATGCGAGTAGCAGTAGAAAACTCGTATTTATTGGCTAAGAATAGCGTAGACAGCAAAAAAGCAGAGCGAATTGGCAATACTATCGAAAGATATAATACCTTTGTAGCCCAATTTCCCGAATCTGGTGAATTGAGTCGTTTGGAGAAAATGATCGAAGAACTGAATGATTTGAACAAGGAATTGGCGGCTGGAAAGTCAAATAAGAATTAAGCAAACACAGATATATGAGCTTCAAGAATAGCACAGCGGAGAAAACAACAGTAACACGTGATACGATTGATTTAGAGGCATCAACGGATAACATTTACGAGTCTATTGTATTGTTGTCGAAGCGTTCCAACCAATTGAACGTTTCTTTGAAGGAAGAGCTTACGCAGAAATTGCAAGAGTTCGCGTCTACTACAGACAATCTGGAAGAAATTTTTGAGAACCGTGAGCAAATCGAAATTTCACGTTTCTACGAGCGTCTACCAAAACCAGTAGCAATCGCTATTGAAGAGTTGTTGGAGGATAAGATTTACGTTCGTAATCCAGAAGCAGGAGAAGAAAAGTAAACATGCGAGGTAAACGCGTCCTTCTCGGAATTACCGGAGGAATTGCGGCTTACAAAATCGCGTTCCTGATACGCTTATTGAAAAAGAATGGGGCAGAAGTCAAAGTAATTATGACTCCTGCCTCTTGTGATTTTATAAGCCCCCTTGTTGTATCTACACTTTCTGGAAATGCCGTTGGAATTGAATTCTGGAATAAGAAGGACGGAACCTGGAACAATCACGTTGAATACGGTCTTTGGGCCGATGTCATGGTCATTGCACCGCTTACTGCTAATACGTTGAGCAAAATGGCGAATGGCGCGTGTGATAATTTATTGTTGGCGACTTGGCTCTCCATGAAATCGAATACGATGGTGGCCCCAGCGATGGATCTAGACATGTATGCACATCCATCCACAAAAGAAAATCTTGAACGTTTGGAATCGTTTGGAGTGGATATCATTCCTGCAACTTCGGGTGAATTGGCTTCAGGATTGGAAGGAGAAGGCCGTATGGCAGAGCCTGAATCGATTTCAGATGCCATTCAAAACTACTTCGATCGCCAATTGGAACCTTGGTTCGTTAGTAAGAAAGCTGTCATCACAGCAGGCCCAACGTATGAAGCGATCGATCCGGTGCGTTTTATCGGAAATCACAGCAGTGGGAAAATGGGAATTGCTTTGGCGCAAAATCTCGCAGACCGAGGAATGCAAGTACAACTCGTTCTTGGGCCAACGAAAGAAGGTATCGATCACGAACGCATTGAAGTGATCCGTGTATCCAGTGCTAACGAAATGTTGGAGGCCGTTCAGAATCGTTGGAACGATGCCGATATAGGTATTTTCTCAGCAGCTGTGGCTGATTATCGTCCTGCGGTGAAGGCAGATCAGAAGATCAAGAAATCAGAGGATGCATTACAGATCGAATTGGTGAAAAACCCTGATATCTTGCTATGGGCGGGCGAAAACAAGAAGGAGGATCAACTCTTGGTCGGATTCGCTTTAGAAACAGAGAATTTGCTTGAAAACGGGCGTAAAAAGCTTGAGAAAAAGCATTTGAATTGCATCGTCCTCAATACGCTGCAGGATAGTGGCGCAGGATTTGGTGTTGACACAAACAAAATAAGTATTTTAGATAACCACAATAATCTGCAGGAATTTGAGTTAAAATCAAAGACCGAAGTAGCCGCAGACATTGTGGATTACGTTAAAAACTACACGACAAAATGAGAATACTGAGTGTATTTGCCGCATTTATGCTGAGTTTGGGAGTTGCTCAAGCGCAGGAATTGAACTGTCAAGTATCGATTATCACGGATGTCAATCTCGACATTACTACCGTGGAACAAGACATTTTCGATCAGTTGGAACAAACGGTGTTCGAATTCATGAACAACAAAGCATGGACGCAGGACAAATTCGAAGTAGAGGAGCGCATCAACTGTAATTTGCAGATTCAGATTCGTGAGATCCCTTCAGAAGGAGTTTTCCGTGGATTCATTCAGGTGCAGTCGTCACGTCCAGCGTTCAATTCAAGCTACAACACAACATTATTCAATTTTCAAGATGACGACGTAACATTTGCTTACAGTCGTGATAACGTGCAGAACCTTGTTTATCGTCCTGGACAGTTTACCGATAACTTGAGTTCTATTCTCGCATTCTACGCATATTTCATCATCGGGATGGATTATGATTCTTTCTCTTTGAACGGAGGAACTCCATACTTTGTTAAAGCGCAGCAAGTGGTATCGGATGCTCAGAATTCCGGAGCGGAAGGTTGGAGATCGAATGAGCAAGGGAAGCAAAACCGCTTCTGGTTGGTAGATAACATCTTGCAAGAGTTGTTCTCACCACTGCGTCAGTGCAATTACGAGTACCACCGAAAAGGCATTGACAATTTGCATGAAGACAGAGTGGCTTCGCGAAAAGCGATCTATACTGCGATGAATAAATTGGTGAAGGTGGTGGCAACGCGTCCGAACTCGGTAAACCTCATCAACTTTGTGCAGGCGAAATCGAACGAATTGAAGAACATGTATGAAGATGCAGAAATGAAGGAGAAAAACGAGATCGTGGGACTCCTGAAACGCATCGATCCAGCCAATTCATCCAGATACCAAGAGATTCTCAACTAAATGATACGATCCCTGCGCATCGACAATTTTGCGCTTATTGAGCAAGCTCAAATACGTTTTCAAAGCGGTTTCACCGTTATCACGGGAGAAACGGGATCTGGTAAATCCATTCTACTCAATGCCCTGCAGCTGATTTTGGGCGAACGTGCCAATTTTCAAGTGATTGGAACTTCCCGAGACAAATCCGTCGTAGAAGCGGAAATCGATATTCAGAACTTTGATCTCAAGGCTTTTTTCGAAATAAACGAGTTGGATTATTTCGACACGACCATCGTTCGAAGAGAGATATACAAACAAGGACGCTCTAGAGCCTTTATCAATGATATTCCGGTTCAATTGAACGTGCTGAAGCAATTCTCATCCAAATTGATTTACATTCATTCTCAGTACAATACACTGGAATTGAAGGATAAAGAATATCAATTGCGTTTGTTGGATGTGCTTTCTGTAAACTTGGAAGCCAGAGAGTTGTACGGTAAGAAATACCGATCACATCAGGAGAACAAAAAGTCTTTAACGGATCTTCAAGAGCGATATGCTGAAGCATCACAGAAACAAGATTACAATTCATTCCAGTTGGAGGAAATTCAGTCTCTGCAGCTCGATTCCACAGATTTTGAGCAGATTCAATCCAAGTTGAACTCCGCAGAAAATGCACAGGATGTGCAAGCAGCCTACGCTTCGATTGTAGAGGCGATCGACGGTGAGTCTGGGATGGATGACCTTCTAAATCGCTTGCTCTCCATGGGATTGCAGGACGCGAAAGGGGATGAACGCTTGCAAGAGTTTAAATCGCGATTGGAAAGTGTGCGTATCGAATTGAAGGACATTAGTAGTGATGCGCAATCGGGTTCCGAAGCGGAAGATTTAGATCCTGAGCAATTGGCCGAGTTTGCTGAAAAGATGGATGCTTTTAATAAGGTATTGTTCAAGCATCGATTGCAGAATCAAGAGCAGTTACTGGAATTACAGTCTGAACTGACGGGATCTTCTGAAAGTTTGGATGCGCTGAAATCTCAAGTAGAGGAATTGGAAGCGACGATTGCTCAAGAGGAATCCGAATTGAGAAAAAGAGCCAAGGAATTGCACGCGCATCGATTGAAGAATGCACCGAAAATTTCAGAATCTATTCGCGTTTCTTTGGATGCCTTGAAGCTTCCAGATACAGTTTTAGAATTTCAATTGATACAATCGGAGGAACTTTCCAAATGGGGAAGTTCTCAATTGGAGATTTTATTCAGCCCAAATAAAGGCATTCCAGCCGTTCCAATTCATTCCGCGGCGAGTGGAGGTGAGTTGTCCCGTGTGATGTTAGCCTTGCAAAACCTGATGTCGAAGAAGGAGCAACTACAAACGGTATTGTTTGATGAAATCGATACAGGAGTTTCTGGAGACGTCGCCCAAAAAATGGGGCAACTTTTAAAAGATATGGGGGAGAGCATGCAGGTGATCGCAATTACCCATTTGCCTCAGGTGGCTGCAAAAGGCGGACAACACCTTTCCGTTCGAAAAGAAGCGATCAACGATGTAACGCGCACCTTCATCCAAGAATTGGACGACAAAGAGCGATTACTAGAAACTGCACGACTCATGAGCGGAGATCAAATCAACGAAGCGGCACTCGAAAACGCACGCGCTTTAATGTCCTAATGAAACTGCAGCTAGATTTCGATGTACCCCAATCTTCCGTTGAACTGAAACACGGAGATAAGCTACTGTTATTGGGCAGCTGTTTCTCAGACTCACTGGCTCCAAAGTTTGAAAATGCCGGTTTCGAAGTGTGCAGCAATCCTTTGGGAACATTATTCCATCCACATGCTATTGAGAATGTTGTTTTGGATGCGTTGAACGAGAATTTCGCGGCAGAGGCAGTTGTACATGGTGATGTTTGGCTGGATTGGCGTGCTTCGAGCAAGATCTTCGGTTACTCTGAGGATGAATTACGTCGAAATGTAGCCCATGCATTAAAAGAGCTTAAAAATGCCATTCGAACGGCAAAGGTCATTGTGATTACCTTCGGAACAACTCTCGGTTATATTCACGAAAATGCTGGTTTCGTTGGGAATTGTCACAAACAACCGCAACGAGAATTCTTATTGAGGAAGGATAGTGTAGAATCCATTACTAGTGCTTGGCAGTATGTGGTAGAGAATATTCGTGCGGTCAATCCGAAAGTACAATTTGTATTCACGGTGAGCCCGGTTCGACACAAGAAAGACGGTCTCGTTGAAAACAATCGAAGCAAAGCACCTTTGATTCTAGCTTGCGCCGAATTGGAAGAATACGGTGATTACTTCCCGTCGTACGAAATCGTTACAGACGTTTTAAGAGATTACAGATTCTTCAAGAATGACCTAGTACACCCCAATGATGACGCCATCGATGTCGTATGGGATTATGCCAGACAGTTCTTCTTTTCGGCTGAAACACAAGCTCTCACCAAGGAAGTAGAGGCATTGAATCAGATGCGCAACCATCGTTCTCTTCATCCAAATTCTGAGGCAACGAAAGCGTTTGAGCAAAATCTAGATCGAAAATTGACCGAATTTAAGCGGAATCACTCGGAGGTATATTGGAAGGCCTGAGTTCTTTAATTATTGAACTCTAGTCTAAATAAAAGAAATCGTCAGGATAATTGAAATCGTTGCAGTCCCTTGCATATCCAACGGCTATAGTTGAAAAGAATAGTTCACCACCACGTCCATTTTTCGGGCTCGCTGAAAGTGAATAGAATCGTTTGGAATCAATTGATTCAATCCAGACTCTTGCCTGTCAACGTCATTAATTCCCTATAAAGAAAAGCCGAATATCGATTTCTCGAAACTCGGCTTGTCCTTAAGTTTAGCTAGTTTTAGTAGTCGTAGTAGTGCTAAAATTTTATTGCGGAAGTGTCAATACCGTTCCTGCGTAAACGTTGTCTTCTCCGCGCTCAGGATTCATAATTGTCACTTTCCAGATATAACTTTTTTCCAATGGAACCAATGATCCAGATCGCTGATCAATCCCGTCCCAACCTTCAGAAGCATCAGACGTTTCGAACAAAGTGTGCCCGTCGTTTGGATCTACGATGATCAATTTGAATGCTACGTTTCGTTCTGTCAATCCGTAAGGCATAAATGTGTTCGTTGAACGATCGCTACCTGTAGGGTAGAAGGCGTTTACGGCCATCAAATTGTAATCTTCCGTAACGTTCACCGGCTTTTCAACCGTGTGAGAACAGCCATTTTCGTTGGTTACTGTTAATTTCACCAAGTGCAATCCAGCATCGTAGAAATGCAATCCAACTTGCGCACCTGAAACGGTTCCGTTTTCGTACTCCCACTTGTAAGAAGAAGCAGATGTTGTCGAACGAACTTCAATTGTCGGCAATCCATTCAAGTATTTCTGAGAGAGGTCAACAAAATCGATATCTACTGTTGGTGCCTGACTCACAACGAACGTTGTTTTCTCTTTAAAACGGTTGTTTCTCAAGTATCCTACCTTATAAGTCCCAGCTACGCTAGGGTTCAGGTTCGTCACTTGATTCTCACGACCTACCCAATTCAATCCGTTCGGATACATAATCACGATTGGATATTCATTTTCGTTTTGAATTTGAATTGTTGATCCTTCACAAACCGTTTCTGGAATAGCCGGAGCAATAAACTTCCAGGCAGTTGTTGTCGCTGGATTTGGATCGTTCGTAGTTGTTCCCTTAATTGTGGTAGACCCTGAGTTGCTGTGGGTATTTGTATTCGATTGTGTATTATTCGAAATCTGGGATGAATTTCCTTGATTCGAATTTCCTTGATTCGACGTTGTTGCATTCCCGGATTCATTTCCGCTTGCATTCGAATTTTGGTTGTTCGCATTTACGTCATTAGAAGCAGTTACGTTTCCGTTGTTGTCCACCGTAGTATTGCTAGATGCGTTTGCGGTAGCATTGTTCGCATGCTGATTCGACTTGTTTGAAACCGTTTGACCATGCTCAACGCGTGCCGTATCGTTTTCAGATGGTGTCTCGTTATCGCCAGAATTCCAAAGAATTGCTGTTGTAAGAGCAGCGGCTCCAAAGATTGCAGCGGCGTAATACCATTTATTAAATCCACCTTTAGCGCCTTTCTCAAGACGTTTGTTCATGGCATCCCATGCAGCTGGATTATAAGCGTATTCGTTCGCATTCAATCCTTCCTTCATCTTGTCTTCGAAAGATGGAGTAGAAGCGGTAGCGTCCAAACGAGATTGCATAGCAGTCCATGCAGCGCTGTCGTAAGGCATCTCGAAATTTTCGAGGCTTTGCTTCAGATTGTTTTCAAATGCGTCTTTCATTCTATTCTTTCAAACTTTCACTACGCATTTCGATCGGATCGAGATAGTAGCGTTAGTCGTTTAGTTGTCTTACTCTACATTCTGAAATTTCTCTTTCAGAATCTTTTGCAAATTCATTTTTGCCTTAGCCAAATTAGATTTTGAGGTTCCTTCGCTGATGTTTAGTATTTCAGCGATCTCCTTGTGTGTGTATTCTTCCATCACATACAAGTTGAAAACGGCACGATACGCAGGGGACAATTGTTGAATCGCTTCCATTGCCATTTCAGCGCGTATTTCCAATGCATCCGCTTCTTCTTGTTCTACAATGCGATCTTCTGAACCCAACTTGAAATCTTCATCGTTGTCGGTGAGCATCGGATCTTTCTTTGATTTCCGGATTTGATCAATCGCCGTGTTGGCAATAATTCTACGCATCCATCCTTCAAAAGAACCTTTGTCGTCGAAACCTTCTAATTTGTCAAAGACCTTGATAAACCCTTCTTGGAGCATCTCTTCTGCCGAATCCCTGTCACGAGCGTATCTCATGCAGACTCCGAGCATCTTCCCATAAAAGAGGCGAAACAACTCTTCTTGTGCCCGGCGTTCTTGCCGAATGCACCCCGAGATGATTTCCTTTAAATGTTCTTTGTTCTCCACATTGTTATCGTTGGTTAGACGTGTGCTTTTTTAAGCGGTTGCTTTTTAGAGGTAAATAATTTTCTCAGCGCCAAAAAATAGTCAAAAATAGAACTGATTCTCTCAACTTTATATTAATTTCGTGGCTTTCGCAAAGTATATAAAGAACAAACAAAATAACATGAAAGTAACTGTAGTTGGTGCTGGAAACGTTGGGGCAACTTGTGCTGATGTTTTGGCGCACCGAGAAATCGCGAACGAGATCGTACTTCTTGATATCAAGGAAGGTTTCGCAGAAGGAAAAGCATTGGACATTTGGGAGACCTCTCCAATCAACCTTTACGATTCAAGAACAGTAGGTTCGACTAACGATTATTCTAAAACGGCAGGATCAGACGTTGTTGTAATTACATCTGGTCTTCCAAGAAAACCGGGTATGTCTCGCGACGATTTGATCGCTACAAACGCGGGAATCGTAAAACAAGTTACTGAGAATGTAGTGAAGCACTCACCAGATGCGAAAATCATCTGTGTATCGAATCCATTGGACGTTATGACGTACTGTGCTTACTTGACAGCACAAATCGATCCTAGCCGTGTATTCGGAATGGCGGGTGTATTGGATACGGCGCGTTACCGTTCGTTTCTTGCATTGGAATTGAATGTTTCACCTAAAGATATCCAAGCGGTATTGATGGGAGGTCACGGAGATACAATGGTGCCACTTCCACGTTACACAACTGTTGGAGGAATTCCTGTAACTGAGTTGATCGCTGAGGACAAATTGAATGAAATCATCGAACGTACGAAGTTTGGTGGTGGAGAAATCGTGAAATTGCTAGGAACATCTGCATGGTATGCTCCGGGAGCTGCTGCAGCGCAAATGGTTGAAGCAATTGTTCGCGATCAAAAACGTGTATTCCCAGTTTGTGCATGGTTGCAAGGAGAATACGGGATGAACGATATCTACCTTGGAGTTCCAGTAATTCTAGGGAAAAACGGAATCGAGCGTATCATTGAGTTGGATTTGAACGACGATGAAAAAGCATTGTTGGAAGAATCAGCAACTGCCGTTCGTAACGTAATGAGCGTTTTGGATAACATGAATGCGCAAGAAGCGTAAGCGTTAACAAGATAATTTCAAGAAGGCCGCGTCTCGACAAGCTCGACGACCGGCCTTTTTTATTTGGTGGAATCTCCCTGTCCCCTTGAGGGGACTACAGGGGTGACAAAGTACGAAGAAGTCACCCCTCTTTGATTCTCCCCTCAAGGGGAGAGGGAAACTATCCTCCCACATTGTTCTTCAGGCAGAAAAGAGACATTTAATCAACAACAGGCATTAATTTTGTGTAATATCTACAAGTCGCGCATCTATAAAGTATGATTCGA
This sequence comes from Fluviicola sp. XM-24bin1, assembly GCA_003149635.1. GTDB lineage: Bacteria > Bacteroidota > Bacteroidia > Flavobacteriales_D > Crocinitomicaceae > UBA4466. The sequence goes on from QCWI01000005.1 coordinate 256,900, forward strand.
TTTTATTTTTCCCTTCTTTTTGTTTGCAGCTCGCTGATTTCATTGGCGCAGGATTCTACGTTGGTATCTGTGACCATCGTTAGTAAAACCAAAAACGAGACCGTACAAAATGTTCGTGCTACCATCACCATGGGCAGCACTTCGTTCTTTCGAAATTCCAATATGGATGGAAAGATCGAATTCAAGGCGCCGCTAGGAACTAATATCGATTTCAAACTCGCGCATTCGTTCTATGCCAGTGCTAGCTACGAGAAAAGAGTGCCTAAAAATGCTCCAGACACCTTGAATTTCATTTTTGAGATGTCTTTCTTGAAAACAAAAGAGCTTCGCGATATTTACATTTACCCTCCAGGGGTGCCCGATACTATTTTCGTTTCAAAGCGATTGCATGTTGCCGACTTCGAATTGATGAACGATGGGAACATACTACTTCTGGCATATCCTAAACGATTGAAAAAGGGAAGTGAATTGATCATCTACGATGGAAGAAAAGCATTGATCAATTTTCAAGTGCCCAAACTCGCTCAGGAATTGATTCACGATTTCCGTGGGAATCCGCATGTGGTTTGCGAGGATATGGTGTATGCCATTCAAAGATCGGGGCAAAGTGTAGGAATTGCGCAGATTCCTAAGAACTACTACATGACGTACGTTGCTCCTGTGGTAGATACAAACGCAACGAAAATGTACTTCTCAAATTTCAATCCGGATTATCCCGCATTTGATTATTTCGTTTTCGACGGGTTGGATTCTACCTACAAGAAAATCATGGAGGTACAAGACGACCTGATGATGGAGTTGTATCGTTCGGAGTACAAATGGGTGGATGTACGCACGAAACTCTGGGCGAAAAACCTCGAAATTCAAACGGGTGTGGATGCTGAGATTTACGTGGGAGCGAATTATTTCACGCAATCGATCTACTACAAAGAAGTATATGCACCAATGTTCCATCGCAACGATAGCTTGCTCCTGTTCGATTATTACAAAGACAAATTGTACACCTTCAATAAGGAAGGAGACGTCATCGACAGTGTGGAAATTTACCATCATTACAACCCGAAATCAACGGGATGGGACAAACAATTGATTCAAGACGAATCGACCGGAAAGATTTACGCCGTATATGATCGTGCTGGCTACAAATACCTCGGATACATTGATACGAAAACAGGGGAGGTGAAAGAGCAAGTGAAGTTGAAATACCGTTACGTGGATAAAATCGGCATTCGAGATAACTTCGTGTACTACATCTACCGAGAATTCGAGTCAATTGATAAGCGCATGCTTTGGAGAGAACGACTGCCGTACAATTTCGGTGAAGCTGAAGTGACTCCAGAGGATAATATTGAGGCGAAGAAGTGATGTCATATAGGACTAGTTGGACGCATTAGACAGACTAGACATGTATTGCTGTCTAATCAGTCCAATTTATCTAATTCGTCCAACGCCCACCTTTGAACTATTGTATCGGTAACTTGTGTAAATAAAAATCGCAGTAGAGGCTCAAATGCCAGTAAGCTTCTATTCGTGCCTTATTCAGTGCCGCAATAGAAATGCCAGACAAGCCGTCATCCTCGTTGACAAATTTGAAGACGATTAATTGCCGGATAGATTCCTTGAGTCGTTCTCTTGCTTTGATTTCAATCCTTCGTTTTAAATCAAGGCAATCTAAAAAATCAATGATGTCCCAATAGCGGTCATTTGCATAATCGAATTGTTTTGGAGTTCTTTTGAAACTAAGGTTGTTGCGCTTATCCATTTTCGTAATAAACCTCCGAAATTCGTGGCGGACTTGATCAAAGTTGGCGTTGTCAATACAGGTTAGCGACTCGAACATTTCCGGTTGATCCAACGCTACAATTACTGTGGCCAAATCCTCGCCATTGATTTCTGGGAATTTTGGCAACGTGCTGAAGCATTCCCTTGTAGTAATAATTGGGTGCACCTAAATACCGTTGACAGGCGAGTGTATAGTCAGCAATCTCACTCAATTCGTATAAGGGTTCGATAGACGCTTTAGCGCAGACTTGGAGATAAATTAGATCGATGAGTACGTTGTTTTCGTATTTAAACGAGAGAAGCACATTTCGAATATCAGGTACCTTGATAAAAGTAGAATCCGGATATAAATCTTGCCCAACTTCGTCCAAGCCACCCCCGTGATCTAGGAAGAAAATTGCTGAATTGCGAAAAGCGAAATTATCTCCTATCCAGTTGAAGTAATCCTGAAGTTGTTCATTCGAAGTACTTTCTTCGGATGGAATCGTATCAATGTGCACGCCGCTCGGTGAAATGGAGTAGCGGTACATGCCGAGTGTGTCGTCGGTATCCAATTGAAAGACTACCCGAACGTTATCGTATTTTGACGCGGTAGAAAGTTGCGCTAAAATGGTGTCGGAATGCGCCGATAAATCGTTGTCGTAAGGAGCATAGTAGATGAAAATCCAATCGCAGCTGTCCTTTTCAGAGGCCAATGCAGATTTAATTGCAGCGTCTTATTTCAAGAACAGTATCGTTCCACCGCCGAATTCATTCATACAAGTAATGCTTGATAACGACCACCTGTTACCGATGTTGACGGTAAATGGTGATGCTTTTAAGGTGAAGGTTTAGTGATGCTTCTCCCCCCTTGAGGGAGGCGCCGGAGGCGGAGGGTGATATATTAAGATTAGACTAACAAGACAGTTCTATGAACTTGGACGTCGCGCCTGTCTCTGGTAAAGAATAAGGTCATTTGTGATTGATTCGAACTTCTATTGCGAACTATTCCGAGTCACCCCCCCCCTCTTTAATTCTCCCCTCAAGGGGAGAGGGAAATTCTCCTCCCTTGAGAAGAGGAAACGACTCAGGAGTTTTGGATAACCAAAAGCCAAGCGTGTTAAAAACAATCTTTAACTTACTTCAACGTAATCTCTACCGTTACCGGCAAATGATCCGAATATCCAGCTAAATACTTTCCGCCGCCATACGTTCGGAATGGAATGATATTTCCTTTGTATTCTGTGAGTAAGTACTCAAATTCATTGATTATTCCAGATTTCTTATCGATGCTGATGGCGCCTTTATTCTTCAATGCAGATTTGGATACCATAATGTGATCCAAGATGTTCCATTCTCCTCGATAACAGTGCGTTCCTGCATATCCGCCAGATTTTTCAGTAATCAATGGAGTCAGTCGCTCGCTGATCATTTTTGGTCCACGATCCGTTGGGTAATCGTTCAAATCTCCCATGAACACGATTTGTGCTTTTTTATCGGAATTCTGCAAAGAATCGATGAATTCAGCCGCTGCGTTCGCTGCAACAAGTCGTTTCGGTTCACTAATCATTTGTCCACCACGTCGGCTTGGCCAGTGATTCACCATCACAATGATGTGCTCGTCTCCGCGTTCAAATTTCGCCCAAACGATATCCCTACTCGGAGAATCTTTCTCTGGCATATCGAATCGGACAATTCCATCTTCAACCAAAGTCAATTGCGTGCTATCATAAATGATCGCATTGTCAATCCCTCGTTTGTCAAGGCTTTCGTGATGTACAATAGCATGTGTTCCTGACAAATCATCGCTCTTAACGATGTCCTCTACAACCGCTCTGTTTTCAATTTCACACAGCCCAATAATCACAGGATTGTCCAAATCATTAATGACTTGATTGATGTGATCCAACTTCTCCTGATAGCGCTCTGAATTCCAAGCTCTGTTTCCATCCGGCAAGAATTCCTGATCGTTTTTACCTGGTGTGTTCAAAGTATCGAACAAATTTTCAACGTTATAGAAGAGGATGTTACTCTTAAAATCTTCGTCCTGAGCAAGTAAAGAGGTGTTTGAAAAAGTTAAAAAGAGTAGGAGGAGATTGGCAATTTTCATTACAATTGTTTTGTAGGTAGTAACAAATTACGCGCCAGAGGCCCAGCGCACATTATGGCATCTAAAATAGATATATTCGGTGTAAAACTATGCTCTGTTGGAAAGACTTGTATGTATGGACTTTCCTCAAATTCGTTATTCCGGTTTTTATCCACTAGAATTACCCTAGGATCATTTTCTTGAATGGATAAGAATTCACTGGTTCTGGAGCATTCAATCGGTAAATCTAGCCAATCAATAATTCCTTGTTGGATGGTGTCATTAAAGTCGATTAGCAATTTATCGTTTCGGTGAATTAAATCGTGCACTTCTATGCCGTAAAAATCAAAATACGGAGCACTCTGATAGGCCGTTTTAATGGCCCTCCAATGTCTGGCTCTCCAATTTTCATGGTTGGCCAATTCAATTTCCTCCGTAGGCGTTTTCGATCCGTTCGGCTTTTTCACAGGAATGGACAATGACAGAATTCCGTCCGCACTCAATATATCGCAACGATTGCGATAAGATTGTTTCGGAAAATGCTCCTTAGTTTCGATCAGCACGTTAGCATGCTGAACGAGATTTTTATAATAAATAACGCTACCGAAGTAGGTCGTCGGATATACCGGAATCATTTAATCCCCATGAATAGACGATCCCAACGTACACCGCTAGGGCCGCTTGAGTACCAAACCATGGATGCTTTTCCAACGATATGATCCTCAGGAACAAATCCCCACATGCGGGCATCGGTTGAGTTATATCGATTGTCTCCCATCATCCAATAATAGTTCATCGCGAAGGTGTACTTGTTGGTTTTCTTCCCGTCAATCACAAAAGTACCGTCTCCATTTTCTTTCAGGGTATGTCCCTCATGCGTAGTGATAATGCGTCTGTAGTACGGGATGTTTTCTTTCGTAAGCGTTATTGTTACTCCTTTCTTAGGAATCCAGAATTTTTGGAAATCACTTACCGTATTACACACGTTCGGATCGTTCGGGAAATACGACAGATTCTTTACGCGAATTGTGGCCGGAATACTGTCCATACTTCCTTGATACGGCATGTCACGGTATAGTGCGAATGTGCTATCAGGAAAATCGCGTTTCAATTTGGCAAGTCCTAATTTGTTTACCAATACATGCGGATCTGGAACTGCAGCACTTGATCTGTATTGATTATAGTTGTACGTGTCAATGCCGTATTTATCCCATGATTCTTGTTGCCCCGGTAACGTAACGTTCGTCATGTACTTCAACAACTGGTTTTCGAAAATAGGCGCTGGTTTTCCGTTCACGTAGAGTTTTGAATCAATTAGCTCCAAATAATCTCCTGGAAGTCCCACACAGCGTTTGATGTAGTTTTCACGTTTGTCAACCGGTCGGGCGATAATCCCTTTGTGCTGGATCATTTGTGGGCCTTGATTGGTTTGCTGCATCGTGTATCCGCTTGCAATGAGCTCGCGTGCTTCATTCCTCCATTTGTTAATGTTGCCCAAGAAGTCTTCAAAAGCAACATCTCTGATTGCTTGACCTTGTTCCTCAGTGTACGCTCCCTTGGCTCTTAATTGATTAATCTTAGTATTCGCTTGACGCCACAAGTTAGATTGCTCCTGCCAAAGTCGTTGGGCTTCAACGTTAACGTAGTCATGATAGTTATGTCCCATCAATCCCATTGGCATGCGCGGGTCGTAAATCGAAGTATCACCTGCAGGGTAGTTGAACACGACAACGTCGTATCGGTTTACATCCGCATAACCTGGAAGACGTGTGTAATTAGCCGTTTCCAATCCAACGTATGATTTAATGTTAATCCAAGGAACGGTGTTGTGTACCAAGGGATAAGAAACAGGCGTTACAGGAACTTTCGGCCCATACGCGACTTTGTTTACGAACAAGAAATCGCCCACCAAAAGCGTGTTTTCCATGGATCCCGTAGGGATTTTAAACGGTTCGAATACGTAGGTACGAATGACCAATGCTGCAACAAGTGCAAACCAAATGGAATCTCCCCATTCTTTCACTTTTGTCTTCTTTCCCGGTTTTGGTCGTGAAATTGCTGCAAATCCAAGAGCAATAACGTGTCCCAATACTGGCAATGAAAGGAACAATGCCAAATGATCACCCCATTCACGTTCTCCAACTTCTTTGCTATTCGCCCAATTGGTTTCTGGAAGGATTTTGTCACCCGATTGCTGAATTTTGTACATCAGGATGTACGGGAAGAAAATCCCCTGAACCGTATCAATCAAACTGAAATATCCGAATCGACGAACGTAAGATAAGTTCACTACTGACCACATTACGATGTGCACGCCCGGAAAAATCAATAGGAGTGACCACCAAGGTTTTTGCGCTCCTAAACGGAAAGCAATGAAGTAGTTGTATCCAGGAACGAGCGCCTCCCATTGTTTGCGATCGGCTTGTTCGAAACTTTTCCACCACATAGCAAGGTATGGGTGAACGAGCAGGAATAGATAAAACAGTTTAATATCCATGGTGTTAGCTTATAATGTCTTTCATAGTGAATACGCCTTTCTTAGTGAAAAGCCACTCAGCAGCGACTACTGAGCCTAATGCAAATCCGCGTCTGTTGTGCGCCGTATGCTTAATTTCTATAGTGTCAATATCGGATTGATACTGAATTTTGTGCGTTCCAGGAACTCCTTCCTCACGGTAGGATGTCAGTGCAATTTGACCACGGTTTACGCGAGGCGTTTCTTCTTCTTTGTGCACCCAAGACGATAGGTTCTTGTTCTCAAACATCATATCATTTGCGAGGGTGATTGCTGTACCGCTCGGAGCGTCTAACTTCTGCAAGTGATGGGTTTCTTCCATGCTTGCTTCGTAACCTGTGTGAGGCTCCATGAGAGAAGCCAAACGGCGATTGATTTCGAAGAAGATATTTACGCCAATACTGAAATTGCTCGCGTGCAGCAATGAACCTCCGTGTGAATTAACGTATTCGGTAACTTCATCTAGTTGTGCTCCCCAGGCCGTTGTTCCAACAACGACAGGCGTCTGACGATCTACACAATGATAGATATGTTTAACAGCTAAATCCGGAGCGGTAAATTCAATGGCAACGTCAACTTGCGAAAAATCTACCTGTTCAATAGGGGCTTCACTGTTCACTTTGGCAACGATAGTATGACCGCGTTCTTCAGCGATCGTCTCAATGACGCGTCCCATTTTTCCATATCCGATAAGTGCTATATTCATAATTGTGCAGTGTGAGCAAAAATACTATTTTCAAAAATCCAGAGGCTTCAATTAGTGAAAATTAAGAGATAATTTGAAGCCCGCAGCTTGCGGTGTGAGCATGGTAGGAGCGAGGCGCAAAGAAAGATCTTCTGATACATCAAAGTTCACAAAATGTGCTTCGACTGCTGCGTCGATAACTTGAACGGCGTAAACTGCAACAAATCCAATGATAGAGAAATCGCGCCAGCGGGCAAATTGATCGTGCAGCGTGAGTAAAGAGGATTGATCGTAAATATCGTACGGGGGATTTACGGTTGTTCCGGCACCGACAGCATTGTAAGCTGTTCGGATGTCCAGCACAGTTCGATGATTGTCAATCACGAAATATCCCAAAGTTCCCAATCCCGCATAAATCAAAGGTACCTTCCAAAAAGCTTTCTTTTTGCCTTTTGGCATGGCTGTATGGTTATAGATTTGTCCTGCTCCAGGGAGAACGGCCGAAAGTATGGTCGCTTTTCTCACGGAATGGGATGTGTCCTGCACTGCTGTGGAGTCTTCCTGTCCATAGCTGTGAAAACTTGCGGTAAAAAGAATTGCAATAAGGAGTAGAAGCCTCATTTTTTGTTCAAAAGTTCCATAATTCGGTTCAGGTCAGCATCCGAATTGAAATTCAAAACGATTTTTCCTTTCCCGTTCGGAGATTTTCGAATTTCCACTTTGGTAGAGAGTCGATCCCCAAGATGCTCCTTGAACGTGTACTCGTTCTCGGATATTGCGATTTTTGAATTTTTTGGCTTTTCTCCGCTAGACTTTGTCGCGTGCTCACGAATTTCTTCTCCACGAAGAATGGCTTCGATATCCCGAACGCTTAATTTTTCCTTTACCACTCGTTCGAATAGTTCCACTTGCGTTGATTCGTCACCGGCGGATACTAGTGCACGTGCATGTCCCATCGTGATTTTACTTTCCTTAACTCCCGCTTGGATAGGAGCAGGAAGCTTCAGCAATCGGAGGTGATTGGTAATGCTGGAACGACTTTTTGAAATCTTTTGACTCAATTGATCTTGCGTCAAGCTACATTCTTCAATCAAACGTTGATAGGAGAGTGCTACTTCGATCGGATTCAGATCCTCTCGTTGGATGTTTTCCACGAGGGCCATTTCCAACATCGTTTGATCGTTCGCGATACGGATGTAGGCTGGAACTTCCGATAAACGTGCTAATTGTGCTGCACGGAATCGACGTTCTCCGGAAATTAATTGGTATTTATCGCGCCCAAGTTTGCGTACGGTCAGTGGTTGAATAATTCCATGCAATTTGATGGAAGTACTCAATTCCTGCAATGCTTCTTTCTCGAAGTTTGTCCTTGGATTGAAGGGATTGGCTTCAATGCTGGATATCGGCAACGTGGCGATGGAACCAACAATGCCGGGCGTTCCGGTTGATGACGTTGTGATGTCCGTTTCGGAGTTTTCCAATAAGGCGCCAAGCCCCTTACCAAGAGCAGAACGTTTTTTTGTATTAGAGCTCATCGCCAATCTTTATTTTTTTGTCTTCGTTTGAAATTTTCGTCATGTCGTTGCGCTGTAGAATTTCACGCGCAAAGTTTAAATAGTTGATCGCTCCTTTGCTTGCTGCATCGTGCATTACGATGGTCTCGCCGTAACTTGGAGCTTCTCCCAATTTTGTATTTCGGTGGATTACAGTATCAAATACGATTTCCTGGAAGTGCATTTTCACTTCCTCTACCACTTGATTCGCCAAACGCAAACGCGTGTCGTACATCGTCAAAAGAATTCCCTCTATTTCCAATTCCGTGTTCAAACGCCCTTGAACAATCTTGATGGTATTCAATAATTTTCCGAGTCCTTCCAATGCGAAGTATTCACATTGTACTGGAACGATAACGGAGTCCGCAGCTGTCAATGCGTTCACTGTAATCAATCCAAGAGAAGGGGAGCAGTCGATAATGATGAAATCATACTTATCGCGCACTTTGTCCAAAGCGAACTTTAGTTTGTGCTCACGATTCGGCATGTTAATCATTTCCAATTCTGCACCTACCAAATCAATGTGGGAAGGAAGAATGTCAAGATTTGGGTTTTCCGTTTGATAAATCAAATCTGTGGGATCCGCTTCGTTGATCAGACATTCGTAGATGTTACGAGAATTTTTTGGATCTAGCCCAACACCTGAAGTTGCATTCGCCTGCGGATCTGCATCCACAATCAATGTTTTATACTCCAATACACCCAGGCATCCTCCCAGATTTATAGCGGAGGTCGTTTTACCAACACCTCCCTTTTGGTTTGCGATTGCAATTATTTTGGCCATTCTTGTAACGAAAAATTGAACTCTAAAGATAGCGCAAATAGACCGAATACATGCCTATCGATAGAAGTAGTTATCAACGAAAAATCTGTTGATACGTTGTTAATAAATCTCAGCGAGATTAAAGGTCGTCAAACGACACTTCAGAAAAGTTCTCTGAAGATGATGAAGCGTCCTGATACTGATCGGTTTGTTGCAACTCTGCAATCTTGTTCAATACGTCTTTCAATCCATCCTCAAACTTTTCAAAATCTTCTTTGTACAAGAAAATCTTGTGTTTTTGGTAAGATTCACGTCCATCGACAAATGTCTTTTTGCTTTCAGTGAGCGTCACATAAAGATCATTGCCCTTTGTTGCTTTGACATCAAAAAAATAGGTTCTCTTTCCTGCTCTGACTACTTTCGAATAGATTTCGTCGTTCTTATCATACCCCATAACCTGAGTTAAATTAGCTTGTAGCGTTTAAGCAAATATGAAATTTTTTTTTGATTGATGCAATACTAACCATGGTACCTAAATTACTGGGTTATATTGTATTGAAAGAAATTAGTCCTGATTTTCCTCTTCAAGTAATTGCTTCTCGTACAGGTCTTTGTACATACCGTTCAAAGCAATGAGTTCATCGTGTGTTCCTTCCTCTGCAATGGCTCCGTCTTCAAGATTTAGGATTCTTTGGGCATTTCGGATAGAAGATACGCGGTGACTTACAATGAGCGTTGTGACCTTGTTCATGTCATTCAAATTGCGCAAAATGGTTTCTTCCGTTTCCGTGTCAACTGCTGAAAGACAATCGTCTAGAATGAGCAATTGCGGCTTCCTAATTAAGGCTCTGGAAATACTCACCCGTTGTTTCTGTCCACCGGATAAATTGACGCCTCGTTCGCCGAGCAAGGTATCGAAACCATTTTTTAAATCTTTGATGTTATGATAGACATGAGAAGCCTTCGTTACCGCCTCCAATTCTTCTTCTGTTACTTCATCGGCACGACTTCCGAAGGCAATATTGTTGCGAATCGTGTCAGAGAATAGGAAAACATCTTGCGGAACAACGCCGGAAGCATCCAATAACGCACTCAAATTAACTTCGTTAAGTGGAATGTCATCGATCAGTATGACTCCAGAATCCGGTTCAATTTGATGGGTAATCAATTGAAGGATGGTCGATTTTCCACTTCCTGTTCTACCAATGATTCCAAGCGTTTCGCCTTTTTTCAGTGTAAAGGAAACATCTTTTATGGCCTGGATTCCAGAATTCGGATACGTGTAAGAGACATTTTTGAACTCAATCTTGTAATCAAAAGCCAATGGCTTATCCGATCGATTCTTTATTTCTGGATCTTCATTCAAGAATTCGTTGATGCGTTCTTGTGATGCAGCAGCACGTTGGATTAAGGAGATCACCCAGCCCACAGACGCAAACGGCCATGTCAGCATATTGACATAGAAGATGAACGCGATGATGTCTCCGATGTCCATTCCGCCTCCACCGTCAATGACCAACTGACCTCCAATGTAGATACACAATACAGTACTCAATCCTACCAAAATGAAAATAGTCGGCATGAACAGCGCGTTGATCAACACCAACTTCATGTTCTTCTTCTTGTAATCGTCAGCACTTTTATCGAAGCGTTCTACCACCTCATCTTGTCGATCATAAGCCTTCACCACACGAATTCCAGAGAAGGTCTCTTGAACCAATGTGGACATAAATGATTGCTCCTTTTGAACAATGCTGCTGGCTTTATTGATTCGGGATGCAACGAGATAAATAATCGCCGTCATGATCGGAAGCGGAATCAATACCAAAAGTGTCACGTAACCGTTAATGCTCACCATGTTCCAGATCACGAAAAAAGAAAGTATTGCAAGGTTGATGGTGTACATGACTCCCGGGCCTAAATACATACGCACCTTGGTTACATCTTCCGAAATTCTGTTGAGCAAATCTCCTGTGCTGTTCTTCCTGTAGAAGGTGTAGCTCAAACGCTGGTACTGCTCGTAAATCTCATTTTTTAAATCAAACTCAATACGACGCGACATCATAATGATCGCTTGACGAGTGAGGAATAAGAACAAGGCTGCAGCCAAAGCGATTCCCATGTACTTCAGGAAAACCAAAGATGTATATCCAATAACATCCGTCTTCGCTGTATCCATTACCTCGTACTCTGCAATTGTTTCTTTGAAGAACAATGGCAAATACGCCTTGAAGTAATTGTTAACCACAATAAAGAGGATCCCGAAGATGAGATGCCACTTATATTTCAAGAAATATTTATTGAGATAGCTGAGTGCCTTCATTGGATAATTTCCTATTTTTGCCCCACTTTGTGAAGCGTTACAAAGTTACACAATTGACAAAGACATTTTATCGCTTTGATATGTTTGAAGTAAAAAATATAGAGGATACAAACCTCGCCGAAAATCCGGTAATCGCTCAAATGAGCAAATACGACCACGAACAATTGCTATTCTGCAATGATAACGCTACCGGACTCAAAGCCATTATTGCCGTTCATAATACCGTATTAGGGCCTGCCTTGGGAGGAACTCGTATGTGGGCTTACAGCGACGAAATGGAAGCCTTGAAAGACGTGTTGCGCTTATCTCGTGGAATGACGTATAAAAACTCCATTTCTGGATTGAATCTTGGAGGTGGTAAAGCCGTAATTATCGGTGATGCACGTTCCATGAAATCAGAAGCACTTTTCCGTCGCTTCGGAAAATTCGTGAACAGTCTTGGAGGGAAGTACATTACAGCGGAAGACGTTGGAATTTCTCCAATAGATATGACATGGGTGAGTATGGAAACCAATCACGTGGTTGGATTGCCAGGTAAAAGTGGAGATCCATCTCCAGTTACAGCTCACGGAACGTACGTTGGTATGAAAGCCTGTGCTAAAGAACAATTCGGTTCTGATTCATTGACAGGAAAGAAAGTAGCTGTTCAGGGAGTTGGACACGTTGGAGAATACTTAGTTGAGTCTCTAGCTAAAGAAGGAGCTGAAATTTACATCACTGATATCCACGAACCAACATTGAAGCGCGTTGCGGAAACGTTCGGAGCGAAAGTGGTTGGATTGGATGAGATTTACGATATCGATATGGACATTTATGCTCCATGTGCATTAGGAGCTACGGTAAACGATGAAACATTGGATCGCTTGAAGTGTTCAATCATCGCAGGAGCGGCGAACAATCAGTTGCAAAACGAAACAATCCACGGGAAGGCAGTAATGCAGCGTGGAATGATTTACGCACCAGACTTCGCATTGAATGCAGGTGGTGTGATCAACTGTTATTCAGAAGTAAAAGGATTGTCATCACAATGGGCGATGGGGAAAGCAGAGGAAATCTACGGAACCATTGCAAACATTGTGAAGCGATCGAAAGCTGAAAACGTTCCAACGTATCAGATTGCTAACAAAATGGCAGAGGAGCGCATTGCTTCTATCGGAAAAGTAAAATTACCGCTGTAAGCTCTTTACATGTTAAACAGACGACACCTTCGGGTAAAGGTATTACAAGCCTTGTATGCCTATTATCAATCAACAGATGCGGATGCTAAGGTTTCTGAAAAGGAATTATTCAAAGCTGTAGACCGAATTTATGAATTGTATATCTACTTGTTGTTGACTTTTGAAGAGTTACAACGTCAGGGAGAGCGCCGTATTGAGGAGGCAAAGAATAAAATGCGTCCAACGGAAGAAGATCTCAATCCGAATCGAAAGTTTGTAGATAACAGTATCATCCAAATTCTTTCCAATCATGAGGATTTACGCACGTATTCTGAAGAACTGAAGGTCAATTGGGTAGGAGATGAGAAGCAAGAGTTGTTCCGTAAGATGTACCTGGAAATCCGCGAGGGTGAAACTTACTTCGAATACATGAACAATGAGCAATCTGGTTTTGAAGAGGACAAAGCCTTTATGGTGGCCTTGTTCAAGACGGATATAGCGAACTTCCAACATTTGTACAATTTCTTTGAAGAACTAAGCATTCACTGGTTGGACGACATCGATCTGGCGTGTAGCATGGTTTTGAAAACGATCAAGTCATTCGAAGAAGGAGCATCCAATCCAATTCTTCCATTGTACAAAGATGAAGAAGACGAACGCGCGTTTATTCGTGAGTTGTTGCGTAAGACTATCGTAATGGATTCGGAAAATGAAGCATTGATTGATGAGTTGACAAGTAACTGGGAATTGGATCGTATTGCACGTATGGATATCATCCTAATGAAAATGGCCATTACGGAATTACAGATTTTTAACAATATTCCGACCAAGGTAACCCTCAACGAATACATCGAAATTTCTAAATTTTACAGTACGCCAAAAAGTAATGGGTTCATCAATGGAGTTCTTGACAAGGCAATTAGTCGTTTGGAAGGACAAGGGATGATCCAGAAAGCTGGGCGTGGATTAAAAGATTAAGACATGAAATATTTATTTATCGCACTAGTAGCATTGTTAGTGACCTCTTGTGGGGATGACGCAGCTCAGGCTGAGGTAGGGGATCGTACCACAATGGAAGTGAAGAGAGTGTATAATGCCGGAACGGTGGTCAAGGGAGAAAATATTCGCGCAGAATTCAAGGTCAAGAATACGGGGGATAAACCATTGGTAATTGCCGATGTAAAACCGAGCTGTTCTTGTACAGTGGGAGATTTCCCGAAAGAACCTATTGCTCCGGGAGAAATAGGGGTAATTATAGCAAACGTAGATACGGACAAGGTTAACGGATCGCGAGTAGATAAGAAAGTGACGGTTTTGGCCAACACAACGCCAAGAACGCTCACCTTGAAAATTAAAGGTACTATCGTAAGTAAGTAGTAGAACAAAAAATCAAACTAGAAAAAAATGAGCAACATAGTTTTATTGGTGGGAATGATCGTAGTGATGTATTTCTTCATGATTCGCCCACAGATGAAAAAGCAGAAAGAATTGAAGCAATTCCGTGAGAATTTGTCGGTAGGTGACAAAGTAGTTACTATCGGAGGAATTCATGGGAAAATCTTAGCGATTGATGATTCAACCATCTTGATTTCAGCAGAAAGTGGGAAACTACGCTTGGACAAGAGCGCAATCTCAAATTCACCTGAGAACATGCTTCAGAAGTAATTGAAAAGCTTTTAGAATTTGAAAGGCTTCCAGTTTTGGAGGCCTTTTTTTGTTAATAAAACAATCGTGATAATTTGACTTTGATGTCAAGATTGTTTTAAATTTAGTAGTGTATTTATGATGACAAGGTATCTGATTTCCGGAATTCTTCTATTTGCTGTGCCATTCTTTATTGGGATGTCAATGAAATCTTGCGGAGACGACAAGGCCGGACATCATAGAGCCTATATGCATCATCCTTCAAATCAAACTGCTGCTGACTCTTTAGAAGCACACATGGCTTCTTTGGAAATTGAATCGGAGTACAATCTTGACACCGTAGACCCTAAGCACCGAAAAGAGTTCTTGGAAAACATGGCTAAAATTGAGGAGCAATTCGGAGAGCAATGGGGATTCTGCGAATGCATCGTGACAAACGATTCGATCAATAAAGCTTTGTCTCAGGACATCCCGGAGGCGGAATTTGATAAGGTTTTGGCCCGCATGGAATACGTAGATGGCAAGTGTAAAGCCTTCTTGGTGCAAAGTCAGAATCAAACGCCTGAAGAACGCTACATTCACGAAGAAAAAGTGAAGAAGTGTCTGAAAGAGGCTGGTATTAAATAATTCATATGAACTTACAGGAAGTAATGAACTACCTTAAAAGTAAGGGTAGTGATCAAACGCGTAAAATCTATTCGCGACACGGTGCACCTGAAAATTCCTTTGGAGTGAAGGTAGGAGACATGAAGCCTATCGAAAAGCAGGAACGTAACAATCACAGTCTAGCTCAGGAGTTGTATGCCACGGGAAATGGAGATGCTCAGTATTTGGCAGGATTGATTGCTAGTCCATCCCATTTCGCGAAAGAAGACCTTGAAAAATGGGCCAAAGATGCGACGTGGTATATGGTCTCAGAATATGCGGTGGCATGGAATTTAGCAGAACATCCGAATTGTGCTGAAATTGCCACGGAATGGATACATTCGGAAGACTCGCGCTTGCAAGTTGTAGGATGGGCTGGATACGCCGGATTCCTTCGGACGAAGAAAAGCGAAGGTCACGATGTGGAAGCGGTGAAGACTTTACTTTCCAAAGCAGAAAAAGAAATTCACGGCGCTGAGAATCGCGTACGATATAACATGAATGGATTTATTATCGCTGCTGGTGGCGCCTATCCAGAACTTACTGAGGAATGTAAGTCAATTGGTGATCGAATTGGAGAGGTGAAGGTAGATTTAGGGCAGACTGCCTGTAAAGTTCCTTCGATTCGGCCATACATCGAAAACATGGAGAAACGCAATCGAATTGGTAAGAAGAAGGTCAAGGCGAAATGTTAGTGAGATGAAAGATCGCTTGGCTTCGAGAGCCTCAGCCAGTGCTTGAAGCTTGCCGAAGTTCTGAGCGGATTGAGGCTCTCGAAGCCCAAACTAAAACCGCTATTAGACGTTCCCGTCTAAAATCTTCAATTAGCGGCTTTTACTTTCGTAAGAAAGAACTTTTATGCCCGTTGATTTTTACGCTTTGGGAGTTACCCTAATTTTAATGCATGAAATGGATGCCATGCGATATCGGGAATGGCGCATTTTTCCGTTAACCAGTTTTTTGCCGGATCGGGTAGGGATGATCACTTTCGTTTTGCTGCATTTACCTCTGTTCTATTACCTCTTTATACCTGAGATTTATACGAACGAATCCTTTCACTTTGGTTTCAGCATTTTCCTGATCGTCCAGTTGGGATTACACTTGTTATTCCTAATGCATCCAAAGAATGAGTTCAAAGATGGGCTTTCGTGGGGGATAATAGTGTTGGCGGCATTGAGTGGAGGGGGATATTTAAAAGTAGGATAGAAGTGAAAAGAGAGAAGTGAGAAGGCAAATGGCACTTCTTACTTCTGACTCCGCACTTCTCGCTGAGAAAACAAAAAAGGCGCCTCAAACGAGACGCCCAAACTACACTGTACTTAAACTATAAACTCGCTGAGAGTCTATTTCTTTTCAATTACAATTACAACAGTCTGTCCAGGGTAGCCAACAGTTGATGTAGATGTAAATGACATTTTGTTTTTGTCTGATTCAACAACGGAATACTTTCCACTGAATGCATAAGCCTGAGCTGCCGCTTCTTCTGTAGCGTGATCGTGCTCATGTTCGTGTCCAGCGTGCGCGTCTTCGTCTTCCGCTTGATGGGAGATAGTGAATTCAGCACCGTCCTTGTTGAACTGCCAAGCGAAATCGGCATGTCCGCCTTCATCGTTTTCCCATTTAGCAACACAAACTTCCTCGTACGGATCACAGTTGCTGAATTCCCATTTAGGAAGCTCTGCTTCATTGGTTCCATCAACGGATAGTTCCGTTACTTTCCATTCTCCCGCTCGAATCAAGCGCTTCGTTGCTTTGTTTGTCTTGCTACACGCAGCAACTACAAAAATTGCGATCGCTACCGTGGACAAAAATGCTATTGACTTTTTCATGTTTTTGATTTTTTCAGTTTTAGATTATTGTACTTCTGTAACAAAGTTAACTTCGATGTCCGTTTCTCCAGGAGCGCATGTCCCATCTTTGATGCCGCCTGGTTGGTGTTTCAAAGTGATCAAAGTTGTTCCATTTCCAACAGCTCCAACTGTCCACTGACTTGTTTGTCCGATTTCATACGTTCCGTCAGAATCAGTACGAACAATATTGATATCAGCTCCCGCAGGGCTTAAACAGAAAAGGTGCTCTGCTGCTTCTGCTAAAACTTCCGTCGTCATATCCTCGGCCGGAGTAACCGTTTCATTCAAAAGGGTAATGGTACAGCTGTACACCGTATTGTTTTGCAAACGAATGGTATCGAAGATATCAGCGCCAAGACCTCCATCTCCATCTGGATCACGGAAAGTAGCGGTAACATTCGGCTGTACACCCGCGTCATCAACGAAAGTAAGTGTCATCGTAGTGATCACCTCTGGTTCGTTATATGTCGGTTGTGGTGTGTCCACTAAATCCTCGTCCTTCTTACAACTGCTCAACCCTGCAATCAACGCTAACCCGAGTACGGCAACGATTTTTACTTGTGTTTTCATTTTCATCATTTGTTTGATTTTACTGTTTAATTGATAAGATTATTATTCGTGTATTGATTTTGCTTGAATTAATGTGAAAGGGACTTTTACTCTCAATGAGATATTCGTGCCCATTTCGTCGGTGAAATAGCGGAATCGGTTCATGTAGTCGCGATATCGCACATTCAAAATGTTGTTGGCGCTCAATCCAACGGTGATAAATTGGTTCTTAACCGGGATATCCATCCCAATGCTGGCATTCAATAAGGTGTATCCTTCTGGTGGTGGAGCGAAATCACCGTTTTCGGGAACTCTCGTCTGCTTCAATACAGAAACAACTGTAACGGAAGCGTATGCATTTGCAAGTTTATTACTGTCTTTAAAGCGATATTCCAAACTATTCTCAAAACGATCGGCAGGCATTAAAATCAAGTGATCATTCTGAGATAAATTCCACGCTCGAAGAACGGAAGCTTTGGAAGTAATATTCCAGCTATCGCTTAGATCATAACC
Organism: Fluviicola sp. XM-24bin1; assembly: GCA_003149635.1. GTDB lineage: Bacteria > Bacteroidota > Bacteroidia > Flavobacteriales_D > Crocinitomicaceae > UBA4466. The sequence goes on from QCWI01000005.1 coordinate 274,947, forward strand.
GATTGTTATGTCCGTACCTCGCAAATGTGCGTCTGCCTGCGTGGTTTGAAATAGTGGGTAGGCACCCTTTATGGTAAGAACGTTTTCTTGCGTTGGACGCAAGTAAATAAAGTCATCTATAATGTTGTAGTAACCATCAATCAAAAAGTTTAATCGATCACCTTTGTATTCGAAAGAAACAGTGAAATTCAATGCTTTTTCAGTTACTAAGGTAGAATCTCCTCTTTCAATAGCGGAGGCTGCGTGGTGCAAACCGTTGCTATACAACTCATTGACATTTGGTGGTCTCCATGCAGAACCAATATTAGCTCGTGCGATAAACTTTTTATTGAATTTGTATGACGCGCCAACGGATCCGCTTCCATTCATGAAGTGTTGTTCCGGAGAGTAGATGACGTCGTCCACCCACATGTAAATGCGTTGATAGATGTAATCGAATCGTGCTCCAGCTTCAATGGCCAATTTGGATTTCTCCGGTTTCCATTGTTCTAACCAGAAGATGCCTCCACCCATCTTGCGGAAATTTGGAATGAAGAATCGTCCACGGTACGTATTTCCTTGGTGCAAGCCGCTAATTCCTGCGCTTCCTTTGAAATTGTTAATTCGGTTATGGTTCCAAGAAATCTCTCCAGTATGCGTCGTAAGATTGAATTGAAGCGCAGGAGTATTTAATTCTTCCTCTGTGGCGTTCGGAGAAATGTGTTTGTCGAATTCTTGACGTCTATTAAACTGACGCGCGTACGTAAAAGTCAATCTGCTTCGATCTCCGGTAATCCAATAGCCTTGCGCTTTAAACAATTCATGTTCGATTTCTTGTCTTGGGCGTGCAATTTCGTAAGTGAAGTCGTCCAGTTCTAGCGGCCGATCCGCTTCGTAGGCATTTTGAAGATCCGTTAAGTTCCCGAAGTGAGAAGCTGAGAAAATGCCAATTTCCGTATTGAATTGACTGTAGAATACATCGAATCCGTATTTCGGTTTGAACCAACCTACAGCTCCGGAAAAATTGTATTCATAAACACCCGTATTCTTTAGGATATGGTCTGGCGCATGAACGTTTCCTCCACGTCGCAATGTTCCTTGTGCACGCCAGCGCAAAGCCGGTAACTTGCTGGAATTTCCATCTATAGTGGCGGATACGTTTCCTTGTCGGCCGTTGGAGAAGCCTACCAAGTTCAATTCGCCTGAAACTCCTGGGGTTTTCTTCAATTCTCTTGGATTCACCAAAATAACCCCTGCAATGGCATCTGGACCGTAACGGACACAGTTAGCTCCTTTAACTACGGACAAGTCTCCAGCAATAAACGGATCAATTTCCGGGGCGTGTTCATTTCCCCATTGTTGGCCTTCCTGACGCACACCGTTATTCAAAATGAGAATACGGTTACTGTGCATTCCATGAATTACAGGCTTCGAAATGTTATTTCCCGTGGTGAATTGGTTGACACCATTCATCTTCGCAAGTCCTTCTCCAAGGGTCAATCCGCGGGATTCATTCAATTCTCTTTGTGTAAGGCGTTCCGGTTTTAGCGATAAATCTTCGTCTTTGTCTGCCTCTACTTTTACTTCGTTGAATTCCACGTGATGTTCTGGGAAGAAATCACGCGTAATGTTCTGATCAATGAGAATTGTATCCTTGATCGCATCGCATCCTATGTGCTTACAGAATACCAGATATTCTCCCACACAAAGTCCAGAAATAGAGTAGAAGCCATTGGCATCCGCTTCAACAGTAATGTTCAATTCACGGATATGCACCTTCGAGTCTGGAAGGGGTTGATCGTTGTGCGCGTCTTTAACATATCCAGACAAGATAAAGTCACAATCCGCCTGAGCGATCGCTGGAACGCTAAAAAGAACAATCAGGAACGAACCTAGTATTTGTGTTAATTGTTGCATTAAGAATGCTTGCTCAATAAAGTTTACGACTTGATTTTCGAGAGGCGCCTCTGAACAAATTGAGGCATGCGTTTCAATGGATTACGGCTATTCTTACAAATTCCACGAGGAATAACGCCCTGCTGGAACTGTAATAAATGTCTGGCCCTGAAATGTAACGCAGTTAAGCGCGCGGGGGAGCGCGTCCTTGAATAAAAATGACACTGTTATCCTCGAAATCGGATTTCAGTGCTTCGTGAATTGGATAGTTAGTAGTATGAAATGCGTAATCTACAGCCGTACCTGAAACAGTGCTTTGCTCATCTAAAGCCAATAACAAATCACAACCGTCACAATCTTCTGACGTGTTAAATTCAAAATCGGAAGAAGTTTGATGGTCAACGTCTACAGCGTGGTCGCAAGCATGATGTTCTTCATGGTGCGCTTTGTCATGACTGTGATTGTCTTGGATATGAATAAATCCATAAAGTCCACTTTGAAGGACGAGAGAGAATACCAGTGCTACTGAAAGATATGTCCGTAGTTTACGCTTCACGTAACAAAAGTACAACAATTAAATCTTATAATGCAAATCTGTTGCAATAATGAATTTTTCACATCGCACTGTTACTTTTCATAAATAATGGCATTCTCAGTGTACAGGAGGTAAATTCTGTGCAAACAGAGTTCAGGTCCAAAGGAGTTTTCGAGCAATCGGAGACTCCTTTTTGAACGCAATTGGGATTGGTTTGTACCAGAGGAAGATTCAAACCAAAATTGTTATGAAAAAGATATTGATCCCGATTGTCTGCATAGGTTTGACTTTATCCGCCCGTGCAGAAAATTTGTTTGACCAACTCGTAGCGTTTAATCCGAACTGGCATTCTTACGAAGCACGCCTTGATTTCGGAAACGCTTAGCATTTCAACTCAGACAAAGAGTACATCCAAACGCATTTGACGAACTTATTGCAGATTTTACGTAGTAATCCAACGAATGATTTAACGTGTGAGCAATTGGAGATGCGCACGGAGTTGATTAACGTACTTTCCTCTTTCAAAGACCGAGGATTGTTCCCAATGAATTACTACCGTCCAGAACGAATCCCTGTATTTATTGATGAGCATAATACGCATTGTGCTGTTGGATATTTACTCATGGAAACCGGATTCGATCATGTGGCGCATCGCATCGCAGCAAAGAATAATTATGCTTGGGTAAAAGAGATCGATGATCCTGCATTACCAGTTTGGCAGCAATTCTCAGGTTTCACTCTGGAAGAATTGAAACTTATTCAAGGAGCTTATGATTCTTATGATCCGTTGGCGAGGTCAAGACCGAACAGAACAGAAATTCCGCAGGCTCCAGATGTCGTGTCGCTCAATTTTGCTGGAGACAATGTTGCCGCTCCCTCCAAAGATGATCTCTTGAATGTTTGGTGTTATGGAGAAGGAAAAGAAGGTAAGTTGCACGGAAAATGGGTGCAGAACTACCGGGAAGGCATCCCTTGGATTGAAGGGTGTTTTGAAAACGGAAACCGAACGGGTAGTTGGAAAGAGTATTATCAAGGTACCAACATCCTGTGCCGAACGGAGCATTGGAGAAATGATAAATTGAATGGTGTACGCACGCGTTACGGTCGTGAAGGAAACATCATTGAGCGCATTACTTTCAAAGATGGCGAAGCGATCCAAAAAGTCAATTACGATTTACAGGGTGACATTCAGTGGGTGCGTAAACCAATTGATTCCATGACTTTGGAAACGGAAGCGTATTCTTTATCTGGGTACCTTATTGCAAAAGGGAAAGAGCAGATTTCGAATCCTTCTGGGCGATTGCAATGGTTCCAGGATATTGAATTGACAGCGCTGAATACGTTTGCAATCACAGCAAGAGATGGAGCTCCAGCTTTTACGGATGGAGGAAGACCTGTGTATCAGGATTTGTCATTTGGAGGCCCTCAGTTTTTCGGTGGAACAGGTTTCCGACAAGATCCTCTATTGGTGAATTACTTGAAAATAGGAGAGTGGAAGTATTACAATGAATACGCCTCGGAGTCTTATACGCTGGACGCTCAAACCTATGTGGATTACTTGAGTAAAGATTATCCGCATTTTGGTGGTCTAATCTCACAGAATCTTCAGAATTCAGATATTCCATGTCTCCAGCAGTCCTTTGATTCGTTGCAAGTGCAATATTAAGACGGATTCATCAAAGACCTTCGTGGCTACGCTCCCGACGCGGCAATTCGATTTGGAGTTATCACGAGTCAAAGTCCGGTACTTAGAGAGATCTATTTGGAAATGAATTATGCCAATTATCCAATTTACTCAAGGATTCAAGAAATGGGGGAATTGAACGAAGAGGGCTATCGAATTGGCGATTGGATCGTCTTTGATAATTTGGGGCAGCCGTCTCGCTACATCAAGTATATTCAGCCTTTCAAGGAGGAAGAACCCATTTCTGGGAAATTATAGGAAGAAAAATTTGTAAAGAAAGACAACCCCCGAATAAAATCTCCGTCTTTCAGATGTAAGCACTCGCTTACCTTTTACAACCAGTTTTAAAACAGATCCTTTTTGGGTCTGTTTTTTTTATGCTTTTCTCTTTGAGCGTGCGATGGTAATACTTTGGCTTTAGCGTCATAAGGCTTCTTGTCGATTGTAGAATAAGAAGTATCTTTAACTTAAGAAGTGATACATCGTTTTTCAAAAATACACTCTAGATTCTCCTTATTCTTGTTTGTCTTATTTCTGGCGTAAGTCGGATACAGTCATACAATGAGTCAGAATGGAACAAAATAGTGAGCCGGGAAGAATTAATATCTCAGCATCTACCTATAAAGTTGTTTCAGATAATTTCCCTTGTACTTACCGAGGGGAGCTGGAAGCGAAGAATAAAGGGAAATTGTCGATGTACTTTGTAGATGAAGATCAATCTTAAAGATGAAATTTTACCCTTTTCGATGGCGCTCCTTCAAAATCTGTTCGATATTTTCCAGTCCTGAATTCTTCGCTCGCAACAAGAGAAGTAGGTGGTAGAGTAGATCTGCAGCCTCATTTTCAAAGAGTTCCATGTTGTCATCCTTCGCTTCGATTACGACTTCCACAGCTTCTTCTCCCACTTTTTGCGCCATTTTATTGATCCCTTTACGGAACATTTTACTCGTATAGGAGTCGTCGCTTTGAGAAACGATTCGTTCTGAAATTGTCGCTTCTAATTGATAGAGAAACCCTTTTGCATCCGTCTCATTAAAACATGTATTCGCTCCTGTGTGGCAAACTGGCCCGGAAGGATTCGCTTTAATTAGCAATGTGTCGTTGTCGCAATCAACCCGAATTTCTTCCACATGCATCACGTTTCCAGAGGATTCTCCTTTCATCCACAAACGCTCCTTGGAACGGCTGTAGAAAGTCACATTTCCTGTTTCAACTGTTGCGTTAAACGCTTCTTCGTTCATATAGCCCAACATGAGCACTTGCTGTGTTCTAGCATTCTGAATGATAGCCGGAACAAGTCCGTTTCCTTTGTTAAAATCGATATTCATCGTACTGCAATATTTTGTGTTTTTAAAAAGTCTTTTAAGTCGGGAATGGCAATTTCTCCGAAGTGAAAAACGCTGGCTGCCAGTGCTCCCGTTGCTTTGGTCATAGAGAATACATTGGTGAAATGCGGCATTGATCCAGCTCCGCCGGAGGCGATAATAGGAACGTTCACTTCATTGGCAACTTTGTTGGTGATACCTATATCAAAGCCATCTTTGGTTCCATCGCGCCCCATAGAAGTCAGTAAAATTTCTCCAGCTCCAAGCGCAACGCCTTCTTTGGCCCAATCGACCGTGCGCCACTTGGTAACATTACGACCGCCACGAATGACCACACGATCTTCGTTCTTTACCACCTTTGTATCTATCGCTAGCACCACACATTGACTCCCTAGTTCTTTCGCCAGTTCCCTGATCAATTCAGGTCGGTTCACAGCGGAGGAGTTAACTGAGATCTTGTCGGCACCAGCGCGAACCAAGGCTACAGCGTCTTCTACCGATTTAATGCCACCACCCACTGTAAATGGAATTTGAATTTCCTCCGAAATGCGCTCTACCAATTCTATCAGTGTTTTTCGCTTTTCCACCGTAGCTGTTATGTCCAGAAAGACCAATTCATCTGCTCCGGTTTCGCTGTACTTCCGAGCGAGTTCGACAGGATCTCCAGCATCACGAATTCCTTCGAAATTGATACCTTTTACTGTTCTCCCGTCTTTGATGTCCAAACATGGAATGATGCGTTTCTTCAACATAACGATTCGATTTGTTTTAGCGTAATCTTATTCTCGTAAAGCGCTTTTCCGATGATTGCGCCAGAGCAACCAATTGCTTTTAATTGCTCTAAATCCTCTAGGGTTGTCACACCACCGCTGGCTACGAGCGCCACGCGGCAATCGGTTAGAATTTCACGATATAACTCAATTGCTGGGCCGGCAAGCATTCCATCTTTTGAAATGTCCGTGCAGATGACCTGAGAAATGCCTTTCTGCTCATAGGCTTGAATGAATTCAATCACGTCCATTTGCGAAGTATCCAACCAACCATTGGTCGCGATTTTACGATTCTTGCAATCCGCCCCTAGGATGATTTTTTCCGTTCCGTATTTGCTCAACCAATTTTCAAATGTTTCAGGTTGCTTCACGGCGATGCTTCCTCCGGTAACTTGTGATGCTCCAGCTTCAAAAGCGATGTGAAGATCTTCATCTGTTCGTAAGCCACCTCCGAAATCTACTTTAAGGTTGGTATTACTCGTAATCGATTCCAGAACTTTAGTATTGATAATTTTTCCTGCTTTGGCGCCGTCTAAATCCACGAGGTGGAGGAGCGTGATTCCGCTGCTTTCGAACTGACGTGCCACTTCCAAAGGATTTTCGTTATACACCTTTTTCGTCGCGTAATCGCCTTCGGACAAACGAACGCACTTGCCGTCGATGATGTCTATTGCTGGTATAATTTTCATAGCTCAATAAAGTTTTGGAGGATTTTCGAACCAACATCTCCTGATTTTTCCGGGTGGAATTGCGTAGCGTAGAAATTATCTTTTTGCAGCGCAGCACTGTATCCCACCATGTATTGTGTAATTGCGTTTGATTCCTTGGAAAGCTCAGCATAATAACTGTGCACGTAATACACATCATCGGAAATTTCAATTCCCTCGAATAATGCGCCATCGGCTTTCGTAAAATTATTCCATCCCATGTGCGGAACAGGTTCGTCGCTAGGGAAGGCCAAAACACGATTCTCAAAGATTCCTAAACATTCGGTATCGTTTTCTTCTGAATAGGAACACATCAACTGCAATCCAAGACATACGCCAAGAACCGGTTGTTTCAAGTTGAGAATGGTCTGATTCAATCCTGTTTCGCGAAGAAACTTCATAGCGGAACTTGCTTCTCCAACGCCCGGAAAGATGACTTTATCCGCCGTCGAAATAATCTCTTTATCGCTCGTGATAACTGCTTCACAATTGAGCCTATTCAGTGCATTGTACACCGAACGACTATTGCCTGCATTGTATTCAATAATTGCTATCATAACACTCCTTTTGTACTTGGGATGTTGTTTGCGTTTGTTTGTTGTACTGCCATTTTCAGAGCTTTTGCGAATGCCTTGAAAATGCTTTCGATTTTGTGGTGTTCGTTATCTCCCTCGGCCTTGATATTCAAGTTGCATTTGGCTGAGTCGCTCAAAGATTTGAAGAAGTGCATGAACATTTCGGTAGGAACATCGCCAATTTTTTCGCGTTTAAATTCAGCATCCCAAACCAACCAAGGACGCCCTCCGAAATCCAATCCTACTTGGGAGAGGCAATCGTCCATTGGAAGCAAGAATCCATAGCGCTCAATGCCTTTTTTGCTACCAAGCGCTTCAAGAAGAGTACTACCCAAGACGATGGCAACGTCTTCCATAGTGTGGTGCTCATCGATTTCTAGATCGCCCTGAACTTGCACGTCAAGGTCGATATTTCCGTGGCGCGCGATTTGCTCCAACATGTGATCAAAGAAGCCCAATCCCGTGTTGATTTCATTTTTACCACTTCCATCCAAATTGACCGAGACGGAGATTTGAGTTTCATTGGTAATCCGTTCTTGCGTCGCTTTGCGCGGTTGTTGCTTTAAGTATTGATACATCTCCTGCCAACTTGTTGTTTCGAGCGCAGTTCCCCGGGAGCATCTCTTTCCTATGTATATTCCTTTTGCTCCCAGGTTATCTGCTAATTCGATATCAGTTTCGCGATCACCAATCACATACGAATTGGCCAAGTCGTAATTTCCGTAGATATAGGCGTTTAGTAATCCCGTTCTTGGTTTTCGCGTTGGAGCGTTATCCTCGGGAAAGCTTTTGTCGATAAGGATTTCCGAAAATTTTACGCCTTCGTTCTCAAATGCCTGAATGATCTTATTCTGCGCTGGCCAGAACGTATCTTCAGGGAAAGAATCGGTACCCAGTCCATCTTGATTGGTGACCATGACAAGCTCATAATCCAGTTCCGTCGCTATTCGAGAAAGCCACTGAAAAACGCCAGGATAATATTCCAATTTTTCAAGACTGTCCAATTGATAATCTACGGGCGGCTCAATGACCAAAGTTCCGTCACGATCTATAAATAGTACCTTTTTCATAATTCAATTTCTTTTATCGCTTTCAATAATTGCTGGTTTTCTTGTGGCGTCCCCACTGAGATTCGCAAGGTGTTTGGAATTTGCTTTGATCTATTTCGAACAATGATATTTCGTTCTAATAGCGCTGCGTAAAGGTTATCTGCGTCTTTTACCTTGATCAAGATGAAATTTGATGCTGTCGGATAAATCTGCTCCACAGAAGACAGTGTTCCTAATTGTTCGATCAATCTAGACCGTTCGTTTAGGATGGTATTTCGTTGCTGTTCGAAACGATCCTTGTTTTCCAAGATGCGAATGGCTTCATTCTGATTGAGCGCGCTAATGTTGTAAGGTGGCTTGACTTTGTTCAGCAATTCGATGATCTTTTCGTTTGTAAATGCGTATCCTACACGCGCACCTGCCAATCCGCGGGCTTTGCTCATGGTTCTCGCCACGACTAGATTATCGTGCTTTTCAATCCATTTCGCCATGGAATCCTGCTCACTGAATTCGATGTACGCCTCGTCCACACAAACGATTCCGTTGAAGGATTCGATTAGTTCCATCATTTTCTCAGAATTTAAGTCGTTCCCGGTAGGATTATTCGGAGAGCAGAGGAATAGAATCTTGATTTTGTCGTCAGAGAGAATGGGCGAAATGTCAGTATTGACGATATCAAAATTCGCATCCAAAGGCACTTTCACGATACCAACGTTGTGAATATTTGCCGAAACATCGTACATCCCGTAAGTAGGAGAGAAGGTGGCAATTTTGTCCATTCCCGGTTCACAAAAGATCCGCAGCAGTAGGTCGATCACTTCATCACTTCCATTTCCTATGAAAACCTGTTTAGGTGAAATGTTCGTTTGTTTTACAAGTACAGCTTTGAGTTTTCGCTGCTGCGGATCCGGGTATCTATTGTATGTGCCAAAAGGATTTTCGTTGGCGTCTAAAAACAAGGCGTCGGCTCCTGAATACTCGTCCTTCGCACTGGAATAAGGCACTAACGATCGTATGTTTGGACGTGTCCAATTATCTATTCTAGTCATTTTTCAAGGCTTTAAGTCGCACAGTAACAGCATTTTTGTGCGCTTGTAATTCTTCAGCTTCCGCCATTAGCTCAATGGCAGGCCCAAGAGAGAGCATTCCCTCTGCAGTAATCTCTTGGTACGTGATTTTTCGCACGAAACTGTCCACGGATACACCGCTGTAGTTGCGAGCGTATCCATTCGTTGGAAGGGTGTGATTGGTTCCGCTGGCGTAATCTCCAGCACTTTCACAGCTGTAATTTCCGAGGAATACCGAACCCGCGTTAATTACTTTTGATGCCAAAGCTTCGGTATCATTGGTGTTGATAATCAAGTGTTCAGGAGCATATGCATTGCTAAAATCCATGCAGCTTGATAGGTCGTTCAATGAAACGCTTAAGCTGTTCTCCAGCGCTTTTTGAGCTGTTTCTTTACGTGGAAGTGCTTGCAATTGCCGTCGGATAGCGTCGTTCGTTTGATCGATTAGTTCATTGCTATCCGATACCAGAATTACCTGACTATCGGCTCCGTGTTCTGCTTGAGACAGTAAATCCGCTGCTACGAACTCAGGATTTGCGGAAGCATCTGCAATTACGAGTAGCTCACTTGGCCCTGCCGGCATATCAATGCCTACGCCTTTTTCCATCGCTAGTTCCTTCGCTTTTGTCACGTATTGATTTCCGGGCCCGAAGATTTTAGAAACGCTAGGAATAGATTCCGTTCCAACAGTCATAGCGGCAATTGCTTGTGCACCTCCCACTTTAAACACTTTTTCGATGCCCACACGTTTTGCCGTATAAAGAATGGCAGGATTAATTGCACCTTCCGAGTTCGGAGGAGTACACAACACAATTTCCTTACAACCTGCAATCTTCGCTGGAATCCCGAGCATTAAAATGGTAGAGAAGAGGGGGGCAGATCCACCGGGGATGTACAATCCAACTTTTTCGATAGCGATGGATTGTCTCCAGCAAGTTACGCCCGGAGTAGTTTCCACCTTTGGCTCCTCTTGTAATTGCGATTTGTGGAATTTCTCAATGTTCTCAAAGGCGCGATCAATAGCTTCAGCCAACTCAGCGGAGATCTGCGCATTTTCAATTTCTTCAGCGCTTACTTGAATGTCGTCCAATTTGCATCCGTCCAACAATTGTGTGTATCGATATAAAGCAGTATTGCCGTTTCGTTCCACATCCTGCATGATGGTTCTGACACCATCTTCTAAGATAGTTTGTTCGATGGAAGGCCTTTTTGTAAGGGCTGCCCATGTTGATTTCTCTGGATTTTGGTAAAATTTCATAGCTCTTGAATTATGCGACCATTTTTTCGATTGGAATGATAAGGATGCCCTCTGCACCTGCGGCTTTTAGTGAGTCAATTACTTCCCAGAACTGATCTTCATCGATTACGGAGTGTAATGAACTCCAACCTTCTTCTGCCAAAGGCATTACGGTAGGCGATTTCAATACGGGAAGAATATTACTTACTTCTTCGATCTTATCATTCGGGACGTTCATTAACACATAGCGCGTGTTCTTTGCTTTCAATACTGCGTTGATTCGGAACAGTAATTTGTCAAGAATGTCTTTTTTCTCTTCCGAAAGGGTAGGACAAGCTGCCAATACGGCTTGCGATTTGAACATCACTTCGATTTCTTTCAAGCCGTTCTTGAAAAGGGTAGAACCGGTGCTTACGATATCACAAATTCCGTCTGCCAATCCAATATTTGGAGCAATTTCTACCGATCCTGAAATCTTGTGGATTTCTGTATTTACGTTGTTCTTTGCGAGGTACTGTTTCACCGTATTCGGATACGAAGTGGCGATCTTCTTTCCTTCGAAGTAGGAAACTCCTTTGCCTTCAGCTTCTTTCGGAATTGCCAATGAAACGCGACATTTGGAGAAGCCTAGATTGGAAATTGTGGCAATATCTTTTTCTTGTTCAATGAGCAAGTTTTCTCCTACAATTGCAATATCAACGATTCCGTCTTCGAGATATTGAGGGATATCCGAGTTGCGAAGAAAGAATACCTCCATTGGGAAATTGGTTGCAGGTACCTTCAGTTGATCGCGACCGTTATCGATCTTAATTCCGCAGGATTTTAGCAGTTTGAGGGAATCTTCGTTGAGTCTTCCGCTCTTTTGGATGGCAATTTTTAATTTACTCATTTTGTTTTGAAAAAGTCTGAGTAAACCGATGAGCAATAAAAAACCCGTCTGATTTACTCAGACGGGTTACATATTTTATACGATTACATATATATCATTCCACGCTCGCCTGAGTGCAAGTATTAGAATGATGATGATGTAATTGCGTTGTTATCATTTTGCGTTTGTCGGCTACAAATTTAGAAAGAAATTTTTCGGATCGTTAAGAAAAAATGAAAAAATTATTTCTGGTTATACGTAACAAATTGACTATGAGGCTTTCTAATGATTGCTTCTCCGTAACCTTTGGCAGCGTATCCTCTAGATTTCAGCTTTCCGGGGTCTTTGTAATTCAGGAACCATTCTTGAATTATCATCATTAAGCCAGGGTATTTGGATTGCAATTCGTCTAGGGAATTTAATTCAGCGAAGGGGCTGTTTATGTCCGCAAGAACTAGTTTATCGTCCATTTCACCGCGATCGGTCAACTTCAATACACCGAGGATCTGGCATGATACAATAGCTCCTTTCGATTTTCACTCACCTAATACAATCGCGTCTAAAGGATCTCCATCGCCGCCTAGCTCCTTGGGAAGAAAGGTCTGAGGGATAAATCCATAATTTGCTGGATATCCAAGGTAATCAATCGTCCTTGGTTTACCGTCAATGGAATCTCGTTCAATAATCCCCGTCTTTTTATTGACCTCCCATTTTTCGTTCAATCCAGCGGGGATCTCTATGACAACGCGAATATTCCCTTCATTGTCATACATCGATATGTCGCTTACAAGATGTTTCTGAGCTTTAGGTTTTGAAGCTCCATTGGTATCATTCGCAGGGGAATCACAAGCGACAAGAATGTTGAATGCAATAAACAAAATGATTAAAATACGAAGCATGCCTCAAAATTAAGAATCTTTGACACCGGATTACACCTGTAAATAAGGCATTTATACAGTTATTCACATTTTAAATGGATCATTTAGGTGGAAAAGATTGATTTAATTCGAATATGGTTTTGTTTTTAAGGGGTATTAATCAAAACACTATTTCACTATGGAAGACACAGTTCACGAAACTTTCGACCTTAAATTAGACAAGGTTCGTAGAGGGAAAACAGATCTAGAGAACCCGATTTGCACATTCAGCTATACTTGGGATACTGAAAGAAACATGGGGATCACTCACTTGGTAGCAATCAACGGAACTCCTGTAAACATTGTATTGCACCCGCTAGGAATTGCTGGTCAGTTGGACTTCATGTCTGACATGGCACCAACAGGGTACAATGTTGATGCTGATCCGGGAGATGAGATCGCGATCATCAATATTGTTATCTACCGGGTAATTCTTGATATTGAAGGAGAGGACCGTCAAGCAGCAATTATGTTGGGAGAACATGGAGACACAATCATTACAACTGATGGATTCAGCGAAGCAAGTGCTTCAAAAGAATTGCCAGAAGTTCAGTTTGAGTCGCCTGAGGCACCAGAAGGAGTTGAGCCTCCAATTGTAGATTAATCTACTCTAATAATATTAGAAAGCCTTGGTACTGAGATTCTCGAAGTGCCAAGGCTTTTTTTGTGCCTTGAATATTGAATTATATTTGAGGTATGCATAAGATCGTAAGAATTGTCGGTTGTCTGTTACTTTTCTTGAGTTTATCAGGCTGTTATACAGCAAGTATGATGCAGACGGCAAAAACTTTGGATAAAGGTGAGCGCGAATTAACGATTGGAGCTGGACCATATACTTCTTCAGGAGATTTTCTCGTGTGCCCCGATTTCATGCTCCGTTGGGGATATTCAGATAAATCCGATTTTGGACTCATGTATTCGTTACAGCTAAATGGACATTTTCGAGGCGATTGGAAACGCGAAATCTGGAGCAATGCCAATCAAACGAGTTTCCTGAGTACTGGGGCAATGGCAGAACTTTTCTTACCCAACGACTTTGCTGGGGATCCAACCTACTTTGGATTAGGTCTTCCAGTTTACTATTCGTTCAATCATGATAAAAAATGGGTTCCCTATTTCGGGCAACGTTTCAGCCTTGGATTGGGAGGATTGTGCATCGTGAGATATGCGGGTGTCAATGAGCCGATAGAGGAGAATGTCAATATTTATCACGACATGTATTACTCTGGTGCTGTTGGCGTTCGATTCGGAAAGAGACGACTCAAAGGATTCCTGGAAGCTTCCTACAGCGTGAAAATGGGAAATCGATTTTACAATTACTGGTATTCCAATGACAACATTCAAGAATGGCGTTTGTCTCGTGGATACGATGGAGATGTCAATCTTCAATTGACATTGGGGCTTACCTTAGGAAGAAAGCAGAAGTAAGGGTATTAAAAAAGCCCCGTCACTTCGAGAACCTCAGTGTCCAGGGCTTTTAATATCAGTTTATCTGTCGATTAATAGTAAATCGCTCGACGTACTTTAGTGATGTATTTCGCCATTCGAATTACCTGCTTCGTGTAACCGAATTCGTTATCGTACCAAGCGTAAATCACGGCGTTTTTACCATCGTTTGACACGATCGTTGCGTTAGAATCAAAAACTGAACAACATGTGTTTCCAATAATATCATTCGAAACCATCTCAGGATCCGTTGCATAGTAAATCTGGTTCACCAAATCTCCGTTCAACGCTGCATCGCGCATTACGTTGTTCAATTCTTCTAGATCTGTCTTTTTATTCAATTCCAAGCTCATAATTGCCAATGAACCGTTTGGAGTAGGAACACGCACCGCATTTGCAGTCAATTTGTTCTCCAAATCTGGAATTACTTTGGTAACAGCTTTTCCAGCACCTGTAGACGTAATTACCATGTTGATTGCAGCAGAACGACCACGACGTGGCTTCTTGTGCATGTTATCCAACAAGTTTTGGTCATTTGTGTACGCGTGAACTGTTTCGATGTGTCCTTTAACAACTCCGAATTTATCGTTCACTACCTTCAATACTGGAGATATGGCATTTGTAGTACAAGATGCAGCAGAATAAACGCGCTCTTTTTCCAAATCTAAAGTTCCTTGGTTGATTCCATAAACGATGTTTGGAATTTCTTTACCAGGAGCCGTCAACAATACACGTGAAGTTCCTTTAGCCTTCAGGTGACGAGACAAAGCCTCACGATCAGTAAATACACCTGTGTTATCAATTACCAAGGCATTATCGATTCCGTAAGCTGTATAATCAATATCTTCCGGATTGTTCGCTGCAATCATCTGTACAGCGTGCCCGTTGATGATCAATACTTTCTTTTCAGCATCTACAGCCACAGTTCCATCGAATGCGCCGTGAACAGAATCGTTCTTCAATAACGCTGCACGTTTCTCTAGTTGCTTCTCATCATTTCCACGCGTAACGATTGCACGCAAACGAAGCTGCTGTCCTTTACCAGCTTGTTTGATCAATTCACGTGCAGCCAATCGACCGATACGACCAAATCCGTAAAGAATTACATCTCTTGGTTGGAATGGCTCAGCGTTCGTAGCTTCGAATCCTTTCAATTTGTCTTGAAGGAATTCTTTCTTTGAGCTGTATCCTGATTGTTCGTTCAGCCATTCGCTTGCCAATTTTCCGATGTCTAATTTGGCAGGGGCAAGGTCAAGGTGCAACAATTCTTCAGCCAATTCAGCACTAGTGAAGATATCCACAGGCTTGTTCACTACACGCTTTGAATAAACGTGCAATTTTAGCATCTGTGCAACTGTTACATCCGTAAGGTGGTTTCTGAAAAACACCAATTCAATTCCTTTGTCGTAGAGTAGCTCTCCAACAACGCTAGAAAGTTTTATTGCTGCGCGCTCTTGTTTGATGTGCGACTCGAGTTCCTGTTCGTAACCTAAGGCAGTTTCCATTTTTTAAATTATAGGGTTGAAAATAAAGGGGGGTATTATAAAAAAAAGCTGCCCAGAAGTCAGGGCAGCTTTGTTGTTTATCCTAGATAAGCTTTTAGAAGTTTGTTTCGCGATGTATGTCGGAGTCGGCGGATGGCCTTCTCTTTAATCTGACGGACGCGCTCACGCGTAAGGTTGAATTTGGCTCCGATTTCTTCAAGAGTCAAACCGTGATTCATTCCAATTCCGAAGAACAAGCGAATGATTTCACGCTCCTTGTCAGTTAACGTGCTCAACGAACGCTCAATCTCTTTCTGCAAAGACTCAGTCATTAATGAGTGATCTGCTTTCGGAGAATCCGTGTTGGCCATTACATCCATCAATGTACCTCCATCCTCAGAAGTGGATAGGGGAGCATCCATAGAAACATGACGTCCGGAAACGTTCAAACTTTCTTTGATTTTGTCTTCAGGTACTTCCAATGCCTCAGCCAACTCTTCTGCTGACGGTGGACGTTCGAATTCCTGCTCAAGACGCGAAAACGCC
>QCWI01000006.1 GCA_003149635.1 Fluviicola sp. XM-24bin1
TACGTTCACGACGACCATAATGCTTCGGTTCGAAACGATGTTGCTTTTTACGTTGCCGGTGATCATGCAATAGCCATCCAAAGTCGTTTGTGAATGCGCTGAATTGAGAGGTAAGCTCGTCAAAATAAGCAGGAGACAAGCCACCCTGAGCATGGAGTTAGAAGGTACAATAAGATTTGCGAGGCGCATACTATTACAACACGCAGGGTATAGGATATGTTACATATTAAGAATAGGTTGTTTTACCACGGAAGCACAAGGACTAGAAATTTGACAGCCAGAGTGTATTGTTGTGGTGTACACGGAGTATTATGACTTCGTCATAATCGGGTAACTTTTCCGAATATTCAGTTGGAAATGCTTGCACACTTCGAGAGCCTCAGTGCGCGCTGATAAAACCTTTCGAGGCCATTGAGGTACTCGAAATGACTTTCTTTATTCCTCGAACTTCTTGAAAAGTACGGAGGCAATGTGTCCACCAAATCCGAAGGTGTTGCTCATCGCATACTTCATTTCTTTTGGTTTCGCTGTACCAAGTGGGAAGTCGTAATGATCTGCGTATTCCGGTTCGATTTCCGTTGTGTTGATCGTTGGAGGGACAATCCCTTCGCGCAAGGCCATAACGCAGGCAATTCCTTCAATGGCTCCGGCTGCTCCTAACAAGTGACCCGTCATCGATTTGGTTGCAGATATCGACAAATCCGCTCGTTTTCCGAATACACGTTCCGCCGCAATCAACTCTGATTTATCTCCCAATGGAGTAGAGGTTGCGTGCATGTTCACGTAATCGATGTCGTCAGCAGTGATTTCGGCTTCGCGCAATGCTTCGTTCATTCCCAAAACAGCGCCTTCACCTTCTGGATGCGTTCCTGTTAAGTGGTAGGCATCTGCGGCCATTCCTCCACCAACAATTTCACCGTAAATGGTCGCTCCACGTTTTTTCGCATGTTCGTAATCTTCCAATACCAATACTCCTGCACCTTCTCCCATTACGAATCCGTCGCGTGTTACATCGAACGGGCGAGAAGCCGTTGCTGGATCATCATTTCGAGTCGATAAAGCACGTGCTGAGGCAAATCCTCCCATAGCTGCTTCGTTGATGGCTGCTTCGGATCCACCGGTAATGATCATATCCGCCTTGTTCCAACGGATGTAGTTGAACGCTTCGATGATCGCTGTATTTGAAGTAGCACACGCCGAAACTGGACAGAAATTCACACCTCTCAATCCGTATTTCATAGAGATGATTCCGGCTGCGATATCCACTAAAATTCTTGGGATGAAGAACGGTGTGAAACGAGGCGTTCCGTCTCCCTCGCAGTATTCTTTCATTTGATCCTGGAAGGTTTGAATTCCACCGTTTCCAGATCCCCAGATGACTCCGATGCGATTACGATCCAAGGATTCAAAATCAACATTCCCGTGATTCACGGCCATATCTACCGCGTACAAGGCGTAGAGCGAGAAGTTGTCGTACTGACGACGTTGTTTTACGTGAAAGTGATCTTCCAAGTTGAAGTCCTTCAATTCGCATGCGAACTTCGCTTTGAACTTTTCTGTATCGAAATACGTGATAGGAGCAGCGCCGCTTTTCCCGGCTTTCAGATTGCTCCAAAAAGTATCCAAATCGTTTCCAATAGGTGTCAATGCACCAATTCCTGTGATGACTACGCGTCTCATAGTATGCTAATTTTGAGGCGGCAAAACTACCAAATTATTTCTCTCACCGATCATTTCGGCTCCGCTCAGTGAACGGTAACGGTGGATTTGGCTTTGCCTTAGAATGTATTGATTAAAGGAATCCGAGTTCCAGCTGTGCTTCTTCGCTCATCATATCCTTATCCCAAGGTGGATCGAATACGATGTTCACTTTGCACGAGGTGAATTCTTCCGCTCCGGCCACTTTATCTTCAACCTCTTTCGGTAAAGATTCTGCAACAGGGCAGTTCGGGGATGTCAATGTCATTTCAATATCGACATGACCTTCTTTGCTAATTTTTACTTCGTAAATCAATCCCAATTCGAAGATATCTACCGGAATTTCCGGATCGTAGATCGTCTTGAGGATGTCGATTACTTTGTTTTCCAGTTCCATTGAACTCATAGCTATACCTTTTTAAGCGCCTCCATTTTCATGGTGCGAATCATACTCGCTAATCCATTAGATCGTGTTGGAGACAAGTGTTCATGCAGTCCAATTTCGTCGATGAAACGCAACGAACTGCTGGCAATATTTTTCGGTGATTCGTTGTTAAACACACGAATCAACAATGCGATTATTCCTTTGGTGATTATGGCGTCTGAATCTGCGGAGAACTGCATATTCTCTCCGTCAAAATCTGTGTGAAGCCATACACGTGATTGACACCCTTCAATAAGACGATTGTCCGTTTTCAAGCCTTCATCAATCAACGGAAGTTCTTTTCCGAGTTCGATGATGTATTCGTATTTATCCATCCAATCATCGTAGATGGCAAACTCGTCTATTATTTCTTGTTCCTTCTCTTGAAGAGTCATTTCACTTAGCTTTCTTTTGCGGACGCAAATGTAGTCATCCTACAATAACATGTTTACACTTCGCTGCAACGCTTTGATGAATACATCGATCTCTTCTTTCGAGTTGTAGAAAGCGAAGGATGCGCGAATCGTTCCGGGAATTTTGAAAATATCCATTAAGGGTTGCGTACAGTGATGTCCCGTACGAACCGCAATTCCTTGTTTGTCCAGAAGCGTTCCCACGTCAAACGGATGCGTTCCTTCCACCACGAAGGACACGACGCTTGTTTTATTTTCCGCTGTTCCAATCAAGCGCACACCGTCAATCTTCTTCAATTCTGATTCGGCGTATGCCAACAATTCCTGTTCGTGATCGTGGATAGCATCCATATCCAATCCATTCAGATATTCGAAAGCCGTTCCAAGACAAATTCCACCTGCAATGTTCGGTGTTCCTGCCTCGAATTTGTACGGCAATTCATTGTATGTCGTTTTCGCGAATGTCACTTTGGCAATCATGTCGCCCCCACCTTGATATGGTGGCATGGCATCCAAAATGTCTTTCTTACCGTACAAGATTCCGACTCCGGTCGGCCCGAAAACTTTGTGTCCGGAGAAAGCGAAAAAGTCACAATCCAATTCCTGAACATCAACTTTTGTATGCTGAATACTTTGCGCTCCGTCTATTAGAACTTTGGCGCCTAAGGCATGTGCCTTTTCAATAATTTCCTGCACTGGATTGATGGTTCCCAATGTATTGGAGATGTGCGTTACCGCTACCAATTTCGTTTTATCGGATAGGTATGATTCAAAGACGTCCATCTTCAATTCACCTTTCTCGTTGATCGGAATTACCTTCAAGATACAACCTTGACGTTCGCACAACATTTGCCACGGAACGATGTTGGAGTGGTGCTCCATTTCGGAGATGATAATCTCGTCTCCTGCTTTCAACATCTGTCCGAATGAGAATGCAACCAAGTTGATTCCGTCCGTAGTCCCTTTCGTGAACAGCACTTGCTCGGATGTAGGTGCGTTAATGGCTTTTTGAATGATTTTACGGGCGTCTTCGTATTGCTCTGTGGCAATCTGACTCAAGTGGTGCACGCCGCGATGAATGTTCGCATTGTCTTTGGTGTAGTACTTTGAGATGGCATCAATTACTGATTTCGGCTTTTGAGCTGTGGCTCCGTTATCAAAGTAAATGAGGGGTTTCCCGTACACCTCTTGATGTAAGATGGGGAATTGCGATCTTATTTTCTCTACGTCCAACTTCACGATTGTTTCATTCATAGTACAAAGATACTCAAATAGCTTTATTTGGAACAATTCTAAACAAGAGAAATGGATTTTTTGTGAGGGAGGCTGGATACTATGTTATAACTGGCTTTGATCCCCCTTTTTGCAATGTTGGAATATCGGAATATTCCGACTTAGTTGTCGGATTTTAATAAACACCGCCTCGAAAATTTTGATTATTTTCTAAAGTACGGACTCCATTTCGTCAATGAGCTAGTTCGCTAATTCGCGAATTAGAAGTTACTGATTGATGGTCTTGATCCCCTTTAAAATCAGTATTTTATATCTACACCTTCCTCAAAAACATCAAAAACTCCCGATTTCCGTCACCTCCTAAAATTGGCGAATCAATCGTCGCTTCCCATTTCAACTGATTACGCGAAGCGCTTTGCTTGATGCTCTCAATTACTTCAGGGTAGAGTTTCTTATCCTTCACGACTCCACCTTTTCCAATGTTCTCTTTTCCAACTTCAAACTGTGGTTTCACAAGGGCAATCATCCAAGCATTTGGTTTCATGAAGGCATGAACGAATGGGAAGATCTTTTCCAATGAGATGAATGAGACATCGATCACACAACCATCGGCCAATTCAGGAATTAACTTGGGAGTCAATTCGCGCACGTGCGTTTTTTCTAGGTTGACTGTTCTTTCGTCTTCATCAATCTTGGTGTGCAATTGCTTCGAACCGACATCCACGCAATAGACTTTCGCAGCGTCATTGTCCAAGAGAACTTGCGTAAATCCTCCGGTAGATGCGCCAATGTCCAACATCACCTTTTCTTTGATGTCCGGATTCCATTCCTTGATCCCATCGATTAATTTGAACGCACCTCTGGAAACCCATGGGATTTCTTCGGCAATCATTTCGATGTCGCAATCGACGGGAAACTTCTTGCCCGTTTTGGTGATCAGCTTTCCGTTTACCTTCACTCCAGTTTCACGAATGATTTGCTCGGCGCGAGTTCGGGTGGAAACGAGTTTGCGTTGGATCAATATTTTGTCGAGTCGTTCTTCTTCCATTAATGTCGTGTAAATGCAGCAATGATTCCTTCGTGCTGCGGGTATTTCGCCGTTAATTCTTCTCTAGATGGAAGCACGAAATCGCGGAAATCAAATCCAGGAGAAACGGTACAACTCATCAAAGCAAAATCGCCACCATCCACTACTTTCGCGGCAAACCAATAGGTTTCTGGAACCAACAATTGCGGTTGTTCACCGTTTAGAATGTCGTTCCCAATCAAATGTTTCGAATGTTCTCCCTCCGGTGAAATCATGTGTAATTCAATGGCGCTTCCTTGATGAAAGAACCACAATTCGTCTTGCTCAATGCGGTGAAATGCCGAGAAGGTGTCGCTCGTCAGCATGAAGTAAATTCCCGTTCCATAGCTGCGATCTCCTTCGTGGTTTCCGGCCAAAACGGTGTTCGGAATGGAATGCTCCGATCGGTAGGTTTCTTTGTAGAATCCACCTTCGGGATGCGGTTGCAAGCCCAGTTGTTGAACCAATTCTTCTTTGCTAAAAGTTGACGAATTCATATCATTGATTGACTAAGAACTGCCAAAGCTAGGGATAATAGATTGATCTTGGCGCTAGCGATGAGCGATAGACTTCAATTCTTTGCAGTTTCTGTATAACGACCAATATTCTTAATTACAATTAGTATAATTGAATTATTGCTGGGTGTATTTTTTTGAAATAGGTAATTTCAAACCATTTACCATCCAATAGCTTCGTGTTTTTAATTTCACTTTGTCGAGGCAAACAGCATTTTTTTTGTGAACTCGTTTGATCGAAATGAATTCTGATAGCAATTCCACCAAGTAGGTCAATGATTTTCTTACCGATATTGTGCCGCTATCAGTGTGAATTTTAACGTAAGGTGTATTAGCTTCGAGAAATAAAATAGAATCGAGCTCGATTCTTATTTCCTTTTTCCCATCCATAATGATCACAAAACCATCTTGTTTTTTCTTTAGTAAAATTTTTACGAGAGCGTTAATGTCAGCTTCTTTATAAGGTTTGTTAAGATAGCCTGCTGGCCCATATTGGATCGCCTGCGTGATTGTTTTCTCATCTCCGAAAGAAGTCAAAAAAATAATGGGGATTGATTTCTCTTGGCAATGATCTGCGAATACAAAACCATCCGCTTTACCATTAATCTGAATATCAATAATTGCGGCATCAAACGATCTGGCCTGTATATTGAATAATGCACTACTGAGCGTATTATGTAAGGAGCAATGATTGACGCCAAATTTCTTCAAAGTGTTTTGAATTGAATAGGCGATTAAGGGTTCATCTTCCAAAATAATTACCTCCATTAGCTAATTTTTAAATTGAATTTATATTCCAGCCCTCCATGAATCGAGAGGTTATTTTCGTGTTTCAACGATGAACCAAGAAGAATACTTATCAACTCCATCCCGAAACGTGGCTTTATTTCTGAAACGCTCTGCAGTTTTCTCCCATTATCTGAATACAAAATGGTCAACGCTTCTTTATGCGATTCTGTAATGGTTAAGAAGGTTCGTTTTTCATCATTTCGGTTCCATGCATGTTTGACTGAATTAGTGATCATTTCATGCAGAATCATTCCTAAATTAGAGAGCTTTTCAAAATAAATACTAACATCAGGAAAGTCAAGATGAACGTCAACAGTATTTTCAATAATCCCAGCCAAGAGATCCTCCATGTAAAATTGAAGAGATACATTTCCAGAAGTATTTGGTGCTCCGGACGTTTATAGTAATTTATGGAGTGAAACGAGAGCATCTAAACGGCCAGAAAACGAATCAAGAGTATCGGCTATTTCTGGTGAAGATGCCAAATCAATTTGCACATTTAACAGACTCTTAACCACCTGAAGATTGTTTTTTACTCGATGATTTAATTCTCTCAATAACAAGTATTTTTGTTTGATCAATGACTCAAGGTTACTTCTTTCTTTTTCTAACTCTTCCTCTTTTCGTTTTCTTTTATCAATCTCATCAGATAATTCCTGATTCATGCGAGAAAGTTCCTCCACCATTTTGTAGTGCACTTGAATGTCAATAGAGTTTTATGGTAATCTTTCATGAAGAAGCTCTTTTGAGGTGATCACTTCTGAATATAGAGGAAAAACTTCGTTACAGTAAAAATTTTGTTCGAACATTGTCCTGCCGGTGATACAATCTGAAAGCATGTACACCTCAAAACCTTTGTCATAGGCAGATCTACCGGTAGAATCAATACAAATAGAACAAACGCAACCGGCTAGCATAATTTTTTCAATGTTGTTCGTTCTAAGATACGTTTCTAAGTCGGTGTTTATAAAAGCATTTAGTCCATGCTTTCCTTCCATGCGAACAATACGTTCACCGATACTTTGAAATTCTGGCACCTCTTCAGCACCAAAAGTATTTCGTTTAAATGCACCAAGCTCCTTAATTGATTTTAAAATCCCTACTGGATCTTCAAGCTCTTCATACAATTCAGAGAAGACTATTGTAGTTGAAATTATAGCGACAGATTCCGGTAAATCATGTATGAGATTTAATGTGTTTTGTAACACGTTTAATTCGTGCAACATGTCCTCTATAAAATCTTACAAGATGCCTTCCTGAGAGAAATAGTCGTTTTGAAAACCTATTAAAAGTAATGCAGTATTTGACATAAATTTTTGAGTGCCTTTAAGAGGTGTAAAAAATCTACAGTAGCTTACTTTCTAGGTGCACAAATTGTACTTGAAATCTCACTTTTTGTATTTGAAATACGATTGTCGCGTTTGGCGCGCACTTTTTACTTAAGTTGTCTAACTTAAAGTCATGGATTTGCCGATGAGATCTCACGTTGTTGACCTTGGGTTTGTTCGATTTTTTATAACCGATAACGATATAGTTGTCTCTGACTACATGAAAGGAGTTGTTTTGGATTTGGAAAAATCCAAATTGGTTCACTCATATATAGGAGAATTGTGTGATTACAAGCCTAAAAATCAACTTTTTTTGGCATGCGATGGACTCGAAGCTAACAGAGAAGTAAGAGCTTGGGGATTAACCGAAGACGCGAGTAAATATACCATAAAGTCGGCTATAGTGTGTGAATCTCTAGCGCATCGAATAATTGGTAATGTTCTCATCAATTTGAGAGGTTTTCCGCGTCAAACCAAAATATTCGCAGAAACAGATAGGGCTATATCTTGGCTTTTGGAATAACGACGAAATTTCCTGATGTGGACTTATTGGACTCTTATGGTTTCATGCTTTCCGAAAGCTTATATGTAACAGGTTTCACGAATTTGCCAGTTAATTCAAAGCATGGTCAAATGATCGTTGAAATGAGCTTATAATTCCAAAACCAGAAATATTCATCTCATTTCGGCAACAAAAAAAAGGCATACAGGTACTTTTTTAAGATTCTTGGTGCAGAAATGACTTTCTTCTTATAGAGTTAGTACCACGGGGTTCGCTGAACTTGAATCTACACTTGGAGAAATACCGATTAGGGCAAACTTTCCATTTAAAAAGGATTTGGGAAAGTTTCTTTGCAGGCTAGCGATGCAATCTAGGCGGCAAAGACGGTAAAAATATTTCAATTGTAGGACTACACAGCAAGCCGCTCAGCGAAAAGAATTGTGTGATCGGCTTGCTTTGTTTGTTATTTGGAATCCAACTACACTCAAATTTGCCATTGATTAGATTAATTCTTTCCTAAGGCCAAAAACAAAACGAATATTGTTTACTGACAAATTAAGCTATGAATGCATACTCAAACTTTACGAATTACCATGGCGAACCTAACCCACTGCCAGAAAATGTTCAATATTTTTACCACGACCTAATAGGGCCAATTATTTCCGGTTTAAAATTGATGATTCACAATGACCTCATTTCAGAGGGAAACGGAGAGATTGGTCTGAAATACATTAGTGTATTAAATGAACTACAGAGGAAATTGCAGGAAGGCATTGAATTCAACGATGATAGTACAGGCTTGGAAAAGAAGATTCAAGATTTAATGACCTTCTTTCCTCATGTAGATTTCCGTTCATGCATTAAAATAAGTGCGAAAATAGGGGAGTATTTATCTTCTAATTTACTTTTACTCATCTCCGAAATCATAAATAATCTTGTCAAGCACGACAGAATTAAAGTTCTTGATTTAAAAATAAAAATTGTTGAGGAACGCATCGAGTTACAATTCAAGCACGATTGCAAAGGATTAAGTCAATCAAGATTTGATGTCTTAAGTAAATCTTCCAATAAAACCTTAGGGATTCAATCTATTTCAAACAGGTTAAGCAAATTGAATCTCGAGATTATTTATCGAACGGGTGTGATTGAAGTGTATTCGTCTCGCTCCAAACCATCACGTGAAGAGGGAATATGAGGCATCAATGCTAACTATAAAAGGCCGAAAGTCACTTTGATCACTTGATTGCAGTGCGCTTTAGTAACACTTAAAACAAGCGTCAACGGGTGTTGTGGTTCCATTGATAACAGCCGCACCGATAGGTTGAAGCGTCCATCCCGCAGGACATGTCTGACCATCGTAGATATACATTACAGTACATGGCGAATCAGTGTAACAAGCATCTACTGGGACTCCTCCGAAAATGGCCACGTTGATCTGTTGTGTGCTCCATCCAGCAGGACACGATTGTCCATCATAAATGTACATTACCGTACCGGGTGCAGAACCGCCTGTTGGAGGCACAGCCACCCAATTGTTCCCATCAAATTCTAGAAGATCTCCTGCGTTGGCGTTTGTCGGTAGTTCAATCTCATTCGTTGGATCGTTATCGGCGTCATCAACCAAATCGATGGCATAGTCACCTAAGAATACCTGCCCTCCGTTGGACAAGTATAACGTATCGTTAGAAAAGGATAGCACTTGTATTTCATTGGTAGGATCGGCATCTGCATCATTTACGCCATCCTGAAGAACTGATAAATCCACCGTACTTCCATTTGAAATCGTCAAGTCCGTTCCGTTCAGCGTAAGATCTTGAATTTCATTATTTGGATCTGCGTCAGCGTCGTTCACTTGATCATTGACTGCACTCTCGGCGGTTTCGCTGTGTAGCGCGTAAGGAACGCTTAAAAATTGAGTGGTACCCGAAATGGAATAATTGGTTCCACCGGCTGGATCGATTTCTGTTTGAATGAAATACGTTCCGTTGCCCCAATCGATTAATGTAAAATCTCCCGAAATGATGGATCCAGTTCCTACCTCCAATGTGGCAAGACCGTTGTTATTGGTTTGAATAGTATGTTGCTCCTGATAGACGATTACACCAGTCGTACTGTTTTGACGGATACTGATTTGCATCCCAACAGGACTGTTTTGAAGCAAGTTATTGGACGCGTCTCTGACAACGGATTGATACGTAAATTTCTGGGGGCTTTGCGCCATAGATAGACGGGCGATGAAGATCATCGCGAGCAGTAGTAGATTTCTCATGTGACTAAGTTAAGAAATCTGCAATTTTATAGTAATCTCTATTTCTTTTCTTCACGCAAAATTTTCTCCATTTTACGACCTTTTGCCAATTCGTCAATCAGTTTTTCCATGCGTCTGCAATCGCGGTACAAGGCGAATTCTTCAGAAATATCTTCAATTCGATACCCGCATACCACGCCTTTAATCAAGTGGGCATTTTGATGCATTTTGGCTCCCGCGAAAAAATCTCCAAACGATCCTTCACCGGAAATGAAGGTTTCCAATGTTGCTTGATCATAATCTGTTCACCACAAAATAATTTGGTCGAGTTCTTCTTTGGTTCTGCCATGCTTTTCTATTCTTTTCAGATAATGCGGATAAATGGAACCAAAGTTCATTTTTGCGATTTGCTCATTTTTTTCTGCTGTAACTTCTGGCATGATGGAAGGTTTATGGCGGTTAATGACAAGGTGTTCGTGGTCGGGTGATGGATCTAGTTCTCGAAGATCGCACTTTTCGGCCATTGTTTTGGGTTAGTCGATGGATGGGGTTATGGATTTGAAACCCCTAAGTAATTGTGATCTGTTTGCGTAATTGTTGCAATTATTTTGGGTTAAAAATGAGTATTTGTGTCGCATTGACAATCCATTATGTACGTATTACTTTGGTGTAAAATTTTATTTATGAAAATTCAAGCTATTAAACCAGGGCCTAAAAGAACCGCTAAATCAACGGGGAAACCAGACAGAATACAAAGAGATAACAAAAATACACCAGGAAACACTCCGTCATTAAAGCCAAGTAAATCAACCAAGAAGTAATTATTATCGAATGAACATAGCAAGCACCCTTAATAAAATTAAGCTGTTTGAAGAGTTGGTGATTGAGTCTGGGTTTAAAAGGGACGCAATTGATTACCATCAGTCAATACAACAAGCACATAACCGAAACTTAACTTTCATGAAGGATTTATCGGAAACGATCATATTGTAAAAGGAAATATTCTTCAGCATGCAATTTTGTGCTTTCATTAGAACTCAACTGAGATAAACGAGCCTGACTGATTCCAGTTCTTCCCGATACCATTGCTCAGTTAATTGATTTCTTAACCTGTAAGACCTTTGTTCTCTCCAATCCCCTATCTTTGCACAAAACATTGAAGTTGAAAACAGTTTACATTACACGTAGGGAAACCTTCAATGCCGCGCACAAACTCTATAATGAGAATTGGTCCGAAGAGAAAAACGAAGAAGTTTTCGGTAAATGCGCCAACGCAAATTGGCACGGACACAATTTCTCCATTTGGGTGACGGTCAAAGGCATTCCCCACCCAGACACAGGATTCGTTATTAATCTCAAAGACTTGAGCAAAATCGTCAAAGAGTACGTGGTAGAGCCATTGGATCACCGCAATCTCAATTTGGATGTACCTTTTCTCAAAGGAATTTTGCCCTCTACCGAGAACATCGCCATTGAAGTGTGGAACATTATCGAAGGGCCGATCAAAGAGAAAGGAGGCGAATTGGCGAAAATCAAACTAGTAGAAACGGAAAACAACTTCGTAGAATACTACGGAGGAAACGAGCCGTTTTAACATTTACGTTTTTTAACACACGGGTAGTAGTTCTGTTACTACCTTTATAATAAGTAGTAAGCATGGATGACAGCATATACGATGATGAAACGACTGCACATTTGATGCAGAATTATCAAGATGTTCTGGTGAAAATTGGAGAAGATCCCAACCGTGAAGGACTTCAAAAAACGCCCGAGCGTGTTGCTAAGGCAATGCAATATCTCACACAAGGCTACGATCAGAATCCCGACGGATTGGTGCAGCAAGCCATCTTTCATGAGGAATATTCTGAAATGGTCATTGTTAAGGATATCGAAGTGTATTCGTTGTGCGAACACCACATGTTGCCGTTTTTCGGGAAAGCGCACGTAGCGTACATTCCAGATGGTAAAATTGTGGGACTCAGCAAAATTCCTCGTGTGGTGGACGCCTACTCCCGACGATTGCAAGTACAAGAGCGATTGACGATAGAAATTCGCGATTGTATTCAGCGAACTTTGGAACCGAAAGGGGTGGCCGTAGTAATTGAAGCCTCTCACATGTGCATGCAGATGCGCGGGGTGCAGAAGCAAAATTCGGTAACCACTTCCAGCGCGTTCACAGGTCTCTTCCTAAGCAGCGATACTACACGTAAAGAGTTTATTAATTTGATTCAGGCAAAACTGCACTGAAAGAAAACAAAGCAATTATGAATTTTGTAGTAGGACCTTACATGCTCATCACCATCGGTTTTATGCTGTTGGGGGCATTGGTAGGTTTTATTTTGAAGCGAAAATTCGCAAAGTACGCTGAGATTCCTTCGAATAACGGAATGTCAGGGAAGGAGATCGCAGAGAAAATGTTGAGCGATAATGGGATCTATGATGTGAAAGTTATTTGTACTCCAGGTCAATTAACAGATCACTACAACCCAACGAACAAAACGGTGAATTTATCCGAAGCGGTATATAATGGACGAAATGCAGCAGCGGCGGCAGTATCTGCGCACGAATGCGGTCACGCGGTGCAACACGCAGAAGCATACGGGCCCTTGACTTTCCGTTCGAAAATGGTTCCCTTGCAAAACATTTCCGGAACGATTTTGAACATCATTATCATGAGTATGTTCTTTGGAGGAGCCTTCCTTTTTGAAACCTTCCCATCGACGCTTGTAGCAACGGTAGTACTCGGAGCATTCGGAATTATGGCCTTGTTCGCGATTGTGACATTGCCGGTAGAATTCGATGCATCGAAACGAGCATTGGCATGGATTGAAGGAACAGGAATGTATTCAAATGAAGAATACGCGCGATCGAAGGACGCGTTAAAGTGGGCGGCTACAACCTATGTAGTTGCAGCACTCGGAGCATTGGTGACTTTGCTATACTTCGCAATGTCTTTCCTAGGCGCCGACGATTAAAAAACACACAGAAGATTCAATAAAAAAGCCGCTTCCTCAGGGAGCGGCTTTTTTAGTCTAGTGTCTAGCGTCTCTCTACAAATCATCCGCAAAAGATTCCCCATTCGATAAGAAAGCTTCCCACTTGCGCACCAATGATTCATTCAATACACGCGGGAATTTGCTTTGTGATCCAATACGATGGTGAATTGCCATGAACTCGTAGAATTTATCAATCGGTAAGGTTTTTACTTTCGGTCGTTTCAAAATGAACTTACGCGAGGTATAATAATCGTCATTGAGTTGTTTCAAGCGCTCGTCCAAATACACCTCAAATTCTGATTCTGGAATGGATCGATCCACACCGATATACCATTCGTGACGGTTTTTCTTACGATTCGGATATGAACAAAATTCTTGAATTTCTGCTCCGTAGCGGCGTCCTGTTTCAACTACAGCGGTCGATAAGTTTTCTTCAGACAAATGCTCTCCGCAAATGTTGAGGTTGTACGAAACGCGCCCAATAATTTTAAATCGTCGCGAAGCCACATCATCAAAGACAATGAGATCCCCCAAGTTGTAACGCCAAAGACCCGAACAAGTCGTGATGATCATACAGTACGGAACATGCGGTTGCACCTCATTCAAAGTCAAGGCGCGAACATCTTCGAACTGACCATAGCGTAGCGCCTCAAACGATGAAGCTTCAACAAATTCGTAAAAGATTCCATGCTTGGTAAGCAAAGTCATATACGGATCGTTGAGGTTCTTTTGATATCCGAAATAGCCTTCGCTGGCAAGGAAAGTATTTTGATAGAACAAAGGCTTGCTGCACATTTTATCAATCTTGTATTTGTACGGATCCACGAAGATTCCACCATGAACGTACAATTGAAGATTCGGCCAGATGTCGTGAATCGATTTGAGTTGGTACCGCTTGATGATGCGCTCCAAAAGCAATGAAATCCAAGAAGGAACCCCGGCAATCACACCAATGTTCCATTTCGGAGCCTTCTCTACAATCTTGTTCATCTTTTCCTCCCAATCGGTAATCTGAGAGATTTTCTTCCCTGGTTTCGACATAGATGAGAACACCCACGACTTGTTTTTTGCTAAGATGCCGCTTAGGTCACCCACTCGAATATCCGCCTGATGACGTAACGTAGTCGATCCTCCAATGATTAAAGCCTTCGACTTGATAAGCGAAGCTCCCAATTGATTTGTGCTGATTTCAGAAACTTGTTGGAACGATGTCCGCTTGAACTGTCGCAACATGGATTCACTTACAGGGATGTATTTACTTCCTCCTTTCGTGGTTCCTGAAGAAAGCGCATAAAACTTGATGAGTCCCGGCCAAATGAGATCGGATTCTCCATCAATCGCTCGGTGCAACCAATCGTCATGGAAACGCTCGTAATTGGTAATTGAAACGGTATTTTGAAAGGATCGCACCAAATCCTCTGACTTCAACATGCCTTTGAAGTTGTGATACATTCCGAACTCTGTGTATCGGGCTTGATGCACCAACTTGGTCAGGGTCTCTTGTTGTGAAGATTTCTTCGAGGAGCGAATGGCCACTAAAGGAGCAATTCTTTTCGTCTCTTTCTGTAGTGGCAGTGATTCGGCGGCAAGTAATTTTTCAGCTTTCATTGAGAATGTAAAAATCAAAGCAAACCTAAATCTATCACACTACCTGCCTGTTAGTCAATCGTTAAGAAATCAACAAAGTCGAGTTAGCGTTTCATTAACATTGAAGTCCGCGGCGGAAGGCAAATTTTAGTATCTTTGGAAAAAAACAAGAAAGCTATGCCGGATAATTTTTTTGAACAATCTACAGCGGCCGTTGGAACGATTATCACAATTGCCCTTTTGGGAGTGATCACTGCGATCCTTATCTGGGGATAATTCCAGCGGATTAAGGTTTAAAATTATTGTCCTGTCATACTTTGCTATGGCAGGATTTTTTTGTTTCAACTGTTCACATTATGCCATTTAATTCCATTTTTTCCTGGCTCATAAAGAAACGAATGCATCAAATTGATTTGTTTCGAATGCACCCAATTGAGGTGCAGTGGGAGGTTTTTGAGGAATTAATTCAAGCGGCAAAACTCACAGAATATGGCAAAGGATATGGGATGAAGGACGTAAAATCCTACGAAGATTTTCGCCGAAACGTGCCCTTATCTGATTACGAAACGATGAAGCCTTTTATTGGTCGCGCCATGCGTGGTGAACAGGATTTACTTTGGCCCGGTGAAACAAAATGGTTCGCGAAATCTTCTGGTACTACCTCCACGCGAAGTAAGCTCATTCCAGTGACGAAAGAATCTTTGGAAGATTGTCATTACAAAGGAGGGAAAGATTTGCTCGGCTTGTATTATCACAACCATCCGAATCGGAAATTATACAACGGAAAACATTTGATTGTAGGAGGGAGCGCACAGGTGAATCCCAATCCTTTAATGGCCGATTCCTACTCAGGGGATTTATCCGCAATTATCGTGAAAAACCTTCCGTGGTGGGCTGAAATCCGCAGAACGCCTGCGAAAGAAATTGCCTTGTTGAGCGAATGGGAAACGAAGATCGAAAAGATGGCGCTTTCTACAATGAAGGAAGATGTCTACATCCTTGCCGGAGTTCCAAGTTGGACGATGGTTCTAGCGAATCGAATTTTGGAGATTTCTGGAGCTGATAATTTGAAGGAAGTTTGGCCGAATCTGGAGTTATTCATGCACGGAGGCGTGAGCTTTGAACCGTATCGTGAGCAATTCCACAAGTTGATTCCATACGATGGTATGAATTACGTGGAAACGTACAACGCCTCGGAAGGATTCTTCGGGATTCAAGATGAAGTAAACAGCGATGAAATGTTGTTGATGTTGGACTACGGAATCTTTTTTGAATTCATTCCAATGTCAGAATACGACGGAATCGATTCGAAGAAAGTGCTGCCGATCAGTGAGGTCGAAATGGATACAAACTATGCGGTGGTGATTTCAACGAATGGAGGATTATGGCGCTATTTATTGGGAGATACCATCCGATTTACCTCTACTTCTCCATTCCGATTCAAAATCACTGGACGTACGAAGAGTTATATCAACACCTTTGGCGAAGAGTTAATCGTTGAGAATGCCGAGCGCGCGGTTTCCGTTGCGTGTTCCCGAACCAATGCCCAAATTCGCGATTATACTGTGGCTCCTGTTTACATGGAGAATAAGGAGAAGGGTGCACATGAATGGCTCATTGGATTTGAGCAATATCCGGACGACATGGAACGTTTTACCCGTGTGTTGGATGAAACTTTACGCGAATTAAACAGCGATTACGACGCAAAACGATACAACGATTTGATCTTAGATCATCCCAAAATTCACATGATTGCGCCGGATATTTTTGATTTGTGGCTCAAGAACAAAGGGAAATTGGGAGGTCAGCACAAGGTGCCACGTTTGATGAACAATCGCGAAATCGTGGAACAAATCTTGCAATTGAGTTGATCGAAAAACTATGTGGAATAAAGTCTTTTTAATGATTTTGCTGATGTGGGGAGGTCAACTTCTCGCACAGGATACACTTTTTCACGAAGGTGATACCGTGACCTATTCCTGGTCGTCGGAACATAATTTCCCCATGAAATCCAATGATGTTTGGAGCGTGGACAAATTGGAAAATGTGTACATCTCGGATGGCGAATCCATCAAAAAGTATGATTCTACCGGAGTTTTAAAGTTTCAACAAAGCATCAAGTCCTACGGGCAGGTAACACAATTGGCTCCGGTGAATTCCATGAAACTTATTTACTTCTCGCAAGAACAGCAAACCTTGTGTTTTCTGGATAATACCTTGACGGTAACGGAAGATTGCATCGATTTGGCCGATTACAACATTTACAATGCTGAGTGGATCGCGACGTCTACCCGCCCGGAATTGTTGTGGGTATATGACAATGACAATTCGACCTTGAAATTGATTTCGCTGAAAACCCTCGGGGAAGTGAATTTGGAGATTTTAAACGTGCTCGGAATTCTCGGTCTCGAATCAATGGATAAAATATTGGAAGCAGGTCAGTATCTCTATGTTTTTGACGAAACGAAAGGAGTTTATCAACTGGATTTCTACGGCGGATTACTTAATAAATGGGATTCCATCGGGGAATTTACCATTGCCGCAGATCAGGAAAGTCATTTGTTCCGATTGCGTGAAAACGATCTGGTAACGCAGGGATTGCTGAAAGGATCCGTCGAAGAACAGGCCGTTTTCAAATTGCCCAAGACGGGGATTACACAGTTCCAAATCATGGGAAAGCACCTATATTTCCGCACTTCGAAAACTGTTCATAAATATACCTTGGATTTCAATAATTAGTTGTTGATTCTTTGCCCAATTGTTGTAATTTAGTCAGTCCAAAAAAACCAACGGAACATGCACATTGCGATAGCGGGAAACATAGGATCAGGAAAGACCACTTTGACCAAGGAATTGGCGAAACATTTTGGATGGGAAACGCACTTTGAAGACGTTGAACAGAATCCGTATCTCAATGATTTCTATGAAGATATGCAGCGTTGGTCGTTCAATTTGCAAATCTATTACTTGAACAGTCGCTTCACGCAAATTCAGGAAATCCAGAAGGCAGAGAAGACGGTAATTCAAGATCGTACGATTTACGAAGATGCTTTCATTTTTGCGCCGAACTTGCATTCGATGGGATTGATGACAACCCGCGATTTCGAGAACTACTTTTCGTTGTTCAATTTGATGGATTCCTTCGTTTCCGCTCCAGATTTGTTGATCTACCTTCGCGCAAGCGTTCCAACATTGGTAAACCAAATTCAGCGACGTGGTCGTGATTACGAGGAAAGTATCCGATTGGATTACCTCAAGCGATTGAATGAGCGCTATGAAGCATGGATTTCAACCTACGACAAAGGAAAGTTGCTCATCATCGATGTAGACAACAACAATTTCCCAGAAAACAAAGAAGATTTGGGAACTATTATCAACGCGATTGACGCGGAAATCAACGGATTGTTTTAATCATGATTGTAGTTACGGGAGCCGCTGGCTTCATTGGAAGCTGCCTGGTAAGTCGATTGAATCAGGCGGGTCACGAGAACATCGTGGTAGTCGATGATTTTTCAAAGACTGAAAAAGATAAAAACCTCCAGGGAAAAACGCTCACAGCCAAAGTGGGGCGAAACGATTTCGTTCAGTGGTTGGAACAATTCGGAGAAGAAGTAGAGTTCATTTTCCACATTGGAGCGCGAACAGATACGACGGAATTCGATCGTTCTATTTTCGATGCCTTGAATGTCAATTACTCCAAAGATGTTTGGAATCTGTGTGTGAAGTTCAATATTCCTTTGGTGTACGCGAGTTCCGCGGCGACTTACGGATTGGGTGAACACGGATACAAGGACGATCACGGAATTGTAAATGAATTGAAGCCTCTAAATCCTTACGGAGATTCCAAAAACGACTTCGATAAATGGGTGTTGATGCAAGAAAACACGCCTCCATTCTGGGCCGGATTGAAATTCTTCAATGTCTACGGGCCAAATGAATACCATAAAGGAAGAATGGCATCGGTAATTTTCCATGCGTTCAATCAAATTGGAGCAACAGGAGGAATGAAATTGTTCCGTTCGCACCGAGATGATTACAAAGACGGAGAGCAATTGCGCGATTTCGTTTACGTGAAAGATGTGGTGGAAGTGTGTTATTACTTGATGGATACACCTCCAACTTCGGGAATCTATAATTTGGGCTCTGGAAATGCACGCTCTTTCCTTGACTTGACGAAGAATACATTCAAAGCCATGGGGAAGGAGGAGAACATTTCTTTCATCGATACCCCAGCCGACATTCGCGATAAGTATCAGTATTTCACAGAGGCAGACATGTCTAAGCTGATTGATTCAGGCTATTCAAAACCGTTCCATACTCTAGAAGAAGGAGTTGCTGATTATGTGACGAATTATCTTTCTGAAGAGAAGTATTATTAGGAAGGATTAGGGTAGGTAGACCGTAAAAAGTCGAAGGGTTAAAGCTTTCTACTTTCCACTGTCAACCTTCTACCAATAAAGTCCTTCTAAAAATTAAAATCATTTGCATCGCTGCTCATAATATCCATGGAGATGGCGAATTTCAAGTTTCTTGGTTCACTACCTACGGTACTTCCAAACTGATTGCTTGAGGTACTGGCGATGATGTATGCACCCAGACGCAATCGTTCTCGGAACACTTTGAAGATTCGCTCTACGCCGACATATGCTTCCGTGTAGAAATAATTGTTGTATTCTGGTAAGTACAAGAATCCAGCTCCCGCCACCGACTTAATTCCCGTCTTCTTCATGAAAGGAATCTTGTTGATGATCGCGCCGTTAAAATGGTGGATGTAGTGCGCTTGAACGTACCAATCTTCCGTTTCGTAGGCTTCCTCGAGGTTTTGGAAGTTGTTCAAAGGATCAACGAATGCAAGTGCCAACCAACGGTTTCCATCCGCTTGACGGAAGAATTTACGATCGATGAACGTAACACTGTCTTGATTCAAGAACATTCCCATTTTGATGTTGTACTTTGATTCTCCCATGGTGCGAATTTGAACCGACTGATTGATCTGGAAGTACACATAGTCGAAATCAACCGCAGATTGCAGCGGGCCGTTCCATCCTTTTTCCCAACCTAAGGTGAATGTTGGCCACGCACTTCCAAGAACTACTTTACGCGTAGGTTCCGTGCGGTATTTCTGTCCGGGAACATAAGCAAGGTAGAACAAGGTTCGAACCGCATTGAAGGCGTCAAATTGCACAGGTTCTGTATTCTGGAATGAATCATCGAACCACGTTACAAATCGATAATCCAAGTCAAATTGGTAGCGATGATCTATTCGCAAAGACTTATAGAGGTAGAGTCCGTTCACCAATTCTATATAATGAGACGCACGTAACCCAATGTTCTGATAAATGTTCTGCCTGTCTAGCAAGGAGGAGATGGCATTGTTCGCGTTGATCATCCTTGCGTCCTTCGAGATGGTAATTCCGTATTGTCCGAGCTTCCTGGGCGAATAATAATGATACCACCTGACCCTGCCTCGCGGGTCGAGATTGTTCCATCCCAACGTAAATTTAGTCCCGGTACTAATCCACTGGTCGTTTTCAAATTTCTTATAAAAGTAGATGCTTGGCCCTAGGCGCAATCCCCCAATTCCAATAGGTTCGATCAATTCAACTGCTGAAGGGAACCACCAGCGTGTTTTCTTATCACGATTCATTCGACCGATTCCGAGGAATGCGGCTTTCATGAAGGTGATTTTGTTGAATACAGAATCAACGGAATCCAAATAATGCTCTGAAGTATAGATGGCGTGCAAACTATCTTGAACGAACTTCGTGCGCTGCTCTTCTACCGTTAATGGAGTGGGTCTGATTTCATCCCAATACGTGCTGTCTCGTTCGTAAGCTTCCTTCGTTGTAACACCCAATTCATTGGAGAAAAACTTCTCTGGGAATACAGGATTGACTTCATAATTGGAGAAGATTACCTGTGTTTCTCCTTTAACGGTTTCTTTTCCGTATTTGGTGGCGTATTTGAAGGTTTGAGATTCAAGTAGCCAAAGGGAATCTTGTTGATAGAATTCCTGGATTACATGGAAGTCGTCATAAATTTTCAAGTTTCCTTTGCGCATGGCAACGTCTACTTTGGTCAGTACCCAATCGTTCTTTTTGATGTACAAAAAGCCGTTCATCGTAGAATTACCTACAGAGCGAGAAGAGATTTTGATCACGTAAGTTGTATCTCCGACTTCATCGGTTTGAATCTCGTTCAACTTGTATTTGTAGGAGAGAATTCCGGAAGGGTGCAAAGGAGATAAAATCGGCCCTTGGTGCAAATCCGGCATGTTGATCAAACTCTTGTAGAAGTTGAAATCACCTTGTAAAGTCGATTGGTAATACAGTTGTTCTGGGTTCCCGATCTTGTCATATCCCGTTCGGATTTCCTTTACATCTTTTGGATATTGGAAGTGCTTTTTAATATTTACCTCAATCATATTCAATCGGGCTGCTTCTTTCATTTTGGCCTCACGTGCATCTTCTTCTTCCTGGAAGACATCTTGCGGAGCATTGTCCACTTCCACTTCTTCCTGATTCTTCTTTTTCTTGTCGAAGGTTTCTACGCCTTTGATATAGATGTCGACCGTGTAGCCGTCCATCTGGCGAATCATCTCTTTTTTATGATCGATAACATTTTGCACGATCATCCAACCGATGTTCTTCTTCTTGGTGGAAACTTCTACGTTGTTTAGTTCTTTTACCGCCTGCTGCATGTAGACATTCTGAACTGTTGGCTGATCAATTTTATCTACAGTCACTTGAACTTCGAGATCGTTATATCCGATCGCTGTAAAAACGAGGGTATGGACTCCTAATTGACATCCAAGAAAATACTTCCC
Source organism: Fluviicola sp. XM-24bin1 (assembly GCA_003149635.1). GTDB lineage: Bacteria > Bacteroidota > Bacteroidia > Flavobacteriales_D > Crocinitomicaceae > UBA4466. The sequence goes on from QCWI01000006.1 coordinate 21,626, forward strand.
TTCGAAATCGGTAATGGCTCCTGAATTCGCGGATGATCCCTCAGAGTTTCCTCTGTCCTTTAGATATACTTTCGCAAAAGGAATCGGATTGTTTTCTTCGTCGTAAACGAAACCGGAAATGCTTTGGCTGAATGCTGGCAATGCGCACAAGAAGAAAAGTGCTAAAGCGATGCTGGTCCGAAGAGTAGAAGTTGTTGGTTTCAAGTGTCTCTTTTACTGTAAGAATGTTCCGCAGCTGAAAAGTTACAAAAGGAACGAAAAAAAAGCAGATTTAGTTTCGCGGAGTTGGGAATTATTGGGGAATATTAACAGCTATAACTCTATAAGATAGCGAATTGAAATGGAAATTACTAGAAATATCAATATTCCTTTATAACCATTTAGTTATATAGCAAATTCGCGATTTAGCGAAATTTAAAATTTTAGAATTAGCCTCCCTACAGCCCAAAGCGGTCTCGTAACATATTTCAAAAAGGCTCAAACCCCAAACTCAGCGCCCAACCACGATGCCTTCAGATCTTCTATCGTATCCACGTCGTTCAACTCCTTCAGCGTCTCCGAGGTGTATTTAAGTTCCTGCAATTCTGCTTGAGTAATTTCCAACAACGCATCCGTGCTCCAAGGTTTGTTTTCAAAGATTTGAGGAATCATTTTTCGCATCCCAATCAGGTAATAACCGCCGTCTTCAGAAGGCCCGAACACCGTATCGAAATTGTTCAAAGCACCTAACCCTTCTTCCATGACCTCTGCGCTTAGGTCAGGCAAATCTGCACCAACGCCAATAATTCGTGTGTATCCTTTAGAGAATCCTTGTTCAAATGCGTGTTTCATACGATCGCCTAAATCGCCGCCCTGTTGGACAAACTTTTCCTGATTGGGCCATTTGCTTTTCACAATCACGTCTGAGAAATATACATGGACATCGGTGTTTTGAACTTTCAGGGATTCACGCTCGGTAATTTCAACTAAACGTCTATAGACATTGAAGGCAAAAGTATCGCCCTGCGTTTTAGCCAAGCGAGTTTTTACCTTCCCAAGCACAATATTTTTCGCGAAAACAATGAGGAGTTGTTTCTCCATGCTAGTACACTACAGTTCCACGGTACACCCACTTCCCCCAATCGGCAGAGAACCCATGGATTTTCGTTGTTTTTTCTCCAGAAGGATCTCGCATGGGATACGAATTGTTGGCCCAATGAAACAATCCGCCGTATAAATTTTTGACGTTCGTGTATCCCGCCTTAATCAACTTCTGACCGATGGTTTGACTTCTCGCTCCGATGCTACAGTAGACAATGATTTCAGCGTCCTTTGGTAGTTTGGAAACACTGGAGATATCGAAGTTATCGTAACCAACTTGCATGGCCGTTTTGATATGACTCACGTCGAACTCTTCCTTTTCTCGTGTGTCTAAAAAATATACGTTTGGCTTCCCGATTTTCGCCTTGGCGTCCGCGATGGAGATCGTTGGAAAATCAGCCGAGTAGTAATTTTTCAACATAGAACGATACTCCTTCGATTGCCCAAAAGCGGTGAAAGTCAAAAGAGTAACAAAAAGAAAAATATAGCGCATTGGTTTCATTTATCGCTTAGACGAAAATACGTCAATTATCTTACGGTTCACAGATTAACGTATCAAGATATGGAGAAAATCCGGCCCAAACCCCCAAAGCTCCGTTTGAAAGATTCGTGGGAATATTGGTAGGCGTCGCGAATGGATTTCCTGCTGTTTGAAGCTGTACGTGCTTCTTTTCATAGTACTCAAATACGACACGATCCAATTTCGAAAGTTTGATCACGACCGTATCTCCTTGTGCATACAAGAACCGCGTTGAGTCTGGGTATTCCTGTCCGCCAGAATGTGGGTTTTCATAGGCGAATTCAAATTCTAATCCATCGAAAAACTCGTCGTCAAAAACGGGATTGTACGTTGGAACGAAGCCTGTTTCAGTCGTGTCTCCAGCGGCATTTCCAATAATATTAGCTTCCCAGAAGTACGCATCGTATTGTCCGGCAGGATCTGCAAGAGTCGCCCAGGAATATCCGTGGTTCGTCAATTTACCATCCGGTTCCCAGAACGTATTGACAAGCGGTGTCGGTTGCAACAATGTGGTCTCTCCAGTGTACGATTGACCGTCATGCTCCACCGTTAGTGTGTACGTTTTTCCAACCTGCCCCCAAATGGCAGGGTCAAGTCCAACGTAAGCACAGATGTTGTAGTTCTGAAGATCTTCCGCAGGAATTCCTAGAATTTGTGCGGCAATTTCTTCCGTCCCCGGAGGGAGGTTTCCCGAACACACTTCGTCAAGAACTACTGTATTGGTTCCGTCAGAAACGGTCACGGTGGCTCCAGAAATGAATCCATTCAAAAAGGCGTTCACATCCGTTGGGGCATAGACTTCCTTCGAAGTGGAAAGCAATACAAAAGGAGGTTGCCCAGTTTCAATGCGTCCGTCAATGACAATTTGCTCCTGATATCCGGGAATGTCTACCTCTACCTCTTTTGTACATGAAGCAAAGAACAATCCGGTGAGCAGCAATAATGTGAATATTCGTATCATAACTCAAAATTCCATGTTACACTTGGGATGATCGGGAAGAGCGTCACTTGCTTTACACTGATATCAAACGTTCCCTCGAAGAATTCGCCGTCGTTGTCAATATAAAGGAAATATGGATTCGCTCTGTTGTACACGTTGTACACCGAGAACGCCCAGTTGTATTTAAATTTCTTCTTTGTTTTTATCGTTTCGTTCGTCAGCGGATCAACGGTTTCTTTGTACGCTTTTGAATACCAAATCGCTGACAGGTCCAATCTGTGGTAAGGCGCCATTCGAGTAGAGTTACGAGCTCCGTAAGCAAAGAGCAGATCTTGGTTTTGAATGAACCAAGACGAAGGCAAGGTCAAAGTATTTCCAGTGGCATAGATAAATGCAGAACTAAATACCCAGCGCTCGTTCAATTTATAACTCATTACTACCGAAAGGTCGTGACGACGATCGTACTTTGCTGGGAAAGGATCACCGTTATTTAAATCTTCAAATACGCGTTCCGTCTTGCTCCATGTGTATCCAATCCATCCCGTAAATTTGCCGGTTCGCTTTTTCAAAAAGAATTCAGCTCCGTAGCTCCAACCATCTCCAAAAACGAGCAAATTATCTGTATTGTCGTTCACGTTGTCCCCCGGTAATGCGCCGTCGCGGTATTCGATGAGGTTGTTGAGTCCTTTGTAGAACAATTCCACTGAACTCTCGAACATGTTGTCTTTGAAATTTCTGAAATACCCCAGGGATGCCTGATACCCCTGAACAGGTTTTGCTTTGGATGTGGATGGATACCAAATGTCGGTTGGAAGCGAAACCGCACTCAATGAAGTAAGGTGGACGTATTGATAGTTATAAGAATATCCGGCTTTGATGGAACTCTTATCCGGTAATAACCAACGTGCTGAAATTCTTGGTTCCAATCCATGATAGAATTGGATGATGTCACCTTTGTTGTATTCAACCGTTGAGTCTTGTGTACTGATTCCATCGCCTTTAATGTAGCGGGTAAATGGCCCGACATGCTGGAACATACTATAGCGCAATCCTGCGTTGGCTTTGATGTTTTCGGTAACGTCAAATTCGTCAAGGAAGTACACCGCAGATTCATGACTTCGAAGTTTTTGAGCTAACCCTGTATCGAAAACCACATCCTCCGATTCCGCTGAAACGCCAATAGGAGTGAAGGTATGATACACGTAATTTACTCCCCATTTTAGTTTGTTGCGCGTATTGGCATAGTACGTAAAATCAGCTTTTCCGCCCCAGTCACGGATTCCTGATTTGAGCTGAAAACGGAATTGGTCTTGTTCGGATTCAAAACGAAACTCGTAATCGGTAAACGTAGCGCTGACGTTCATGAAAAGTTTGCTATTGAACAGGTGATTCCAACGTAATGATCCTATTCCATTACCCCACGGCATGCGAACATTGAAATCATCTTCCTGATTGGCAAATTCGAATTCATCCTTGCCGTAGTATCCAGACAAATACAAACGGTCTTTATCGCTCAATTTGTAATTCGCTTTGAAGTTCAGGTCGTAGAAGAAATAGCTGGATCCCGCAAACGGAGAATCGCCTGGAATCGCATTCTTCATGATGACATCGATGTAAGTGCGTCGACCAGAAATGATGAACGATCCTTTGTCTTTTTTTATCGGGCCTTCTGCCGTCAATCGCGAGGAAATAACTCCAATTCCACCTGTGAGTCCGAAGCGTTTGTTGTTCCCTTCGTTCAAGTTGACTTCCAATACCGACGACATTCGTCCTCCGAAATTGGCCGGCATTCCTCCTTTGGTCAAGCTCACGCTCTTTACGGCATCAGAATTAAAAACCGAAAAGAATCCGAACAAGTGCGAAGCATTGTACACAACCGCCTCATCCAACAATACCAAGTTTTGATCTGGCCCACCGCCCCGAACGTAAAATCCTTGTCCACCTTCAGCCGCGGATGAAACCCCAGGAAGCAATTGAATCGTTTTTACCAAATCCACTTCGCCCATAAACGCTGGCAAGGTTTTGATTTGATCCATGTCCAACTCATGCTGGCCCATTTGGGTGCTTTCGATATTCTCTTTGGCTTTTCCGTTGACTACCACGGGGCCTATATCCTGAACGTTTGCTCCCAATTCGATGTCCAGTCGAACATCTTCTTTCGATAAGTCAACCTCGCGCTTTTCCGTTTCAATTCCAGCCATTCGGAACTCCACAATATATATTCCAGCAGGTACGGTTAATGAATAAAATCCGTAGGTGTTCGTGATGGCTCCTTTCTGAATTTCAGGAATATAGACCTTCGCTCCAATCACCGTTTCGCCGTTGGATGCATCGGTAACCACGCCACTCAAGGTTCTCGAATCCTGCGACCAGGAAACGGAGCTTAAGAAAAGTAGCAGGAACGCCGCGAGAAATCGCATGTTTTATCCGTTTGAGTTAATCGAAGCAAATTTACAACGATTTGCCCCCTAAATCAAAGATTCCGGTACATAAAACCTGTAAGAAATGTTATTTTTGCAGTTCAATTTTTTGATTCTGAAAACATGAAAGTTTCTTACAACTGGCTTCGCGAATACGTTCAAACAGATTTGACTCCAGAAGAGATGTCGAAAATCTTGACCGATACAGGTTTGGAAGTCGAAGGATTGGAGAAAATCGAAACCGTGCAAGGTGGATTGAACGGCGTTGTTGTCGGTGAAGTTTTGACATGTGAACAACACCCCGATGCAGATCGTCTGAAAGTTACTACGGTGACTGTTGGAGGGGATCCATTGACGATTGTTTGTGGTGCACCGAACGTTGCAGTCGGGTTGAAAGTAGTTGTAGCGACTGTCGGGACAATCTTGTATCCAGAGCCGGACAAGGCGTTTAAAATCAAAGAATCAAAAATTCGCGGGCAAGTTTCGCAAGGAATGCTCTGTGCAGAGGATGAGTTGGGATTGGGCGAAAGCCACGACGGAATCATGATCCTTCCAGAATCAGTGGCAGTGGGAACACCAGCAGCTATGTACTTTGAGTTGGAAGACGATTTTCAGATTGAAATCGGATTAACTCCGAACCGTTCGGATGCATTGGGACATATCGGTGTCGCTCGCGATTTGGTGGCTTACTTAAATACGCACAACGATGTTCAAGTTTCCTTGAATTGGCCGAACGTAGATGATTTTAAGGTGGATTCAAACGATTTGCCCATTGCAATTTCCGTAGAAGATGAAGCAGCTTGCCCAAGATATATGGGAACTTCGATTAAAGGAGTGAAAGTGGAGGCATCGCCGGCTTGGTTGCAAAATCGCTTGAGAGCTATTGGTTTGGCTCCGATCAATAATGTAGTGGATGTGACCAACTTCGTAATGCACGAACTAGGAACTCCATTACATGCTTTCGATGCTGCGAAATTGAATGGAAAAGTGGTGGTTAAAATGGCCAATGCTGGAGATAAATTCACAACGCTGGATGAGGTGGAGCGTGAATTGGATGCAAGCAATCTCATGATTACAAACGGATCGGATCACTTGTGTATCGCTGGTGTTTTCGGAGGGATTTCTTCTGGGATTTCGAACGATACAGTAGATGTATTCCTTGAATCCGCTTATTTCGAGCCGGTATCCGTGCGTAAGACAGCGAAGATGCATGGATTGAACACAGATGCGTCATTCCGCTACGAGCGTGGTGTGGATCCGAACTTGACCGATGTAGCATTGAAACGTGCGACGTTGTTGATTCGAGAAGTTGCCGGAGGAACCGTTGCCATGGATGTCGTGGATACCAATCCAAAACCAATTGAGAATAAAACCGTGAAATTCAGCTTCGATCGTTGCAATCGATTGATTGGAGAGGAATTGCCAAGAGCGACGGTAGAGAAAATATTGAACAATCTGGACATTAAAGTGATTTCTGAAGATAATGGAATTGCCAATTTGGAGATTCCTGCGTATCGCGTGGATGTCACTAGAGAAGCGGATGTTGTTGAAGAAGTACTTCGAATTCACGGTTACAATGCTGTGCCAGTTCCAACTAAATGGAACGCCACCATTTCACGTTTTGTCAAGCCAGATCCAGAGAAAATCCAGAATACGATTTCTGAGATGTTGGTCGGAATGGGCTGCATGGAAATGATGAACAACTCCTTGACGAAATCATCGTATGTTCGTGATTTGGGAGGAGAAATCTTGAAAGACGAACGAAGCATTGCGATGTTGAATCCATTGAGTCAAGATTTGGACGTAATGCGCCAATCACTCATTTTCAATTTGCTGGAGACAGTCGGGTACAATCAAAACCGTCAGAATCCAAACTTACAATTGTACGAATTCGGAAAGATTTACCAGAAGTTTGATACTGGATATCACGAAAACAAACGATTGATCATCGGAATTTCGGGAGACAAGCACCCAGAGAATTGGAATGCATCCAACGAGCAACGTACCTTCTACACCGTGAAAGGTTTGGCGGAAGCCGTTTTGCAACGATTGGGAATGAAAGGGCTGATGAAAACAAAGGCCTTGAAAAACTCGCTGCTTCAAGACGGATTACAGATCTACGTACTTAAAAATAAAGTAGGGGAGATCGGCTGGGTATCGCCTCAGTTCAAGAAACAATTTGGATTGAAGAATGATGTCTTTGTCGCTGATTTGGATTGGGATGCGCTTCTAGATTCCATGAAATTCACGAAGATCAAATTCACGGAATTGCCAAAAACGTTTGCCGTTCGTCGTGATTTCTCCTTGTTACTGGACGAGATGGTACAATTTGCTGAGATTGAAGAAATCGCTTACGCAAGTGATCGCAAGTTGCTTCAGGAAGTCGGTTTGTTCGACGTGTACGAAGGAAAGAATTTGGACGCCGGGAAGAAATCCTACGCGGTAAGTTTCATCTTCCAGGACGCTGAAAAAACCTTGAAAGACAAACAAGTAGACGCGATTATGGAGAAAATCCGTCAGTCGCTGGAATCTAAATTGGGAGCACAATTACGATAATTGGAGCAGTACGCTGAGCCTGTCGAAGTGCACTGCAGTGCTTTGAATTGCTGCCATTTCGAGAGCCTCAATGTCCGCAATATTTTTCTAGACCATGCAAAAATACATCATCACAGGAATAGGAACAGAAGTTGGAAAAACGGTAGTGAGCGCCATCGTCTCAGAAGCGTTACGCGCTAATTACTGGAAACCTGTTCAAGCCGGTGATTTGGATTTTTCCGATTCCATGAAAGTCGACGCATGGACGGACAATGTGAACATTTTGGAAGAGCGTTATCGATTGAAAACGCCGATGTCTCCGCATGCCGCTGCTGATATCGATGGAATCTCAATTGCCTCGCATGATTTCCAAGTTCCTGATGTAAATCCTTTAGTGATAGAAGGCGCTGGAGGATTGATGGTTCCTCTCAACCAAACAGGTTTGACCTATCTCGACGTTTTCCAAAAATGGAATTTACCTGTGATTTTGGTGTCAAGACATTATTTGGGAAGCATCAACCACACTTTGATGTCAGTGGATGCATTAAAGCAACGCGGCATTGAAATCAAAGGAATCATTTTCGTCGGGGATGAACATCCAACAACAGAGTCCATCATTTTAAAATCTACCGGGTTGCCGATGATTATTCGCATTCCAATGACCGATGAAGTCAACAAGGATTTCGTAATGGAACAGGCAAAACGTCCTGAGTTTTTGTATTCTCTTTAGGAGAATTTACTCCCCCTTTGGAGGAGAAGAAGCACTGCTTCTGAAGACCGAAGCGACAATGGGGGAGGATATTTAACATTCCCTTTATCTTTAATGAGAAGATTAGCCTATTCATGATTCCTTATTCAACATTCTTTATTCTTTACTCAACCACCACAATCACAACCGTACTCTCCTGAATCACCTCGCCGCGAAAGATTTCCTGAACTACAATTTCCGTTTGTCCAACTTTCTCCGCTTTGAATAAAAAGGTTTTCCAGGCAGCATCAGCACCCGACAATCCTTCGGACTGATCATATTTGTAGGTGATTTCACTGTCGATGAGTTGAACCATAGATTCATCTGAAACAATCACTGCGACTTGCTCTCCTACCGATCCGTGAATATGTCCCGAATAGGTCAAATACTGTCCAACCCGAAGCGTATCCGTTCCGGTCAATGGATCCAAATCCAAAGTATCTTGCTCTTGTGCAAAGGCACTTCCAGTGATCAAAAGCAAAATGAATATCGGGATAAACTTCAGTCGTTTCATAATTGTCGTTTCCAAGGTTGGGACATAAATCATACCAGAAATTATTTCCCCCTTTGGAGGGGGATTAAGGGGGAGGACTTTGCCAATTATTCTTTTTCAATCTTACTTTTGCAACATGTCCGATCTAATTTCCAAAGACCAACAACACGTTTGGCATCCTTTTACACAACATCATACTGCCGGTGATCCTCTGCCGATCGTTAAAGCTGAAGGCGTGTATTTATATGATGAGAGCGGAAAATCGTATATCGATGCGAATGCGTCCTGGTGGGTGAATACACACGGTCATGGACATCCGCATATTGGCAAGGCGTTGTCAGAACAATTTCAAACGGTAGATCACATTGTTTTTGCGGGAGCTACACATCCCAAGGCAGTGGAGTTGGCGGAGCGCATTTGTGGACATCTACCAGATCATTTTCAGAAGGTTTTCTTTTCGGATAACGGTTCAACGGCCGTGGAAATCGCGTTGAAAATGGCCATTCAATATTGGCACAATAAAGGAGAGAACAAGCAACGTTTTTTGGCGATGCACGGCTCGTACCATGGCGATACTTTCGGAGCGATGTCGGTAGGACAACGCGGGTATTTCAATGCACCGTTCGAACCGCTCTTCTTTGATACCGATTATCTGGATTTCCCAAATGGTTCCAACGAATCAGAGATCTTGGAACGAGCCGAAAGTCTTCTTTCTTCAGGGGATTTTGCGGGATTGATCGTAGAGCCTTTGGTGCAAGGAGCGGCAGGAATGCGCATGTACGCTCCTGAGTTCTTAGATCAATTGACAGCGATTGCACAAAAACATGGGGTGTTGGTCATTTTTGACGAAGTAATGACAGGGTTCGGAAAAACGGGAAAACTCTTTTCGATGGATCACTGTCAAAACAAACCCGATTTCGTGGCGCTCTCCAAAGGATTAACTGCCGGAGTCATGGCACTGGGATTGACGGTAACCTCGGATAAAATCTACGAGGCATTTCTTGGAGAAGAAACGACCAAAGCGCTCTTGCACGGACATTCATTCACAGCGAATCCAATTGCATGCTCAGTAGCTTGTGCGAACCTAGATCTTTTCGAACGCGAAGAGACATGGCAAAATATCGATGCAATGGTGCAGTGGAATCAAGCATTCGCTGAGGAGTTAACGCAATTCGATTTTGTGGTGAATATCCGCCAGCAAGGAACCATTCTCGCCTTTGAAATTCAGGAATCAGGAGAAGCAAGTTATTTCTCTGACCTCAAGACCCGTGCGTATGAATTCTTCTTGGAACGCGGTGTTCTCTTGCGCCCGCTTGGTAATGTGATTTTCGTGAACCCTCCGTTTTGTATTACTGAAGAGGAGTTTGGGAAAGTGAAGGAGGTGATACTTTCTTTTTTGAAAAGTCTTTAATCCCTGGACTCAATAGGAATCTCCATGGATTAGTTTAATTCTTCCTAATTCTTTTTGATCAAGCAAAAAGAATGAAAAAATCAAGGTGTGCTTCAAGCCGTTCGGCGCAACATTTTCAAGAAGTAAAACTATCGAATGAGTGGATGAATCATCCAAACGACAAGCGCCTTCGCTGTTTTACTAATCTTAAAAATGTTTCTTGTCTCCTCACTTCGGAAGCACACCGAAGTCCATAATTACGAACTCAGATTTCGAATCTCCATTAAAAATTAAGTACTAGTCTTTGATCTTTATTCTTTAAGCGAAGCGGTCTATTGTCTAGCTTCTTGTATCCCCAATCGCCTCACCAATAATCTTCGCAGCCTCCAGAATCTCTTCCTCCGAAATATTCAATGGTGGTGACAGGCGGAAACTATACGGATGCGACAAAAACCAAAAGCTAATCAATCCTTTTTCGAGGCATTTTTTGACCACTTTTTCGACGCGTTCAAAGGATTCCATGTCGAAGGCGAACATCATTCCGATGCAACGGATTTCCTTGATTTCCGGTTCGTTTTCGAGTAAAGATTCTAGCAGAGCTCCCAAACGTTCTACTTCATTGAAGTCAATTTCAGAATCAAGGACTTCCAGGCAGGCATGTCCCGCAGCACAGACAACCGGATGTCCACCGAAAGTAGTGATATGACCCAACATCGGGTTGAATGTAAATTGATGCAAATTCTCCTTTGAAGAAACGAGTGCACCAATCGGCATGCCTCCACCCAAAGCTTTTCCCAGCGTAAGGATATCAGGAACAACATCAAAGTGCTCGAAGGCAAATAATTTTCCTGTGCGTCCCATTCCGCACTGGATTTCATCAAAAATGAGTTGCGCACCGACCTCGGTACATCGATCACGAAGGGCTTTCAAAAATTCCTTGGACGGCACTCTAACTCCGGCATCTCCTTGTATCGTTTCAATGATGACACCTGCTGTTTTCTCCGTGATTTGTTCGAGCTCTGCCGCTTCGTTGAACGTCAAAAAGCGGACGTCTGGTAGCAAAGGTCGGAATGCTTCTTTCTTTGTTTCATTGCCCGAAACACTCATCGATCCGTGTGTGGAACCGTGATAGCTCCCGCGAAATGAAATCAATTCGGTTCTTCCAGTAACGCGTTTGGCCAATTTCAATGCAGCTTCGTTCGCTTCTGTTCCAGAGTTGACCGTATAAACAGCATTCAATGAATCGGGGAGGAGGGACGTTAATTTCCGTGCAAAATTCAATTGGGCATCCTGAACGAATTCGCCGTACACCATTACGTGCATATGACGATCTACTTGCGATTTAATGGCTGAAACGACTTTCGGATGGTTGTGCCCGATGTTGTTTACCGCCACGCCGGCGATCATGTCAAGATACCGCTTCCCAGAGGTGTCGATTATCCAACTGCCTTCGGCGCGATCAACGTCAATAAGATAAGGGAAGGGATTCGTTTGTCCCTGCAGCCTTAAAAAATCCTGTTGGTTGTCATTCGTTCGATTCGGCATCGGTATCGTTCGCCAAACGCTTTACTAATTCGCGTTTGAATTGGGCTTCCAAACTTACGACTTTTGCAGCTTTCTTAAATCCAATGACTTCACCAATTTTCACGAGGTATTCTTTCTGAATTTCAGCTTCTTCAATTCGAGCATCTAGCGCTTCTTTCATTTTGGCCTCAACTTCAGCGTCGGTCATTGTATCGATTCCATTCTTGATGGCAGTAGTGGCAGCGTTCTTTTTCTTCTTTTCCGCCTTCATCTTTTCTTCCATCTCATTGTAGATCGGCCAGAATTTTTCCGCTTCTTCTTCGGTCAAATCCAACTCTTCGGTGAAGTAGGCAATTTTCAACTGCTTCACACGCTCTTTCTTCTGTTGGCGCTGTCCGGGTTTCCGTCCACCACGTGGCGGTTGACTGTATGCCTCAAAGCTGAAAGCCATCAGCAAGAGCACTAAAATTGGGGCAAAGTATCGTGTATTCATAATATCGATTTTATTACATGATGAAGTCGTCGTCGCTCTCGTCCAAACCTCCTTCGAGTTCTAAATACTCAAGGATTTCCTCGTCTGAAATCTGCTTTAACGACTCTTGCAAGTCTTTCGTTTCTGTTTCAATAATTGTTTCCAAAGGTTCTACTTCCGGTTGCGGTTCTTGTGTTAAAACCGGTTCCGATCCTAAGTTTTTCTCAGCAATGAACTCAATCAATAGTTCTTCGTCAAAATCATCGATGTTGTCATTAACGTAAGCCAACACTTCCGCACGGGATGGTTCATTTGTATTGGCTAAATCAATGGTGCTAATAGAGCCTGTCGCTTCCGGGAGCAATAAAAATGCTACCAAAACAGCTGCCGCAACACCCGAAATCCAAGTAATTGGACGTTGGAACAATGGAATGATCTTCGCCTGAGGTTCTTCAGGTTCATCGTTCACGTCGGCGATAACCTTATCCGCTAAATCCTTGAAATAGCTGGCATCAGGCGTCTCTATCGGTCGCTTTTCGATGAAATCAAATATGTCTTTTTTCTCTTCCATTTCTTATTAGATAGTTAACTCACTCAATGGTTTAATTGTAAAAGGATAAATTCTTGAATTTTTTTCTTCGCGTGAAAAAAGCTGGCTTTCAAGGCTCCTTCACTTGTTCCCAATCGTTTCGAAATTTCGTTGTACGGAAGGTCTTCGAAATACTTCATTTGGAAGACTGCCGCTTGTTTGTCGGGTAAAGTATCAATGGCGTCTTGGAGTAGTTGTGAAATTTCATCTCCACTGATTTGATCCAAGGCGGCATGTCCCGCTTTAATTTCCAAGATCGGTTCGTCGAGATCTACTCCGGATCGACGTTGTTCTTTTTGAAGGAAATTAAGCGTTTCGTTTCTGGCAATACGAAACATCCAAGTGTATAGCGCTGAATCTCCTTTAAATTCAGAAAGATTCTGGTACACTTTTACGAATACGTCTTGAAGAATATCGTTGGTGAGCTGGTGCGATTTCGCCATCCCACGAATTTGACGATACAATGCAGGGCCGTGCTGATCTACCAACGCACGAAACGCTAGTTCAGCCTTTGCTCCCCCCTGTGAAAATTGCTGCAGGATTTCAGAATCGTCAAGGGGTTTTGCCATAGATTATTTTCGTTGAATTGCGCGCTCTGCAGCTGCGATCACATCTGGCGTATCGATGCCGTATTTGGTCATCAATTCTGCCGGAGTTCCACTTTCACCGAAGGAATCATTTACTCCTACGTATTCTTGTGGTGCTGGATGATTGCGCGTCAACACTTGTGCGATGGAATCTCCCAGGCCTCCGTTGATCATGTGTTCTTCTGCAGTAACAACACATTTTGTTTTTGCTACTGACTGTAGGACAGCTTGCTCATCCAAAGGTTTAATCGTGTGCATATTTATTACCTCAGCAGAGATTCCTTTTTTCGCCAATTCTTGCGCTGCTTCAATGGATTTCCATACTAAATGACCGCATGCGATAATAGTCACATCGCTTCCTTCCATCAACACATCGGCCTTCCCGATTTGGAAGTTGGCGTCTGGTTTTACAAAGATTGGAACTGAAGGGCGTCCGAATCGAAGGTAAACTGGGCCTTCGTATGCGGCAATCGCCATAGTCGCTTGTTTCGTTTGGTTGAAATCAGCAGGAACGATTACCGTCATGTTTGGCAACATTTTCATCATTCCGATGTCCTCCAAAATTTGGTGGGTAGCTCCATCTTCTCCTAGCGTCAATCCAGCGTGAGAAGCACAGATTTTTACATTCTTATTAGAGTATGCGATGGACTGACGAATTTGATCGTACACACGTCCTGTGGAGAAGTTGGCAAAAGTCCCAGTGAAAGGAATTTTTCCTCCGATGGTCATTCCAGCGGCCATTCCCATCATGTTTGCTTCAGCAATTCCTGCCTGAAAGAAACGTTCTGGAAATTCGTTTTGGAAAGCATTCATTTTCAAGGATCCGGTAAGATCCGCACACAGCGCCACCACATCTTTGTTTTGTTTTCCAATTTCAAGTAATCCTTCGCCAAATCCTGAGCGAGTGTCTTTCTTTCCAAGTACTTCAAATTCCATTGTTTCCATCATAATTTCAGAGTAGTTGTGCTGTTTGAATTAATTCTAAATTCTTTTTCTAAAGTATATTCCGATTTAAACGATTCTTTCTTTCGATAAATGACTTTGTAGCCACCAGGTTGTAGGGTAAATCGACCTTTGGAAGCGCCATCATCAAGGTTACAGATCCAATCCCAAGTGCCATTGCTATTCTTTGCGAAAATTTGCCCAACAATTCCATTCCCAGCAGAATAACTCATAAATCCGGGAGCCTTAATGTTGATGGTTTCCAATCCACTTTGCGTTACTTTCACCGAAACGTAGATTCGTGGAAGTGTCAAGATTTCTACATCGTACCAACCAACAAGATACTTGTCTGTTTCACCAATTTTTTGGGTATTCAGTGTTTGTGCCTCGCCTTGTTGCATGATGCGCGCATCGATTTGATACGGTTTGCTTGCATTGGTGAATCGGAATTGAATTTCTCCTTGACCGGCATCAACGTTGACGGTGTTGTGCTTGTATTTTTCGATTTCAATTCCTTTCAATTCAACGCGTGGTGTAGTGTTTACCACCAAGTCATACTTTAACTCTGGATCCAATACCAAGGTATCCGGATTCCCTTTACGGTTCAAGGTATGCGTGTACGTGTATTTCAGATTGTTCGTGTTCGCTTCGTACAGGAACATATCCACGTTGGTTTCCAATGGCCTTCCGTCCACAGTATTCAAGTTGATTTGAACCGTGGTATTCAGAACCACCTTCGAGATTAGATTCTCCAATACTTTTTCGAAAGCATCTTTGGTTTCTGCCTCTTCGTAGCTTCCAATACAATTGAACTTCTCAAGGTAAGACAGATCTAAACCAAGTCCGATAACGAAAGGTGTAACGTTGACTTCTTTGTCTTTCAGTTTTTGAGCAATCACACAGGGATCATTGTCACAGGCCTCGATTCCGTCGGTAATAAGAATGATGATGTTTCGGCCTGTGTTGTCCGGAAAATCTCCTGCGGCAGCCTCTAGCGACCGAGCGATTGGCGTGGTTCCTTTGGCTTGAATGCCTTGAATACGATTTTTGATTTGCTGACTATTTCCCGCAGCTATTGGAACTTCCAACTTGGTGTCGTCACAATCTTCGAAAGTAGGTGTAATGGCCGATTGATGTCCGTAAACGCGCAATCCCACTTCTAGATTTGGAATGTCCCCAATTTCATCAACGGTCTTGCTCAAAAGCTTTTTCGCTGTCGCGATTCGCGTTTCACCTTCCCACCGGGCATTCATACTATTGGATGCGTCCAGAATGAAGAGAATGCGTGTTTTATCCTCTTGCGCATTCGAAAGGAAAGCGCCCAGTAAAAATAATATGGTGAGTAGTTGTTTAATAGTCTCCCAAAGTTTCTTCCAACTGGTTCAATGCGTCGGCCAATTGCTCATCGTTCGGAGCAACTCCGTGCCACTTGTGTGTGCCCATCATATAGTCAACACCTTGACCCATTTCTGTTCTCATAACGATGACGATAGGCTTTTCGTTACCGATTAATGACTTCGCTTTTGCAAAAGTTGTTCGCATATCTTCGAAATCGTGCCCATCCATTTCAAGTACTTCCCATCCAAAAGCTTGCCATTTTTTAGATAGGTCACCCAAAGAAAGCACGTCATCCACGTCTCCGTCGATTTGGCGTCCGTTGTAATCGATTGTAGCGATAAGGTTGTCCACTTTGTTTGCAGCTGCGTACATGGCTGCTTCCCAAATTTGTCCTTCCTGCAACTCACCATCACCGTGAAGTGTGTACACCAAAGTGTCGTCTTGGTTCATTTTTTTAGTCAATGCAGCTCCAACTCCAACGGAAAGCCCTTGTCCGAGAGAACCTGAAGCCATACGTACACCCGGAACTTTTTTGTCCGTAGAAGGGTGTCCTTGCAAACGAGATGAAATCTTACGGAAGGTTCCTAACTCTTCGGTTGGAAAATATCCTGCACGAGATAGAACGCTATACCAAACCGGTGAAATGTGACCGTTCGACAAGAAGAATAAGTCTTCTCCCGCTCCGTCCATGTTGAATGATTCCGGATTGTGTTTCATTTGGTCGAAGTAGAGCATTGTTAAGAAATCTGCACATCCAAGCGACCCTCCTGGGTGACCTGAACTTACGGCTGATACCATTCGTACAATATCTCTTCTTACTTGTGAAGCAATGCGCGCTAATTCTTGATTTTCCATTTTCTCAGTTTCGTTTGCGAATGAACTACAAAACTACACGATATAACGATCTAGCAAGGATGGAAAAGGGGGAAGTTATCACCAATTCGAGGGACTTTTACACGATTTTTGAATGAGAAATTGTAAAATGTACAGTATGAGGGCGTTCACGATAATTTAATTCGCTATCTGACCACACAAACAATTAAAATTGGTAAACTTGTAAGACAAGTTACTGCTAACATAAACTTACTGCTACAATGAAAGTGCTATTACTCACGTTGGCGACAGCTTTTCTAACTGTTTTTACCGCCAATGCCCAATTCCCAGGATGCCCTTCCGTGAATGCCGGAAATGATACAGTTACCGACTGTAATGATCCCTGCGTTGACCTTGTCGCTACGCCTTTTGACGCCGGAGCAACATCCAGTTACCAAGTGCTAGGAATTCCGCACAATCCACCGATTGCGTATAACGCTACAGGAGGAACACCGGTATCCGTAGGAACCGATGATATTTGGAGTCCAGCGATTACTTTGCCATTCGATTTTTGTTTCTACGGCCAAACGTATAACAGCTGTGTGATTGGATCGAATGGATGTATTCAATTTGGTACAGCGAATGCAGGAGGTTATCATCCTTGGGCGTTTAGTGCACAATGTCCAGATCCAGCATTGGTTCCAGCAGGAAACATTTTTGGCCCTTACCATGATATTGATCCATCGGTATCAGGTCAGGTAAACTATCACATTTTGGGAACAGCACCTTGTCGAATATTCGTTGTTACGTTTGATGCGATTGCGCACTTTAGCTGTACAAACTTGAACAGTACACACATGATCGTTTTGTACGAAACAACGAACGCCATCGATGTGTACATTGAAAACAAAGCAAGCTGTACTACTTGGAACTCAGGAAATACCTTAGTTGGAATTCAGGACATGGCTGGAACAACGGGATTGGCAGCTCCGGGACGAAATACAGGAGTTTGGACAGTAACTACGCCTGAAGGATGGCGATTCTTACCGGATGGAGCACCAATTTACACGGTAGAGTGGTTCGAGAATGGAGTTTCACTAGGAACTACGGATACTATTAATGTTTGTCCAACGACTACAACCACCTATACGGTTGAAGCTACCTACACTTCATGTAATGGTTCGGTAATCGTGGAAACGGATGATGTTATAGTCACTCCAACAGGCGGAGGTTTGAACATTTCGGAATTGAACAACACACCTACGAATTGTAATGCTACTTCAGGATCTGTTGAAATTACAGCGTCGGGAGGTATAGGGCCGTACGAATATTCACTAAACGATACCTTGAACTTTCAGGCCTCTGGCACTTATACAAATTTGGGAGCAGGAACATATACGGTGTATGTGCAGGATGCCTCTGGTTGTATTACTCCTTATGTATTTACAATAGGAGAGAATGCGGCGCCAGAAATCACATTGAATGGATTTACAGATGCGACGTGTGGTCAAGATAACGCCACGGTAGACGTTTCAGCAATCAACGGAACGCAGCCGTACACATATACGCTCAACGGAACCAATCCGCAACCAACAGGAAACTTTACAGGCGTAAGCGCCAATACCTATCTCCTTCAAGTAGAGGATGCGAATGGTTGTACAGATACGGTTTCTGTTGTAATCGGTGCAGATCCTTTCCCAACACTTTCCATGTTGACTTCAGATACCGTTTGCTCGAATGCAAGCGATGGAATTGTTGAGGTGGAAGCAGTAAATGGTGTATTGCCTTACGGATATTCGATCAACGGAGGAACACCGCAACCAACCGGAGTATTTACAGGATTAGCATCCGGATCGTACGAAGTAGTTGTTGGTGATAGCAACTTGTGTTTCGATACCATTACAGTAGTGGTGGATGAGTTTCCAGCTCCGGTAATTTTCCCTGAGGCAGATGCTTGTTTGTACACGCATTACGCGACTGGTACGCAGTCTCCGCACGGAGGGTATTGGTCAGCAGCCGATACATCGATTACATTCCTACAGGATTCGTTGACCTTGAATCCACAAATTCAAACATCAGTATATGGCACTTATACCGTGACGTTTACCGATAGTATTTGTGATGTATCCACAAGCTCAATTATCAACTTCTTGCCCGATCCATGGGTATTCCTTCAGGATACAATTATCTGTTCTGGAACGCAATACGTAATGGTGGCGAATGCTGAAGCATCAACAACTGCTTACACCTGGAGTACGGGAGAAGTCAATACTAATTCCATAACCGTTAGCGCGCCGGGAGTTTATTCTGTGGATGCAACGAACGCCTGTGGAACTGCTTCTGCTTCAGCGGTGCTTGGTAACAAACTTTGTGATATCGTGGCTCCGAATGTGATTTCACTTTCATCCATGGTAGGAAATAACATCTGGAGTGTAGAAGCCGAAGGACTAGAATCATTCACGTGTACGATTACCAACCGTTGGGGGAACTTGATTTTCGAATACAGCGATCCAAACGGAGGTTGGGATGGAACATCCAACGGACAGCCGGTAAGCGAAGGAACGTATTTCTACATCATCGACGCAACAATCGAAGGTGGTGAACAATTACAAAAACATGGATTTATCGAGGTACTTCGATGATCTCCAATTGATAAGAAGAAAGGCGGCTTTTTAGTCGTCTTTTTTTTCGTCTATACATACGCTTTTGCCATTTGAGATCGTTACATTTATAAGAAAGCAAGGAAAATGAAGTACGTCGGGATTAATGGTTTTGGCCGTATCGGTCGCTATTTTTTACGGATGGCAATCTCTAATGAGAATATTGAGGTTGTTGCCGTGAATGATCTTGCCCCGATAGCAACCCTTGCACACCTTCTCAAATACGATAGCGTTCACCGTCGTTTTCCCATGGATTTTACCGTTGAGGGAGATGCATTAGTGTTCGAAAACGGACGAAAAGTTACTTTCACGCAATTCAAAGACCCGAAGGACATTCCTTGGTCGAAGCTAGGAGCCGAATATGTACTTGAATCAACTGGTTTGTTTCGAACGCGCGAGTTGGCTTCGAAGCACTTTGAAGGAGGGGCGAAGAAAATCGTATTATCAGCGCCACCGCAATCTTCGGATATCAAAACCGTAGTGTTGGGTGTGAACGATGGCATCTTAAATGGGGATGAGACATTGATTTCCAATGCGTCGTGTACCACGAATTCCGCGGCACCTATGGTCAAGGTGATGAAAGAACTTTGTACCATTAACAGTGCCTTCATCACCACGGTACACTCGTACACATCCGACCAAAGATTGCACGATGCACCGCACAAGGATTTACGTCGTGCCCGGGCAGCTGCTGAGTCCATCGTTCCAACAACAACGGGAGCGGCAAAAGCATTGGCCAAGATTTTTCCTGAGTTGGAAGGTCACATTGGAGGATGCGGAATTCGCGTTCCGGTACCCGATGGATCATTAACCGACTTAACACTCGTTGTAGAGAATCCACCGACGGAAGATGAAATCAAGGCAGCAATGAAAGCCGCCTCTGAAGGAGAATTAAAAAACATACTTGCCTACACGAAAGATCCATTGGTTTCCGTAGATATTTTAGGGAACCCGAATAGCTGTTTGTTTGATGCTGAATTGACGAGCGTCATAGGGAACATGGTGAAGATTGTAGGTTGGTACGATAATGAAGCAGGGTATTCCAATAGATTGGTTGATCTCTTCCGAGGTTTGTAACACAATTTGATTAAACATTTAATTACATATAGTTTTCTGCTATGTGGGCTAATCGGTTATTCTCAGAATAATTTTGGCTCGCTACAAAGCAATTACATGCCGACGAATAGCGTGTTCATCAATCCGTCTTCCATGTTGGATGCAAAGGTTTGGTTGGACATCAATATTGTGGGAGCGGGATCATATGTAAACAACGATTTGGTCTATTTACAGAAACAAAGTTGGCTTGGGATTGCCCGAGATGCTCGGCGTGGGACGGTTAATATCTCGGAAGATGATATCCAATTCAATCAGTCCAGAAATAAGTATCATGCGTACAATCGAAATTTCGTTCACACATTGGCTGCCGTTTGGAGTCAAGGAGATTTCGCCGCTGGATTATCAACGGGGGTAAGAAGTTATACGGATGTTCGCGGTGTGCCGGATTACGTAGCGCAGTTTATCGAAAATGGAGTAGCCGATTACGTGGTGCAGCATGATATCCGCTATCAAATGGAACGACTGCGAATTGCCTCTTCTCAGTTTGGAGAAATCAAAGGTTCTTTCGCATACACTTTCAAAAAGCACGGCCGGGATATGTTTATGGCAGGTGTGTCCATCTCTAAGTTTTTTCCGCTAGCGGGTGGTGGAGCGAATATTTACGATGTAGATTTCATTGTAGACAACGATTCATTGATTCAATACAATGATTTCACCGTGGACGCTATGTACACGCCGAACCCTCAGTTTAATACTGGAAAAGGCTGGGGATTTGATCTTGGATTTACATACCAAAGAATGCTAGGGGAGGCTTCTGTGTATTATCCAAATTCGGCAAAATATGGATGTCGCCAGAACCCGTACAAATTCAAATTGGGCGTATCGATCATGGATTTAGGGTCGATTAAATTTCCAGAAGATCAAATTCAATACGCCGGATACAATTTCAGCAATTTCAATTGGGAACAATATCAAGACGCTGAGGCGAATGAAGACAATGTGACGGATTTATATGCACAGCAAGAGGAGAATATCCAACAGGGAGAGGTGCGTCAGCCAAATAAAATGAGCTTGCCAACGTTCATGTCCGTTCAATTCGATTACAATCTTTGGGCATCGCGCGTGTACGTAAACGGAACAATTATTCAGGGAATTCCAGCGGGTAGAAGAACATTTGGAGTGCGTCATGCGAACAGTCTTTCAGTAACACCGCGCTATGAATCGTATTGGATTGAATTGGCACTTCCATTCAGCTTGTACGAATATCGTTATCCGCAAATGGGCGCTGCTGTACAATTGGGGCCTTTGACCGTGGGAACGGATAAATTAATCAGCTGGATTTCCAGAACAGACCTTTACGGTGTAGATATTTATATGCATTTGAAAATTCCGATTCAGTACAATCCCAAGTGCCGTCAACGTTTCAAAGGACGAGGTGGTCGCGGCGGGCCTTTCCGTAGAAAGGACAATTCAATGACGCGTTGTACGATTTAAGTTGGAAAATCTAGCGTCTAGTGTCTGGAGTCTTTCCTCTTTTCTCTTTCCATCTTTGCTCTCTTTTCACGGCCAATGCAAAACCCATCCCTTAGGAGCGGCATCTGAAACCGATAATAGAGCGGCTTGCGCTTCGGCCGAAGAAGCATACGATTGTACACTCACCACAGTTTTATCACCTCTTTGGAAAGTCTTAGCAGGATATCCCATCCCTTGAATTTTGGATGCCAAGCGTTCTGCATTTGCAGCCTCGCCGAACACACCCGCAACAATGTGATACGGTTGATCGTTGCTACCAGTTATAGGCTTTTGAGTAGGTTCTGGTTCGGGATCAGCAGGAGCTTCTTGAATTTCTTCCTGGGGATCTTCTTCTTGTCCTTCTTCTAAATCTGCTGGTTCATCAGCTTCATCGGCCATTTCGTCTTCGTCCGTTTCGTCTGATGCAGTTTCTTGCTCATCTGCCGGTTCTTCGTCAGGTTCATTAAGAACACTGTTTTCGTCGTCTTCCGAAGGCTCTGCAGCAGTACTATCAGCTAGGAATGGTAAGTATTCTTTCGCTTGCTCGTAATTCAATGCGACGAATGTTCCACCAGCTACGATAATGAAGACTAAACCAATCAAAATGTAGAACCCAGCACTACGTTTCTTACGCTTCTTCTTTGGTTTCTCCTTTTTGTCTTTTTTGAGCTTGTCTAGTTTCTGTTGATTCGCAGCAATTTCTTCTTTTTGAAGAATGTTCTTTTCAGGAGTTACTTTCGCTGATGCCGCCCCAGCTGCCGCCGCTGTTGAAGTGGTCGTTGCTTTCTTAGTTTCCGACTTAGGAGCATCTTTCTTATTGTCCAAATCTGGAATCACCTGATTCACCGTCGATTTTGAAGCCGCTTCTTTCAGCTTTTCAGTTGGTTTAGGTGCTTCTGCCTTAGGAGTCTCTTTTGGTTTTTCTGCTTTCGGAGGAGTTGGCACAGGAGCTACTTTTGGAGAACTTTTCTTGGTCTCTTCAGCTTTCTTCTTCGCTTCGGCTTCCGCAGCCTTTTTAGCATCAGCTTCCTCCTTGGCTTTCTTTTTTGCTTCGGCTTCCGCTGCCTTTTTGGCATCAGCTTCCTCCTTTGCTTTCTTTTTTGCTTCGGCTTCCGCTGCCTTTTTGGCATCAGCTTCCTCCTTTGCTTTCTTTTTTGCTTCGGCATCTGCCGCTTTTTTAGCGTCTGCTTCTTCCTTTGCTTTCTTTTTCGCTTCGGCTTCTGCTGCTTTTTTGGCGTCAGCTTCTTCCTTGGCTTTTTTCTTTGCTTCGGCTTCCGCTGCCTTTTTAGCATCTGCGTCCTCCTTGGCTTTCTTGTCAGCATCTTCCTTAGCCGTGTCAACTAAAGGAGCAGCTGCCGGTTCCGATGATTCAGCATTGTCTTCAGCGTTTTCGAAGATCATATCTCCGTCAGCGTCCTTACCAAAGCTTCCAAAGTTTCCGAACGGCACCGATTTACCACCTTCAATTTCGTTGAGCATGCGATGCACTTCATCTGAGACCATTTTCTTAGCTTCTTCTTCTGAAATGCCAGCATCTTTTGCGATGAAACCTGCCAACGCACCATCATCGTGTTTGAGGTACGGCATAAACATCATCTCTTTCGTGTCTAGATTTGTAATGGTAAGAGCACCCAAACCAGGTAAGATGATCGTTTTGGTTTCTTCGAATAGTTTCTCGACGTATTGAATCATGGTAGCGTTTTTGGAGGAGGTAAATTACAAAAAATCAGAATAATTCATGGAAGTCAAAGGTCTGATCTAAGCGGATTCCCTTCTCAGTATTTTTCAATGTAGCCAATTGATTTACCGGATCGTGTTCCAGAAAGAGCACATAGTTCTCTTTTTCGGCTTTTTTGAGGAAAAAATCTTTCTCTTTCAAGGTTTGCAATGGACGTGTATCGTATCCCATTACGTATGGAAGCGGGATATGCCCAACGCTCGGAAGTAAATCCGCCATGAAAACCAATGTTTTTTCCTTGTAATGGATATGAGGAATCATCATGCTCTCGGTATGACCATCCACGAAAAAGACATCAAAATTGTTGAATACATTTTCTGTGTAATCGCCTTTGCGATCGATGAATTTCAATTGTCCCGATTCCTGAATAGGCATGATGTTCTCCTTCAGAAAAGATGCTTTTTCTCTGGGATTGGGTTCCGTCGCCCATTTCCAATGATTTTCCGTACTCCAGTAGGTCGCGTTCTTAAATACGGGTTCAAATCCTGTTCGGTCTTTATTCCATTTAATGGCACCTCCGCAATGGTCAAAGTGCAAGTGTGTGAGGAAAACATCAGTGATATCGTCCAATCCAAACCCAAGCTTTTTCAAATTGGGCTCCAAGCTGTTGTGATCGGAGAGGTAATAATGAGAAAAGAACTTTTCCGATTGTTTGTCTCCAATTCCGGTATCAATCAATATCAAACGATCGCCGTCCTCAATAAGTAAGGATCGCATACTCCAATCGCACATATTGTTGTCGTCGGCAGGATTCGTTCGCGTCCAAAGCGATTTCGGAACAACACCAAACATGGCGCCTCCGTCCAATTTGAAATTTCCTGTATTTAAAGGGTAAAGTTTCATATTACGATCTGTTTGAAAGATATAAGAGTGCGATAGCAAAGATAGCGGAAATCAATCCTACAATTTTGCGAACGCTGGCTTGCTCACGAAAGGCGAGAAATCCGAGTAAAGCTGAGGTGACAACCACCGAAACGTTGGTAATCGAAAGAACGGTAACATCGCTCCATCCTGTAGATTTATACGATACCAAAAGCAAGTAAATGGAGAAGTAGTTCGGGATACCAAGCACAAATCCTCCGAGTACATTTCTCCATTGAAATTTTCGTTTGCCTGAAATCCATTGGGTGGATAGAATCATCAATCCAAAAACTCCTGCAGTCCCTAATCCGATAGCTGTGAAAATAGAATCGGGAAGACCTTGCAAGAGGTTTTCTTGAACCACGTACAGTAGGAAATCCAACATACCACTTCCAAGGAAGAGCACGATCAGCATCCATGAGGAATTAACTTTATCCGATTTAGAATAGGAAACAAGGAAAACCCCCAACATGGCCAAAACGATCCCGGATCCATTCAGAATTCCCAGCGGTTTTCCGAAGATTATAATCATTGCCAAAAGAGACGCTGCCATGCTCATTTTTACCGCGACGGATGTAGAAGCAACTCCGTTCAACTGGGAACTTTTTCCCATCAAAAAGAAGAGGCAAATGAATAAAATCCCAGCGCCCAAGGCGGCAAACATCCAGTCGGTTTGATTTAAGTATTCGTTGCTCCATTGATTACCATACAGCGTCATTCCGATGGTAAAAGCAGTTGCGTAGTTGAATACGATGGCTTGGAAAGTGTCAATATTGAATCGACGGAAAAGTTTGAAGATCACAAAGATCAAACTGGAACTGGCTACCGATAGAGTTAAAGGAATCATGGTCGGTAGAAGTTTATAAGATCTCCGAATATATTTTCTTGTTTAATCAACGTTCCTTCAATTACTGGGGCTTTGGTACCGCTTTCGAAAACCGTTTGTCCAACAATCTGAACGGCTTCGTCCCAATGGTTACGGAATGATTGAATCGTATTTCGTCCTCCTTCCAGCAATACCGATTGGATACCTCTCCCGTGAAGAGCGTTCAAAATATTCTCGGCCTCCATCGATTCCAGTTGAATGTAGGAGATCCCTTTCAATTCTTCGTTTTTAACGGTATTGAAGACGATGGTTTCCGCAGTATTATTGAAAACGGCGTAATTGGTGCTCAATTCACAATTGGAATCCAACACAACGCGAATGGGATTTTTACCACTAACCGCACGAACTGTTAGAGATGGATTATCGTTAATCACAGTGTTCTTGCCAACGAGTATCGCGTCACATTCTGCTCTCAGTTTGTGAACGAAAGCTTGTGTTTCCGGCCCAGAAATCCATGAAATTTCTCCCTTCTTCCCTGAGGTATTATCAATAAAGCCGTTGCGTGTCTCAGCCCATTTTAGTGTAACATGCGGTCGTTTCTTTTCTTGAACGGTGAAGAATTTTCGGTTCAGCGCTCTGGCTTGATCTTCTAATAAGAAAGCCGTGACTTCAATTCCTGCGGCCGTCAAACGCTCAATTCCTTTACCATTCACTTGAGCAAAGCTATCTCCACAACCAATCACCACGCGCTTCAGTTGTTTCTCTACAATTAAATCAGCACAAGGCGGTGTTTTCCCATGATGAGCGCAGGGTTCGAGCGAAACGTAAATCGTGCATTCCGATAAAATTTCCGGATTCGCAACAGCGTTGATAGCATTCACTTCGGCGTGCGCTTCGCCGTATTTTTCGTGATATCCTTCCCCAACAATTACGTCGTTGTGAACCACTACCGCACCTACCATCGGATTGGGCGATACCTTTCCGGCTCCAAGAGCAGCCAATTCAATGGCACGGCGCATGTATTTTTCTTCAGAATTCACGAGCTTAAAAGTAGGAATAATGCGTTTACGAAAATTGCTAATTCAAGAATTCGCCCCTGTCCCCTTGAGGGGACTTTTAGGGGGTGACAACTCGTTTAAATTTGCAAAATACCCATCACCCTCCCTAGACCTCCCTCAAGGGAGGAGGGATAAAAGGTCAAATTCAAAAGCATTCCCTACTTTTATCCGACAAGCGAACTACGAATGAAATTCTTCCGATTTATTGAAAAGGCCTTTCGAACGCTCTTGCCAAGTCCGTTTTCAATTGCCATTTTCTTAACTGTAATCACATTTGTAATTTCCTTCTGCGCTATGAAGAGCAATGTCACAGGATGGGATAGAGTGGAAGGATTGCTGTATTCCTGGGAGCAAGGACTTTGGGACAAACCATACATAGTATTCGCTTTTCAAATGATGTTGATGCTCGTGCTGGGGCACGTATTGGCATTAACCAAACCCGTAAATTTTCTAATCAGTCACGTAACGCGTTATTGTAACTCTACTGCTACTTCGGCGGCTATTGTCACGGTTTTAACCGTTACTGTTGCCTTGTTTAATTGGGGACTTGGACTCATTTTCGGAGCGATATTGGCCAGAAAGGTGGGTGAGCGAGCGGTTCGAAATAAAATCCAATTTAACTATCCAATCATCGGTGCGGCTGGATACAGCGGCTTAATGGTTTGGCACGGGGGAATTTCTGGATCTGCGCCCATAAAAGCAGCGGAATCGGGCCACGTAAAGGGAATGATGGCGGACATTTATTCGCCGGAGCAATTGGCCGAATTACCGAATAATTACTCCTTTTCCGAGACAATTTTCGGAAGCATGAATCTCACGGCAATTGCACTGTTGATCATTGTTCTTCCATTGTTCATGTACTGGCTTGGGAAACGATCCGAGCGAGCCGTGTCGCTGCCAGTTATTAAGGATGAATCGACCGAGGTTGAGGAAGAAAAAGCCGAAGGAGCAGAGCGAATAGACGCTTCCAAATGGTTCGGAATGATTCTAGGTGCGCTCGTTTTTGCCTACATGATTTTCAGGATTTTCAAAGCTTTCGGTGATCCCGAAGTTGGATGGGATTTTGTGAGTCCTGATTTCATTAATCTTTTGCTCTTTGGCTTAGCGCTAATGCTGCATCGATCGGTTCGATCCTTCTTAAAATCGGTGAACACCGCCATTGGAGGAGCTTCTGGAATTTTGATTCAATTTCCGCTGTACTTCGGAATATTAGGAATTATGAAACACGCAGGATTGGTCGGGCAAATTTCCGATTTCTTCGCCGCGCATTCCAGTCCAACGAGCTTCCCTGTCTATACCTTCTTATCCTCAGGATTGGTCAATATTTTTGTACCGAGCGGAGGTGGGCAATGGAGCATTCAAGGGCCAATTATCATTGAAGCTGCATCCAGTATTGGAGTCGGTGCACCAAAAGCGATCATGGCGCTTGCGTACGGAGATCAAATTACCAACATGTTGCAACCGTTTTGGGCCTTGCCACTTTTAGGTATTACCGGTTTGAAAGCGCGGGCAATTCTACCTTATACTTTTGCATTGATGCTGGTTGGATCCGCAATATTCCTAACTGTATTAATGATCTTCTAGATGGATAAAGAACGCATCTCCAACTTGCTCAAAACCATTGGCCCAGGGATTCTGTTCGCGAGTACGTGTATCGGGGTTTCCCACCTTGTTCAATGCACAAGAGCTGGCGCCGCTTTTGGATTTGCATTAGTCCCTTTTGTAATCGCAGCAAACGTATTCAAATATCCATTCTTCGAATTTGGAAGTCGATACGCGAATGCGACGGGTGAAAGTATCATCGACGGATATAAGCGATTGGGGAAGTGGATGCTTTGGGCGTATTTCGCTGTGACCATCGGAAGTATGTTTTTTGTGAGCGCAGCGGTAGGAGCTGTTACTTCCGGATTCATGCAAAATCTCTTCGGACTCACCGATTATGGACTCGCCGTTACCATTGTTCTTTTTGTTGGATGTGCGCTCATTCTGATGCTGGGCAAATACGGCATTTTGGATTCACTCGTAAAAGTGATTGGTGCCATTCTTCTTTTATCAACTTTGCTGGCATTTGTACTGGCATTGATTCAAGGCCCGGAAGCGAAAGTCGTTACTGAAACTCCTGAAATTTGGTCGGATGCGACAATTCCATTCATTATTGCCTTAATGGGTTGGATGCCGACGGCGGTAGACTTGAGCGCATGGAATAGTTTGTGGACGGTAGAGCGTATTGAGCAAACAGGGTACAAGCCCACGCTCAAGGAAACCTTATTGGATTTCAATTTTGGGTATTTGGTATCAGCCGTTCTGTCGATCTGTTTCCTTACGTTAGGGGCATACATGCTCTTCGGAACTGGGAAAGAACTTCCAGAAGGTACAGCTCCATTTGCGAGTTCGGTCATAAGTATGTTTACCAATTTCATAGGTGAATGGAGCTATATCATCATCGCAGCAGCATCCTTCTCCATTATGTTCGGAACGGCAATCGCTGTGTTTGATGGATATGGTCGTAGTTTATCACGTACGTGGGCATTGATCAAAAGCGATAAGGTTGGAAAGGAAGTGAAATCCAGCAATTCCATTTATATCTGGGGCATCGCAATAGTGGTGATTGGATCGTTCGCCATCGTCTATTTCCTTAGCAAAAATCTAAAGGATCTCGTTGATATCGCTACCATTTTGAGCTTTGTGATTGCACCATTAATCGCTATTGTGAACTATAAATTGGTCACTGGAGCCTTGGTTCCGAGTTCTTACCATCCTAAAATGTGGTTGAAAGTCTTGAGTTGGTTGGGCATCGTATTCTTAACAGGATTCGCAATCTATTACCTCTGGTTGCTCATGAACTCATGGATGTAGCCCTTTCCATAAATTTCATTTACTACTTACATTAATAGTATTAATTTCATAAATAGTATTAAAACTTGCCTACTTGATAGTAATACTATTATGTTTGCTACTCTTAATATTTAAATGGAATGCAAGACTTTCAAAATAGAATTTCGTTTCGCATCAACGAGAACGTGTTTCTGAAGGATCCGCTTTCGAGTGATTTGGGAAAGAAGATCATCCGTGCCTCCATTGATTTGATTGAGGAGTTGGGCTTCGATGATTTTACTTTCAAGAAGTTGGCAACGGAAATCTCATCAACGGAAGCTTCGATATACCGCTACTTCGAAAACAAACACAACTTATTGGCGTACCTCGTGATGTGGTACTGGCGATGGATTGAATATCGATTGATCATGGCCACCATGAATATCGATGACCCTAAGAAGCGGTTAGACAATTGTATTCAGGTGCTTACTGAAAAAGTGACGGAGGATATGACGGTTTCACAAGTGAACGAGGTGAAACTGCAATCAATCGTTATTGAGGAATCATCCAAAGTATATCTCAACAAAAAGGTGGCGGAAGACAATCGTCACGGATTTTTCGTGCCTTACAAAGATGTTGTGCATCGCGTAGCTAGTATCATCGAAGAAATGCGACCTGATTTCAAATATCCGCACATGTTGGTCTCAACGATTATTGAAGGAACCAATCACCAACGTTTCTTTACGAATCATTTGCCACGCCTTACGAACGTTATCGACGGTGAAGATGCCGTTTGCGCATTCTATGGTGAGTTTACCAACAAAATTCTCGAAAAATGAAGCAATCATCTCAACTCAGATGATGCACAAAAGCATAGCAAGAAATTATGGAAAAACAGAAACTAACGCCGTTGAAACGATTCTGGCTTTTACTCAAGCCAGATAAAATCGAGATACGGAATATCTACATCTACGCCATCTTTATTGGTTTGATCAACTTGTCTCTCCCCATCGGAATTCAAGCGATCATCAACCTTATTCAAGGGGGCGCGGTCAGTACTTCATGGATCGTTTTGATCTTCTTCGTAGTTGGAGGTATCGCCATTTCGGGAATCCTGCAGATTAAGCAGCTGCACATAACGGAGAACTTGCAGCAGAAAGTGTTCGCGCGTGCTGCCTTCGAATTTGCCTACCGTGTACCACGTATTAAGTTGGAGCGTTTGCACAAGCATTACACGCCGGAGTTGATGAACCGCTTCTTCGATATTGTCTCCGTTCAGAAGGCACTGCCGAAGATCATGATTGATTTTTCATCAGCAGGTATTGAAGCCTTTTTCGGATTGATACTACTCTCTCTTTACCACCCGTTCTTCATCTTATTCAGTTTGTTCTTAATCATCATTGTATTCGTGATACTTCGACTTACGGTGCGCCGAGGATTAGAGACAAGTTTAGATGAATCGAAACGTAAGTATCAAATTGCACACTGGTTACAAGAGGTGGCGAAAGCAAATTACACCTTCAAATTGGCGGGAGAAACGCAATTACCACTCAATGAAGTAAACTCAAAGACGGAAGGATATGTACGTGCGCGTGAATCGCATTTCTCTGTATTGGTGAGTCAATATGGTTTGATGGTCGGGTTCAAAGCCTTGGTAGCATTTGGACTCTTGTTGATTGGTGGTTTGCTTGTAATCGAGCAGGAGTTGAACATTGGTCAGTTCGTAGCGGCGGAGATTATCATCCTCTTGGTAATGAACTCCATTGAGAAGATCATGTTGAACTTTGATACGATTTACGACATTCTAACCTCCTTAGAGAAGATCGCTCAGGTAACAGATTTGGAGTTGGATACGGAAGGAGGAATCCGATTGCAAGAAGGTGATACAAAAGGATTGGAAGTGAATTTGAATCAAGTGACATTCGAATATCCAGAGGAGAACAAAACGGTATTGAACAATATCAATTTGGATATCGCCTCCGGGGAACGCGTAGTTATTTCGGGCCAGAATGATAGCGGTAAATCGACCTTGTTGTATGTTATTGGAGGATTGTACAGCCCTAGTCGAGGTTCTATCGTTGTTGACAGCATTCCAGTAAATAACTACTGTCCTGAGTCGCTTCGAAATGGAATTGGTGGTTACCTCAGAGATGAGTCTTTATTTGAAGGAACACTTCTAGAGAACATCACCTTAGGCCGTGACGGGGCAACGTTTGAAAACGTTCGTTGGGCAACGGAATCGTTAGGACTATCCAAGCTCATAAATGATTTACCATACGGTTACGACACGCGCGTACTGCCGCAAGGACGACAATTTTCAAAAAGCACGATTGCGAAGATTCTTATCGCCAGAAGTATTGTAGATCGACCGCGATTGCTCTTGCTTGAGAACAGTTTCTCGGTATTCAGCGAAGAGGATCGAAAAAACATTTTGCAGTTCCTTTTGGATCACGAAAATGACTGGACGGTGTTACTTACAAGTTCACAGCCATTGGAGAATTTGAAAGATTTGAAGTACCGACAAGTGGTACTTGACAAAGGAGAAGTTATTGACATAAAAGATATATCATGTTAAACATTTCAGAGAATAAGATCCAGGATCGAATGAACTGGAACGTGTTTTCGACGCTCAATTATGTAGAGTCGAAAAAGACAAAGCGTTTGATGTTACGCATGCTAAAATGGACATTTTTCACAGTGTTCGTGGTCATGCTTTTGCCTTGGACGCAGAACGTTTCTACAACGGGAGTAGTGACCACGGTTCTTCCTGAGCACCGCCCGCAAACAATTCATTCCATTATTGCCGGTAGAGTAGATCAGTGGTTGGTTTTCGAAGGTCAGCGCGTGGAGAAAGGAGATACGTTGATGGTGATTTCCGAGATCAAAGACGCCTACATGGATGACCGTCTTTTGGAACGAACAAGGAATCAAATCACGTTGAAAAAAGATGCCGTTGTTGCCTATGGCGATAAGGAAGATGCGCAAGAAGCACAATTGCGCGCATTGAACGATCAACAAAAGTTGAAACTACAGCAGGCGCAAATCAAATTGCAACAGGCGACGTTGAAGGTGCAAAATGATAGCATCAAATTGCAAGCAGCAGAAATCGACCTCTCCACTACAGCTTATCAGTATCGACGTGCCGACAGCTTGTACAGTCGAGAATTGATTTCCTTGAAGAAACTCGAAGACCGTAGGCTGAAGTATCAGTCTTCAGTAGCGAAGGAAACGGAAGCACGAAACAACTGGTTCAACAGTCAGAATGAATTGATCCGATTGCGTGTAGATATCGCTACTATCCGAGCGGATTATGACAAGCAAATTGCGAAGGTTCTTTCGGAACGACTCACGACGACCTCGAACAGATTGGATTCCGAGGGAAGCATCAATAAAATGGAGAACCAGTATAGCAATTACAAAAAGCGTTCTGGATACTACTACATTTTGGCACCTCAGAGCGGATATGTGACCAAGACCTTCGTTACTGGAATCGGGGAAACGATAAAAGAAGGTCAGGCCGTTATTAGCATCATGCCAGACGAATACGAGTTGGCCGCTGAAATTTACATCGATCCGATCGATTTGCCATTGATGCACGTAGGAGAGCACGTCCGAATTCAATTCGACGGTTGGCCTGCAATTGTCTTCTCTGGATGGCCGGATGCGAGCTACGGAACCTATGGAGGTGAAATCTATGCGATTGACCAGTACATTGGGGATAATGGTAAATACCGAATGTTGATCAAGCCAGATGAGCGACATGTTCCCTGGCCAAAAGCACTTCGATATGGAGCCGGACTCAAAGCAATGATCTTACTTAACGACGTACCAATTTGGTACGAACTGTGGCGACAAGTCAACGGATTCCCGCCAGAGTATTACAAACCTAAAACGGACAAACAAACTGGAGATGCCATTAAAGAAGAGAAAAAATAGCGCACTATTGCTTGTTTTCCTGCTGGGTATGTTCGTAACGGGGCATTCTCAAGTAGATTCCACGGGTGCTGTACCGGCTGATTCCTCACTTCAAGATTCGATGGTGATGACCTATGATCAATTCATAGAGCGTGTGATGAAACAGCATCCCATGGTTTTTCGTGCAAGAATGAAAGCCGAAGCCGGAGCACGTGGTGTTCAAGGGGCCAAGGGAGGATTTGATCCTGTAGTGAACGGAAGCGTGAAGCAAAAGTATTTCAGCGGCAGTCAGTACTACAGTCATATAGATGGAAATCTGAAAGTGCCTACTTGGTTCGGATTAACAGCCGAGGCAGGATACATGCAAACGGATGGGGTATATCTGAATCCTGAAGCGCGATTGCCAGAGGATGGATTGTGGTACGCGGGCTTGAACTTGGAATTGGGGAATGGACTCCTGATAGATCAACGCCGAGCCGAATTGAAAAAAGCACGATTGTACGAAGACATGACCTTGTTGGAGCAGCGCGTCATGACCAACCAATTGATGAACGAAGCGACAATTGCTTACTGGAAATGGGCAAAGGCGTATGAGATTTTACAAATCTTTTCAGAGGCGCTAACGGCGGCAGAATTGCGATTGGAAGCAGTGAAGTCGTATGTAGAATTCGGAGATTATCCGGGAATTTACATCACGGAAGCATCGATGCAATATCAAAGCCGAATGTTGAGTTACCAGCAGGCTTTGTTGGATTGGCAGAATGCAAGTCTCAAGCTGGAAATTTATCTGTGGGATCAAGGTTTTGTGCCGTTGCAACTCAATGGAGCCGTACCGAACCTCATCAGTGAGGTGGTGCAAGGAATGGATGTCTTGTTCGATGTAAATACTGTGATTCAAAATCATCCGTTGGTCGAATTGAACCAATTGGACGTTGCTCGTCAACGGGTGGACTTACGTTTGAAGCGAGAGTACTTGAAACCTAAATTGACTTTGGAATACCGCGCATTAAACGAACCCGCGACGACAGGATTTTTCTCAGAGTACACGGTCGCCGATTACACCTGGGGAGCCAAATTAAAGTACCCGTTATTTACGCGTCGTGAACGAGCAGATGTGCGCATCGGAGAACTGAAAGTGGAGCAACAGCAACTGAAGGGGGTAGAGATTGCGGCCAAATTGGAATATCAATTGGGTGCAGCGAGAAATACGATTGAAAATCTCACCGGACAGTATGATATCATCGGTGAAACCATTCAGGCAGCTTCAGACCTTTTAGATGCTGAGGTAGAGCTATTCGGAAATGGTGAAAGTTCTTTGTTCATGATCAACTCGCGGGAATTGAAATTTCTAGAAGTTCGCGTCAAGCAGGTAGAACTCGCCAGCAAGGTTGAGATCTCAAAATCGGAACTCAATTACGGATTGTTGCTCATCCTACCATAAACTACCCCGAACATTGAGACTCTCGAAATAGAGGGTGTCTTTCACATATTAATACCAAATCACTTATAAGATCGTCCATCGACCGGACGATCTTTTTTGTACTGAAATCTATTTTCCCCCTTCGGAGGGAAGAAAAGCGATTCAAGAGCTTTGAAGAAGGGGAGGACACAGAACATTTGCATCGATTCTTATTGCCATCACTTTCAAAACCAACCCTCACTCAACTTGCACTGAGCTTGTCGAAGTGTTGCGGTTAAAACTCACCCTAGCACGCGCAAAAAAAAGGCCATCCCTTTCGAGACAGCCTTTCAATATTGAAAATCGATTTATCCTCACAGTGACGGTGCAAGTCCGCCTACTGTTCGTCTTCGAAAGCTCTCGCTTTCTCTTTAGTGATTTGCCAAGTAATCAGCAACACCGTCGAATGATGCTTTCATTCCGTCTTCACCTTTTTGCCAGTTCGCTGGGCATACTTCACCATTCTCTTCGAAGAATTGCAAAGCGTCAACCATACGCAATGCTTCATCAACGTTACGTCCCAATGGGAAGTTGTTCACCAACTGGTGCATTACTGTTCCTTCTTTGTCAATCAAGAACAATCCACGGTAAGCGATCATTGGCCCTGTTGCGATCATGTTTCCGTCAACATCGTAATCGTACTCTCCTGCCAAAACTCCGTAAGCTTCAGAGATTGTTTTTGAAGTATCCGCGATGATTGGGTAAGTAATTCCTTGAATTCCTCCCTGATCTTTTGGTACTTGCAACCATCCCCAGTGAGACTCAGGTGTGTCCGTAGAAGCAGCAACTACTTTTACGCCACGCGCTTCAAATTCTCCCAATTTCGATTGGAATGCGTGCAACTCAGATGGACATACGAATGTAAAATCCTTCGGGTAGAAGAAAAACAATACTGGGTTTTTTCCTACGTACTGATCCAATGAGAAATCATCTACGATCTCACCTCCATTGATTACCGCTTCTGTTTTGAAAGACGGTGCTTTTTTTCCTACTAATACTGACATTTAGCTTGTTTTTAAATTGTTTTCGTAAAGTTAAAAATTGTTCCCTCAAAAAGAGTCGTAACTCCCAAGAACTGATACAAATTTACATACCTTATCATATAAGTATAATTGAATTTATTTATTTTAGTATAAATTGTAGTTATATGATTTCCATTCAACAAATTCAATACATCATCACCGTCGCTGAAGAGCGTCAATTCCAACGTGCAAGCGAGCGTTGTTTTGTAACGCAGCCCACGCTTTCCATGCAAATTAAGAAGGCGGAAGAAACTTTAGGTAACAAGATTTTCGATCGATCAAGATCTCCTCTGGAGCTTACAGAATACGGTTCGAAATTGTTGCCTATTCTACGCGACGTAATTTCTGAATACAACCGAGTGGAGGCCTTGACCAAACAAGAAGAGGGTACTTTCCGAGAACAATTGCGGGTTGCGGTAATTCCTACAATTGCTGGATATCTGTTACCGGATTTGTTTGATAAATGGAAGGATGAATTGGAGGACATCGAATTGACTATCGAAGAGATGAAAACCGAAGAAATCTTGGTGGCGTTGGAAGAGAAAACGATCGACATGGGGATTCTCGCTGGGCCTGTGCAACATCCGAAATGGCGTACCAACATTCTATATCACGAAGAGATCTACGCTTACACGCCCCAGTTCGAAAATCGTGTGATCGCATCCTCAGAATTGGAGAAGGAGCACCCGTGGTTGTTAAGTAAAGGAAATTGCTTGCGCACGCAGATGGTACATTTTTGCGAGTTGGAACCCGAAAGCGATAAGGGGTGGAACTACGAAGGCGGAAATATTGAATTGTTGGTAAAAATGGTCGATCTGCACGGCGGATACACCTTGATCCCAGAACATTACGCAGCGTCTCTTAAAGTCAAAGGGTTGAATCGTATTGAATCGGATGATTTGCACGAGAATCCAGCACGAGAAATCATTGCGGTTTGTTCCAATCGCACCCCAAAATGGCACGCCATTGAACGCTTGATTCGAACGGTGCAGTTAAAGTACGGCCAAAAGGATATCCAGAACTTAAAATTGTTGAATTGGGATTGATCATGAAGAAGTTTAAATACACCATTTGTTATCCAGACAATCCGGAAATAGAAAAACCGGAGACACTTATTTCAGCTGAGGAAGCCATGTAAATGGCACGAAACTATCCTTGGATGGATCAACTCACACTTCTAGAACAATTGGAAGACGACGAAAGTCATTACAATCCATCCCTGGGATTCATCAATACCGAGTCCAAACATGAATTGGCCATTACGGCGATGCTCGAAGATGGAAAGGTGGAATTCTCTTGGTGGTACAATCGCCCGGTAACCCGAAAGCCCTTCTTTGGATTGGGTGGCGAAAAAACAAAAATGGTACTGGATGATCATTGGCAATTCAACCTCGAAATTACCCTTCAACTGCTTGAAGCATTCCTTAGAAACGACTATCAGGAAGTGCGAAATCGTATGCTGATTGATAAGGGTTAGTTTGTTCTGATTTGCCAATCAAGCAGTCAAAAACTCAAACAATCAAAACGTCCTTCTCATCCCGCAATAATCATATCATACATCTTCTGACTTGCCCCACGGTTTTCATCCACAAAGGTTTCAGCTTTTTCGTCGATGCATTCTTTGTTTTCCAGAACGTACTCAATCCGGTGTTTTAGTTCCTCCGAAGTTGATACATCAAAACCAAATCCACATTTGATAAATGAGGCAGCCTCCGGGAAGCGATTGTGATTCGGCCCGATAATAACGCCCATTCCAAAAACTGCCGGTTCGAGGATATTATGCAGATTTCCAGAGAATCCACCACCGACGTATGCTACGGCACCAAAAGAATAAGCGCTGGATAAGTGTCCGATGGTATCCAATACTAAGACTTCTGCATTCGGTTTCAAATTCCCCTTGGTGTATCGCACATGCGGGCGACGCAATGATTTCGTAATTCCCTGAACGGATTTCTCATCCACATTGTGCGGTGCGATGATCACTTTGCAGGACATCTTATTGATCACAGGGAGTAAGATGTCTTCGTCTTTGGGCCAACAGCTTCCGATGATAAACACGCGATCCTCACCGCAAAATTCAGCAATTTTAGAGTCGGGCGTATGCGTGATTTTCGTTTCATAGACCTTGTCGTAACGACTATCGCCTACAATCGAAACGTTGTTTATGCCGATGGAAGAGAGCAGTTCCACGGATTCTTCATTCTGAACAAAGAACCAATCAAATTGTTGGAGCGTTTTGCGGAAAAAGGATCCGTATCCTTTGAAGAATCGATGCTCTTTTCGGAACAATCCGCTGACATTGTACACTTTGGCGCCGATCTTTTTCGCTTCAATAATATGATTCGACCAGAATTCGTACTTAATCAAACAGAAATATTTCGGTTTGAAATGTGCCATCATCGTGCGGGCATTTCTAGGAGTGTCTAGAGGAATGTAACAAACGTGATCGGCTGGGTGATTTCGTTTGTGGTAATGTTTCATTCCAGAAGGAGAGAAGAAGGTTACCAACAAAAATGCATCGGGATGTTCGCTACGGAATTTCTGCATCAATGGAAGTCCTTGATCGAACTCACCAAGAGAAGCACAGTGGAACCAAATTACTTCGCGATTCTCAGTATCAGGAAGTTGGGAACGCCAGCCTTTCCGACCGTTCACCCATTCCTTTGACTTTGGATTGAACAATCCATGCACGCGAACTCCGATCCCTAAAAAGAGAATGCCAATATTGTACAAGAAGTGCATCAGTCGAAATAAAAATCCTGAGGTTGTCTCGGGTAAATTGGAATCATCCAACCTACACGCAATCCGAATTGTAGATCCAAGCGTGGGGCTGTAGGAACTATAAATTCTGGCTCGTCAAAGAAGATGGTACGGCGCTCGAAAGTAATCCCTTCCTGCACGTAAATACCACCATAAAATTTTAAAAAGCTTTGGTTGGACATGAACGCATATCCGAGGAATTGATTTGTGGTAAATCCTTGTACCAAACGATCGTATCCTTTGCGGTAATCCAATTCAATTACTGGAACTACGTGTTCTTGAGTTTCTACACGAATTTTGTGCGCGATCCATCCCAATCCAACGCTGGCGTACAATCCGGAATTAGGATTTGAATTGAAAATAGGAATCACTTTCCCGATGTTTCCATTGATATTCATTCCTCGGGATGCCGTTACCACTATCGCCTGATCACCGTTTTGATCCGTGATCGTTCCTTTGTCATCCATCAAATGTGAGAACATGGTTACCTTATTCGGAGTAACGTCGTTCCCAAACATGAAGCTAGCGTCCAATCCGTACACCCAATTTCTCTCTGTTTTGTATCCGGCAAAGAATCCAATATGATTGAAATGTCCATGACGCTCCGCCAAATCACCACCAGTCAAGTTGAATCCATACTGAATGGAAACCCATGGCATGGCAATGGCAGAATCGCGAAAGTTCAGCTGAGCTGAAGATGAAAATCCTAGTGTAAGGATAAATACGAATGCTATGAATACGTTCTTCATGTTAGCACAAAAATAACGCTATCTTAATTGCTTTGCAATGGTTTTAACAGAGAATAAGAT
The DNA here is from genome assembly GCA_003149635.1 of Fluviicola sp. XM-24bin1. Lineage (GTDB taxonomy): Bacteria > Bacteroidota > Bacteroidia > Flavobacteriales_D > Crocinitomicaceae > UBA4466. The sequence continues at coordinate 60,507 of QCWI01000006.1, forward strand.
ATGTTTTTACAGATCCAAAAGCTGACACTTCGAGAGCCTCAGCGATCAGCAATAGTCTATGCGGGCGCTGAGGCTCTCGAAGCGCGCTCCACCAAAAACCAAGGATTCAACAATTCTTCCCGATTATAAAGTAAAGGCCGTTTCGTTTCCCAATTGATAACGGTACATTCCGAGTGATTGCAAATTGCTTGTCCTGCTGCGGTATCCCATTCCATGGTAGGGGCAAAACGAGGATATGCATCCGCAGATCCTTCAGCAACCATGCACAACTTCAATGAACTTCCTTTTGATAACGTGGCTACTTCGCCGTGTTTTGATTCCAATTCTTTGATGTATGCTGACGTTTCACCTGACAAATGAGAGCGACTGGCAACAACCGTAAAAGGACGATCTCCAGAATTTATCGGTAATTTATTTGAGGAAGATATGCGATCTGAGACAGACAGTCCTTTGTCAAGATTCGTCGTTTTGAACGCACCGATTTCAGTGGAGGAGAAGTACAATTCTCCTAACGCGGGTACCAATACCACTCCAGCAATCGGCTTTTGATTTTCAATCAATGCGATGTTTACAGTAAATTCTCCGTTGCGTTTGATGAATTCTTTGGTTCCGTCAATAGGATCCACAATCCACAGTCGATTCCAAGCGGCTCTTTCTTCGTACGGAATCGATTTTCCTTCTTCGGAAAGCACTGGAATATCTGTCGTTTTTAGGTATTCCATGATGATGTTGTGCGATGAAATATCTGCCTTGGTTAAAGGGGAATTGTCTGATTTGAAATCAACACCGAAATCGTCTGTTTCGTAAATTTCCATGATGCGAATTCCCGCATCGATTGCTGCGTCAATCGCAGTTGCCAATAATTTCTCCATGTAATTATAAGATCATTCCAGCTGCTACGGTTTCGTTGGTAGCATCATCGATCAGGATGAAACTTCCGGTAGCTCTGTTTTCACGATACGAATCTATCATTAAAGGTTGCGTAGTGCGAATTTTAACGCGACAAATATCATTCATGCCGATTTCTTTGTCGTCCATATCGCGCTCCAACGTATCAATGTTCATTTTATAAACGATGTCGCGAATCATCGCCTTTTGCTCGTTCGTCGTATGCAGAATGCTGAATTTCGTTCTTGGTCGGGCCGGTTTGTTATTCAACCAGCAAATCATGGCTTCTACATCCTGCTCGGGTTGAGGTTGGTTGTTCGCTTTCACGATCATATCTCCACGACTGACATCGATATCCGTTTCTAACGATAAAATCACCGACATCGGTGCAAAAGCTTCGTCTAATGATTTTTGATCGAAGTCAATTCGGGAAATCTTCGATTGAAAACCGGAAGGTAGTACCACCACATTATCGCCCGGTCGGAAAATTCCGCTGGAAACACGACCGGCATATCCACGGAAATCACGATGTTCTTCACTTTGTGGGCGAATTACCGTTTGTACGGCAAATCGTGCATCTACTTTATTGATATCGCTACTGATGTGCAAGGTTTCTAAGGAATGTAAAAGTGGCGCTCCCATGTACCACGACATGTTCTCAGAACGATTTACAACGTTATCTCCTTTCAACGCGCTAATGGGAATGTAATGTACATCCTTCACCAACATCTTCGATGCAACTGCTTCGTACTGCGAAACGATCTCGTTGAATCGTTCTTCGCTCCAATCCACCAAATCCATTTTGTTGACGCAGACAATGACATGCGAAATCTGCAATAACGAAGCGATATATGAATGTCGTTTGGTCTGTTCTACCAAACCATTTCTGGCATCGATAAGAATGATGGCTGCGTTAGCGGTAGATGCACCGGTCACCATGTTTCGGGTGTATTGAATGTGCCCAGGCGTATCCGCAATAATGAATTTTCGTTTCGGCGTAGAGAAATATCGGTAGGCTACGTCAATGGTAATTCCTTGCTCGCGTTCGTCGCGCAATCCATCAGTAAAAAGCGCCAAATCCACACCGTCATGACCTTTGCGCAAACTGGTTTTTTCAATCGCATCCAGTTGATCTTCAAAAATGGATTTTGAATCGTACAGCAAACGACCGATGAGCGTGCTTTTGCCGTCATCTACACTACCCGCTGTAGTAAATCGTAACAATTGGCTGGTCTGTTCTGTCATGCTCTTGGTTGATGATTTATAGCGATACCTTTAGCTTAGTATTCAAGATGAAGCCCGAATTCGACGTTCTTTCGTGTTTCATTTCGATCAATGATTACGATCCCCAGTTTGTACAAATCAATAGAGAAGTTCACATGTTCATTCCTCTTGATCTGCTCCCAAGCTTCGCTCATACCTTGACTCCAGTTGATGTCGTCAAAGACGAAAATTGCAGCTTGATCAATTTTATCCATTAAAGCCTCGAAGTATTCCAAAGTCGGCTCCTTTTTATGGTTTCCATCGATGAAAAGAAGGTTATAGGTCTCATCGCGCTTTAGGACTTCAGGGAAGGTATTTTCATATAACCCCTGGATTACTGCAAAATTTGATTCGGGTACGATGGTAGCAAATTGTTCGGCCGAAAAGTTGCATAATTGTGGAAGTCCTTCCATTGTAGTAAGTCTTCCATTATTTGCCTTTGAAGAGTGCAAAAGATAGGTTCCTGAAATGCCCACGTTCGTTCCTATTTCCAGAATCCGCGGCTGATTTAAAGAACGAGTCATATGGTATAGAAATCGACACCATTTCGCCGGAGATGCAGCTTTTCTACAGATATTCTGAACGGTATCGACATGATCCATGTTGAACACTTCGTATGTTATTTGGGTGGTATCAGCGAGTAATTTTTCTCTGTATGCTTCACAAAGTTGGAACGCTTCCAAGTCTTCTTTTTGGTTATCTCCAGATTTCGTGAGATCGAAAGATTTAGTAATAACTTGAAGTAACTCATTGTCGATCGCTTTCATTTTATTGAGTTCTGATCGTTGGTTGAGCCTTCGCTTCAAGATCGATGTATGTTTAGTTATTTTATTCATCCTAATTAGAAATATCCTTGTCTTTTTCTGTCTTCCATCGCGCTTTCAGAACGTTTGTCATCTGCACGGTTCCCACGTTCAGTTTCTCGCATTGCGGCAACTTCCGCTACAATTTTTTCCAGCGTATCCGCATCCGATTCAATACCTCCAGTAATGGTAATATCGCCTAAGGTTCTGAAGCGAATTTTCTTAGTTACAATTTCTTCGTTGTCGTCAATTTGCAAATATTCCGATTTCGGTATCCAAGAATTGTTGCGCCAAAGGACTTTGCGTTCGTGTGCATAGTACAATGACGGAATGGCGATGTTCTCACGAAGAATGTATCCCCAAACGTCCATTTCTGTCCAATTGGAAATCGGGAACACTCGGAAATGCTCTCCTTCGAAATGCTTTGCATTGAATAGATTCCACAATTCAGGCCGCTGGTTCTTCGGGTCCCATTGACCGAAATCATCACGATGTGAGAAGAAGCGTTCTTTTGCTCTTGCTTTTTCTTCGTCACGACGGGCACCGCCAATCGCGCAATCGATGCGTTCTTCTTCAATCGTATCCAGTAAGGTGGTAATCTGCAATGAATTTCGCGTGGCGTTTTTTCCTCGCTCTTCAGCGACACGCCCATCATCAATCGATTTCTGAACAGACCCAACCAATAGATTCACACCCAAACTCGCGACTAGATTGTCTCTAAATTCGATCGTTTCTGGGAAATTGTGTCCTGTATCTACATGTAACAAAGAGAACGGAATTTTGGCTGGATAAAAGGCCTTTTTCGCGAGATGCGTCACCACGATAGAGTCCTTTCCACCCGAGAATAGGATCACGGGGTTCTGAAAATTGGCCGCCACTTCCCGCAAAACGAAAATCGCTTCGGATTCCAATTCTTCGAGGTGATTCAAATAATACTTATTCATTCAGTGCCAATTTCGTTGAAATATACGCTAATACTTTGTCTGCGGCTTCATCCACCGTCATTTCTTCCGTAAGAATTTCCACATCCGGTGCTTCTGGCGCTTCGTAGGGAGACGAGATTCCTGTAAAGGATGGGATTTCTCCATTTCGGGCTTTCTTGTACAAACCTTTAACGTCGCGTCTTTCGCATTCCTCAAGGGAAGTGTTCAAGAATACCTCTACGAAATTCTCGTGGCCAACAGTGGCTTTAATTTCTTCTCTACTTTTTGCGAAGGGAGAAATAAACGATCCTAACACCACGATTCCTGCATCGACAAATAGTTTGCTGATTTCAGCCACTCTGCGGATATTTTCGTCACGATCTTCCGGTGAGAACTTTAAGTTTTTGTTGATCCCGTCGCGAATGTTATCGCCATCCAAAGGGTAGGTGTGAACGCCCATTTCATGCAATTTCACTTCTACGGCATTCGCTAATGTCGATTTCCCAGAGCCCGAAAGTCCCGTAAACCAAATCAGGAAAGATCCATGTTTTTTAAGCGACTGTCGATCTTCTTTTGACAGTTCAAATTTCTGACGAATGATGTAGGGATTCATTTACTTCTTCGTTTCGATTTGTCCAATCCGAAATTTGATTTGTACCATGCGCGCTCATGAAAATAGTAAAGCACCATTTTGATCGCTGCTTCAGCAATAGCCACACCAGAGGCTTTGGTTACTGCATTTTGATCGTTCTTGAAAAACAAAAAGGCCAAAACGAAGGTCGTGAGCGATGCAATTATGCGCCACGTAATAGTTTTAGCGAGATGTCGTTTTCTGGATTGATCCATAAGCGTTCGATGCGAACAAAGATACATTTTCCATGGGTTATATACGATAGCTTAACAGAGGAATCACCGCAAAGTCGCAAGGGCCTCAAGGAATTGGTAAAACTAATGATTTCGCCTTCGGCAAAATAGGGTGAAATCTTCCTGCCTGCCGCATGCACGGTGTGTTATAAAATCTACTTGAGAGCGTCCCAGTACCAGGCAATAGCTTCGCGCAATCCTAGTTCCAAGTTATGTGATGGTTCGTATCCGAGCAATTTCTTCGCTTTCTCTACAGAAGCCAATGAATGAGGGATATCACCAGCGCGCTCCGGCCCATGATTCGGCTCAATGTTGGCAATTTCTGCATCGAATTCGGAAAGCATTTCTTTCAAGTGACCAACCAGTTCATTCAAAGTAGAACGATCTCCGACGGCAGTATTGAAAACTTGTCCGATCGCATCTTTGTTGGAAGTCGTTGCCGCCAAATGATTCATTTGAAGGACGTTGTCGATATATGTGAAATCTCTTGAATTCGTGCCATCTCCATTAATGGTTGGAGCTTCATGATTCATGAACATTTGAACGAACTTTGGAATAACAGCGGCATACGCTCCGTTTGGCGATTGGCGTCTTCCATAAACGTTGAAGTAGCGCAATCCAATGATTTTCATGCCGTAGTTCAATCCGAACACATGCGCGTACAATTCGTTCACATATTTTGTCACCGCATAAGGCGATAATGGCATTCCGATTTCATCCTCCACTTTTGGAAGTTCTTTGGAGTCACCATAAGTCGACGAACTCGCTGCGTAAACGAATCGCTTCACTTTGGCATCTCGCGCAGCCACCAACATATTCAAGAATCCAGAAATATTGGCTTCGTTCGTAGCAATGGGATTGTTCAACGAGCGTGGAACCGATCCTAACGCAGCTTGATGGAGCACGTAATCAACACCTTCAGCTGCTTTTTGACACGTGTCCAAATCGCAAATATCACCTTCGATAAACGTAAAAGAATCTAAGTCTAGGAAGGGTACGATATTCTCTTTGTTTCCGGTAGAGAGATTGTCCAGACACACCACCTTGTTACCATGTTTCAACAAATCTTCACAAAGATTAGAGCCAATAAATCCTGCTCCTCCGGTTACTAAAACTGTACTATTCGTAATGCGTTGGTATTCCAATTTGCGTCCTTTACACGTTTTTCATCGAGACTACCTCGTTTCGGATGCAATATTACGAGAATTCAATGAAAGAAATGCGATTGTCAGCCTCATAATTGCGAGATACATTCCTGTAGGGCGAACTTCCAGTTTCTTGATTCAATCCCAAAATCTTTTTTAAGGTCTGAAGTGTCCATGACAGAGTAGGAAGGTCGTTTTGCTGGGGTTGGAAACTCAGAACTCGGAACAGGGCTAATCTCACAATTGCTGCCGGTTAATTCCATGATCTTCTTCGCGAAATCGTACCAGGTAATTTCTCCTGAATTTGAGAAATGGTAAACACGTTGGTTGGGGTTCCATTCTTTGTCAAGTAGCGCTAGACAAGTATTTGCCAAATCTTTGGCGTACGTTGGGCAACCGCGCTGATCGTTTACCACCAGCAACGAGTCTTTTTCTTTTCCAAGACGGATCATTGTTTTCACGAAGTTGTGTCCAAAGGTGGAATAGACCCAAGACGTTCGAATGATGATACCCTGAACGCTGCTGTTTAAGATTGCTTTTTCACCCGCCAGTTTTGATTCTCCATAAACTCCTAATGGAGCCACGGGATCGTAGGGTTGGTAGGGCGAAGTACCGTTTCCTGGAAATACGTAATCGGTAGATATGTGAATTAATCTGCAATTCGATTCAGTACAAATGTCAGTGAGATTTTGAACTGCGTCACCATTCACGAGAAAAGCCATTTCTTTGTCCGATTCAGCTTTATCGACAGCAGTGTAGGCCGCACAATTGATGATAGCATCGGTCTGATTTTCGATAACGAGTTTACGAATCAACTCTTTGTTAGTGATGTCTCCATCCTTCGATCCAACAAAAACAAACTGATGTTCTGATGTTTTTGCTAGTTCCTGCAATTCAGAACCCAATTGTCCATCACGACCTGTAACGAGAATATTCATTAGAATTGACTTTTGTAGTCAGCAAAACGTTGTTGCGTCTTATCTTTTTCAGACAGTCGAACTTCCGCTTCGGGCAAATGCCAATCAATATTTAATTCGGGATCGTTCCAAAGAATGCCTTCTTCCATTTCCTGAGAATAGAAATTATCAACCTTATAGGAAAATACAGCCGTTTCGCTGAGCACTGAAAATCCATGAGCGAATCCTCTTGGAACAAATAGTTGCTTTTTGTTCTCAGCGCTCAATAAAACACTGAAATGCTTTCCATAAGTTGGTGAATTCTTACGTAAATCGACTGCAACATCTAATACTTCTCCCTGAACCACACGCACTAATTTCGCTTGCGCCATCGGTGGATTTTGGAAGTGCAATCCTCTTAAAACGCCGCGAGATGATTTGGATTCATTGTCCTGAACGAAGCGCGTATCTGATATTTCCTTTTGGAACCATTGTTCGCTAAAGGATTCCATGAAATAGCCGCGGTCATCTCCGTGAACTGTGGGTTCAATTACGTACAGATCTTCAATTCCAGTGGAAGTTTTTTTCATTTCGAAACACGTTTGATGAGGTACTGTCCGTATCCGTTTTTCGCCAATGGTTGCGCCAATTCCAAAACGCGTTCAGCTGAAATAAATCCTTCTTCGAAGGCAATTTCCTCCAAACACGCAACTTTCAATCCTTGACGTTTCTCAATGGTTTGAATGAAGCTACTTGCCTCAAGCAATGAATCGTGGGTTCCTGTATCCAGCCAAGCGTAGCCGCGCCCCATCAATTCCACGCGCAAATCACCGCGATTTAAGTAGGCTTCGTTTACCGAAGTAATTTCCAATTCACCGCGCGCCGAAGGTTTGATGTTTTTGGCAATTTCTATAACGTCATTGGTGTAGAAATACAATCCGACCACTGCATAATTCGATTTCGGATTTTTTGGTTTTTCCTCTACTGAAATGACATTGCCTTCTTCGTCGAATTCGGCAACACCGTATCGTTCCGGATCGTTCACGTAATAACCAAATACCGTTGATTTTTGATCTTTTTCTACGTTTTCTCTAGCTGATTTCAACATCTGCGTTAATCCCTGACCGTGAAAAATATTATCTCCCAAAACCAAACAGACATCATCATCTCCAATGAATTCTTCGCCAATAATGAAGGCTTGTGCCAATCCATCAGGAGAAGGTTGTTCCTTGTAGGAAAGCGTTACACCGAAATTGCTTCCGTCTCCCAATAATTTTTTGAAGTTGGGCAAATCGGTTGGTGTGCTGATTATGAGAATCTCGCGGATGCCGGCTAGCATCAAAACAGAGATCGGATAGTAAATCATCGGTTTGTCGTAAATCGGCAATAATTGCTTCGAAACTCCTTTTGTAATTGGATACAATCGCGTTCCCGATCCACCAGCTAAAACGATTCCTTTCATTGAAGTGTAATTTTTCCGTCGTAAAAGTAGGGAAAATAAGTGGCGTAAAAGATTTTGAGAGGATCAGAAAGCCTAGACAATTAAACGTAATCTTCTCCGTTATTTGCTATCAATTGATTAATTTTACGCGCTCGTTACAAACGGCTAAATACAACGCTGGATGAAAAAAATACAAATGGTCGATTTGATCTCTCAATATCAGAAGATCAAACCGGCAGTCGATGAAGCTATTGGAGGAATCCTAGAAACAGCTCAATTCATAAACGGTCCTGAAGTAAAAGGATTTCAATCCGAACTGGAAGACTACCTTGGTGCAAAACACGTAATCCCATGTGCAAACGGAACGGATGCATTGCAGATTTCGATGATGGCTCTTGGTTTGGAACCGGGAGATGAAGTAATTACTCCGTCTTTTACATACATCGCGACAGTTGAGGTAGTTGCATTGCTTGGATTAAAACCAGTATTCGTAGAAGTAGACGACATGACCTTCTGCATGGATCCTGAAAAATTGGAAGCTGCCATTACATCGAAGACTAAAGCAATTGTACCAGTGCACTTGTACGGGCAAGCCGTGAACATGGAAGCGATTATGAAGATTGCCGACAAGCACGGGATTCCAGTGGTTGAAGATAACGCCCAAGCTATAGGAAGTGATTACCACTTCAGCGATGGACGTTCGCAAAAAACGGGAACTATCGGAGCAATCGGATGTACGTCTTTCTTCCCGTCAAAGAATTTAGGATGTTATGGTGACGGTGGTGCGATTTGTACCAACGACGATGATTTGGCAGCTAAAATGCGTCAAATTGCCAACCACGGACAAAGCAAGAGATATTACCACGATCGGGTTGGTGTGAATTCACGTTTGGACAGTATTCAGGCAGCAGTGCTTCGAATCAAGTTGCGTGAATTGGACAACTACATCGACGCACGTCAGAAGGTGGCCGATCATTACGATGCCTTCTTTGCACAATTTGAAAATATTACAACACCTGTTCGCGATCCGAGATCGAAGCATGTGTTCCATCAATACACCATGATTCTTGAAGGAATCGATCGCGATGAATTGCACCAGTTCTTGGCATCGAAAGATATTCCTTCTATGATTTACTACCCAGTACCTGCACACCGTCAGGAAATGTTCAAGACGTTCAACAGCGCAGCAACAGATCTTCCGGTTACTGATTGGCTCACGCACCGCGTTCTGTCGTTGCCAATTCACACCGAAATGGAGCAGGAACAATTGGATTACATCTGTGATGCCGTTGCAGAATTCATGAGTGTGAACGCATAATTGATTAACAAGATTAGAATGAAAAAAATTGCAGTAGTCGGCACCGGATATGTTGGTTTGGTAACAGGAACATGTTTCGCTGAAACCGGAAACCAGGTGATCTGTGTGGATATCGACGAAAAGAAAGTTGAAAAAATGCGCGCAGGTGAAGTACCAATTTACGAGCCACACCTTGACGTAATTTTCGAACGAAATATTAAAGCCAACCGAATTTCTTTTACGACAAACTTGAAAGAAGCGGTAGACTTCGCAGAAATCATTTTTCTGGCACTTCCAACACCTCCCGGTGAGGATGGTTCCGCCGATCTGAGTTACGTTTTGGGCGTAGCTGATCAGTTGGGCGAAATCATGACAGATTACAAAGTGATCGTCGATAAGTCAACCGTTCCAGTAGGAACAGCTGATAAAGTACATGCAAAGGTTTCTGAAAAAGCAACGGTTCCATTTGCAGTAGTGTCTAACCCTGAGTTTTTGCGTGAAGGATTTGCCGTTGATGATTTCTTGAATCCAGATCGCGTGGTAATTGGTGCTTCTGATGAACGCGCTATCCAAACGATGACAGAATTGTACAAGCCGTTCATTCGTGAAAACCACCCCATCATTGTGATGGATGAGAAATCAGCGGAGTTGACGAAATACGCAGCGAACTCATTCCTTGCTACGAAGATTACCTTCATGAACGAGATCGCTAACTTCTGTGAATTGGTTGGAGCGGACGTAGACAAAGTACGTCAGGGAATTGGATCTGATTCTCGTATCGGGCCTAAGTTCTTGTACCCAGGGATTGGTTTCGGTGGAAGTTGTTTCCCGAAAGATGTTCAAGCCTTGGTGAAAAGTGGTCGCGAGGTAGATTACACTTTCGAAATCATCAACAGCGTTTTGGATGTGAACGATCGCCAGAAAATCAAGTTGGTGGATAAAGTCGAAAACTACTACGGTGACGTTGCAGGTAAGACTTTCGCACTTTGGGGATTGGCCTTCAAACCGGATACAGATGATATTCGTGAAGCATCGGCCCTGTACATGATCGATAAATTGGTCGGCTCAGGAGCTAAAATTGTTGCCTTTGATCCAGAAGCAGCTGAAAACGTGAAAGGACAAATCGGAGATAAAATTGAATACGTAGACAATCAATACGACGCATTGAACGATGCAGATGCTTTGTTGATTGCAACCGAATGGTCGGTTTTCCGTAATCCTGATTTTGCAAAAATGAAAGAGTTGCTGAAAGAGCCAATCATTTTCGATGGACGTAACCTTTACGAAGTCGAAAGAATGAAGAAAGAAGGATTCTACTACAATTCTATGGGGCGTGCAGCCGCTGTAATTTCTTACGCAAAATGAGTGAAAGAAAACGCATCTTAATTACCGGAGCCGCTGGTTTTCTTGGTTCCAACTTGTGTGATATGTTCATCGAGAAGGACTACCATGTTATTGGTATGGACAACTTGATCACGGGGCGAATGGAGAACATCGAACATTTGTTCAAGTTGGAGAACTTTGAGTTTTACCATCACGATGTTTCAAAGTTCATCCACGTACCAGGGAAATTGGATTACATCCTTCATTTCGCATCTCCAGCAAGCCCAATCGACTATTTGAAAATTCCTATTCAAACTTTGAAGGTAGGTTCATTGGGAATCCACAATTGTTTGGGATTGGCAAAAGCGAAAAATGCACGAGTTCTAATCGCTTCAACTTCTGAAGTGTATGGAGATCCTGAAGTACATCCGCAAACGGAAGAATATTGGGGACATGTGAACCCGGTTGGGCCACGTGGCGTATATGACGAAGCAAAACGATTCCAAGAAGCAATGACGATGGCGTACCATACCTTCCATGGAGTGGAGACACGCATCGTTCGTATCTTTAATACATACGGCCCACGCATGCGTCTGAATGATGGACGTGTATTGCCAGCATTTATTGGACAAGCATTACGTGGAGAAGATCTTACCGTGTTCGGAGATGGATCTCAAACGCGTTCTTTTTGCTACGTGGACGATTTATTGGATGGAATTTACCGTCTTTTACATTCGGATTACGCGCATCCAGTAAACATTGGAAACCCTTCAGAGATTACCATTCGTGAATTTGCGGATGAAATCATCCAGCTGACAGGAACAACGCAAAAGGTGATTTACAAAGAATTGCCTGTAAACGATCCGAAGCAACGCCGTCCAGATATTACCAAAGCACAAGAGATCCTTGGTTGGGAACCTAAGATCGATCGTGCAGAAGGATTGAAACGAACGTACGAGTATTTCAAGAGTCTTTCAGACGAAGAATTGAATCGCTCATCGCACAATAACTTCGATAAATACATCACACGCTAATGGATTACTTTGCACATGAAACAGCGGTGATCGACGAAGGTTGCTTCATTGGAGAAGGAACCAAAATCTGGCACTTTTCCCACATCATGCCGGATTGTACCATCGGAGAACGATGCAATATTGGGCAAAACGTTGTGGTATCGCCCGGAGTGAAATTAGGTTCCAATGTAAAAGTGCAAAACAACGTTTCGATTTACACTGGAGTCATCTGTGAAGACGATGTTTTTCTTGGGCCTTCCATGGTATTTACGAACGTAACGAATCCACGTAGCGCTGTGAACCGTCGCGGTCAATATGCAGAAACAATTGTGAAGCAAGGATCAAGCATTGGTGCAAATGCCACCATCGTTTGTGGTCACGATATCGGTCGTTTTGCTTTCATCGGTGCCGGAGCGGTTGTAACGAAAACGGTTCCTGATTACGCATTAGTGGTTGGAAATCCAGCACGTCAAATGGGGTGGATGAGCGAATACGGACATCGATTGGAATTTGATACGGAAGGAATAGCGACATGTCCGGAAAGCGGTGAGAAATACAAACTAGAAGATAAAAAAGTAACAAAGCTGAGTGCATGAGTACTGAGAACAAAATAAAATTTGCGGTTATCGGAGCGGGGCATATTGGAAAGCGCCACGCTGAGATGATTTCCCGAGAAGATAACGCTGAATTGGTGGCGTTGGTAGACATCCGATCCCAAGAGGAATGTGGGGCAGAAGCATACGAAGTTCCTTTCTTTTCATCTGTAAGCGAAATGCTGGATGCAGGTTTGGAGATTGACGTAGTAAACGTATGTACACCCAATGGACTTCATGCCGAGCAAAGTTTGGCTGCATTAGCGGCCGGCAAGCATGTGGTTTGCGAAAAGCCAATGGGGTTGAGCAAGGACAATTGCGAAAAAGTCATCTTCAAGGCACTTCAACAAAACAAACACGTTTTCTGTGTAATGCAGAACCGCTATTCTCCGCCATCAGAGTGGATCAAATCAGTGGTCGAAGAAGGAATTCTTGGAAACATCCATATGGTGCAGTTGAATTGCTACTGGAACCGCGACGATCGCTACTACAAAAAAGGCGGTTGGAAAGGAACACAAGATTTGGATGGAGGAACCTTGTTTACGCAATTCTCCCACTTCATTGATATTATGTACTGGTTGTTCGGAGATATCGATAACATCCAAGGAAAATTCGCAGACTTCACGCACAAAGATTCTACAGACTTTGAAGACTCAGGATTTGTAAGCTTCAACTTCACCAAAGGCGGAATGGGATGTTTGAACTATTCCACGGCGGTAGCCAATCAAAACTTGGAAAGCTCCATCACGATTATCGGAGAAAACGGAAGTGTAAAAATTGGTGGACAGTACATGAACGAAGTGGAGGTTTGTAATATCAAGGATTACGAAATGCCTGTACTGAAGGAGGCAAATCCAGCAAATGACTACGGGCCTTATAAAGGATCGGCGGCAAATCATAATTTTGTCATAGGCAATGTGATTGATACACTAAACGGAAACACATCGGCTACTACAAATGCCCTCGAAGGGTTAAAAGTCGTTGAAATTATTGAACGTATTTACAAAGTGAGAGATGAACAAATCAATTTATAACGATTTAATAAACGGAGATGCGGCAATAGCTGTAATTGGCCTTGGATACGTAGGACTTCCAATTGCATTGGAGTTCGCGCGCAAGACAAAAGTTATCGGATTCGATATCAACGAGGCGCGTGTGGAGATGATGAAGAATAACATCGATCCAAGTAACGAATTGGACAGCTCTGAATTCGAGGGATGTGATATCTCATTTACTGCAAACATCGATGATTTGAAAGAAGCACGATTCTTTGTGGTAGCAGTACCTACTCCGATTGACGATGCAAAATTGCCAAACTTGAGACCACTTTTGGGGGCTTCTGAAACGGTTGGAAAAGCATTGAAAAAGGGCGATTACGTTGTTTTTGAATCGACGGTATATCCAGGTTGCACGGAAGAAGATTGTATTCCAGTTTTGGAGGAAGTTTCCGGATTGAAATGGAAAGAAGATTTCATGGTGGGATACTCTCCAGAAAGAATCAACCCGGGAGATAAAGTTCACACATTGCAAAACGTTGTGAAAGTCGTTTCAGGATGTTGCGATGAATCATTGGAAGAAATTGCAAAAACATACGAATTGGTGGTTGGAGCAGGAGTACACCGTGCAGCGACGATCAAAGTAGCGGAAGCTGCGAAAATCATTGAAAATACGCAGCGTGATGTGAACATCGCGTTGATCAACGAATTGTCTATCATTTTTGATAAACTAAATATCAATACCTACGATGTTTTGGAAGCTGCCGGAACAAAATGGAATTTCTTGAACTTTTCGCCAGGATTGGTAGGTGGACACTGCATCGGTGTCGATCCGTACTACCTAACACACAAAGCGAAGCAAGCAGGATACCACGCGCAAATTATCAATAGCGGTCGTGCTGTTAATGATTCAATGGGATTCTATATCGGAAAACAAACCGTGAAGAAGATCCTTGCGAAAGGTAAAACCATCCAAAATGCAAAAGTATTGGTGATGGGAGCTACCTTTAAAGAGGACGTTACTGATATTCGTAACTCGAAGGTGGTAGATATCATCAAAGAATTAGAATCGTTCCAAGTAGAAGCTCACTTGGTGGATCCACATGCATCTTCAGAAGAGATGGAGCACGAATATGGAGTGCCTTTGAAAGCAGAAGCGGATAATGATTACGATGCTGTGATTGTTGCTGTGAATCACGCAGCTTACAAGAACCATACAGAGGCAGATTTCCGAGCGTTAATGAAAGACGATCTAGGTGTATTTGTAGACATCAAAGGAATCTTCAAAGGAAAGATTGAAAACATGGACTACTGGAGTCTGTAATATGAATTGGAAGAAAAGAATACTCGTTACTGGAGGTGCAGGATTTATTGGTTCTCACCTTGTGCGTTTGCTTACGGAGAAATATCCGGAGTACCTGATTGTGAACTTCGATAAGTTGACGTACGCGGGAAACTTGAACAATTTGGATGATGTCAAAGACCGTGAAAATTACATTTTCATCAAAGGCGACATATGTTCCGTTTCCGATGTAAAAGAAGCATTCGATCTTCACAATATTTCCGATGTCATTCACCTAGCTGCAGAATCGCATGTCGATCGTTCTATTGAAGGGCCTGTGGAATTCGTTATGACCAATGTTGTTGGTACGGTAAACTTATTGCAAGCCGCAAAGAATCATTGGGGTAAAGAAGAAGGACATGTATTCCATCACGTTTCTACGGATGAGGTCTATGGTTCCTTGGGTGCAGAAGGTTTATTTGAAGAAACGACTCCGTACGATCCGCGTAGTCCGTATTCAGCATCGAAAGCTTCTTCAGATCATTTTGTAAATGCCTTCCATCATACGTATGGAATGCCCATCAAGATTTCCAATTGTTCGAATAACTACGGAAGTCATCAGTTTCCAGAGAAATTGATTCCATTGATGATTCATAACATCGTTCACAACAAACCGCTTCCGGTTTACGGAAAAGGCGAGAACATTCGCGATTGGCTGTGGGTAGTTGATCACGCAAGTGCCATCGAAACAATTTTCCACGAAGGACGAATTGGTGAGGCCTATAATGTTGGTGGATTGAACGAATGGACAAATATCGATCTCGTTCGATTCCTTTGTAAGATGTTGGATGAAAAACTGAATCGTGAGCCCGGAATCAATGAAAAGTTGATCACCTTTGTGACCGATCGCGCCGGACACGATTTACGATATGCCATTGATGCAACCAAAATAGAGGAAGAACTCAATTGGCGACCTTCAATTACCTTCGAAGAGGGATTAGAGAAAACTGTCGATTGGTATCTTTCCAACGGGACTTGGGTGGAGCAGGTAACGAGCGGAGATTACCAAGCCTACTACGATAAAATGTACTCAGACCGATAATTATGTTGAATCGCCTATTTCGCAAAAAAGAAGAGCCATTACCACCGGCCGATTGGAGCGTATTAAAGGCGGACATGCATTCTCACTTGATTCCCGGAATTGATGATGGATCCCAAAATATGGATCAAACCATTGCAATGCTGGCAAAATTTGAGTCCCTCGGATACGATAAGGTGGTAACCACACCACACGTCATGAGTGACTACTTCAAGAATACGCCCGAAACCATTCTAGGTGGATTGAAGCATGTGCAAGAAACAGCCCAGCAACTCGGTCTAAAAATTCAAATCGAAGCAGCCGCAGAATATTACTTTGATGATGCGTTCATCAAATCCCTTCAAAACAAAGAGGAATTACTCACTTTTGGAGATCGATTCTTACTCTTCGAATTTTCATTCCATGAAGCACCGGGACAAACCGAAGCGATGGTTTTCGAAATGATCACGCAGAAATACCAACCCATTCTCGCACATTTCGAACGCTACACCTATTATTTGGGATCGGTTGATAAGGCCAGAGATTTGCGTGATCGCGGAGTTAATTTACAGGTAAACATCAATTCACTTACTGGGCATTATGGGCCTGCAATCAAAAAGCAAGCAGAACTACTGATTGACGAAAAACTTGTCGACTTCCTAGGTAGCGATTGCCACCGCATCGAACATCTGATGAAAATCGAACAAGCTGCAAAACTCCCTTACGTTCATAAAGCATTAAAACTTCCTCTGAAAAACGATCAGATCTAATAAATCAACTTGTTGATTCCTTGCGCACACCACTTAACTAACACCCATTTTTCTTTGCGCCCTTTGCGCCCCTTGCGGTTAAACCATATCATGGGCATCCGTTCATCCAACCAAAATTGACAATCAACAATACTTAACTCTGCTTACTTCTCACTTTTCAATCATCCTCCCATCAAAACTTTTCAATGATAATTGTTACCATGGTAAATAAATTAATTATATTTGAAAAAAACTTACGATATGAATGCGTTATTGTTGACCACATTAGTGGTATTGGGATTGGCGAGTATCTTATTGCTTTGGAAAAAAGACAAAAGATTAGTGGGGATGTTCAACGCGCTTTTTGCAGCCACTTTGATGCAATGGGCAGCAACGTTATTCAATGCAGAAGGAGCTCTGGCGCTTCATGTATTAACGGGTACTCTCGTCGTAGGATTTTTAATCGCGCAATTTGTACCTAAAAAACCGGCAATTGCCGCCGTTGTCAGTACTGTATTGGTCTTAGCTGCATTCTTTGTTGCAGGTCGCAGCGAAATGATTATCAATGAAGGAACAACTCAAGCGGAAACGAAATTCGTAGTGACAGGAATATTGCTCGCTTCTTTAGTTCCATTTCTGATACGCCTTAAGTTGAATTTTGTATCCAAATGGATTCCAGCTCTCGCTCCAGGAGCATGGTCAGTTGCGGTGTATCCACTTTTGGCGGGGATCGGTTTCTTTATTGCCAACTTGGGAAGTCCTGTTTACGGCCCTATGTTGGTTGGATCTGCATTTTTAATTAATTCATTCTTTGATAACAAACGCAGTGCAACCACAGGAACGTCGGTGTTCGCTTTGGCAGCACTTCCGCTTTTAATTATTGGGGAAACAGTCAACGCTTCTCTTTTAAATGCAGACGTTATAGGTGGATTGCTTATCGGAGGATTCGCTATCGTATTATTGAATAAGTTGTGGTCAGGCGAACGCAATATCATATTGGTTCTCGTCGCATACGGAATCATTTTCGCGACAGTATTTGGAATCACAACAGCCGGAGGAACCTACGAACAACTCGGCGGATTCGACGCTTTCTTGGCAATGATTGTTGGAGCTGCTATTGTGAATTCCGTTAAAGGAAGACGACTCCAAGGTGTGTCTTTGTTGGTACCGATGTTTGCACTCGGGTTGTACGTCCCAACTTTATTAACGAACGAAGAGGAAGAGGCCGAAAAAAAGGAGATTATCACGATCGATGGTAGCGGAACCAGCGAAGATGGTGAAGAAGTTCAAGGGCCAACCGTTTTGCCACTTGCGGAGCTTTCAGGAAAATACACGATTGAAGCTGACGCTTCTGTGGTTCAATTTGAATTAGGAAAAGAAGGCTCCAGAACGAAAGGACAATTCAAAAAGGTGTCGGGATCATTCAATATCACAAAGGACCTTTCCAAAGCCAATGTGAATGTGGTAATGAACATGAAGGATTTTACAACATTCAACGGGATGCGAGATAAAAGTCTTCGAGGAGCCGACTACTTCAATACAGACCGATATCCAAAAATGACCTATAAAGGAACAGGATTCACTGACAAAGGAAATGATCTGTACGAAGTCAACGGAACGTTTTCAATGCTCGGGAAATCGAAGCCAGTGACGGTGAAATTGCAACGTGTGGAGGTGGAAGATCGAATCGTTCTAATCGGTTCGGGATCTCTGGATCGTACAGAATTTGGAATGACGCCGAACGCCAACGAAGGAAACGTGGTAGACTTCAATTATCAAGTCGATCTTCAGAAATAAAGCGGACTTCCAATCAAATTTCCGTTTCTGAGGATTAACGCAGGGAACGGGATTTTCAGGTAATTGAATTGCTTCACGATGGTTTTTAACCATGGTCGTTTGATGGGCAATTGGCTGAAATCGATGTCCAAAGAGAACAGAAATTCTCGTTGTTCATTGTAAGTCGTATTCGTCGGAGCGTGATAATAAGTTGACTCTGATCCAACCAATTTCTCGTGAGCACTATACCCGAAGGATACACACGCCCATTTTGGAATCTTGCTATTCTTTAAAAAGCTGCCTGGGCTAAAACTCAGCCAGTACGTTTGTCCGTTGTAATCCTTCAAAAGTGATTCCGAAAAAGAACTTCCTAATACTTCTGGACGAACTTCCGCAAAAGGAGAGGGGCTGTAAGAGAACTTCGGGATAATGCGTTGTTCTTTCCAAGTTAGTTCTTGTGCGGTGTACAGAGCTGATCCCAATGCATTGGATCCGAAATCGGCCCATGACCATCCCCAGATTCCTGAAAATCCATCCAGAACCTCCAGTGTAGTTTGATAGCCCATCGAGATCCCAAACCCAATCCAGGTGGAGGTTTTTTGATCGACGCCCGACCACTCAAACAAATTACTTGTCAAATCATTCAACTGATAAGCAGTGTACAAATGTCCTACCTTGTCCATCTGCAGCCAGTTTCTGGAATCATCATACAATTGAAATGAGCCATCCGATCCATCGGCGTACCAAATCGCTTGCAAGGCAATCATCGATCCTGCCCAAACGCCACCAACTGAAGAACTAACACCAATCAATCGGCCTCTGTGGAGAGAAGTAGCTCGTTCAAAGAATCCGTAATCGCGGGATGGAGTAACGGTTGTGCTGTCTTGCGATAAAACGGCAAAAGAGGAAATGCTTAGTAGGAAGGTTGCGAACAACTTGAGCATATTCAAAATTACGTTAAATCAAGAACTTACTTCAGAGTTAAGCGTATTTTTAACACGACCATTTCTATCCATGGAAATATGCTATTTTTGTTCGTTTACGAAAGTCCGTTCTTCTCGTAAGCGCGGAAGCAACACTAAACAAGACATTAATGACAAATATCAAAGACTGGAACGACATCAAAACCAACGATAGTTGGGCAATATTTAAGATCATCGCTGAATTCGTTGATGGATATGAGCGAATGGCAAAGATTGGCCCGTGTATTTCAGTTTTTGGATCCGCCCGAACAAAACCCGATAATAAGTACTACCAAATGGGGGTGAAGGTGTCTGAACTTTTGGCAAAAGGCGGATACGGTGTAATTACTGGAGGTGGCCCGGGAATCATGGAAGCGGGTAACAAAGGAGCGCAGCAAGGAGGCGGAAAATCTGTTGGATTGAACATCGACCTGCCTTTCGAACAAAGCCACAACCCATACATCGATCCTGAGCACGTGTTGGAATTCGACTATTTCTTCGTTCGTAAAGTAATGTTCGTGAAATACGCGCAGGGATTTGTTGTATTGCCGGGAGGTTTTGGAACATTGGATGAATTGTTCGAAGCGCTAACGTTGATTCAAACGAAGAAAATCAACGATCGTCCTGTAGTTTTGATCGGAAAAGAATACTGGCAAGGACTCTTTGATTGGATCAAACTGCACATGTTGGAGGCAGAATCCAATATCTCACCGAAAGATTTGGACTTGTTCGGAATTGTTGATACAGCAGAGGAAGCATACCAATACATAGACGACTTCTACAAGTCACATGATATGTCACCAAACTTCTAAAGTTGCACTAAGGAATCGCCATGAAAGACTTTTTCAAGAAACTCGGAAATTTCATTTGGAGCAAAGCCTTCGGAATCAATTTTGCCGTGCTCATTTTAGTCTATCTCGGACTTTATTATGGATTGCAGGCATGGCTGAAAAGCACTACAAATCATGGTGTAGAAGTAAACGTTCCAAACATGGTAGGAAAGAATTCCAACAACGCAAAAGCACTTTTGAACGGTACGACCTTACAATACGAAGTCTTAGATTCCATCTACAAACCAGATGTAGTGGCAGGTACCATTCTTTCTCAAGATCCGAAAGCAACATCGATCACTGGAGTGAAAGTGAAAGAAGGACGTCGCATCCGTTTGCGCGTTTCAAAACGAACTATGTTGGTAGAAATGCCAAACCTCATTGACAAATCCCAGCGTTTTGCAGAAGGAGTCCTAAGAAACAGAGAATTCAGATATACACTCGAATACAAACCGACCAAAGAAGCGGACGGCGCCGTGCTGGAACAATGGTACAAAGGCAGAAAGATCGAAGGAGGTGAAAAAATTCCTATTGGTTCCAAAATAAAATTAATTGTTGGACGTAATGAGGTTGGGATTCTTCAGGATTTGCCAAACCTTTCTGGAATGAGTATCGTTGAGGCTCAAAGAGAAGTAGAACGCATGTTGAACATGGAATTTCTTCTCGGAGTTTGTCAGGGATGTGTGACACCAGAAGATTCGTCTGCGGCGGTTGTATTTACACAATCTCCGGAATGGACGGAAGGCGCTACGGTAGAATCAGGTGGTTCGATTGTCATTATGGCACGAATGCCGGGTGAAGAGATCCCTCAATAACCTTACAGAACTTATGAAGTATATCGGAATTATTAGTTGCTTGCTGCTGGCAACAGTATCTTATGCTCAAACTGGAGACGAAGCTGGGCCCCTTACTGGGAATCCTGTCCTCCAGGCAAAAGCGATGAAAAATCAAACCTTGGCGAAATCTTCTTCCAATACGTTTGATAGTTCATTTATTTACTTCACAGATACGCTGAGTTTACCAGTATTTGATGATTTCAGCACAGATAAATTTCAGAAATACACCGAAGATTTCAACGCGCCCGGAGTTACATCTATTTTGGAATACCGTCTACTAGATACGGGTTCTCAACCGTTACCAAGCAATTATTCAGGGACACAGCAAATTACTTTTAGAAGAACATACAACGAGCAGCTAGGATCTTTTTCCGATGTAAACTTCACTCCCGTGGATGTGCAATTGGGAGATCAGACAAACTATCCAACGTCTTATAATACAGTTTCTGCTTATCCACCATATTATATATATGATACGATTCCACAGGCAGGAGGAACCGATCCAAATCCGGATACAGTGTATATCGTTGGGCCTGATCTGACGCAAGATTCGGCGCGTCAGTTCTTCATGCCGATCAGCGACCCAAGTGCTATCTGGTTGGACGACTTTGTATATTGGAACAATACAATGGCGCTCAATCCATGGTCTATCGGAGTGGCGACATTCGATGGTTTGGATGAAACAGGTTACCCGTATGCGATCAATTCCACGTTAACGAATTACGCAGACTTTTTGACATCGAAACCGATCGATATGACTACGGTGACGGTGGCAGATTCCATGTACTTCACGTTTGTGTATCAAGCACAGGGATTGGCCGATGCACCAGAACCAAGTGATTCTTTGGTATTACAGTTTTACGCTTCAGCACTAGACCAATGGCGCAATGTCTGGTCGATTAACGGAGTCGCAGTGGATACATTCAGAGCCGGACATATTCTAATCGATGATCCTGATTACTTCACTGACGCATTCCAATTCCGATTTATGAACTACGGAGGATTGTCTGGAAGTCTCGATCATTTCCATATTGATTATGTAAACCTTCGTTCAGTTCCTGGATTCGGCGGATCAGCCGATACTTTGTTACGAGATGTAGCATTTTCGTATCCAATGAACACCTTACTAGCGGATTACACATCAGTTCCTTGGGATCATTACAAGAATCTTGGGAATCCGAACAACGCAATGTCTGCGAATGCACCAATCACAATGGCGAACAGTTTTCCAACAGACATCAGTGCTAACGACGGAACCCTAGAAGTATATTACAACAGCGTGTTGGAAAGCGCACCGTGTACATTAGTCAGTGATATTCTCTGTGCAAACGTCAACGATAATTATTTCGCACTGGATATTCCTAACTCTGAGCACGATATCCAGTCATGCTACACTTTCGATCAATCGAAGCCAGGGATTTCTCAAGATTTTGATATCGTGGCGACAGCAACTGGTGGAGCACCGAATTTGGCGCTGAACGACACCGTTCGATTCACGCAAACGTTCCAGAACTATTACAGTTATGACGACGGAAGTGCGGAATCAGCCTACGGTTCCACGGGTATTCAGTCCAGATTGGCCATCCAATACACGCCGTATGAAGCAGATTCAATTATCGGATTGGCGATGCACTTTGTTCCATCTGTAGACGATGTATCGAACAACTTGTTCTTTCTCACGGTTTGGGACGACAACAACGGTGAGCCAGGAAACGTGATTTACGAGGATAATTTATTCTCACCTCGCACACCTTCCTACAATTACGGTTACAACATGTTCTCGTACTACTTCTTCGAGGATACGATGAGAGTTCCTGTCAATGGAACCTTCTACGTAGGTTGGAGACAATTGGAAGCTGATCGATTGAATATCGGTTTGGATCGTAATAACGATAATAGTGACCATATTTTCTTTAGTATTGATGGAGGAGCTACTTGGGAAGGCGGTACGGAAGCCGGTTCTGCTATGATTCGCCCGATTTTCTCAACTGAAATGAACGTTACTTTAGGGGGCCAAGAAAAGCCTGAAATCCAAAGAATTTCAAAAATTTATCCAAATCCGACAAGAAATAAGGTTACCATTGAACCTTCTGTTACATATACTGGTGCAATCTTGCGAAATATGCAAGGTCAGATTGTGAAACACATTGATAATTTAGAGTTTTACATGCAAGACCTCCCATCGGGAATGTACTTCCTAGAAATACATGGGGAAAGCAAGATTCACAAGATTAGTAAAATGTAACTGTAACATGCAGGATTTGGACGGGCATAAAGTAGACGAAGAACAGCAAGAAGAACTTTTCGAGCACCATCGTTTCACGGCCGATGAAGGTCAGGAGGTATTGCGGATCGACAAGTTCCTCATGGATCGCATGCCGAATACTTCCCGGAGTAAAATTCAAATCGCAGCCAAAGGTGGCAACATCCATGTGAACAAGAAGCCTGTAAAGCAGAATTACAAGATCAAACCCGGAGATGAAGTTTCCATCGTTTTGCCCTATCCGATTCGTGAAATCGAACTTATTCCGCAAGACATTCCTTTAGATATTGCCTACGAGGATGAAAGCCTGGTCGTAGTGAACAAACCTGCAAATATGGTAGTACACCCAGGATACGGTAACTACAAAGGAACCTTAGTCAATGCGTTGGTCTTTCATTTCGACAATTTACCTGAGAAAATCGACAATTATTACGGTCGACCAGGATTGGTGCATCGTCTTGATAAGCATACCACAGGACTTCTAGTTATTGCCAAAACCGAAACGGCTTTAACCAATCTTGCGAAACAATTCTACGATCGCATAACAGAACGAAGATACCATGCGCTGGTTTGGGGCGATGTTCAAGAGGATGGAACCGTGGAAGGGAATATAGGTCGCTCGCTCAAGAATCGTAAAGTGATGACAGTTTTTCCAGAGGGCGATCATGGGAAGCATGCCGTAACGCATTACAAAGTATTGAAACGATTTGGCTACGTAACGTTATTAGAATGCAAACTGGAAACAGGAAGAACGCACCAAATTCGAGCACACATGAAGTATATCGGACATCCGTTATTTCATGATCTTGAGTACGGTGGCGATAAGATTCTGAAAGGAATGACCACCAGCAAGTACAAAAGGTTTGTGGAGAATTGCTTCGACTTGATTCCAGGACAAGCATTGCATGCAAAAACACTTGGGTTTGAGCATCCCGAAACAAAAGAATTTATCCGATTGGATTCTGATTTGCCGGATAGCTTTGAAAGAATTATGGAAAAATGGACAACATATATTAAAGAGGATTAACCAAAAAAGTTCAAATTTGAAAGCCTTGTGAAATAACGAAAAGCTATTGTGCGTCAATCAGTTTTTTTGTTACTTTTACGGTCATTATAACCCGAAATGCTACGAAAGCGAACCAATACGAAAAGGACAGCTATGAAGTTTAAATACGCCTTATCACTTGTATTCATTGTAGTTGCTACTATGGCAACAGCTCAGAACTCACAAGTATTGAAAGCCCGCACTGCATACATGAGTGCAGCATTTGCAGACGCCCGTGAACTGGGAGAAAAAGCCTATCGAAGCATCCCTTCTAGCAACTCACGCAAAAACCTCCGCCTCAAAGGAGAAATGGCGACACTAACAGGAGATTGTTTCCGTTTTCAGGAAATGTATCGACCAGCGAATGAGTGGTACGAAAGAGCCATCCAATTAGAGTATTTCAACAAAGTTCCTGAAATCTACCTGTACAACGGAGATATGCTTCGTATGATGGGTGAGAACGAGAAAGCCAAAGAAATGTACGAAGAGTACATGAAGCTAGTTCCTGAAAGTGACATGGCGAAGGCTGGATTGGAATCTCTTAAAATGAACGAATCTTTCGTAGAGAATAAAACACGTCACGTTATTGAGAATGAGGTGGAGTTGAATACGGAAGGATTTGATATGGCCTCTGTAGTTGGAGACCGTAAAGGAGTAAAAATCTATTTCGGATCTAGTCGCGATGGCGGTGTAGGTAGCGATGAGTCTTCTCGTACAGGAGATGCTCAGATGGATCTTTGGGTTTCAGATTTGGACAAAAAAGGAAACTGGACGAAGCCATACCTCGTTAAAGAAAGCGATGAAGGAACTATCAATACTCCGGATGCTGAGGGAACCGTTTGTTTCGATGAGCGTTACAAGAAAATGTTCTTTACGCGTTGTCCAGTAATGAAAAAGCAAAATCTTGGTTGTGAAATCTGGATGTCAGAAGCAGCAAACAAAACAGAGTGGAAAGCGCCAATTGAACTTACTGATTTGCGTCCACACGATTCAGTTTCAATCGGACACCCTGCAACTATCGATGGAAAGTTCCTAGTATTCGTTTCAGATCAAGAAGGTGGTTACGGTGGTAAAGACCTTTGGTACTCAACCTACGATCGTAAGTCTGAGTCATGGTCTGCGCCTAAAAACATGGGGCCCGAAATCAATACGGCTGGAGACGAGTTGTTCCCAACTTTCGCATTGAACGGAGACTTGTTGTTCTCAACAGACGGTCGTCCGGGAATGGGTGGTTTAGATTTGTTCCGCGCTGCTCGTGTTGGTGAAGAGAACAAATGGGAGAACCCAACAAACCTTGGTTCACCGTTGAACTCCTCAAGCAATGATTACGCGCTTACAGAAATTGATGAGCGTAATGGGTACTTGACTTCAGAGCGTAAGAGTGTAAATGGAGAATACAACGTAGATATCTTCTCATACAACATTCCTCCGTTCCTTTACACGCTGAAAATGGATGTTCACGAATTCGGAGATCCTTCTCGTAAGATCGAAGATGTTCGTATTACAGTGAAAGGAGAAAATCCAGGAGAAACTTGGGAAGGATATACAAATGCGGAAGGAGCGATCTTCTGGGATATTCGTCCAATCGAAGATCCGACATTTGGTAACCGTTACGTGAACGAAAACTCAACGTACACCATCTCAATTTCTGGAGATCCTGAGTTGTACTACGAGCAACCAGAAACACAAACGATTACAACAGAAGGATTGAATTACAACCAGGATTTCTTGGTGGCAATGAACTTGATCCCGCAACGTCCGATTCGTCTACCGGAAGTTCGTTACCCTCTTGATAAATGGGAGTTGTTGATCGATTCAACGGGAACTGTACCATTCAACTCAAAAGATTCATTGGATTACGTATTGAAGATGTTGGAAGACAATCCGAAATTGGTTATTCAATTGAACTCTCACACGGATTCACGTGGTAGCTCGGTAATGAACGAGCGTTTGGCAACAAACCGAGCGCGTCGATGTTACAAGTACCTTGTGGAAGAGAAAGGAGTTGATCCACGTCGTATCGTACCCGTTGGTAAAGGAGAGTCTAAGCCAAGAAAAGTATGGAAGAAAGGTGACGAGTACTACGTAGTTGGGCCGTTGGATAACGATCCAAACAAAGACGAATACGAAGAAATCATCTTGACAGAGAAATACATCAACCAATACAGATCATCGAATCGTGATTTGTTTGAAAGACTTCACCAGTACAACCGTCGTACGGATGCTGAGATTCTTTCATTGGACTTCGATCCTGCAACGGCTGAGCCAGCAGATGAAAAGTACTTGAAGTACGTTCGATACAGATAAGAAATAGCAATTCAATTGCAAGCCCTGATGTCTTTTTGATTTCAGGGTTTTTTTGTATCTTAAAGTAAGAACCTTAAACCTACCACAATGACAGAAGAGTACCTCCACTTTATCTGGAGTTTGAAGCGTATTGTTGCGCCTCAATTAACAACCCAGCATCAAGAACCAATTCTAATCAAGAGTGCTGGAATGCACAATGAGCTATTGGCTGGCCCAGATTTCAGCCACGCAAAAATCAATATTGATGGAATTGAATGGCATGGCCCCGTGGAAATCCATGTCAAAAGTTCTGATTGGTATGCTCACAAGCATCATCACGATTCGGCGTACAATAATGTCGTTCTGCACGTCGTGTATGAACACGATAAAGAAATAGAGCAGAACGGAAGAATGTTACCCACATTGGAACTAAAGCCCTACATTGATTGGGAGCATTTTAATCGATTCGAACAATTCAAAAAAAGCAAACATGATATCGCCTGCGCGGCGTCACTGAAACAAACCAACGCACTGTTTATCGAAAATATGATGGAGAAAGCTCTCATTCAAAAGTGGAATCAAAAGATTCAAGTGCTTGAAGAGTACATCCAGGAGCCCGAAGATGCCATGATGAAATTTCTCGGGGCTGCTTTTGGCGGACACTTGAACATGCATCCTTTTCTTCAGACGCTGGCGACCATTCCATCAGACAGGCTTAGGAAGATGCCGCCCATCAAACGGTATAATCTATTATTGACGCAAAGCGGGATGGTTTTCAATGACTCAAAAACAATCGATCGCTGGCATTTTAAAGGCAATCGTCCTGGAAACTTTCCTTCCAAAAGATTATATCAATTTGCATTCTTCATGCACGATGAACAATTGAAGTTGTTGGCGCATCTTTCGAGCGCAAGCGAAGTCATTGATCGCTTCGATGAAATAATGAAACCAAAAACCTATCAATTGCGACTTTCTTCAAGTTTTAAGAATCACCTCTTGATCAACGCTGTAGCACCCTTCTTTTATTACTGTGCGCACGCGGAACAAGATGAACGCTATCTAGACTTTGCTCTAGATTTATTAAAGCACCTGCCTCCAGAGAACAATAACATTACAAGGAAATGGTCGAACGTGGATCGTAAACCTAAAAATGCTTGGGAATCGCAAGGCCTTTTGGCACTACATCGTTACTATTGCAAAGCGAAAAAATGCCTATCTTGCGAAGTAGGAAACGCCATCATTGATCGTTCGAAATGATACAGAAAATCATCTTCTTTTTTGAAATGAAATCCTTTGGTGTTTGTGCCTGGTGGGCACGCAAACTGGGGATTAAAACCTCGAAGGTACGACTTGGATTCATCTATGCATCCTTTATCGCTTTGGGGTCGCCGCTTCTAATCTATCTCATTATGGCATGGATTCTAGAGCATAAGCACTATTTCAAATTTCAACGACGCAAGAGAAACACCATCTGGGAATTGTAAGCGAGCATGTTTGTTCAATCGGTTTTATTCAAAAAAATGTCCTACTTCCTCGGCCTGATAGCCTTTATCACGGTCGGTGGAACTATCGGATATATGGTAATTGAAGGGTGGAGTTTTGTGAATGCACTCTACATGACGATCATCACCATTTCCACCGTAGGTTATGGCGAGGTACTTCCGTTGACCGAATATGGCAAACTGTTCACGGCATTCTTGATAGTTTCAAGCTTCGGTACTTTCGCCTACGCAATTACAACACTCACACGCTACTTCATTGGAGGAGAATACAAACGTTACATCAAAGAATATCGAGTCATGAAAGAAACGAGAAAAATGCACGATCACGTAATCATCTGTGGATTTGGTCGCGTTGGAATGCAAGTTGCCGCTGATTTAATGGGAGCGGATCAAGATTTTGTGATCCTCGAAAAGAATGAAGAGGTTATTGACCACTGGTCGGCGCATGACGAATACTTATTTATCAAAGGCGATAGCACAGACGACGAGGTGTTAGATCGTGCAGGAATCAATAATGCGAAAGCGGTGATAACTTGCATGCCGAAAGATGCTGATAACATTTATGTCGTTCTGGCCTCAAGAGAAAAAAACGACCAGGTGTTCATTGTAAGTAGAGCCTCTTTGAATACTTCCGTTTCGAAGCTTCGAATGGCCGGAGCGAACAATGTAATTATGCCAGATTCCATCGGTGGATCACACATGGCCTCCTTGATTTCCAATCCAGACGTGATGGAGTTTTTAGATATCATCCGTACACAAGGGACATTTGGAGCTAACATCGATTCTGTAACCTATGATCAACTGCCCTCCGATCTTCAAGGTAAATCAATTGGTGAATTGCAAGCGCACAAGTTATCGGGTGTAACTATTATTGGATATCGCCAACAGGGAGGCGAGTATGAAATTAATCCGCCGGATTCAAAGCAGATAGAGCCCGGCTCAAAATTGTTTGTACTGGGTAACGAAGAGCAAATCAACGCATTCGTTAAGTACTTTAAATAACTCCGAAATAGCTCAATTACCGCCTATACAGTTCTCCTGTGACGCTCGCTTTAAATTGTTATATTTGGTTCCTACTTGAAAACTAGCATAATCTCTACAAAATGAAGAAGTACCTATTTGGACTCATAGCCACAATTATTCCAGTTTTATCTTTCGCTGCCGAGAAGGGGATTGATCAAAAGATTGACGAAGCTTTTGGAGCGGGAACAGGATGGTTCGTACAAGGAATTTTTGCGGAAATTCCAGTGATGGAAGGTGTATCTATCCCATGGGTATTGATTGTTTTGGTAGTAGGAGCTTTGTTTTTTACTATTTATTTCAGAGTCATCAACATTACAGGATTCAAAACGGCAATTAATATCGTTCGTGGAAAGTATGATGAGATAGAATCGGGAGGAGATGATCATGTTGAAGTATCAGACACCGTTCATACGGTTGATGGAGATAATCCTGATACTATCAGAGTGGAGGGTGACGCCGATCATCATGGCGAAGTATCGCACTTTCAAGCCCTAACTGCTGCACTTTCGGCAACTGTTGGACTCGGTAACATCGCTGGAGTAGCGGTGGCAATTTCGATTGGGGGACCTGGAGCTACATTCTGGATGATTGTTGCTGGTCTTATCGGTATGGCTTCAAAATTCACTGAGTGTACACTTGGAGTTCGATACCGAGAAATAGACGAAAATGGTCGTGTTTATGGTGGGCCAATGTATTATTTGTCAAAAGGTCTGAAAGAAAGAGGACTATTGAAGGTAGGTCGCGTTCTGGCTATTGTATTTGCTATTATGTGTATCGGTGGATCCTTTGGTGGAGGTAACATGTTTCAATCGAACCAAGCATTTGCTATGTTGGAGTCGTACTCACAAAGCGATATCAAGAACGAATCAAACCTTAAAGATCTAGAAGGGTCAACGGTAATCTACAGCTACTTCGAGAAAGATAGTCTTTTCACGATCAAATCGGTAAACAAAAAGGACATTACAACCTTAAACGCAAAAGGGAAGAAAGAAAAGATTACTAAGGAAACATTTCTAGCCGACTCCATCATGATAAATGGCGAGAAAGTAACAGAGGAAATGTTAACAGACGAATTAAACGGTCAATCCTTCGATTATTACAAACCAGCGACGTACACGGGAGAGGTTCAAAGCATCAAAGATGACGTAGTAACGTTGTACGATGGTTCGGAAAAAATGGAGGTTGACAAAGCGTCATTCCTTGGTAATGCAAAAAAGAGCCCGTTGGACGGAGTAGGTTGGATCTTCGGGATTGTTATGGCAATTCTTGTAGGGATTGTTATCATCGGTGGGATCAAGAAAATTGCTAAGGTTACAGACAAGATTGTGCCGTTCATGGTAGCAATTTATGTTATCTCTGCACTTGTCATTTTAGGAATGAATTTCTCACAAATCCCTTCAGCTTTCGGAGAAATCTTCGGAGGTGCATTTACTGGATATGGTATTGCTGGAGGTATGTTCGGAGTTTTAATTCAGGGATTCCGTCGAGCAGCATTCTCGAATGAAGCAGGAATCGGGTCTGCGTCTATCGCTCACTCTGCGGTTAAAACAAAGTATGCTGCAAGTGAAGGTCTAGTAGCGTTGTTAGAGCCTTTTATCGATACAGTGTTAGTTTGTACAATGACAGCTTTAGTATTGATTATTAGTAATGGAGACCAAGGGTTATTTGAGTACGGTGTTCAAGTAACACAAGGTGTAGAGGTGACCTCTGCAGCGTTCGAATCGAACATTTCCTGGTTCCCAATCGTATTGACTATTGCTGTTGTATTATTTGCCTTCTCCACCATGATTTCTTGGTCGTACTACGGTTATCAAGCATGGACTTATTTATTCGGAAGAGGGAAAATGACCGAGTATACGTATAAATTCATTTTCTGTGTATTTGTAGTCATTGGTGCTGCGGCTCAATTACAATCGGTAATCGACTTCTCCGATGCAATGATCTTTGCCATGCTTGTTCCAAATATGATTGGACTGTTCTTCTTAGCGCCTCGCGTTAGAGAGGAATTAGCAAAATTCAAAGCGGCGATCAAGAAAGCCTAAATGGGCATTTCCAAAAGAAATAGACGCGGCATTTGGATGCTGATTCTCTTGTGCGTAGCACTTGCCTATGTTCCAAGGGTATTGGCAGAATGGAATCATGAAACGATCGAAGTTTCTCACGAAACACTTCAGGTTGCTGAGGAAAAGGTAGAGAAACAACAGCAATTCGTGGAATCCAAAAAGAAGCGGAAGCATAGCAAGCGCAAAAAGTCCTACAAAACACCTCCTTCGAAGTTTGATCCGAATGTATATGACCGAGAAGATTGGATGTACTTAGGATTGTCTGAAAAGCAAGCCGATGTTGTTCTCAAGTTTACTTCACGAGGAGTGCGTTCTAACGATGAGCTGAAGAAAATCTTCGTAATCCCTGAAGAGGTATTCGAACTAATTAAAGATTCGACGGTCTATACTCCACGCGAACGCAAGACCATTCAATCGAATAACGAGAAATATTCAGCAATCGTAGACCTCAATACGGCTTCGTTGGAAGAGTTGAAGTCACTCCCCGGAATTGGCGATTTCTACGCGGAGAAAATCATTGAGAAACGAAAGAACTTAGGCGGATTTATCGGCAAACATCAATTGCTGGAGCTCTGGAAGTTCGGAACTGAGCGCTACGATAGGTTGAAAGATCGAATCATCGTTTCCGGAGGAATCCAGAAAATCAACATCAATACAGCGGACGTAGAAACGCTGAAACAACATCCGTACATCTCATACAAAGTGGCGAACTCCATAGTGAAAATGAGAAATGCGCACGGATCATATCAATCAACCGAAGACATCCTGAAATCGGTGCTTATCGATCAGGAACTGTTTAGTAAAATTCAACCTTATTTAACTACGTAATATGTTGGAAGCAGAAGTTAGAAAAGCAATCCGGGACATTCCCGATTTCCCGAAGCCAGGAATCGTTTTCAAGGACATCACACCGATCATGCAAGATGCTGATCTCTCGAATAAGATCGTGATGCACTTGAAATCATTGTACGAAGATCAAGGAATCGATGCTATCGCTGGAATTGAAAGTAGAGGTTTTCTTTTTGGGTATCCATTAGCTATGGAGTTGGGGATTCCATTTATTCTCATCCGTAAAAAAGGGAAGCTTCCTCACAAAACAATTAGCTACGATTACGATTTGGAATACGGATCTGCAACCATTGAAATGCACGTTGATGCTGTATCTGAAGGGCAACGCGTTTTGATTCACGACGATTTATTGGCAACAGGCGGTTCTGCAGAAGCTGCCGCGAAACTCATCCAGAAAGGAGGGGCAGAGGTTGTTGGCTTCGATTTTCTCGTGGAATTAGAATTTTTAAAAGGAGCAGAAAAATTGAGAAATTTATCTGACAATATTCGTAATTTAGTAGCCTATTAATTGGATAGACTACTAACTATCCAATCCTTATTTTGAGCCTAAAATGAATTTCGAAAAAAATGAAAACCAGCAAATGATTGCCCAAATGGTGCGTGATTTTGCGGAAAAGGAGATCCGTCCTAATCTAAACAAGTGGGACGCTGAAGAGTACTTCCCTGTTGATACCATGAAGCAAATGGGAGAACTAGGACTTTTGGGAATTTATATTCCGGAAGAGTACGGAGGAAGTGGAATGGGATACTTCGAGTATGCAACTGCCTTGATGGAGCTTGGAAAAGTTTGTGGTGGAGTTGGACTGAGTGTTGCCGCTCACAATTCCCTTTGTACAGGGCATATCTACTACCACGGTTCCGAAGAACAAAAGAAAAAGTATTTACCCAAATTGGCATCCGGCGAATGGATCGGAGCATGGGGGTTGACAGAGCCAAATACAGGTTCCGACGCCATGCGTATGAAAACGACTGCCGTAAAAGAGGGTAACGAGTGGGTGATCAACGGTGCAAAAAACTGGATCACGCATGGATTGTCAGGTGATGTTGCTGTAGTATTGGTTCGAACTGGTGAGCTTTTAGATAGCAAAGGAATTACAGCCTTCATTATTGAAAAAGGAACCCCTGGATTCTCAGCTGTAAAGATCAAAGACAAATTAGGTGTTCGCGCAAGCGAAACGGCCGAATTGATTTTCGACAACGTTCGTGTTCCAGATGCAAACGTTATTGGAGAAGTTGGAATGGGATTCGTTCAGGCGATGAAGGTTTTGGACGGAGGTCGTATTTCAATCGCAGCCCTAAGTTGTGGAGTTGCACGCGGAGCTTATGAAGCATCAGTAAAGTATGCGAAAGAACGCGAGCAGTTTGGGAGACCAATTTCACAGTTCCAAGCGATTTCTTTCAAATTGGCAGATATGGCAACGCAAGTAGAGGCAGCAGAGATGTTGACCTTCCAAGCGGCATATAGAAAAAACGAAGGACTTCCAGTAACGAAAGAAGGAGCATTCGCCAAGTATTACGCCAGTGAAGTGTCAGTAACATGTGGAAACGAAGCCGTTCAAATCATGGGAGGATATGGGTACACGAAAGAGTATCCAGCCGAGAAGTTTTTACGTGATGCGAAACTGATGACAATCGGGGAAGGAACCTCTGAAATTCAGAAGTTGGTTATTTCACGAGAAATTTTGAAGTAAGAAGTTGTTTTTAAATTAAATGTTCTATATTTGCGGTCCGCTTGCGGGCGAATTAGAGACAAGAAATTAAGAAAATACAGATAAGATATGTTGATTATTCCAGTTAAAGAAGGAGAAAACATTGAGAGAGCGATCAAGAAGTACAAGAAGAAATTTGATCGTACGAAAGTGATGCGTGAATTGCGTTCTCGCAAAGAATTCACGAAGCCTTCTGTTTTGAAGCGTCAAGAAAAGATTCGTGCAGCTTACAAGCAGCGCATGAAATCTGCGGAATTCTAGAAACATTTCTTACAGAAATACGTTAAAGGAGTCTATATGGCTCCTTTTTTTATGCTTGATAGTTTCCTGGATTACCTCACGACCCAAAAGCGGTTCTCTGAGCATACTTGTCTTGCCTACAGAAAAGATATTGAACAGTTTCTCGAATTTACAGGAGTTACGACAAAGAAAGACATCAAGGAAATCAATTCTCGTGTAATTCGCGGTTGGATGGTCGACCTAATCGACAACGACTACGAGAACACGTCGGTCAATCGAAAATTATCTTCATTAAGAACCTATTTCAAATGGCTTTTAAAAGAAGGGGTGATTGACGCCAGTCCGATCACAATGGTTGAAGGACCAAAAGTTCGAAAGCGACCACCTTCTTTTGCGCAACAAAGCGAATTGAAGCCAGAAAAAATCAAAGACTATTTCGAAGATGATTTCAATGGCGTGCGGGATCGCTTATTGTTCGAAATGTTATACCAAACCGGTATTCGTTCCAGCGAGCTTATTGGCTTAATGGATCAATGGGTTCAAAACAATCAAATCAAAGTACTAGGAAAGCGAAATAAGGAACGCATTATTCCGATCACATCAGAGCTTTCAGAGTTAATCCGAACGTATCGTAATTTACGTGAAGAAATAGTGTTGAAAACGCCGAATTTCTTTGTTCGAAACAACGGCGAAAAACTGTATCCAAAGTTTGTCTATGGAAAAATTAATCACTACCTTGGGAAGGTAACGGATTTGGAAAAAAAGAGTCCTCACGTGCTCCGGCACACCTTTGCAACTCATATGTTGAACAACGGAGCAGGATTAGAAGTGCTCAAGGAACTCTTAGGACATGTTAATCTTTCGGCGACTCAAGTCTACACCCATAATTCGTTTGCAGAGTTAACACATATTTATTCACAGTCCCATCCACGTGGACGCAAAAATTAGACGCTATGGATTTTAAAGTAAACACAGTGCATTTTACTGCAGACCAAAAGCTTGTTGATTTCATTCAAGGAAAAGTGAAAAAACTAGAGTTGATGTACGATCGAATAATCGCTAGCGAGATTTATCTGAGGTTGGATAAGAGTGAGGAGAAAGAAAATAAGATTGCGGAAGTAAAATTATTGCTTCCAGGAAACGAATTATTTGCCAAGAAGCAATGCAAAAGTTTTGAAGAGGCAGCAGATTTAGCAGTTTCTGCATTAAAAAAACAAGTCGAGCGACATAAGGCTAAAACGGCGTAAATCAAAGCCTTGCAATATTTGAGATAAGGGTGCTTTTCAAGCATCCTTATTTTTTTTTGATTTTTTTTCAAAAACTAATTGTTATTACTGATTTGTTTCATACATTTGCACTCCCCAAACGCGGGGACACAATTAAAGTTCTTTCAAATACTGAAACAATTTTACCAACAAGTGCCGATGTAGCTCAGCTGGCTAGAGCAGCTGATTTGTAATCAGCAGGTCGGGGGTTCGAGTCCCTCCATCGGCTCTGAAATTTGATTGGGGAGATACTCAAGCGGTCAACGAGGGCAGACTGTAAATCTGCTGGCTACGCCTTCGTAGGTTCGAATCCTGCTCTCCCCACAAACAAACTCTTAAGCGGGAGTAGCTCAGTTGGTAGAGCGTCAGCCTTCCAAGCTGAGGGTCGCGAGTTCGAATCTCGTCTCCCGCTCTTTTTTCTTCCTATTTAGATATGTAGGAAGATAGGCCGAAGTAACATTCGGTATCGATTCTTTAAAGCGATTTAAAGAATTTTTTTTGAAAGGACTTTGCGCCGGTGTAGCTCAGTGGTAGAGCGCTTCCTTGGTAAGGAAGAGGTCACGAGTTCAATTCTCGTCATTGGCTCTAAAGAGAGACTGAAAATTTTTTCACCTGTAAAGGGTGGAATTTTTGCATATATAAAAGTTTATTTTTTAACTAAGAAACAAGAAAACAATGGCTAAGGAAACATTCGATCGTTCCAAACCACACGTTAACATCGGAACAATTGGTCACGTTGACCACGGAAAAACTACTTTGACAGCAGCAATCTCTTCTGTATTGTCCTCGCAAGGTCTAGCTGAAACTCGTGATTTCTCTTCTATCGATAACGCACCAGAAGAAAAAGAGCGTGGTATTACAATTAACACTTCTCACATCGAGTACCAGACGGCTAACCGTCACTACGCACACGTTGACTGTCCAGGTCACGCCGATTACGTAAAGAACATGGTAACGGGAGCTGCACAGATGGACGGAGCTATCCTAGTAGTTGCTGCTACGGATGGTCCAATGCCACAAACTCGTGAGCACATCCTTCTTGGACGTCAGGTTGGTGTACCTCGTATCGTTGTATTCATGAACAAAGTGGATATGGTTGACGATGAGGAGCTACTTGAACTAGTAGAGATGGAAATCCGTGAGTTGTTGTCATTCTACGATTACGATGGAGACAACGCTCCAATCATCCAAGGATCTGCTTTGGGTGCATTGAACGGAGAAGATAAGTGGGTTGCAACTGTAAACGAATTGATGGAAGCAGTTGATACTTACATCGAATTGCCTCCACGTGATGTAGATAAAGATTTCTTGATGCCAGTTGAGGACGTATTTACAATTACAGGTCGTGGTACTGTAGCAACAGGACGTATCGAAACAGGAGTTATCAACTCTGGAGACCCAGTTGATATCCTAGGAATGGGAGATGAGAAATTGTCATCTACTGTAACAGGGGTTGAGATGTTCCGTAAGATCTTGGATCGCGGAGAAGCTGGAGATAACGTAGGATTGTTGTTGCGTGGTATCGAAAAATCTGATATCAAGCGTGGAATGGTAATCTGTAAGCCAGGTTCAACAACTCCACACACGAAGTTCAAAGCTGAGATTTACGTACTTAAGAAAGAAGAAGGTGGTCGTCACACTCCTTTCCACGACAAGTACCGTCCTCAGTTCTACTTCCGTACAACTGACGTAACAGGTGAGATCTTCACTACTGACGGACGTGACATGGTAATGCCAGGTGACAACGTTACTATTGAAGTTAACTTGATCGTACCAGTAGCAATGGACAAAGGTCTTCGTTTTGCAATCCGTGAGGGTGGTAGAACAGTAGGAGCTGGTCAGGTTACTGAGATCGTAGAGTAATCTTTCACCATAAGATACAATAGAAAGGGGAGTTCGCTCCCCTTTTTATACGAGTTGTCTTTCTCGTCTATCAAAAAAGTCCTTTGAAAAGCAAGATTTTAGGTTGCGTTTTGAAAATGATGAAACTCAGATTTTTCAATTCGCAATTTTTAATTGATACACGGGTGTAGCTCAGTTGGTAGAGTAGTGGATTCCAAATCCATTGGTCGTGGGTTCGAATCCTACCGCCCGTGCAAAAAACAAGACATGTCAAAAGTAAAAGAGTATTTTAACGAGACTGTTACCGAAATGGTACATCGCGTTACTTGGCCTACTTGGAAGGAACTCCAAAGTAACACAATTATTGTGGTAGTGGCCTCAGTACTTATTTCCTTGATCATCTTCGCAATGGACTTCGTATTCGGAGTGCGCGCAGAAGAAGAAGGAATGATCTGGAGAGGAATCTTAGGATTCGTCTACGACTTGTTTTCTTAATCCCAATTAGCACAACGGCGATATGGCAACAGATGTAAAAAAGCGTTGGTACGTGGTGAGAGCCATCAGTGGGAAGGAGAAAAAGGTGAAAGAATACCTGGAAATGGAAATCTCTCGCTTGAAATTAGATGAGTTCGTAGGACAAATTCTTATCCCAACTGAAAAAGTATTCCAAATTCGTAACGGTAAAAAAGTAAGCAAAGAACGTGCTTATCTTCCTGGATATGTCCTTGTAGAAGTAGCTCTTGTAGGAGAGGTGCCTCACGTAATTAAAGGAATTCCTAATGTTATCGGATTCTTGGGTGCAGAAAAAGGCGGAGAGCCGCATCCAATGAGAATGTCAGAAGTGAATCGTATCCTAGGTAAGGTAGATGAGCTTTCAGAGACAGAAGAAGAAATGAAGATCCCATTCGTGATCGGAGAATCGGTGAAAGTTATCGATGGGCCGTTCAATAACTTCAGCGGAGTGATTGATGAAATCAACGAAGAGAAGAAGAAGTTGAAAGTAATGGTAAAAATATTTGGACGTAAGAACTTGCTGGAGCTAAGCTACATGCAAGTAGAAAAAGAATAAAAAGTTTATTAACCCGTAGGAGTGGGGAACTCGATTAAAGCTTCCCGAGAAGATCCACGTTTGGACTACACAAATCAAAACAAATGGCTAAAGAAGTAGCAGGTTTGATCAAATTACAGATCAGAGGTGGTGCAGCCAATCCAGCTCCTCCAGTTGGTCCCGCGCTTGGTGCGAAAGGGGTAAACATTATGGAGTTCTGCAAGCAGTTTAATGCTCGTACGCAGGAAAAAGCAGGAAAGGTTTTACCAGTAGTTATCACTGTATTTAGTGATAAGTCCTTTGAGTTCGTAATTAAAACTCCGCCGGCAGCGGTGCAAATTCTCGAAAAAGGAAAATTGAAAAAAGGATCCTCAGAACCGAACCGTTCGAAAGTAGGAACTGTTTCATGGGACCAAGTTCGTGAAGTAGCAGAAGATAAGTTGCCAGACATGAACTGTTTTACTGTTGACTCTGCAATGCGCATGGTTGCCGGAACAGCACGTTCAATGGGAGTAAATGTAAAAGGTGGGACACCACCCGAAACCAAATAATCATTTCAGTTATGGGAAGAGTATCTAAAAAGAGAAAAGAAGCTCTTGCGAAGATCGATTCTAGCAAGGCTTACACCTTAGCTGAAGCATGTGACTTGGTTAAGGAAGTGTCAACCACTAAATTCGATGCCTCAGTTGATATTTGTGTGCGTTTGGGTGTAGACCCACGTAAAGCAAATCAAATGGTACGTGGGACTGTTGCGTTGCCACATGGAACTGGTAAAGACGTTAAAGTCTTGGTTCTTTGTACTCCTGACAAGGAGGAGGAAGCAAAAGCAGCTGGTGCCGATCACGTAGGTTTGGATGATTACATCACTAAAATCAAAGGGGGGTGGACTGATATCGACGTTATTATTACTATGCCAGCGTGTATGGGTAAAGTTGGTGCATTGGGTCGTATTCTAGGGCCACGTGGACTAATGCCAAACCCGAAAACTGGAACGGTAACTATGGACGTTGCGAAAGCGGTACAAGATGTAAAAGCTGGTAAAATCGACTTTAAAGTTGATAAATACGGGATTGTACATGCCATGGTAGCAAAAGCAAGCTTTGAAGGTGACAAAATCACTGACAACGCAAACGAATTGATCCAACAGTTGATCAAATTGAAGCCGTCTGCTGCAAAAGGTACGTACATCAAGAGCGCTTACATCAGTTCTACTATGAGTCCTAGTATTCAGATTGATACTAAGTCACTAATTGCTTAAATCGTATTGACATGACAAGAGAAGAAAAAGCAAAGTACATAGATGACTTGGCGGCTCAACTAGCTGAGAACAATGTTATCTATCTGACAGATACAGCGGAATTGACTGTAGAGACAGTAGGCAACCTTCGTCGTAAGGCCTTCAACGCAAACGTAACTATGCGTGTTGTGAAAAATACATTGCTTGAAAAAGCAATGGATAAAGTGGAGGACAAAGACTTTGGTGATTTGAAAGGAACTCTTAAGGGAGCGACTTCAATCATGTTTGCTGAAGCAGGTAATGGACCAGCAAAGCTTATCAAAGATTTCCGTAAGAAAGAAGATAAGCCGATCCTTAAAGGAGCTTGGATTGATGAAGGAATTTACATCGGCGACGATCAGTTGTCAATGCTTTCTGAGATCAAGTCTAAGGAAGAATTGCTTGGTGAAATTATCACATTGCTTCAAAGTCCTGCGAAGAACGTTGTTTCTGGACTTAAAGGTGCTGGAGGTAAATTGGCTGGCATCCTAAAAACGCTCGAAGAAAGAGCATAATTAATTTAATTTATTAAGAACCTATTTAAATTTTAATAAAATGGCTGATTTGAAAGAAATGGCAGAAGCGTTGGTTAACTTGACAGTAAAAGACGTTAACGAACTTGCTAACATTTTGAAAGAAGAATACGGAATTGAGCCTGCTGCTGCAGCTGTTGCTGTTGCTGGTGGTGCTGCTGCTGGTGGAGACGCTGGTGGTGAGGAGAAAACTGAATTCGACGTAATCTTGAAAGCTGCAGGAGGATCTAAACTTGCTGTAGTAAAACTAGTTAAAGAATTGACTGGTGCAGGATTGAAAGAAGCAAAAGAAATGGTCGATGGTGCACCTGCAACTTTGAAAGAAGGTGTTGCTAAAGACGAAGCTGAAGGCTTGAAGAAGTCTCTAGAAGAGGCTGGAGCTGAAGTTGAGATCAAGTAAGATCCACACAAATTAATCAGGAAAGGTGTCCCGTTTTTCGGGACGCCTATTCCTGTATTAAACCGAGGGGTTTTCAAACACCTGAACTTAGTGCTGAAAAGCACCAAATTTTTTCACTAAAATCGTTTGGCCTTGGCAACATCAAACAATACATCGAAAAGAGTGAATTTTGCGTCAAGCAAAAATCCATTTGGGTACCCAGACTTTTTGGATATTCAATTAAAATCCTTCCAGGAGTTCTTCCAGTTGGAAACAACACCAGAGAACAGAGAAAGCGAAGGATTGTTTAAAGTTTTCTCTGAAAACTTCCCAATCACCGATACGCGTAACCAGTTCGTATTGGAATTCTTGGACTACTTTATCGACCCACCACGTTACACTATCGACGAGTGTATCGACCGTGGATTGACATACAGTGTCCCACTAAAAGCAAAATTAAAATTGTACTGTACGGATCCCGAGCACGAAGATTTTGAAACAATCGTGCAGGATGTTTACCTCGGTACAATACCTTATATGACTCCGAAAGGGTCATTCGTAGTAAACGGAGCTGAGCGTGTTATCGTTTCTCAGTTGCACCGTTCACCGGGTGTATTCTTCGGACAAAGTCACCACGCCAACGGAACCAAGTTGTACTCGGCTCGTGTAATTCCTTTCAAAGGATCATGGATCGAATTCGCAACGGATATCAACAGTGTGATGTACGCATACATCGACCGTAAGAAAAAGCTTCCGGTTACTACATTGTTCCGTGCAATTGGTTACGAGAGTGACAAAGACATTTTGGAAATCTTCGACCTTGCAGACGAGTTGAAGGCAACGAAAACGAACTTGAAGAAAGCTTTGGGTCGTAAGTTGGCTGCACGCGTCTTGAAATCATGGGTTGAAGACTTCGTAGATGAAGATACAGGAGAGGTAGTATCTATTGAGCGTAATGAAGTATTGCTAGATCGTGAAACAATTCTAGAAGAAGAACACATCGATCTCATCGTTGATTCTGGTGCGAAGAACATCATCTTGCACAAAGAAGACATCAATACAGCAGACTTCACAATTATCTATAACACGCTTCAGAAAGATACTTCCAACTCGGAAAAAGAAGCAGTAGAGCATATCTACCGTCAATTGCGTAACGCTGAGCCACCTGATTACGAAACTGCCAAGGGAGTATTCGAGAAGTTGTTCTTCTCTGACACTCGTTACGATTTGGGTGAAGTAGGTCGTTTCCGATTGAACAAGAAGTTGAAAGTAAACATGGAGGAAACTTCACGTGTACTTACAAAAGCAGATATGATTTCCATCATCAAGTACTTGATTGAGTTGATTAACTCAAAAGCAGATGTGGATGATATCGATCACTTGTCAAACCGTCGTGTTCGTACAGTAGGAGAGCAATTGTACTCTCAGTTCGGAGTTGGTTTGGCACGTATGGCACGTACGATTCGCGAGCGTATGAACGTTCGTGACAACGAGGTCTTTACACCAATCGATTTGATTAACGCGAAGACATTGTCGTCTGTGATTAACTCATTCTTCGGAACGAACCAGTTATCACAGTTTATGGATCAAACGAACCCACTGTCAGAGGTAACGCACAAGCGTCGTCTGTCAGCACTAGGGCCTGGAGGTCTTTCCCGTGAAAGAGCAGGGTTCGAGGTTCGTGACGTTCACTACACACACTACGGTCGTCTTTGTACTATCGAGACACCGGAAGGGCCGAACATTGGTTTGATCTCTTCTTTGTGTGTATTTGCTAAGGTTAACAAACTTGGATTCATCGAGACGCCTTACCGTGAGGTAGCAAAAGGAAAAGTAGATACGAAGTCCGAGCCAATTTATTTATCAGCAGAGGAAGAAGACGAAAAAATCATCGCTCAGGCAAATGCTCAAGTAGATGAGAAAGGAAACTTCCTAACTGATGTCGTTAAAGCACGTTTGGGTCACGACTTCCCAGTTGTACCACCAAGCGAGTTGAGTTTGATGGACGTTGGTGCAAACCAAATTGCGTCAATCGCGGCATCATCAATTCCATTCCTAGAGCACGACGATGCCAACCGTGCATTGATGGGATCA
This sequence comes from Fluviicola sp. XM-24bin1, assembly GCA_003149635.1. Taxonomy (GTDB): domain Bacteria; phylum Bacteroidota; class Bacteroidia; order Flavobacteriales_D; family Crocinitomicaceae; genus UBA4466. The sequence continues at coordinate 102,881 of QCWI01000006.1, forward strand.
AACATGCAGCGTCAGGCCGTACCATTGTTACGTCCACAGTCGCCAATTGTTGGAACTGGAATTGAAGAGTTGGTAGCGAAAGATTCACGTGTATTGATTAACGCCGAAGGAACTGGTGTTGTTGAGTACGTGGATGCTAACGAAATCGTTATCCGATACAACTGGACGAAAGAAGATCGTTTGGTAAGTTTCGATGACGAGGTAACACGTTACCCACTTACTAAGTTCGCTAAGACCAACCAAGGTACTTGTATCAACTTGAAGCCAATCGTTAAGAAAGGTGATAAGGTAGAGAAAGGACAAGTATTGTGTGAAGGATATGCAACACAACAGGGAGAATTGGCCCTAGGTCAAAACTTGAAAGTGGCCTTCATGCCTTGGAAAGGATACAACTTCGAGGATGCGATTGTGATTTCTGAGCGCGTAGTACGTGACGATATCTTTACATCGATCCACATCGACGAGTACTCTTTGGATGTACGTGATACAAAACGAGGAATGGAAGAGTTGACTTCAGATATTCCTAACGTATCAGAAGATGCAACTAAAGATTTGGACGAGCACGGATTGATCCGTATCGGAGCAGAGATCAAAGAAGGAGACATCTTGATCGGTAAGATCACTCCAAAAGGAGAAACAGATCCATCTCCGGAAGAGAAACTACTTCGTGCGATCTTCGGTGACAAAGCAGGTGACGTAAAAGATGCCTCTTTGAAAGCTGGTCCGTCGCTACGTGGAGTTGTAATCGACAAGAAATTGTTCTCACGTGCGGTGAAAGATCGTAAAGCGAAAGCTCAGGATAAGCCAATCTTGGAGAATCTTGACGCCGAGTTCGATAAAGAGCACGCAGCATTGAAAGCTGTATTGGTAGAGAAATTGTTGGAGATCGTTGGAGACGAAAAGTCTGCGGGAGTATTCAATAACTTTAAAGAAGAAATCATCAAGAAGGGTACGAAGTTCGCTACTCGTAACTTGAACGCGATTGACTTCTCTATCGTAAATCCTACCAACTGGACAAAAGATGCGGACATCAACACATTGATCGGACGTGTAATCCACAACTTCAACATTAAGTCAAACGATTTGTTGGGAACTTACAAGCGTAAGAAATTCCACATTTCAGTTGGAGATGAGCTTCCAGCAGGAATCATCAAAATGGCGAAAGTTTACGTAGCTAAGAAACGTAAATTGAAAGTTGGAGATAAGATGGCGGGTCGTCACGGTAACAAAGGTATCGTTGCGAACATCGTGCGTCAGGAAGACATGCCGTTCTTGGATGATGGAACACCAGTAGATATCGTATTGAACCCACTAGGGGTACCTTCTCGTATGAACCTTGGACAGATTTACGAAACTGTACTAGGTTGGGCAGGAGAGAAACTTGGTGTGAAGTTCGCTACACCAATTTTCGACGGTGCGCATCCATCAGAAATTGATGATTACACGAAGAAAGCAGGAGTTCCTACATCAGGAAAAACATACTTGTACGACGGAGGAACCGGAGAGCGTTTCCACCAAACAGCAACCGTAGGTATTATCTACATGTTGAAACTGTCGCACATGGTTGATGATAAAATGCACGCGCGTTCTATCGGACCTTACTCACTTATTACACAGCAGCCACTCGGAGGTAAAGCTCAGTTTGGAGGTCAGCGTTTTGGTGAGATGGAGGTATGGGCTCTTGAGGCCTTCGGTGCATCGAACATCTTGCAGGAAATTTTGACAATTAAGTCCGATGATGTCATGGGACGTGCTAAAGCATACGAATCGATTGTGAAAGGAGACAACATTCCAGAACCTGGAATTCCTGAATCATTCAACGTATTGCTTCACGAGTTGAGAGGTTTGTGTCTCGACGTAACAATGGACTAATCATCGAATTCAATTAAGAGAAAGAATTATGGCTTACAGAAAAGAACAACCCAAAAAGCAAAGTAGCTTCAACAAAATCACAATCTCTTTGGCTTCTCCGGAATCCATCTTAGAGAAATCAAGTGGTGAAGTACTTAAGCCTGAAACAATAAACTATCGTACGTACAAGCCGGAAAGAGACGGTTTGTTCTGCGAGCGTATCTTCGGTCCTGTAAAGGATTACGAATGTCACTGTGGTAAATACAAGCGTATTCGATACAAAGGAATCGTTTGTGACCGTTGTGGTGTTGAAGTAACAGAGAAGAAAGTACGTCGTGAGCGTATGGGACACATCTCATTGGTGGTTCCAGTAGCACACATCTGGTACTTCCGTTCTTTGCCGAACAAAATCGGATACCTACTTGGTTTGCCAACGAAAAAGTTGGATCAAATCATTTACTACGAACGTTACGTAGTAATTCAGCCGGGTATTGCGAATGCTTCTGATGGAGAAGAGTTGAAGCGTTTGGACTTCATGACCGAGGAAGAGTACTTGGATATCTTGGATGAACTTCCAAAAGAAAACCAATACTTGGAGGATACAGATCCAAACAAATTCATCGCGAAGATGGGAGCTGAGGCATTGTACGATCTATTGCGTACGATGAACTTGGAAGAAACTTCGTACAACCTACGTCACCAAGCAAACACAGAAACTTCAGTTCAGCGTAAGAACGAGGCATTGAAGCGTCTTCAGGTGGTTGAGTCTATGCGTGAATCTCAAACACGTATCGAAAACCGTCCTGAGTGGATGATCGTAAAAGTTGTACCAGTAATTCCACCAGAATTGCGTCCATTGGTACCACTAGATGGTGGTCGTTTCGCAACTTCGGATTTGAACGACCTATACCGTCGTGTGATTATCCGTAACAACCGTTTGAAGCGATTGATCGAAATTAAAGCTCCAGAAGTAATCTTGCGTAACGAGAAGCGTATGCTTCAGGAGTCGGTAGATTCATTGTTTGACAACTCGCGTAAGTCGTCAGCAGTTAAAACTGAATCGAACCGTCCATTGAAATCACTTTCTGATTCCCTCAAAGGAAAGCAAGGTCGTTTCCGTCAAAACTTGCTCGGTAAACGTGTAGATTATTCAGCACGTTCCGTAATTGTTGTAGGACCGGATTTGAAATTGCACGAATGTGGTTTGCCAAAAGACATGGCTGCCGAGCTGTACAAGCCGTTCATTATTCGTAAGATGATTGAGCGTGGAATTGTAAAGACGGTAAAATCAGCGAAGAAAATTGTAGACCGCAAAGAGCCGGTTGTTTGGGACATCCTTGAAAACGTGTTGAAAGGGCACCCAGTGCTCCTCAACCGTGCACCTACTCTTCACCGATTGGGTATTCAGTCGTTCCAGCCGAAATTAATTGAAGGAAAGGCGATTCGTCTTCACCCGTTGGTAACAACAGCCTTCAACGCCGATTTCGACGGTGACCAGATGGCGGTTCACTTACCATTGGGTAACGCTGCAATTTTGGAGGCACAACTATTGATGTTGGCTTCACACAACATTTTGAACCCAGCGAACGGAGCTCCAATTGCCGTACCATCTCAGGATATGGTATTGGGTCTTTACTACATCACCAAGATGAAGAAATCGTTGAAAGACGACGTCGTGAAAGGTGAAGGTGGTACTTTCTATTCACCAGAAGAGGTGATCATCGCACACAACGAAGGTGCTTTGGATCTACACGCTTCTATTAAGGTGAAAGTAAAAGACCTTGACGAGAACGGTGAGTTGGTGATCAAAATGACGGAAACAACTTGTGGACGCGTATTGTTCAACGAGAAAGTTCCAGATGAAGCAGGATTCATCAACGACGTAATGACCAAGAAAGCATTACGTGACATGATTGGTCACGTATTGAATATCTGTGGTACAGCGCGTACAGCTCAGTTCCTCGACGAGATTAAGGAGTTGGGTTACCACATGGCCTTCGTAGGAGGATTGTCATTCAACTTGGATGATATTATCATTCCTAAGGAGAAAGTGACGTTGGTAGAAAAAGCAGAGAATGACGTGAATGAAGTGATGATGAACTACAACATGGGGCTTATCACAAACAACGAGCGTTACAACCAGATCATTGATATCTGGACGCACACGAACTCACGTTTGACACATACATTGATGGAGCAATTGAAATCCGATAAGCAAGGATTTAACTCTATCTACATGATGTACGATTCAGGTGCACGTGGTTCCAAAGAGCAGATTCGTCAGCTTTCAGGAATGCGTGGATTGATGGCGAAACCACAAAAATCAGGAGCATCTGCTCAAGATATTATTGAGAACCCGATTCTTTCCAACTTTAAGGAAGGACTTTCGATTCTTGAGTACTTTATCTCGACGCACGGTGCCCGTAAAGGTTTGGCCGATACGGCATTGAAAACGGCCGATGCAGGTTACTTGACACGTCGTTTGGTTGACGTTGCTCAGGATGTTGTAATTAACTCTGAGGATTGTGGAACACTCCGTGGATTGGTTGCTACTGCATTGAAGAAAAACGATGAAATCGTTGAGCCGTTGAAAGATCGTATTATTGGTCGTTCAGCTGTAAACGATGTATATCACCCAGAAACGGATGAAGTATTGGTTGGTTCAGGTGAAATCATCACTGATGCCATTGCCAAGAAGATCGAAGAGGCTGATATCGAAGAGGTAGAAATCCGCTCGGTATTGACTTGTGAGATGCGTCGTGGAGTTTGTGCGAAATGTTACGGACGAAACTTGTCAACGCGTCGTGATGCTCAAATTGGAGATGCGGTAGGAGTTGTCGCAGCACAGTCGATCGGGGAGCCGGGTACACAGTTGACACTTCGTACATTCCACGTTGGGGGTACCGCTTCCAACATTGCGGATGATAACGATTTGAAAGCGAAAACTGCTGGTAAGATCGATATTGACGAGTTGCGTACAATTGATTACAAAGACAAAGAAGGAGATAAGAAAGTAGTTGTTGTTGGACGTTCTGCCGAATTGAAGATTACTGATTCGAAAGGAAACACGACAATGAACGCGAACATTCCTTACGGTGCTGAATTGATGGTGAAAAACGGAGCTTCTTTGAAGAAAGGAGATGTGATCTGTAAATGGGATCCATACAACGCCGTGATCATTACTGAGGCAACTGGTAAAGTGGTATTCGACAACATCTTGGAAGGAGTTACTTTCCGTGAAGAAGTCGATGAGCAAACAGGATTTACAGAGAAAGTAATTACTGAAACACGTGATAAGAAGAAGATGCCGGCAATCCACGTGATTGATCCGAAATCGAAAGAAGTATTACGTGAGTACTCACTTCCAGTTGATGCTCATATCAATGTAAACGAAGGAGATTCGGTAGAAGCAGGACAGATTTTGGTTAAGATTCCACGTAAAGCTGGTAAGTCAGGGGATATCACCGGAGGTCTTCCACGTGTAACAGAGTTGTTTGAAGCACGTAACCCTTCTAACCCGGCAGTAGTTTCTGAAATCGATGGTGTTGCTGAGTACGGTAAAATCAAGCGTGGTAACCGTGAGATCCAGATTACTTCGAAAACAGGTGAGACACGTAAGTATCTTGTTCCTCTATCGAAGCACATCTTGGTTCAGGAGAACGATTTCGTTCGTGCAGGTTCACCACTTTCGGTAGGAGCAATTACACCAAACGATATTTTGAATATCGAAGGGCCAACTGCAGTTCAGGAATATCTAGTGAACGAGATTCAAGAGGTTTACCGTCTACAGGGGGTGAAGATTAACGATAAGCACTTCGAGGTAATCGTTCGTCAGATGATGTTGAAAGCACAAATTGTGGATCCAGGTGATACGAAATTCTTGGAAGGGCAGTCGGTGCACAAAGCAGACATCATGGAAGAGAACGATGCTATTTACGGAATGAAAGTCGTTACTGAAGCAGGTGAGTCTGATTCATTGAAAGCAGGACAAATCGTTTCAGCACGTAAACTTCGTGACGAGAATTCACAGTTGAAGCGAGCAGACAAGAAGCTAATTGAGTCGCGTGATGCGGTTCCAGCAACTTCGACGCCTTTGCTTCAAGGGATTACGCGAGCTTCCCTTCAAACACAATCGTTCATCTCTGCGGCATCGTTCCAGGAGACAACGAAAGTATTGAACGAGGCTGCAATCTCAGGAAAAGAAGATCATCTACTTGGATTGAAAGAAAACGTGATCGTTGGTCACTTGATTCCAGCGGGTACAGGATTCCGCCAATTCCAGAAAATGCTAGTAGGCTCTAAAGCTGAAATGGAAGAGATGGTTGAAAACGCAGAGTAATTTCAACTCGAAATAATGGAAAGCCTCGATGGAAACATCGGGGCTTTTTTGTTTGTGTAATGTTGACTTCGAGAGCCTCAGCCAACGTTCGTGCATAGTACCCTGAGACCCTCGAAGGGTACTTGATAAGTAATAAACCCACCACTTTTTTTGTTTCACGAAAGACCGAGTAAATTATCAAAGTCCTACAAGAAGAAACGACGCGCGAAACGGTGCGTTTGTAGCCGTCAACGATGTCCTCGTTTTAGAAGTTCGGTAATATCGGATCCCACAATCCATTCTACACGATTTTTATCCGTATTACCGAGGTAGGCATAAGTCTTCTTTAATTCCCCCCCCCCCATTTTTCAAGTATCCGTGCGTTACTACTTTTATCACTGACTTCTAATTCATCTAAATAAATTAGAATATCCCCTAACATCTGGTAATAATGACTCTTAGAATCCACCTTATGCGTTAGGTTGATAAAACTTCTATAGGAACTATCGACAGAGTCTTTCAATTGCAGGACAAAATCGACATACTTTCCAAAATCCGCGCGCTCCACCATTTTCCTTAACTCCGCAATTTCTTTGTCTTTTTCGCCGGTTTCTTCTGACTTAGAAGTTGTTCCCTTGCGAAGAGATTCGTCAATTGTAGCCAGTTTGTCGTTTAGAGACTTATTTTCACCTTCCTTAAAGTTTCGATTATAGATCCTTTCAATTTCTGAACTTAGACTTTGGGCTTCCGAATTACCTGAAACGAGCATAGAAACAATTTCAGTAACGCCGAAGAAAGCGGCTAAAATTAGCGCCAACGTGATGTAAGACTTAATGGATTTAAGCATCGGGTCGCGCACATCTTCTCTGTCTTGTTCCTTGGATAATAACTTATATGACAAAACAATTAAAACCATGGCGATACCAATGGCCCCGTAAGTCAAAAATTCCAAAAAAAATTTCCATAGTGTGAATTCGTAGTTGATTTAACGAAGTTAGTTTAATTTGTCGGATTTTAATGCAGCCAAAAGTCGTACCTTAGATTCATGGAACAGAAACAAGAAAACAACGTAAATATTGAGTTGTCCGAAGAGGTGGCAACAGGTGTCTATACCAATCTTGCGATTATTACGCACTCGCCTTCAGAGTTCGTGGCGGATTTCATTCAAATGATGCCGGGTGTTCCCAAAGGAAAAGTACGTTCTCGTGTCATCATGACGCCTGAAAATGCCAAGCGTTTGGTGGAAGCCTTGAAAGAGAACATCAATAAATACGAACAAATTCATGGAACGATCGATGTTGGGGGAACACCACCAATGCCTCCAATGAATTTCGGAACTCCGACGACACAGGCATAATTTATCGGAAGTCTAAGGTCGTTTCGATCACCTTTTCATTTCCGCAGGCATCTTTCACGATAATTTTTACCTGCTTTTTCCCTTTGAATCCAGTGGGTTTCTGAAAGGTGACTTTCCCCGTCTTGTATTCGTACTCAATGAGGTACCATTTCCCGTCGATAAAGAGATCATAGTCCTCAATACCGCTCGTATTGTCTGAGATTGCCCAAGAAATGGATTGTGCTGAGGCAGGAATAACGGTCGAATAAGAGACCAACTTCACGTTCGGTGGAGTTTCATCGCGTTTCAACGAATAGGTTCCAAAGTACTTACAATTGGCAACCGCCCAATCGTCCAAATATGAAACGGAGATAATGCGTCGTTTTCCTTTTGCCGTGATCATTTCTAAATAATGTTTGCCGTCTTGAGGCCCATCCACCATAACCTTAATTTGGTACGTACGATTCACCGGATTTTCGCGATTTCCGATGGTATGATCCAATGCGTCCAAATCGATCTGCATCGGTTCGTACACAGTAGCATAGCCTCCTTCCAGCTTTACATTTTCGAAATCGAATTCAAAAGTCTCTTTTGGATGAATGTTGGACTCTGTTGACGCACCCCAGGTAGTAGGGTTGATTTCTCCAGCATTCACTTTCAAGGTAAACTCTAATGTAGACTTGTTTCCAGCTGCATCGAATGCGATATATTTCACTTTATGCGATTTCCCCGGAGCCGATTTTACCAATCCAATCGTATTGTTGATGTAGATCGGTAAATCGTTCTCTTCTGTTCGGAAACACTTGTGGTACTTGCGCTTGTTGGCTTGATACGCCTCATAATCTTTGTGAGAATTCACGTATCGCGATGATTCAAAAGGAACGCGCACTGTCTCCTGACCGAAAACCGTATCTCCATCTACAATCAATCGACTTCCGAACAACCCACATTGATTTCCAGCGCCGTCAAAACGATCGATGACGTCAAAGGCAAAGCCCAATCCTCCGTCTTTTGTCAGCATTCTTGGATTGATGGTAATGGTATTCCCAGAGACGGCATAGTTCGAACCTGATCTGACCAATGTTTTCTCAACGGCTTTCCCCGGAATGCGATATCCATGCTGCGTGATGCCGTAAATTTTCACTCTTCGCATCTCTGGTTTCTTATGATCTTCAATCGGGAAACCATAGAGCAACGGATTCAACGCATGTTCCGTTTCCGTATCACGGATCTCAAAATGGAGGTGTGGCCCGCCAGAACTTCCTGTATTTCCCGAAAGAGCGATAACCTGACCTTTTTTCACTTTGATTTCGTCTCGGGCTGGAAAGACTTCAACTTCATAATTCTGCTCTTTTTCTTGCGTCGCACGAATCAAGGAATCAATCTCGCCTTTGAACTCACTGATGTGAGCATAAACGCTCGTCATTCCATTCGGGTGATCGATATAAACGACCTTTCCGTAGCCATATGCTGAGACTTTTACTCGTGAAACGAAGCCGTCATCAATGGAATACAAACGATAGCCGATTTTTCCCTGTGTTTTGAAATCTAGCCCCATATGAAAGTGATTCGGCCTTAATTCACCGAAATTGGACGACAAAATCAATGGAATTTTTAGGGGTGGATGGAAATCGTAATTGCCTTTATCCTGCGAGAAGGCAGTGAGAGTGGTGAGTGTGAGCGCGAGGATTGCTATGAGAGATCGAATCATGTTATCAAAAATAGGCCTTTGAAAAAAATTGTTGAACATCTCGCTAAAAATATTGTTGGTATCTTGTACAATACTATTTTTGTATAAAAGGAAGATTCAATGTCCGCACGAGTACATCAGTTACTAGACGAAATCCGCGAAAAATCAGTCAATCTGAAAGATCAGGTAGCGGCCGAACGTGCTAAAAATGATACCCTTTCTGCTGAAATTTCAGAGCTCAAATCAGCAATGGAGAACAAAACGCAGGAAGTGGACAATCTACAATCCAAAGTATCTGAACTCTCTGTAAATATTGAATCATTGAAGGAACAAAGTGTCAATTCTGAGTCGACGTCTCCAACGGGAGCTGTGCTGACGAAAGAAGAAATTGATGCATTGGTAAAGGAAATCGAATACTGCATTACGCAGTTAAAAAGATAAGCATGGCAAAGTTGTCATTGAAAGTAGTGGTTGCCGGTCGCACGTACCCCTTGTCTGTGAATGAAAATGAGCAGGAAAAGGTATTAAAGGCGGCGGAAGATATCAATAAGGCGATTAAATTGCTTCAGGAGAACTATGCTGTAAAAGATAAGCAGGACTTGTTGGCCATGACGGCGTTACAACTCGCTACGAAGGACGGAAAATCTAGTTCTCCGGCACCTGCGGACTATTCGGATATCGAAGCGAAGCTAGAACAGCTTTCTTCAGATCTTGACTCTTAAATTCGACTTTTCTTTCCCGCATTACACCTTGTTCCCGTACTAAAACGAAACATATGGATATGATCATTGGTTTGGCAGCCGGTGTCGCTGGAGGAGCGGTATTAGCTGTCATAGTGCAGGGAGTAATTCTCAAGAAGCGCAAAGAACAAATTCTAAAAGACGCCGAGAAAGAAGGTGAGAATTTGAAGCAAACGAAAATACTTCAGGCAAAAGAAAAATTCTTGAAACTGAAAGAAGACCACGAGCGCAAAATCAAAGAACGCGAGCGTAAGTTGCAGTCTTCTGAAGATAGAGCGAAGAGCAAAGAGAAGACGCTTTCGCAGAAGATTGAAGATGCAAATCGCAAACAAAAAGGAATCGATAAGAAAGATGCCATTTTGGAATCAAAGATTTCGGCCTTGGACAAGAAGCATTCGGAGCTAGATAAAATGCACCAAAAGCACGTGACAGAGCTTTCGAAAGTTAGCGGAATGTCTCCTGAAGATGCAAAAGCTGGATTGGTGGAAGCGATGAAGGACGAAGCGCGTACCAGTGCAATGGCCCACATCAACGAGATTACGGAAGAAGCGAAATTGAATGCGAATCGCGAGGCGAAGAAAATCGTAATTCAAACCATTCAACGTGTAGCTACAGAGCAAGCGATTGAAAATTCGGTTTCTGTATTCAACATTGAATCCGACGAGGTGAAAGGTCGCATTATCGGTCGTGAAGGGCGTAACATTCGCGCTTTGGAAGCAGCGACTGGAGTTGAGATCATCGTTGATGATACACCAGAAGCGATCATCCTTTCTTGTTTTGATCCAGTACGTCGTGAAATCGCACGATTGGCACTGCACCAATTGGTTTCTGACGGTCGTATTCACCCGGCTCGTATTGAAGAGGTAGTTGCGAAAACACGTAAGCAATTGAACGAAGAGATTGCTGAGACAGGGCGTCGTACGTGTATCGATTTAGGAATTCACGGACTTCATGCCGAATTGACGCGTATGGTAGGTCGAATGAAATACCGTTCGTCTTACGGACAAAACTTGTTGCAGCACTCGCGTGAGGTAGCGAATCTTTGTGCGATCATGGCAGCGGAATTGGGCTTGAACGTGAAGATGGCGAAACGCGCTGGATTGCTCCACGATATTGGAAAAGTGCCAGATGAAGAGCCAGAATTGCCACACGCGGTTCTCGGTATGAAATTGGCTGAGAAATATGGTGAGAAGAAGGAGGTATGTAACGCTATTGGAGCGCACCACGATGAAGTGGAAATGACAACTTTGATCTCGCCAATCGTTCAGGTATGTGATGCCGTTTCAGGTGCACGTCCTGGAGCACGCCGCGAGATTGTAGAATCGTACATCAAGCGAATCAAAGAATTGGAATCGTTGGCTTTGGCATATGACGGAGTGAATTCTGCCTATGCGATTCAAGCCGGACGTGAATTGCGCGTATTGGTGGAATCAGAGAAAGTATCTGATCAAAAAGCAGACGAACTTTCATTTGAGATTTCACAGCGCATCCAAACGGAAATGACGTATCCAGGACAGGTAAAAGTTACCTTGATCCGTGAGAAACGTGCCGTGAACTACGCGAAGTAATCAGTTGCCCCTCGGGGTAAATTGTACCGATGTCACAGAAGCTCAGTTTAAAATCAGACTTTTTTAAGTATGTCCTCATACTTGTGTCTGGTACGGCTTCTGCGCAAATCATTTCGTACGCACTTTCCATTCCCATCTTCCGATATTTCTATGTACCGGAAGAAGGCGCTGAACTTGGAATCTTCATGAGAATCGCCGGGGTCGGAGCAGCCATTGCAACGTTTCGTTATGAGATGGCACTGCCGATTCCCAAAAGCAATGCGCATTCCTTCCGATTGTATCGAGTCGCCTTTGTGATCACGATGATAGCGACATTTGCGTCGGTGGTCATATTCGCTGTCACTGCGGCATTCACAGGAACTGATCGTGTCTTGTATTGGCTCATGTTGCCTTTGACGATCTTTTTCATGGCATTTCACGCCATAGGAACCAATTGGGCCATTCGATTCAAGCAATTCAAGGACATTTCATACACCCGTTTTGGGAATTCATTACTCGGGAACGGATCTAAATTGTTCTTCGGTTGGATGGGCGTTGGCTACATGGGATTGATCTTCGGTACTATCGTTGGGTATGCTGTTTCATCTTTCTGGTTCTTACGCGAATTCTTCCGATCGAAAAAGACCTATAAAATCCCAAGTCGATCCCCTCGGAACTATGCCATCGCGAAACAATATTTCGAGTATCCCAAGATCAATTTACCACACGTACTACTAGATCTAGGTCGTGATTTGTTGGTAGCTGCGATCATTTTAGGCTTCTTTTCAAAACACGATTACGGTCTGTTTGATCATTCGTACAGAATGCTTTTGGTACCGATGGTATTCTTCGGACAAGCGATTGGACAAGTATTCTTCCAACGTGCTGCGGACAAGGTGAATCAGAAACAAATCGTACTCCCGGATATGATTAGTTCCATTCGGATTTTGACCTTAGCTTCCATCATTCCTTTCACTACGTTGTTCTTCTTTGGTGAAGAGTTGTTTGGATTTGTCTTTGGAGATGAATGGCGTGAAGCTGGATACTATTCTGAAATCATGACGCCATGGTTCATGGTGAACTTTGTTTCTTCTCCAATTACTTCGTTACCGTTAGTACTTGGGAAACAAAAAGAGTTCTTCCATTTGGCCATTTTTGGTTCGGCATTGATAATCGGAGCGATCTCTATTCCATATTTGGTCTTTGGCGCCGATTTGGTAACTAGCCTTTGGGTGCTGAGTATCTCTCAGGTGTTCTATAAGTTATTCCTTATTTTTAAATTGTTCACGTTTGCCAAAGAGGCGGATGCGAAAATAGAATTGAATGAGAATTAGTAAGAAAATACGACAGAAATGGGCCAATATGCGCTTCAAATCAAAGGGTGTGGCCATGGGAGAGGGAAGTCGCATCGACGGAACTGTGGACATTTCTATTCCTAAAAATGTCGCACTGGGTAAAAACAGCATTTTGTATAAGCAAACGTGTATTTACCCTAGCGGCCAAGGTCGATTTTCGATGGGAAGTCATTCGCATATTGCACCATTTGGCTACTTACTGATTGATAAAAATGCCATTACCATTGGCGATCATGTTGCGATAGGCCCTTATTGTTCGATGATTTGTCATTCCAATGCCATTGAAGGGGAAGCTCAATATTTTGCCGATAACTATTTGGATGCCGACATCGTGATTGGTAGCAACGTATTTATTGGCGCGCAGTGTACCATTCTGCCAGGAACAATCATCGGAGATAATGTGGTCATTGCGGCGAATTCTGTTGTTCGTGGAAACTTGCAGCCCAACTTTGTCTACGGCGGATCTCCCGTGAAGAAAATCAAACCAATAGATGCCGAGGCGTAATTTTTCTTTCATCAGCAACAGCTTGTCCAAAGGAGATTATCTTAACGGACTTTTGCAATCGTTTTCTTGGTCAGGGAAGCGCAATCAAGCAAAATCAATGTCGATTATTTCAGAATACTTCGAGGTTCCGGAAGATCAAGTTTTCTTCTACGGTGCTGGAAGAATGTCCGTAATGGGATTATTGAAATCGATAAATGTCCAATCCGATGATGAAGTTATTGTTGCAGGATACACGTGTGTCGTACTCACCAATGCCGTTAAGTTTGGCGGTTGCAAAGTGAAGTATGTCGATATTCGAAAGGAGACGCTGAATTTGGATACGGAAAAAGTATTGTCGTCCATTTCAGATCGCACCAGAGCGATTATTGTACCGCACAATTTCGGATTGACGTACCAAGACATCAAATCGATCAAGGAGAAGCATCCTAATCTTGTAATAATTGAGGATGTAGCGCATAGTTTTGGTTCAAAAGACAGTGAGGGAAACAAGTGCGGAACGTTGGGGGATGCGAGTTTCTTCAGTCTGGAATATTCGAAACCGATAACGGCAGGTTTGGGAGGCGTGATGATCGTGAATAACGCAAAACTTCTGGAAGGCATTCAGAATAGTTATGCTAATAGTGATGTCTTGCCGAAGGGAACCGCAATTAAGATTTTATTGACGTTAGGCATGTTGAATCTGACATTCTCTCAGAGAAGCGATTTCTTCCAGCGCATTGGAATGAAGGCGCTCCGAACCTTAAGACTCAATTACAAAACCTCGGATAAAGAAATTGCTGGTGAATTACCAGAGAATTATCCCGTTCGAATGCATCCGCTATTATCAAATGTTTTGATCCAACAATTGAAACAACTGGAGGCGATCAATACAAAGAAATTGGCGATTGTCGATAACTATCAAAATGTATTCGGACAGTTTAAAGATCTGCATCAGTACGAGATGAATGATCAGGTGTTAGTCCGATATCCGATTGTTATTAATGAGAAAATTAGCGACGAAACGATTGCAGCAATCAGAAAAGAAGCAGCATCTGAAGGGATTCTATTCGGGGATTGGTTCAACGATGTCATTCATCCGAAAGGTTCCTATCGTTATTGTTATTCGGAAGGAAATTGTCCCAACGGCGAATGGATGGCAAATCGAATGATGAACTTACCGGTGAATGTGCATCAGCAGGTTTCAATTGAAACGCTGGAGATTATTGCAGGTATTTTCCGCAAGCACGGACTTAGTTAAAAAGCAACTTGTAAATCTTTTTGAAAATCTTTCGATTCGCCTTTTTGGTGGCACGCTTTTCAATAATATCGATGTTTTCGGCAGCGAGATATACGTGATCTAATTTTTGTGCCGCTTTCAAAGCTTCACCGACATTTCCGTCCAAAGTGATTCCATTTTTACCTGTGGTAATCCATTCGTGATTGGCTGGAAGGTTAGATACGACTGGTTTAGCACCGCACGCCATCGCCTCCAAAAGACTTACGGATGTTCCGTCACTCGAAGGAATGGAAATGTAGATACTGGAACGTTGATAATAGCTCATATTGGTATCATAATCCACGAATCCAACAAACTCGTACGCATGCTCGGGTAATTTATCCGCGGCAAGTTGTTTTAGTTCATCCGTATTATTCCCACGTCCAGCAATGATCAGTTTCCAATCATTTTGATCTTGGTAGAATTGGGCAAATCCTTCAATCACAGCATCAATGTTGTACAAATCGCTGTGCAGGCGATTTGAGTACACAATGTTTTCTTTCTTTTCTAAATCAATGTCCAATGCGGGAAGATCAATTCCGAAGTTCGCCGTGTGGAAATGATGATAACCAATGAGCTCCGTCACTTTATCGTGAATGAAACTAGCGTCGGCCGTAATCTCGTGTGCGCCTTTCAGTGCCGTTTGCACGATGCGCTTGTGAACGGCACTCTTTTGTGGTAAAAGCAAAACATCGCTTCCCCAAATGGTCAATAATTGTGGAATTCGGCCTTTGTTCGCTTTCGCGGTAATGTAACCGTATGAATTTGCCTGATGCACGTGAATAATGTCTGGCTCAAAAGCATCGATTATATTCTTCAGCTGTTTGATCGTCTTCCAAATGGTGATGGGGTTCTTCAGTCCAAAATCAAGTACTTTAGTATCGCAAAAGTCTACTTCATTTCCAGAAACCAGCAATACCTCTTCGAAATATCCTTCGATGAGCGAATAGTAATTTCTCATGTGGACGTCACTTTGCGTGCTTCCGATGAGTAATAATCGCTTTGGTTTCTTCTTTTTAGCCATGCTGCTTCTTCACATTTAAAAGTGGCCACGTCAGCCCCAACATCGTTGCAATTAACACCATCACAGTGGTATCCTGATACGGATTGTTCGTCAATGCCACGGTAACAACGGTGATAAGAAATAAAAATCCCTTCTTCAATTTCATTGCTTCCTTTCGGCGCTTAAAGTAACTCCAAAGTGGAATGAAAAACATCCCAAGATAGAAGAGCAATCCGATCGCTCCGTAACGCCAAAGCATTAGAATAAATTCGTTCTCAGAGTACAACTTACGCTCGTAAAAATATTGCTTGTTCACGCCATATCCAATGATCGGACTTTCTTTTATCATATCAAACAAGTACGCCCAGGTTTCCAGTCTTCCCATGGCTGAATTGCTCGCGACATTGTTACTGTAGGAGGCATGTGAGAAGAAGTCGGTAACAAGCGCCCATGAAAGAAAATACAACCCTGCGATGGAGGAGAGCATAATGGCCCATTGCTTCAAACTCCAATCGCTCAATCTTAAAACCGCAATCACGATAAGGACGCCAACCAAGGCCACAATTGCCGTTCTGGATTGACAAAGCAACATTAGAAGAATGGCACCTAAGAACCAATAGAGCTTGGTATGATCATACTTTAATGGAAGAAAGTAAATGGCGAAGAAAGCAAATACAATGGCATTAATATTCGGGCTGGAAGCCAATCCAATCATGCGTTTTGTAGCGGGTTCTTTCAATGAGTTAAGTCCGAAGAATTCGCGGTGGACTCCTCCATATACATCGTACAGGAAGTCATTGATATGGAAGAGATTGTAGAAATGGAAGAGGTTGACTAATGCCAATCCAATAAAGATCGGTTTGAACCACATGCTGCTGAATCGCTCGTAATCCAACAGGGTGAAAAAGAGTATTATCGCACTGAACTTGAGTAGTTTATAGATTTCGAAATAATCCGCGATTACACCTGTTCTACCGTTCAAATGCATCGTTATCGGGATGTAAGCACAAAAGAGCGCAATAATGATCCAATAGGCGTGCAACGGAATCTCCTTGAACTTGATTATTAAAGTGATGCCAACAAATGGAAGAAGCATATCTACCAGCTGGACGGCCGGCCATCCTTGTTTCAAATGAAAATCAGGAAGGCATAATACGGAGATGAGAAGAATTTCCCCAAGTAGGTACATGAATTTGTCGATAGTATTCGAATGCGGCACGGTAGCGGGTGATTCTAAATTATTGGGAAGTCCTTGTATCACTGATGAATCGTGACTTCCGTGTTGTAAAAGTAAGTATTAATTTTAATTTTGCGTGAGCATCAAAAATGAAGGAAACCCCGGTATATAAGGTAGCACACCTAAGTAGCGCACACAAGGATCGCGACGTTCGAATTTTCCATAAAGAATGTTCTTCTCTGGCTTCGCAAGCTGAATTAGACGTACATCTCGTTCTCGCTGATGTGGATGAAAGAGTCGAAAACGACGTGACCATTCATAGTGTCGAAGGAGCAGGCGGGAGTCGTATCAAACGCATGTGGAATACCGTGAACAAGGTGTACAAAAAAGCTGTCGACTTAGATGCCGATGTCTATCATTTACACGATCCTGAGTTGTTACGTATCGCATTGAAATTGAAAAAGCGCGGGAAGAAAGTCATCTATGATGCTCACGAAGATCTCCCGAGACAAATTCTGGGTAAGGACTATCTCAAGTTCAAGAAGACCATCAGTCGTGTTGTGGAGCGCTATGAAAATCGTGTCGTGCGTAAGTTGGATGCTGTGATCACGGCAACGCCGTTTATTCGCGACCGCTTCAAGCAAATTCACCCCAACACTGTTGACATCAATAATTTCCCCATGTTGAAAGAAGTGTCAACGGAGAAGGTGGATGTGGCAAAAGAGAACAAAATTTGTTTCATAGGAGGAATCACGCGCGTTCGAGGCATTGGAGAATTGGTAGACGCACTTGATTTTGTCGAAGTGACTTGTGCTATTGCAGGTAGTTTTCCAGAAGATTTTCGAAGTACATTGACTTCAAAGCCGGGATGGAATAAAGTGGAAGAATTGGGGTTCATTGATCGGGATACCTCGTTGAAATTGAAAGCGAAATCAATCGCGGGAATCGTGACCTTCCTTCCATATCCAAATCACATCAATGCCCAACCGAATAAAATCTTCGAATACATGGCCTCAGGCTTGCCGGTGATCGGTTCTCACTTTGATTTGTGGAAGGCAATTATTGAGGAAAATAAGTGCGGTATTTGCGTTGATCCTGAGAAACCTACGGAGATTGCAGATGCAATTAGCTATATTCAAGAAAATCCAGAAGAAGCAATCGAAATGGGAGAACGCGGCCGAAAACAAGTGTTGGAAGTGTACAACTGGGGAGTTGAAGAGGCCAAATTGTTCATTCTCTACAAGAATGTGATCGGGCAATAAGCTGCATGAAAGATCAGGCGACATACGATAAGAATTATTCGCTGGCCGTGAGCCTGACGTTGTTCTTTTGTTTGGTGATTCCACGATTGGCTGGCCCAGTTTTATTACTGTTGGCAGTTTGGATTGTTCTAGGTGGATTAAACGGATATCTCAAGTTTCGACTAAATGGTGGTTTGGTCATGTTCGCCTTATTGTACGCTTTTTACGGCATTGGAAGTTTGTATTCCAATCATCCTGATTTGGCTGCAGAAGGAATGGTTCAGAAACTTTCCTTGTTGGTGGTGCCTATTCTTTTTTCGTTTCCGTTAAAATCAAAGAACTTCCGTTTTAATTGGCTTATCATTTCACTCGTAGGTGCAGTCACTGTTTTAAGCTTATACGGCATTGGAAATGGGATTTACGGCTATTCTCAAGGCGGCGGATTCAGTTCTTTTTTAACCGTCGGAATATCGCCGATTCATCATCCTACGTATTTCATGTGCTTCTGGATTTTGGCCATGGTAGGCGTATATATCGGGTGGAAGCGCCAATGGAAATATTTTCATCTGAAATGGATTATACCATTCGTTGTCATTGGTGGAATCTTCCACGTTTTAAGTTTGAGCCTTGCCGGGATTCTGTACCTCATGATTGTTGTCGGGTATCTCGTGCTCTACGAAATTGGCAAGAGATGGAGTTGGAAAGCATCCTTGGGCGTTTTAATTCCTGTTCTTTTGATCGGGTACCTTTCCATTAATTACGTGCCGATTGTACGAGGACAATACCAAAGTGCTAAGAAATATGCTCAGGAATATGCATCGGCGCCGGAAGATTTTATTCGCAATACCAACCCTTGGACGGGAAGTCAGGAACGACTGATTCTTTGGATTGTTTCCTCGGAAATTTTATCGGAATCTCCAATGGGACTTGGAACCAAGAACTATGACGACGCTATCTACAAACGACTGAAACATTACGGTCAGCACAGAATGGCAGCCAAGCATTTGAATCCACACAATCAATATTTGACTACGGGTATTGAAATTGGTATCGCTGGGATTATTCTCTTCGTGGCGACTTTGATGTATGGAGTTGTATTAGGACTTCGACGCAAGCATTGGTTATTACTCGTCGCCAGTAGTTCCCTGATGTTCCATTGTCTTTTCGAAGCAATGCTCGAACGTCAAAGCGGAATAGTATTCTTTTGTTTGATGCTGGGTGTATTTTACATGTATCCGCTCATGCGAACGCCAAAAAAAGTGGAAGCATGAAATTGACCGTTGTGATTCCGTGCAGAAATGAGGCGCCGTACATTGAAGAATGTTTGGATGCGATCTACGACAGTGAGATTTCCAGTGAGATAGAAATGTCCGTTTTTGTAGTAGATGGTATGAGCGATGACGATACTCGCGAGAAAATTGAGGAGCTTAAATCGAAGTATTCCACGCTTCATTTGGTGGACAACGAGAAGCAATTGACTCCTTTTGCCTTCAATTTAGGAATTTATGCCGGAGGAAAAGTGGATTATGTTCAAATTGTTGGCGCGCGACATATTATCAGTAAGAATTATCTCTCTGAGTGTATTGGTCATTTGCAGCGCGATCCTGAGATTTGGTGTGTTGGTGGTCGAATTCAAAATGAATACTTGAACGAAACCGGAGAAATCATTTCGATTGCCATGGGAACGGCGTTCGGAATGGGATTGGGTAATTTTAGAACCTTGACCAAATCAGGTTTCACCGATACGGTTACCAGTCCTATGTACCCGTATTGGGTGTTCGAAAAGATTGGATTCTTTGATGAAACTTTGATTCGAAATCAAGACGACGATTTCAATTTTCGAGTGGAACAAGCAGGCGGGCAAGTGTATTACGAACATGACATTTCGCTGAAGTATTACGTCCGAGGAAATTTTAGCGGATTGCGTCGTCAGTTCTTTCAATACGGTTATTGGAAAGTCTTTGTGAATCGAAAGCATAAGGCGGTGACAACGCTCCGTCAATTGGTACCTCCCGCGTTTGTTGTGTATTCAACATTGCTGCCGTTCCTCGTTTTCTTGAATCCGCTAGTTTTTCTGATAGGCGCTATTCCAATGATGATCTATCTCCTCATGCTCATCTACTTTAGCAGTTCTGAGGCGAAAAAAATTGCTCAGTTCCCACAATTGATCAGCACATATTTGATCCTTCATTACTACTACGGTGCAGGATATCTGAAGGGTATTTTGGAATTTTTGATTTTACGAAAGAACCCATCAGACCGACAAAAGCGTATGTCCCGATAATGTGTAATTTTGCAGCGATTTCTCCACTTAACTGGAGTGCTTAATCAGGATTATATGTTGAAAATCGTAACCATCATAGGAGCACGTCCTCAGTTTGTGAAAGCTGCGGTTTTGAGTCGTGTCATTAGCAGCAATAATGATGTAGAGGAGATACTCGTGCACACGGGTCAACATTACGATCACAATATGTCCGACGTTTTCTTTGAAGAGATGGAAATTCCAAAACCCGGATACAATTTGGATGTAAACGGCATGGGACATGGAGCGATGACAGGACAGATGCTGGAGAAGATTGAAGCTGTTTTGGAGAAGGAGCAACCGGAATGGGTACTAGTGTACGGTGATACGAATTCAACAATAGCCGGTGCTTTGGCAGCAAAAAAGATGCACATCAAAGTAGCACACGTTGAAGCCGGTTTGCGTAGCTTCAATATGGAAATGCCTGAGGAAGTCAATCGCATTTTAACCGATCGGATTTCAGATATCTTATTTGTTCCAACGGAGACGGCAATTCGCAACTTGAAGAATGAAGGGTACGACAACATCGACGCGCAAATTGTTCATTCTGGCGACGTCATGCAGGACGCAAGTCATTTCTATGCAAAGATCTCTGAATCAAAAGCAAAATTACCAATTGAGAAACGGCAAGGAGATTTCGTTTTGTGTACGTTACATCGCGCTGAGAATACGGACAATCCAGAGCGATTGGTAGGAATTGTAAACGCATTGAACGAATTGCACAAAGAGATTCGAGTTTTGGTGCCAATTCATCCAAGAACACGAAAGCTGTTGGAAGCTAATAATCTAGAATTGAATGTCGACTTGGTCGATCCGGTAGGTTATTTCGATATGATCGAACTCTTGAAGAATTGCAAGATCGTTTTAACCGACAGTGGCGGATTGCAGAAAGAAGCGTATTTCTTTCAGAAACACTGCGTGACGATGCGCGACGAAACGGAATGGGTAGAATTGGTAGAAAACGGTTACAACGTGCTTGCCGGTGCTGACACTAATTTGATCCTTTCTTCCGCTCAGGAAATGATGTCGAAAACGTCTGATTTTTCCAATCAACTGTACGGCGACAGCATGGCAGGAGAGAAAATTTTGAGCGCTCTACAAAACTTCAAAAAATAGAATTGTATGATCCCCTTTTCACCACCCCGAATTGATGACAAAACCATAGAGGCGGTATCCGAAGTATTGAGATCTGGCTGGATCACCACAGGCCCTAAAACGAAGCAATTCGAGAAAGAGATTTCTGCGTATTGTGGTGTAAAGTCTACCGTTGCGGTAAATTCCTGGACGATGGGGATGCAAGTGCTTTTGCATTGGTGGGGAATAGGTGAGGGTGATGAGGTCATCTTGCCTGCGTACACGTATTGTGCAAGTGCCAATGTGATTGTTCATGCAGGTGCAAAACCAGTTTTGGTGGATATTAACGAAGAAGATTTCAATTTGAACGTAGATGCTGTTCACGCTGCAATTACTCCGAAAACGAAGGCAATTTTGGCTGTTGATATTGGTGGCTTTCCCTGCGATTACAACACGTTACGAGATTTAATCAACGAACCTGAAATCAAAGGGCAATTTTCACCAAATACCGATCTCCAGAAGCAACTCGGTCGAATTTTGTTACTGTCTGATGCGGCTCATAGTTTTGGAGCAATCATGAATGGACAAAAATCTGCCGCACTAGCCGATATAGCCACCTTCTCTTTTCATGCTGTGAAGAATCTTACTACAGCGGAAGGAGGAGCTTTATGCTTCAACTTGCCTGATGGATTCGATCACGATGCGATCTATCGTGAAATGTGTACTAAAATTTTGCACGGACAAAGTAAAGACGCTTTGGCAAAAACCAAGAAAGGGAATTGGCGCTATGACGTTGAAGAACCTGGTTTCAAGTGCAATATGACCGATATTCAAGCTGCAATCGGATTAATCGAATTGGATCGTTATCAAGAAAACTTGGATCGCCGTAAAGCTATTTTCAATACTTATGATGCCGCCTTTGCTAAAGAGGATTGGGCATCTACACCAATTCATACAACGGAAAATAAGGCGTCTAGCTATCATTTATATCAAATCCGAATCAATAACGTTTCAGAAGAGCAGCGTGATGCCATTATTCAGGAAATCTTCGAACAAGATGTTTCTGTCAATGTTCATTTCCTTCCCATCCCGATGTTAACTGCGTACATGAAGCGCGGATATTCCATTTCAGATTACCCGGAGGCATACAGAAAATATTCTCAGATGATTAGTCTGCCGGTGTACTATGATCTTTCGGATGAGCAGGTAGGTATGGTGATTGAGGCTATTAAGAATGCCGTGGTTAAAGTTTTGGGTTCTTGAGTCCGTCAGGAATTTTGAAATGAACATCCTCAAAGTTTTGATCTTCACTAAGTCTTATCGGTTCCTCCAGGTAGTTCGCTGCCTCGGAAAGTGCAAATGGATTTATGAAATAGTAAGTTTCATTCACAATTTTGTCGTATCCAATAATTCCGGCGTCGTAAAGAATTTGAATGTGACGACTTAGAGTTGATTTAGCGATTTTTAATTCAAGCTGAATAAGCTTACATGAGATTTGATTTGTACTTAGCTTGTCAATTATTGCAAGCCTCGTTGGATGCCCAAGTGCTTTGAATAAATCCGCATTTCGATTTTGTAGTGTTGTTGATCCAACTCTTTTGATGGAAGCCATAGTAGTTATTTTGATTAGGTTATACTTGAAGTTAGGAATTACAAAACGAAATTCCTAGAATTCGCCAATTAGCAAGTTCGCGAAATGGCGAACAAGCATTTGTTCAGACGTCTTAATGCGAACTATCATTAAATAGTAACTTTACGAACCCAATGAAAAGAATTTTCGACATATCTATCTCAGCCCTCGTCCTTCTAATTTTCTTTCCGTTCGGTTTCATCATATCCATCTTCATCCTCCTCACTTCAAAAGGAGGCATCTTCTATTTCCAAGAACGAATCGGACAGCACGCCAAATCATTCAAATTAATAAAGTTTCGCACTATGAAGGTCAATGCGGAGGCGTCGGGACAACTCACCGTCGGAATGCGAGATCCGCGAATCACCAGCATTGGATACTTTTTGAGAAAAACCAAATTGGACGAGTTCCCACAGTTTTTAAATGTGTTGCTCGGACAAATGAGCATTGTTGGGCCGCGTCCAGAGGTGAAAAAGTACGTGGAGATGTATTCCACGGAGCAGAAGCGTGTCTTAGAGGTCAAGCCGGGAATCACCGATTACGCATCTATTGAATACTTTCGAGAGAATGAGATTTTGGGGAAGGCAGAAGATCCTGAAAGAGCATATATCGAAGAAATCATGCCGGCTAAAATTGAGCTCAATATGAAGTATATTGAGAACCCTGGAGTAGCTCAAGATCTTAAGATTATGTGGAAAACCTTTCTTAAAATTATTAAGCGTTAAGCTCCGATAACGGTCGCTTTGAAACAAGCACAAGGAGAATAAAGATAGCGCTGCCTAGGAGCATCCCGGCTAAGACATCTTCTAAAAAATGTTGTGAAAGGTACATTCGCGAATAACCGACCAAACCAGCAAAAAGAGCAAATACGAATTGCAAAACTTTATTTTTTCTAGCGAGGAATAGGGAAGCAAAAGCAAAAAAGGCGAAAGCAGCCGTCGTATGTCCAGAAGGGAAGGAGTGGTTTCCATGGATTTCAACTCCTTCGACGATGTAGAGTGAGTGCTCCGAGAGGTACAAACTAGGGCGCAACGCATCTTCAAAAACGAAACGCTTCAACAACTGAGCGGCTGCTCCGGATAATAGCAATGTCGCCGCTCCAAACCAAAGGGGAAGCCACTTGTACTTTGGAAACAAAATCAACGCGATAACTATGCCCGCAAGTGCAACGAAAATTCCATCACCAACGTACGTCCAGTAGGTAAAGAAGAAGTCAGCAAATGGAGAATGAGCCGCATTAATGGAAAGATGAATTGTTGTTTTATCCGAACTTAATAATGCAATGCTTGCCGCCAGTATGAGCGCGAGTACCGTGATAAAGTAGTACCGTAATTGCCATATTAAAGAAGATTTCAATTGCACGTCAATGAATGAAAAAAGCGATTGCACATCCGATAAAGATAGCGATCAATTTGACGAAATTGAATTTATGATTTTCACTGGTTTCGAAGATGATGGTCGTTGAGATGTGCAAGAGCATCCCTACTACGATCGCCAGTAGAATGTTGAAATCGAAGCCTTCAACTGCATGGCCAG
Source organism: Fluviicola sp. XM-24bin1 (assembly GCA_003149635.1). GTDB lineage: Bacteria > Bacteroidota > Bacteroidia > Flavobacteriales_D > Crocinitomicaceae > UBA4466. Next base: position 127,441 of record QCWI01000006.1, read on the forward strand.
AGAATAGTCCGATAAATAAACCAATCGGTGTAGTTAGCGCAAAGAAGGTAAGGTAGATCCAAGATTTAGCTGTTCCTACTTTGGCACGGGTTAGCAAAGTCATAAGGGCAATCGCTACAGGCAAACGGTGAAATAAGATCCCTAAAAACAAGGTATGATCTTCACCGTGATGGTGCGCAGTTGCGGTTTCCAAGCCCGCCAGTTGCGTTCCAATGGGAATTCCTTCGATAATTGCGTGAACAGAAAGGGCGATTAGGAGCGCGATAGGAAGTTTAGCGCCCTCGTGCTTGTGCGTGTGTCCGTGCTCAATCCCACCAGAGAAGAATTCGAGAAACAATTGAACAAGGAATCCAACAAGAATGAAAATCCCAATTTGGAGTTCACTATGCTCGTACAATTCAGGAATGAAATGAATGAAAGCAATGGATAATAGGAAGCCACCGCTAAACGCCAGAAGAATCTTAATGAGCTGTGTATTTTGCTCCTGACGTAAGCGTAAAACCAGTCCCCCTCCTAGAAGTACAGAACCGATGAGTCCCAATAAAATGATTCCTAATTCCATTAATGTTTCTTAGCGATCAGAATAAGTCGATCTGATTCCATCTTATCAAACGGATGCAAATCGAAGTCGCCAAAAGTACGAAGAATTTCAAAGCCATTCTCCGTCAAAAGGGATTGGAAATCCTCCTTTTTAAAGGCCTGAACGCGTTCCGTATAATGAAAAGATTGTCCCTTGTCTTCGAATCGAATCTCTTTTAGAATATGCGTCCCGTTGTATTCTTTCGTAATATGAAAATCGATGCCCTCCTTCGATTTTACCAACTTTTCAGGAAGCGTTCGAATTACTTTATCGGCATTCATGAAGTCGATTATAAACAATCCATTCGTTCGTAGCATACTGTGAACGGAACGAATTACTTTCTCATTTTCTTCGTTGTGATCGAAATATCCGAAACTGGTAAAAATGTTGAAAACGGCATCAAACGAACGATTTGGAATCACTTCTCGCATATCATGAACAATGAATTCCAATCCATCATCCGAGCACGCACGCGCCGCTTCAATACTGTTCTCCGACAAATCCGCGCCGGTCACTTTATATCCTAATGAATGCAGGGTTCGGGAATGTCTTCCTTTGCCACAAGCGAGATCAAGAACTTCCGCACCTTTCGGAAGTTGCAGGTCACGACAAAGGTTCCCAACAAATGCTTGCGCTTCGCTGAGATCTCGGTTTTTGTACAAAAGATGGTAATAATCCGTGTCAAACCACGAGGCAAACCAGGCTTTTTCATCCATAATACAAAAGTACATTAACTTTTGATTCACATTTGATTTGTAGGGGCTATTGTTTATATTTGAGCGACGATTAATTATGGCTATTTCTGACGTTTACGACTTCTACAGACGGATGGAAGATGATCATATCATCCTCTCATTCAAAGGTGCGTTTACAGAAGATTTACTGACTTCCATTCTTCACATCGTTGAAGGCAAAATGGAAGACTTGCAGGTGGATACCAAAAAAAAGAAACGCGTTTTTAACGTTTTGGTAGAGTCTTTTCAAAATCTGTATCATCATATTGAAGAGATGGCGCCAGATAGAGGCGATTCTGAAAAAGACAACTCCGCCATGATTATTGTCAAATACGAAAACCATCGTTTCACCATAATCACCGGAAATTTTGTAAATAGCAATCGTATTCCGGAATTAAGGCATAAGCTCGACACCGTGAATGCCCTGAATGATGAAGCGCTAAGAGAATTATACAGATCAAAACTAGAAAATGGAGGCAGAACAGAAAAAGGAACTGCGGGATTGGGTCTGATCGACATTGCTCGTAAATCCAAAAACAAACTGGATTACGAAATCATCGATGTGACCGAATCAATTGGTTTCTTCTGTTTGAGTGTCTTAATTGATTAAAAAAGTGAACATGGACAATTTAATTATTGAAGGTACACCGAAAACACCGACGGTAGAATTTGATGCGGCAGCAGGAAAGATTGTTTTGAAGGGAAGATCAATCCCAGAGAACTCTATCGAATTCTACAAACCGATGCAGGATTGGTTGGCTCAGTATGGATCAACGCCAGCAACTCAAACTGTTGTTGATATTCGATTAGAGTATTTCAATACCTCTTCATCAAAGTGCATCTTGGATTTCTTCAAAAAGCTTGAGACAATCAAGGATAGTGGAAATCAAGTGACCGTTAATTGGTACTTTGAAACCGATGACGAGGACATGCAAGAAGCTGGTGAAGATTACGAAGCAATTGTTGGTCTTCCGTTTACCATCATCGAAGTAGACGAAATTTAATCATGCTGAAAGTTGGGATTACCGGGGGCATTGGATCCGGTAAATCGATGGTCGGGAAAATCCTAGAGTCCATGGGGTGTCCGGTGTTCTATTCCGACGATCAAGCCAAGCTTTTATCAGATACGGATCCAAACATCCGAAAGGATCTGACTCAACTATTTGGGCCAGAAGTTTACACAGAAACTGGCCTCAACCGACCTTTTCTCGCTGAAAAAATATTTGGAAACGAGGTGCTTCGGCAGCAAGTAAACCAAATCATTCATCCTAGAGTCCGCCAGGCTTTTAACGATTTCGCAGCCAATCAAGATTCCCCTTACGTTTTTAATGAAGCGGCCATTCTAATTGAAACGGGGGCACATGAAAGCTTCGATTCCATGGTACTGGTAACAGCTCCTGAAGATATTCGAATAGAGCGCATTCAAGCCAGAGATAGCGCCGATGTTGCGTCCATTAAGCAACGTATGGGCAAACAATGGACAGATGATCAAAAACGTCCCTACGCCGATTATGAAATCATCAACGACGGCAAAAACCCTTTACTAAAACAAGTCGAAAAGCTGATCTTTAATTTACAATCGAAAGCGTGATTAGTGAAAGGCAGAAGTGAATTAGTTTCAGCTTATAACCTTCAACCTTCAACTCACTCTGTCATTTCACTTCTTCCCAAGGATCGTAATGGTCATTATCGCGATCGTTGTCAATCTTATTGAAAGGATCTTCTGGAGCGCGCCCACCATTCAAAATGAAGTTGATACCATTGATCATCTTGAAGAACAAATTCAGCAAGAAGAAGAATCCCACGATCTTGAAAATAAACCCGAAGAAAACGGTATCTTCAATATCTACGATGCTCTCGTAAAACCATACAGAGATCGGGTTTTCAGCGTATTGCGGTGCGAAATTGAGCAATGTAAATACGGTTAAAGCCAGAACGATTACGGCTATTTCTGCTCGAAGATTGAACAATGTCAATTGCTTTGGTAAGGCACGAGTAGCGTTCGTGAATACCTGAAAAATGCGATTTCTGTTCTGATTGTTTTGAAATTTTCCAACGAAGTATGTAAGAAGAATGATGCCGGCTAAAACCAACTGATTCAAGTAGTTCATCTTCGAAGCACCTCCATCGATGCAGAACAAGAATACTACGTCAGCGAGGAATACATATTTGATTCCGCGCAATAAATACACTTCGCCTACCGTGCGCTGACGGCCAGACGTTAGCAATCGAAATCCAATTTCGATCAATCCCCATAGAAATCCGTAGATGGCGAAAACAACCCCCAAACGGAATACAAAGTTGAATAATTCCACGGGTGTAAAGATAGTTAATAGAGCGGCAATCGCTATCTTTAACGCCTCTCAAAAAAGTAAATCTTTAAGATGATGAAACAATTCTTCCAAAAGGCAACTTTGATGGTTGCGATGGTATTCACAACAATTTTTACGTCTCTCGCGGAAGAGGGAATGATCATTCCTTCGCTAATTGCTGCCTTCGAGGATGATATGAAAGCAATGGGGATGAAACTCTCCGCAGATGAAATTTACAGCGTAAATAACTCCAGTTTGAAGGATGCAATCTTGCATTTTAACGGAGGGTGTACGGCCGAATTGGTTTCGTCTGAAGGATTATTGTTAACGAATCACCACTGTGGATTCTCTCAGATCCAAAGTCATTCTTCGGTAGAGAACGATTATTTGAAGAATGGTTTCTGGGCTAAGACACGTGCGGAAGAATTGAAAAATCCAGGATTGTACGTAGATCGTGTAGTACGTATCGAAGATGTTTCTGAAACAGTTTTGTTTGGAACAGAAGGACTGAACGACCAGCAGAAAGCAATGAAAATGGAAGAAAACATCGCTGCTCTAGTTTCAGATGCGACGAAAGGAAATAACTACTCTGCGCGCGTCAAAGCGTTCAACTATGGAAACGATTACTACATGATCGTGAAAGAACGTTTCAATGATGTTCGATTGGTGGGAGCACCACCAAGTTCTATCGGTAAGTTCGGTGGAGATACAGACAACTGGGTGTGGCCACGTCATACAGGAGATTTCTCTGTTTTCCGCGTATATGCCAATGATAAGAATGAGCCAGCGGAGATCAGTGATGACAATGTTCCATACAAACCCTTGCACTTCCTTCCTGTGTCGATGAAAAAGCGTCAGGATGGAGATTTTACTATGGTGTACGGTTTCCCGGGAAGAACGGAGCAGCACTTGTGTTCAGAGCAATTACGTTACATCATGGATGACATGCGTCCGTCTCAGATTCGCATGCGAGATTTGTCACTTGGTGTGATCAACGCAAGTATGTCAACTACAGATGAATTGCGCATTATGTACGCTTCTAAGCAAGCTAGAATTGCGAACGCTTGGAAGAAATGGATCGGTCAATTAGGCGGATTGAAAACGGTAGACGCGATGCAAATCAAGTTGGATCGTGAAGCAGCCTACAACAAGAAAGCCAACAGCATGGCTGAATGGAAAGATAAATACGGTTCTGTAATCGCAGACATGAATTCATTGGCATTGAAGCAAGGGAAGTACGATATCCTTTACAATATGTACGTTGAATACGCATACTACGGCCCAGAAGTCTTTAAGCAAACTCGTGCAATGGATGGTTTCATGGAAGAGCTTATGAAAGCGGAGAACGAAGGAGCTTTCTACGAAGCGGTTGAGAAACGACGCAAAGGAGTCAACGGTTTCTTTAAGAACTATGATCCTGAAACAGACGGTTATATCTTCTTGAAGTTGACCGAAGAGTATGCTGACAACATGGGAACGGATCTTCCCGAGATCTTAAAAGCAAAATCGGCACAAGATCTGATGGCGGATCTTTATGACAATTCTGTTTTCACGGACAAACAACGTTACTTGGAATTTTTGGATCGATTGAGCTATAAGAAGCTGGAGAAATACAAGAAGAAATTAGCGAAGAACGAAGCAAAGCCAGAAGAGAAACGCAAAGTGATTGGGACGTTTATTGAAGATCCAGCCTTGGAACTTTGGGCAGAATTGAACAACTATTTCCAAACGACGACATTGCCAGGGGTACGTGAGTACTTCGGTGGGATGAATGCTTTGTTGCAAGTTTATGTTGCTGGTCGAAAAGAAATGTTCCCAGATGAAAATATGTGGCCAGATGCGAATTCAACAATGCGTATTACTTACGGTAAATTGGAAGGATCGGCACCGCACGATGGAATGATGTACACACCATACACGACATTGGATGGAATCATCGCAAAGAATAATACTGGAAATTCAGATTTTGATATTCTTCCGCGCTTGCGTGAATTGGCAGAAGCGAAAGAGTACGGAATGTACGCGCAAGATGGAGAACTATGGGTATGTTTCACAGGATCGAACCACACAACGGGAGGTAACTCAGGTTCACCAGCGTTAGACGCAGAAGGAAATCTAATCGGAATCAACTTCGACCGTACGTGGGAAAGCACCATGAGTGATTACATGTTCGATACGAGTCGTTGTAGAAACATTATGGTAGACATTCGCTACGTAATGTGGGTTATGGATGTATATGCCGGAGCTGGACATTTGGTTGAAGAGATGACCCTAGTGAAGTAGATTAAAATGAAATTTAAAAAAGGCGATCTTTTCAGATCGCCTTTTTTGTGTATATCCCTTTACAATTTGTGTTGTGCGACCATGATTTCTCCATCAACTAACGTGAAATGATTTTGCCCAATTTGAAAAGTCTCACCGGGTTTGATGTTCCGCATTTCCATGTCTTCTTCGATGGTGTGAATGGATCCACCGGTACGAAAAGCGGCTTGTAGGTAGGCGAGATTGATCCCCGCTTGCGCTTCGCACAAAATGATGTGAATCGGACGATCAACTCGACTTAACAAAGCCAAATCGCGAGGTGTAGCAAAATTATCGGCTACCATAACGATTTCGTCGCAATCCGGGTACTTTTTCATTCCATGCAATACGGCTTCGATATTGTTTTCAGGGCAGTCGCCACCACCTCTGTTCAGCATGGTAGTGCTCATGGTCTTCTTCACTTTTTGATAAGATGAATTTTTGGTGCTGTAGATGCCCCCAACGGAACCAACACGCTTTTGTCGATCCATTTTTCCATCTCCGTCATTAAAGAAGATAAAAGCGTCCACCAAATCTTTGTCCTGCGTGTCCTTTACCCATGCAAAAGTTTTCGCGATGTAAGGCGCCATGCTTCCAGTAACATCAATAATCACTTGTGTGTTTTTCCATTGTGGATGACGTTCAAAGGTCGCTTTGACGACATCGTAGCTAGTATCGTCATAAGATGGCATGTACAATGGTACCATGGTTGTTGACATCATTGGAGCTGGAAGGCCATGAGGGTATTTAGAAGCGCAATTCGGATGCAATTTGGTCGCAGCATAGGAATAATGAATTACCTGTTTGGGATCACTGGTAATTGCGTCTGACGATGAGTGATTGATTTGGACAAATCCTTCCAAAAGCAAACTATCGATGAAATCTTCCATGCCGGCAACCGTTAAATCGATCTTGCCGATCATTTGGATCAAACATTCTGCATCTATTTCGCCAGTGGCGACTGGCCCTGAACTCATCACGGAAGTGCCAACGGTATATGCTGGGGCTGCGGCTACGGCAGGAGAGGTATGTACGTCACCAAGGACTTTTTCAGTGGGAGATCCAAAGGTTTTTCGAGTGGCTTCTTCCATGGAGAGACCTTCTTCCAACATTAAATCAATAAAGGCCAGTTCTTTTTTCATACTCTCAACCGTTGGGCTCGGTCGGTAATACACTACGAAACCATGAAATAGGGCGCGTGCAGCTGCGTTGTCAGTTCCTGAACTTTGTCCGTAGGCATTCCATTGAATCACTGGATCTTTTAACTCAGGCAATTTTTTGATGAGGTTCTTTTTTCGGCGATTGTTCAATGCATGTTGATCGAAGGATTCGCTCTCTTTGTACCTTGTGTACACAAGGTCGATGCGTTCCACCGTTTGCCCTTTCATTGTCTTTTGAATGTCAAAGGGGAGTACGGCTGCATCAAAGTCTAAAGGGATCTTTAAAACTTGCGTTCCGGGACGCGATGGTGTTGTGTTGTACACGGCAACGGTGTCGTGAATGGATTGGGATAATCCCTGCCAGCAGATTAAGGCGGTTAGCGTAAAGAATATTAAGTATTTCATAATGGTGTTTTACTACTTAATGTTCAATTCGAAGAAAAGTAATGGAGGGAAACAAAAAAAGCGACCCAATTGGATCGCTTTTGAATCTATTTTAAAGAGAATTACACGTGAAGTGGTCGGTTCTCAAATGCTGCTAATGCTGCTTCTTTTACTGCCTCTGAATACGTTGGGTGCGGATGACAGATACGCGCCATGTCTTCTGCCGAAGCGCGGTATTCCATCGCCGTAACCGCTTCCATAATCAAGTCGGCTGCTCGCGCCGCGATCATGTGTACACCTAGAACTTCATCCGTTTCTTGATCCGCGATAATTTTCACAGTACCCATGATGTCCATACTTGCGCGTGCACGTCCCAAAGCTTTGATAGGGAAGGAGCCCACTTTAATAGCACGGCCTTCTGCCTTCAATTCTTCTTCGGTTTGTCCCACAGCGGCAACCTCTGGCCATGTGTACACAACCCCAGGGATCAAATTATAGTTCAAGTGAGGTTTTTGTCCTGCCAACAACTCGGCAACGTACACACCTTCTTCCTCCGCTTTATGCGCCAACATCGCTCCGCGGACAACATCTCCAATTGCGTATATGTTCGGAACGTTTGTTTGCAAATGATCGTTTACTTCTACTTGTCCGCGATCGTTTACGTTAACTCCTGCATTTTCCAATCCAAGACCGGCAGTGAATGGTTTACGTCCTACGGCTACCAAACAGTAATCCGCTTCCATCGTAACTTCTTCACCTTTCTTGTTCAATGCCGTCAACTTAACACCTTTACCAGTGTTCTCTACATTTTGTACGCGGTGCTCCAAGTGGAATTTAAATCCTTCTTTCTTCAGAACCTTCGTCAATTCTTTCGACATGGTTCCGTCCATCGTTGGGATGATACGCGGCGCAAATTCTACTACGTCAATCTGAGTTCCTAAGCGACCGAATACAGAACCTAATTCCAATCCGATTACACCACCACCAATCACGAGCATTTTCTTTGGAATTTCTTTCATTTCCAATGCTTCTGTTGAGGTAATAATGCGCTTTTTATCTGGTTCCATTCCCGGGAAGTAATTCGGTTTGGATCCTGTTGCAATGATGATGTTCTTCGAAGTGATCGTTGAATCTTTACCGTCTTTATCGGTAACCTTGATCGTTTTTTTGTCTAAAAATGAACCAACTCCGTGGTGAACATCAATTTTGTTCTTATCCATCAAGAATTGAACGCCTTTTGTAGTTTGTTCAACAACGTCGTTCTTGCGTTGAATCATTTGTGTAATGTTCGCTTTGACATCTTTCACTTCAATTCCGTGCGTATCGAAATTGTGCGTCGCATTGTGAAAATGTTCGGAAGAATCCAACAGAGCTTTCGACGGAATACATCCTACATTCAAACACGTACCTCCAAGGGTGTCGTACTTTTCAATGATGGCCGTTTTCATTCCAAGTTGCGCGCAACGAATGGCAGCAACATAACCTCCAGGACCTGATCCAATTATTGTGATATCGTATGAACTCATGTTGATTTGTTTACCTACAAATGTATGTATTATTTCCGTCTCGTTTGACCCGAATATGACAGTTTGTTTTTAGTCGATTCTGAGTTGGATTTCAACGATGAAAAATGTGTTTTAATGTTCGATTTTGATCATAAAAAAAGCCCTGACGAATCGCCAGGGCTTTTATCGAGTTAATGTCTGTATTACATTACAACTACTTTGCGAGTTGTAGAGTTATCTCCACTTGTAATTTCAAGGAAGTACATCGCAGATGGAAGATTTGAAGTGTTCTCCAACTGAGTTGTTACCTGTCCATTAGTCGTAGTGATTACTTGTGTAGCAATTACTTTTCCTTGTGCGTCCAACAATGTGAATTCAACTGGCTCGTCCTGAGCAACGTAAGATACGTTGATTGGCTCCCCGTTTGTTGGGTTAGGGTAGACTTGAAGATCCATCCCTTCGAATCCAGTTTCCTGAAGGTTCAATACTCCAGTTACATTGATGTTATCGATGAACAAGTTACTTGCCAAATCAGAAGCACGGAATTCGAACATGAATCGTGTCTGCATGTCAGCAGTTGTTGGTGTGTAAGTGAATGAAGCTTCTCTCCACTGTGTGTTTGATGTTGGGTTGAAGTCAGCGTTTGACGCGTAACCTGCAGTAACGATATCATCACCAGAGATTGAACTTCCTACTGTAGATCCTTCAACAGCCAAAATACGTGGAGTCCAAGACTCACCACAATCACGAGAAGAGTACACTTTCAATTCCTCAGTGATGTCTCCTGTTACTGTTGCATTTGTAGCGTAAGCGTACTTGAAAGTAACGTTTACGTTAGTTGTGTATGCCAATTCGATAGAAGGCGTGATCAAACGATCGATAGTTCCTCCCAAACGGAAGTTGTAGAACCAATCATCAGTAAATGGATCTGCCTGAGAGTTATCAAAGTATGTTTGCAATTTCCAAGCGCGAGACTGATCGTATCCAACTCCATCAACAACGCTGAATTTACCGTAGTTATCTTCTACGTTTTCAACTAGGAATAGGTAGTTTCCAGTTCCTTGAGCAAAATCTTGCTCCATATCAAATACTGCTGGTCCTTGGTTTTCTGACCAGTTTGGAGATACGTAGATGTAAGACTCAGAAACACGAGTATCTGAACCAGCTGCGTTTGAAACTGTCAATGTAACTGTTTTCCACCCTGGAGTGTCAAATGCTACGATTGGGTTTGGAGAAGTAGATGTTGCAGGAGTTGCATCCTGGAATGTCCACTCGTACGTATCGATTACTGCGTTCCAAGAAGCATCTTCGAAGCGAACGTTAGATCCCAAACAAACAGTTTTGGTACATACAGCAGAACCGTCCGTCTTACAAACTCCATCCGGAGTGAAGAAATCAGCTACTGGAGTACACAATGGAACTGTCAATTGATCGCTTGGATCCTGAGGAACTGAAAGGTTATCAACCCCTGTCAATTCCAAAGTACTATCTGCCCACAATTGGTTACGCTGACCAGCGATACCTTGTAGTGTGTTACTCATGATTGAAGCTTGACCTTGTGTGAACATTACTGCACAACTAGAGTAGTCCATGATGTTTTGAACGTTTGCGATAGAATCATTTGTTTGAGACGTATCACATGTTGGAAGGTTCAAGTTACATGTAGAGAATGATCCTTCAGTTGGAGGCGTATCTGCTACACCGTCATCTCCACACTGCGTTGGGTTACCGATATCAGAAACACCGTTGAAAGGGTGTGCCAATCCTAGGTAGTGACCTGCCTCGTGAGACAAAGTACGGTCTCCACTGTTGATTGTGTAATCACGACAAACGATACCGTCAGTCCAGAATCCTGAACCATCAGTACTTGCTGGGAATGTTGCATAACCAAGAAGTGTTCCCTGGATAGTTCCTCCAGAGTTTGGTGTATGTACTACCCATACGTTCATGTAACGAGCACGGTTCCACTGATTGATTTTGGAAACAGACTCACCATTATTTGTTTCGTGATTGTAAATGTGCTCGATACCGTTTGTACAGTTTCCAAGCGGGTCAAGTGCCGCCAAACGGAACTCAATATCAGCATCACCGATAATACCAACGAAATCTGGAACCACCTGGCTCAAGTCAGCGTTAGTAGCACTGTAATCCTCGTTCAACTCTTCCATAATCGTGTAAACACGAGAATCTGGAATGTTTTCAGATCCATATTCGTGCAAAATGTGGAATACAACAGGAATCACATAGGTAGCTTTTTTCTTTTCTACCCCATTCTCATCAACTACAGTTTGAATTTGCAAACTGTTTCTCAACAACTCTTGATTCACAAGATACTCTTCCTTTAACTGCGGAAATTGATTGTGAAGATTCTCCAATGCCTCATCCGTTCCACAAGGGATTTCTTGCTGAGCAAAGCCGGAAAAGGTTAGAAGAGATCCTGCAACAATCGCGAAGACTCTTTTTTTCATAAGTACTTATTGTGTATTAACTCTTTAAATATCAGTGTAAATCGTCCGATAGTATGGCAACATTTACAATGAAACAAGCCAAAGATAGTGTTAATAACACAAAAATCGAAAATGTGCCTTTATAAAGTTGTGATGAAATATACAGGTCTATTTGGTTCCTAACATCTCATGCACAACTAAAGGCACATTTCCGACTTATGAAAAGAAGTTCTAAATGGTTGAATTACAATACAACAACCTTTTTAATTACGCTGTGTTCACCACTTTGAATTTCAAGTAGATAACATCCTGCGCTAAGGTTCGTGCTTTCCGCAACTTTGTGAATTACGGAACTGTTTGTTGTGTTGTTTTGCTCCACAGAAATCACTTTTCCTTGAGAATCACGTAGTGTAAAAGTCACAGGGAAATCTGCTGCATAATAGCTTACGGAAATCGCTTGCCCTTGATTTGGGTTTGGATACACATTGATTTCCATGTCTTTCATGAAGAGATCTTCTGTATTCAAGGTTCCGCTGATTTGGATGTCGTCAATGAATAAGTTACTTGAGAAATCTGATGCTTCAAAAGAGAAACGAATTCGCGTTTTGTTGTCTGTTGAAGTCGTGTTGAATGTAAATGAAGCTTCATTCCATTGGCTGTTGTTTGAAGGAGCGAAGTCCGTGTACCCAGCGTATCCTGCAGTTACTAAATCATTTCCTGTCAAGGTTGAACCAACCGGTGATCCACCAACGTTAATTACACGTGGTGTCCAGTTTTCTCCACAGTTTGAAGAAGTGTAAACACGCAGGTTCTCCGTGATATCTCCAGTGCTCGTAGCATTCGTAGCGTATGCATATTTGAATGTAACTGACACATTAGAAGTATAACGCAAATCCACTGCTGGAGTAATCAAGTGATCCATGCTCAATCCCAAACGATTGTTGTAGAATCCTTCATCCGTAAATGGATCTGACTGAGAGTTATCAAAGAACGTTTGAAGTTTCCATGCTTTTCCTCCATCGTATCCATTGTTGTCAACAACGCCGAAAGAACCGTAGTTATCTTCTGGATTTTGAACTAGGAAGTAGTTGGTTCCTGTTCCAGCTGCTGAAGCAGATTCCATATCAAATAGCGTTGGCCCGTTTGCTTCTGCCCAATCTCCTGAAATATAGATGTAGTCTGTTTCTTCACGCGTGTCTGAACCAGTTGCGTTCGTTACTGTTAATGTTACTTTTTTCCATCCTGAACCGCTAAATGTTACGTTCGCAACAGACGATGAAGCCGTTGCTGGATTTCCATCTTCAAAGGTCCATTCTCTGCTTTCTACAACCGCATTCCAAGATACATCTGTGAATGTCACCGGAGTTCCAGCACAAGCGGTAGTTCTACTCGCGAAGAAATCTGCAACCGGTGTACATAATGGCACTGTTAATTGATCGCTCGGATCCTGCGGTGTGAGCAAATCTTTAACTCCTGTAAGCTCCAATGTGGAATCCAACCAAAGGTTGTTACGCTGTCCGGCAATTCCTTCCAAGGTATTGTTCATGGCTGTACATTGACCTGGAGTAAAGTGACGGTAACAGTATGAGTAGTCCATGTAGTTCTGCAAATCTTCAACAACTCCTCCGTTAGTCGTGTCACAGTCGATCCACTCAGTAGGGTAAATGTAGTTACAGTTTTGGTGTCCTTTTGTAGGAGGTGTATCTGCGATTCCATCGTCGTTACAAATGGTAGGGCCATTGTTGATCAAATCTGAATTTCCGAATGTGTGTGCCAATCCCAACCAGTGACCGATTTCGTGTGTGATTACAGATTCCACACCCGGGCTTCCTGTTCCGATCGTTCCAACGTAGTTGTGTGCTGAAAGAATTCCATCCACCCAGAATCCTGAACCGTCTGTACTCGCAGGGAATGTTGCGTATGCCGCAGCTCCCGGTACACCAACGATGTCTACCACCCAAACATTCAAATAACGAGCTCGGTTCCACTGATTCAATTTTGAATAAGCATCACCCACGCGCGTTTCGTGTGAGTAAATATGTTCGATTCCATTGGTACAATTCCCCATTGGATCTTTTGCCGCTAATTTGAATGTAATGCGTGAATTTCCGTTCAAGTTTTGGAATTCGGGAACTAGGTCTACCGAATCCGCATCAGCCGCATTAAACTCACGATTGATTACCTCCATCGCGTCATAAACTTGTGCGTCAGAAATCAATTCAGAACCATATTCATGAATGATATGGAATACCACCGGAATTTCGTAGCTTACCGACGACTTGCCATTTACCGTAGTTGGAACAACACTGTTCTGCAACAAACGATAAGCGTCATACTGCTCACGTAATTCAGGGTAATCATTGAAAAGTTGTTCTTGAGCTGTGTAAGCACCACAAGCTCCGTCGAGATTTTGGGCAAATACCGAAGACAGCCCAAATAGCCCCACAGTGAGGGATAGAAGTTTTCGTTTCATAAGTTTAAGTAACATGCGTTGTAGGAACGCAATGTACAAAAAAAGATGTTCGAATTATCCTTGAATTGAGGCTCAGTAATTTAACTGTATGGATCGTTGATTAAAAGAGATGTTTCTCTGCTCGGTATGAAGATCGAACCAATGGCCCACTTTCCACGTACTGGAATCCCATTTTCAATCCCAATTCCTTGTATTCTGCGAAATGTTCTGGAGTTACGAACTCTGCAATCGGAAGGTGTTTTGGAGTCGGTTGCAAGTATTGACCGAGCGTAAGAATGTCAACATCAACGCTACGCAAGTCCTCCATCGTTTCGATGATTTCTTCGTGCGATTCACCCAATCCAAGCATGACGCCTGATTTCGTTTTCATTCCTCCTTTTTTCAATCGGAATAAAACCTCTAGACTTCGATCGTATTTGGCTTGAATTCGAACTTCTTTGGTCAGACGACGCACTGTTTCAAGGTTGTGACTCACAATTTCTGGAGCGACATCTATAATCACTTGGAGGTTGTCCCAGTTTCCAGCGAAATCAGGAATTAAGGTTTCCAACGTAGTTCCGGGAGATTGGTTTCGGATAGCACGAACCGTTTGCGCCCAGATTTCCGATCCACCGTCTTTCAAATCGTCACGATCTACAGAAGTGATCACGGCATGTTTGACTCCCATCGTTTTTACACTATGAGCGACTTTTCCTGGCTCGTAGATGTCGACATCGTCCGGGCGACCTGTTTTCACCGCACAGAATCCACATGAACGGGTACAAATGTTTCCAAGAATCATGAACGTAGCTGTTCCTTCTCCCCAACATTCACCCATGTTCGGACAGTTTCCACTTTCACAAATTGTGTGCAGATTGTGCTCCTCAACGAGAGAGCGAACTTTCTTATAATTCTCTCCTGTGGGAAGCTTTACGCGCAACCATTTCGGTTTCTTGATGCGAACCACACCATTTTTGACTTCGGTTTGTACTGAACCCTCCTGCTCTTTGATCTCACTCATACAATCCAATTAAATCGCTCTATAGCTTAAATAAAAACTACTTTTGTCCTGTCTTTTCGAATAAGACATTATACAAATTTACGCAAATCAATAGCATATGGCAACCTCCAGAGTGGAATATAACGGGAAGCTGCGCACAACGTGCATGCACTTGAAGTCAGGTGAGCAAATCATAACCGATGCACCAACCGATAATAATGGAAAAGGAGAAGCATTTTCTCCAACGGATTTGGTGGCTACGGCCCACGCTTCGTGCATGTTGACAGTTATCGGGATTCATTGTGATAAGAACGATATCACTTTTGATCATGGAAATGCTGATGTGACCAAGATTATGGGAGATGCGCCACGTCGAATTGCCCGTTTGGAAATTGCCCTAGATCTAAGTGGCAACGGTTGGGATGATGAGCTTTGCGAGCGTATAAAAAGAGTCGCTGAGGCATGCCCAGTAGCACAATCCGTTCATCCGGATATTGAAGTTTTAATTACTTATACATTCTAAGATGGAGAGAAGACCTAAATATGACAATCGACCGAGAAGGAAAAAGGATACTGGAGATTACATCTTCGGAGTTCGCGCGGTAATTGAGGCGGTAAAAGCAGGAAGAGAGTTGAATAAAATTCTGATCCAGAAGGGAATGAACAAAGAATTGTTCCTGGAATTGAAACAGGCGTTGAAAGGGGAGAATTATAACCTTCAATTCGTCCCAACGGAAAAATTGAACGCGATCACCGAGAACAATCACCAAGGAGTTATTGCATATGTATCTCCTGTGGAATATCACAAGGCTGAAGAGTTAATTGAAGCGTTGATTGAAGAAGGGAAGAAACCTTTCGTTTTGGCGTTGGATCGATTGACGGATGTTCGAAACTTTGGTGCAATTGCTCGAACAGCGGAGTGTGAAGGTGTTGATGCGATTATCATCCCATCCAAAGGATCGGTGACGGTAACGCCTGACGCTATTAAAACATCTGCCGGAGCTTTGAATCGAATCAAGGTTTGTAAAACAGATAATCTAAAGGATACATTGTTCTATATCCAGCAATGTGGTCTTCGTTTGGTAGCTAGTACAGAGAAAGGAAGTGTACCGTTATATGAAACGAATTTGCGCGGATCTGTAGCCGTAATTATGGGGTCAGAGAAAGACGGAGTATCTCAAGATTTGATCAATATGGCTGACGTGAAATGTCGTATTCCAATGCGCGGAGAAATTGCTTCTCTAAACGTAAGTGTTGCGGCTGGCATGGTTTTGTATGAGAAATTACGACAAGAGTTGTATTAATCAAAACAGACGCCTATGAAACGTTTACTATTATTTCTTTTTGTTCTGGCGATCATGCCATTAGCGTATGGGCAATTGCCAAGTAGAGTTCAAAAGTTGGAAGGACTTTGGGAATACCTTGAGGGAAGTGGTTATGAACGTTGGGAACGTCGCGGCGATGTTATGTATGGTGAGTCGTTTCGGATTAATAAGTTAGGGGATACGCTTGTTGCAGAGAGTTTCGAAATCAGTTACGTCAACAAACGTTTGATCTTGAACCTGAAGGCCTATCACATGGTGAATGATTCTATTCGAGTGAAGGAACGAGTGTTAGTTGGCAAACGAAGAAAAATGCATTTTACTGGATTAACAGGAAACCGCCTAGAGGAATTGGAATTCAAATTTGGCTTCTTTTCTAAAAATCGACTGAAGTTATTTGTGCATCATCAAGGGATGTTGAAACCGCAGAAGTTGCGGATGAATCGGAAGGAATAATTGGAGGTAGATTCTATTTAAGTTCAGGATAATTTGTGGCAATTCCTATGAAATGGAATGTTTTTTCGTCGGCATATTCCGACATTCCGACATTCCGACAATGCGATATTCCATCGTTCAAATATTCGAATGTTTCGTAATTCAACAGATTTACTTCATAAACGGAATAATCTCCGGCAAGCGACTCAAATCATAAATCCGCCATTCATGCGCCCGTTCATTATAATATCTATGCGGATCAAAAAGCACACCCGTCATTCCAACGCGCTCGGCGCCTTGCACATCCACGCGTAAGTCATCGCCAATCATGACGCTTTCCTCTGGCTTCGCATTCGCCAAGTTCATGGTATGCGTGAAAATTTCTGGGGCTGGTTTGTTCTTCCCTACGTCTTCGGAGCAAATTATAACATCGAAGTAATTGAGCAATCCGCAGTTCTCCAATTTAATGAATTGCACTTCCTTGAAACCATTCGTGATGATGTGCAACTGCATACCTTCCTTCTTGAGATCTTGTAACGTTTCATGCGTATTTGGGAAGATGTTCGTTTGTCTCGGAGAAATGGCTACATATCCTTCAGCCAATTGATTTGCAATGTCTGGAGCGTCGACCTGAAAGCTTTTCAAAGTGTCTTCAAATCGCTTGACGCGCAAGACTGCCTTGGTGATTTTCCCCGATCCATACGAATTCCAAAGTTTCGCATTGATTTTCTTATAGGATTTGAAAAAAGTATCGAAATCTTTGATGTGATTTCCCAGTTTCAAGTCTTCGTAGAGCATATTAAGGGCTTGCTCAGAATTTTTTTCGAAATCCCAAAGCGTTCGGTCTAGGTCAAAAAAGATGTGCTTCATGAAAATAGATAGGTAATCAAGGTGCTAACGAACCCGTTGAGGAAAATTCCGCAAAGTATGATCACAAAAGTGATCTTGCGTTTTCTGAAAAATTTAGCAGTGACAATAGATCCAATAGGAACTGAAAGAAAAAATGGAGCCCACATCGCAATGCCGAAAATCCCAATGGATTTTTTAACTCGCACTACAGCCTTGTTTACTCGGGTGAAGTTCTTCTTACGCTTTATTGGGTTCCCGCTTTCAACACTTTTTCGGTACTTCTCCACACGTTTTTCGTGGGCTCGTCGCATGAAATAATTGGCGCCGAAATAAAAGACAATTGCTGTGATAATGGCTCCCGCAACACAACTCAAATAGGTTTCAAGAAAACTCAGTCGTAAGTTCAGCCCTAAAACAGGAGCGAACATAAATTTGATGCTGGACAATCCAGCCAGACTAAGATAGGCGAGCCAATTCATTGCTTACAACTTCACTCCGTATGCAAGGTCTCCCGCGTCACCCAATCCAGGGACAATGTATGATTCTGCTGTCAGTTCATTGTCAATAGCGCCAATGTAATATTCTGTTCGAGCCGGTAATTTTTGTTTCAAGAAGTCAAGGGCGTCAGGAGTGGCGATGGCTGAGACAACAAAAATGCTTCTCGGATCTCCTTGTTGTAAAAGCGCTTTATACACAAGTGCCATGGAAGTTCCGGTAGCCAACATCGGATCAGAAATGATCAAATCTTTTCCATCAATGGTTGGAGCCGCCATGTATTCCACATAAACGTCGAAATCTTCCGGAGTTGTGTGTTTTCGGTATGCACTGACGAAAGCACTGTCGGCTCTATCGAAGTAATTCAAAAGTCCCAAATGCATCCCGAGGCCTGCACGCAAAATGGTTGCTAAAACTGGCTGATCCTTTAATAGAGGAACAGTAGTACTTCCCAATGGCGTTTCCACCTCCTTCGAAGCGTAATGCAATTTTTTAGACAACTCATATCCTAGAATTTCACTAATACGTTCAAGGTTTCTTCTGAATCGCATCGGATCTTTCTGAATTTCAACATCGCGCAATTCTGCAACGAAGGTTTGAAAAATGGAGTTCGATTCGGACAAATTATGTATCATCTTACAGGCATTTCCGATAAAAGTACAGCAATAATTTCTTTTGACAAGCGGCATTTTTATCACAACAATCCTAAAGGCGTTCTTTCCATTTCAATCTTTGGATTAACTTTGCAGTAATGGCGCAGAAGAACAAGTTGAATACCCGGGTATTTATCCGGCTGCTTTCCTATTGGAAAACCTACAAATTTTTGTTCTTTCTTGCGGTTGCCACAACCGTTCTTTTGGCATTCATTGGCCCAACGCGACCTTTCGTGATTAAGTACATGATTGACGAGTTCATCCGCAAGACGAAGGATGCTCACATGTTGTGGTATTGGACGATGATCGTAATCGGAATGTTGCTCGCCGAAGGGTTGTTTCAATTCATTTCTAGTTATTTCTCCAATCTCTTTGCGCAATCCATTATTCGAGATATTCGAAAGAAGTTGATGAAGCACATCATGACCTTTAACATCCGTTATTTTGATCGAACTCCGGTCGGAACCCACGTAACTCGTTTGGTGGCGGATTTGGAAGCGATCACAGATGTTTTCTCAGCCGGAATGATGGCAATTATCGGTGATTTACTCATGCTCTTTATCATTGTTGGATGGATGTTCTATCTGGATTGGTCATTGGCATTGTTAACCCTTCTTCCGATTCCAATTTTGGTGGTAGCCACGCGAATCTTTGCCCGAGCCGTGCGAAAGTCATATGAGCAGGAAAGAGAAGCGGTGACTCGCCTGAATAACTTCGTTAATGAGCGATTGACGGGGATTTCCATTGTTCAATTATTCAACCGTCAAGAACAAGAGCTCGCTGGATTCCGTGAGATTAACAAAAAGCACCGTCAGGCGCACTTCAATTCCATTTGGGCCTATTCGATTTTCTTCCCAATCGTAGAAACACTGAGCACGCTCTCTGTAGCCCTGTTGTTGGTTTGGGCAGGAGTTGCAGTGAGCAACAATATCGACGGCGGTAACACGGATTTGGGAACCGTAACGGCATTCGTACTTTGGATTTACATGCTGTATCGACCGATTCGTCAGTTGGCGGATAAATTTAACATTCTTCAAAGAGGAACGGTACGTGCAGAACGCGTTTTTAAAGAGTTGGATCGTGAACAGCACATCCAGAATGACGGCGCCAATACCAATGTCAATTTTGGAACTGACATTCACTTTAAAGATGTGTACTTCGCCTACAACGATGAAGATTGGGTGCTCCAAGATTTGAATCTCAACATTGAAACAGGATCGACAGTAGCCTTTGTCGGAGCAACAGGAGCCGGGAAAACTTCCATCGTGAATTTGATCGGAAGATTTTACGAATTCCAAAAAGGAACCATTTCGTTTGGAGATGTGTCGATTGCCGAAATTGAACTTTCGCACTTGAGAAGAAACGTAGCCTTCGTATTGCAAGACGTCTTCTTATTTTCAGATACGATTCACAGCAACATCACTTTGGGCGATCCGTCCATTTCTAGAGAACAGGTAATTGAGGCAGCCAAGGCGGTTGGGGCGCATGATTTCATTTCCAAACTTCCCGGCAGTTACGATTACGAAGTAGGGGAGCGTGGAGGCGTTTTGTCTGTCGGACAAAGACAGTTATTGTCATTCATTCGAGCGTACGTGTACAATCCAAGCATTTTGATTTTGGACGAAGCCACTTCAAGCGTGGATATGGAATCAGAACTATTAATTCAGGAGGCAACGAAGAAAATCACCAAGGGAAGAACATCCATCGTAATTGCCCATCGATTGTCTACGATCCAGAATGCGGACAAGATTGTTGTTTTGGACAAAGGTAAAATTGTAGAGGTAGGAGATCATCAAGAATTATTGACGCATGAAGGAGGATACTACAGACGATTGTACGATCTGCAATTCTCCGAAATGCATGACAGAACGAAGAAATGAAAGGGTTTAAAATAGGAGGAGTTCCAGAGCATTTTAATTTGCCGTGGCGAATGGCAATTGAAGAAGGCCGATTTCGCGAGAAAGGCATTCAATTGCACTGGAGTGATATGGGCGGAGGAACCGGACAAATGATCCGTGGTCTGGAAACAGGATCACTTGATATCGCTGTATTATTGACAGAAGGAATCACCAAAGCCATTCTTCAAGGCTTGGATGCACGAATCATTCAAGTGTATGTTACTACGCCATTACATTGGGGAATTCACGTTCCGTATCACAGTCAGATTACTTCGGTAGATCAACTTGAAAATCAAACGTTTGCCATTTCCAGAGAAGGGTCGGGATCTCATCTGATGACCTATGTGAAAGCAAATCAGGAAGGATGGGGTACAACGAACTTAAAGTTCAATGTCATCGGTGATATTTATGGTGGATTGTGGGCACTAGAGAACGACGAAGCTCAAGCATTTCTATGGGAAAAGTACACCACGCATCCTTATACTGAGCAAAAGAAATGTCGCTATATCGATGAGGTAGTAACACCGTGGCCTTGTTTCGTGATTGCCGCTAGAAAGGAGGTTGCCGATCAATACTTAGAGGAACTTCAAACCATTTGCGAAATCGTGAATGAAAGAGCCCGCTTGCTCAAAAAGAATGAAGATGTAGTGGATTTGATCTGCTGGAGATACAATCTACGTCACGGTCAAGTGGAAAACTGGTTGCAAGAAACTGAATGGAATTATGACGGCATTGGATATCCTTTGGCATTCGAAAAAACCATTTCTTATTTATTGAAGTTAAATTTGTTGCAAGAAGACGATGCCATCGATTGGCGCGAAAAATTGTTTGTATGAGAAAAAGAGTAGGAGTTTTATTAGTGCAGTTGGGGACACCAGACAGTCCAAAAACAAACGATGTACGTCGTTATTTGTCCGAATTTTTGAACGATCCACGTGTGATCGACTTACCGTGGCTTGGGCGTAAAATCCTTGTGAACGGAATCATTGTTCCATTTCGAGCACCGAAGTCCGCGAAGGTGTACAAGGAGTTGTTCGAAATGTACGAAGGTGTTTCGCCTTTAACCTTGCACACAGAAAATGCAGTGGCAAAATTACAAGATCGATTTGCGAACGATGACGTTACCATTCATTGGGCCATGCGCTATCAAAATCCATCGATGTACGATGTCATGGAGCAAATGCGTGAGCAGAATTACGATCATATTGTAGTTCTACCATTGTTTCCGCAGTATGCGAGTGCAACAACGGGTTCAGCTATCGATTTGGCGATGCGAATCATGCGAAAGTGGTGGGTCGTTCCTGAAGTTTCAATGATCAATCAGTTCTGGGACAACGAAGGATACATCGATTCTATCGTTGAGCGTGCCAAAGAGTTCAATTTGGATGATTACGATCACATTATGTTCTCGTATCATGGATTGCCAGATCGTCACGTTGATAAAGTCTACGAAGGTTCCGACTTATGTTCCGATCAACCTTGTGAAACGGAAGTGAACGAAAAGAATAAGTTTTGCTATAAAGCCACGTGTTACGCAACTACTCGTCTGATCGCTGCGAAGTTGAACATTCCAGAAGATCGATATACGGTTTGTTTCCAATCGCGTTTGGATAAGAAATGGTTAACGCCATTCGCAGATAAAGTGGTAGAGGAGCAAGGAGAAAAAGGAGCAAAGAAAATCTTGGCGTTCAGTCCAGCTTTCGTTGCAGATTGTCTTGAAACAGTAATCGAAATTGGTGACGAGTATCAAGAACTCTTCGAAGAAAAAGGTGGAGAGAAAGTACAGTTGGTTCCAAGTTCGAACGATCATGATCGATTCATCGATGGTTTGGAAGAGTTAATCCGTGAACGAATCTAATCTAGACGAAATCAACAGCTAGTAGAGTATTATTGCCGGGGTAAAATTCATTATTACTCAGGAACTTCGTATCTTTGCACAGCAATTTTAGAAACACACACAAAGAACAATATGAGCACAACAGAACGTTTAGCTTACAAAGTAAAAGACATTAGTCTTGCAGAATGGGGACGTAAAGAGATTCGCTTGGCAGAAGCAGAAATGCCAGGTTTGATGTCTCTTCGTGAGGAGTATGGAGCAAGCAAGCCGTTGAAAGGAGCGCGCATTGCAGGTTGTTTGCACATGACAATTCAAACCGCTGTTTTGATTGAAACATTGGTTGAATTGGGTGCAGATGTAACTTGGTCTTCTTGTAACATCTTCTCTACGCAAGATCACGCAGCAGCGGCAATCGCAGCAGCAGGAATTCCAGTTTACGCATGGAAAGGAATGAACGAAGAAGAGTTCGATTGGTGTATCGAACAAACATTGTTTGCATTCGAAGATGGACAACCATTGAACATGATTTTGGACGACGGAGGTGACTTGACAAACATGGTGTTTGATCGTTACCCTGAGTTGACGAAAGATATCAAAGGACTTTCTGAAGAAACAACGACAGGAGTTCACCGTTTGTACGAGCGCATGAAGAACGGAACTTTGGTAATGCCAGCAATCAACGTAAACGATTCAGTTACCAAGTCAAAATTCGATAACAAGTACGGATGTAAAGAATCTTTGGTAGATGCGATTCGTCGTGCTACTGATACTATGATGGCAGGTAAAGTTGCTGTTGTATGTGGATACGGAGACGTAGGTAAAGGTTCAGCAGCTTCATTGCGTGGAGCAGGGGCACGTGTAATTGTTACAGAAATCGATCCTATCTGTGCGCTTCAGGCAGCAATGGACGGATTCGAAGTAAAACGTTTGGAGTCAGTTGTAGATAACGTAGATATCGTTGTTACAACAACTGGAAACAAAGACATCGTTCAAGGACAGCACTTCGAAGCGATGAAAGACAAAACAATCGTTTGTAACATCGGACACTTCGATAACGAAATCGATATGGCGTGGTTGAATGAGAAATACGGATCGTCAAAAACAGAGATCAAGCCGCAAGTGGATATGTACACGATCAACGGTAACGATATCATCGTTTTGGCAGAAGGTCGTTTGGTAAACCTTGGATGTGCAACTGGACACCCTTCATTCGTAATGTCGAACTCATTCACTAACCAAACGTTGGCACAATTGGAATTGTGGAACAACTCTGAGAATTACAACAACGAAGTATATATGCTTCCAAAGCACCTAGATGAGAAAGTAGCGAAGTTGCACTTGGCGAAAATCGGTGTGGAATTGACGGATTTGCGTCAAGATCAAGCAGAATACATCGGGGTAACAGTAGAAGGGCCGTACAAGCCAGAGCACTACCGTTACTAGAATATATTTCAATTCAAAACAAAGGGAGCCCCTTCGGGCTCCCTTTTTTATTTTTGTAACCATGAATCCTACTCTTGAGGCGAAAATCATTCAGAACACTGGAGCTAGCACGGTTATAAAAATTGAAAAAGTACAGTCGCTTTGGAGTGATTTTGGTGTTCTTGAACGGGTTTATCTGTCTGGATTTAAACAAGATTCTATTGTAATCAAGCGGATCAAACCGCCTACAGAATTGAATCATCCAAGAGGCTGGAATTCGGATGTTTCGGCGCAGCGAAAGTTGAAATCGTATGAGATTGAAAGGCATTGGTACGAAGAGTACGTGAATCAACTTCCTCCACAAATTAAAACACCGAACTTCTTGTTTTATTTCGAATCGGATGACGAACGCGTGCTAGGGTTGGAAGATCTGAATGTAATCGGATTAAGTGCTAAATACAGCCATTCTAAACAATGTTTTCGACATTGTTTAGAATGGCTTGCCAATTTTCATGCGTTTCACATTAATGATACCGGCAATGGTTTGTGGGAAGTGGGAACGTATTGGCACTTGGATACCCGCAAGGACGAATGGGAAGCCATGCAGTCTGGTGAATTGAAAAATGCGGCGTCGCAAATTGATTTCTATCTAAAAAGCTGTAACTATCAGACCTTAGTTCATGGGGATGCCAAACCGGCAAATTTTTGTTTTTCTCCTGATTTAAAAAAGGTTGCAGCCGTCGATTTTCAATACGTCGGTAAAGGTTGCGGGATAAAAGATGTCATTTACCTGATGAGTAGTGCATTGATAGAAAACGAATTGTTTCGTCAAGATGAAATTATCATAAATGAATATTTTATTTTCTTGGAAAAAGCACTGCAACAATTCAGCAAAAATGACATCGATTTTGATGCGCTAAAAAAGGAATGGATGACATGTTATACGATTGCTTGGTCAGACTTTGATCGCTTTTTAAAAGGCTGGAATTCAAGTAATAGAAGAGTGAATGATTATATGGCCTTTCAAACGAAAGAGGCGTTGCGAAAGTTGAAAAATCTCAACTGAAATTCTTTTTCCGAAGAGGGTGATTTTTACCGAAATAATTACTTGTACGCATCTTTTCGGGTATATGTGCGCATCTAGAATTAAAATTAAACCGTTATATTGGCGCGAACTTCTTAAAGTATTTACTACTCACTGATGAGAAAGATTGGCGTTCTTGTTCCACAATCAAAATCCTATCCAGGCATAGGTCGTGATTTCGTAAACGGCTTAAAATTGCAAGCTCCTGATGATATAAGTTTCAGTATTGGATATGACAGGTCGATTGGTTGCAGTAGATGTAAACTTGACAGAGAAGACAGTTGATGTGTCTAAGTTGGTGAACGGAGCTTACATTGTAAGAGTTGTAACGAACGAAGGACAAGAACTTGTCGGAACGATAAGAGTTCACTAGAATAACTCAATGATAAGAAGAAGCCCTGACGATTACGTCAGGGCTTTTTTTATGTGCGTTCCTTCCAGTATTCGTAAGCTTCTTGTATTTGTTGGAATTTTTCTTTCGCCAATAATTGTTGTGCTTCCGACGCTTGTGAGAATCGATCTGGATGGTGCTGCTTCACAAGTTTTCGATAGGATGTTTTCAAGCTTTCTTCCGTTGGTGTTCCGCTTATGTGAAGGATCTCTGCATACCTTTTAGCCTGATTAATGCTTCCTTTCTGGCTTCTCTTATTCGCTTCTTTCTGATTCTGTTGCTTGGTTTCGTGGTAGTTTTTGAATATGGATATGATGCGTTCTAGATTGGACGATGGTAGTTCCAATTTTCGATTGATAATTTCCAGAAATTGTAATTCCCGGGTAGAAAGTTTACCATCCAACATTCCCAATCCAGTGAGGAAATAAACAACCTGAGATCGTTCCCCTTCAGTATGAAGGTTATTCCTTAGCCAAGATGAAACAGAATCAATTTGCATTGGGTGGCGCATACTGAACAACAACGAATCACCAAAGTTGTAATTTGCTTTGCGAAAGTATCGATTGAAGTATTCGTTGATGAATCTTGTTTTATCTTTTGATCGCTGATAGTTCAGCAGAATCAATAATGAACCCAATGCTAAATACGCTTCGAGAAGATTATCTTCTGTAAGCTTTAAATTCGGTGGGTATATTCCTTTTCTCCACAATCGTGCATGTCTTGTTTTATAGATGTAAAGAATTAGTCCGCCTCCGAATGGGATGAAGAAAACCAATGCAACAACCCAAGCCGGCCAATCTTTGACAGGTTCGAAGTACGATAAAGGGAAGTTCAGGATCTGCATTTAATTATATAATGCGTTCGTCTCAAAAGATAACAAAATTAGTGTTGGAAGATATATTATCTTTACTCTGATGAGAGAACGCTTACACACGGTCATCTTCGGTACATCTACACGAGCTGGGAAGAATTTTGATTTGGTTCTTCTCTTCATTATTCTCGCTTCTGTACTCATAGTACTGTTAGAAAGCATGCCTAGTATGAGGGCTCGTTACGGTGAAGAATTGTCTATCGCTGAGTGGGGATTCACTATCGTTTTCTCTATAGAATACTTAATTCGAATATGGATTTCACCTAAACCGCTGAGATATATAATTAGTTTTTGGGGGATTATTGATATCGTATCTATCATTCCGACCTTCATTAGTCCTTTTATCACCGGATCTCATTCATTGGCTGCCATTCGCGCCTTACGTTTACTGAGGATTTACCGTATTCTAAAGCTAAGCCGATTCACGTCTGAATCCCAAATGCTTTTGCAATCACTCAGGGCAAGTTATTACCGCATAATGGTGTTCATGTTCTTCGTTGTTATGATGATGATTTTAGCGGGAACTGCGATGTATGTCATTGAAGGAGGTGAGAATGGTTTTGAATCTATTCCTGCTAGTATTTACTGGGCGATTGTTACAACAACTACTGTTGGATATGGCGACATCACTCCAACAACAGGCTTAGGTAAAATCCTCTCCTCAATTATGATGATTTTAGGTTATGTAATAATCGCCGTGCCTACTGGTTTAATCTCGGTAGAAATTGCGAAGCAAAGAGGCCATGTGATAAACGATAACGAATGCGATGCCTGCGGTCATGATAATCCATCAGGATCCGTTTATTGCAATCAGTGCGGTAAGGAAATGACGAATACTTAATCTAACAGTATCGAAATAGAAAACCCTGACTCCAAAGAAGTCAGGGTTTATTATATAAAGTCGACGATACTATCTGAGCAAAATCAGGAAGTACCAATCGTGAAAAAAGGCCGACTTGCATCGACCTTTTATAATCATCTGTAAGATACAAATCTTACGTCGTTTCTGTTTACATCATCCCTGGCATTCCACCTGGCATTCCGCCTGGCATTCCTGCTGGTTCTTCCTCTGGTTGATCAGTAATCACACACTCAGTTGTAAGCAACATAGAAGCGATAGAAGCAGCGTTCTCAATTGCGATGCGAGTAACTTTTGTTGGATCAATAACTCCAGCAGAGTAGAGGTCCTCGTAAGTCTCAGTGCGCGCGTTGTAACCGAAGTCATTCTTTCCTTCTTTTACCTTTTGAACGATAACTGCACCTTCACCACCAGCATTAGCAATGATTTGGCGCAAAGGCTCTTCAATCGCACGAGTAACGATGGCAATTCCAGTTTGCTCATCCTCGTTAGCTCCTTTAATAGCTTCTGCTCCTTCAATTGAACGAATCAAAGCGATTCCTCCTCCTGGAACAATTCCTTCTTCAACCGCAGCACGTGTTGCAGCCAATGCATCATCAACACGGTCTTTCTTCTCTTTCATTTCTACTTCTGTAGGAGCACCAACGTACAACACTGCAACCCCACCAGCTAGTTTAGCTAGACGCTCTTGCATTTTTTCTTTATCGTAGTCAGACGTAGAAGCTTCAATTTGTGCTTTGATTTGCCCAACACGTGATTCGATAGCAGCTTTGTCTCCTGCTCCATTAACAATTGTTGTGTTGTCTTTGTCGATCTCCACTTTTTCCGCAGTTCCCAACATATCAAGAGTGGCGTTCTCAAGGCTCAATCCACGTTCTTCAGAAATCACTTGTCCTCCAGTTAGGATTGCGATATCTTCCAACATTGCTTTTCGACGATCACCAAATCCTGGCGCTTTCACGGCTGCAATTTTCAGCGATCCACGGATACGGTTAACAACCAACGTTGCTAGTGCCTCTCCGTCAACATCTTCAGCAATTAACAACAAAGGTTTACCCGATTGAGCAACTGGCTCCAATACAGGAAGAAGCTCCTTCATATTAGAAATCTTCTTGTCGTAGATAAGGATCATTGGATTCTCCATCTCAGTGATCATCTTATCAGTATTGGTAACGAAGTAAGGAGATAAGTATCCTCGGTCGAATTGCATCCCTTCCACAGTTTTTACATCTGTTTCGGTACCTTTTGCTTCTTCTACGGTGATTACTCCATCGTTTCCTACAACCTTCATCGCCTCAGCAATCAATGCTCCGATTGTCTCATCGTTGTTAGCAGAGATTGTTGCAATCTGCTTGATTTTGTCATTATCTGAACCAACTTCTTTCGAAAGCTCTTTCAGGTTAGCAACAACATGAGCAACAGCCTTGTCAATTCCTCGCTTTAAGTCCATTGGATTTGCACCCGCCGCGACATTTTTCAATCCTGCATTAATAATAGCTTGTGCCAAAACTGTTGCAGTTGTAGTTCCATCTCCTGCGATATCAGCAGTTTTAGAAGCTACTTCTTTTACCATCTGAGCGCCCATGTCCTCAACAGGGTCGTTTAGCTCAATTTCTTTTGCTACCGAAACACCGTCTTTCGTTACGTGCGGAGCACCAAACTTCTTTCCAATAACGACATTACGTCCTTTTGGGCCCAACGTTACTTTCACGGCGTTTGCCAATGAATCTACCCCGCGTTTCAATCCGTCGCGAGCGTCAATATCAAAATGAATATCTTTTGCCATTTGTTTCTGTTTTAATCTTTTGATGTTTTAGAAAATACCGTAGATGTCAGCTTCACGCATGATCAAATACGTTGTTCCGTCCAATTTGATTTCAGTTCCTGAGTACTGACCGTACAAAACTTCATCTCCAACTTTCACTGTCATAGGTTCATCCACTTTTCCATTTCCAGCAGCGACTACCTTTCCTTTCAATGGTTTTTCCTTTGCTGAATCTGGAATAATGATTCCGCTAGCAGTTGTTTGCTCTGCAGGTGCCGGCTCAATCAGAACGCGGTCTGCAAGTGGTTTGAATTGTGTTGACATATCGTTTATTTTTTGTTTAAATTTTCCATTCGCCTTTCCCCCAATTTTGTGCCATCACGGAATAAGTACGAAAACAATGATTTCTTGTCAGTTTTTAGTGACAGACTGACATATTTAGAAACAAAAAAGCCGATCAAAATGACCGGCTAAATATTGTTTCGTTAGTGCTTGAAATTCTAACGTTGCTGTCCTTGTCCTTGTTGTCCTTGACCTTGGCCTTGCTGACCTTGTCCCTGACCCTGCTGTCCTCCTTGACCTTGCTCTTGCTTTTCCTTAACAATTGGCTCTGGCTTATCAGACATTGTCGTAACGGTAAGTACGATACTCAATACACCAATCACTGCTGCTAAGCCCCAAGTTGTCTTGTCAATGAAATCGTTTGTTTTTTGAACACCTCCAATTTGTTGAGCGCTTCCGAAGTCAGAACTCAATCCACCTCCTTTCGGGTTCTGGATGTAAACTACGAATACCAAAAAGACACTCGCAAGAAGGATAACACCGGTAATGATAGTTGGTAACATTATGTATTCAGTTTTTTCTGTAATTCTTCAATTTGGATTGCAAAGAAACTCTTTTTTTCTGGAATAGCCAAGATTAATTCCTCGTAAGCCGCAATTGCTTTTGGATAATTTCCTTGCATCACATAAACTTTGGCCAAAGTTTCACTCACAGGGAGTTGTGATTCGCTCAAACTTTCCTTTGCTTTTTTGGAAGGGGAGAAGAACTCTTTTTTCGGTTTTTCTACCTCTCCAGATAATGATTCTAATGGATCAAAATCTGAGAAATCCTCCACGATCGCGCGGATCGATGCGCTTTCATCGTCTTGTTCCTCATAGTTAGAATCCGCGTGCAACCAAGCCGTAAACGAAAGCTTCCCATCCGAAGGTTTGTCACTTTCTTCATCTGATTGGATACTGAGCTTACTTGTGCTGAGCGAAGACGAAGTAGTCGAAGTGTCGCTCTCGACCTCACTCTGTTCAGGCTCTCGAAGTTCACGCTCTTGCTCACGCTGTTTCAAAGCTTGTTCTTCCTCGGGAGTCAAATCCTCTAGTCGGTAATTATTGGCAACTGCGTGGTGTAAAATGTTCTCTTCCACTGCGTCCTGCGGATCGATTGGCAAAGTATCAGCCTCCTCCAAAACTTTCTCTTTTTCCGCTTCGGATTCCACTGAAACAGTTTCTTCCTCAATTTCGGATGCCTCCACTTTCGTGTCAGATTCTAGAAATTCCTCAGAGTTCAATTCGAAGGCTGGAACATCGCTCACGTCCTCTTCCACACTCTGGACTTCCTCCTCACTTTTCAAGTTGGGTTCAATCACTTTGTGACTTTCTTCAGGCAAAGCAACAGCTTCAGTATTCGATATCTCCTCATTCGCGGGTTGAGGGAGCTGTGCTGAGCTTGTCGAAGTATCTCGAAGCCCAGTCTCCTCCCTCGCACTCACACTATTAATGAGTTCATATAGCTGAACCCGATCCGAAACGCGATACGAATGTTCTTTCAATGCCGATTCGAAATCTAGGGATTCGCTGGCATGCATGCCTTTCAGGTAAAGGATAGAAAAAAGCTGTGAGTACGGATATTTTTCCGAAAGCTCTGCAATGGCATTGAGTTGATCTGCAGCAATTTCCTCCGGATGCGCAATCAAATGACCTATTTCTTTCCCTGTAAGCATTACCAGTTCGAAAATAGTTTATTCAAAACATCTTGGACAATTTGATCGGTCACTTCGCTCAAAAGATCATTTTCAACCGTTCCCAAATCCGTTGTGGCATCGTAGTCGATAAATCTGCTACTGGTTAACTCCATGATATCTTCTTCCGGTTTCGTGATGAAGATTTCAAATTGACAAGTAACCGTCAAACGGTTCTGGGCTGCAGCATCTCCTTCCTGAAGTGCTACTGGTGTAATTGTATAGGATGTGATGATTCCCTCAACGTTTACCTCGGCGTTCTCTGCGTTGTCCTCAAGATTCAATCTAGAATTGTTTTGAATCCCATCTTTGATTGATTCGGTGAGTGTTGCATTGTAACTCAGGGGAGCATTTCCTGTGTTGTTTTCCAATGTCTTTACCGTAAACGACTTCCATTCCTCGGGCATGCTTCCATCAACGAAAGAAACACGCACGGGCCAACAACTGGTCAACCCAAAGAATAAAAGCGCTATGGCAAGGAATTTATACATCAATCTGTGAGGTTGTACTCTTTAATTTTTCTATACAAAGTTCTTTCGCTAATGCCCAATTCAGAGGCAGCGTATTTACGTTTCCCTTTGTGCTTTTGAAGTGCTTTTTTGATCAACTCCTTTTCGGTATCTTCTAATGAAAGTGATTCCTCAACTTCCTCGTGCTCCTCGAATCCATCGTTTTCCTGATGGGAGGGTGTGTACACCGAAGGTGCGCTCGTTGGTGGGGCAGGAGGGAGCAATGGCTGACGCGTTTCAGGAACGTCATCGTAGATACGATTCAGCATTTGAGTTTGCTCGCTATTCAAGTGGATATCTCCGCCGCTGGAAATCATATCGACAACTAACTTTTTGAGTTCCGTTAGATCTTTTTTCATATCGAACAGGAACTTGTACATCAATTCTCGCTCGTTGATGCTTTCCGGCCCGGAATCACTGATTACTGCAGGAGTATTGTCGCGTTCTGGGGGTAAGTATGCTTGAAGTGCAACAGAGTCAATATCGCGCTCCGTTTCAATCACCGAGATCTGTTCCACCACATTCTTCAATTGACGGATATTTCCCGGCCATGAATAACCATTCAACATGTACACCGCATCTTCTGTCAACTTAATTGCTGGCATTCGATATTTATCACCGAAATCATTCGCGAACTTGCGGAAAAGCAAGTGAATATCACCTTCACGATTTCTCAAGGGCGGCAAAGGAATTGGAACTGTACTCAAACGGTAGTAAAGATCTTCTCGGAACTTTCCTTTTGCGATCGCCTGAGCCATGTTTTCATTCGTCGCAGCAACCACGCGCACGTTCGTTTTGATCACCTTCGATGAACCCACCCGGATAAATTCTCCGGTCTCCAAAACACGCAACAATCGAACTTGCGTTTGCATCGGTAGTTCGGCTACTTCATCCAGAAAAATTGTTCCTCCGTCGGCAACTTCAAAATATCCTTTTCGACTCCCGCTGGCACCAGTAAAGGCTCCTTTTTCATGTCCAAATAATTCAGAATCAATGGTTCCTTCTGGAATGGCTCCACAGTTCACAGCGATGTATTCAGCATGCTTACGAGCACTCAATTGGTGAATCACCTGAGGGATGATTTCCTTACCCGTTCCGCTTTCACCGGTTACGAGCACAGAAATATCCGTAGGAGCCACTTGTAACGCAACCTCCAATGCTCTGTTCAGCAAAGGTGCGTTTCCAATAATTCCGAATCGCTGTTTTACTTGTTGAATGTCCATATTAGTTATTTGCTGGAGGCAGTACTTCAACTACTTCTCCGCGCAATGTAGCAGCGGTGCAATCAGTAATCTTCACCATAACGTAGTCACATTTCTTAAAATTGCCTTTCGGGAATATGACTTTTACATTTTGATCGTTTCGTCCGGCCATTTCTTCATCAGAACGCTTGGATACACCTTCCACCAATACGCGATCAATCTTTCCGATTCTCGCTTTGTGATGTTCCAAGGAATGTTCTTGCTGCAAATCAATGATTTCGATCAAACGTTTGCTTTTTACTTCCTTTGGAACATCGTCTTCGAAGCGTCGTTCCGCTAACGTTTTTGGGCGTTCCGAATACTGATACATGTACGCAAAATCAAACTTCACTTCCTTCATCAAAGAAAGCGTTGCTTCGTGTTCTTCTTCCGTCTCACCGCAGAATCCAGTGATTATATCCGTAGAAATCGCGCAATCTGGAACGATCCGTTTGATGGCATCAATTCGATTCAAATACCATTCACGCGTATATCCGCGATTCATGCGCTGAAGCGTATCCGAGTGTCCAGATTGAACCGGAAGGTGGATGTAATTGCTAATATTCTCGTATTTCGCGATTACTTCCAGTACTTCATTGGTCATGTCCTTTGGATGTGAAGTCGAAAAACGAATACGTAAATCAGGAGAAACCTGCGCCACCATGTCCATCAATTGGGCAAAGTTCGTTGTCGGTTTCGTTTCATCTTTGATCTCTCCTTTGGAAGTCATGTTCCATCGGTATGAATCCACGTTTTGCCCTAACAAAGTAACTTCTCGATATCCTTGATTGAACAAATCTCGGCACTCCTGCACAATCGTATGGGGATCGCGTGATCGCTCTCGTCCACGGGTAAATGGCACCACGCAGAATGAACACATGTTGTCACATCCTCTGGTAATGGAAACGAAACTAGAAACACCGTTTTTATCCAAACGGATAGGCGCGATATCTGCATATGTTTCATCACGAGAGAGCAACACGTTCACTGCCTTCTGTCCGCTTTCAACTTCACCGATCAATCCTGGTAAGTCACGATAAGCATCAGGCCCGGCAACCAAGTCTACCAATTTCTCTTCCTCCAAAAGTTGTGTTTTCAATCGCTCTGCCATACAGCCAAGGATTCCCACAACCAATTCCGGTTCGCGTTCTTTTCTCTTTTTGAAATTTGTCAATCGGTGACGCACACGCTCTTCGGCATTCTCACGAATGGAACAGGTATTGATTAAGACAACATCCGCCTCATCAACATTTCCCGTTGTTGAGTATCCTTCCTTTGTCAAAATGGAAGCCACCACTTCACTATCCGCAAAGTTCATAGCACAACCATAACTTTCAACGTAAAGTTTCTTTCCGTCTGTTGAACCGGTTCCTTCAATTACCGTCGCCTCACCTTGGCGCGTTTCATCTATATCTTTCGAAATATCTACTCCTTCTTTCATCTCTTCAAAATCGAATCCACAAAACTAGCCAAAATTGAAAGGGTGTCAAAATGGCAGTATTTAAATTATGCAAAAAATGTTGCGCCGACCTATAACCATAGGTTATAGAATCATATATAAGGTATGCGTTTCTATTTTCTCTCGTATAAGTGTTTGTTATTTGGAAAGATTTCCTCTTAATTTTGTGCGACCGACTAAACGCGGCAGAACTGTTATTTTAATTATCAAATGTCACCGCATGGCAAAGAACTTAGTGATAGTGGAGTCACCGGCGAAAGCCAAAACCATCGAGGGATACCTAGGAAAAGATTTCGTAGTAAAGTCAAGTTTCGGACACGTTAGAGATCTTGCGAAAAAAGGAGAAGCAATCGATATTGAAAATGGATTTGCTCCCAAATATGAAGTCTCACCAGACAAAAAACAGGTAGTTGCCGAATTAAAGAAATTAGCAAAAGAGGCGGAAGTGATCTGGCTCGCAACGGATGAGGACCGCGAAGGAGAAGCGATTTCGTGGCACCTCTACGAAACCTTGAATCTTGCTAAGAAAACGACACATCGAATTACCTTCAACGAGATTACTAAGCCTGCAATTACGCGTGCAATTGAGTCTCCAAGAGAAATCAATAAAGAGTTGGTAGACGCGCAGCAAGCACGTCGAATTTTGGATCGATTGGTTGGATTCGAATTATCACCAGTTCTATGGAGAAAAGTACGCCCGAGTTTATCTGCAGGTCGTGTACAATCCGTAGCGGTTCGCTTGATTGTTGAAAAGGAAAGAGAAATTGAAAAGTTCCAGTCTGAATCCTTCTACAAAGTTGTAGCGGAGTTCAAAACGGACAAGGGAAAAATAAAAGCGAATGTTTCGCGTCAGCTGAAGTCTGAAGAAGAAGCAGCTAAATTGTTGGAAGAATGCAAAACGGGTGGATTTGCCATTGCAGACCTAACGCGTAAACCGGTAACGAAACGTCCAGTGGCGCCGTTTACAACTTCAACCTTGCAACAAGAGGCAAGTTTGAAGCTAGGATTTACCGTTTCAAGAACGATGTCCGTAGCACAACGATTGTACGAATCAGGTCGTATCACATACATGCGTACCGATTCCGTGAACTTATCGGATACAGCAGTAAACGGAGCCAAAGCCGAAATCGAAAAAGCATACGGATCAGAATTCTCGAATCCGCAACAATACACCACGAAAAGTTCAGGAGCTCAGGAAGCTCACGAGGCCATTCGTCCAACAGATTTTAGCGTTCACAATGTTGAGGGAGAAAGCGATCAAGAGCGCTTGTACGAATTGATTTGGAAGCGTGCGATTTCTTCTCAGATGTCGAATGCTGAGCTAGAGCGTACTACAATTAAGATCGAAGCGAATGGAGTCTCGGAGACGTTCCAAGCGAAAGGCGAGATCATCAAATTCGAAGGGTTCTTGAAAGTGTACCTTGAAAGTAACATTGAAGATTTAGAGGAAGAAGAAGATTCTGGATTGTTGCCAGATGTTACCGAAGGAGAAATTGTTCAGCAAGAATACGTTTCTGCAACACAGCGATTCTCGCGTCCTCCTGCACGATACGTTGAAGCATCATTGGTGAAGAAATTGGAAGGTTTGGGAATTGGACGTCCATCAACATACGCACCAACAATTTCTACCATCCAGAAAAGAGGATATGTAGAAAAACCAGATCGTCCGGGAACAGAGCGTTCATACAAGCGAATGACATTAACTGGCGGTGAAGTAAGTACGGAAATGCTTTCTGAGACCACGGGAAAAGAAAAGAACAAACTGGCTCCAACGGATATCGGTATCGTTGTAACAGATTTCTTATCCGAGCACTTCGGACGCATCATGGATTACAACTTTACAGCGAAAGTGGAGGAGGAGTTCGATGAAATCGCGAAGGGATTGACGCAGTGGACGAAGATGTTGGAAGAATTCTACAAGCCTTTTCATGATAATGTGGAGGATACATTGGAGAATTCAGAGCGTGCAACCGGAGAGCGCGAAATTGGAGTGCATCCTGAAAGCGGACGTAGAATTATCGCACGTATTGGTCGTTTTGGGCCAATGGTTCAGATTGGAGACGAGCAAGTGGATGGTGAAAAGCCAGAATTTGCTTCACTTCGTGCGAATCAATCCATTAACTCCATTACTTTGGAAGAAGCCTTGGATTTATTCAAGTTGCCAAGAACGTTGGGTGAAATGGAAGGTCAGCCCGTAAAAGCAAATGTCGGTCGATTTGGCCCGTACGTGCAACTGGGTAAACTTTTCGCATCCATTCCAAAAGAAGAAGATCCGATGACGATTGACTTCGATCGCGCAGTTGAATTGATCAAAGAAAAGCGTGAGGCAGATGCCAAAAAGATCATCAAAACATTCCCTGAAAATGAAGATGTTCAATTATTGAACGGACGTTGGGGGCCGTATTTGAAAATTGGACGTAAAAACTTCAAACTTCCAAAAGACGTTGAGCCGGAAAAGTTGACACTAGAGCAGTGTATCGAAATTTCCGAGAATCAACCCGCGCCAAGAAAAGGTCGTGCGAAAAAGAAGAAGTAAGTAGTTTTCAACGAGACATACTGAATATATTAAAGCGCCACTTGAGAAATCAGGTGGCGCTTTCTATTAGTTTTGATTCAAATACGCTCGAATCATGAAAGATATTTCCATTTATTTCCAGCCCTTGCCTGTTTTAGAAGGTAAAGGTGAGATTACAGAAAACTTATTGGTACACGATGAGAATGGGTTTCCGGAAATCGATGGAAAGGGTATCGCTATCATCTACGTTCCTGAGTATCGTCGATCTGCAAAAGGAATTTCAGGATCGAATACCCGCTTCCGAGAAGAATTGGCCGAGTTCCATCTGGGGGACAATTGGGATTTCACTTTGTACGATTTAGGAATGATCCAACCAGGGAATTCGGTAGAAGACACCTATTTTGCATTGGCCCAAGCAATCTCTGAATTAGTAAAAAAGGAAATCATTCCATTTGTAATTGGTGGAAGTCAGGATTTGCTCATGGCATGCTACAAAGGGTTTGAAGGTCTGGAGCGCATGATAAACATTTGCGCAATTGATAGTGCGTTAGATGTAGGCGAACCCAACGAAGAATTATCATCCAATGCATTCGTGAGTCATCTTCTAATGCAGCGACCATGCTTCCTATTTAATTATGCTACGATTGGCGTGCAGCGATTATTAGTCCGCCAGAAAGAAATGGACTTATTCGATAAGTTGTATTTCGATGTAGCGCGATTGGGAGCTTTTAATGACAATCCACGCATTGCGGAACCGCACCTTCGTAACTCCGATTTATTATCAATTGATTTTAAAAGCGTTCGAAGCAGTGATTCAGATTCTTCCGTATATGA
Organism: Fluviicola sp. XM-24bin1; assembly: GCA_003149635.1. Lineage (GTDB taxonomy): Bacteria > Bacteroidota > Bacteroidia > Flavobacteriales_D > Crocinitomicaceae > UBA4466. The sequence continues at coordinate 164,769 of QCWI01000006.1, forward strand.
TAATGTTAATGGATTCAGAGCCGACCAGTTGTGTCAAATCATGAAGTATGCGGGGATCAGTGATAAAATGTCCTGTGTCTTCGTTTCAGAAATCAATCCTGAACATTCACGCTCAGCATCCAATTTGTTAGCGCAATTGATCTGGTATTTCGCGGATGGAATTGCAAACCGAGTAGGGGACTTCCCGATTGGATCGAAAGTAACTTACAAGAAATTTCATGTGACCATTGAAGACTTAGAAGAAGAACTCGTTTTTTACAAAAGCGACAAATCAGAGCGCTGGTGGTTGGAAGTGAAATATCCTGCAGGTCAGGAGTCCAAGTATAACCGCCATCATCTGGTGCCTTGCAACCAGGACGATTACAGTGCAGCACTAAAAAATGAAATTCCTGATTTGTGGTGGAAAACGTTGCAAAAGCTCAGTTGAAAAGCGCGAAGTGTTAAAATTAACGACATATATTCCTGGATCGCACAGAAATTCGAGCATTGAAAAAATAATTTCTAGGATTTTAAATAAATTGCTTATTTTAGGCGCTTAAATGGAGATGAACCGTGTTTACACGGGGTACCAAGCTATAACACATTGTTTATGAAAAAACAACTACTTCTAATTGCACTATTCGCAGGAACTGTAGGTAGTTCATTTGCACAGCAAGACAAAGTATTGACACATTTCATGTATGACCGCACCACTGTTAACCCTGCAGCGACGGCTCTTACAAGACATTCCATTTGTGGAACATTTATTTATCGTAACCAGTGGGATAAAATCAACGGAGCACCAAACTCTGGATCGTTCAACGTTGAGGCTGATTTGAATCAGCAGCTTCCTCACTTCTTCGCGGGCATCTCATTCTTTCAAGATATGATCGGATTCAACCGTCAAAATTTTGCGACGTTGAACCTAGGTTATTCCTTTGAAGCAATTTTACCATTCGATCTTCGTATTGGAGCTGGGTTGGGAATCATGAACCACAGTGTGACGCCAAACTGGTTGCCACCTGAGACATTGATTGATGAAAACTTGACACAACCATTCTCAAGAACTGGTTTTGATGCGAACTTCGGTTTGTACGCACGTCACACATTGGAAAATGGAACACGTGCAGGTGACAAATGGAACTTTGGAATTTCAATGACGCACTTGCCAGCAGCTAACTTGGAAAGCGGAATTCAGAATTCAGCTGGAATTCCTCTTGGGTTCCAATCTGCGCGCCACATTTATGTGATGGGAGGATATACAATGACTGGAATCACACCAACAGGTGATTTGGATGTTCAGTTCATGACACAGTCAGACTTAATTGAGTGGTCAACGCAAATTAGCGCACGATATATTCATAAAAACATGGTGTACGGAGGATTGAACTTCCGTTCAGAAGATATGATTGGTTTAATGGCAGGAGTAAAGCCGTTTGCTTTAGCAGACAACTCTGGATTCCCGCCGGCACTTAATCGAATGTTAATTGGTTACTCGTACGACTTTAGTATCAATCAATTATCGAACATTTCGCAAGGGTCACACGAGATTTTTGTGAGATATTGTCACCCGTTACCAGGTGTTCCAATGACGATTTCGAAGCACCCGCGCTGGTTGTAGAATTAATTTTTTTTTGGAATATTTGTAACCATTTCAGTGAATGTTCCGTTATATCGACAAATATTGATCCTGTAATTTGTTAATTAAGATATCCGGAAGATTTAAAAAGAGGTAGAATGAAGAAGCTTTTGTTATTTGCTGTAGTTGCCATTGTGCTTGCGTCATGTAGTACGCGTACAGGGCATCTCACAGGTGTTCAGGGAAGACCGGTGTATCAGCCCCAGATTCCATTAGGTATGGTTTATATACCTTCTGGTGGATTTACCATGGGGGAGAACGACGGGGATATGCCGTTTTTGCATCAAACCAGAGCGAAAACCGTATCCGTGCAGGCCTTCTATATGGACCAAACGGAAATTTCCAACAACGAGTATCGTCAATTCGTGTATTGGGTTCGTGACTCAATCGCGCGTGATCTAATCTATTTCGGATTGGAGGACGCTGAAGAAGCGAGCCGATACATCAATTATTCGGACTACTACTATAGTCCTGATGATTTGGAATATGTTGAGTTCGAAGCTGACGATCGCGATGTAAACCGCGAGTTGTTTAGTTTGAACTGGGATCGTCGTTTCTCTTACAACGACCCTGAATTGGTTCCACTTTTGGCAGACATGTACTTTCCAGAGCCAGAGCGTTTCTATGGACGTAAAGAAATCGATACACGTAAGTTGATTTTCGAGTACTACTGGATCGATTACGTAGAAGCAGCACGCCGTGGTCGTATTGAAATCGTTCGTAACGGTTACAACAACCAAGGAATCAAAGTAGTTCAAAAGCACCGTACGTTAAGTTCTCCTGATCATCCATTTACTGGTGAGCCTCAAGGTCAGGACTTGGACTTGTCACAAGGTGGTGATGGAATTAATAAGAAAGGACAGTCAAACGCGATTCGTGGACACGAGAACCGTCAGCGTTTCATCATCGATGAGAAAATTGCGGTTTACCCAGATACATTATGTTGGGTACGTGACTTTACATACTCATTCCACGATCCAATGACGAACATGTACTTCTGGCACCCAGCTTACGACAACTACCCGGTTGTAGGTATTACGTGGCAGCAGGCAAAAGCATTCTCGGTATGGAGAACACAGTTGTTGAACAACTGGTTGGTGTCCATGGGAGATTTGTTCGTGAATGATTTCCGTTTGCCGACAGAGGCAGAGTGGGAAAGAGCTTCGCGTGGAGACTTAGAATTATCACAGTACCCATGGGGTGGGCCTTATATCCGTAACGAATCCGGATGTTTCCTTGGAAACTTTAAGCCAATGCGCGGACGTTACTTCGAGGATGGAGGTTTCCACACAGTGAAGGTGTATTCATACAACCCGAACGGATGGGGACTATACTGTATGGCTGGTAACGTAGCCGAGTGGTGTGAGACTGCATACGACGAGTCGATGTACGAGTTCTCTCATGACTTGAATACAGATTACCGTTACAACGCAATGGATTGGGATCCACCATCAATGAAACGTAAAGTAATTCGTGGAGGATCTTGGAAAGATATCGGCTATTACCTGAGAAACGGAACCAGAACGTTTGAATATCAGGATACTGCCAAGTCTTACGTTGGTTACCGTAACGTAATGACACACCTAGGTCGCGGTGGACGTGACTTTACAAAAGAAGGTGGTGAAGAAATTCGTAGCGATATTCAACTTCGCTAAGAATAATAAAACAACAAACTAAACTAGTAGTTAATTTAAAACCCTAAAAAACAAGGAAAACTATGAAACCAGGAAGTAAAGGATGGAAGAAGTTTATGGCAAAGCTGTACGGATTTGGTGCAGCGGTTGTAATCGTCGGAGCATTGTTTAAAATTCAGCACTGGCCAGGTGCATCAATCATGCTTATCGCAGGTTTGGGAACTGAGGCATTGATTTTCATCTTCTCAGCATTCGAACCTATCCATGAAGATCCAAACTGGGAATTGGTATACCCAGAATTGGCATTAGGTCATTCAGATGAATTAGATCACGACAACTTGCCTGCTGCAGGTGCCCGCGGTGGACGAGGATCAGGAGTTACTGATCAGTTGGACAAAATGCTTGAAGAAGCAAAAATTGACGGAGAATTGTTAGAGCGTCTAGGAGACGGAATGCGTGCTCTTGGAGATAACGCTGCACAATTGAAAGGAGTTACTTCTGCTGCGGCAGCAACTGACTCTTACGTTGATAGCTTGCAAGCTGCATCTGATAAAGTATCTAACTTGTCTGAAGCATACGAAAAAGCATCTGTTGCTATTTCAGGTATGACTTCATCTCAAGAAGAAGGACAATCATTCGGTGAGCAAATGCAGAAAGTGTCTAAAAATTTGGCTGCATTGAACAACGTTTACGAATTGCAATTGAAAGGATCATCAGCGCACTTGGAGGCTACGGAGAAATTCCAGTCTCAGGTTACAGATATGATGCAAAACCTTTCAGATTCAGTAGAAGATACACGCCTTTACAAAGAAAACATGGCAGCGTTGACTAAGAACCTAACGGATCTAAACGCTGTATACGGAAACATGTTGAAAGCTATGACGATTAAGGGTTAATCCCCCGTAGTCGATTTAAATGAAGTAAAACAAACTAAAATTTAATTAATCATGGCAGGAGGTAAAGAAACCCCGAGACAGAAGATGATCGGTATGATGTACTTGGTACTTACCGCACTTCTGGCCCTCAACGTATCAAAATCTATCCTCGACGCTTTCGTTGCTATCGAGGAAAACACTCAAAAAGGTAACATCGCTCAAGTACAACGTGGTAACGGTTACGTAATCACAGTACGTTCTGAGAAAGGTGCTTTGGAAGCTACTGACGCGAAAGGAAATGCGCCGAAGATTAAAAACATCGATGAGGCCTTGAAGCAGATGGACAAGATCAACGAGGCTACGGCTAAGATGATCGTAATGATCGACAATATCAAGATCGATATCTTGAAAAAATCAGGTGAAAACGTAAGTTCTTACAAAGACAACGATGAGTTGACTATTCTTTGGAAAAAGTACGAAGGTGGTTCACCAGAATTGATGTGTCAGCCTATTCGTATGAATTTGATGGCAGTATCTGCGAAAGATCAGTACGATGTTCCTATGCACGAAATCATTGGTGAGGACATCAAAAAGCCTAGCGCTGGTAAACACGGAATGAAGCTTTGGAAAGCATTGATCGATTACCGTCGAGAAATCATGAACTTGGCAGGTTCTTATACTTGGGCAGGAAAAGATTTCAAAGTAGATGTTAAGGACATTAACATGTACAAAGACAACGCTGATCTTACAAAGCAAGTGGATGCAATGGTAAACGCGGAAAGCGTAAACCCAGATGATAGAGAAACACTTTCTCAAATCTACAACCGCTTGACAAAGTTGGAGAAGAACAAAGTACACGATCAGAAAGATGTACACTGGATTGGAATGACATTTGACCACTCACCGTTAGTAGCGGCGATTGCATCATTGTCTTCTTTGCAGTCAGACATCCTTACAGCTCGTGCAGATGCATTGTCATTGTGGAAAGCGAAAATCTCAACTGGAGAATACTCTTTCGACAAAATTACTCCAATTGCAATCGCACCTTCTTCTGTACGTAGTGGAGAGGAGGTTAAGATTCGTGTAATGATGGCAGCCTTCGATTCTCAAAACCAGCCGAAAGTAAAAATCGACGGTGAAGAGAAGGTGTACATCGGTAAAAACGGAGAGGCAATCATCACGAAAAGTGCTGGTGGATCTTCAGTTGACTTGAAAGGGACAATTACAATCCTTAACAAGCAAGGTGCTGAAAAAACACGTGAGTGGGAAGCATCAGTTCCGGTAATTACACCAAATGGTGCGATCGAATTGACAGAGTTGAACGTATTGTACCGTGGATACCCGAACAAGGTAGAGGCTTCAGGATCAGGATATGAAACTGTTTCATTGAGTGGATCTAATGTTAGCATCAGCAAAAGCGGTAAAGGTTACATTGTAAAACCAGGTGGTGGTAGAAGCGCTACTTTGAGTGTAACTGGACGTAACGCTGATGGAGCATCTAAGGTATTGAAGAAAGGAACTTACCGTGTAAGTAACCTTCCAGATCCAGTATTGTACTGGGGTGGATCTAAGAGTGGTGTGAAAGGATCACGTTCTTCACGTGCTTTGTTAGCGAAGTACACTCCAGAGATTCCATTGAAGGCTAGCTTCAAGGTGACTAAATGGAAAGCAACCGCACCAGGTTTGAAAGGACCACCACCACAAGGTTTGGGAGGTAGTCTTGGCGCTGCAAGTGGATTGATCACGAACATCCCTCAGGGAACAGCGTTGAGTATTACTGCAACCGTAGTTGGTCCCGACGGAATTTCCCGTCAGATTGGTGGTTCTTGGCCATTGTAACCTTTTGTAATTGATTCGTTACATAGTTGTAAGCTCAAGACATAAATAAATAAGTATGAAAAAATTATTTGTTGTATCGCTAATTATGCTCGGCTTCTCAGCGCAAGCGCAAGAGGAGATTAAGGGTGGTCCAGTAAATGTACCTTCTGAAGGTATTATTGACGGGGTCTTCATTCAAGAGCATATCCCTACTAAGCGAATGATCCCTTATGAGAGCGTTCGTGAAGCGGATGCGATTTGGAGCAGACGTGTGTGGGAATCAATTGATCTAAGAGAAAAGATCAACCATACGTTGTACTACCCGTTAGATGATATCTCAACGAGTGGTGTTTGGACGAAGAATTCTTCGCGCTGGAGCCTTTGGACAATTATCCGTACTCACGTGTTGAACGGAGATTTAACACTTTTCTCACCTTACAACCCTGTTCTGCGAGGTTTCGGTGGAGAAGATGGTGACCAGTTGAAGTATCCAATTCGCCCTCAACCAGGTCTGAATTTTTATACCGATTCTGCTTTTAGAGAAGCAATGGTATATTATTTGGCAGAACTAGGTCCTGAGGGAACGGTTCCATTGATCGACGAGGATCCAAACTCACCTAACTTTGGTCAGAACTTGATCGTAACAGATCCAGTAACTGGAGCGCAGTCATTCGTTTACGATCCGCCAGATACAACTTGGTACGTGTCGAAGGATATTGTGCAGTACCGTTTGAAGGAAGATTGGTTCTTTGATAAAGAACGTTCTGTATTGGATGTGCGTATTATCGCAATTGCTCCTGTGAAGTATTCTACGGAGAAAGATCCAAACGGACGAGTGCAAATTACCGGACTAGAAGAAATGTTCTGGTTGTACTTCCCTCACTGTCGTTTTGTATTCAATAACTACTTTGTGTACAACGATAAGAATGATGCACAATGGATGAGTTTTGACGATTTGTTCTGGAAGCGCCGATTCAACGCGGTAGCCTATAAAGAGAGTAACACATACGATAGAGATATTGAAACGTATCGAATCGGAGTGGATGCCCTTTGGGAGTCTGAGCGAATCAAAAACGAAATTCGAAACATCGAACATGACGTTTGGTCGTTCTAAGAAACGAAAGAAATAAAAGAGACCCTGACATCGCAAGATCGTCAGGGTTTTTTTGTGCTTTTTCCGCTAGCTTCCTGCCTGCCACAGGCACGGCGGGAGCCTTAGCCCAAGGGAAAATTGTTTAAAAATTCGGTCGAAGTACGCGTAACCTACGATCGCCTGATTCATTATAAAAGTAGATGCCCTGTCTAACTTAAATTCTGTAGTATGAAAAAAATGATGATGGTGGCGACTTCCTTATTTCTGTTCGCGACTCTAAACCCAAATTCCTTGTTAGCGCAAGGGCCCATTCATTCGCCCTCACCAGGAATCATTGATGGCCTGTATTTACCGGCTAATATTCCCACCAAACGATTGCCGCAATATGAAAGCGTCCGTGAAGCGGATATTGTGTGGAGCAAACGCGTGTGGTCGTTTATCGATCTTCGACAAAAGATTAATCATCCACTGTATTATCCAATGGATGAAATCAGTCCAGCGGGTGTTTGGACGAAAAATTCTACCCGTTGGAGTCTTTGGACAATTATTCGAATGCATATCATGAACGGTGATCTCACCATGTTCTCTCCATACAATCCGGCGCTCATGGGGTTCAGTGGTTGGGATGGAGATCAACTTAAATATCCGATTAAGCCTCAAGCAGGGGAGAATTTCTTTACCGACAGTGTGTTTAGAGAGCAAGCGAGTTATTATCTCGGTGAAGTTGGCCCTCAAAGCACGACACCCTGTGTAATTGAAGACCCGAGCGATCCTAGATTCGGGGAAATTAAAACTCGGATCGATGAAAATGGAGTTGAAGTAATTTGTTACCCGCCACCGGATACTACGTGGTACACATCGGCCGATATTGTTCAATATCGCATAAAAGAAGATTGGTTCTTCGATAAAGAACGCTCTGTGATGGATCGTAGAATAATCGCAATTGCGCCCGTTCGGTACACGAAAGAAATGGTAAATGGTCAAATGCAGATAACGGGAATGGAGGAAATGTTCTGGCTGTACTTCCCGCATTGCAGATACGTCTTCAACAATTACTTTGCTTACAATTCCAAAAACAACGCACAGTGGATGAGTTTTGATGATCTCTTCTGGAAACGCATGTTCCATGCTACACCTTACAAAGAGAGCAATATTTACGATCGTGATATTAGTACCTACCGCTTTGGATTTGACGCGATTCATGAAGCAGAGACCATTAAAGAAGAAATCCGTACGATCGAACACGATGTTTGGTCGTTCTAGGAACAGGCAACTTTTGCAATCCAGTAAATAATTTCAGATTTTAGCAGGAGAATCTAATGAACTGTGAATTGGAAAGTTGCATATAAAACTATGGGGTGGAATGGAAACGTTCGCCCCTTTTTCTTTGTAGCTTTCTCTGTTCTATTCTCCTTCATTAATGTCAATGCTCAAGTCTATGTGGATTCTTCCGCAGAATTAGGCATCCTCAGTGTTCAAAACATCGATGACGATCTAGCCAATGGATTAAGCTTCTATGACTTCGATCAGGATGGCTGGGACGATTTAACCATTCCCGCCGGCACCGATTCCATTATCACCTATCGGAACGTGAATGGAAGCTTCCAGGAGGTCAATTTGCTTTCGGTTGCAGCGGGAAACGTACGCCAAGTCCTATGGGTGGATTACGACAATGACGGAGATTTGGATCTATTCCTCAGCTATTACAACATTGGAGTTCGTCTCTATGAAAACGATGGTGCCCTTAATTTTACCGATGTTACCCAGCAAGTAGGAATCACTACACAACCATTTCGTTCTTATGGAGTAGCTTTCGCAGATCCGGATGGAGATTTTGATTTGGATTTGTACATCTGTGCTTACGCCTTAAATGCGCAGTCACCGGGAGCTTTGCTCAACTTTTACTACCAGAATAATGGGAACAATCAATTTACGAATGTTTCTAGTCCGCTCGGTATCGATAATGGGTACCAACCTACTTTCATGCCGGTTTGGTATGACGTAGAGTTGGATGGAGATGTCGATTTGCATTTGATCAACGATCGGGAATACACCAGCGATGCGTTTTTTATCAATGATGGATTTGGTCAGTTTAGCAATCAGGCGGTAACCTTCGGAATCTCTAATGACGATCACAGTCCAATGAGCTGCACAATCGGGGATTTTAATAACGATGGATATTTCGATGTCTTTGAATCGGATGTAGCGAATGGTGCCATCGAAAACGGACTTCCGAATGATTATAAAATCTTTCAGAATAATGCCGGTACAGGATTTACGAACGTCGCACCTAACTTCGGGTTGGACACAAACATCTTTGCCTGGGGGGGGCTCTGGGTGGACTATGACAATGACGGCTTCGAAGATTTGTATATCGCGACCGCGGAGAATGATCTGACTGGAATTACGGAAAAGTCCTCCTTACTATATAAAAATGGAGCAGGAACTAGTTTAACACTTGTCAATGATTCCATTCAGGGGAATATTGTCGGTGCTTCTTACAGTCCCGTGAAAGGCGATATTAACAGGGACGGTTATTATGATATTGTGGTGCTCAACGGCATGAATCAAGCGAACAATGTTCTGATGAATCAAAGTAGTGGTAACAATTTCATTCGGATTACGCCATATGGAAGTGTGTCGAATTCGCTTGCGCTGGGAGGACGCGTTGAAGTCTTTGCGAATGGTGAAAATCAATCCAAAATGATTCTTTCATCTGATGGGATGTGTGCTCAAAATTCCCAACATCTAATCTTCGGTCTAGGAACAGCGACTGTTGTAGATTCCATCGTAGTTACCTTTCCAAGTGGATTGGTTTCCAAAGTGTACAATCATTCTGTAAACGAAGCCATAGAAATTTATGAGGTAGCTTCCGTCCAAGTGAGTTTGGGGAGTTCTTACAATCAAGCGTGCCCGGGGGATACAATTATTCTTGAATATCCAGGTTTAACAAACTTCCAATGGCAAGATGGAAGCACCAATAATTTCTACAACGTAACGCAATCGGGAACATATTCATTCACAGCCGAGAATAGTACAGGGGATACCGTCTTCCTTTCCTTACCAGTATCGTACGATTTTGAAGCGGTTCCGCAGATTTCCAGCTTCGTTGTAGATAATCCGTGCGGAGTTGATAGTTTGGGATCGATAGAGCTATTTTGTACGCCACAACAAGTGTTCAATTCAGTATCGTGGAGTACTGGAGCGCAATCGATGCAATTGGACAGTCTTCCGACCGGAATGTACTCATATCAACTGACTACAAATTACGGATGCGTATATGAGGATAGTATTTCCGTCACGCAACAACCCAATTTTACTGTAACGTTCACAACTACTCCGTACACAGACACCACTTTTGGAAATGTTGAACTGTTTGTTTGGGGAGGCGTTGCACCTTATACTTTTTTATTGGATACTGTAAATATTGGCAACGCATTGTACGGAATACCTCCTGGAACTTACTTAATTCAGGTACTGGATGCCAATGGATGTTCTCAATACGTAGCCGTCACGATTCCTGATTTATCAACAGCAGATTTGGTTGATCAAGACATGAAAATTGGAGTGCATTCGGATGGAATTCGTGTGGTGATTTTGGGAGAAAATATTCAGAAAGAAGCGATTCAAGTGTACGATCTTTCAGGAAAACAAATTCCTTATTCTATTGAGCAAGAATCTCATTATCTCCTGCTTCTACGACTTAATGCACCTCTGGGGTTGTACCAAATTTACACCGGTTTCGGTACCTCGATGATCTCTATTTTGAAACTGTAGTCTGTTACTTTTTTCTTTTGGGCTCATTCCCTTGATACAAACCAGAAAAATAAAGTATCATGGCAGGAGGAAAAGAAACCCCAAGACAGAAGATGATCGGAATGATGTATCTCGTCTTGACTGCATTGCTCGCGCTCAACGTTTCAAAATCGATTTTGGACGCATTCGTAGCAATCGAAGAGAACATTCAAAAGGCAAATATCACTGAAGTCTTCCGAGGAGACGACAAGCGCGCCGAATTGGTGGAAATTTCTGTCGATAAAACCAACAAAACCAGAGCTGCAAAAGCGAAAAAGTATCTGGAAGCAGTGGAAGATATCGATCGTATGACCGCCGAGCGCATTCAACTCATTGACAAAGTAAAACTCGAAATTCTGAAAGAATGCGGTGAAGATGTCAATGCGAAAGGTGATTTGGCGATTATTACAATTCCATACGACAAGGCTAATGCACCGTGTACGCCCATTCGTATGAACTTGGATCGTGTAGAAGGAAAAGACAAATACGACGATCCCATGCGAGTGATGTTGGGGCCTGACACCGACATTAAAAAGCCAAAAGGACGCGGAATGGAGATTTGGAAATCGATGTTAGGTTTCCGTAAGGAACTCACAGAGATCATTGCAAGCAGCCGCGTTATTACAAGTGAAAGCGGAAAATTGTCTTTTGATAGCCGCTATTCGTTCAATGCTCCTGAGATCAACAAATTCAAGAATCCACAAGAATTGAATAATCAGATTCAGAAAGCTTTGGAAGCATCGAAGGTGCATGTAGATGACAAAGATGTTTTAATGGAAGTGTATCGATCACTTTCAAAAGAAGAATTCAGCACGGTGCATGAAGTGGAGAACGTACACTGGGTAGGTAAAACGTTTGATCATTCACCATCCGTAGCTGCTATTGCATCATTGAGTTCATTGCAACGCGATGTGTTGTCAGCGCGTGCAGCTGCTATCGCTCACATTAGATCTAGAGTGGGAGGTGGCGATTATTCGTTTAACGAAATCATGCCGATTGCTATTGGGCCAGAAGTTGTGAACCGAGGAGAAGAGTTCAAAATGGAGGTTGTAATGGTCGCTTATGATTCAGACAAGCAGCCGAGAGTAACATTAGACGGTCAGCCTGTATCTGATGTGCGCGATGGTAAGGGATACATTACCTTGAAAGGAACAGGGAACAAAATGACTTTGAAGGGAACGATTGCAGTTCAAAACAAACAAGGTGTTTGGAAGTCAAGAGAATGGTCGAAACCTGTAATGGTAATTGAACCGTCCGGATCTATTGAATTACCGGGAATGAATGTGTTGTATCGTGGATATGACAACGAAGTGAACGCTACGGCATCCGGATATCCAACCACAAATTTAACCGGGTCGAATGTGAGCATCACGCGCAAAGGAAGTGGATATGTTGTTAGACCAGGAAGTGGAGGTACGGCAACTTTGAGCGTATCTGGAAAATCAACAGACGGGAAAACGGTACAACTGAAGCGTATGGAATACAAGGTGCGTCGCTTGCCTTCACCGACCTTATATTGGGGGGGAGAAAAAGCAGGAGGACGTGCACCAACGTCAAACCTACTTCGTGCGATGTACGGGCCAGAAATTCCGCTAAATGCCAACTTTGATGTTGTTTCGTGGAAAGCGAGAGCTGTCGGAATGCGCGCTCCTGATTTCACTGGAAATGGTAGCAATGTCGCGAATATCGCGAATCTAAAACGCCAGGTACCATCGGGAACTGTGATCTACATTCGTGCAAAAATTCGAAGACCAGACGGTGTAATTGAAGATGTTGAAGGAACATGGACGAAACCTTAAGTTGAATTCAACTTTTACCCAAAGCCTCCAATCCGAATTGTATCGAAAATTGGAGGCTTTTTCGTGTATCTTTGCGGCATGATTCAGTTAGACAGCGTCAGTGTACACCTGCCCCAAGGGTATCTTTTCAAAGATATAACCGTGCAAATCAATAGTAATGATAAGATTGGTTTGGTCGGGAAGAATGGTGCGGGAAAATCGACAATGCTGAAGCTAATTGCGGAGCATAACAAGCCGACAGAAGGAGCCATTCATAAGCCGAAAGATTGCACGATTGGGTTCTTGACGCAAGACATTGTTCTGGATACTTCACAATCGGTTTTCGATTACCTGGTGCATTCCAACAAGCAATTAAAGACCATCAAAGATCGGATTGATGAGATCAATGCAGCGCTTGTAACGCGCGAAGATTACGAATCAGAGGGTTATTTGGCGATGTTGGACGAGCTCAACGATCTGAATCATGAATTCTCCGTAAATGAAGGGTTTCAGTGGGAAGAAAAAGTCATCGGAACATTGATCGGTTTGGGGTTCAAAGAAAAGGAATTGCAGCGAAGCTTATCCACGTTTTCCGGAGGTTGGAAAATGCGTGCAGAGTTGGCTCGAATTCTTGTGAATCAACCGGATGTAATTTTATTAGATGAGCCCACAAACCACCTTGATATCATTTCCATCAACTGGTTGGAGAATTATCTGAAGACCTATGCTGGAGCGGTGATTGTGATCTCTCACGACCGTTTATTCCTAGATAACGTCACGAAACGAACGCTGGAAATATCTGGCGGAAAGGTTCTGGATTTTGCGTTTCCGTATTCGAAATACAAGGAAGTTCGTGCCGAGGAGTTAATTCGTTTGTCGCAAGCGAAGAAACAGCAGGATAAAGACATCAAACATACCGAAGAACTCATCAATAAGTTCCGCGCCAAAAAGAACAAGGCAGCTTTCGCTCAATCTTTGATTAAGAAGCTGGAAAAGACGGAGCGTATTGAAGTGGAAGACGATTCCATTCCTTCGATGAAAATCGGTTTCCCATTGAGCGTGCAACCAGGGAAATGGGTGCTGGAACTCGAAAATATGGGGAAAGCTTTCGGTGATAACCGATTGTTTGAAGGTGTCAATATCACGGTTGGGCGAGGTGAGAAAATCGCTTTGCTTGGAGCCAATGGTACTGGTAAATCAACGTTATTGAAGCGTGTGATGAATGAACTGGATGGAGAGGGAACAGTAACCTATGGGCACAATGTCAATATTGCCTATTTTGCTCAGGATCAAGCGGAATCGTTAGACAAAACACTCACCGTTTTAGAAACAGTCGATCACGTTGCCAAGGGAGAAATCCGCAAGAGTTTGCGCAGCGTATTGGGAGCATTTTTGTTTCAGGGAGATGATGTCGATAAGAAGGTCTCCGTTCTATCTGGAGGGGAACGAACGCGTTTGGCTTTGTGTCAATTGTTATTGAGTCCGTCCAACTTTTTGATTTTGGATGAGCCTACCAACCACTTGGATATCCAGAGCAAGGAAGTTTTGAAGAATGCTTTGAAAAGCTACGAGGGAACGTTTGTAGTTGTATCTCACGACCGTGAATTCCTCGATGGCTTGACCAATCGTATTTGGGAGATTGAGGATCAGAATTTGCGTATCCATCATTTCGATGTGAAGGAATTCCTCAAGCGAAAATCGGAACAGCAACAGCAGATGATGAAGCCCGCTCCGAAAACAACTCCAAAAGCAGAAGAAAAGAAAGAATCGTCGAAACCGGCATTATCATATCACGAAGAGAAAGAACTCAAACGTAAGAAGAACAAGCTGAAGAATCAGGTGAACAAGGCCGAGCAAGAAATTGAACGTTTGGAAAAGGAAATCGCTGAGTTGGATGAAATCATCGCGAATCTCAATTACGACGATAAAGAAAAAGCGGAATCCGTTCTAGGAAAATACCACGAGTTGAAAGAATCTTACGACCAGCAGATGTCGCTCTGGGAAGAAGCCACGGAAGGATTGATTGAATTGGAATAGTGAATAAGAAATAAAGAATAAGGAATAGCTGGGTTGGTAAAAGGTTGAAGGCTAATGGTAGAAAGCCGAAAGCTGAAGGAGAAGTGAAACGGTTGGTTCAGCGCACTGAGCGTAGCCGCCGTGCCTGCGTCAGGCAGGAAGTGCAGCTTTAGGAAGATTGAAAGCTTAAAGATTCCTTCTACTTTCCACTTTCTGCCTTCCGTTATACTCTTCCTACTTCTTCCGCTTTCTAGCCGCTTTCTTCTGGCGACGTTTGTTCTTTCGAATGGATTTCTTGGCTTCTTTAGTTTGCATGCTCCAGAATCGTTTGTACTCTTCTTTCTTGATTTTCTTTTGAGCACGGGCCTTTTTCTTCTTCTCTTTGGCGAGTTCCTTTTGAACCTCAAAATCGGAAGGTGGCAAGTCACTGGATTTACACGACTGAAACCCGATCGTAAGCGTGAACAATAAAACCCCTATGATTATCGTTTGAATCTTCATAACTTTACACTACTATCAAAACGATATGAAAGTACTATTTATTTTGGGTGCACTGTTTGTTTTGTTGATTTCAGGATGCAAAGTCAACAACAATCATCCTGTTCCCAATATTCCTTTTGATGTAACGATAGACATGACCCTTCCGCTCTACGATGATTTGATGGGAGTAGGAGGTTATGCATACGTGAACGCAGGTTCGCGCGGTGTTATCGTATATCGTAGAGGAATTGAAGATTTTGTAGCTTTCGATCGACATTCACCAGCAGACATTAATGGAACTTGTGATCAACCATTGACACCGGACGCCAACAACTTTCTTATGTTGAATGACACGTGCAACAACGCGCAATTCTCCTTATATGATGGTTCTCCCATGTCTGGATCTGAATTCGGATTGCGTCAGTACGCCGTAGCTTGGGGTGGTGGAAACACACTTCGCATTTATAATTAATCTTACCAGTAGCGACATCCTAAATCATTCCGTATTTTTGTGCAGGATAACGCATTATTATGGACGAAATTACCGTAACAATAATTGACAGAGAAGGCGTATCGCACGAGTTGGTAGCTCCAACAGACATGAACATGAATATCATGGAAGTTTGTCGTTCGTACGAATTGCCAGTGAAGGGAGAATGTGGAGGAATGGCAATGTGTGCAACATGCCAGTGTTATTTGGAGTCGGACACGGAGTTACCGGAACAAAGCGACGACGAATTGGACATGCTTGATCAAGCATTCCATGTGGAAGATAACAGCCGTTTGGGGTGCCAAATCCACATCACAGAAGAGATTGACGGAATTGTTCTCCGTTTGGCTCCTGAAGAATAAGCAGAATTGGATTTAAAAGGCTATCGCTGCGCCTATATGGAGTTGCAGGAATGTCTCGTTGCGCTTTTGTTTTACCAAGCGTGACATGTCTAGTTCACCGGGTAGATCAGAGGTGCCAGGAGTATTTCTAACGAAGTTTGCTGTATAGCGCAGTCCGTACGTAATCATGAGGAAATCAGACACCGGTGTACGCATGTTGATTTGATACATCACTGTAAATCCTGTCCAGCGATCGCTATAATCAAGGAGACCATTGTCAAGGTTTGTTGTAATCGTATCGTTGGTTTGGGTACCAATGTAGTAGATATAGTCGTCCTCTAGCATGCGCGTGCTCGTGTATCCAATCCCAACTTGATGACTAAGTCCAATAGGTAGGAGATTGGTGCGGGTGGAAAATTCGAACTTAGGCATGATACTGAACGTGCTAATATTGATCGCCTGATGTCGAATTTCATCGGTAAGAGAATAATTGAATCCTCCTCCTGTATATTCTAACAGGATGGAATTGTTCGCAATCAGATTTTGGTATTCCAGTCCATATTCAACTCCGAATCCAAATTGATTGGAAATGGCACGACTCACTCCAAATCGAACGCCTCCGTCAAATAAGTTGCGTCCAATAGTTAAGTTGCCATTACGCGCTTTGTAAAACGACCGCGATTTGAACCAGCTTGTTACAATTGGAATGGATCCGTGGCCTTGAACTTCAAAGGTCGTTTTCTTCCCGTAAAGTCCAGTGTTTTGCCCAAAACCGATCATTGGAACGAAGGCAATTAACAGTAGAAAATGCTTCATTAGTTGTTTTTTAGAGTGTCAAACAAACTGTAAATATGTGCTCCGAATACGTGTTTTCGTAGTGTGCTGTTGAATTCATGACTTAGGGATCCGACGACTTCGCCGCTTTCCAAATTCATAACAATCATGTTGATCTCCGCATAATTCCCCATGAAGAACTTGATAGGAAAATATACCGGTATCGCTGGGAAGATCATTACTGCGTAGAGCGTTCCCATGGTAGCGAAATCAGGAGCGTAGCCGTGCGTAGCAACCGAGTACATTACGTAAGGCGTTCCGAATTTCTCCTTTACTCCTTGCACCAATTGGTAATCTACTGGGAAGGTATTGACATCAGAGTTGTTTGCGGATTGCTCCAAATAATTCATGAGGATACATCGGTCGTTGTAGGATTGCGTTCCTTCATCTTCGATGGTCTCGCGATCCAAATGGGCGACTTGAATTCCAGTCTTTTTTGCCGCAAAGTCGATGCTTTCATGCACGGATTCCTGCGTTTTTTCGGATTTTACATACTTAATACCAGAAATGCCGTATTTCAAAATGATTGGTTCCATGGAAATGAGATAATCGACATCTTCGGTCGTTTTCATGTCGCCTTCCTTTTCCTTTTTCTGATCATAATAATATCGCTCTTTTGCGCTCATTTTTCGATACGCTTCCTCTTCTTCTTCCTGCTTCTGGAATTCGTCGTGGTATTCGTTGTATTTGTCCACGAAAGCCTGATCATTAACAAGGTCGGGAATCAGGTAGATTTCAAAATCAGAGGTATCAATGGCTACAAAGCCGTCTTCGGTCTCCTTTCCTTTTATGCGGTCGTATTTGCTCAATCCTTCAGATTCTTCCTCCATAACCGTAGAGTCCATCATGGCAGGTGGAAGTGAATCCACTGTTTCCGGGAGATTTCTCAAATAAGCAGTATTAAAGCTCACGTCGGAATATTCGCTTAAATCAAAACGATCGGTATTTGCTACCGTTTCAATCATTTTATCGTACACCGCACTGATTTCGGCATCCTCCGGGAATTTTTGATAGGTGGAAGCGACTTGTCGAACGCACATGGTAATCAATTGCGTTTTCGTCATCTCCTTGATGAAGTGGTGTACGTTCGCTGAAGCCCCTTCTAAATCTGATTTACGATCAACTACGCTGAAGATAGAATTGTCTAGTCGGTATTGAAGAATCCCTTGCCAGGATTGTGCCTTCATTCGTTGCAAGAACATACTTTCAGGGAAATCGGCCTCCAGAAGGAAAATGGAGTAGAGTGCGTCGGCGTATTCGGCTTCGTGCACGTTGATGCGAACTACCTCAAAACGAGCAATATTTCGTACTTCCTTAAAGCGTGGTCGACCTAATGTGAAAACTTCCGTTTTCCAGTTTTTAATGGCTTCAATCTCCTTTTTAATGCCGTCTTTACGCGTTTTAATGTTCGGGTGTGAGCTGCGACTGTCGTCTTCATCATCTACCGCGTCGATTTCATAGGCTTCGTCTGGGAATAAAAACGACGGCACGAACAAAGAATCGAAATCTTGAAAATACTCGTTAGGAACACGCACTTCGTCAAACGGAAGGTAGGAATAGAGTAGCACGTCAAACGTCGGAAGAATTTCCTCTTTGGAATATCCAGCAGCCGCGTACATCTCCAGTCCCAATCGATCGGCTTCCAACTCATTATCCTTAGAGTGGATGCTCATTTGTTCAATGCTCGCAGATCGGTTCTCACGCTGAAAGCTGTACGATTCCAGTACATGCTCTTGCGTGTAGTGCGCAATTTCATGAGCTAGGACATACGCCAATTGGGCTTCGCTCGTAATTTGAGATAAAAGTCCGGTAGTTACGAAAACGATTCCTTGATCCGTTGAGAATGCGTTCGTTGCATTGGATTTAATCGTGTAGAAACGCAATTCGCGGAACAATTTCTTTTCCTTAACCATTACTTTCTTCGCAACGTCACGAACATATTCCGTGATAGGATCACCATAAATTATCGATCCGGAGTGCATCAACGCGTCCACCATATAGTTTGTGTTGGTGTAAAAACGTGTTTTCTCACTGTTCGACATGTCAGTAAGGTTCTCTTCAATATCTGATTCCAACTTCTCGTAAGTACGAAGCGTAAAATCCTCAGGAATGGGGCCTGACGACAATAAGGTCGTATAATTATTGAAGTCTATCTGAGCGCTAGCGTTTAAGGCCACAAATGCTATCAGCATGGACAATAAAAGTCTCATATTTCAATGTTTGAGGTTATTTCAATGTCACCGGAATCTCACAAACGGGAATCGGTAACATCTTATGCTTGTTGGCATTGTGGAACTTTTGATAAATTTCCAAAACTTCCTTTTGCCTTTTATTCAATCCCTTGGGATCTCCGCTAAATTCCATTGCCCATTCAAGCTCTGGATAGCTGGCGCCAATTTGATCTTCATCATTGCGATCGTCGTCCCAAAGTCCGTCTGTTGGTTTTGCAACGATAATTTCTGGATTCACGTTCAGCTCGCGCGCCAAATCCCATACATCTGATTTCGTCAAATCAGCGATTGGACTTACGTCTACGCCTCCATCACCGTATTTTGTGTAAAATCCAACACCAAAGTCCTCTACTTTGTTGCCGGTTCCAGCGACCAGACACCCTTCGGCCTGTCCAATACCATACAAGGTACTCATTCTGAGTCGGGATCGCGAATTTGCCATCGCCAATCGATCTTCTTTAGCCTTTTTTGGCATTGTAGATTCGAAGGCTTCAAAAACAGCTGTCAAGTTGATATCCATCCCGACCACATTGGGAAAACGCTTTTCGAGATCCGCGATGTGGTTCATGGCACGCTCGTATTCGGCGCTAGATTGCCGAATGGGCATGCTTACAATAATCGTTTTCTTTCCCGTTTGAGCGCACAGCGTAGATGTTACAGCCGAATCAACGCCTCCGGAAATTCCGATTATAAAACCAGACAGCCCGGCTTTATCGCAATAATTGCTGAGCCAGGCTGTAATATATTTTGCTACTTCAGGTGTATTCAAATCTTAGAATAAGATAGAGAGTTTAAGCATCAATTGAGATTGACGTGCTTGGTTTGAGAAATTCACATCCGCTCCTTCTCCGTTGTTCACTGCTGAAGTAAACAATGTTGTTTTTTCGATGTTACGATCCAAGAACAATGGCGTGAACCCGTAGTAGAATCCGATTTCAGCTACCAAACATGTAGATCCAACGAAGTTCCACTCAGCACCACCGGCTCCTCCAACTGCTGACTTGAAAATCAACATTTCTCCGCTAGCTTCAATATTTTCTTGTTCAATCGATTGGGTTGGTGTACCAAGAGGAGACTCAATGTCCTCGTAGTTGGAACCTGTATCGTTGTATTTGTTTGAAAGCAAGATGCTGTTGCGCAAACCAAATTTTCCGAAGTAACGGAAGTACCCGATAAAGTTCGTACGGAACATCAACATGGTTGGAATCGTTAAGTAAATCACTCGCTGACGACGCTCGCTTAATTGAAACAACTGAGGATTTGGAGCATTGGCAACTTCACCTTGTTGTAGGATTTGCTTGTCATTGTACCAGTAATACACTGGACTTCCACCTGCGTTGAAACGCAAACGTTCGAAATCGAATTCGGCACCTGTTGTGAAAGCAATTGTTTCTGTCAACCCGATGTTAACGTTGGCACCAAGGGTAAGATCAGATCCTGCACCAAGGCTTCCCATTCGTGTCGTTCCCATTTCTTGGAAGTTCATTCCTGGCCCAAAAACAAGTCCCGCCTGGTATTTTTTTCCAGCAGCATCCTGCGCCATTACAGAAGTTGACAAAGCAACCATTGCCAAACCAAAAAATAGTCTTTTCATAACAGATAGATTAATGTGTATGTGTTCACCAAAATTAGTACGTTTTCTTAATTTTGATACACGAAATTAATGATTAATGTTGACTAGAAAAAACCTTTTTTTACTTCCCATTCTCGGTGTTTTGCTGGTTGCTTGTGACCGTAATCCACTGGATGTAGACGTTTCTGATGTCAAGTTAAAGATTGAATATGTGGACATGCGCACTGCCATGCACGATTACGAGGGATCGAAACTGATGAAGACTCACGAACAGTACAAAAGGGAAATTCCAGATATCTACAACTACTTTTTGGGGGCTTGTATGGGCTTTCAGGAGAACTACACGGATTCAACTTTTGAGGCTTCAATGGCCAATTTCCGAATGGATGACGGTGTGAAGCTTTTTGAAGGTGAGATCGATAAGAAGTTCAAGAAACTTAAGCCGATTGAGGAGAAATTGACCGATGGATTTAAGCATTTAAAGTATCATTTGCCAGATGCTAAAATGCCTTCACACATCGTTTTCATGAATACGCTGTTCCGATCTAGCGTTTGGGTAACGGAGAAAGAAGTAGGAATTGGATTGGGTAATTATCTCGGCCCGAGATCAAAGACAGTACAAAAAACCGATCCGAATGTGATGTACAAATGGATGCGTGAAGCCATGCGTAAAGAGTACCTAGAGCGCGATGTCGTTGAGAATTGGGTGAGTACGCACTTGGTAGAAGCTGTCGATTTGAACCTGGCCAGTGATTTGATTTACTACGGAAAGGTGATGTACTTGGTGAAAGCCGCGTATCCAGAAATACACGACCGATTGGTGTTGAGATATACGAAATCGCAATGGAATTGGGCCGAAAAGAACGAACAGGCATTTTGGGATTATCTCATGCAGAATCAAATGTTTTACAAGAATGAGGAGATCACAAAGTTGAACTTATTCAATGCCGGGCCTAAGACTCCAGGATTGCCAATCAAAGGATCACCAGATCGATTGGGGAAATATCTAGGGTACAAAATTGTATGCGATTACATGGCGGAAACTGAGGCTACTGTTGCCCAAATGATCAAAACGGATTACAAGAAAATTTTACAGAAATACAAGCCGGGGGAGGAGTAACGCCCTTCGAGAGCCTCAGGGCTCGGTTGTGGACTGAGGCTCTCGAAGTCCACGGTGATTTGACAATAATTAAGAATACAATAAGATATGCAGGAAGATAAAATAGTAAAGACATCGAAAGTGTCTGTGGAGGTTGGATTGAATGAAAACAATCTTCCGATTAAAATGCGCTGGACGGCACCAGACGGGTCGGTTGAAAATGCGCCAGCGAAGGCCATGTTGCTTTCCTTGTGGGATCCAACGGAGAACAATACGATGAAGATTGATCTTTGGACGAAGGATATGTCCGTAGAGGAAATGAAGCAGTTTTTCCATCAAACGCTTTTGACGCTTTCCGATACCTTCGAAAGAGCAACGGGAGAGCACAATATCAGCGAAGATTTGCGTGATTACTGCTACCACTTCGCCGATAAAATGAACATTTTACCTGAAGAATAATGGTTGAGGGTAACCTACGTAAGATGAAAACCTCTTTGGAGGATCAAGTTGAATACACATTGATACTCTCTGAAGAAGTGCGCATGAATGATTTTGTGGGGAAACCGCTGAAAATTGAATTCACTGGTACAATCAATTGTCAAAACTGCGGGAAAGTAACCAAGAAGACTTTCAGTGATGGCTTTTGCTACAATTGTTTCATTACAGCACCGCAAGCAGCGGAGTGTATCATTCGTCCGGAATTGTGCCGCGCACATTTGGGAGAAGGACGTGATCCTGAATGGGAGGAAAAGCATCACAATCAACCGCATGTCGTATATCTAGCCGCATCTAGTGCCATAAAAGTAGGAATTACGAGAATGGAACAAGTTCCGACGCGCTGGATGGATCAAGGAGCTTCATCAGCTGTGATTTTGTGCGAGACGCCGAACCGTTATGAAGCGGGTAGGATAGAGGTTGCCATGAAATCCATTTACACGGATAAAACGTCTTGGCAGAAGATGTTGAAAAACGAAATCGATGATGAAATCGACCTGTTAGATGAAAAATGGTCGTTGGAAGATCAGCTACCGGGGGATATTTTGGATTACTTCTCTGAGGATGAAACGCTCTATGAATTGAACTATCCGGTTTTGGAGTATCCAACAAAAGTGAAGAGTACTTCATTGGATAAAATGCCTGTCATTGAAGGTGTTTTACAAGGGATTAAAGGGCAGTATTTTCTCTTCGAAGGTGGACAAGTTTTCAATGTTCGTAAACACACAGGATATTATGTACAAATTTCTTAGCCTACTACTTTTACTTGTTTCTTTTCAATCGAATGCGCAGAACTGGAATTGGACGGAATTAAGTCCGATGCCTTTTAGAACTGCTAACAATGCGGTATGTGAAGCGGTTGTCAATGGAAACGAATACGTGTACTCCTTCGGCGGGATTGACACGTCTAAAATCTATTCAGGAATTCACAATCGCAGTTTCAAATACGATGTCGCAGCGGATACTTGGACGGAAATTGCTCCTCTACCGGATACGATGACTAAAATCGCGGCGGCTGCTTCATTTGTGAATGGAAAGATTTACATCATTGGGGGCTATTCCGTATTTGCGAATAACAATGAGGAATCATCCAATCGCGTGCATGTTTACGATCCTGTAATGGATACGTATGAAACCGATGGCGCGCCGATTCCAACGAAAATTGACGATCAAGTACAATGTGTGTATAAAGACAGTTTGATTTTTGTTGTCACCGGGTGGAGTGATTTCGGTAACGTACCAGAAGTGCAGATTTACGATCCGGCATTGGATCAATGGCAAAGTGGAACGTCAGTTCCCGTAACCTTCCAATATCTCGTTTTCGGTGGATCGGGGTATATCGTTGGAGATACCCTGTACTATCACGGAGGTGCTGCAGGACAATCTTTTGCCGCTAGAAGACATATCCGAAAAGGCTATATCAATCCACAAGATCCAACGGATATTACCTGGGAGTTGATGGGGGAAGCTCCAGGAGATCCGGGCTATCGAGCTGCGTGCAGTGGCACGGATGATCGTGTGTTTTGGATCGGTGGATCGGCAACATCGTACAATTATGACGGAATTGCCTACAACGGTTCGGGAGGTGTAGATCCTTCGGCTCGAATTCTTCATTTCAACCCTAGCGATTCTATGTTTTTGGACGAAACAACGCAACCGTATGGCGTAATGGATTTGAGAGGAATCGCCAAGCTCGGCAACAATCGTTGGATTATCTGTGGAGGAATGGATACGAATCAGGTAGTTTCGAATCGAACATTCTTGTTGGAAAGCAATAGTTTGTCTGTGCCTTCAAAAGCTTCTGAGACTTTACAGATTGGATACAGCCAAAACGGGATTACTGTAGCCGCTCCGAGTGCAGCGACTTTTGAATTGATGGATCTTTCTGGGAAAATTTTGAAAGCTTTCGAATCATCAAAAGAGATTCAAATCTTGAACAGTGAATATACAAATGGAACGTATCTCATTCGTTGGGAGAACGGGGTTGAAACCATTCTGATTCGTTAGTTATCCTCCATTAAGCTTTGGCGATCAAATTGGAAGATATAATGTGTTCCTTCCTTCGTTTCTAGTTCCAACGATCCGTTGAGCTGTTCGGTTAAGGAATTAATCAATTCCAATCCGAAGGATTTTGCATTATGCGGTTTCCAAACTCCATTGTCTGAATAGTAAATTTCAACAGTATTATCTCCTTCGTTTCGAATGTCAATGGAAATTATCGTAGCTTTGGTAGTATCGAAGGCGTGTTTCAAAGAATTCGAGATCAATTCATTGAAAATAAGAGCCAGGGATACCAATGCTTTCGGGTGTACTTCAATGATCTCGCTATTCACTAGCAATGAAATCTGCTTTTCAATATTGTAGGAATGAATCAAATCCGCCGAAAGGGATTCTATATATTCCTCCAACTCAATTCGTGACAAATTTTCCGATTGCTACATACGCTCGTGGATGTGCGCCATGGAGCGAACGCGGTTGATACTATCTTCGAACTTCTGTTTGGAAGCTTCGTCGGGAATTTCATCCGATTGCAAACGAAGAAGACCAGTGATTACTTGTAAATTATTCTTACACGGTGATGAATCTCGCTTAGCATAACCGTTTTTTCCTGGTTTTGATGCGCTACCGTCGTATTCTGTTCCATGAGTTCATCATTGAGGGAACGAAGATCGTTTTCCGCCTTCTTGATGACATTTAAAAACTGAAGAATGAGGAAGGCAATGAGGAGCCCGCAAATCAAGAAGTTCAATCCTAAAGCAAGGATTTCTCCTTCTTTCAATTCTCCAGGGAGTAACAAGTTATCATTGAGTCGTAGAAATACAAAGAGCAATATTCCAACCACGTTCAAAGAAAGAATTACCACTCCCCAATTTTTGCCCAACATGAAGAAGGTATATAGCACGATCACCATGATCCAGAGGACATCCACCATGTGATATTGCGTCAGGTAGTAAATCAGGGTATATTGGCACAGCGCGGTTCCGAGCAGGCAGAAAATGCCTGCAACCAGGCCGTATTTGCGCGTTTTTTTGAGAATAAAGAGAAAGATCCCAACAGAAACAGCGCCAATTACAGTAGGCACGTACGCTGGTTGACCAAGTAAAAAGAGCATACCACCCAGTACGGTAAGTACTACCACCATAAAGTAGCAAACGCGCCAAGATAAATTGAAGCGCGCAAGATCATAATGATCCGAATATTCCGTTAGCGGGACTCTAAAAAGGTTCATTATCAAGTATGTAGAGGCTTTGAAGCTAGTAATTTAAATCAACAAGTCAGGTACTTTTAAAACAGCTGTTATCTTTGCAGCATGGGAAAAGACAAGTTGCGTCGCTTTGCCGCCGTTAAATCGTTTGATAATTTTTTTGAACCTGTAATTAAGGAGCCGTTTCCGATGAAAGGAAAGTGGCGTTCGACCTATTTCAAGAATGACAATCCGATCGTTTTAGAGCTGGGTTGTGGTAAAGGTGAATACAGCGTTGGATTGGCGAAACACTATGAAGATCGCAATTTCATCGGGGTGGATATCAAAGGTGCGCGCATGTTCATCGGGGCGGAAGAAGCCTTGAATAATGGGATGAAGAACGTAGCTTTTCTTAGAACTCGAATTGATTTTATCACGGATTACTTCGAAGACGGTGAGGTGGATGAAATCTGGCTAACGTTTTCCGATCCGCAACCTAAGAAACCGCGAAAACGATTGAGTTCTCCCTTGTTTGTAGAACGCTACCGAAAGATTCTGAAACCAGGAGGTATTGTTCACATGAAAACCGACAGCGATTTGTTGTTTGAATATACGGAAGAACAGATTAAATCCGAGAAATACGATTGCTTAGAGCTTACTTGGGATTTATACGGCGAACTTCCAGAGAACATCGATCCAACAACTCGTGAAATCTTCCATATCAAAACGCACTACGAGAAATTGTTCACGGCCAAAGGAGCAACAATTAAATACTGTAAGTTCAAGATTCACTAAGTTGCTTCACGAGCTTATCAGCTTTCTTTTGATATTTTTTATCCTTCTTGCCAATCTTCCTGATTAACTCCAGGAATTCCTCCTCTTGCAACGCGTTGTATCCTTGCTCGCACCAATACAGGGCTTCGTCTAGATTCACCACCTTAGACATGTACAACCAAACGAGTCGCTTGTAAGACCATACACCGGGATCAGGAAAGTAGTTGATGTGTTTTAAATAAGCCTTCTCAGCCGCTCGGTTCGCTCCCATCAATTCTAAACATTGAGCTTCGTAGAAGTATTCGCTTGAATCTTGAAAGATCTCAGCATATTTCTGAGTGGCCAAATGAATGTTGGCGCTGTCTTTCGTTTGCACAAACAATTCAAAAAGAATGTCAATTTCGGTGAAGTTATACGACGCATGAGCATCATACTTGTCTGCCTTCATTTTGACAAGACTGTCCATAAGTTCCACCGGATTTTGACTTCCAATTAGTTTCAAGAGACTATCAGTATTTGGTAGGGAAGAGGAATAATCAGCGTACAATTCTTCCAGTCCCAATGGAATTCCTTGAGGAACCATCGTCAGGTGATCGGCGGATTCTAGAATTATGTGTTTGTAGTTAAAGTTGGACGGTTGGCAGGAATCCAGAATCGCTTCGTGTTTCAGTCCAGAATCATAGCGATAAGGCGCATCTTTCTTAGCGCTTACGAAAGTAAAGTCGATAGGATGAGTCAAAGAAAGTGAACAGAAATGTTCTGTGTCCTTTTTGAGTTCGTATTCGCTCATAGACAGATATCCTTGAAATTCGGGTTCTTCTTCCCAGAGGAAAAATTGAATGAAAGTAGACGAGTTTGAGTGCCCTACGATAGCTCTATACTCCGAAGTCGCGTAGGCATTTTCAATTTCTGGAATGAGCTGATTCTTGATAAGCCCTATGAACGCTTGCCCCGTTTCATTCAATTGACTTTTGTCCGATTCAATTCCCATATCGTCATTTCGTTGATCGAAATACAATCCAACTACAATCGTAGGAGGCATTTTGGCGATATCAGGGAAGCTGTAGATTTCTGTGCTTGAGACAAGAGAGTTAAAGAGCAAATCCGCATCCAAGCAATAAATGGTTTGATACCTTTTTGTCGAATCGTAATCCTGGGGAAGCCAAATTTTGTATTTCCGATAAGAGTGGGCATGCTCGAACCAGATGGAGTCGGTATGAAAGGTTTGACCAAAGGCGCAGAAAGAGAGAGAAAGTGTGAAAATGCAGATGAATGATTTCATTGTCGTTTTTTTGACAATGATGAGGGAATTCTGCCCTAGGCCAAAGAAATTGGGGGGTGATAAAAGGACTAGACCCCAGTCGAATTCTTGGAGGTCAACTCTTTTCGGCTGGAAACACCTTCTTTTTTATACAAAGTATTGATATGCGTTTTCACAGTGCTAACACTGATGAAAAGCTCTTCTGCGATTTCTTTATTGGATTTCCCATCCAGAATCAAGCGCTTAATGTTCTTTTCCTGTTGGGTAAGATGGGGTTGAATGTTTCTTTTCAATCTTTTTCGTAATCTCCAAATCACAACAATTAGGATCAGAATGATCAAATACGAGATGATAATGATCACCGTTTGAATGATGTTTATTCTTTCGAAATTCGAAGTTGTGTCTTGCCCATTTAATTGCAATTCAATAAGCGCAATCTCCTTGGAGAGTTGATTTGCATGAGAAGATTTATTTCCAATCTTCTCTTCAATTTTCTTGATGAAGCCGATGTGACTTCGAATCGATTCAAGGTAGGCTGGAGACAAATTTGCATTTTCCTCAAGCATATAATAACAAGCAAGGAGCTGGTTCTGCGTTCCGCGTTTTTCAACCAATTTGCGAATGCTCTTATGATAATTAGCGACGAAATGATCTTCGTTGCTTCCCCCATTTTGATAGGCCTTTGTATGGAAGTCCGTTTGAAGCGCATCTAACTTTTGCCAAATTCCTGCGTTGGAGTTTGCTGACGATATAGGGCCGAATATTTTACCGTCGTTGGACGGTTTTAAAGTCACCGATTGCGATTGCTTCGTAACTAAGACCAGATAATTTCTTCCGACACCACCTTTGGAATAATCGGATAGGAATACTTCAATTTCATTGGAATCCGGCGTGACGTGAATTTGATAGATTTTCTCCTCTGCAGCGAAGAATTCAGCGTCGAATGAAAAGTATCCAGTACTATCTACAGAGGTCACATGAATGATATCGGATGCATCTACAATATCAATATCCCTGTAATTATGCTTTACAGAAAGATAAACCTTATTGGGCCAATCGTTGGGAATATTGATGTGTCCGTAAACGGGCGCATCTTGAGAAAATCCAGTAAAGAGGAGAAGAAGAAATACGAAGGAAAGGTAGAACTTCATCTCCCAAGACTTTCATTATGCTACACGCAGCTTCGCCAATTTCGATTTCGAGAATTGAGCTTTTGCATATTCATGCGTTACTCTGAATTCGGATTCATCGCGCGAAGGAAGATCGTACATTGCTTCATTCAAGATAGCCTCACAAATAGAACGCAATCCTCGTGCTCCCAATTCGAATTCAATAGCTTTCTCAACGATGAAGTCGAATACTTCCTTATCGAATTTCAATTCAATTCCATCTAGTTCAAACAAGCGCACGTATTGTTTCACCAAAGCATTTTTCGGCTCGGTAAGAATACGTTTTAAGCTTTCTGCGCTTAACGGCTCCAAGTACGTCAAAACTGGGAATCGTCCGATTAATTCGGGAATCAATCCGAAAGATTTGATATCCGTTGGATTTACGTATTTCAAAAGCGCGTCTTTCTCAATTTGCTCTTCATCTGAAGACGAGAAACCGATTGTTTGGCGGTTCACACGATTCGCAATGATTTTTTCGATCCCGTCGAACGCTCCACCACAAACGAAAAGGATATTTCGAGTGTCGATTTGAATCATTTTTTGCTCCGGGTGCTTACGTCCTCCCTGAGGTGGAACGTTTACCGTAGCGCCCTCAAGAAGTTTCAAGAGTGCCTGTTGTACACCTTCTCCCGAAACATCACGAGTAATAGAAGGGTTGTCGCTTTTACGTGCAATTTTATCAATCTCATCCACGAAAACAATTCCTTGCTGAGCAGCGTCTACATTGTAGTCAGCCGCTTGCAACAATCGCGATAGAATACTTTCAACGTCTTCTCCTACATATCCCGCTTCGGTAAGAACCGTTGCATCAGCAATACAGAATGGAACGTTGAGCATTTTTGCAATCGTCTTCGCTAATAATGTCTTTCCGGTACCCGTGCGTCCTACTAGAACCACGTTTGATTTTTCAATCTCCACGTCGTCACCAAGGTCTTGTTGGTTCAATCGCTTGTAATGATTGTAAACCGCCACTGACAATACTTTTTTAGCATCGTCCTGACCAATGACATAATCGTCAAGCTTCTCTTTGATCTCAGCAGGCTTCATCACGTTTACCACGTGTTCACTCTTCGTATGAGATTGCGAAACTTCCTCCTCTTTGATAATAGTATGCGCTTGCGAAACACAGCTTTCACAGATGTGTCCGGTAACACCGGCAATCAGCATTCCTACTTCAGAACGCGATCTTCCGCAAAACGAGCAACCAGCTTCTTTTTTAGACATAATTTGTTTTGTCAAAAAAGCCCTGACTTCCGCGTGAAACGGGCCGTCAAGGCTTTTAATATTCTACAAAGGTAGTTTATTTGGCGTTGCGAAGCAATACCTCGTCTACCATACCGTAATCTTTCGCTTCCTGCGATGTCATCCAATAATCACGATCTGAGTCTTCCCAAACCTTATCGTACTCTTGTTTTGAGTGGCTTGCGATGATTTCGTACAACTCTTTCTTGAGCTTCTGAATCTCACGCGCCGTGATTTCGATATCGGATGCTTGACCTTGCGCACCTCCCAATGGTTGGTGGATCATCACACGCGAGTGTTTCAACGCAGAACGTTTTCCATCAGCACCTGCACACAATAGAACGGCTCCCATAGAGGCTGCCATTCCTGTACAAATTGTAGCTACATCCGGATTGATGTACTGCATCGTATCGTAAATTCCTAATCCAGCGTAAACCGATCCTCCTGGTGAGTTCAAGTAAATCTGGATGTCTTTTTTAGGGTCAACTGATTCCAAGAACAACAATTGAGCGTTAATGATGTTCGCCACTTGATCGTTAATCCCTGTTCCAAGGAAGATGATGCGATCCATCATCAAACGTGAGAAAACGTCCATTTGAGTCATGTTCAGCTGGCGTTCTTCAATGATGTATGGTGTCAAAGATGACTCTATGTAATGCTCCATGTGCATGCTATTGATGCCTTGGTGCTTTGTTGCGTATTTTTTGAATTCGTTTGAATCGAACATATTCTTTATTTGTGTTGTTTAATAACGTTAAAGCTAAAAACAAAGTTGGGATTGGCAATGCATTTGAATTCTGAAAAAACGTTAATGGAATCTATTGGTCTGGGATTGCTCAGAAGCCCAAGGTTTGAGGTTAATCGCAAAGGCGCAAAGACGCAAGAGTGCTTGTCAGATATCTGCTGTGTTTTGGTACGCCATGGATTATGACGATGACATAATCTTGTGTTCTTTTTACGATTTGCGGTGAAACGATCTGTATGCACCTTAGTGCCTTAGTGGTGAGTTTTCCTTGTATATTTGATACTATGCGACCAGAGGAGATACACGATAAACGGGTGCTGCTTTCGCCATTGAATTGGGGGATGGGGCATGTATCGCGATGCATAGGCTTGATTCATCAATTATTGGAGCAGAACAATGTCATTATGGTTGCATCAAATGCTGAGCAGGAGGCAATCTTTCGAATGTACTTTCCCGAGTTGGATTATGTCGCTCTGGAGGGATACCCCTTTCAATTTGAGGGGAATGGCAATTTTGCTTGGGATTTAGCTCAGAACCTTGGTGCTTTGAAGTCTCGTTTGAAGAAGGAACTGAAGGAAACGCAAACTTTGGTTCGATCGCACACCATTGATGTCGTTTTGAGTGATCATCGTTATGGATTCTTTTGTGAAGACGTGCCGTCGGTTTTCATTACGCATCAATACCATCTTCCGGTAAAAGGAATGCAAGTGCTTGCTGACAAGTGGCATAAAAAGCGGCTGCGACCATTTGACCACATTTGGGTTTTGGATTATCCAGATAGTCGATTATCGGGAAAGTTAAGTGCGAATCCAAATGATAATAGAGTGAAGTATGTTGGGCCGTATTCTCGCTTCTCATTATATGATCTTAATCGCGAAAAGACAGAAGAAACGGTTGTGGTGGTGAGCGGCCCTGAGGTTTATGCCCAACAATTCGCAGATGAGATTCGCGCGAATCATCCTGAAGCAACGTTCATATGTCCAGATGCTATCGAACTTGATGAGGTGAAAAGAACCTCAGGAAATTGGAAAGAGCAGGATACAGCCATTCTTAACGCCCAACGACTGATATCCCGCTCTGGTTATTCCACTATTATGGATCTTGAAGCTCTTAAGATTCCTGCCTTTCTGTACCCAACTCCGGGTCAGGCAGAGCAAATCTATTTACACAATCGACTTACGGATTGTTCTGAATATAATCCATGAGTTCCTCGCGATCGCTCTTGTGCGTAAATGAATCCACTACGATCATATAATTCGATTGACGATCTGTTGTTTGCTTGTACAGCTCTTTCGCCATTGTCAATTTGCTTGAATCGAACGTAAAACCGTCAAGAACAGTAACGACTTGTGTTGATACAAAGCAAAAGCCATCGGTTACTAAGCGAGCACGTTGCAATTTCTCGTCCTTGAAGGCTTGATCTTTAATTTGATCGCGCATTCCTTCAGCTTGCTGGTCGGTTGCTACATTCTCACAAAGGTTCACACTTGGCACCGTAGGCTGATTGATGATGATTCCATCTTCTGTTACAGTACATGCTGTCAAAAACACTAAAAATAAAGCGGTGTAAAGAATTTTCATGGCATACAGTTTTAAGTTCAAAATGAAAGTTTCAAGAACCTTGCCAAAGTCTATCAAATTAGTAGAGTAAAGATGACCGTGCCTGCGTCAGGCAGGAAAGAGCAAAGACAGAAATATCTACGAATAAAAAAAGACCCCGATAATTCGGAGTCTTTATTCTTTCAGTCTTTTGTCTATTTATAAACTCTCTGCGTCGTTCCGTCGCTATACAAGCGGATTTGAACTCCTTTGAAGTTTGCGTCTACTTTCTGTCCAAGTAAGTTGTAAATTCCTACCAATTCTACATCTGGAATCAAACGGTTGTCGATAGATACAATCTTCGTGTATTTCGTCTTCGTGCCATCGTTGTCGAATTGTACCAGTCGATAGTAGTTCATGTCGTTTGCGAAGGTTACGTCTATCATTTGATATTCGTTGATCTCGTTAGAGTTCCCAACAGCATCAATGGATCCAACTTCTACCCATTTCTTTCCGTCTGTGCTGCGTTCAATCATAAAGTAATCGGCGTCTCTTTCGCTAACCGTGTACCAATACAAAACGTTTCCTTCTGGTGCGTTTACGCCTTTGAAAGCTCCGATTTCAACCGGCAACACCGTTACTGGACACGTTGCAGCGGCAGTATCACGCATTAGGAGCAACCAAGCGGTATTTGCAGCATTGTTCCCAGTTCCAGGAGTTTGGTTTCCTGCCGTAGTTCCAGAACTCCAGTTTGCTACATCAAATGGATCTCCATCATTGAACCAACCCGCCATACCAGAACCGGATCCTGTAAACAATTTTAAATTATCAGGTCCCCCGGTCATTTCGCTTCCTCCGTAAGAAACACCATGGTAGTAATCGCCATTAGGCACGCGCACTTGGATAGCGTCTCCCGTGTTACGCAAACTCAGCGGGTTCCAGCCTGTTAATGGAGCCGTTGCATAGGTACAAGGTGTGTACGTTGAGTCTGGTGAGCTCGAAACAGGCATCGTAGTGCAACGTTCGAACAGCGTGCTAGTGTGAGGGACTACATATAATGAATCATTATCAGCATCAGTTGGATCGTCTGCTGGCAAATCTCCATTCGGATCATCGGCATTGTAAATCACGATTACCGATCCAACAGGTACTGCTGCCCATTGCGCATCATTTGTAAATCGGAAGTGTCCAGGAGCAATTCCAGAGGCCGTACCGTCATAATCTGCAGGGTTGGTAAAGGTGGCGTTGTTATCGTCAAGGATGTACTCGCGGATATCCACAGATTCGCCACATTCACCAGCGACTACAAATTCGTAGTACTCTTGGTTACCAGAAGGCCCATTCGACCACTCGTTGATAACCAAACCGGCAGCTGGTAGTCCTGGAAGACACGCATCATTTTGATTGATGGCAAATGCCGCGCTGTTGGTTCCAATCGTAGAAGGACTATCTGAAATAATTCGAATCACGTAACCAGTTCCAGAAATGGTAGTTGATGGAATAGTAATGGAAATGGATCCAGAATTAGCCGTAGAAGTCAAGGTTCCAATATTCACTGGGTTGGCAAAGCTTCCGCTGCCATCAGAAAGTTGAGCTGTATAAACATTTCCGCCGGTAAACGTTCCGGTAGATGTGAAGGCGATGGAGCCTGTGTCATCTGTTCCTGCATTACACTCAACATCAAAAGGCGCTCCAGTCACGGCACCTGTCGTAATGGTGTTTGTAGGTGTTGAACACGCAGCACAACTTGTTGTATGACTTCCTAGATCAGAGTAATCGTTACTGGAATTTGTTGATGTCCATTCTGTTGACAAGGTCGTAAATGATGTTGTGCTACACGAACCCGTTGGATCAGGAACTCCTGTACAAACAGAAGCATTACGGATGTAGCTGTTGTTTGCTGTTCCATTTGTTCCCACTGCCGTCCATTCCGAACCAGGATCACATCCAATATCACCAAAGACATCTAAAACTGTGGTACCATCGAATAAATCGTACGCGTCATCACCATTATGGTTGATACTTGAATTCGTTTGATCGGCTAAAGCCAACAGCGTGGCTTCTGAACTTGAGTTACACACAACGTATGTTCCGCAGGCAGGTATAGTTCCGGTAAGCGATATAGAGGTTGCTGTTGTGGATCCATTGGAATAACGTCGAAGTGAATACCCTGTTAAGTTGATGTCCGATGCTGTTGTATTAAATAGCTCAATACACTTGTTATTAGAAGTACCCTCCAGGTATTCGGAAATAATGATTTGCGAGTTACCCCAATTTGAAATTGAAATAACGACTGCGGCAAGCAGCATTGCAAAAAAGCGAGTTGAAAGAGTTGAGCGTGTCATAATAATAATTGACTGGAATGTACTGGAGTCTTTTCCGTTTCGAACGGGGACGCGAGTCCAGATTGCGTCAACTATTATCCTCTCTCATAAAGCATGCTCATTGGCATATTATATCCTATTACTCTGATCATCTTGTCTTTAGAAGTATTGTTGACATACCAAAGATACGCCCTTAAAAGGGATATTCAAAAAGCAATGTTAAGGCAATGTTAAGAGGTTGCGTTTAGAGATTACAAGAACTTCTCAGCTTGATTTTTTCGTGGAATTCTAAAACGGTTTAGTTCTGTTTGAAGATTTTGTTTATCGAAAAAGTACTGTTCAAAACGTCTCACTTTTGTTGATAAAAAATAACACAACGGTAATAAAAAGGGAGGAGAGGGAAGCTAGGAGGAGGGCGTGGTGCTGACTTTTGGGCACAAAAAAAAAGCCCTGACGAAACCGTCAGGGCTTTCTAGTATTAGAATTCAAAATTACTTCACTAGTGCAGAGAATGTAGCGTCTTCTGCATATTTCAAGAACTCACGATCTTTCATTGCTTTCGCTTTGTAAGGTCCGTCCTTAG
Source organism: Fluviicola sp. XM-24bin1 (assembly GCA_003149635.1). Lineage (GTDB taxonomy): Bacteria > Bacteroidota > Bacteroidia > Flavobacteriales_D > Crocinitomicaceae > UBA4466. The sequence goes on from QCWI01000006.1 coordinate 199,760, forward strand.
CGATAGCAGACTTCAAGTTGCTAACTACAGCTGAAAGGTTGTCCTGACGAGCAGCAGCAATCGCTTTCAAGTAAGCTCCCTGAGCAGAATCTGCATCAGCGCTGCTTCCAATTGTTCCATCAACCGCTGAAGCGTTTCCGTTCAACAACTGAGCAAGAGCTAAGTTGAATGAAGCGTCTGCAGCTCCTAGGTTGCTAACAGCAGAAGCGTAATCTCCGTTTTGGATATCGATGATTCCTTTGTTGTAAGAAACTTCTTTTGTTGATCCAGCCTGAGCCAAGAACTTAGAAGCTTGAGCACGATCTCCTTCTACGATGTAAACAGCTCCCAAGTTGTTTTTCGCGTATTCGTTTTCTTGAACGTTGTTTGAGTTCTCAAACTTCTCTTTCGCTTCAGAGATTTTGTTCATTTCAAACAATACCGCTCCAACGTTATTAGATGTACGGTAATCGTCTGGGTAACGCTCCTCAGCAATTTTGTAAACACGAAGCTTCTCGTTCAAATCAGTGTAAAGATTCGCACAGAACAACAACTCTTCCACGTCCATTGTATCTGAATTCGTTTTAGAGTACTGCATCATTTCCTCATCAGAGAATCCAGTCTCGTTGTAGTTTGTTACGATCTCAGCACGACGCAATTGAGGGAAAATGTTACGATCCAAGTAAGTGAATGACTTACCTAGGTCACGCATTTTTTGCTCGCGTGTGTCCGGGTTTTTCTCTTGATCCAAAATACGTAGAACCAATTGCTTGTCGCTCGCGTCCATTTTAGTGTCCGCTTCCAACTCACGCTTGAATCCGTCGTAATCCTCTCCAGATCCTTTCAATACGTAATCACCAGCTTCTTGTCCTTTAGTGTGCTCAGCTTTCTTAGCAACTTTCATCGCTGCTTCAGAACCTGTAGTTGCACGATCTGATGACAAGTTCGTATTCTTTCCAGTTTCACCTTCTGGTGAAGCGTGTCCAGTAACGTTGAAACCAGTAACCTCGATTTTCGGGTTCTCGTTTGCCATTTCCAAGAATGCCTGAAGTTCTTTTACGTCATCATCACGCATTTCAGTAGAAAGTACTTCAGAACGACCTTTCATGTAGTTAATTACAGTCAAGTTCGACTCTGGAGTTACACGCTCAAATTTGTCAGATGCGTAGCGCACCATTGGAGCCTTGTTTACCAAGTAAGGCGTAATGATACAAGCATCACAGATTTCTGTAGCTTCTACCTCACCTTTTTCTTTTTCTCCTTTATAGATTTTACCAGTTACCACCAATTTGGCAGTTTCCATGTCTGCTTTGTAAGGAACTTTGTCCGTATAAGTTACTTTTCCTCCAGCTTTGTACTGGATAGCGTCTCCGCTTCCTGTTGCTTTTTCTCCTTGAACGCGCAATGGCTTCAATGAAGTGCTTCCAAGTGTAGGGGTGAACTCAACAGCAGCTTTTTTGTTGATTGATTTTTCTGGGAACGTAAGTTCAACAGTAACCTCAACTGAATCTCCGTGCATTTCTAACGGATCTGGGTCACATGCGTAATCGACTTCTTTTAGTAGTTTACATCCGGTTGAAAAACCACCGGCAACCACTAGAAGTGCCAATACTTTGATGGTTTGCTTTTTCATAGTAAGTATAAATTCTATATTTCTGCACAATAATAGCAATAATTTTTCTATTGAATCGCTGATTTTTAAAACGTAGAAAGATTATTTGCTTTCGTAGAGCAGGACTGCCGATTCGTCGTCACAAACTGCTATTATTTGCTTAATCGTTTTTCCTGTTTTCGGATGAGTAAATTCAGGGGCAATTTCTAGTAGTGGAAGCAGTACAAATTTTCTGTTGCCCATTTGTGGGTGTGGAATCTTTAGTTGGTCACTATCCAATTCTAAGTCGCCGTATGTAAGAATGTCGATATCAATTACTCGCGAAGCGTATCCGTTGGAAGTTTTCTGTTCTCTGCCGAGTTCCGATTCAATTTTTTGGAATATCTGAAGTAACTCTAGTGGTGCTATATCTGTTTCCAGAGATGCACAGATGTTCAAGAATTGAGTCGCTGCTTCAAATCCCCATGGCTCGGATTCGTAATATCCGGAAACGTTTTTTATTTCAGCCACACGTGATGAGATGAGATGCAATGCTTCTTCAAGAAACTGCTCACGATTTCCTAGATTGCTCCCTAACGAAAGATAAACTAAGGCGCCCATTGAAAGGTCTCCATCAATTGTTCCAAATCTTGCTGCAGATAGTCTAGCGTTGGGCGTAATGAATCGTAATTCGGAGCAAAGTTGAACAATACTTCTGCGTAGACGAATCGGTCAGTGCTATCCGTCATGTAGAATTGAAACGGTGTTGCCACATCTCCCTCTAAACGGAATAGGGTTCCAAAAACACGGTCTTCTGGACGCATAATCGTCAAATCTACAATATTCGTTGCCTTCGTTTTGTGAAAATCGACTTCATCGTTGGCATTGTTAATATAGTAGGAAAGCGGTTCATTCATGTCCCAGTAACGGAAATACATGGTGCCGTTCATTGGCCCTAACTGTATGCGTCGATGACAATCACTATTCGTATCGCCCGGTGCTTTTTCTACGGTATAGATTTCTGGCAAATCAAACTGATAATTGCACGAGTCGACATATCTATTGTATTTATGGTCGGGCAACTCGGTGCGCAAATACGATGGTGGCTTCGGAATTGGAGCATCTTCCTCACATGCCGTTAGCAGTAACAATAAAATGGGTAGGATCAGAATTCCTGACTTCATACTTCTTTTGTTTCTTCTAGTTTGATGGCTTTCACCATTTTGATTCGCTTTTTATCGCTTGATTCTACAATCAACTGTAATGGCCCGATGGTCACTTGCTCGTTGTTTTTAAGAATCCTTCCTGCTACTTCAACGATCAATCCGCCAATAGTTTCAGTGGCTTGCGTATCGATTTCAAGATTTTCTTCCGAAATGTTCAAGACTTTATAGAAATCTACCAAGGCCGTTTTTCCTTCAAATAGGTATTCGGAATCACTGATTTTGGTGTACACCAATTCGTCGTCGTCGAATTCATCGGTGATTTCACCTACGATTTCTTCCAAAACATCTTCTAAGGTCACGATCCCACATGTTCCTCCGTATTCATCTACAACCATGGCAATGTGTACCTTCTTCTCCTGGAAATCTTTCAAGAGATCGTCAATCTTTCGGTTTTCCGTAACGAAGAAGGGTTTTCGAACTAATGCTGCCCAATCGGTTTCTTGCTCATTTTCCGAATTGAGGTAGGGAAGGAGATCTTTGATAAAGAGTACACCAACAATTTTATCAAAAGACTCTTCGTACACCGGAAGTCGTGAGTGACCGCATTCCAGAATTTTTGTCAGAACATCTTGATAGCTATCAGAAATTTCGAGTGCATGAACATCCAATCGAGGGCGCATGATTTGACGTACTTCCGTGGAACCGAATTTTACAATCCCCTCAAGAATTTTGTGTTCGCTATCGTCGGAATCTTCCTCTTTGGTTAGGGCAAGCGCCTGCTCCAATTCATCTGTGGAAACGTCTACTTTACCTCTCCGCATGCGACGCTGGATGAGGGTTGTGCCTGATACGAGTCCCAATCGAATCCAAGAAATTGGAGGAATGTTATTCAGTCGGTACAACGGGCGCGCCATCATTTTTGAAAATGCGAGTGATCGTTTGTTGGCGTAAATTTTCGGAATTACTTCTCCCAGAATTAACAAAGTAAGCGTGATCACCACAAATTCAAGGAGGAATTCGGCGGTTCCGCTAATTCCGGTATCCTCCAAAATTCCACGCATGATGGAACTGGATAAAATTACGATAGCGACATTAACGAAGTTGTTCGAGATCAGTATAGTCGCTAATAATTCCTGAGGCTTGTCTAAAAGTTTGTTAACGTAATTAGCACGTTTGCCAGTGTCGTTTCTTAAATCTTCTTTTTCGGCAGGACTTAATGAAAAGAAGGCTGCTTCAGAACCGGAAACCAATGCAGACATTGCAATGAGCAAAAGCAAGATCACCAAAAAGATGTAGTCCTGAACTCCGCCAAAACCAGCGGTTGCGATATTTGAATAAGAAACGTAACTCGAGGGGTCGTCCATGTTTTGCAATTAATTAAAACGGCAAATCGTCCTGATCCTTGTTGATAATGTCGTCTACTTTTGAAGGAGCATCTGGAGTTCCTTGAGAACTATAAGGCGCTTGTTGACTTTGTTGCGCCTGATCGTTTCTTGAGCTCAAGATGGTCAATTCATCCGCAACTACTTCAGTGGTGTAGCGCGTATTGCCTTCTTTGTCTTGCCAAGAGCGTTTTTTTAGTTTCCCTTCGACGTAGACCTTTGTACCTTTCTTAACGTACTTCTCAACTACCTCAGCCAATCCACGCCAAACAACGATATCGTGCCAATCCGTGTTTTCAACGCGCTGACCTGTATTGCGATCGGTGTAAGTTTCAGAAGTTGCGATAGGGAAGTTGGCGACAGTAGCACCGTTTTCTAAATGGCGTACTTCCGGATCTTTACCGAGATTGCCAATAAGTATTACCTTGTTTACGCTTCCAGCCATAGGTTTGAATCTGAGATGATTAAATTAAAAGTACAAAAAATTAAAATTCAAAGGTATGCTTTTCCAGATAACGGTCGATAATTCTTGGCAGCGGAAAATCTTGAATATCTTCTGAATTGATGGTGACGTAACTTGACTCCATTTTTTTCGGAAATCCTTGAATTGTGTAGAACTTGGCGTGAATGTGCTGATGACTCAATTTGTGAACAACCGTTTCTGAGACCTCAACGCAGTTTTCGGGAATGGTATCCCATTTTTCCGATTCGGTTTCAACCAATGGGAATTGATACAATTTTTGCCAAATGCCTTTTTCGGTGCGTTGTTCGATAAGTGTTTTCCTTGAATCGTTATAAATCAAATAATGGAAGTAACGATTTCGCACCTTTGTTTTCTTCGATTTCACTGGCAAATTCACATGTGTTCCTTTCGCACGTCCCTCGCAGATTTCATTCACAGGACAAAACATACATTGAGGACTCGTCGGTGTGCAAACCAGCGCGCCAATTTCCATCATCGCTTGATTGTGATCCGCTGGATTGTCTATTGATATAATGCTGTCAGCTAGGATTTGAAAATCCTTTTGACCCTTCGAGGAATCAATCGGTGTATCGATATTAAACGCACGACTCAAGAAACGATATACGTTTCCATCTACCACTGCTTTGGGTTCATTGTAAGCAAACGATGCTATGGCGGCGGCAGTATATTTCCCAACACCCTTTAATTTTAAGATCTCATCGTAAGTCTGTGGAAAAATGCCATTGAGTTCGTCGCGAATGTATTTTGCCGAGAAATGTAGGTTTCGGGCACGACTGTAATATCCCAATCCTTGCCAGTCGTTTAAAACATCTTGTTCGGAAGCATTGGCGAGATCGATAACGGTCGGATAATGGTCGACAAACTTCTGATAATAAGCCCGGCCTTGTTCGACCCGAGTTTGCTGTAAAATGATTTCAGACAGCCAGATAGTGTACGGGTCATTCACACCCCTCCATGGAAGCTCACGCTTGTTTTGTCTATACCATTCGGTGATTAATAGGGAGAAATTCTGCATTCAGAGAAAATCGGAGAATTAATTGTTGTAAAATTAACCATTAAACCAAAAAGAGGCGTATTTTTGCCGTCAAATCAAATTTTAAACATCATTAAAATCAATAAGATATGACGAAGGCAGACATCGTTGCAGAGATTGTAGAAGAGACTGGATTAGAGCGTGCTGAGGCTTTGAAAGCAGTTGAGGCTTTCATGAATTCCGTGAAAGGATCTCTTTCTAAAGGGCAAAATGTTTACTTGCGAGGATTTGGAAGCTTTGTAGTGAAGGAGCGTGCTGAGAAAACAGGACGTAACATCTCTAAGAACACGGCGATTATCATCCCTGCTCACAACATTCCATCATTTAAGCCAGCTAAGACCTTCGTTGAAGAAGTGAAAACCAACGTGAAAGTGGGTTAATTAAATGATACTGACGAATTGAAAGAAATTTCAATTGGTTTTATTACTTTTGCACTCTCACTTTTTAGTGAGGGTGTTTTTTTTCCTCGAAATGAGGACTTTGACTTGAAAATAGAAGTTTAACAAAATATATAGAGATTATGCCAAGCGGTAAAAAAAGAAAAAGACATAAGATGTCCACGCACAAGCGTAAAAAGAGACTAAGAAAAAATCGTCATAAGAAGAAAAAATAATCTTTCTTGAATCGTATTTGAGAGCTTAGTAGGCGAGTCCTGCTAAGTTTTTCTGTTTTATTAACTAAATAAGGCTTTCGTGAGTTTAGAACTAGTAGTCGATGCCCGAAATGGTGGTATAGTGCTTGCCTTGCTCGAAGACGGAAAACTTATTGAGTTGCATGAAGAGCAGCCTGGGAAAAACGAATATTCTGTTGGAGATATCTACCTCGGAAAAGTTCGAAAAGTAGTCCCAAGTTTAAATGCTGCATTCGTAGACGTAGGGTATGAAAAAGATGCATTCCTGCATTATTTGGACTTAGGCCCTCAATTCAATTCATTAAACAAGTTTTCCCGTAGTACTTTAAAAGGTAAGCAAAACGTAGCCGATCTTCTTTACTTCAAAGGCGAGAAAGACATTCCCAAAGACGGGAAAATTAACGATGTCGTTTCTTCGTCAGCACCGATTTTGGTTCAGGTAGCCAAAGAGCCCATCTCCTCGAAAGGACCGAGGTTATGCGCCGAAATTACCTTAGCGGGACGTTACCTAGTATTGGTACCGTTTTCCAACAAAGTGTCCATTTCTCAAAAGATTAAAGACAACGAGGAACGCGCACGATTAAAAGACTTGATGAATGCCATTAAGCCGAAAAATTTCGGTGTGATCATTCGAACGGTAGCAGAAGGAAAAAAGGTCGAAATGTTGGACCAGGACTTGAAGAACCTGGTCAATAAATGGAAGAAAATGCACGGCAATTTGAAGGAGGCTAAGCCACCTTCGCGTGTACTCGGAGAAATCGACAAAACGTCGTCCATTCTGCGTGACTTGCTCAATGCAGATTTCACTAACATCCATGTCAATGATGATGAGATGGCGGACAACCTCCGCGAGTACGTTTCTGGGATTGCTCCTGGACGTGAGAAGATCATTCGTCATTACGATGGTAAACTGCCGATATTCGAACGCTTCGGTATCAACAAGCAAATCAAATCGTTGTTTGGTAAGAAAGTACCGCTTCCAAGTGGAGGGTATTTGATTATTGAGCATACTGAAGCGATGCACGTTATCGATGTGAACAGTGGGAACCGAAAAGGTGCCGATGGTCAGGAAAGCAATGCTTTGGCGACCAACACTGAAGCAGCGAAGGAAATCGCCCGAGTGTTGCAATTGCGCGACATGGGAGGAATTGTTTGTATCGATTTCATTGATATGCACGACCGCGCCAATAACAAGGCGTTACATGATGCAATCAAAAAGGCGATGTCGAATGACCGCGCGAAGCACAACATCTTGCCTCCATCAAAGTTTGGTGTGGTAGAGATTACGCGTCAGCGTGTGCGTCCGGAAACGGATATCAATACTTCAGAAATGTGTCCAACGTGTAACGGAACAGGAGAGGTTCAGGCTTCCATCCTTTATGCAGAGGAAATCGAAACAAATCTTGATCATTTGATGAAGAATGGTGGGGTCAAGAAATTGACATTGCGTGTGCACCCGTATCTAGAGTCGTACTTCAAGAAAGGCATGGTTTCGCGTCAAGTGAAATGGTGGATGAAGTACAAGAAATGGGTGTCTATCCAACCGGATTCTTCGAATCACTTATTAGAATATTCATTCTTAAACGAGAATAAGGAAGAAATTGCGCTCTGATGAACTCAGGGCGCAAATATTCCCTTCTTGAAGCCAAGACCAAGCTGGAGGCACTTTGTGCTTATCAGGAGCGTTGTTCGCAGGAATTAGATCGAAAAATGCGAACGTGGGGTCTGGATCAAGAAGATCGCGATGCATTGCTCGCGGATCTCATTTCCAACAATTTTCTTAGTGAAGAACGCTTTGCCGAAGCCTACGTTTCTGGTAAGGTGAATATCAAACGTTGGGGTAAGATCAAAATTCGCCAGCATCTCAAACAAAAAGCGATTTCCGATTACTCCATTAAAAAGGCTTTGGAAGGCGTGGAGGATGAAGTGTACTTCGGAAACTTACGTCGACTTACGGAACAAAAGTATTCCACGCTCAAAGGCCCAGATGATTACAACAAGAAAGTGAAGTTGTATCGATATTTATCCGGGAAAGGTTATGAGACAGAGTTTGTGAGGGAAGTTATGGAGGAAATAATGAATAAGAAATAGCGGACACTGAGGCTCTCGAAGTGGTAGTTATGAGTTATGAATTATGAGTAATGAACTGTGCTCGTTTAGAACTATGATTTGACTCAATGAAATCCAATTATCTCAACACATTCACATGCCCTACGATCGTTTTTCCAATTACAATATTGTCTGTTGAGTAGACAATCTTGTAGGTATAAGTTCCGTCCTGAACGGGAAGTCCCTTGTAGGTTCCATCCCAACGTTCGAATGGATTGTTTGAACTGAAAATTACTTGTCCCCAACGATTGAAAATCTCAAAGGTGTAATCAAAAGCCGGACAATCGATTATTGGCCCGAAGGTATTGTTGTGTTCATCACCGTCAGGACTAAAACTGTTTGGGACATACATTTCACAGAAGCATTCTTCGCTTTCCACAAGAATGGAATCTGAATCTGAGCCACAGGTATTTGTTGCTGTCAACGAATAAATTCCGTCCCCATCAGTGGTAATTGATGGCTCACTGCTGCCATTGCTCCAAGAAAGTGAAGCCGTTGGGTCATTTACCGTTAAAAGAGCAGATTCTCCAGTGCAAAGAACCAAATTGGGGCCAAGGTCAATATTGGGAGCACCGATCGTCGTAATGATTATCGAGTCGCTATTGATACACCCATTGGTGCTCACTTGAACCCAATACAAACCTTGATTAATGGCGTTCAAAGAGGTGCCGGTTGATGCATCCTGCCATAAATACGAATCACCGTTTAGCGGAGCTTCCAAAAGCGTTGAACTTCCCTCGCAATGTGAGGTGTCATTGCCAAGATCGAAATTCAACCCATTCACGTAATCTACTGTAATCGAATCAATATCGGAGCTGCAGTCGTTGGTCACAGACAGCCAATATGTGCCAGGCTGGGTAACATTAAAGGAGTTGGAGTTACTTCCATCTTGCCACGAGAAGGTGCCTGGAATGTTCGGTGCTTGTAGCGCTAATGTTTGTCCAAAGCATAATGTGGTATCACTTCCCAAATTCACTGATGGTAGATTTGCTATGGTCACATCAATGGTATCTGAATAGGTGCATCCATTATCTTGGATTTCAACCCAATACTGTCCGCCGGCTGAGGCGTCCATGGTGGAATTGGTAGTTCCATCCTGCCACAAATACGAAGTTCCCGTTAGTGCTGGAGTTAAGGTTAATGGTTGACCAGCACAAATGGTTGTATCGCTTCCAAAAAGTGGAGCCGTATTACACAATGTCCGCCACGTTATTCCTTGTAAAAATTCACCGTTAAACTGTGAGGCACTGAACATGGTTCCGACACTTGAAAATACCGTTGTTGGGATGTTGATTTTATGCAGTACACGGTTCAGTGAAAAGAACACGTCGTCATCTCTCACGGTCATGTCTCGGATTGGATCATAGCCAGAAGCATAGATAGTGGTAGGAGGCGTTGCAAAAGATATATCTTGCGTGTAAAATTGGTTGTATTGACCCGGCTGACCATCGTAGTAAATTAGGGTGCCGTTGTCGTCAAAAGTGATTACGTCGGCCTCTCCCGTTTGTGAGGTCATTTGATAGAATGTACCGATAAATGTTGTCGTTAAGGTATTGGTATCAACGCGAAGGAGTGTTTCGGAATGATAATCCGGAGGGTTTGAATTGGGATTACCATTCAAACTTCCTGATATATAAAGTTCTCCATCGGCTCTGTTGTAGCTTAGACCTTCGGCCATGAACAAGGTCCCCAACGGATACGTAAGTGTACCTAAGGTGGTAAAGTTTCCATTTATGTCAATCCGAGATAGAACGGCCGGGACAGCAGTTGATAGCGTATAATAACATTGATTCGATTCGCACCACGTCAATCGAAAGGGATTGGAACCAACGAGTCCATTGACCGGCTGATATAGATTGATACCTCCGTTATTCTTATTGATTTTGATCAGTTGCTGATTCACCATCCCGATTAAAGTGTCATCAACAGTTTGCCCGTATGACATTATGGGGGGCAGGATCAGAGTGATTAGGAAAAAACCAATTTTAAGCATATCAGCACTTACGCGATTACAAATTAAGTTTTGGGAACTTAGACTGGTCTTTTCTTGGTTCCTATACAAAAGTACGCATTAACTGGACGTTAATGATTCGATTGGGTTGCTGGTTTTTGGTGTAAAATTGAATTCGGTTATCGAGAGTAGTCGAGATACGAATTCTCAGAAAATGCCAACGCTTAATCAAACCGTATAATTAATACGTGCGAAAGGAAGCAGATTTGAATCAAAATCTGTGTTATGAAATATCCGTCCAGCGCTACATCAAGATCAGGAATTTATTTCCCGGTTGTTTTTTTTGTTTTTTGTTTGTTGATCTGCATCCTCGCTTCTTGTGGAAACTCTTCGCCAGAGATTATCAAGGTGGATCCGCACTATCGTGAATACGTTTCCGGTTACACATCAGGGATGGTGGAACATGATGGAGCCATTCGTGTAGAATTAGTCGACCCCATTCCAGATAAGATCACCGACAAACAATTGCAGAAGTATTTCAGCATTTCACCTGAGATTAAAGGAAAAGTAGAAAAGTACGGAGAGCGCGAAATTCGATTTGTACCGGATAAAAAGTTGCCTTCTGGACAGTTCTTCACTGCGACGTTGGATTTGGAACAGTTTACCAAAGTAAAGGAAGGATACGAAGAGTTTCAGTTCCAGTTTTCGACGTTCAAGCAGGAGATGAGCGTTGAGGTAGACGGTTTGGAAGCGTACAATCGTCATGAGATTCGCTATCAGAAATTAACGGGCACCATCGAAACGCGGGATTATGTTCGCGCCTATAAACTCAAGAAAACCTTAACCATTTTATTGGATGGAAAACCGCAAAAGTATAAGATGGAAAACTCCTATGGTAATGACTATATATTTCAATTAGATAGCATTAAGCGAACGAATAAAGCGCGGTTAATTACCGTTCGATGGAATGGAAAATCGATTCGTTCCGAAGATAAAGGCGAGCGTTTTGTAAAAGTTCCGGCCTTAAACGATTTCTCGGTAATCGCAGTGAATGTGCATGATGACGAAGATCAGTACCTCGAAGTTCGATTCGGTGATCCTATTCGTTTGGGGCAAGTGCTCAATGGATTGGTGAGACTGGAAGATAAAGATGGAAACAGTGTCAAAGGATTGACTTACGACATTGATTTCAACATTGTTCGCGTGTATTTGCCGCAGCGTTTGACAGGGACATACACGGTGCATTGCGATGCTGGAATTAAAAACGTAGCCGATGCAAAAATGAAGAAAGCTGTGAAGCACGAAGTCCTGCTAGAAGCGGCAAAACCCAAAGTGCGTTTGATTGGTTCGGGATCTATTTTGCCGAATTCTCAAGGTTTAATTTTTCCTCTAGAGGCCATTGCCCTGAAAGCGGTGGATGTCCGCATCATTAAGATTTACGAGAAAAATATTCAGCATTTCCTGCAAGTGAACGATTTGGATGGCGACGATGAATTAACCCGTTTCGGGAAGATTATTGCAGAGAATAAAGTACGATTGGACTACGATAAATCTATGGATTTGAATCAATGGAACCGTCATGTGATTGATCTTGAAAAATGGATCAAAGCAGAACCCGGAGCCATTTATCAAGTAGCGATTCGCTTCAATAAATCGTATTCGACTTGCGAATGCAACGAGGAGAAAGAGAAAGACTTTGAGAAAACGGTCAGTGAAGGATGGACGGAGAGCGATTGGCACACCTGGGGATTCGATGGGTATTCTTCATGGGGTGGTTACAGCGATCGTTCTCCATGCGACGACGATTATTACTACGGAAACGCGGTACAGCGAAATATTTTGGCATCCAACATCGGAATGATGTTCAAGCTTGAGGTGGACAAGAAATCGACGGCCTTTTTGACGAATATGGTCACAGCAGCGCCTATGGTAAATACCGAAGTAGCTTACTACGATTACGTTGGGAAGTTGATCTCAAAGGGGCGCACGAATTCGGAAGGTATGTTTACAAAGAAATTGAATCGCAAGCCTTTCTTGATGATAGCACGAAGTGGTAAACAACGTGGTTACTTGAAACTTACGGACGGTAAAACGAATTCACTCAGTAAGTTCGATGTCTCTGGAGAAAACGCACAAGAGGGAATCAAGGGCTATTTATACACCGAACGAGGTGTGTGGCGACCGGGAGATTCCATCTACGTGAATTTCATGTTGCAGGATAAGAAGAATAAACTGCCTGATAACCATCCCGTGAATTTTGAATTACGCGATCCTTCCGGGAATACCTTATACGACATCAGTCGAAATACGCATGTAAATGGAATCTATACCTTCCGCGTTGCGACTAGATCAGACGGTAGAACTGGGAATTATGAGGCAGAGGTCGTTGTAGGAAATTATCGTTACTCCAAGCTGCTCAAGGTGGAAACGATCAAGCCGAATCGTTTGAAAATTTATTTGGATGCCGACGCGGCAAATCAAAAAGATTCAAGCGAAATCAGAGCGGAATGGTTACACGGAGCGAAAGCAGATGGACTGTATGCGAATGTGGAATTGCAACTCCGCCCAATGCGTACGTATTTCAAAAAATTCAAAGAGTATCATTTTGATTCGCCGATTCGAAATGGAGGTTATCAGGAATTTACGGTGTTCAATGGGGCATTGGATAAGAACGGTTCCGCCTCTTTCTCTAGTAGCGTATCTGATATTGAAGAATCTCCGGGAATGTTACGAGCGAATTACATCACGAAGGTCTATGAGAAAGGTGGTGACTACAGTATCGATAGAAAATCATCTACCTATTCGCCCTACGATTCCTACATCGGATTCAAGGCACCAAAAGGTTCTATTTACGATCGTACCCTAGAGACGGCTAAAAAACATACCTTCCAGTTCGTTGCTGTTGACTCTAAAGGACAGCTAAAAGGGAAGCGCAAGGTGCATTTACGCATCTACAAAATGGACAAAAACTGGTGGTATTCTGGTGATAGATATACATCGGCCTATAATTACCGAGAGTCTGCACGATTGTTCCGCGATACCATTCTTTACACGAGTAAAGGAAGAAAGAACTTCACTTTCAGCGTGCCCAAGTACGAATACGGAAATTTCCTAATCGTGGCAACAGACGAGGAAAGTGGACACGAAACAGGTCAGGTAATTCGTTTCGATTGGTCGTACTGGAGTCGGGCGAACCGCAGTGATGCTTCGAAGGCTACCATGTTGACTTTCTCTACTGATAAAAAGAAATACACGAAAGGCGAGAAGGTACGTTTGAGCATTCCTTCCCCTTCCAACGGGCGCGCCTTGGTGTCGGTAGAAACCAGCGATAAAATTGTAAAGAAGTTCTGGATTGAAACCAGAGAAGGGGAGACAGTGCATGAATTTGTCACCACCGCGGAGATGTCTCCAAATGCCTTTTTGCATGTGACAATGATCCAACCGCATAACAGTACGAAGAACGATCTACCGATTCGCATGTATGGTGTTTTGCCGATTATGGTGGATGATCCATACACGCATCTGCATCCCAAAATTGTGATGAAAGACGAGATTCGACCGGAGTCTACCGCTAGAATAAAAGTGAGTGAAGAAAACGGACGAAAAATGTCATATACCCTGGCCATTGTTGATGATGGACTGCTGGATTTAACGCATTTCCAGACGCCACAGCCATGGAATACCTTTTACGCGAAAGAAGCATTAGGCATACAAACGTGGGATATGTACGATGAGGTATTGGGTGCCTATTCAGGAAGTTTGGATCACCTGTTAAGTGTTGGTGGAGGAGCTGGCGCGATTGTAGGAAATGGCCCGAAAGCCAACAGGTTCCCACCCATGGTTCGATTCCTCGGGCCCTTTGAAATTCCAGCAGGAGGATCCAAAACGCACAAAGTGGATATTCCATCCTACATCGGTTCGGTGCGGGTAATGGTGGTTGCTAGAGATCAAGAATCTTATGGTAATGCGCACAAAACGGTTAAAGTGAAGAAACCGCTCATGGTTTTAGCAACGATGCCTAGAGTGCTTGGCCCAGGAGAAACGTTCTCGCTGCCGGTAGATGTCTTTGCGATGGAAAAGCATATCAAAAATGTCAAGGTGACCATTGAAAGCAACGACATGTTTATGCATGAAGACGCTACGTCCAAATCGATTGAATTTACGCAAGAAGGGGACGAGATCATCAACTTTAAACTGAAGACGAAGGAGAAAATTGGAATTGGAAAGGTGAAGATCAAGGCTGTTTGTGGAAACGAAGTGGCGACGCAGGAAATTGAGATAGATATCCGACCGTCAAATCCATATACCTTCGAAACGCAGGAATTCCAATTAGAAGGAGGGAAAAGTGCTAATGCGGAAGTGTTGTTTGATGGTTTGATTGGAAGTCAGGAAGCGACGGTAGCTGTTTCAACGGTGCCTCAAATGAACTTAGAGAAGCGATTGAAATACTTGGTACATTATCCGCATGGATGCGTGGAGCAAACGACGAGTTCGGTATTCCCGCAATTGTATTTGACCGTTTTGGAAGAACTCTCCAAAGAACAAAAGGCGGTAATCACGCATAATGTCAAAGCGGGGATTGAACGTTTGCAGTTGTTCCAGAATTACGAAGGCGGATTTGCCTATTGGCCGGGTGGATCTTCATCCAGCGACTGGGGAACGAATTACGCGGGACATTTCTTATTGGAGGCAGAACATTTGGGCTACAAACTCCCACCGGGATTGAAAGATCGATGGATTGAATACCAGAAAGACCGCGCAGCAGAGTGGAACAGCTTTAGTTCGGGTAACGGAGCTCAATTGACCCAGGCCTATCGTCTGTACTTACTGGCGTTGTCAGGAAATCCTGATGTTGGAGCAATGAACCGTTTGAAAGAAGCGGGCGAGTTAAGCACCACAGCAGCATGGAGATTAGCGACGGCTTATGCAAGAATTGGTCAATTGGAAACGGCCAAAGAAATGACGAGAAAATTACAAGCCTACGTTCCTGTATTTACGGAGCTTTCGGGAACTTTTGGTTCAGAGGTGCGCGATCGAGCGGTGATTCTAGAGGCGCAAACACTATTGAAACAGCAAGATGGAGCCATGGCGTCTATGAGGTATCTCGCGCAGAAAATGCGCTCCGATGAATGGTTGAGCACTCAGGAAACGGCGTATTCATTGATTGCCATTGGGAGATTTTCCAAGACAAGTTCGAGCAGTGCAAAATCAACCTTCTCTTTAACCGTTGATGGCAAAGCCAAGAGCTCTAGCGTTGGTAAGAAGCTGGTGAATTTTAAAATCAAGGAAAAGAATGGAAAGCGATCGCTCGTTCTAAAAAATACGGGAAGTACTTCTTTGTTCGTTACAGTTAATACGAGGAAGATTCCGAAAGTAGGGAATGAGAAAAACAAAAACTCGAAGTTGAAAGCCACTGTTTACTACGAGGATATGGATGGCAAACGTCTTGATCCGTCGAAAATAAAGCAGGGTACAGAGTTTTACGCCGCAGTTCAGCTCCATAATACCACCAGTATGAATTACAGAGAAATGGCGCTGAATCAAATCTTCCCAAGCGGTTGGGAGGTGTACAACTCACGAATGTTTGGAGGAAGGTCGTCGGGTAAAAATGTCGATTACCAAGACATTCGAGACGATCGAGTAATGACCTACTACTCTTTGGATGCCTACAAGAGGACAAGTATTAAAGTTCGTCTGCACGCCACATATAAAGGGAAATTCTATTTGCCGGGCGTGTACACAGAGGCCATGTATGATCATACCATTCATGCACAGCGCAAGGGCCAATGGGTTGAAGTTATTTGATCAGCTACTAAGATGAAGTCCTGGCGTATCCAAAGGTTTTTTTGACGATCTGTAGTGCTGATAGACGTCATTGGTAGAAACGGTTTCGGGCGAATGTTTCTGCATGAGAAGTGTAGGTTGACCGGCGGATACGCTCAGGCAATATGTGAAAAGTGAATAAGGAATAAAGAATAAGAAATAGCGCTAGCTATTGAAAACTGAGGCCGAGCCAACCGAGGGATTGTAAAGAACAAAGAATAATGAATAGGGTTTCAACTTATTATCCAGCTATTATGATGTTAGTACTACTAGCGTCTTGCTCGCCGCGAAAGGGAAAGGGCATACCTGACAGGATTGAAACATCCTATTATCAATTACAAAATATTTTTCAGCCAGATTCAGTGGAGGTGTCGACTAATTCAGCGTTTTCTGAGGAGGCCAAGGAACTGGATTCATTCTTAGTAGATCTTGATTTAGTCCGAAAGAAAGATTCCCTATTGACAAAGGAATGCAATTGGTATTGTTTGAAGTCGCTCATTGAATACAATACTGCTGTGGATTGTAGTATTTATGTTGATCTACCAAGCACTGCTTCTTGGCGCATGAATACAACCATTAAGAAACAGTTGCTCACTCGAAAGGAAGATTTTTTAGAGCATTTAAGGGAGATTGATGTATTAAATAATCCGTTCCGAAGAGAAGGTATAGAGAGTGATTTTCGTGCGCAACTGACTTCGGCATTTGAAGATTCAAATTACGTAAGTTTTTGTTTCATGATTTCGAGTTATTCAGCAGGATCCGCTCATGGTATGCATGAATACGAAACGTTTAATTTCGAGAAAGCTAGTGGAAAAAGAATCTCTTTCAATGACCTATTCGAAGTGAAAACTTCTGAAGATTCAGTGCTGATGTGCGATCTTATCACAGAGTCTATCGGCATTGGAAAGCTAGATCATATTTCAGTATATGAGTATGATTTCAATTTGAACGAAGACTACGTAGTATTCAATTTTGATGCCTACGAAGTAGGCCCTTATGGATTGGGAGCTCCAAGAGCACCGTTAAATAGAAGAGCGATGTTAGCGCGGTTCGGAAAAGGAAATAAGGAATTTTGAATCATGAATATTAAATAGCACTAGCTATCGACAGTCAATGTTGGTTGGAATTAAGAAGATACCCGTCGGAATGAATCGAAAAGAGACGTTAAACAGGAGTAGATACAACAAATAAAACAGCTATGGGTAAGGGGAAAACAGGACAGTCTGGACAAGGTAATGGAGGTGGATGGCCATCAACAACAGGAAACAAGTCAGGTGGCAATCGAAGCTTCAACCCTCCCGGTGGAGGAAAAAGTTCCAGCGGTTCCAAAGGAGGTAAACGTTAAAGACGCTCAATTCTGGTTGAGTATAGTTCTAAAAAAAAATCCCCGTTGAGATTCTCAACGGGGATTTTGATTTTGTGAAGTGATCGATTACTTGATGATCACTTTTCTTACTGTTTCGTGCTCTCCTGCTTTAATCTTCAAGAAGTACATTCCTTCTGGCTGATTGTTCAGTTGAACATTTTCAGTGTACGCTCCGTTCACAGTTCCTACATTAGAAGACCAAACGATAGCTCCACGAACGTCTGTCAATTCAAACGCTACGTCCATACCTTCGTTCAAGTTCATGTCAATTGTGAATGAGCCGTTGTTCGGGTTTGGATATACATCCAATGTAGCGAACATTGGCAATTCATCAACGCTAACCAAGTTTGCGTTCATGTTTTGAGTTGAAACGTCTGTTCCACAAGGACCAGTAACGGTCAATGTGATTACGTAATCACCTGTATCTGCATAAACGTGCGTTGGGTTTGGATCAGTAGATGTGTTACCATCACCGAAATCCCACAGGTAGCTTGTTGCATCCGTTGATGTGTTCGTAAGCTGAGCAGTCAAGAATGAAGTGAACAAGTCGAATCCTGCAACCGCATCTGGAATGTTCTGAACCACTGTAGTTGGGTTCGCCTGACCACACGCTGTTGTGATTAGTACAGAGTACGTTCCTTCTCCAGTAACTGAGATAGATGGAGTAGACTCTGTTGTGTTCCATAGGTATGAAATTGCATCATCCGTTGGTTCCCATCCACCCAATACTAATGCATCGTTTGTACACTTCCAAAGTGTATCGTCAGAGAAGCTCAAGTTATCCAATCCAAGGAATTCATCAGCTCCGATGTCTGGAGTAACTGAATCACGAGTTTGTCCGTCGAAATCAGTTGTGATCCATGAGAATGGCATAGCACCTCCATCAATGAATGTAGACTGACACGTATGCAAATCTTCCATTGAAGCGAATAGAGGATTCAATGTATCCGACATATCGTCAAATCCAGTTGAAAGCTCCCAAGTGTCGATGTCATTAATCGCGGTTGAGAAGTAGAACTTCGTTCCGTTCGGTGCATAGAAGTTGTTGTTGTTAGACTCCGATATTCCGTTGTTGATCCAGATTGCGTAACCAGGTCCCATGTTTGAGAAGATGTTGTTGTACAACTGGTTGTTCGAACCTCCTGTCATGTAAATAGAACGAGAAGAAGTTCCGTTTGACTGCAAGTTCACACTGTTGTTTACAATCATCTGGTTTGAACTAGATGTAAAGTAGAATCCGTAAGAAGTACTTGTTGAAGAAGTATCTCCCACGTGAATCATGTTATTGTAGAAACGCGCTGGCACCAATGCCTGTGCATCACTGTTTGAAACATAGATTCCGTATCCGTATTTCATTCCTCTCACGTCGTTGTCGTACACTTGAGTTGCACCGTCACAGTACACCATGTACAAACGGTAAATAGATCCTGTGTAAACTGAGCTAGGCGAGAATACATTGTTCGCTACTTCGATATCCTGCTGGTAGTACAATTGTGGCCCACGGTAGAAGAAATTTTCGAATGTGTTGTTGCGAATTACTGTACCGCTCTCCAATGTAGTTGTACCATCACCATACCAATACATCGGGTAAGAACCGTTTTGGAAAGTGTTTCCATCAAATACATTCATTGTGTCGATAGAAGATCCAGATGGTGAGTACACCAATGCGTAGTTAGTAGATGTAGACGTTGTCAAGTTCGCTGCACGAATCACGTTTCCAGTCCATGTGTTATAGTGAGATCCTCCTGATACCCAGAATACACGTGAGAACGAAACTCCTGTGTTCTGGAAAGTAATGTTATTGAAGTGGAAGTGATCCGCTCCGTCCATTTGTACAACCCAGTTATCACTTGTTGTCAAAGTGTTGTATTCAAGTGTTACCAAAGCTGGATCGTTGTTCTCAC
The DNA here is from genome assembly GCA_003149635.1 of Fluviicola sp. XM-24bin1. Taxonomy (GTDB): domain Bacteria; phylum Bacteroidota; class Bacteroidia; order Flavobacteriales_D; family Crocinitomicaceae; genus UBA4466. Next base: position 219,179 of record QCWI01000006.1, read on the forward strand.
TTTGGAATGTTACGGTGTTTGTAGCACTCATTCCAATTACTTCAGTCAGAGTGATTTGCTCACTGTATGTTCCATCTTGAACGTTCATTACAACCGGTCCACAAACTCCAAACGTATTCAAAGCGTTTGCTGCTACAGTGAAGTTCAAGAAGTCTCCAGTAGCACCGATAGTGTAAGTTCCACTCAATCCAGTTATTGTTGTAATAGATGTTGTGTCATTTCCATTTCCAGAAATAGGTTCTACAACACCGTTTGGCAATCCAGTGTAAGCCGAAAGAACGTCTCCGTCCATATAAGCTACACTTCCTAGATAAACGTTTTCAGAAGCTCCAGGAGCTAGAATTCCTGTCCACGCAACTTGCGTTTGAGGAGCAATGTTCCATTCCCAATCGATGTTTACAGAAGTCAAAGTATCTGTACCAAAGTTTGTCAGTGTTACTTCAACAGAATCGTTAAAAGTACACGTAGGGATTACCGGGTTGATGAATGCAGTAACACCAGCATCTTCAGCAAGAAGATCGTAGATGTTTACATCGTCGATAGCAACATCGCTGTAGAAGTTTGTACCTGAGATGAAACGCAAACGAACGATAACAGTATCTCCAGACCATGCTCCCAAGCTGATAGATGGAGACTCTTGCCAAAGGTTTTGGTTGTCTGTCCATGAAGGAACAACGTCAAGAGTCCAAGAAGAACCACCATCGTTACTTACATCGATGTGAAGGTTCCCCATTGTAGATCCGTACATGTGGTACCAGAACTCGAATTGAACGTCGTTCGTTCCAACCAAATCAATGGGTGGTGACCACAAGTTAGCCGTACGGTTTGGATACCCTGTTCCGCTACAAGATGTTTCTACATACAGATATTTACCTGAACCAGTTCCTAGTGTATGATCCGCTGATGGACCAGTAGATGAGGAAGAGGTTCCCCCGACGTCTGTAAGCCAATCCAGGTTGTCCCCTGTATCGTTTGTCCAGAATTCGGATAGTACACATGATGCACCACATCCAGTAGCACATGTATTGAATGCTTCGAAGTCTTGTGTGTAAGGGAATGCACTAATTACCTGTGCATTTGCTCCACCCACAAAACACGCCATAGCAAAACTCAATACCAAAAAGCGTAATTGATTTTTCATAGGTTAAGATTTGATTAGAAGATTTGTTATCAATCCTTTGTTTAAACTGTTTGTAATATTACGGACTTCATCCTTAATTTGAAACGAATGGTCGCTCAAAAATGAGCATTCGTCCGAAAAATGTTTTTCATGATCCCATTTGAGTAGAACAAAAGAACGCCCTAGGTTTTTATTGAAACGGACGTTCTTCGAGTCAAAGGGACAAATATTATTGAATAATTACTTTAATAGATTTAATTGAATTCTCTCCATCTTTCAAATGAACAAAGTATATTCCGTTCACCAATTCTTCCGTATTGATGAAGTTTTGCGCATTGTTCAAAGACTTCGATCCAACAACTTGACCGCTCAAATTAACTAAGTCTGCATTTAGACCAGTTCCAAGCAATGCTTCAGGAAGTTGAATTTCGATTTGACCTTCTTGAACGATCGCGGCAATCTGATCCAACGTCGCTTCGTTCAATCCAACATAGCTGATCAATGTTACATCCTGCTGAGAGAATGACATGGTACTGATAGAAGCTTGTTGCGTATTCGCGAAACTTACCACGAAAATCGTGTATGGTTGGTTTTCAACGATTAGATCTCCATCCGAATCTGTTTTAATTGCTTCGAATACCGTTGTATAGCTTGGCGATCCATCTGGGTTGATGAACATCCACGCTGTTGACGGCAATGCAAGAGCATCATTAATTGTGAATCCAGAAGCCGAGGCATCTTTCACTGCGATTACTCGGTAAGCAAGAATTCCCGTTTCATTCGAAGCAGCATTAAATGTTACAGAAAGATCTAATCCGTTTCCATTGTCATCAATATCCGACCCAACAATATCTGGACCGTTCACAGAGGCCGCCACTATTTCTAATGTTACGTCGGTCGCTGCGCTTGCCAAAGAATCAATGTTTGCACTTGTTCCATCAGATACACTCCATACAAACATTGTATATGGTAATGATAATGCGATAGCATCACCGTCTGAATCTGTGGTTGTCGCACTCGGGTTCAATGAGTAAGGTCCACCTGTAACCGCTTGAACGTCGTATGCAGTTGCGGGCAATGCCTGCGCTGCTGCTAAATCGAACGTTGCGGCATTAGAACTTTTTACGATTATCGTACGGTATTCTTGAATTCCGAATTCCGATGGTGCCGCTCCAAAGCTCACAGAGATATCTGACGCATCAGCATTGTCTCCAGCGTCTGTCGCTGAAATACCTGTTGCAGCAAGTACTGTTGTATTCAAGGTAACGTCTGCAGAGGCAGCTGAAAAAGAGTTCAAAGTTGCGTTCACTCCGTCCGCTACGTTTAGAATGAAAATTCTATACGGTTGTCCAATCACAATAGCATCTCCGTCAGAATCGAGAGCTCCTGCAGCCATCACTTGCGTGTATGTTGGGCCTCCACTTGGCGTAATCGCCGTGTAGTTCGCCATTGGTACCAATTCTGCGGCAGCTTGATCAAACGTTCCTACTAGTGCAGCTTTTACAGCCATGATGCGATACTCAGAGATGGTAGTCTCGTCAATTCCAGCAGTAAATGTCACCTCAAGATCAGAACCATTAGAGTTCTCTGCGATATCCATTCCAACGATTCCGGTTGAATTTGAAGCCGCAGTTCCTCCTGTTCCAGTGTCTCCCGCAGTAATTCCTATACCTGGATTTGTTTCGTATGCGTAATCTTTTACAGTCCAAGAATTTCCTGCAAAGTCAACATCCAATCGAACCCATCCGTAATGGATGCTTCCTGCGATGTCAAAACGCAATCCGATGTAACGATCTGTAACATTACACCAGTTACCAAAACTACAAGATCCATAGTTCAAAGACTGGAATCCTCCACCATATCCATTGTTAAACCATCCTCCGGCTCCAGAACTTATGGCTGCGCCGCTTGTTAATGCAAAGGGATATGCAAAGGTTGCACCACCACTTCCTAGAGCTTCATTCGTTCCTGTCAATGGTGAAATGTAAAGGTTAGATGATCCGTTGTGCCAGATTCTGAAATCGTCAGTGCCATTGTTGTCCAAATCAAGGAAATACTGGCTTCCTAATCCGCCAGTAAAATCAGGGGTAATGTCAGTGTAAACAACTGCTGCGTCTGCTTCGTTAGTTGCTGCAATAGCTGCAGTGAGGAGACCGTACTGGGCCAATCTCTTTTGTAGAGTAGCTTTGGTATTGTTCATAGTCAAGTGTTAAATCTATCGTAGAATATCTTACTTTCGTTTCTAGGAGACGTAGCAGAAATTCGACGGCAAAATACGAAAGAATTTGCACATGAAACAAAATGTTAATAATTCATCAAAAGGATATAAAATCCCTGTGGAAGGTAGTTTAGGCCTTCTTGCATATGGGGATAAGGGCCTGCGAGCTTGGCGAAAAGTACGAGACGAAAAATCGAAGAAAGACAAGAAAAAGTGAAGAAGAAAGTTCTTTTAATTGGATGGGATGCAGCAGATTGGGAGATTATCAACCCTTTGCTGGAGGAAGGTAAGATGCCTGCTTTGCAACGATTGATCAATCGAGGAGTGAAGGGAAATCTCAGTACTTTAAATCCTCCTTATTCACCGATGCTTTGGACGTCGGTAGCAACGGGGAAAACGGCAGATAAGCACGGTGTCCTTGGTTTTATTGAAATCGATACGGATCAACAGGTGGTGCGCCCAGTGACGGTTACCCAGCGTAAATCTCGCGCCCTCTGGAATATTTTTCATTCTCAAGGATTAAAATCCAATTTGGTAGGCTGGTGGCCAAGTCATCCGGCAGAACCTATTAATGGTGTTGTGGTTTCGGATTTATTTCCTAAACCCATCGCGAAGTTCAGTGAACCTTGGCCATTAGCACCTGAATCCATTCATCCGGAATCGATGCGCGATGAACTTTCTGATTTGCGGATTCATCCTCAGGAATTGACGGGAGCGCATATCTTACCCTTCATTCCGAAGGCTGCGGAGATCAAGGAAGAAGACCAAAAAAGTTTGCAAGTCCTTGCGAAGATTGTAACGCACAATTCGTCGTTACACGCAGCATCGACGTATCTGATGGAAAATACGGATTGGGATTTTACAGGCGTGTACTACGATCTTATTGATCATTTCTGTCATGCATATATGAAATTTCATCCCCCGAAGCTGCCAAGAGTACCGAAGGATAAGTACGAAATTTTCAAAGAGGCGGTGCGTGGTGCTTATATGTATCAAGACATGATGTTGGAACGCTCGTTGGAGCTAGCGGGTGAGGATACCTTGGTTATTGTAATGTCGGATCACGGATACGTTTCTGACAACAATCGAATGTTGGAGCAATTGGATATGCATGCATCACCGGCGTTAGAACATCGTGAGTTTGGAATGATTGTGATGGCCGGCCCTGGAATCAAAAAGGGAGAAACGATATACGGAGCTTCACTTTTGGATATTGCACCAACTTTATTGCATTACATTGATTTGCCGATTGGCGAAGATATGGACGGCCGAGTGCTTCAAGATGCTTTTGTGCAAATGCGCGAAACGAAGACGATTCCTTCTTGGCAAAATGTGGAAGGGGATTTTGGTGAGTTTAAAAGAGAGCTTAAAGGAGATGCGTTTAGTGAACAGGCAGCCATGGAGCAGCTCATTGAGTTGGGGTATATCGATCGGCCGAATGTGAACATGGAAAAGGCCATCAACGAAACGAAACGTGATCTGCGATTCAATCTGGCGCGAGTTTATTACGGAAAACAGGAATACGATAAATGCGAAGAGATTCTTCGGGAACTGATCTTAGAAGATGGAAAAATTGCCACTTATCTGATCGACTTAATCAATATCTGTTTGATCAAGGAGAATTTCGTTGATGCTCGGAAGTTTCTTGAATTACTTCGTGAGAAAGACAAGAGCAAAGCTTCCAAAACGCAATTGATCGAAGCGAAAATTCTATTGGGCGAAGGAAATGTCTCTAAGGCAAGAGGGATTCTGAACGAAATGGCCACAAGGAAATCCATGACCGGCGTTATTGCGATGGAGCTTGGAAAGATTTTCATTAATCTTGAGGAATACGAGAAGGCTGCGGATCAATTCAAGAAAGCCGTGGCATTTAAACCTGACAATGCGCGATATCAGCATGCATTGGCCAAGGCGTATTTGAAATTGAATGCTCCAGATAAGGCCATCGAACATGCTTTGAATAGTGTGGAATTGGTACGTTATTTTCCAGATGCACATTATACGGTTGGACAAGCTTTGGAAATGTTGGGAGACCTGGAAAGTGCACAAAACGCATACAATACGGCGAAGCTATTGCAGCCGAAATTGAAACGTGCCAAGATGGCAGTAGAAAATCTTGAGGCGAAAAAAGTCTCAGGCTATAAGCCGTTTAAGGTGGATTCAGAGTTTCCTGAAATTATTGTGGTATCAGGATTGCCGCGTTCCGGTACATCGATGATGATGCAAATGGTGAGCGCTGGTGGATTGAATCCTTTGACGGATAACGTTCGGAAAGAGGACGAGAGTAATCCTAAGGGATATTTCGAGTACGAGAAAACAAAAGGGCTTCACAAAGACAATTCCTGGTTGCACGAAGCAGAAGGCAAAGTAATTAAGGTTGTAGCTCCATTGTTGAAACATTTGCCCGCGAACTTCAGATACAAGGTGATTTTCATGACCCGTGATCTGGATGAGGTTCTGGCATCTCAGGATAAAATGCTCGGTCGCGCTGGATCGAAGCCACAGGTGGGAGTAAGAGAATCTTTCGAGAAAGAGTTAATCAAGTTGGATCAACGGATGGAGCAAGAACCTGGTTTTGATGTAGTCAAGATTGTTTATAAAGACGTTATCGAAAAGCCAGAAGACGCTGCAAAAGTTATAGCGGAATTCTTGGGTGAAGAATTAGACATCGAAGCGATGACTTCTCAGGTCGAAGCGAAATTGTATCGAAATCGTGTGATGAAATTCTAGGATGTAAGGACAAATCAGCGTCTGCTATAGCGCATCCAACATCTTCATTACATCCGGTCGCTTTCGAACCGATACGGGAATCAAACTTCCATCTTTCATGTTGAGGTGTCCACCTTCCGATTTCACGTATTCCTTGATTTGGCGTGTATTGACCAAATGCGATTGATGCACTCGGAAAAATCCTTGATCGGATAGTAGATCTTCGAACTCTTTCAAGGTGCGCGTTACAACAATTTGATCGCCATTTTTGAAAAAGAAGGTCGTATAATTCACGCTGCTTTCGCATCGGATAATCGTTTCAATTTCCACCACCTGAATTTTGTCTTGAGAATGCAATGCTAAACGTTCGTTCGGTTTTTGGTGATTTTTCAAGCGATCATTGAGCAATTCATATTTCGCCGATTCATCGATGTGCGACTCACGAAATTTCTTCAGTGCTTCGGTCAATTCATCCGGATCGATAGGCTTCATCAGGTAATCAATCGCGGCATATCGAAACGCTTTGATGGCATGAGCATCCGAAGCGGTGATGAAGATGATTTTGAAATCTACCTGCGGCAATAGATCCAACAAATCGAATCCACTTCCGTCCTGCATCTGAATATCCAGAAACAAAATATCGGGTCTTGTATTCTTAAGCAATTTCGCTCCTTCAACTACTCCCGTTGCTTCTCCAACAACTTCAAAATCTTTCGCATAAACGGATAAATCCTGCTTGAGGGTCGTTCGAGCCTGTTCAATATCGTCAATAATGATTGCCTTGTAACTCATATCAATTCAGTGGTAATCGTATAATAATTCGTGTTCCTGCCGCCGCACCGTCTTCGTACAAATCTACGATTTCAAGGGGAGAGGCAATTCCTTCTTCTTTCAAGTGTTCCAGTCGATCCGTGGTCACTTCTAATGCCGTGGATTTATGGTAGGTTTCCTTACTTTTTAAATTCAGTTCTGCCGCTTTTTCTCGTCCAATTCCATTGTCCTCAACCAAGCATTTTAAGGTTCCTTCATCTTCGGAAAAATGAATTCGAATCGTACCGGATTTCTGTCCTTCCGGTAAGCCGCGCATTCCGTGCTTGATCGCATTTTCCACAAAAGGTTGCAGAATCATTGGTGGCAGTGAAATGAAGTCTTGCTCTAAAGAAGCGTCTACTTCAATTTTGTAATCGAATCGTTCGCCATTACAGAATTGTTCAATGAGCAGGTAGTTTTCGAGCGTTTGCACTTCTTCTTCCAAGGTGATGCTCGTTTTCCTTGAATTATCCAAAATTTGACGCATCAGTCGGGAGAATTTGGCGAGAAAATAACGTGCTTCGGTCTCTTTACCCGTACCGATCAAACTTTGGATAGAGTTTAACGCGTTGAAGATAAAGTGTGGATTCATCTGCAGGCGCATCGCTTTTTGTTCCAGCTCCAACAGATTTTTCTCGAACTCTACTTCTCTCTGTCGAATGCGTGCATTTTTGCGAATACGCTTGACTGTAATAATGTAAAAGAGAAACAGTAACAACAAGATACCTCCACCGATGCTAGCACGGAACCAGACCGTTTCCCAGTACGGAGTTTCAACCGTAAAGTGATACGAAATCGGATCGCTCCAGACTCCATCTTCGTTGCACGCTTTGATCTGAAACTTGTAGGTTCCCGGATCCAAATTGGAATAAACGATGCTTCGATCCTTAGACATCGGAGACCATTCAGAATCGAATCCGGCGAGCTTCCATTTGTAACGCACTCTATCCGGACGTCTTAAATTGATGCCCAAAAATTCAAAGGTGATGTGGTTCTCGTTGTAGGAAAGGAGTAGCGGATTCTTTTTCGATCCAAGATTCTTCTCATTCGAACGTTTACCAGTAATCGATTCGTAGAAGAGTTTAACGTCCTTGAAGGCAAGCATTGGAGGTACAGGATTACTTGCCAATTCGTTCGGATTGAATTGACATAAACCGTTAATGGTGCCGAGCCAAATTGTTCCGTCTTTATCCAGCCACGAGGAGTTTTGACACGTTTCTACACCACTGAATCCATCTTGTTTTCCGTAGGATTTAATCTGCTGGATACTCCCATTTTTCCCGAAAATGATGTAGTCGATTCCTTTTTCTGTTCCCGAAATGACGTTGCCTTCCTTGTCTACTGCCAGCACGTAAATATTGTCCGATTTTAGTCCGTCTTGCTGTCTGAAAATGCGCACTTTGGGACTATACGCTTTGGTATCGAACATATTCAAACCGCCGTCGGAAGTACCGACCCAAAGTCGATTCATCTTATCCAGTGTTAAGGTGCGCACCTGATTCGAAGAAAGTCCGTTGGCGTTGGCATGCAACGTTGCCCGCATTTTTCCCTGCTTGTAGTAAAAACAGCCCAATCCGTCATTCTCTGTTCCGAACCACAGATATCCGTTGTTATCAAATTGCAACGAGGTCAATCGGTTGGAGGGGAGTCCATCTCGGAAGCCCCATTTGGTGATGACGTAGTTGTCATTTTTCGGTTCCACCTTAATCAAACCGTTGCCAGCGGTTGCGATCCAAATATTCCCACCAGGACTTCGTTTAATCTGCTTGACATACACGCCACGCAATCCTTCAATTGCTTGAAATTCTTCGTTCTTGTAGGTGTAAACGCCAGAACCATCGGTACCGAACCAAATAGTTCCGTTTTTATCCTCCGTAATAGACTTCACCTTTACATTGATAAAGCCATTTTCACTGGTGAAATTCTCAAACTTTCCGTTTTCAAAAACACTTACACCGCGCTGCGAATTTCCTATCCAAAGTCGACCTTTGGAGTCGCGCATCACTGAATAGATGAAGTTGCCAGCTAATCCAGATCGTGTATCGAATGTTGCGAATTGTTTCCCCAAGAATTGACAAACGCCACCGCCTGAGGTTCCGAACCAAAATTGATTCGTGTTATCTTGCAGAATCGAACGCACGTGATTGTTGCTCAATCCTTCTGATTCACTCAGTGTGGTAAATGTTTTAGCGGATTGATCGTATTGAATGACTCCGCCTCTAAGCGTAGCAATCCAGAGGTTATCCGAATCGTCGACGTAGATATCAAGTGCCGTTTTGCGATAGAGTTCCATTTGAAGATCCACACGGAAATATTCCTCACCATTGTAGCAGTACATTCCATCGCCATACGTTCCGATCCAAAGATTGCCCTTAGAGTCTTTTGAAATTCGCGTAATCGCGTTTCTCATGTATCTGGAATCGCTTCCGCAAAAATGCGTTTGACCGTTTTCTACGTAGTAAAGACCGTCATTGGTTCCGTACCAAAGCTTGCCATCATGCTCCATAATACTCGATGCATTGGGTTGATCCAAAGACTTGATTTTATCGAAGCTCATTGCCTTTGTCGTAATGTACAGCAAACCTTTGTTTGAAGCCGCTCGGATGTCTCCATTATCCAAGAAAATGATGTCACGAACGACCGTATTTTTTGCCAGCTTCAGTTCATGTAGTTTACCGTCTTCAAAATAGCTGATTCCATCGTTGGTTCCGATCCAAATCGTATTATCTGGCCCCAATTCCATACAATTGATGTAATTATTGGATAAGCCGTCTCTGGTTGTCAAAGTTTTGAATTCAATGCCATCAAAAATGGAAACCCCTCCACCACGCGTTCCTAGCCAAATAGTTCCTTCAGGACTTTGACACATGGCGTACACCTGAGATTGTCCCAAACCATCTTCAACATTAAAATTTCGGAAGTTGAATTGCTGTCCAAAAGCGATGGCTGAAAGACATAGAAATAGAACAATGATGTAAAATCGAAACACGGCGCAGGTTTGGATAATCAAAGATAAGAAACGGATACAATTTGATTGACGACGAATAATCATAGTGTTCAAATTGAGCGATTTCGGCTGCCTACCTTCGGTAAAAACCGCCCCATGTCAGCACACGCGCTCTACGGATTCTTGCTCGTACGCCGTCGTCGAAAAGTTTTACGACGGAAATGGTACTTGTTCTCGTTCTGGATTTTCCTTGTTTGGTACGCCGATTGTCTTCCCGATGAATTGTTTGATGACAGTACCTCAACTGTTCTTTTGGATAGTGATGGCAACTTATTGGGAGCGCATATTGCAGACGATCATCAATGGCGATTTCCAGAAAGTAAGACCGTTCCCTATAAGTTCCGAGCCTGCATTGTCGAGTTTGAGGATCGCGGGTTTTATAGTCATATGGGAGTCAGTCCGTCCGGTGTCGGACGCGCGTTGTGGCAAAATGTACGCTCAGGAAGACGTGTCAGTGGCGGGAGTACTTTGACTATGCAATTGGTGCGTTTGATGCGAAAGAATCCGCCGAGAACGTATTCTGAAAAAGTGTACGAAATGATTCTTGCCACTCGGATTGAAATGCGCTATTCGAAGTCGGAAATCTTGAGAATGTACGCTTCCCACGCACCTTTTGGAAATAACGTAGTTGGATTGGACGCTGCAGCGTGGCGATTTTTCGGAAGGCCAGCGAATCAATTGAGTTGGGCAGAATCGGCGACGCTTGCAGTTTTGCCGAATGCTCCGGGATTGATTTACCCGGGAAAGAATCATGATTTGCTCAGAAACAAGCGGAATCGACTTTTAAATCGACTTCGAAAGATTGGAAAAATCAGTGAATCGGAGTATCGATTGGCCTTACTTGAACGATTGCCCGAGAAACCGCATCCTTTGCCCAACGCAGCGCCGCATCTCCTACAAAAGTGCATCGCAGAAGGGAAGAAGGGACGAGTGATCCGCACAAACATTCGATCCAGAATTCAGAAAGAAGCGGATTTCTTGCTTGAGAATCACGCGCAATTGCTTCGAGAGAATGGCATTTTCAATGGAGCCGTGATGGTGACTTCCGTTGAGACAGGTGAGGTAATCGCCTATATCGGGAATGTTGTGGAGTCGGGGAGTGAACATGCCAATCAAGTGAATTGTATCGATGCTTCGCGAAGCACTGGGAGTATTATCAAACCTCTGTTATATGGCAAATCATTGGAATCTGGAACGATTGCACCATCCATGTTTTTGCGCGATGTGCCTTCTCGCTTTGGAAACTTTTCTCCGAAGAATTTTGCAGGAACTTTTGAAGGGCTGATTCCAGCTGATGAAGCACTTTTCCGAAGTTTGAATATCCCGATGGTGCATCTTCTCCAGAACTACGGACTGACGAAATTTCACAGCAATCTCAAGCGAATGGGCTTTACAACCGTTCGAAGAAGTGCTTCTCATTATGGTCTGAGCTTGATTCTCGGAGGTGCCGAAGTAAATATGTTTGAATTGAATCAGGTGTACACCCGAATGGCACAACAACTTCGATATGGCGAGACTTCACAACTGCGATTGTTTCCTTCAGAAGAGCGAGATATTTCTGAATTCCCAATGAATAGCGGTAGCGTTTTCGCCATGTTCGAAGCGATGTTGGAAGTGCGACGTCCGGACGAGGACAACAATTGGCACCTGTTTGATTCTTCTCGTAAAATCGCTTGGAAGACGGGGACGAGTTATGGTTTTCGCGATGCTTGGGCTGTGGGCGTTACACCAGATTATGTTGTAAGTGTTTGGGTTGGAAATGCCGATGGAGAAGGACGTCCGGGATTGACCGGAGTTCAGGCAGCAGCGCCCATTTTGTTTGATATTTTCCAATCTTTACCGATGAAAACAGAGTGGTTCCAGCAACCTGAGAGCGAAATGGTGGAAGTGGAAGTTTGTTCTGTTAGTGGTCATCGTCCGACGGAGAATTGCGAGAAGCAAACGACGGCTTGGTGGCCCAAGGGGGCACTTCAAACGACGGCTTGTCCATATCATCAACGCATTCATTTGAATAGGCAGGGTAAAAGAGTAAATTCCTCATGCGCCGATCCTATGGAGATGCAACATGCCAATTGGATGATCATCGCTCCAGACGTTGAAGAATATTACAAGAAGTATCATCCGTTATACAAGCCGTTGCCACCTTATTTATCGCAATGTGAAGGTGCCAACACCTCGAATTCACTTTCGATTTTATATCCGGATATTGGCCAGAAAATCTATTTACCCGTTGGATTGAATGGAGAGCAACAAGCTACTGTCTTCCGTTGTTCGCATTCGAATAAAGACGCCGTCCTTTTTTGGCATTTGGATGGACAATTCGTTCAGCAAACAGCGGAGTTCCATGAAATTGTAGTTCGACCTGAAGTTGGAAAACATCTGTTGACTGTCTATGATACTGAAGGGAATAAGAAATCGATGTGGGTGGAGATTGTCGCGGGGAGAATTGAGTGAGCAGTGAGGTATGAGGAATTATTAGTTATGAATTATGAATTGAAGTTGGAATAAGGAATATTGAATCATGAATAAGAAATAGGGTTAGCTCTTGAGGGTATTATGCCTGATTTAAAAAACTGCTAAACGGAAAAAGGCCGCAACTTCTTGTTTGTCTTCGTTGGGGTAGGACACACGGACGGTATAAATGCCTGCTGCATCCGGTGATGGAAGCACCGCATAGTTGGCGTTCGGAATGAACTCGGAATGTTCTATACGTCCGCGGGAGTCGAAAATTTCTACGGTGAAGAACGGTTCCCGATCTTCTGACAATCGAATTGTAAATGTGCTGTTGGGAAGGACGGGGTTGGGATAACAATTGATCGTATCAGGCTCTTGTGATTGAAAAACTTCACGGTTGAAATCCAGTAGGAACAATCCATATTTGCGGTCGGAAACGAGGATGCGTTCGGAAGGTAATTCGGAATATACACCCCATGCTCCGTTCATTTTGAACAATTCTTCGTTTTCTGGATAGGTATCGAAATGTCCGATTTCCTTTGGTACTTGCGATCTGATGTCATATACTCGCAAACCTTCATTGTAATAGGCGACGAAAGCATGCTCGTTGGTGATCATTACGTTGTGCGGAACATTACCGTCTTGGGCATTGCTTGAAATTCTACCCAGAATATCGATTTCGTGATTCGCATTCACAGCGCAGGATTTGACAGAAGATCCGTTGGTTTCATCCGCAAAAACATATTTAGTTCCATCGGGACTGAGCCATCCTTGATGATTGTATCCCTGATCCTGATAGAAATCTAAATTCTGCAAGAAAGCTGGGTTTGCTGGATCACTGAAATCGTAGACACGGACGCCATCGAATCCGCAGTTTAGATAAGCAATGTTATTTCGGACATATGCATCATGCACTTCGGGAATGCCATTTGGCCCTTCGTAGACCAATACGGGATTTAGAATATCGCTGATCGAATACACTTGCATTGGAATCAGTGGTTGAAGCATCCCATTCGAAGAAGGCTGAACAGATAAAGCGTACATTAATTCGTTCGGCTCATCAATGAATAAATTATGCACTCGTGTGAACGTCGAATCGTTTTCATACACGACGTGGACGGAATCCGGTAAATACTGGAGATCGACAATTTGTAGGCTGCTCGTACCTTCATCGCACACCAGAAATGCATAATTCCGGTAGATTTTAATGTCCCGATGCACCACCGATGGATGCGAATAGTTCCCTTTCACGAAATCAAGAAGCTCAAAGCTGTTGTCTTCTGAAATTCGGAAAAAATGAACGCCTTCTGTGGATCCCAGCATAGCATATTCTTCTTCACCATAAGTATATCCCCAGCAATCGCTGTAGCGCAAATCGTTGAAGCCCGAAGTAATGGCATCATCCGCCCAATTATCCAATAATTGTACGTTGATATTACCTTGCGCGAAAGAACTTACCGGAAATAAAAGCACGAAAATGCGCCACATGAGAGATTACAAATTTTGTTAAGGTAAAGATAGAACAAAGGTTTTATACCGTTATTGCAGCGTACTTCATTGGCTATTATTACTTATTTTAGCGACCACTTAAAAGAGCAAAGTGTCAGATTCTGTCATCATAATTCCCACTTATAACGAAAAGGACAATGTCGAGCGTATGGTGCGCAAAGTCATGTCTTTGGATAAGGAATTTGACGTGCTTTTTATCGACGATGGATCTCCAGACGGAACCGCAGATATCATTCGAACTTTGCAGGAAGAATTCAAAGGACGTTTGCATTTGGAAGAAAGAGAAGGAAAGCTGGGATTGGGAACGGCGTACATACACGGATTCAAATGGTGTATTTCCGCAGGATATGAATTCATTTTTGAGATGGACTGCGATTTCTCTCACAACCCTGATGATTTGATTCGATTGTACAAGGCGTGCGCAGAAGGTGGAGCGGATGTAAGTATCGGTTCTAGATACGTGCGCGGAGGTAAAGTGAAGAACTGGCCCATGAAGCGCATTCTGATGTCATATTTTGCCAGCGTTTATGTACGAATGATCCTTTGGATTGGAATCAAAGACACTACGGCTGGATTTAAATGTTACCGAAGCAAAGTATTGGAGACAATCAATTTGGATGGCGTGATTTTTAAGGGATATGCCTTTCAGATTTGCATGAAATATGCCGCCATTCGACATAAATTCAAAGTAACTGAAGTTCCGATTACGTTCATCGATCGTGAACATGGAGAGTCTAAAATGTCTACAGGTATTTTTAAAGAAGCATTTTTCGGTGTTTGGAAAATGCGCGGAATGAATCTATGAGTACAACATTATTGAAAGGGGGAACCCTGATCAACGAAGGAAAGAAATTTGAGGCTGATGTCTTAATTAAAAATGGTCGAATTGCCAAAATCGCCGCATCGATTAGTGGTTCTGAAGCCAATGAAATAATTGATGTTGAAGGCAAATATGTCCTTCCCGGATGTATTGACGACCAAGTGCACTTTCGTGAGCCAGGTTTAACGCACAAAGGAGATATCTATTCAGAATCTCGGGCAGCCGTGGCTGGCGGGATTACTTCGTACATGGAGCAGCCGAATACAAAACCGGCGGCGCTTACCATTGAAGAACTTGAGAAAAAATACGCACGAGCCAGTGAAGTGTCTATTGCCAACTACAGTTTCAACATGGGGGCGTCTAATGACAATCTCGAAGAGCTGAAGAAGGTAAGCAAGAAAGATGTATCTGGAATTAAAATTTTCATGGGATCCTCTACCGGAAACATGTTAGTAGATGCTCAGAAAACACTTGAAGGAATCTTTCAATTGGATCACCAGTTGATCACGCACTGCGAGGACGAAGCTACAATCAAAGCGAATCTTGAAAAAGCGAAAGCTGAGTACGGCGAGGATATTCCTATGCGAATGCACTCGAAGATTCGAAGTGAGGAAGCTTGTTATTTAAGCTCGTCTTTTGCGGCTGAATTGGCGAAGAAGTATGGAAGTCGATTACATATTTTCCATCTAAGCACAGCGAAAGAACTTTCCTTGTTCCGCAATGATATTCCGTTAGCAGAGAAGAAAATTACATCGGAGGTATGTATTCACCACCTTTGGTTTGAGGATAGTCAGTATGACACAAAAGGAAGCTTGATTAAATGGAATCCTGCGGTAAAAACTGCTGCGGATCGAGAAGGCTTATGGGAAGGACTGTTAGACAATCGTATTGACGTGGTTGCCACGGATCATGCTCCTCATACTTTGGAAGAAAAGAACAACAAATATTTGACGGCGCCGTCAGGTGGGCCGTTGGTTCAGCATGCATTGATCGCGATGCTGGAAAGAGCAAGTGAAGGAAAGATTTCTTTAGAATGTGTCGTTGAGAAAATGGCGCATGCTCCTGCTGATCTGTTCAGAGTAGACGAGCGAGGATATTTACGTGAAGGGTACTTTGCAGATATCGTTGTTGTCGATCCTAATGCGTCTACTGAAGTTACCAAAGCCTCATTGTTTTACAAATGCGGATGGTCTCCGTTTGAAGGGGGAAAATTCAAGCATAGCATTGACCGCACCTACGTGAATGGAAACTGTGTTTTTGCGGATGGGAAAATTCAAACGGACATTTCAGGAAGTCGTCTGATGTTTAATCGATGAGATTTTTAATCGTCATAACACTTTTCCTTGTCAGCTGTTCACCCGGTGTGGATCGCAAAGATGCACCTGAGAATTTGATCGAGAAGGATAAGATGGTGGATGTATTGACAGAATTGATGAAGTTGGAAGGACATGCTAGCGGTCAATACATTCAAGTTACCCGATACGAAAAGCTCTTGACGGCATCCGCTGATTCGCTATTTAAAGCACAGGGAGTTACTGCCAAACAATTTGAGAAATCCTTCGATTACTACGCACACCAACAAACGGATCTAGAGGAGATTTACGAGCAGGTGCTGGATAAGTTAAATCACGAGATGACGGATTTGGAATTGAAGGAGCAAAAGAAGAAGAAATCTCAAGAACCTCAGCCTTAAGGCAATTTCTACAAGCCTAAGGCTTCAAACAACTCATCAGATAATACAAACGCATCTTGGGCGTAGAGCACATTGCTACTGGTTTGATTGATGACGTAATCAAATCCACCTTCTACCGCAATCTTATCAATGGCATCCTGTAATTTAATCATGAGTGGATTGAGCAATTGAGATTTGTACTGATTCACCTTATACATGATCTCTTGTGCTACTTCGCTGTCGTTGTTTGGATCTTTGCCAGAGTTTACGGCTTCTTGATACAATTCATTGGTTTTTGCGTCAATTTTCTCGTTGATTCCAGACGATTCAGGCATCATCGCCAAGGCGCGTTCTACGTTTATATATCCTACTTTAACATTCGTTTCGGAGGAGATTTCTGAACTTAAATCACCGCTGTAGTCGACACCAAGCTCTTCGTATAAGGTAACAGTAATGTCGGCGTTATCTGGTCCATAAACAATCGTAGATACACCGGAACTGTTGGTCTGATTTAGAACGTAGGTTAATTTGTTCTTCTTCGCTACTTTTTCAATGGCTGCCTGTGCTTTTTCGAGAATCGGCTCCGTGAGTGTATTGCGTTTGACATCCAGATTTCCTTGAAATTCGCTCTCCATTGTTTCTAGCTCACTTTGAATTTCCAAAAGTTGTTCCTCGTAACTCTTTCGCTTCACGGGATCTTTCTCTGCTTGATACAGTTCGTAGATCGTCATTCCTGCCTTTCTCTTTACTTCGAAATCGCTAATTAACTGGCTTTTGTAGAACTCCATAGCTTCATTCATTCTGTCCGATTCGGGCATCATGGCAACGACCACTTCAATATTCGTGTAGCCGATACGAACCTTATTTTTCGACATGTCAAAAGGTTCAATTTCGGAAAGGTCAGCCGTCGATTTTATATCAGTGAGTACGTTGTGCGTTATTTGGTTGTTATCTGGCGCGTAGAGAATGAAAGAAACACCCTCGTCATTCGCAGATTGGTAAATCGCGTCGATATTGTTCTCCTTTGCACATTCAAACAGCGCATCGTCGATTTCCTTTAGAATAGGATCGAATAGTTCAGCCTGATACTGCGCTAATTGATCGTCGAGTTCTTGAAGTGACATTTCGCAAGCTTCTTGTTTTTGCAGTACCTCTTGCTCTAATTGGTGTAGCTCTTTCGTGTTCCCACCCGCTTCTTTTTTTTGGGTGTACTTGTTGATTGCTTCTTGGAGTTGCGCCGTTAATGCAGCAGCTTTAACTGAGAGTTCTTTCTCTTTCTTTTTATAGTCTTCCTGAGCACTTTCGTATTGCGGATGATTCTTAATCAGTACGTCGGAGCTTGTGTATCCAATGCGGGTTTGTGCAAATGAAAAGTAAGAAAGCGATAAGGCAAATGCTACTAGGAAGTAACGAAAGGGTGTCATAACGTGCGTAATTTGAGGTGCTAAGGTATTTATTTGCTTTTTGTATTCCTTCATGTATTTCCAGTTGCGCGGTTTACCTTCTTCTAGCCATTCCAGCATCTGAGCGATTCGCTTGTCTCTGGTTGCATCCGTTTTTGCACCGATAATCCATTCGATATAGTCGTTTTTATTGCTTTGGCTGAACACGTTATACATTGCCATTGCTTTCGTGTTTTCGGCAAGTGCTTCGACCATCATTTCTGGAGCCTCGTATTTTCTCGCTGGCTTTTTCGGAGCCGATTCCAGTTTTTCTCCAGCATCTGCTAACGCCATGGCTTCCACGATGTAGGCAATGAGTATATCTTGACGAGGTAGTTGATCCAACGTCGAAACTTTTCCAAATTGTCCCATACCTGAATTGGCCGTTGTGACGAACAATTTGTGCTGATCTTTCATTTTTCCAGCCAGCCAAAAACTGAAACTCGTATGCTGTTTGAAGGCTGCCATGTGGCACAAGTTATTGCCCTTGTACACGAAAAACGGCATGCTCCATTTGAAGGATTCTTCCGCTTCGGGACACGCTTCCTGAACACAAGATCGGAAGTAGTTCAATATGGGCTGAGCAAAGGATTCCGCATTTGTAATGTAGTCGTCGAAGTTGTTGAATTTAGCCATCGGTCGAAGTTATATCCTTGATTATGAGTTCGATTAAATTTTCACGGTTGTTTCGGCTACCAATGAGTTATCTGATTCTTCGTCAATCACCTTAACACGGACGGTTACCGGGCCACTAGCGCTTCGAGGTACGTAGAATTCGGCTGAGAAGTGTTTCAGAAATTTGGCGGCTTCGTCGGGTGATACATCGTCGAAAATATCTGGATTGGTAAATAGCAGCTCTCCATTCTCATCCATAATTTCCAGTGGGACTACAGGGGATTTGATGTTCTCTAAGCCTTGGACTACTAGGTAGTAAGTCTTGCCCGGTGAGATGTAGTCACTTGTGATTACCTTTTTCTCGTCTTCGTCCCAAAGGTAAACCATGTCATACGTTGTATTCACCGCATTAACCGTGATATTCGGATTCGGCAAGACTTCAAATGGCATGGAAGCAGTAATTATACCGTCTCCTTTTTTGTCTTTTATGGTGATGGTAATGTCAAATTCAGATCCCAATTCACGATCGAAGGCCGCTTCGAAATATGCAATGATTTTCAGTGGGAATTCAAGATGCCCCTGATCTCCTAATGCATCTTTAGTTTCGTTTACTATGTCTCCTTCCTTCGTTTTAATAACAATGCTCAACTCAGGATAATCCAATTGCTTGATGCGCTTCAGTCCATAAATGTCCTTGAAAATGAAATCGACTTTTTCTCCTTGATAGAAATAGTTTCTTGTAATTTTTTCTCCGTCGACTTGAATCTCTACTGTTTCGCACTTGAGTCCGTCTCCTTTCACGCGTAATCCCGTTTGAGCATCCGTTTCGTCCATTTTGAAAAACTCTGTATTACACGCTAGAAGCAGCGGAAGGATAGCAATGAGATAGACTATTTTCTTCATTTGTTGTTTTATTTTTTTCGATCTGGATTGTTCTTCACAAAGGCGCTCCAACTGGATGACTTCGCTTTGTTGTGTTCTCCAACTCCTTTGGAATAATGATGACATACGGCAACCGCCAATCCATCCGTAGCATCCAAATATTTGGGCATTTCTTCGAACTTGAGCATCTTTTGTAGCATTCCTGCGACTTGCTCTTTTGATGCGGCACCCGATCCGGTGATCGATTGTTTGATCCGACGTGGCGAGTACTCCTCAAAAGGCAAATTGTTCGCTAATGCTGTAGCAATGGCAACTCCCTGGGCGCGTCCTAACTTCAACATAGACTGAACGTTTTTCCCAAAGAAGGGTGCTTCAATTGCCATTTCGTCGGGTTTGAACTCTTTTATAAGTCCATCCATTCGGTCGTAAATGCGTTTGAGCTTATCAGGATGTGTAGGTAACTTCTGCAATTGGATCACACCAAAATTGATCATTTCCACTTGTTTTCCTTTCACATGAATGATTCCGTAACCCATCACGGTTGTCCCCGGATCCACTCCCAATATCACCTTATCTGTTGCCGTCGTCATCTGTCCTTAAAACTAGCGATTTCCGTGCGATTGTTACCGCAGATGCATGGAATGGTTGTGAGTTTTATGGTATATTCGATTATCGAAACCGAGTTACGACATACGAGAAGACCCAGAGCTCAGTTATTTCTTGCTCTAAAGGTCTTGCTGTTTTCCGGCGTTCTACTACTACTTTGGTATCAGTTGAATGGTGTGAATAAGAACGCATGGCAAGCGTTTGGGATTAAGCAGCCATTGGCTTTGAGTGCTGCAATCTTGCTTGTCGTTCCGAACATGTGGTTGGCCTATCAGAAATGGATGGTTACACTGAAGGCCATTGAAATCAAAACGGATAGACGAACGAAATTGCACTCCTTTTTAGCGGGATTGGTTACCGGTCTTTTGACCCCGAATATGATCGGGAATTTCATTGGAAGATTTTATTATTTCGAGAAAGTACATCGTGCGAATATCACGGCATTCACTGTGTTGTCAAACCTGGGGCAATTTCTGGCCAGTATCACGTTCGGCGCGGTTTCGGTAGTCTGGTTGGGCGAATTATTGGTTTGGCAAGATGAAGATCGATTGATGTATGTGCTGCTCATCGTAGTTTTGGTGAGTTACCTATTCTTCTTCTATATCGATAATTTCCTGCGCTTTTTCAAACGAATGAAATTTGGGACATCCTTCAAGCACTTGCTCAAAAAAAGTCCTTGGTTCCGAACGAAGGTCTTGTTTCTCAGTTACGGCCGATTTGCAATTTTTACCTTGCAATTCTCGCTAATGTTGGTGGCTTTCGGAGCTGATTGGAGCCTTGAGTTAATCGCTGCAATTTGGCAGGTGTACTTGCTCACCATGATTGCTCCTTCGTTGATCTTGGGTAAAGTGGGGGTGAAGGAGTCCATCGCATTGTTCGTACTTTCCACTTTGAATGTGAATGAAGTAGCGATTCTTTTCGCTTCGTTATCAATTTGGTTGTTGAACACAGTTTCACCCGCCTTACTCGGTTTATTAATTTGCCGCAACAGATCATGGAAACATCAATAGAGTGGATTAATTACTTCTTGTGGATTTACGGCGTTTTCTTTGCTTTCGTGGCTTTGTTCGGCTTTTCTGTACAACGAAATAAAGAACGTGGTTATGCTAGTGGTGAAAAGATGTCTTCATCAGATGTAACAGTGATCATTCCTTTCCGAAATGAGGCAGAGAATCTTCCAGCGCTCCTAGAGAGCATTGAGGATTTGTCTCTTTATCCGGCCGAATTCATTTTTGTAGATGATCATTCCGAGGATGCTTCGGTATCGTTGATTAAAGAGAGAATGAAGGATTTACCAATACGAATCGTTCAGGCTGAAAATGGGAAAGCTGGAAAGAAGAATGCAATTCGAACAGGCGCGAAATTGGTGGAGACAAAATACACCTTAACGTGGGACGCCGACGTAGTAGTTGGTGCCAATTACTTTAAAGCTTTACAGCGGATGTCTGAAGCAGATATGTACGTGCTACCAGCCATTTTTTCTTCGAAATCCTTTCTTCCGCATCTATTTATCTTCGACGTGGTAGTTGCTAACGCTGTAAATACAGGTTTATCTGGGTGGAGGCGGCCAATTTTCGCTAGTGGCGCCAATTTGATGTATCGGACGGATTTATTCAATGAACTGGATTCTATTGATCGACATGGACATATTTCCAGTGGCGACGATACATTTTTGTTACGAGATTTTACCAAAAATAAAGCGAAGGTGCGTCTGAGCTCTGATCCTGAATTAGCGGTGACGACTCCTGCACCTGAAACTTTTGGTGCGTATTTATCTCAAAGACTGCGCTGGATCAGCAAAACGAATGCTCTAGGAGATGGTTTGAATACCTATATCGCGGTGAAACAATTGTTGTTTATGGCGGCGTTCGTTGCCTTGCTCATTTGGACTTTAATTCAGGGCTTCTGGTTCGGATTGATCTACTTAATTGTCTGCAAAACAATCACCGATTTCCTGGTGTTCAGCGCTTATTTCAAGCAAATCAAACGCCCGAGATTGCTGTTGATGCTGCCGTTCGCGGAGTTGTGGTTTCCGCTGTATTCGATTCTACTCGCAGTACTCGTTCCTTTTTACCAACCGAAATGGAAGGGGAGAAAGATTGTGAATAAATAGAAGTGTGCTACTTCGTAAACACGTGCTTGTAATACGGATATTGACCGTCTCCTTTTTGAAGGGGCAAATGCCAGTCGCTGGTAATCAATGTATCTTCATTCACACATCCGACAATCGAATCGTTTTCCTTATTGTTGGGTAGAATCTTGTATTGATAACTATTGTTTAAATCGAAACACAATCCAGATTTAAAGTCGGGGAGTACCAATCTATATTTGTCTTCTTCCGAATTCTTGATTTGATAAATTTTACCTTTCTCCTCAATTCGAATTCTGTACGAATCCGGGTAATTCGATGCAGGAATGATGTTAGTTAAAATGGTGTCGTTGGCGCTGTCGTACGTATATTCAATAGAGTATTGCCAATTCCAAGTTCCAGCCATTATCAGGCTGTCTTTTTCCAATTTGTCTTTGATGCAAGAAGTTAGGAGGAGTGTTAATACGGCTATGACAGAAATGTATTTCATAATTGAGATGTTCGTGTTAGTTGAACAAGTTGTGGGTGGTAAAGGTTACAAATATCTGGAATGCTCAACTAAATAAGTTCGGGATTATTTTACGCAATTCCTAGAGTTCGTGAATTAGCTAGTTCGCGAAATGGCGAACAAGGTCAAAAAAAAAGGCCGATCCTCAATCAAAGTTGAGACACGGCCTTTCCTTCAATTCCTAAATCTCCTTAGAACGGCAAATCGTCATCGTCAGAAGCGTCCGTACCTCCAGAAGGCATTGGTGACGCCGCTGGGTCTAAGTTCATGTCTGAAGGCCCTCCTTGTGGCATTCCCTGACCCATTTTCTCAATGCGCCAAGCATCTAAGGTGTTGAAGTACTTCACTTCTCCCTGTGGACTTGTCCACTCGCGTCCGCGCAAGTTGAAAGATACTTCTACCGTTTCTCCTTCCGTCATTCCGTCAAGCATAGAACATTTGTCCTGTACTGCTTGGAACAAGATGTCTTGTGGGTACATAGACGAAGCGTCAGTCACAACGAATTCGCGCTTTGCAAACTTCTCGGTAACCTGCACCGTGTCTTTTATTACTTTGATTTGTCCTGTTAATTTGAACATAATTGCTTCTTAGTTTATGGTTGTTGTTTGTGTTGTCTTATCCATTGTTGAATGCCAGTAAAGTCATCCAAGCTTCTTCTAGTTTATCTTCCTGCAATAACGCTTTCGCTTTTGTGTGCAACTCACGTTCCAATTGGGATGCATTGTCTTCTAAAGATACGAATAAATCGCTCAATTCCAGAAGTTTGTGTTCGTTGACATCCGTTTCATTCGGTAATTCAACGATTCCTGCCAGTTGACCTAAATCATTTGCAGAAAGAATCTCACTAGAACGAATGTCTTCTGGAATAGAATCGTATCCAATTCCAACGGTAGTAATAGGTTTCGTGATTTCGAACATGGAGTTTTCATCTGCACGACAGTACCAATTGCCGCCCATTCGAGAAACTAAGTCGATTTTCTTTTGATCGATCAATCCGTTTTCATCTAACAAATCTTCGCGAATGTGAATGCGCTGCACTTCAGAAATTACCAAGTTGCCAGCTCCCCCTTGATCTCCCAATTCTTTCACTTCAACCACCTTGCATTCAAATTGAACAGGCGCTTCAGCAACGCGCTTCGGTCGGATGGTTTCGGAAGGAATTCCAGTTAATCCTGACTTCACAAATTCATCAACGTTTGGATCGAATGGGGAACTTGCCAAGCTCATTTGTTGCACCATATCGTAGTTCACCACGTTGATGACTACTTCAGGCACTACTTTCACATTGTTATAAGTATCCTTCGTTGTATTCGTTCTACCGCTTCTGGCAGGTGAGAAAATCATCACCGGTGGATTAGCACTGAATACATTAAAGAAACTGAACGGCGCCAAATTGTCATTACCATCTGCATCCACCGTGGAAGCAAAGGCAATAGGACGAGGCCCAACCGCACCAAGTAAGTGCTTGTGAACCATTGGAACAGGGAGCTCTTTCGGGTCAAAAGTTACCATATCGTTCGTGCATTTATTGCAGTACGCAAAGGTAAGACGAATTCCCGCGTTCATCAAGCCGATTTTCCTAGACTTATCCACAAGTTATGGACACTGAAACCCTTGTCGAAAATTCGAAAAAAAATAAAAGCTCGGCATGCGGATTATTTAAATAAATCTATATCTTTGCAGTCGCTTTCAGCGGAAAGCACAAGGTTAACAAACCCATAATTCCATTGGAATTACTGAAATAATGCGGGTGTGGTGAAATTGGTAGACACGCTAGACTTAGGATCTAGTGCCGCGAGGCGTGGGGGTTCGACTCCCTCCACCCGCACAAAATAACAATGGTATAAGAGTGTCTTATGCCATTTTTTGTTTAATACGATCAAAGACAAGAGTATGAATGTAACTCGTCAGGATGTAGATGCGTTGAACGCAACACTTACGGTGGAAGTAACGCCGGAAGATTACGAAAAGAAGGTAAACGATACGTTAAATAACTACCGTAAAACGGCAAGAGTTCCAGGATTCCGTCCGGGGCACGTGCCAATGGGATTGGTAAAGAAGCAATACGGAAAAGCAGTTCTTTCCGAAGAATTGAACAAGGTTGTGAATCAATCGCTACAAGAGTACATTACAGAGAACAAGTTGGATATCCTTGGAAATCCTATTCCAACGGAAGGCGAGGATAACTTCACAGGAGATTTTGACAATCCGGATAAATTCGAATTTACTTATGCGATTGGATTGGCACCTGAAATCGAAGTGCCACTATCAGGCAAGAACAAGTTCGATTACGTGAAAGTGAAGGTGGATGATGCTTTGATTAATAAGCAAATCGAAGACTTGCAACGTCGCTACGGAAAATTGGTTTCCGGAGAGAAAGTAGGAGAGAAAGACATGGTATTGGCTCAGTTTGTTGAGTTGAACGATGACGAGTCCATCAAAGAAGGAGGAATCCTTCACACATCGACTGTTTCTTTGGAGTTCGTTACGGACAAGAAAGTGAAGAAGTCATTGATCGGTAAGAAAGTTGGAGACAAATTGGTAGTGAATCCTACGGATGTTTCTCGCGGTGGTGCTGATACAGCAGCAATGTTGGGTGTGAAAGAAGAAGAATTGGAAGGACTTTCTGATAAATTCCAAATGACAGTAAACGAAATCAAAGTGATGGAGTTGGCTGAATTGAATGAGGAGTTGTACGATAAGTTGTTCGGGCCAGGAAACGTAACGGATGAGAAGTCTCTACGTGAGCGCGTTGAGAACGACTTGCAAGGAATGTTCGTGAACGATTCCGATCGCATGTTGACGCGTTCTGTTTACGACAACTTGTTGGAGAAAACAGAAGTGGAGCTTCCAGATGCGTTCTTGAAACGTTGGATTCAGATGTCGAATGAGACAGAGATCACGATGGAGCAAATCGAAGCGGATTACGAAAACTACGCGAAAGGTTTGAAATGGCAATTGATCCAAGGTGCAATCTTTAAAGCGAACGATATCAAATTGGAGAACGAGGAGGTAATCGATTTCACAAAAGGATTGTTGGTGAGCAACTACGCGCAATACGGAATGCCTGCTCCAGCAGATGAGGAATTGACACAATCTGCAATGCAAGTATTACAAAACCAAGAGGAGGCAAATCGTGTGTATGACATGCTTGCTGAGCGCAAATTGACTACTTACTTCAAAGAAACTGTAAAGTTGAACGAGAAAGAAGTAAGCTACGACGAATTCGCAGAATTGGCTTCGAAGTAAGCTAATTGAGGGATATAGGAAACCCCGACAACCGAATGGTTCGTCGGGGTTTTTGTTTTATTCGTCTCCTTTGAATGAACTATGTGTCGAAATTCAAAAAAATATCCATTGTTAGGATTTCAAGAATATCGACTTGTAGACGATGCATTTTAGACATATATTTAGGCCACCAACCGGAGTACTATTTTCCCGAAATCTTTTCTCTAAAAAGTATGTGATTTCTTTGAATATCCTCGTTTTGTTTAATGTTTTATCGTCATTATTAAACATTCCAAGGTAGACGTAAAACCATAAAAATCATTTCAGACCTCAAAAGCGCAAATTTGTTCACAAGGAATTAAATGGAGCCGTAATTTTGTTTAATGTTTCTGTGTAAAAAATTAAACATGTTTAATCTTTTGTTGTTAAGTTTAAACAGAATTTAAAAACAACATATTATGGAAGGCATTATGGTTATACCAAAAGATGACGCAGTTGCATTTACGTTCTTCATCGGTTACATGGCGATGTTGGCAGCGTCTATTTTCTTCTTTTTCGAAAGAGGTCGTGTTGCAGGGAAGTGGAAACTGTCGTTATTAGTGTCAGGGCTGATTACGTTTATCGCAGCTGTGCATTATTACTACATGAAGGACTACTATATGGCAACGGGTGAGAACCCCACGTCTTTAAGGTACATTGATTGGACCTTAACAGTACCGCTCATGTGTGTAGAGTTCTTTTTACTTACAAAAGCCGCCGGAGCAAAGCTTGGGTTGCTTTGGAAACTCATCTTGGCGTCCGTTTGGATGTTGGTAACAGGTTACATCGGCGAAGCCTATAATCCAGAAGGAGGAGATGCGACGCATTCATTTGTATGGGGTTTCTTGTCTACACTCGGTTATATCTACATCCTTTACACAGCATGGATGGGAGAAGTGGCCAAGTTGGCGGAAAAAAGCAACGATCCAGTTGTCAAACGAGGCGTACGTTACTTAGCTTGGTTCGTTCTCGTAGGATGGGCAATTTATCCAATCGGCTACATGTGTATGCCGGGAGGGTGGTTGAATACAGCGTTCGGCTGGGGATCTGAAAATGTAGATTTATTTTACAACATAGCAGATGCCATCAACAAAATAGGCTTTGGGCTAGTGGTGTACGGTATTGCGGTATCGTCAAATGTGCAGAAGGAAAATGCCTAGTTGTTAATGGCCACATGCCCCATGCCATCCGGTATGGGGCTTTCTCCCTGTTGAAATGACAAAAGCCACTTTCATTTATATCGGAATACTTTTTTTTGTTACACCACTCTCATTTTACTTCAAAAATGATCTGACTATGGAGACGCAATTTTTAATTGCGGGCCCCGTTTTATTGGTCTTAGGAATTCCACATGGAGCGATAGATAACGTCCTTTATCGGAGCGAGAGAAAAATGAGCGACGTTCGCTTCGTTACGATATATCTGCTGGGGGTTGGAGGGATCTTCTTTTTTTGGTGGTTTGTTCCAAAACTCACTTATCTATCTTTCTTGTTAATCTCTGCATATCACTTCGGACAGTCGCAGTTTTCGCATTATTTCAAACAACTGAAGATGTTAAACCGGTTTCTTTTCTGGTTTTGGGGAATTGCAATTTTGGCAGCATTGATTCTCTTCAACGATCGGGAGCTTTCATCTCTTGCTGCAAACAGTAAGGAGTTTGGAAGGATTCATATATCCCATATCTCCTTGGTCCGGATTGTATTTGGCCTTAGTTCGGCATGCACTCTATTCTTGTTGACTTACTTTACGTTAAGAAAGCAATTGAGGCGCGAACATTTATTCATGGAGTTATTAACGTTGGTTTTACTCCTCGTTACCTTTTACACGTTACCATTTCTGATTGGGTTTACACTGTATTTCGTAGTCTTGCACGCTTTGAAAGTCATGAATGAGGAATATTGTTTTTTGAAGAGTATTGGATATGTAAAGGAGTTGCGATCCTTTATCAAACTGCTTAGTCCGTTCAGCATTGTATCTATGGTGGGTATCATAGTTGTTTTCATTCTTACACAGCTCAAATGGATTGATCTTCCTTTCAGTTACTTGCTTCTAATCATTATATCTGCCATTACAATTCCTCACGCCGTTGTGATGGATCACTTTTACGCGCTCTTGTTCCGAAAGAAGTTTTACGCAAAGAACCGAATTGCATATTAGTTTGAGTCTCGAGAAGATATCTGCTGGTTATCCAACTTTGGCTGTTATCTGCAAACAGCGGGTGATTTTGCGTCAGAATTCCTCTCGTTTCAACCATGTATTTATTTTTCTGTCCGCAGGTTTTGAAAATCTCTCTGAGTATCGCTACGAACCTTGGGTTTAGAGATTACTTTAAATCCTCTTGTACCAAACGGAAATGATCGATTACAATCAATAGAACAATGATGAGTTTGATGACGGCCTTTATAATTTTTGGGGGTACGGAAAAAGACCAAGAAGACTAAGGGATTAGACGGTGAGTTTCGACTTTAGTGCCGAATAATCAATTTTCGAATTGTGCCGCGGATCTCTCGGGATTTCCTTAAATTTTATCTCGTCAAAAGGAAGGTTTAGTGATTCTTTCTGATCGTGTTCCAATGCATGGATTCCCTCCAAGACTAAAATCAATTTTGAGTTGATCTCAAGCAAGGTTCCCATGGTTACTCCCGGGATTTCTTGAAGTCGATTTTCGATAATGAAGGGCGAGAGAATAGTCTCGTTTGAGTAGATCAATTGTTGGCACCTACCGGTTAAATAGAGTTCTCCATCTTTATAAAATCCAGAATCTCCTGTGCGGTGCCAAATAGTGTCTCCAACCACAATCTTGTTCTTTTTGAATGCTTCTTCGTTATTGAAATAACGCTTTAAAACGTGCGGTCCAGCGACGATGATTTCTCCGATTGTTCCATCTTCTAAAGTCAGATTGTTCAGTTCATCTGGAGTTGCTGTCGGAATGGCATCCTCTGAGATTTTAACGATGCGTAGCTCCGTTTTATGGTAGATGTGTCCAACAGGCAATCCTTCGGAAACTTGGTCTTCGTTGGCAATCAATTCCACGGCTTCAATCGAGCTAATCGGTTCAGATTCCGTAGAACCATATACGATGTTGACAGCGGCATTGGAAAAAGCTCCTTTCAATAGTTTCGCTTGCGATGGAAAAACGGGCGCTCCGCCAGTAAATACCTTTTCAATGGCATCAAATACTGATTTGTCGGAAGTTTTCTTGGCCAAT
Organism: Fluviicola sp. XM-24bin1; assembly: GCA_003149635.1. Classification (GTDB taxonomy): domain Bacteria; phylum Bacteroidota; class Bacteroidia; order Flavobacteriales_D; family Crocinitomicaceae; genus UBA4466. The sequence goes on from QCWI01000006.1 coordinate 248,115, forward strand.
TGCTCCACGATAAATGGCGATGCCGTAATTCGATTCACTTTGTGATTTTGAATCTGCTCAACCAATTTCTGCGACTCCATCGTTTCCGGTTTAGACATTTTGAAATTAGCAATAACGGAGGTACAACCCACGCCGAGATTGACGAACAAAACGATAGGTAAAACTGGCATATCGACATCCTGCACTTTAGGATCGATTTCGTCAATGAGCGCATCAAATTGTTCTTTCAGAAATCCATGTGTACGATCCGCTGCTTTTGGCCTTCCTGTGCTTCCTGTGGTAAATGTGATCAAGGCCGAGTCATCGTTCGAAACGGATTCAATTTCACCGATTTTGGAATGCTGCTTTTTCATCGCCAACTTGATGGGAATTCTTCGAAGTTCTCTCGAAAACCAAGCAAAGATTCGCGCTTTCGGAACGCCAATAAATCCTTTACAGTCGGCGATTTGGCAGCAAAGCTCTAATCTTTTTTTGTTCACCCATGCATCTAAGAAAACGGCCGTCGCTCCGCAATAAAACAAAGCTAGAACAATGCGATACAAGTCGACACTCATGGGAACAAATACCAATACACGATCGCCTTTTTGAATGCCTTTGCTACGAAAATACGCTGCGGTTTCGAGGACATCTTTCTGAAGATCAGCATAAGAGATCCCTTGCTTAGGATCAATTATCGCGAGTCGATCCGGATATTTTTCGGCGGCATCAAGAAAGAGTTGAGAGATATTCATAGCGCTTTTCCGTATAAAGTGTACGATTTGTAATGATCTCCCTCGTAATTATTTGAGATGCTCACCGAGTGGTTATCTACGATCATCAAGGCGTGAATGACACGCTCAAAGTTTCGTTTCGCTGCAATTTGATAGGTTTTCCCAGCCAAGTACGATCCAATTCCGCGGAAAGGCGTGTTTTTCTTTCTGGCCAAAGATTTAATGATCAGCGTCTTTCCAGTCGGATCAAGATAATCAGGAATGGAAAAGGAGATCGCTTGGATGTCACTCGATTGATCCTCAACTACCCAAATTATTTCGGGATCGAAGTATTGTTTCAGCTTTGCATATTTGGTTACAAAATCTTCCTCGGCAATTGGCGTGAACAGGAAATTCTCCTTGAATGCTTCGTTGTTGAATTTTGCTAACTTCAATAAATCCGCCTCTAAATTCTCCAAGTCTATTGATCGGAAGATCGCTCCGTTTTCCTTGTAACGCTCTTCCCATTTCGTGATGCGTTCGTCATCAAATGTCAGTTGCGTGTCAAGATTGGAGATATAGTTCGCTACCGACTCAAACCCACATTCTTCCCAAAGTTTTCCGTAGTAATCATGGTGATACGGTTCCATGAAGAAGTTCGGATGGTTGTTATGATCGCTGAAACGATAATTATTCCAGGTGGAACCTTCCATCGGCCCCAATACATATTCGAACCCTTCGCTTGACGCTTTTTCCATCGCATGGGAAAGGAGCGATTCGGCAACTTCAATATCGTCGACGCTTTCAAAACTTCCAATGGAGCAAGCCTTTTTTTCGTCCACCTTCAAACCGGGTTTGCCGTAGAGCGCGCAA
>QCWI01000007.1 GCA_003149635.1 Fluviicola sp. XM-24bin1
GACAGTAAACTTCACGAACTTGTCAACGGCGGCAAGCGGAATCTCTGATTGTGAATGGACAATTAACGGAACGACATTAACAGGATGCAATCCATCGTACACTTTCAACAACGGAGGATTGTACGACGTGACATTGACAACAACGTCAAACACAGGATGTACTTCAACGGATACATACACAGATTACATCTTTGTAGAGGACGTTCCATTGGCATCATTCTCGGCGTCGCAAACGGATTTGTCGACATTGTACACAGAAGTAATTTTCACGAACAACTCTGTTGGAGCGACGAACTACGAATGGGATTTCGGAGACAATTCAGGAATCAGCAATGAGGTAAATCCAACGCATACATTCCCAGAAGCACAAGCAGGAGCTTACACAGTTACCTTGTGGGCATATACAGACTTGGGATGTGTAGATTCAACGTCACTAACGATCACTGTATCTGAAGAATTGATCTACTGGGTACCTAATACTTTCACACCGGATGGTGATGATTACAACGACGTATTCTTGCCTGTCTTTACGGAAGGATTTGATCCATTCGATTACCACTTAACAATCTTCAACAGATGGGGTGAAATCGTATTTGAATCGTATGATTCAACGGTAGGTTGGGATGCAACGTACGGATTGTACGGAAGAGAAGTTCAAGATGGTACCTACACCTGGAAAATTGAGTTCAAGACTACAATGAACGACGAGCGTATTATGATTACAGGTCACGTGAATGTGATCAAATAAAGCGCACTTTAAAACCAAAAACAAACCAGAGGCGTCTTTCCATAGGGGAGACGCCTTTTTTGTGAGTATTATCACAAAAGTCATATTTTATGCTTAGTTCACTAACATTTTATGGGATTAAACGATAGTTACTGTAACTTTGTGCCGTCTTTTCTGTTTAAGGCTATGGGTCTGAGTAAAACGGTTATTTTGCCGGATTGGAACATACAGTGAAGGCCGAACGAATTTTATGAAGCGACGACTAATTATCTTTAGTGCCTTTCTGGTACTCGCATTCTCTATGCAAGCGCATCCAATTGAGAATGTAGATCATGATCCGATTGAAATTACTGACGAATGGACTGCCTTGATAACCCTAAATGGAATCGAAGTGGAATACAAAGTTCAGGAATGTAACAACCAAAATGTCCGAAATCAAGTACTCGTATTGTTCCGATTCAAGAACACTTCCGATACCGAGATCAAAACATTTAACTGGGCTGTGAAAGAATTTCGCAATGATGTTTGTGCTAACTGTGATTATGTAGAGTCGCAGGAATTTCAAAGATCCTTGACACTTTCTCCAGGTGAAGTTTTGGAAGGTGACGGAACAAGTAAGATGGACAAGCGTGTGTACCTGTTTTGCCATTTCATCGAATTGGTACCAGGAATGTCAGAACAGACATTGACCAATTTTGAATTCATGAACATGGAAGTAATTAATCAAGGAACTCAGAAGTAATGAAGCAGTTTAGAATATTACTTGCATTTTTAGTGTTGGGGAGCGCGCAAGTCAATGCGCAATGTACGGTGGATGCAGGGCCAGATTCCATTTTTGCTGCTTGTGGGGCAGACTTATACCTTGCCGCAATCGGATTATCGGATTCAGCGGTGCTTTCTACCAACTTCGATGGAGGTCAAATTGGAGCAGGATGGACAACTTCAGCTACCGTACTTTATAACAATCCTTGTGGGCCTTCATTAGATGGGACACCATCCGCTTGGTTCGGAAACGTACCTTTCCCGCGAACTTTAACAACAAACGGCTTCGATTTATCATGTGGAGGGCAAGTATGTTTCGATCTTGACTTTGCTGCAGATGACGTTGGAGGAGGAGACTGTGAAGATCCCGATCTTCCGGATGAAGGGGTATTCTTCCAGTATTCTACCGATGGAGGTTTGACATGGATCGACATCTTCTATTTTGAACCCATCGCGGGATACGCCAATCAATATTACAATTGGGCGAATTACTGTTTCGTGTTACCTCCGGGCGCATGGACAGCAAATACCATGTTCCAATGGACGCAGCCGAATGCAAGTTCGACTGTAAACGATCACTGGGGAATTGACAACATTGAAATTCTCCCAACGAATTGTGGTTACTACTACGATTGGAGTAACATCCCTGGATCACCAGACAACTTTGATCAGGTCATCACGGCGAATACGACTACGGACTATATCGTCACCTACACCGACGGAACCGATGCATGTTATGATACCGTTACTGTGGTTGTCTCTCCGGTAAATGCCTTGGCAACAGCTACGAATACCAATGTTTTGTGTCCGAACTGTACGGATTTGAATGTGGAGTTCACCGATTACAATGCAGGTTCTATCATCGATGATTTCGATCCATGGTTTGACGGTAACATGTGGTCAGATGCTGCCGGAGCTCAAATCGGATCTGGTGGAGCATGTGGATCGGTAACTGGAAATGCCATGTATTTCAAGAACATCGGTACGCGTCAGGCGGTTACAGTAGACGTTGATGCAACCGCGAACTGTGGATTCTTACAATTTAGTTTATTCATGGGGAATACATCTTCCGGTGCTGCTTGTGAAAATGCGGATGCAGGAGAAGATATTGTATTGCAATATTCAACAAACGGTGGAGCCAATTGGACTACTTTGAATACGTATTATCAGTCGCAATGGGATAACAACCCGACGTGGCAGAACTTCTTGATTCCGATTCCACCGATGGCTCAAACGCCATCTACGCGATTCCGTTGGCATCAACCGACGTTTACGCAGGTTCAAGATCAGGATGCTTGGGCTTTGGATAACGTAGACTTTACATGTGATCCTCCAATTTACGACGTGGTTTGGACACCAGCATTGACCTTAAACGATCCAACTTTGCAACAACCAACGGCTTGTGCCTTGGATACTACAATTTATTTTGCGACAATCACGGATACTGCGACTGGATGTGCGGCATCTAGTTCTGTAACGATCAACGTGTCGTGTCCTTGTACGATCGCAGGTTTGAACTACGATATCACAAGTTGTCAGGGGGCCAATACATTCGCCGTAACTGGAGAATTCGTTTATGTTGAAAATCCGGGTACAGGAACGATTGAAGTGGAAATCACAACAGGAACAGGAACATACACCCAAACCATCAACGGGCCATTTACGAATGGAACTTTAACGAACTTCGGAATCACCGGAATTCCTGCCGACGGATCGCCAGTGGACATTTTGATCTACTTCTCGGACGATCAAGCGTGTCAAGTCAATGTGCAAGACGTAGCACCAGTTCCTCCTTCTATTCTTGCTACAGCCGGAAGTGGAGTGTATTGTTTCGGAGACTTCATTACTGATGTAACAGTTAATGTCACGGGAACAGGGCCATTTACTATTGATTACACTTTGGATGGAGTTCCGATGCAGATGACAAGTCCAACGTCTCCAGTGAACCTCGGAAACGCTCCGGGAGTTTATGAAGTAACAGGAATTGCGGATTCTAGTTGTACCAATGTTGGAAACTTCATCGAAACCATTATTGAGCAAGCAGTTCCAACGGTAACATCTGTTGAGAATGGAGGCATTTATTGTGCAAATGAATTCGTGAACGATGTATTCGTTGTGGTAACCGGAACGGGGCCATTCGATTTGTCTTATGACTTGGACGGTAACGCGCAAACGATCAATTCAACAAACGATACCATTGTGCTTGGAAATGCTCCGGGTACGTACACTGTGAACCTAATTACAGATGTCGCATGTTCGAACGCAGCGACCGGATCGCAGACGATTGTGGTCAATCCATTACCTCCAGTATTCGCAGGAAACGACGTGACGCTGTGCGACGGAGAAAATTACACGCTTTCGGCTACTGGAGCTCAGACCTACGTTTGGGATAATGGATCTCCGAATGGAAGTACTATCACTCCTACAACGACTGCAACGTACACCGTAATTGGAACTGACGCCAATGGATGTGAGAATGTCGATGACGTTACGGTAACGGTAGAACCAATTCCACAACCGTCTTTCGTGGCAGACACTTTGTCTGTGTGCGAACCGCATACGATCTTCTTCACGAATACGACTGTTGGTAACTTCACCAATTGCCAATGGGACTTTGGAAATGGAAATACGGGAACCGGATGTGCTGATGTGCCGAATTTATACGAGTACGGCGGAACTTTCGATGTGACCTTGACTGTGACCAGTGCCAATGGCTGTACAAACTCGGTAACATACGATGATTACATCTACGTGGAGAGCACACCAAGTCCTTCGTTTATTCCTTCGACATACACAGTATTAAGCTTGGATACGGATGTTTCTTTTGAGAACACATCAACAGGAGCATCAACGTATTCATGGGATTTTGGAGATGGTACAGAGCCCGTTTCAACGGTGAATCCAACGCATGAATTCCCGGACAATGCAACCTCTGGATACTTGGTGACTTTGTACGGGTATTCCCCGATCGGATGTATTGATTCATTCACGCAGGTGATTCAAGTGAATGAAGAAGTGATTTACTACATTCCGAACACCTTTACTCCGGATGGAGATGAGTTCAACCAGACTTTCCAACCAGTGTTCACGGCAGGATTTGATCCTTTCGATTGGCATATGTTGATCTTCAACCGCTACGGACAAGTGATCTGGGAGTCCAGTGATCCAACGGAAGGTTGGGACGGAACGTATAACGGAAGAATGGTTCAGGACGGTACTTACGTCTGGACAGTTGTGTTCAAAACCATCGCCTCAGACGAACGCAGAACAGATACGGGGCATGTGAATGTGACTAAGTAGAATAATGAATTAGAAATCATGAATATTGGATAAGGGTTTTCAATATTCATGATTCAATATTTAAAAACCGAAACGTGCACTGAGGTTCTCGAAGTGTAGTTTCGGTTTTTTTTATTTCTTATTCTTTCTTCGTTTTCTCTCCTTAATAATCAACGACAACTCGCGGCTAGTTTGTCCTGCAACAGAAGTGTTTTCTTCGGCGCGACGAATCAGGTACGGCAGCACCTCACGAATGGGCCCGTAAGGGACGTATTTGGCTACCATGAAGCCTTCGTTAGATAAGTTGAATGAAATATGATCACTCATTCCTAATAACTGCGCAAAATAAGCGCGAGGATCGTCGTGAGTAATGTTATGCTCATCCATCAATTGCGATAGATACAAAGAACTTTCTTCATTATGTGTCCCGGCGCAAAATGCCACATGATCGATTTCAGAAACAACCAATTCTAATGCCGAGTTAAAATCTTTATCTGTAGCTGCCTTATCCGGTTGAATAGGTGAAGGATATCCTTTTTCTTTGGCGCGTTCACGTTCTTTTTCCATGTACGCCCCTCGAACCAATTTCACTCCGAGGAAGAACTTTTGCTCTTTCGCACGTTCAATCTCCTTGCGAAGGAATGCAAGACGATCGTGGCGATACAATTGAATCGTATTAAAGACAATCGCTTTTTCTTGATTGAATTTATAGCTCATTTCATACACCAGATGGTCAATCGTATCTTGAATCCATGATTCTTCGGCATCCACGAAAATCGGAACGCCCGCTTTGTGTGCTTCAGAACAAATGAATTCCATTCGCTCAACTAACTTGTTGTATCCAGCGAGGTCTTTGTCCGACAATTGTTTTAATCCGTTATTGGCCTTTTCAAGAACGTCGAACGTTGTGATTCCTGTCACCTTGAAAACAGCAAAAGGAATATCAGGATTGTTTTGTGCCTCTTTGATCGTACGGACGATTTCATGCATCGTGGCTTCCAGATCTTTTTCGTCGGTCTTTCCCTCGATACTGTAATCTAGGATCGTTTTAACATTGCGATCAGCCAGCTTTTTCGATGCCTTTAAGGACTCCTGAATGGATTCTCCCCCGCAAAATTGACGGAATATGGTAGGCTTAATGATCCATCGTAAGGGCATACGAATCTTCAAAGCAAAATTCGTCATCCACTTACCAAATTTGACCAGTCCAGGACTGCCAATCATACGAAACAACCAGTACGCACGGCGCAAATCTCCGTCCGAACTTTTACGAAAAGCAACTTCGGTATTGTCAAAGAGAATCATGGAACAAAAATAGCGTTCTTTTCGATCTGAGTTGATTCCATTTCATAGAAAATCGCGCTCGTTTTTAACAGAAAAAATGGGAGTAGTGAAATCCTATCGGTGTACTTGCTTGGTTGCAGAATTTTTAACCACAAAGGCACGGAGAGCACAAGGAGCATTGTATGAGTTAAGTGCACAAGATTATCGCTTTGCGATAATCAAGAATGAAGTAAGTTTATTATGATTTTGACGAAGTCAGAAACCTTTGTGTACTTATATATGTGGCTTTATAGTGTCCCTTGTGCCTTTGTGGTGAAAGCTGACGAATCCGTTTTCAAGCATTTCCGTTAACCATGCACACAATTTATACTTTGTTATAAATCTGGAACGTTAATTAGAGAAGGCGAATCATTATTTTTACTTCAAATTCTATCCGTGAAATACATCGATACCAATAACTGCCGTCTGGAATTAGGCGATATTACAACTTCTTCGTTAAACGAGAAATTGAATACTACGTACGCTGACGTGAAGAAAGTGGTGATCGTAGATGAGAATTCCCACGTGAATTGTTTGGAGTACATGCTCACGAATTTCATAGGGTTGAGCGATGCAGAAATTATTTTGCTGCCATCCGGAGAAGACAACAAACAACTGAACATTGTAGGAAGTGTTTGGGAAGCCTTGACGGAATATGGAGTTACCCGTCACGATGTTATCATCAATTTGGGCGGTGGAATGATCACAGATTTGGGCGGATTCGTCGCGTCTTGTTACAAACGCGGTCTGGATTTCATCAATATCCCAACGACTTTGTTGTCCATGGTGGATGCATCAATCGGCGGGAAAACAGGTGTCAATCTAGGGCACTTTAAGAATCAGATTGGGGTGTTTTCTGATCCCGTGGCCGTGTACATCGATCCAGTATTCCTTTCCACTTTACCAGGGTATGAATTGTTGAGCGGATATGCTGAAATGTTAAAGCACGGATTGATTGAAAGTCCCGAGTTGTTTGCTTCTGTATTGCATTCCATGCGCGAAGATGAATTCCCTGGATTGGAATTGATAGAGTCGTGCATTCGTGTGAAGCATGAAGTTGTGAACGAAGATCCGACAGAAAAAGGAAAACGCAAGATCTTGAACCTCGGACATACCATCGGACATGTATTGGAGGGACATTTCATGAGTCGAATTCCGTTGACGCATGGACATTGTGTTGCCATTGGAATAATGATGGAGGCTTACATCGCTTATCGAAGAGAAATGTTGTCCGAAGAAGATTTCCGAGCGGTGCAGGAGGCCGTTTTTGAATTCTATGAGCTGCCTGCATATTCGAATGATGAGGTAGGGGAGATGGTAGCGATGCTCTACAACGATAAAAAGAACGCGAACAATTCCATCCTATGTGTTTTGTTGAATAGAATTGGCGATTGCACGTACGATGTGGAAGTCCCTGAATCTCAATTCGTGGAGGCATTCCTTCACTACAAGAACCTTCATATCAATATGAACTAGAGCTTGAGGGCAAGTAGGCGTTCCTTCAAACTTTCCAAACGACTTATAACCTCTTCGTTTGAAGTCTCATTTGAAACGGTTGGAGTTGCTGGCGTCGATTTACCGCGCATTGCCTTCTTAGCGCCATCCAACGTATATCCTTCTTCCTTTACCAAGGTGTAAATGCGATCGATTTTACCAATTTCTTTCGGCGTAAAAAGACGATTACCCTTCTTGTTTTTCTTGGGTTGAATGGTCGGGAATTCCTTTTCCCAAAAGCGAATCAAAGAAGTGTTCACATCAAACATATCGGCAACTTCCCCAATGGAGTAATACAATTTGGTAAGTTCCTCAGCATTGATTTTTGACATGCGTTCGCTTTTGTCGAAGATAGCGATTATTTGGATACGAGGGGCTTGATTCCCACAGTGTACGTCAGAAGTGGCGGAGAACAAATTGTAAAATTTATATCACCACAAAGGCACGAGGGGCACTATAAACCGATGCCTGTAAAGTGCACAAGATCATCACTGCGTTATGATCAAATAAATAACTCCTTACTATTTTAGTCTGCCTGAAATTAGATGTGCGAAGGATTATGATCACGTCATAATCTTGTGACCGCCGCACTATCTAGTCCATGTTGTTTTTCTCCATTTCTTTGTGCCTCCGTGGTGAATAAAACTTCAAGCGTTATATTCGTTCCAGCAGCATGCAATCAAAGCAAGCTTAGAATCATTAAAAAACTGTACTTTCAATTCCATGTTTGGAGCGAAGGATATCGATATCAATTATCAGAGGAGAAGGGAATGGGTGTTTTTATTAATTGCAGGGATTTTTCTTGGGTCATTGGCGATGCTCAACATTCTTGGTGTTTCTCGGTTCATTGACTTATCCTCTTGGGTCGGAATCAGTGATGAAAGTTCCATTCGATTTTCCATTGCCGTAGGTGTTCTTCCGTATCCCATCACTTTCTTGTGTACCGATATTATCTCAGAAATTTATGGTCGTAAACGCGCGAACATGGTCGTTTGGATCGGTCTCGTTTTGAATATCTGGGTGCTCTTAGTCGTTTGGTTTGGAGGATGGCTGGAAGCTCCTGAAAATCTCAATCCGAATGGAACGATGCCGATTGGTGTTTCTGAAGGAAGAGCTGTGGTACCTAATGAATACGCCTTCTATGCCATTCGAACCTTGACTGTTGGAGCAACGATTGCCTCCATGATTGCGTATCTCACGGCGCAATTTGTAGATGTACAAGTATTCCACTTTTTGAAACGCAAAACAAACGGTAAGAAATTGTGGCTGCGCAATAACTTATCGACGATGACCAGTCAATTGATCGATTCCATTGCAGTGATCCTAATCACCTATTATTGGTCAAAAGGAATTACTGTTCCACCCGGTAAAGATCCTACGGTTTTCTTACTGTCATTGATTTTAAGCAGCTATCTTTTCAAGTTCTTTTTCGCGCTTTTCGATACCCTTCCCATTTACTTTATTGTAAAGCGATTACGGCGTTATTTGAATGTGGAAGACGAATTAAGTTACTGAGTCGCGGTAACGCAAATGCCAGAGGAGATATAAGATGGCAACTATGCAGAAGAAAGCTCCAAACAGAACGGTCTGAGGGATCGTATCCATCGTGTTGTCGTAGGTGAAAATGGTGCTGAACGATCCCACCATAATTCCAATTTCCAAAGCGATGAATAGTGTCCCTGCACCAATCCCACGACGGTGCTCAGCTGATAAATCTGCCGTCCAAGCCATAATCGTCGGGCTGTTTACACCCGTTGATAATCCAAAAACGATGGCGGATGTCACAAACAGCGCGAGACTGTGAGCTGATAGAGAAACGATTATCATACTCACACACATAAAGAAAACGCCAATGAGTAAGGCTTTTCTTCGACCGATGATGTCGGACAATTTGCTCGCAAACAAACGCACGGTAATTGTAGAGAAAACATAAAATCCGAAGAACAATCCTTTGTTGACGTCCAACGATTTGGAAATCTCTTGGGCAATCACGAAGACAATTCCTGTAGAAATGGTAGTTAGGAACATCACTGTGGCGGCAGGCATTACTGGAGGTTCGAAGACATCGTTCCAACGCACTTTTAGAAACTGCGCTTGATAACGTTTCGGATTTGGTAAAGTTTCTTCGATGTATAGCAAGCATCCAAAAGCAATCATCGCGAAGACGCCGGAAACAACGAACAATGCATTAATTCCGAAAGCCTCAGTCAAGGGATCGGCTAAAATCTGTCCTGCTCCAAATCCAGCGGAAATAAATGTTCCCCAAATTCCCATTCCCACGGATCGTTGCGATGGATGCAAAATATCAGTAACCAAAGCCGTTGCCCCGGTTGGAAGGAATCCTGCACTCAATCCATGAAGGAAGCGAAAAGAAAGAAAGACAGAAATGCCAAAAAGCGTTGCTCCGGTGGAAGATATGTATTCACTCAGCGGATATGAAAGACAAATGATGACTCCAACACTGGCTCCGATGAGCATTACCTTTTTTCGACCAATGTTATCCGATAGTTTTCCAGAGAAGGGGCGGGAGATCGCTGCTGACAATGAAAAAAGGAAAATAATCAATCCTTTTACTTCATCCCCTCGCTCGTGCAAACCACTGATGTAATCGTTGAGTTCCGGGATAACCATGTTGAAACTCACAATGAAGAAAAACAAGGCTGCGGATATGATCCAGAAGTTTTTAGGATATTTTTGGAAAATCACTGTACAAAAGTAACCCCTTTTTCGTCTAAACTTCAGTGAAACACACTTAATGTTAACTTGAATATGAAAATTATGAGAATAGTAGCAATTGTGGTTGGGGTATTGGGATTAATGGCGTTCGCGTGCAGTTCTGGTATGGATACGGAAGGAATGGACACTTCAGCTGCCGCCAATCAAATCGATGATTCGTTGAAAGTGGTAAAAACGGAAGAGCAGTGGAAGGCACAATTGACTCCCATGCAGTTTGAAGTAACGCGAAAAGCAGGAACCGAGCGCGCATTTACAGGAGAATATTGGGACAATCATGAATCGGGTGATTATCATTGCATTTGTTGTGATACCTTATTGTTCTCCAGCGATACCAAGTTTGAATCGGGTTCTGGATGGCCGAGCTTTTACGACGTAGCAACGACTATGGTTGGAAAAAGAAAGGACAATTCACACGGGATGACGCGCGTGGAAGTGTATTGTAAGCGATGTGATGCACACTTGGGACACGTGTTCAAAGATGGGCCAAAGCCGACAGGGTTGCGCTATTGTATCAACTCAGCGTCGTTATCATTCAAGAATAATTAGCAATTTCGTTCTATGAGAAAAATGGAAGCAACATTAGGCGCCGGATGTTTTTGGTGTATCGAGGCGTGTTTTAAGGATTTGGAGGGAGTGATTTCTGTTGTTCCTGGATACGCAGGTGGAACCCCTGAAACGGCGAATTACAAAGATGTGTGTACAGGAAAGACAGGACATGCAGAGGTAGCGCACGTAACGTTTGATGCAGATCAATTATCCTTCGATGAAATCTTGGAAATGTTCTGGTTTATACATGACCCGACGCAATTGAATCGTCAGGGGAATGACATTGGGCCTCAGTATCGCTCGTCGATTTTCTATCACAACGATGAGCAAAGAGCGACCGCAGAAATGTACTTGCAAAAACTGACCGACAAGAAAGTTTGGGACAAACCGATTGTAACGGAGATTACCGCGTTAGAGACATTCTATCCCGCGGAGAACTATCACCACAACTATTTCGAGATGAATCCTGAAAATCAATATTGTCAATTTGTGGTACGACCGAAAGTGGAGAAATTCAAAGAAGTATTTGCAAAACGATTGAACGCATGAAAAAAGCCGGCGCGAGAGCGACCGGCTTTTTTTAATATTGAATCAGGAATATTGAATCAAGAATCACATTCAATATTCTTTATTTCTTATTCGAATTATTCCGACTTCGGAGATTCCGTTGTCTTCTTCTTTTTGATTTTCATTTTCTTCTTGTTCGCGATGTGCGCATCCCACTGAGCCAATTGCTCTTCCGTTAGGATTTGCTCCAACATACGACGCTTGTCTTCACGGTTTCCTTTGATGAATTCTTTTTTCTTCTCATCAGACATGGATTCATCCTTCTTAATTGCATCGATTTTCATCGCTACTTTCATGTTCAAAGCGTGCAATTGCTCTTCTTGCTCTGGAGTAAGGTTATCGATTACTTCCTTCATCTTAGCTGTTTGCTTCTCAGCGTACTGAGCTGGAGTAACTTCATCGCGTTTTGCTTTACGCTCCGCTTTCATTTCAGCCAATTTCGACTTCTGGTCGTCCGTAAGAATTTCTTCCATCGCAGCTTTCTTTTCAGCCTTCAATGCTTTCATTTCATCTCTGCGAGCCGCTTCATCCAATGATTCATCCGCTTTCAACGTAGCGCGCTTGTCTTTCATTTCTTCGCGCAAAGCATCGATTTCCGCGCGTTGGTCATCGGACAAATTCAATTCGTCCATTACATGCGCTCTCTTATCTTCACATTTTTGTTTTCCTGTATCCTCTTGTGCCAATGAGGTAAATCCAACGGAAACAATACAAGCTGCTAAAGCAAATCTTACAATCTTCATAGTTCTATTTTATTATTGCGTTTACGGTAAGACAAGTCAAAACTGAAAACGTTTAATACTAAGATGGAAAAAATCCCGAATAGTTGCCGGAAGATACAAAAATATCCCCATTAGCGTTATATTTAGTGGGATGTCTAAAGTGTTGGTGCTTCTTGGTTTATTGTCAGTATTAGGTTCATGTGCCTACATCAAAGACATTCCATACAGCAAGCGTGGACGCGTTGTAAATCTCCAGCGAAAAGGACTAACTGAAATTCCTCAGGAAATACTTCAAGATACAACGATTACGGTTTTACGTTTGTACGGAAACCGATTGGACTCCATCCCTGAGGAGATTGGTAACCTCAAAAACCTCGAAAAACTTTTTCTGGGAAGAAATGATATCAAATCGTTGCCAGCGTCTATTGGCAATTTGAAGAAGCTCAGAATATTATCGGTTCAGTACAACGAAATTGACTCCTTGCCGGATGAAATAGGGGATTTGACAGCGTTGCAACAGCTTTCCTTGAATCAAAATGAATTGAGGAGTTTGCCCGAAACGATTGGAAATCTGAAGAATCTGGAATTACTGGAATTGAACTTCAATTGGTTAGAGTCGCTCCCCGAAACACTGACGGATTGCGAGAGTTTAAAGTTTTTGCATTTGAATCGGAACCTGATTCCTAGTCTACCACAGAACATGCAAGATCTTAAGTATTTAAGAGAGTTGCATCTTGCGAATTCCGGCCCCATGATTGACCTTCCAGAAAGTACGTGTCAATGCCGTAAACTGGAGTATTTAGAAATTGATAGAGGAGTATTGGTACCGCAATGTTTGTTGGTAATGCAAACTACAATACTCAGGATCGTGCTTCGATAGCAGCTGCTCGCATCATAAGGAACAATACCAAATCGTAGGAGAAATGCGCTCCAATGCAAAACCACAAACCGAATTCTTCCAAAGCATAACTAATTATCAAAATGAATGGAAGGACGATGATGCCATACAAGGACATCCGCCAATTCATTGGATTTAGATAACCGTGAATCGCTACGAAGATCACCGAAGTAATCAGTGGCCCCAAATAATATTGAACGCCAGAACGGAAAAGCAATTCTTCACCCATGCCAGCACAAACGGCCAAAAAGAAGCAATCCCAGATGCTCAGATTCATACGCTTGACCATAGTTTCCACGCGATTCGGCAACGGATCAAAAACGGAGGACTGCATAAAAGCCAAGGCTATGACCGCATAGAGCATCCCGATTACAATTCCCAAAGCTAATTTATCGAACTGCAGATTGCCCAAATCCAGAACATCCAGCGGAGAGATTCCCTCAAAGTAATACAAGGCAAGAAACGTAGGGATGGGAAAAGCCAAAAGCGTAACGCCCCCCATGACCAATAATTGCGACTTTCTGATAGCGATTCGTTTTATCCGAAGCGAAGGTGCTTCACTGTATGTCCGTTATTGATGAGCTGCTTCAAGGACTCAATTCCAATGTTCAGATGATGATCGACAAACTCTGCCGTTACTTTTGCATCACTTTCACTGGTTTTAACGCCTTCCGATACCATGGGTTGATCCGATACGAGCAACAACGCTCCCGTTGAAATTTCATTGGCGAATCCAACCGAGAAAATAGTCGCAGTTTCCATATCAATGGCCATGGCGCGAATCTTCTGTAAATACGATTTAAACTCTTCGTCGTGCTCCCACACGCGTCTATTGGTTGTGTAGCAAGTTCCCGTCCAGTAATCCCGTCCGTAATCACGAATGGTTGTGGAGATCGCCTTTTGAAGCGCAAAGGCCGGAAGCGCAGGCACTTCTTCGGGGAAGTAATCATTACTGGTTCCTTCACCTCGAATGGCAGCGATGGGAAGAATCAAATCTCCCACTTCGTTTTTCTTTTTCAATCCACCGCATTTACCAAGGAACAAGACAGCTTTCGGCGCGATAGCAGACAAAAGATCCATACATGTTGCGGCCGAAGCACTTCCCATTCCGAAATTGATAATGGTAATTCCTTCTGCGGTTGCGCATTGCATAGGTTTATCCATACCGACTACCTCCACATTGTGCATTTCAGCGAAACGTTTTACGTAATTCTTGAAGTTGCACAACAGAATGTACGATCCAAAAATTTCAAGTTTTTCGCCGGTATATCTAGGAAGCCAGTCAGCTACGATTTCGTCTTTCGTCTTCATATAAAGGTTGATAGTTGTCTTTCCACGAAGCTAGACAAATTCTGGGAGAAAGAGAAGTTGATTGCTAAGGTTGATCTTCTCTCTCCCCTTGAGGAAGAGTAAGCGAATAAGCTTGTGACGTAAAAAGAGGGGGGACAGAGGAAATTCTTAATGATTCAACAACCTTTATAAATTATCCAAATGTTCTTTTAATAAATTCACGCCTTCTTCGTCCAGCATCGTATTACCGATAAACGGCATTTCTCTCTCATCCAACGCTCTTTTAATTTTCTCTTCTTCGAATGAAATTCCCGTTTGTGCGAATGGAATTTGGTATCTAAAATCAAATTCACGTTCGTTAGCTTTTGGCCAGCCACTTGGATTGTGGCAATGCGCACAATTCATCGCTAGATACGCTCTGCCTCTATCATCAAGTGATGCATTAGCATTATTATAGTCAACCATTTGACCTATTTGATTCACCTGAAAATTGTTTAGCAGACCTTCGTTTTGCAAATACGTAAGCTGATTCAAAGTACCACCATTTCTCTCTACATCTCTATTAAGGTTTAATAATGAAGATCCAATGGGAGCTACTTTTGAATCGGACTGATGACAAGCTATACAGTCATTTCCGGATGGAACTTCATAGTTTGTTGAATGAGATACTCCATTCTCATCTATCCAACTGACAGGGGTGGTCAATCCATCAGTTTTCAAATATGCATTGGTTTGGTCTTCGTTCCAAACATATGTTGCAGCGTTCCATAAGCCATTCTCCTTTATTTCAAGTCTTGTTTCAATATTTCTTTTACCCAATGAAGTGTCTCTTTCATCATGATAGTAGAAGAAAGTTTTTGTCAATATGGTACCGTCAGGAAAGCCGATTGTGCCATCACTTAACTGGATCATTTGCGTTCCAGGAGGTATTTTTACCAAGCGCTGCTTATGCGAATAGTCAGTGAAAAGTATGGAGCTCAATTCAAGAAGTTCAAAGTCGGCTGAAGGAGTTAAATCGGCCGGCGTTCCTGAAAACACTTGGTAAGAAGTTAAACTGTCTTCGAATATTACGGTTTGAGGAAAATTGAATTGCTCGATCGTTACTTGAGAATCGTAATCTTCCTTGTTACAAGAGATAAAAATAAATGCACATAGGGCAATTCCGAACGAAATTAAAGGGAATGCTGTCTTCATTAGCCTAATAATTTTAAGTATGCAAATTACTGTGGCTGAGGCTGGTTTAAAAGGACATATGTCCTTAAATGCTACGTAGAAATCTCTTGCCTAATTCTAGACAATGTTCTTCTTGTAACTCCTAAATAAGATGCAATACTTTCAACAGTCGTCTTTTGAATTACCTCACCTTGTTCCTTCAGTAAACGCAGGTATTTATCTTTAGCAGATTCATTGTTTAGAACAGAGGCGTATTCTTCCATGTTCATGTACTCCATTTCGGCAATTAACCTTCCGATATTTAACCAAGCCATACTACGAGCATAGAGATTTTGCAAATTTTCGTAGTTAATAACGATCAATTCCGAATCTTCTAAAGCCTTAATTGAGAGTGAAGACGGTTCTTGAAGAACAAAACTTCTATAAGAGCTGACGATACTCATTTCAGTTCTGAAGCAAGCAGTAATTTCCTCTGCCTTATCATTCATGTAATAAGTTCGAAAGCTGCCCTTATTGATAAAAGCAATTTCTTTACAGATTTTACCTCGCTCAATTAAATAGTCTCCTTTTTTCAAGAGAATGAGTTAGAAATTATCTTTTGAATCTTCAAATTCCTCATCCGATATTTTGGAAAATGATTGTAAAAATGCTTTCAACTTATCCATAATAATTCTTCCATTTCTTCCGGTGCAATCAGGGGGGGATTAAAGCTTCATTTAATCGAAACGAATGATTTGGTTTCAAAATTATTGTTCAATCTTCTTCGACTATACAGTCGTAGTCAGTAGGCCCAATGCACATAACCCATCAAAACAAAAAGGGGAGTGGTTCAACGCACTCCCCTCCGTTTGGAAACTTAAATGACTTATGATTGCTTCTCAGAATCGTTTGTCACTTATATGACAAAGAAACAGGAAAAAGGTTTAACTGTCAACGAACAAAAAATTAAATAATCCAATGATTTATGTGTAAATAGTTGTATTTCAAATGATTTGAGTGATGAATTTTTAGGTGCATAAAATAAAAAAACGCTCCTTCCTTTCGGAAAGAGCGCTTAATTTGCCATGGGCAAGGTGTACTTATGTTACTCTTTATCTAAACGTTTTTAATGTCTTCCGAAGACGTGAACTGTTGCACGCTTCTTAGATCGGTTTTTCGTATCGTAAACAAAAACAATTTTGCTGATAAGTCTTTTGTTTCCAGGTAAATCGATTACTCGTGATCCTGAACCTTTAGCGAAGTTGTGCTTTAGGTCGATGTCTTTTTTCTCACCGTTTTTGAAATGAACAACCATTTTCTTCATGTTCAATGATCCCCCAGTTACCTGGACTTTTAATTTGGTGAAAGCGCCTTCGTGTGCTCCAACTGGAATGGTGTCTTTTTCCAATGCGAAATTCACTTTGCGGCTTCCTAATTTCTCCCATTTTGGAGGAAGCGTGAATGACATTACTAAAATGGAGAATAGTGCGAAAAATAAAATACGTGCGTTCATAAGTTAAATGTTTTGTTTGTTTTCTTATTTCTGAAAGTAAGACCGACGAGGTTTAAAAAGGTTTAATCAGATAAAGGATAATTTTTCAAATTCTTTGCCCAAAACCAATCTCGAATCCGCCTGAAGCCAGTTGTCAAGCACCGTTGCGTAGATATCACGAAAATCAATTTCATAGCGAATATCTCCGTTATTATCCAAGTTTTCTAGGTTCGGTTTGCCGTTATAGAGTCCCGGTTTCTTTAATCCACCTCCGATAACGAACAAATTATTCGCTGCACCGTGATCCGTTCCCTTGCTACCATTTTCCTTCACGCGACGACCAAATTCAGAGAATGTCAAAATCAAAGTGTCCTTGAATCGATCTGATTTTTTCAATTCTTTTACCAACGCTCCAATGCCTTCAGAATAAGTCTTCATCAATCCGTTGTGCGCGTTGAGCTGATTGACGTGCGTATCAAATCCACCCAGCGTGGTGTAATAGACACGCGTTTTCAGTCCAGAGGAAATGAGTTGTGAAATCCCCTTCAAACTCATGCCGAACTTATTATTCGGAAACTCAGAATTGGCTTCATACGTTTTGAAATGTTCGTAAATGTAATCCGCAGAAGAATACGTATCGACCAGCGTTTTATACAAGTATCCTTGATTGTCTTCCGTGAGCATTTCGCTGTCTAATTGCTCGGCGATGTTCTTAAAAAATGGTTCTCGTGTTGTGTTAAAAAGTTGCTGTGGGTCGGTCACCGAGATTCCATTCAAGTTTTTTCCTTTGAGAATGAGCGATAATTCTGAGTCGAACTGAATTCCTTGATACGAACTTTCGCAATTGGCGTCCAAGTAGGAGCCCAGCCAGCCGTTTTTCAAGAATTGATCCGAAGCACTTCCCGTATGCCAGATGTCCGTGCTTCTGAAATGCGAACGGTTCGGATTTGGATATCCAACACTGTTGATAATGGTCATTTCACCGTTATCGTAAAGTTCTTTTAGGTCGCGGCAATGACTATTGAGGTATAATTCATCTGAAAGTTTGAACAAGTTATCGCGCAATCCTATGTTCGGACGGTTTTTTAGGTAGATGTCATCCTGATGCGGAACAATGGTGCTGAGACCGTCATTCCCTCCTGAAAGTTGAATGATGATCACATTTCGGTAGCCACTCAATTTTTCAGTATCGATGAACTGCATGCCCTTCAGAAACGATGGGATGAGCACCACTCCTGAGGCAAATACGCTGCTTTTTAGAAAATCTCTTCTTTCCATATTTCGGTTTTAACAAAGTTGGTACTCAGGCGTACTCATGATCTTAATAATACGGGTTTTTAAATCATCATCGGATTGAATATCAATCGCTACGGGATTTGTTTGGAGCAAAAAAGTATCCAAGTTCTCAGAAGAACCCGCGAAGTTTTTTTCGCATCTCTCCCAATTTGGATAGGCTTGAATTTTCTTTTCCGTTCGTTTTTGCAATCGTTCTTGTTGGTTGTTCAAACGAGCGATCATTTCTTCCGAAAGCGTTTCATCTGGTTGCCATTCAATAACTCCGAAATTCAACACAAGCGATGGCAATTTCATTCGAAAGAGTAGGGTAGAGCTATCAATCCATCCTTGCCCGCGATTCCATCCTGCGACGTTCGGAGGAAAGAAAAGTACTTGGTTCAATCTGCGCTGAATTTGCAAAATCACCTTGGGGTCTTTGTAATCGATTGGAACTTGTCGGTTCAATCCTACCAGTAAATCCGTCGGTGATTTTATTTTCGCTCCGACGTAGCGCTCGTCGTAAAAAGTATCCGAAGTGAAGATCGATCGCAGTAACACGGAGAGATCGTAATTATTCTGAAAAAGCAAGTCCGCGCAACGTTCTATATCTTCTTTTTCCGCTGGAACCCCGAGTAAGAACTCAAGGAGTTTTTCACACAGATACCGCGCAGTTTGCTTTTGTTCTAACAAAATTTGAATGACGTCTTCGCCTTTGAAATTTCCAGATCGACCTAGAATGGTTTTGCCTCCAGTGTCGTGAACTCTCGGGTTGAATCGGAATTTAAATTGTTTATCGATTGTCCAGCCGGTGAAAGCACGCGCTGCTTCTTTAATATCGTTTTCAGTGTATCCATTATCGCGCCCCAGCGTGAACAATTCCATCACTTCGCGGGCGAAATTTTCATTCGGGTGGGACTTCTTGTTCTGTTGGTTGTTCAGGAAGATGATCATCGCTGGAGATTGCGAAATCTCCAACAACATGTCACCAAAGTTCCCAATTGAGTGCTTTCTGATGATGTTGAGCAACTCGAGACATACCACGGGATTTTTCAATCGAACGGCAAAGTGATCGTGAAAGAACAAAGCCATTTTTTCCCGCAATACGCCTTCAGTTGCAACCATGTGCTCCATCCAATGTAAATTCAACTTGATCATGGTTTGATTCGCTTCTTTCCGAAGTGCTTTGCGCTCTTCTTTGGAAAGCTCTTTTCGATCCACTTCAAATTGACTTAAATTATATTTCAGCGGCTTGTACTCGCTTTGGTTGAAAAGATGATCAACGTGTTTGTCTACTGACTTTTTTCGGATGGATTGAAGGTCATTTCGCGTGATGCCAAATCCAGCCCGCCAGTAGAGATGTTGAATATGTAAATCGGATAATGCCATACGTTAGTTTGTGGTTGTGTGACAGGTGAGGGTGGGATTGGTTTAATGTGATTTTTTAGCGGCTTGAAAATCAATAGCTTGCAGGCCTTGTTCGCCATTTTGCGAACAAGCGAATTTGCGAATTTTAGGAATTGAAACTAATTCAGAGCAATATGTAATTACGAGATTCTAAAGTCTGAGTTTACTTCAACTCTCCAATCGCCTTCTTCGTTCCAATAGTCCGCGTAATATAATCCTTCTCCATTTTTGGACTTCTAGCCGGAGAATATTCACGACCATAGAAGATAATCTGCAGGTGCAATTTATTCCAGGTTTCTTCAGGGAACAAGCGCTTCGCATCTTTCTCGGTTTGCTCTACATTTTTCCCATTAGTAATACCCCAGCGAGTCAATAAACGATGAATGTGCGTATCGACCGGAAACGCTGGGACACCGAATGCTTGCGACATCACCACAGAAGCCGTTTTGTGTCCAACACCAGGTAATTCTTCCAAAGCTTCGAATGATTCAGGAACTTCACCATTGTACTTCTCAATGAGCATTTGCGAGAGCACAAAAATGGCTTTGGATTTCCGAGGGGATAGTCCACAAGGGCGGATAATTTCACGAATTTCTTCCACATCCAACTTGATCATGTCAAACGGATTATTGGCACGCTTGAAAAGAATTGGAGTGATTTCATTCACGCGTTTATCAGTACACTGCGCCGATAACAACACCGCAATGAGTAGCGTGTACGCATCAGTATGATCTAATGGAATCGGTGTTTCTGGATACAATTTTTCCAGCTCATCAATGATGTATAGAACTTTCTCTTTCTTCGTCATTTTATCTTGAATCCGTTTTTGACAAATCGTACAAATTCCCGAAACTGCTGACGGGATGTGAATACTTTTTTCAATTCCTTTGAAGTCTTGGAACTGTTGTCAGCTGAATCTTTCGCTCCGACCCCTGAGGCACTCGAAGGGGAAGGAACACCCTCCTTCGAACTATCCTTTTCCAAATCATCTTCTGGCCCCGAAACCCCGCTTTCTTCTTCAGCTTTCGCCGTTCGAGCTTCGAATTCTTTTCTGATGGAATCGTCATCTTCTGAGGACTGAGGTTCTTGAAGTCCGCCTTCTTTGTCACTCTCGCCCTCACTCTCCATCTCGTCCATCATATCGTACAAACGGTCTTCCATCTTGGAAAGCTTGTCTGCACGTGCAAAACGCTCATCGGCTTCCTCCTTATAGCCTTGTTGCTCTAAAAGCATTCCCAGATTATTCTGGGCTACAGCATCTTCAGGATCCAGCTCCACCGCTTTGCGATAATCTTCAACGGCTCCGTCCAAATCGCCAAAATTTTGCTTGGCAAATGCGCGGGCTGCGTATCGGAAAGAGTAATTAGGATCTAACTCAACGGCTTTATTGAAATCCGTCATGGATCTCAGTTTGTCCTTTTTGTGTAAAAATGCGGTGGCACGATCCGAAAGAATATCGCAATCGTTCGGTGCTTGGTTCAATGCTTCCGTGTACAAGAAAATGGCTTTATCAACTTCTCCTTTCTTTAACGCCTCGTGTGCCGCTTCGTGCTTTGAATTCGTAAACATTCGTAATTTCGTGATATGTCTCACAAAGTTACCGACTTTCCGCAATACAGAAAACTCTCCAACGAAAAGGTGTTTTATCGCATCCGAGACGATCGAAACTTTGATGAAATCCAAATCGTAGGATCACGCGCTTCCTTATTCTCCATGGAGGCCAAGCAATACCCGGAGATTCTCAAAATTCAAGACTTACTCTCGTTAGCAGAAGGATTCCTTGAGTCGAATGAAGATGAGTTTAACGCCCTACTGAAACAGTACAATTTGGGTTGAATAATACTACTCTTGCGCTCACTGAGGCCCTCGAAGTGAAAGCCGCAAAAATTCATTATTCAATATTCTTTATTCCTTATTAAAATTCATCATTCCATTTTCGTATTTTCAAATCGTGAAAACGAAACTTCTGTTTACGCTACTACTCCTCGGAGTCTTATCTGCTTGTTCTTTGAATGGAAAGCAGGAAGCATCGCTCAACGCAGCCAGAATGTCATACATCGAAGCTAGGAACACCAACAATGTTCCGCTACTCGTGAAATTGACCTATGCTGATGCAGTTCGATACTATCAGGAGAAGGGCGATGATGTATTCAAAGAACGATTCCGACCAGAGAACAATCAAGCTTTTTTCCGAAATGGAACCCTTTTGGAAGTAGCCTCGAAAGGCGACTTAATCCACGTCCAATTTGAATTTGAGAAGATCATTGAAGATGCTACGACCATTGAATTGAAAAGGGTCAAACTGTATGCGATTTCAATTGACGATGGTAAGCACTGGAAATTCTTGGATGATATCGAATACGACAATCCGAAGATCATTCCGAAAAGTAAAAAACTAATTACTAGCTCATGAAAAAACTACTCGTGATATCGTTGGCCCTATTTGTCATCAGCGGCGTTCATGCGCAAGGGTGGCTTCCTTCCGGTGCCCGTTCGATGTCGATGTCAAATGCTTCGGTTGGACTTCATGATGTTTGGAGTTATCACAACAATCCAGGCGCTCTGGGAAAGATTGAGCAAATGAATGCTGGATTGGCTTACGAAAACCGATTCTTGCTTCGTGAATTGCAAAGCCAGGGACTCACCTTCGCTATTCCCTTGAAAGTTGGAGTACTTTCTGTTGGAGGATTCTCCTACGGATATTCTCAATTTCGATCCACAAAAGCAGGTTTAGGATACAGCATGCCGCTCGCAGAAAAATTCTACGCCGGGGTGCAATTGAATTATCAAGGAATTCAGCTTTCTCAGAATTACGGTAACGCCAACACGGTTACCGCGGAAGCTGGTGTTTATGCAGAAGTGACCGAGAATTGGAGCATGGGATTCTCCGTGTTCAACCTGTCAAGAACACGCTTATCTGAATTTCAAGACGATCGCTTGACTACCGTAATGCGCTTGGGAACTGCTTATACATTCTCAAGAAAATTGCTGGTTTCAGCAGAATTTGAGAAAAGCATTGAATACGATCTCCGGTTCAAATCGGGGTTGGAATACCAAATTATGGATGATTTCTATTTCCGCGGTGGAGTAGCAACAGCACCTGTAGAATTCAGCTTTGGAACAGGATACGATTTCGGCATGATTCAATTGGATTTCGGTACGGCTTACGACATGATTTTAGGCTGGTCACCGCACTTTTCTCTCACATATCAAGGTAAGCAAAAGTGAGATTTAAGGCGTTCGCCATATTGACCCTCTTGTTTACGTCTTTCCAAAGTTTTTCGCAGCTTTCAAAAGATGAAATCATTCAACAACGCATTGAGTTCATTTCTGAACAGTTGGAGACGGAAAACTTAGATTTAACAGATGTTGTTGTGCAATTGGAGTATTACTTCGATCACCCCTTGAACCTCAATAGTGCAACGAAAGAACAACTGGATGAACTCTGGCTCCTCACAGAAATTCAGATCAATGATTTGCTTCTACACAAGAAAGTTTTTGGGAAATTGATTTCCATTTATGAACTCCAAAGTTTGCAATATTGGGATATGGCGACCATCCAGATGGTTCTACCTTTCGTACGGGTCGATGACAAATTGGATCAAGTCCATGTGGGCTTAAAAGAAGCGATTCGAGAAGGGAAATTTGAAGCGTATTTTCGTTATCAAACCATAGTAGAAGACAAAGCGGGATATGAGGATGTACCCGATTCCATTTTGGATAATAGCAATCAATATTATCGCGGTAACCCAGATCGTTACTACTCAAGGTTGCGCTTTAGCTACAGAAATAATCTGAGCGTTGGAGTGACGGCAGAAAAAGATCCTGGCGAAGAGTTCTTCCGTGGAAGTCAGCAGAATTCTGGGTTTGATTTTTACTCGGCGCATGCATATTATCAAGGAGGAAAGTATTTGAGATCAGTCGCCATCGGAGATTATCAGGTGCAGATCGGACAAGGATTAAATCTCTGGTCGGGATATGCTTTCGGAAAAACGGCCGATGTAACGAATGTAAAGAGGACGGCGAGATCACTAAAACCTTATACGTCTGTGGATGAAACACGATTCCTGCGCGGAGCCGCTTTTGAAGTTGGCTTAGGTAAGTTTGCTTGGACAAATTTCGCATCGATTAAAAATGTAGATGCAACGGTGATCAACGATACGTTGATCGAAGAACAAGAATTTGTATCCAGTATCAATCTCACAGGATTCCATAGAACGAATTCAGAAATCGCGCGAAAAGACGCCTTGACTGAAATGATGTACGGCTCCAATCTACGTTATCAATCTAGGAACTTTTCTGCGGGAGTGGCAGCAGTCTATCAAGGATATAATGTCGATTTCATCCGTGACACGCTTCCTTACAATCAATTCGATTTTCGAGGGCGTAATACAATGGGGTTAAGTGCAGATTACTCATGGGTGGTGAAGAATTTCAATTTCTTCGGAGAAGTGGCGCATACCACACATTCTGGTGCATTTGCCAATTTACACGGTGTTTTGGCTTCGATTGATCGAAGAGTTTCACTGGCCTTGATTTACCGTAATTACGACCGTGCTTTCCAAACCTTCTACAACAATGGTTTCTCAGAAGCGAGTCGAACCCAAAACGAAGAGGGATTATACGCCGGGTTGAAAATTAATTTCACCACTAAGTTTAGTCTGAATACATACGCGGATTTCTTCCGTTTTCCATGGTTACGCTTCCAGTTAGATGCACCATCAGCAGGACATGAATTCTTGTTGCAACCGCAGTACCGAGCTAGTCGAAACTTGATCATTTATGGCCGATTCCGTCAGCAATTGCGTCAACGAAACAGCCGTGATTCAGATGGAACCATTACCGGAATTGAAGATGTTTTGCAGCGCAACTATCGTATCGACTTTAACTACAAATTATCCGATGACTTTCGCCTTAAATCGCGTATTGAGTACGTAACCATCAATCGTCCCAGTAATACTCCCGAAGACGGTGTGATTCTGACTCAGGACATTTTATACAAACCGAAATCTTCCAATTTGGATATCTCCCTGCGTTACGCACTATTCGATACAGACAGCTACGATACACGCATTTATACATTCGAGAACAATGCCTTGTACGTTTTCGCGGTTCCAGCGTATTTTTATCAAGGAAGCCGCGGATATATCTTGCTACGTTACACCTTCTTCCGCCGATTTGATGTTTGGGCACGCTATGGTGTGAGCATCTTTGCCAACCGCACTTCTATCGGAACTGGACCAGAAGAAATTCAGGGAACTACACGCTCAGATGTTACGGTTCAGTTGAGGGTGAAGTTATGATACCAGCGATACAGTCACGCAGTGAATCCCCTCTCACTTCGAGAGCCTCAGCGTTCGGAGGGAGGAGCAACTCGTTGCTTAATTCATTATTCAATTTTTCTGATTCATTATTCTACCTCAAAGCTTCGGCGCAAGTTCGCCTGCTGCTCGTCTTCAATAGCCAGCGCTATTTCTTATTCATGATTCCTTATTCAACCTCATTCTTTACATCGAATATAAATCAACTTATAGCGGCCTCCGCCATCGCGTTGGTCTACTTCAAATTGTCCGGTAGATTGAATTAGCGGTGTTAATTTCGAGAATCCGTAGTTACGTGCATCGAAGCTTGGTCGTTTCTTTTGAATCAAAGCGCCGACTTCTCCCAAGAATGCCCATCCGTCATCATCCGCCAAATCGGTCACAGACTGACGAATCAATCGAATTAACTTCGGATTGATATTATCGACTTGCTTCTTCTTTTTGGTTGCTTTCTCGTCTTCTTCATCGGTGTGCAAGATTTCGAGATAGATGAATCGATCACAGGCCACGATAAAGGGATCTGGTGTTTTCTTCTCACCAATTCCGATCACTGTCAGTCCGGTTTCTCGAATTCGAGTGGCCAAACGCGTGAAGTCCGAATCGCTGGATGCAATGCAGAATCCATCAACTTGTCCAGAATATAGAATATCCATCGCGTCGATGATCATAGCGGAATCCGTAGCGTTCTTTCCAGTCGTGTAGCTGTATTGCTGTATCGGATTAATCGCGTGTTCCAATAACACCGATTTCCATTTGTTCAGGTGCGGTTTCGTCCAGTCACCATAAATTCGTTTCACTGTTGGATTACCATATTTGGCAATCTCCAACATCATTTCTTTGATATACTTTGAGGGTATGTTGTCGCCATCAATCAGGACAGCGAGATTTTTGTCTTTTTCCATTCATCTAGAATTGTTGGACTTAATGGAGGGGTCGGACTGGTTAGATTTTTATTCAATCTAAACCGTCCAATATATCCAGTCCGTATAATACGTCCAATCTAGAAGTCAATATCCAAATTAAACGTACTTTTCAGCGTATGTAAGTTAGGATTTTTTCTCGCAAGTGCCGCGAATTTGTCCTTACCGCTGAGGAATTTCACCTCTTCTTCCGGGTTGGAAGTAAGTTCCAATGAGATTTCAAGCGCATAGTTTTTCAGTCCAGCACGAAGGTAATCCACAAGATCTGAAAGGATTGGATTGATGTAGTCGATTTGCGTTTGGTTGTCAACTTCCATTCGATATTTCGTTCCTTCAATCAGAATCGGATCCCGCTTCATTAAGGCACTGAAGAAAGTTTGTTTCCCTTGATTCTTCATATCGAAGGCAAAACGACGCCACATCATTTTCAGCTCGTCCATCCCGAAATCGTTCATAGGCATGTTGCTCATGTCGATTTTCGACGCTCCGTTTTCAGGAGAATTTTGATGCATTAGCTTTTTGATGGAAATACTGGACGAGCTCAAGTTTCCTGATGGGGCAGACATCACCTTAGGTTCCGGCTTTAATGCAACCGGTCGTTTTGGTGGGGTGGAAGCTTTCTGCTTTGGTTTTGGAGCGCGTTCACGCAATTGCTCGGGGAACGGAATGATCTCAACTAGATCCGTCAGTCCTTTTTTTTTTCTTGCTCCTGAACAAGGGAACACAGTTGCATGAGCGCCATTTCGACGAGCAAGCGTTGATTTTTCGAGGCCTTGTATTCGACATCGGCACGACTCAATACGCCCAGCGCACGAACGATAAGGTTAGCCGCCAATTCTTTGGACTGTGCTACATACTTTTCTTGTATGGATTCACCCACTTCCAATAATTCCGCCGTGCGAACGTCTTTACAGACAAGCAAATTGCGGTAATGATTGGCCAATCCAACGATAAAGTTGTGTTGATCGAAACCGCGTTCTACGATATCATTGAATAACAAAAGTGCTCCTGGAATATCTTCCTTCTGCGCATATTCAACTATACGGAAGAAATAATCGTAATCAAGAATGTTGAGGTTGTCAATGACATTCTGATACGTAATTGAATCTCCAGAAAACGTAACAATTTGATCGAATATCGAAAGCGAATCACGCAAAGCTCCGTCGGCTTTCTGTGCAATAATATGCAAGGCTTCTGGATCTGCTTTTACTTCTTCATTTTCTGCAATGTGCGCCAAATGATCAGCGATATCTTTTACCTTAATTCTGTTGAAGTCAAAAATCTGACATCGGGACAAAATCGTAGGAATGATCTTATGCTTTTCCGTTGTAGCCAGGATGAAAATCGCGTGTTTCGGTGGCTCCTCTAAGGTCTTCAAAAAGGCATTGAATGCTGAAGTTGACAACATGTGAACCTCGTCGATGATGTACACCTTGTGTGTTCCTAACTGCGGCGCTATGCGAACCTGATCAATTAGGTTTCGGATATCTTCTACCGAGTTGTTGGAAGCGGCATCTAGTTCGTAAACGTTTAGGGAGTTTCCTGTATCAAAAGATTGACAAGAATCACATTCGCCACACGCCTCCATGTTTTCTGTTCGGTTGAAACAGTTAATGGTTTTCGCAAGAATTCGAGCGGTAGATGTTTTTCCAACTCCACGTGATCCGCAGAACAAGAATGCCTGAGCGAGATGATCGTTTTTGATCGCGTTTTTCAACGTTGCTGTAATAGACTTTTGACCTACGACTGTGTCGAAGGTTTGGGGTCTGTATTTGCGGGCTGATACTACGAAATCGCTCATTAAAACAAATATACGCAAAGTTAGTGCTAGAAAGGTCTAGCTGTTGATAACTTCGTGATTTTGGGGAAAGATTTAGAAGGGCTTATAGTGTAATCCTTTTACTGCCGATTCGAGGTTGCTCATAAACGCTTCAGTCGGAGGCTCTAATACGTACAAAAGTATCGCGACTGTCTCTTTGTTTATTTCTGTTGTGTAGCCGTATTGGTTAGTGTAGGTTTCAACAGTTGCCGTCACTTCGTACTTCACGAATTTATAATTATCACCTTGAACTGTTCCCACTTTCTGCAACGATTCGATATAATGCGCCGGAATGGCTTCCTGAAGAGATAATAAAACGGTCAGAACATTAATTCCATCCGTGTCTTTTCCGCAAGAAATAATTTTTGCTCCTGCCGACTGAGATTCTTCTTCCGATGAGGGAACGTAATAATATGCGCTCAACAATTTAGGATAATCAACTCTCCAATCTTCCGCCCATTCTGCCCAAAAGTCGGGATCAAGATGAGGATCAGGATCCAAGGAAAGAAATTCGTAGAACAAGTCCGTCTCGAACAAATCGTTCGTGAAAGTCGTCATGTCCTCGGTGGTAGTCTCATAATCTTCGTATATAGGGAACTCCTCAAAAGTATTTTCTCTAGTTGTTTCGTACTCTTCAAAAGAGGTTAAGATTTCATCAAATAGTTCGCGCTCAATGGTGGTTCGGTCATCCATATCTTTAACTGAAATAAGTACCGACATTCCGCGGAACTTCGTGTATGCCTGAAAAAGTGGAATTGGATTTTCTGTTGTTTTATCAGTTTTCCCTTGCGCGGTCAAAAAACTCAATCCGCTTGAAGTTTGGATGGTTCGAACGATAATCTCTTCTGTGATTTCGTCGTTTGTATTGTGAGAATCTTCGAGATACCCGACGATGTCGAAATCATCTTCTGATACAGTAATGGTAATATTATCGCTCGTGTAATCTACGACTTCCTCACCATCAACAAATTCGGTTCTGTAGAAAGCGGCAATTTGAACCATGCCCATTTCAGCATCTACAAAACCCTCTGGAATTTGCAATCGAAACGATTGGCCTTCATCGACAAAGGTTGATTCAAAAACGGTTTGCGCAAATCCATTTATCGAACAACAAAAAAGTAGTAGGGGAAAAAGTGGATTCATTTTGCTAAGATTATTGCATATAATCAAAAGTCTTGATCACTTCCTTCATTTTCATATCTAGTTCCGCACTCGGAATCTCTCTAAAATAACTAAGAAAGAAGACCATTTCTCCATTGATTTCTGTGATGTACAAGACGTGTTTAGAGAATTCAAAAGCCGAGGAAGTTACAGCATAGGATTTGAACTCGAATTCTTCACCTACCAGTGTTCCTTGCGCCGAAATACCTTCAATGTAGTGTGATGGAAATACTTTTTGAATTGCGATAAGCTTCTGAAGATCTGATTTGAAGTTGTCTGAATAACCTCCTGAAAACACCTTGATTCCGCACAACGGATTGCTGTCATCTTCCGATTCCAAGTGGTAATAACCGTAAGCGAGTAGCAGTTCCAAATATTCTTGCGACCAATCTTCATCCCAGAACCATTCTTCGGTTTCGTCTTCTACATAAGGAGGAAAGAATCCAGCATTACCGTAATCAAGATTGGTTTCATACATGTTGTTTTTGAAACCGAACATTTCGCCTTCCCATTCCTCGTTGTAAGGTTCTTCCTCATATGGATAAAAGGCATTCTCTCTATCTGTATCATATTCTGAATACGACTGAAGCACCGCCTCTAAAAGCGATCGATCGAAATCGTGACCGTCCTCAATATCGATAAATGCAACGATTACCATGACCTCTTCGAACATGGTCATCGCGAAATAAACATTCGACAAATCTTCTTCAAAATCATCTACTTTACCAGTCGCCATCAAGAAAGAATGTCCATTGCGATTTACGAACTCAGTTACCTCGGCCGCTTCGACTTCTTCCAACATGTCCAAATCCAGATTCTCGTAATTGCTGATCAATTCTTCATTGGTGATGCCCGTAACATCCATGGTTTGCCCAATCATAAGCAAGTCTGACATTTGCCCGGCTTCGACGCCCTCCAAGTCTGTAACGTATGCAGTGAACTCAACATCAAAGGATGTCATCGCGAAATAATTATTGGGGACAACGAAACGAAATGAAGTTCCTTTGTAAACGTACGATCCTTCGTGGAAGTTCTGAGATTGCGCCGTAGTTAAGACTGTCAGCGCCAGTAGTGTGAGTAGGTGTTTCATGCTTGAAAGATACAAAGTATTCCACAAAAAAAGCCGCACTTTGGCTTCACTAATTTTGTACTCGTTTGTAATCCGCAAGCACGGAGCGAAGCCGAAGTACGGCAGCGATAAATTTTAGAGAATTTTACTTTACAACTTCAATCGTATCAATAGAATCTCCCTGACGGATATCGTCAATTACATCCAATCCTTCCACTACTTTACCGAATACGGTATGGTTACGATCCAAATGCGCTGTATTCGTGCGAGAATGACAAACGAAGAATTGAGATCCTCCTGTATTGCGTCCAGCATGAGCCATTGAAAGTACTCCGCGATCGTGGTATTGGTTTTCTCCGTCCAACTCACAATCGATTTGGTATCCTGGCCCTCCAGTTCCTGGCATGCCAGCAGATCCTTCTTTTGAATTTGGACATCCTCCTTGAATTACAAAATCAGGAATAACGCGGTGCCATTTCAAATCGTTGTAAAATCCATCTTTCGCCAACTTCGTGAAGTTCGCGACTGTATTTGGGGCATCTTTCTCGAAGAATTCTACCTTCATTTCCCCTTTATTCGTCTTAATTATTGCGTGCATAACTTGAATTTTCGACAAAGATAATACTTGGTTTATCTTTCGCTACGAAGTAGGGAGAAAACCAAGGAATCCTCATAAACGCTATCACGCAGGTAGTGTTCTCGCAAATGTCCTTCTTTTTTGAATCCGAACTTTTCCAAAATGCGCAACGAAGGTTGATTCCACTCCAGCCATTGCTTCAATCCGATGTAGATGCATCACGTCAAATCCGTAAGGAATAACTTCTGCGACCACTTCGCTCATCCAGCCTTTTCCTTTGGCTTCGTCCGTAAAGAAGGAATAGCCCAATTCGGCGCGATGGTGATCTGTGTACCAAGTGTGATCACCGCACCAACCAATGACTTCGTTTCCACCTTTCTCGTAGATGAAAAAATGAACAAATTTTCGGTTGTGCGTGCTCAATCCCTCCTTGTGCTTTTGCTGATCGATCCGTAATTGGCGACGATCTTTAATGCCCAGCAATCGCATCTGTTCCAATTCTGAAGGCAAGGCAAAAATCTCATCCATTGTCGAAGGATGCCCGATGCGCAAGGTCAGGTGCTCGGTATGGATCTCTTCAAAGGAAACGCTCATAAGTGCAAGGTAGTTATTAAGAGAGAAATAGACAGTTTAGATGGATTAGACATGAGACATGTTGAAAGAGTTACATCAAGTCATCCGAAAAAGTGCATGTTGATGGTCGAGTAACCACCAGTCCAATCTATCTAATCTGTCTAATCCATCCGTAAAATATCTTCAATGAAAGAATTTCCGCATTTAACCGTCCAACACAATTGGTTATAATATCTTTGCACGATGCAGAAAATGTTCATTAACAGAGGAGATTCTGGTTGGTTTTCCGAGCAGCACCTTCGCTTGGTCTACGATCAGCAGTCATTCGGGAAATACATTACGGAACCGTTTTCAAAAGATGCACTCATTCAACAAATTGAGCGTAAATCGAAACAATTCGGTGCGGAATCTCGGTTAAATCTGCAGAAAGCATTGACATCGCAATACGAAGGGCATACAATGTCAGCGTCGTTGGCAAAGAACATTGAGGCATTGACTTCAGCATCGACTTTTACCATCACCACAGGACATCAGCTTTCTTTGTTCATGGGGCCGATGTATTTAGTGATTAAAATCTTGCACGTTTTAAAGATGTGCGAGGAGATGAACGCAGAATTCCCAGAATACAATTTTGTACCGGTGTATTGGATGGCAACGGAGGATCATGATTTCGAAGAAATTCAATCGTGTTCCATCTTCAATAATAAAATCACGTGGGAATCGGATCAAAAAGGGCCAGTTGGATTGTTCGATTTAGATGGATTATCTGATGTCAAGAAGCAATTGCACGAACGCTTTAAAAACAATCCGGATGGCGAAGTCCATAGTTTGATTGACAGTTTGGACGGAACCAACTATGCGGATGCGATGCGAAGATTGGTAAATGAACTATTTGGCGATCGCGGGTTGTTGATTTTGGATGGAGACGATCCCATTCTAAAATCATCTTTCGCTCCGATATTACGCAAAGAATTGGAATCAAGCTTTGCAGAACCACAAGTCAATCGCGTGACTTCAGAACTCTTAAACGATGGAGGTAAAGATCAGGTGATGGCCCGTGAAATCAACCTTTTTTATAACGAGAAAGGATTGCGATCCAGAATACAACGCGGTGACAACGGTTTGTTCGCTGAAGGAAAGGGAGCATTAGAGTTGGAGGACTTAGTTGCCGATCCGCAAAAAGTTTCTCCGAACGTAATTCTGCGTCCTTTGTATCAGGAATTTGTATTGCCGAATCTCGCCTACATCGGTGGAGGAGGAGAGATTTCCTACTGGTTGCAATTGAGGGGCGTTTTTGATGCCGCTGAGGTAGTGTATCCACTAATTCAAGTACGAAATTCCGTTGTTTGGTTCGATCGCGGAACGAAAGGGAAGCTAGATAAGATAGGCGGAAAGCTAGAGGATGTTTTCAAGGATGAAGATGCATGGAAAAAAGAATACGTGCAGGGAAATGCCGGCGATGATTTGGATATGTCAGGCATTGATACGTCTCTCGAAAGTTTGAAGAATGAACTTTCCTCAGTGATTTTGGGGATCGATCCGAATAAAGAGCAGTTCTTGAAAGCGGAATTGGCTCGAATTGAAAAGCAAGTCGATGGAATGAAAGACAAAGCGGTGAAGTTCTCGAAAGGACAGCACGATCAAGCTATGAAAGCCATCGAATTTGTGAAGTCGCGCATCAATCCAAATGGAGGGTTACAAGAACGATCTGTCAACTTCTTCCAATTCTGCAATACTGGTGATGTACAGCCCGTAATTGAGCAATTGTACGCTGGTTTGCAGCCATTTGAAGGGGATTTGGTGTTTTTAGTGGAAAATGACTGAAATAAATGGTGCGAAGTTCCGTTTGAATAGCCGAAAATGAAAAATCTCTTTCTGATACTTCTACTTATGTGCTTTGGGAATGCTTATGCCCAGCAGCAAAAAGTGACCGGTTACGTTACCGACGTCAAAGGGAATGGTATCAAAGAGATGATCAAGGTAAAATCACCTGATGCCATTGGTGGTGGAGTCTTTACAGATACCACCGAGGGGCCGAACGCCGGATATTTCGAGATTTTCTTTGAAGGAAAGAGCCGTGTGGAAATTACCATTGTGCCACCGCCATCTCTAGGAGATGATTCAACCATTGTAATCAATTTCAATGGTCGCACAGAGGTAAATCTTGGAAAGATCAAATATTCCTTCATTCAGCAAGACGCTGTTGTCGTGAAGCAAACGGTAGAGAATCCTTTCGAATTGGAACCACTCCAATACATCGACTTGGGGCAACTTCCCGGTGGTACCGTTGAGAAGTATATTACGCTTACAACCGCAGCGGTATCCAACAATGAATTAACAAGTAACTATAATGTTCGCGGAGGATCTTTCGATGAAAACCTCGTGTACGTGAACGGATTCAATGTGTATCGTCCTTTCTTGACACGTGCCGGACAGCAGGAGGGAATGCCGTTCATTCATACGGCACTTGTAGATAATATCAAGTTCTCTGCCGGAGGATTTAGTTCCAACTACGGAGACAAAATGAGTTCGGTTTTGGATATTACTTACAAAACTCCGGACTCTTTGCACGCCTCTGCAAATCTTTCCTTTTTGGGATTGGAAGGACATGTGGAGCGTCAGATTAACTCTCGCACTAATTTCATTGCTGGAGCCAGATATCGATCGAATGGATATTTCTTGAATTCACTACCGACTCAAGGAGCCTACAATCCAGTATTCTGGGACGGTCAGATTTTGGTCAACCACAACATTACGGAGAAATTGCAATGGTCGACCTTGGCGCACTTCTCATCCAATAATTTCCAATTCCGCCCGCAAACGCAGGAGACGGATTTCGGAACGGCGAACGAAGCCTATTCCTTGGTGATATACTTTAATGGACAAGAGCAAACGCGCTTCCAGACCATGATGGGAGGGACGGCTTTAAAATGGGAGCCAAAAAAAGGAACCAATCTAGATTTATACGCGACCGTTTTCAATACCGATGAGCGTGAGTATTTTGACATCGAAGGTCAATACTTCATTAACGAGTTGGAAACGGATGCATCTAGCGAAGAATTTGGCGATTCCATTGCAGTTCTTGGGGTTGGAGGCTTCTTGAATCATGCACGAAATCGTTTGACGGCAACCATTTTCAATGTCTATCACGACGGAAGTCAGTTATTGAAGAAGACGAATGATTTGGAGAATCTAAAATCGCAAAAGCACGAATTGAAATGGGGGGTAAACTTCCAAATGGATCAATTCGAAGATCGTTTGAGCGAATGGAGATTGGTAGATTCAGCCGGTTATTCATTGCCTCAAACAAATAGCAGCGAAGTAGAATTGTTCGAAGTCATCAAGGGAGATTTGGATTTGACTTCTCAACGTTATACGTCGTACATCCAATTGAATTCATCTTGGTCGAATTTTAAGCGATTGGTTCCCGTTACCATTGAGCGAAAATTACGCGATGTAAACGATAAAAAATACGTCGAAACGGTGCACGATACCGTAGAGCAATCTTCTTCACGTTGGGCTGTTGCGATCGGATCGCGCGCTGGATATACGACCGCAAATCAAGAATTCTATATTACGCCAAGAGCCACGGTGAAATTCATGCCGAGAGCGTACATGTTCCAAAATGGAGCAATCGTAAAGCGTAATGTGGAGCATAAATTCTCTGCAGGATTGTACTATCAGCCACCATTTTATCGTGAGTTTAGAACCTTCACAGGAGATTTGAATTTGAATGTATTGGCGCAGAAATCATTGCACGTTGTAGGTGGATCATCCTTTGAGTTTAACATGTGGGAACGCGAAGTGCCGTTCAAATTTTCGGTTGAAGGATATTACAAATACCTCTGGGACATCAATACCTTCGAAATTGAGAACGTTCGAATGCGTTACTACGCCAATAATGATGCGGTAGGATACGCGTACGGACTGGATATGAACATCCATGGAGAGTTTGTTCCTGGCGTTCAGTCCTTCTTTAAGATGGGAGTTCTACGTACGCGAGAGGATGTGATCGGCGATCAATACACGGAGTACTACAATGCAGCCGGAGAGCGCATCATTTTTGGAATTAGCGACGATCAAGTAGTTGTGGATAGCGCGGTCATCTCACCAGGATTCATCCCAAGACCTACCGATCAATTGCTCAACTTCGGTGCCTTGATTCAAGACCGCATGCCGAAATACGAAAGCTTCGGTGTTCAGATGGGATTGCAGTTCGCGACTCCGTTGCCGTATGGGCCACCCGATTTCAATCGATACAAAGACACTTTGCGTTTGCGCTCGTACTTCCGTGTCGACATTGGAATGTCTTACGACTTCTTGTACAAGCACCGTAAAGCGATGAAGGACAAAGACGGAGGTCATGAAGTCAAAAGCAATTTCTGGACGCGCAACTTCGAGGATGCAGTATTATCATTTGAAGTATTTAATTTGCTGGGAGTCAATAATGTACTCTCCAAACAATGGGTTCAAGATGTAAATGGACGTTTTTACTCCGTTCCGAACTTCCTCACGCAGCGTCGATTCAATTTGAAATTAATCCTAAGAATTTAGCGATTCGTCATCGTAAAAGAACGTTTTCGTCGTATATTTAGCGCATGAAGCAATGCTTGCTACTTACCCTTTTACTTACAGTTGCTTTCGGTGCTTACTCGCAACAAACTGATCTTGATTCGGCGGAAGTCGCAATCAGGAAACAGTCTATAAACGATATTTTGGCGCGTGAAAAAGGGAAGTTGCACGATTCTATTATCGCCGATTATTACATCCAGCTAGCCGATTACGCCGTTAACGATTATGACTACAATCTTGCAATTCGGTACTGCGACAGCGCCCTTTTGAATAAATCCAAATTATCTCTTGACAAGCGTGTAGACTTAATCGAAACCAAGGCGACCTATTTGCGAAGCAGTGGTAAATCTGGTGATGGGATTAAATTGCTTTTGGAAATCCTCAAGGAGCTTGAATCGAAGAAGAGATTTGATTTAAGTGCAGGACTGAATCGTCGTGTGGGAACCATATTCCTAAAGATGAACGATCTCGCAAATGCAGAGTACCATCTTAGAGCAAGTATCCGCCATGCGCAGAAGAATAAAGATCGCGAAACGGAAGGATACGCACGAATGAGCCTCGGGAATCGCTTTAAGAAAGAAGATCGATTCGCAGAGGCGGAAGAGCAATACAAAGCCAGTATAGATATCGGAAAAGCGATTGGGAACAAGCGTCTTCTGGCTGGTAACTACAACAACTTCGGAAGTCTCTTGCGCAAACAAGGCGAGATCGATGAAGCACGCAAGTATTATTTGAAAGCGGTTGAAATGAATATCGCTTCAGGGAATGACAAATGGTTAAGTTACAATTACAACAACCTCGGAAACCTCTCAGATGCTGAAAACAAGTATCAAGAAGCCTTGAATTATTTCTTGCAAAGTATTGAAATCAAAGATCGCTTGGGTGATCTCGGAGGGAAGGTTCAAACGCTTTCCAATGTGGCCGATGCGTACCAAAATCTTGGTGATTTCAAAAAAGCCTACACCTATCAGAAGGAATATTCCACGTTGAAGGATAGCTTGGATCGACTCAATAACATCGCGGAAAACAAGAAACTAGCCGCACAGTTCCAGTCTGAGAAACGCGAAGCGCGAATTCGACAATTGGCACTGCAAGACAAGTACAATCAAGACAAAATTGACAATCAGAAGGAACAATTATCCTATCAAAATACCATCGCGTGGATTTTAAGCATAGGAATTGTGCTGGTATTTATCATTGCCGTCTTACTTTGGAGAACAACAGTGAATCGCAAGCGTATCAACGCTCAGTTGGTAGAGAAAAATGCTCAAATTGACCGCCAACACAGGGAGATTCTTGATAGTATCAACTATGCGAGTCGGATTCAGAATTCCATTTTGCCGGGTAACGAACACCGAAAAGAATTGCTTCCAGATCACGCTATTTTGTTCAAACCAAAGGATATCATCTCCGGAGATTTCTACGTATGTGATAGCGCCAACGAACACATTTTCTTTGGTACGGTAGATTGTACAGGCCATGGTGTACCGGGAGCGATGGTAAGTTTGGTGGCATCCTCGCATATCAACAAGACCATCCATGAATACGAATTGACCGATCCGGGTGAAATCCTTACACGTCTCAATGATGAAATTCCAAATGCATTGAATGGTTCCGACGAGTCTATCAATGACGGAATGGACATGGCCATGTGTGTCCTTGATTTGGGCGCCATGCAAATGAATTTCGCCGGAGCGTATCAAAATTGTTGGGTCTTGGCTTCCACGGAATCGCTGGAACGACGTATATTTGAAGATGTAAACGCTGTTTTGCACGAAGGCAATGATTTCGGCATTTTGGAATTGAAAGGAGAGCGACGCGGAATTGGTCGATCTACCATGAATGCGCCTTTTTCAACGCAGTCTATAGAGTTGGCGAAAGGAGATGTCATTTTGCTTTCATCAGACGGATATCCGGATCAATTTGGAGGCCCTAGAAACAAGAAGTTTAAGGTAAGGGAGTTACGAAATCTAGTACTCAAACAAGCAGGTTCTTCTCCGGTGCAAATCGTGAATACCTTGGATACAACGCTCAAAGAATGGATGGATAAAACGGATCAAATCGATGACGTTTGTGTGTTTGTCGTTCGTGTATAAATTCCTCCTTCATTCCATCTATTTCACCATTTATAAAACCCATCAACCATTCCTACAGCAAAGGCTGTTAATCCCTTGAAAATATTGGTGTCCACAGGTGTCTTTCCTTAATTTTGTACTCTGGAAATGATGTTGCGAGTCGTATTTGTGGGATGGATGATTTTAGTTAGTGCTGTGACACTTGCTCAGAACTCTTACAACATCATTCGTACAGACACTCCCCCTGAAATCGATGGAAATGTGAA
Organism: Fluviicola sp. XM-24bin1; assembly: GCA_003149635.1. Lineage (GTDB taxonomy): Bacteria > Bacteroidota > Bacteroidia > Flavobacteriales_D > Crocinitomicaceae > UBA4466. Next base: position 38,021 of record QCWI01000007.1, read on the forward strand.
TGAGGCGATCTGGGAAAAGACCGATGTGGCCACAGATTTCACCATCAATCGTCCGGTCTACGGGGAAAAATCGCGTTTTCATTCAGAGTTTCGCATGTGTTATGATAACAACGCTTTGTACATCAGTGGCAGATTGTATGATCCGAATCCCGACTCTGTAAGTTACACGCTTTCGCAACGCGACGATTTCGGAAACGCAGATTGGGCGTCAGTATTTATCGATCCATTTTCAAACAGTATTACGGCATTCTCTTTCGGAATTACTTCGGCTGGCGTGGAAGTAGATGGATTGGAAAGTGCGAATGGAAATACGGATAACAGTTGGAATACCGTTTGGCGAAGCGCTGCCCAGCGCACGGAATACGGTTGGTCGTTCGAAATGAAGATTCCGCATTCCGCCTATCGATTCCCGAACAAGGATATTCAAGAATGGAAGATCAATTTCAGTCGAACGGTACGAAGAGTCAGAGAAACATCGACTTGGAACCCGATCGATCCAAACGAATTCGGAACCATTACGCAATCCGGTGATATGACGGGTATGGAAGGAATTAAATCTCCTCTTCGCCTGTCGTTGACGCCCTACACCACAGGTTATTTGGAAAATTCCTACGACAACCCATTGGGGAAACAAACGTGGAAACGTCGTGTAACTGGTGGAATGGATTTAAAGTATGGATTGAACGATGCGTTTACCTTAGACATGACTCTAATTCCAGACTTCGGACAAACGATATCGGATCAGCAGATTTTGAATTTGGGGCCTTTTGAAGTACGATTCAATGAAAACCGTCCTTTCTTCCTTGAGGGAACCGACTTGTTCCAAATTGGTGGCGTCTTTTATTCCAGAAGGATAGGTGGGACGCCTTACAATTATCGTGACGCCTATAACAATTTGAACGATGGGGAGGAAGTCATCGAGAATCCGAGTGTGGCACCATTGATCAATGCAACGAAGGTATCAGGAAGAACGAAATCCGGATTGGGAATTGGAGTTTTCAATGCTTTAGAATCAAGATCTCAAGCTGTGATCCAAGATTCGATGGGGAATACGCGAAATGTGGAAACCAATCCATTGACGAATTACAACGTGTTTGTACTTTCTCAGAACACGAAGAATAACGGGACAATTTCGTTCGTAAATACCAATGTAACGCGAATGGGAGACGCTTCTGATGCCAATGTTTCAGTGGTACAATCCAACATGTTTAGCAAGGATGGGAAGTATCGTTTGTTCACGTCGGCAAAGGTTTCATCTGTGATGGGAGAGGAGACCGTAAACGGACATAATTTTGGTGCGCGGATTTCAAAGGTGTCAGGAGTTTGGCGATACAATATCGGGTATTGGGAAGAGAGCGATACCTACGATCCAAACGACCTGGGGTTCTTATTCAACAATAACGAGCGCGGCTATTCAGGGGAGGTAAGCTGGAACGATTTTGAAGGTTCGAAGCGCTTCTTTCGAAGAAATTTCCGCATCAATTGGTGGTACACAGAATTGTACAAACCGCAATTGTATCAAAATACGCAGTTCGGAGCAACGCTGGGAGGATTGCACAAGAAGCAGTTTTATACACAGGTTCGAGCGGAAGTGAATCCGTTTGGGGAGGTCAATCATTTTGAATCACGTGTATTTGGGAAGGAACTCCATTTCAACGAAAGCATTTTCTTTAGTTATTTCCTCTCTACTGATTACAGCAAGCGATTTGCCTTAGATCTTCGTGCCTGGGTGAAAGATTTCTTGTTTACAACGCAATATGGAACCAACCTTCGGATGAGTCCAAGAGTGCGTGTTTCGGATCGTTTGGATATCATTTTGGAGAGCAGTGTTCAAAACCTCCAAGACGATTATGGCTGGGTGTCGGTGCAAGACGAAGCGTACGACGGCTCTATCATTATCGGAACGCGTGATCGATTGATAGTAAATAACGTGATCAGCAGTCGATTGGTTTTCACGAATCGAATGGGAATCGATTTACGTTTACGTCATAATTGGCAGCAAGTAGAGTATTCACGATTCGATGAATTGATCGATGAAGGAATCTTGCGAGAAACAGCGTACAATCCTCTGAATGAAGAAGGCATATCAGTACACAACACCAATTTCAACGCATTTACATTGGATGTGAATTTCCGCTGGATTTTCATTCCAGGAAGCGAGTTGACTATTTTCTATAAGAACAACATCTTCCAAACAAAGAACCGATTGGAGCCTTCTTACTTTACGACTTTCGAGACTTTATTTGATCAACCACAGATTAACAGTATTTCTCTTCGTTTGCTCGTTTTCTTAGATGCTATCTACCTGCGCCGCAAGGATAAGAAGTAAAGCTTCTCTACTGAGTCACAATAAAGGAATCGTTTAGACGTGTATGCAAATGATTCATTTTAGTCGTTTACATTTATTCAACCTCTATGTAAAGTTCTAAATTGGATAAAAACTACCACATATGAAAAGTTTACTGATTGGTCTCTTTTTATGCAGTTTCAGTTCTTTTGGACAATTGAAATTGTACGCTACAACTCCTGATTATTTTGAAAATGGCGATTTGTTCGGCCCGGATTATACAGTTTTTAATATTGAATATAGTGGTTCGGGATATTCGTACGCTCAATTCAATGGAGTCAATTCGAACTTGGGACTTACTCGTGGGTTTGTAATGACCACGGGAAGGCTTGCTGATCAATCACAGGGACTATTAGGGCCAAATGTGCAATCCGATGCAGGATTTGATATGGGAACGCCCGGTTATCCATTGTTGTCAAGTTTGATTGGTGGAACCGCTACTAATGATGCCGCCGTTCTTGAGTTTGATTTTATTCCACACACTGATACGTTGGTCTTCAATTATTCTTTCGGATCGGAGGAGTATGAAGAGTACGTAGGAAGTACCTTTTCAGACATCGCAGCGGTTTTTCTCATCGGCCCGGGATTACCAGTACCGACCAATTATTTGACTGTTGGTAATGGGGTTCCGGTAAGCTTAGATAATGTCCACAACGGAGTATCGAATCAATTTGGCAATTTCCCGCCCATAAACGAAACGTACTATTATGATAATACAACGTGGAGTGGAGACTCTACGAAAATTACATTAGATGGTTTTACAATCAACACTCAGGTAAGAATAGACAATCTTCAAATTGATTCAACGTATCACTTGATAATTTCCATTGCCGATGCTGTTGACGGAAATTACGATTCAGGATTGTTTATCGAAGCCTGTGAAACCTGCTTGCCAACTTTGAGTGTTGAGGAGGAAAAGGAAGCAACGATGTTGCTTTCACCCAATCCAGTAGTAAATCAATTGCATATTGAAACTTCTGGAGAGCATTCCTTTCAAATAATAGATGCACTAGGGCAGGAAGTCAATTCGAGAGTAATTTACGGAAGCACTTCGCTGGATTGTTCAACACTACCTGCAGGCATGTATCTCTTCAAACTAGACTCTGGAGAAATCAAGCGGTTTATGAAGCGATAGGTTACAGCATTTAAAAAGACCGATCGAATAAATCGAATCGGCCTTTTTACCTATTTAAAGTTGTTATAATCTACGTTTCGTAGCGCTTATCTGTTCAGCATTACTGGCATAACAAGCATCAATATGTCTTCGCTTTCTCCGTGCTCCGAAGGCATCAACAATCCTGCTCGGTTGGGAGCGCTCATTTCCAATCGAACTTCGGTAGATTCCAAATTGTTGAGCATCTCCATTAGGAAACGAGAGTTGAATCCGATTTCCAAATCTTCACCGGAGTAGTTACACGTCAAACGCTCGTTTGCTTCATTAGCGAAATCAATGTCTTCAGCAGAAAGCGATAACTCAGATCCTGCCAATTTCAATTTGATTTGATGCGTTGTTTTATTCGCAAAAATCGAAACACGTTTGATAGATCCCAAGAATTGAACGCGATCGATAGTCAACACATTAGGATTCTCTTTTGGAATTACTGCTTCGTAGTTCGGGTACTTTCCATCGATCAATCGACATACCAAAACAACATCGTTGAAACGGAATACCGCGTTCGAATCATTGTACTCCAATTGCACTTCTTCATCACCTTTCAAGTTTGATTTCAAAAGGTTCAAAGGCTTCTTTGGAAGAATGAACGCTGAACTACCGTCTGCTTGCGAATCAGTACGTGTGTATCGAACCAATTTGTGCGCATCGGTAGCAACGAATGTGATATTCTCAGGAGAGAATTGACAGAAAACCCCGCTCATTACCGGACGAAGATCGTCAACTCCTGTCGCGAAAAGCGTTTTGTTGATGGCATTCGCAACGATTTCTCCAGAAATTCGGATCGAACTAGAGTTTTCCAACTCCGGTGTTCTTGGGAACTCGTCTCCGTTGTATCCAACCATTTTAGATTTACCATTGTCGTAAGCAATCTCCACGGAAAGCGTATCCATATCCACAAGGAAGGTACAGGGTTGATCCGGAAGGTTCTTCAAAACGTCCAAAAGCAACTTGGCTGGGATGGCAATTTTTCCTTCTTCTTTCGCTTCTACTTCCATGGTTGTACGCATGGTAGTCTCCAAATCCGAAGCTGAAACAGAAAGCTGTCCATCGTTGATTTCGAAAAGGAAATTATCCAAAATCGGAAGGGCATTGCTCGTGCTTAAAACACCAGAAATTCCCTGCAAATGTTTGAGTAATGAAGCACTCGAGATAACAAAATTCATTCGCTGTATTTTTAACCACTCAAAACTATCAAAAACAGCACAAAATTGTTCCCTCTAAAATTGAAAATTTACGGGAGTTATCAACAGTTGATGTGCAATAAGAAGAAAGAGGAAAGACAAAAGACCGCTTCGCTCAAAGATACTAGACGCTAGACTTCCTCTTCTTCGCTCTCACGCTCCAACTAAAAGCTCAAGCTCACACTCTAACTCGCTCTGCTTTACTTCGGTTGCACACCGTTCACTTCTTCAATCTTTCGCATGCCGTCTATGGTCTCAACTCCTGTCAAATCTAATGGGAAGAAGATGTGTCCGGAGATCAGCGGACTGAAGACAAAGTACTGGCATTTTACCAACTCTCCGTTCGGTAATTCACACCACAAATAGTTCAAGTCTGGATTCAATACTTCCAAGCCTGCCACTTGCTCGTTTCCTTTCGAGATGATGCGGAACAAACGTAATTTGGTTGATTTACCCGACGTTTCCTTTACCGTCAATTCACAGAATGGAAGAGTGCGCTTTACGCTATCCACCTGACTTGGCGACAAGACGTAGTTCGCAACATCCCAGTGTACTTTCTGGTAATTGTTCAGATAACGATAGGCATCTTGAGGCGTGTATCCATCTAGTTTCTGTCCTTTTTGATATACATCGACATCCTGTCCGATTTTCTGCACTTTGAAACTTCTCTGTGGCTCGTCGTTGAACTTCACATTCACCGAACTAATGTCGCCAATGGCCAATTTAAAGATGTGCGTACATTGCCACTGCATCGGATCAGCATGGAAACGAGGATCGATAATCCCTTTCATATTTTCCAATTGCATTTCTACTGGAACCGAGCTTTTTCCATCTTCTTTCGATTCCAAAAGCATGATTTGTCCGAGGTGATCTTGTGAAGAAGGCCCGATGTACCATGTCTTCGACCATTTTCCGTTTTGGTAGATTTCCACTTTGACATTCTGCGCCGTCATTTGCTTATTAAAGCGTTCTACCGCAGCATCTGATAAATAGCCTTTGAATCGAATACTTTCGATAGCGTCAAGTACCCATTTTACCTTCTCCTGGGTCACACATTCGCCATTTTTACCCGTCCAGGTGCCCCCTTTTTTCACTAAGGTATATTGGCGATCCAACTTATCGGTGATTTTGATCTTATCGATGGATTTAGTGTCCTTGATAGCGAAATCAATCAATTCTCGTTTCACTCCTTCCGATTGTCCGCTGTTTTCCATTAAGTGGAATACATACCACGTTAATCCTCCCAAAGCGGCGAGGGATACTACCAAAATGATAATTTTTTTCATAAGTCTTTCTTTACGCGTATTTGCTTCTGCGAATCAAAAACATGACGATTGCCAGGGCGAGGATGAGCAGAATTGGCAGTCCGATGTTTATTGTTTTATAAAAACCGGCGTTCTCGGTAACTTTGACTTTGTCAATGGCGTGAATTTCTATCTGTCGGGATCGTAGTGCCAGAACAGAATTATCTCCCATCATGAAATCGGTAAGATTCATGAAGAAGTCCTGATTTCCAAACAAGTGTTGAATCCCCATGGAAGCCATCTCACGATCGTACTCCAATTCATTAGGGCCTTGCTTCGGTCGATACATCATATCGGTTCCAGCCGGGTTCATCAATGAATCGTAAGTATTCGTAATCATACGGCTGTTTCCTACGACGAAAATCTTGCTGGCTTTAGTGCTGTAATCCTTATGCTTCAGATCCTTCTGATTCTTGAACTCAGGCGGAAGACGCGTTTTGAAAGCAGAAGCGAATTTCCCTTCAGAAACTGCCGCCAACATCTTCTTATTGTTCGGATCATCTGGATTCGCTGCCAAACGCGGACGTTCACGTAGGTTGTCAGGATTCAAGAAATTCAATGGAATCGCATAAGTTACCAATGGCCGTGATCCCGTTACCGTTGAGTTCGTGCTGGAAGTCAAGATTGGAGTCACCGCAAATTCTCTGTTCTGTGGTTTTTTTCCGTAATCCAACTGACTCACGTATTTAAGCGAAACGGGCTCCAAGTTTTTCGATACCGGATGATCCGTTGGAGTAGCCATCACGTGGTAGAACCACGGAATCCTAGATTTACGCTCTAGCGACAGCGGTTTTTGACCACATTTTTCATCTAGAACATAGTTAACCTTCACGCTAATTCCGTAGTCGAAGAGCATCCGATCCAAACCGCTTTCAATCGGGACTGTATGCGTTTGTTTGTTGGCGCGCAAGGAATCTTCCCGTATTTCCAGAGCATCCATGAAACACATGAGTCGACCACCGCGCATTACGAATTGATCAATGAGGTACAAATCTTCGTCCGACATGCGTCGTGTCGGGCGCGCAATGACCAATCCATCTAACTGATCCAAGGCATCGATTTTTCCGTCAATCGTCACATTTTGAACACTGTAATCCGCTCCAATAACACTTCGCGCACGGAATGTAGCACCGAAATTTAATTCTCCATGTCCTTGCAAGAACCCAATCTTAGGCATCTTTTCCCGCGTGATACGGCGCAAACCATTCATGAGGTTGTACTCAAGATTTCGCATAGCGCCTTGAACTACCTGAGGCAATTGAGCAAGTTGATACGGACGTCCTGTCTTCGTTCCCGGAAGCAATTGAACCACCAATTCGCGTGTTCCTGCATTTCCACTGTATCGAATTACGGCACCGGGCCATAAGATGAGTTGGCTTTCTTGACCTTCATCTTTGTATTCCACAAACATGGGTAAGATCCCACGTCCTTCATTGAACAACAATTGCTCGCGTTCTTTGACATCTGCTTCGCTTCCTTCTTTCGGATTGGTGAATTTGTATTCAATTCGATCTCCTGCGATGTCTTTGAATTCTTCCAAACGGTCTTCCACCATGTTGCGGAAACGCTTTAGCTCTGCTGGTAGTTTTCCTTCAAGGTAGACCTCAATGTACACCGGGCCTCGGAACGAGCTATCTGCCTTTTCCAAGAAATCTACAGTAGATTCAGATAAGGAGTGACGTTGATCGTCCGTTAAATCAAACTTCTTATTCACATACGCACTGATGAGGTTTACGAGCACCACACCAACGAAAACAATTCCAAGAAGAATCCAGTAATACGCCTGTTTGACGATTCTATTTTTCGATCCAGCCATAATTATTTCTTTAGGGATTTAATCACGGTAAGGGCACCGAAGATGAATAAAATGATAATCGTAAGGAAGTACACGATATCCTTCGTGTTTACGGCTCCACCCATCATATCAGAGTAGTGAGAATACATTCCAAAATACTGGAAAATGGAATCGTAGCTTCCTAAAATATTGTAAGATCCAAGGATGTAAAATCCTGCGTAGAGCAACGAACATAGGAAGGCTCCCAGAATGAACGCAACAATTTGGCTACTTGTCAAAGTGGAGGCAAAAATCCCAATAGCGATAAACGAGGCTCCCAATAAAAGCATTGCAAAGTAGGACGCAATGGCCGATCCATCATCCATGATTCCAACGGGATCACCGATGTAGTGCATGGTGATGTAGTAGGTCAACGTCGGTAACAACGCAATGACGAGCAACGTTACGCTGGCGAGATACTTCGCCATGATGATTTTGAAATCTGAGATTGGACGCGTAAACAAGAGCTCAATGGTTCCTGTTCGTCGTTCTTCGGCAATGGAACGCATGGTGATTGCCGGGATCAAAAACAAAAAGATCCAAGGCGACCAGTTAAAGAAGGGAATCAAATCGGCTTCACCTCCCAATAGCAGGTTCAAACCATATTCCTCTGGGGTCAACCAATGCGAAAGTCCTGAAGTAATGAGAAAGATCAGAATGAAAATATATCCAATGATCGAACTCAGAAAGCTGCGAATTTCCTTGAAGTACAGTGCTCTCATCTAAAGCGTAGATTTTAACATGTCAAAAATAAGGTTTCCTTCGAGATGAATGGGGGCAAAATGGTAAAGTGTGTTAATCATTTATTCATACGAAATTGTGAATTCCTCTTTCGTCACTTATAACGTGTTTGCCCGAATGGGATACGCTTTTTATTGAATTGTGTAGATTTGCCGCTCTGAAAGCATGCGCGCAGTTCAAAAGATCATAACGGCATTGGTGGATTTCTTCTATCCACTTTTCAAGAGGTGGCTGCCTCTAAAGACCTATCGCTATGCAGTTTGCGGTGGCGGAAATTTGATTTTGGATATTTTCTTGTACTTCGTTTTCTACAATTATGTGCTGCACCAAGAGAATCTAGATTTAGGATTTATGGTGATGAGTGCGCACATCGCGGCCTTGTTTATCGTTTTCCCAATCACATTTCTGACGGGTTTCCTTCTCAATAAATACATTGCATTCGGCGAATCGAACCTTCGTGGTCGTATTCAATTATATCGCTATGCCTTAGTGGTCGCAGGAGCTATCCTTCTGAATTATCTGTTAATGAAATTGTTCGTCGACGTTCTTGGATTCTGGGCAACACTTTCAAAGATTCTGGTAACAGCGATCTCTGTGGTGTACAGCTACACGCTTCAGAATCGATTTACGTTTAAAGTAGTGAATGAAGAAGAATAATTTGACTCACTGGATGAATTAGACAGATTGGACTTTCTAATCGATTCAATTCGTCTAATGCATCTGATCTTTCTCACCGAACCCATCAAAATACGATGCCACGCTCCACGCTTGCGGCTTTTCTTTAAACCAAGGCTTGATGTGCGGCCAAATTTGTCCGAATTGATCTGAATCGCGGTATTTATCAAGAGAAGCTTCGCTGTCCCAATGGCTATATGTCATCACGATATTTGGTCGAACGATGTCTTGATACAATTTCATTCCATAACATCCCGGAAATTCATTTACGATATGCTTTATGGTATCGAAGAAATCCAGAAAATCTTGGGTGCGATCCTCTTGAAATTCGAGTTTGACGATGCGTGTAATCATTAGAAAAGAGATTCTAAGGTTTCTCTTGATCCTTGCGGCGTAAACTCAATGCGGATGACATCATTTTTGTGTAATCCGAACAATTGTTCTGCCCCTCCAGAGCTTGCATTTGCTCCGCGGTTGATGGCAATTTCTAAAAATCCATTTTCGTTGAAAGTCGCCACTTTCTCTCCTTGAGCCACCTCGTTATACGTATTCGAAATATGATCGATGAAGTAATCTTTTCGCTTGAAATATAAAATAAACGGCGTCCCTTGCCCAAATCGATCGAAGAGACTTTGATGCACGTTAGTAATTGCATTACCGTAGCTGTCGACATGAATCACGTGACCTTTGATCAAATTCGTTTCCGATACCGCCATAAGCGCCAAAGCACTTTTATAACCATTCGCTGGAACACCCAATTCTGAAGGTTGCTTACCTTCCATCAGGTCGATGGCGGCCTTAACCAAAATGTTCTTGGTGGGGAATTTGAAACTCGCCGGATCTTTCATAAACGATTCAATCCGCCACATGGCGTCCGGACGTTTTTCCTGAAGGAATGCACCATAGAAGCCGTTGTCGTTGGAAATGAAATATTGACCTTCAAATTCCATAATCGTCGGAAAACTCCCATCGGAGCCGCCAAAATTAACGATGGGTTCGCTATCAACACCGATAACGTGGATGGTTCCTTTTGGGAAATCTTTGTAGCAACACATCATGTGAAAAGAGGCTTCCGAAACATCAAAAGGTTTCACTTGGTGGGTAACGTCAACAATTTGTACGGATTTTATTGCGCTCAGAATCTTGCCTTTCAAAGATGCCACATAGTGATCATCCAATCCCATATCTGATGTCAAGGTAAGAATCTGCATTCGCTCGTAGTGCTGTATTAGCGCCGAATTATTTCCTAAATTTGGAATTCGTTAATTGCGAGTAAAGGTAAAAATAAAATATTCGATTGGCAGAAAAGAAGATTGAAATTAAAGGGATCAACCCAGCGGAATTGTTCGGGGTGAATAACAAGAAATTAAAGCACATCAAAAGCTTTTTTCCGAAATTAAAAATAGTGGCGCGCGGTAACATTTTAACCGTTGCAGGAGAAGAGGAAGTCATGACCGTTTTCGAACGGAAAATGGAATTGATTCAATCGCATTTTCACCAATACAACGAGCTTACAGAGAACAATATCGATAACTTAATGATGGCCGAAGGGTCATCGTTGGTTACGGGAGATAACGGATCGGAAATCCTGGTTCATGGAAGTCACGGTGCGAAGATTAAAGCACAAACGGTCAATCAGCGCAAGTTGGTTGATTTGGTGAATAAGAACGATATGGTATTCGCTGTTGGGCCGGCCGGAACGGGGAAAACCTACACAGCGGTAGCTATGGCAGTTCGTGCCTTGAAAGCGAAAGAAGTAAAACGAATCATTCTTACGCGTCCAGCAGTTGAAGCAGGGGAGAACCTCGGTTTCCTACCAGGAGATTTGAAAGAAAAACTGGACCCTTACTTAATGCCGTTGTACGATGCCCTAAGAGATATGATCCCAGCTGAGAAATTGGCAGATATGATCGAATTTGGGATCATCGAAATAGCGCCGTTGGCCTTTATGCGTGGTCGTACGTTAGACAAAGCCTTTGTGATTCTCGATGAGGCTCAGAATACCACAACGATGCAGATGAAAATGTTCCTTACTCGAATGGGGCGTTCTGCAAAGTTCACTGTAACCGGAGATATGTCTCAGGTGGATTTACCACGCAAGCAAAAGTCCGGATTGGCTTTCGCATTGGATGCCTTGAAAGATGTTGAAGGTGTAGGAATCATCCGAATGGGACAGTCTGATGTAATGCGTCACACACTCGTTAAGAAGATGATTGTGGCGATGGAGAATTTAGAGGAAAAGCAGAAAAAAGATAGTGAAGAAGTAAAGAGTCAGAAGTGACAAGTGAAAAGTGAGATGCGAAAGGAGAGAAGAACCTTCTGACTTTTCACCGGATCCTCACCTGTTAATATTTCATGATAACTTCTGAATCGTTTCAGTATTTCTGAGAGACTGATTTTCTACTTTTGCCCAAACTTTTTTTCATGGGCAACGCAAATACCAGCAGCACTTTTCAATTTACAGGTCAGAAAGACGTCTACAACGGAAAAGTAAGAGACGTCTATACGTTGGACAATGGACTTTTAGTGATGGTCGCATCCGATCGCATTTCGGCATTTGACCACATCTTACCCAAAGGAATTCCGCACAAAGGACAAGTATTGAATCAAGTAGCAACAATGTTCCTCGAAGCAACACGAGATATCGTTCCGAATTGGTTGATTGGGACGCCAGACCCATCGGTTGCCGTTGGATATGCGTGTGAACCGATCCGTGTGGAAATGGTGATTCGCGGTTATATGTCAGGACACGCTGCTCGCGAATACAAAGCAGGGAAACGTATTCTTTGTGGAGTGCCAATGCCCGAAGGAATGAAAGAGAACGACAAATTCCCAGAGCCAATTATCACACCTGCGACCAAAGCTGACGAAGGGCATGATGAAGATATTTCCCGAGAAGAAATTTTAGCGCAAGGAATCGTTCCAGAAGATGTGTACGTGAAATTGGAGGAATACACGCGTGCCTTATTCCAAAGAGGAACGGAAATGGCAGCGAAGCAAGGATTGATTCTCGTGGATACAAAATATGAATTCGGAATTCGCGACGGAGAGGTCATGCTCATCGATGAGATTCATACTCCGGATTCGTCTCGTTACTTCTACGCAGATGGTTATGCGGAACGCCAAGAAAAAGGAGAAGCGCAAAAGCAACTTTCTAAGGAATTTGTGCGCCAATGGTTAATCGAAAATGGATTTCAGGGACTAGATGGACAAACGATGCCAGAAATGCCCGATTCTTTCGTAAATGTCGTGACAGATCGTTACGTAGAATTGTACGAAAAGATCACCGGAAAGCAATTTGACCGTGCCGATACATCCGATATTGAAGGACGCATAAAAATTAATGTGGAGAACTTTCTTCAGCAATTAAACGATTAAGTAGAGGGTTCCAAGGCAATCGCCGTTCCAGAAAGGTTTACGTCAATTTTACCGTAGTGTTAATTTTTGATTTTTCCTTTGATTTATCAAGGATTCCTGACCTATCTTTGCAGTGAATAATCAAAAAACAACATGAAAAAAATCGTACACTTATTAGCCTTCGTTCTTCTGGCAGGAAGCACGCAAGCACAGCAATGTACTGATCTCTTCTTTTCTGAATATGAAGAGGGGTCATCTAGTAACAAGGCATTTGAAATCTATAACCCAACTGCAGCCGGTATCGATTTGTCGGATTATGTAATCTATCGCAATAACAACGGAGCTACCACTCCATCAGATAGTTTGTTCCCAGTAGGAATTCTAGCGGCAGGAGATGTTTTTGTGGTGGGGAACCCAGGAGCCAATGCAGCAATTCTAGCTCAATCAGATACGACGCACACCATGACATTTTACAACGGTGATGACGCATTGTATATGGTGAAAATCAGTACGGGTGATACTTTGGATGTTATTGGAGAAATTGGTGTCGATCCAGGTACAGGTTGGACAGTAGGAAGCGGTGCTACGAATAACTTTACTTTGATCCGAATGGCGAACATCCAACAAGGAACGAATAACTGGACAGTTGGTACAACACAATGGAACGTATTTCCTATTGATATGACAGATTCTTTGGGTGCACATTACATGATTGCTTGTGGAGCACCATGTACGCCAACATCATCTACTATTACTCCAATAGCTTGTGATACTTACACAGCGCCAGACGGAATGGTATATACTTCTTCTGGATCATATACTGCGGTTATTCCAAACGCACAAGGATGTGACAGTACAATTACGGTAAACCTTACGATTAATACAGCGACAACAAACACAATCACACAAGCAGCTTGTGATTCTTTCGCATTGAACGGAACAACTTATACATTCAGCGGAACTTACACACAAACATTAACGAATGCTGTAGGATGTGATAGTATCATTACGTTGAACTTGGATATTACTGCTACTCCAGCAGCGCCAGTAGTTTCAGGAACACTTGAATACTGTGATGGTGATACGCCAACAGCATTAACCGTTGCAGGAGCAGGAGCGGTTGATTCATTGATTATCTCAGGTGTTATGGATGCGACGCTTCCTGGAGGTCTTCCAAAAGTGATTGAATTCTACGTACTAGCGGATATTCCTGATTTGAGTGCTTACGGATTCGGATCAGCGAATAACGGAGGTGGATCAGACGGAGAAGAGTACACATTTCCAGCGGTATCGGCAATGGCAGGTACATACATTCATGTTGCTACAGATTCTACAAACTTCAATACTTTCCTAGGTTTCTTCCCTGATTATGTTGGAGGAACAGCTGGAAATGTGAACGGAGATGATGCGATTGAATTGTTCCACAACGGAGCGGTAATCGACGTATTCGGAGATATTAACGTTGATGGAACAGGTCAACCATGGGAATACCTTGATGGATGGGCGTACCGTAAGGACAACGCAGTTCCAAACGGAGGTACTTTCATTATCGGAGAGTGGGATTTCTCAGGGCCGAACGCGTTGGATAACCAACCAACAAATGCCGGAGCGCCAAATCCATTCCCAATTCAGACATTCTCATACACAGCTCAGAATTCAACCATCAACTGGTACGATAATGCGGGATTGACAAACATGGTGGGAACTGGAAACTCATTCATACCTGGAATTACTTCGGGAAGCATTTCATACTACGTGACAGCAACGAATGCAGGTACTTCAACATGTGTAAGTACAGCAACTCAGGTAGACGTAAACTTTAACGCGCCTCCAGCAGTAACAGCTAATGCATCTGCGACAGATGTTTGTGAGGGTGAAAACGTTACATTGACAGGTTCTGGTGCGGCGACGTACACTTGGGATAATGGAGTAACAGACGGAGTTGCTTTCGCTGCTACAGCGACAACAACGTACAACGTTACGGGAACAGATCAATTCGGATGTACAGGGACGGATGCAGTAGCAATTACTGTAACTCCAGCACCAGCGACAACTTTGGCGGCACAGCCAACAGTTTGTGATTCCGACGCTGCATTTACATTGTCAGGAGGATCTCCAGCTGGAGGTACTTACTCTGGAACAGGAGTTTCAAACGGAGAGTTTGATCCATCCGTAGCTGGAATTGGAACATTCACGATCACGTATTCCTACCTTGATACACAATCAGGATGTACGGGAACTGCAACGGCTGACTTGATTGTTAACGATTGTGCAAGCATCGCTGAATTGGAGGCGGATGGAATCCTTGTATTCCCGAACCCTACAGCAGATGTGTTGAATGTTCAGACTGTTTCTGAAATTAAGACGATCGAAGTTGTTGATTTGTCAGGAATGATCGTGGCGAACGGAACGGATAACTCAGTTTCAGTATTGAATCTTGCACCAGGAATGTACGTGATCAACGTAACTACCGAAGCAGGATTGTTCACTAAGACTTTCGTGAAGAAATAAAGAAACACAACCCACTTTTTACAAACCCTGACATCCGAAAGGATCGTCAGGGTTTTTTGTTGTCTAAATTCTATTTCTTCTAGCCTAGTTTGTTCGCTTGTTCATTGGCTTTTCGCATTATTTCATCGGCTTTTTGATTGGCTGTGTTTTCAATTCCGATTGCTTTTTTCTCGCCTTCTTCACGAACTTTTTTGGCCCCCGCTTCTGCAATCTTCTTTTTTACCGGGTTGTTTCCGGCTTCTTCAATCATTTGTTGTGCGATTTTTTCCGCTTCGGCACGTGCTGCATCCGCTGCTCGCTTCCCTTCCGCTTTCACTTGATCGGCTCGTTTTTGGGCATCTTCCAGAATTTTCTTTTTCTGTGCTTCAATTTCCGCTTTGATTTCCTCACTTTTATCGTCGATAATAGTTTGAACGCTGTCTCTGATTGTCTCCTTTACGTCTTCAATAATATTGCCTACTTTGTCTTTTACTGCTTGACGTAAAACATCTGGGAGGTCTGTAGTGATCTTTGGATTTTTCACATCTCCAATCGCGAAAACATTGACTTTAATGTTTGGAGGGAGTTCACCCACTTTAATGTTTGGATGCAAACCATTTGCCATGGTTAAGTCTTTCTCTACTTCCTTAAGAAGCTTTTCAGGGATTTGTTCCTTTGGAATGTCCATCGCAAATTTGTAATTCATCTCCTTCTCTAAAGTGGTGTAACCGGAAACCTTAGTTGGAATTTTTCCAAGTTTCACATCGAACGGTGTGAGCATCACTTTTCCGTCGTTCACCGAAAAACGCGCCTTAAAATTGTCGATGGTACGATTCGAGATGTTCTTTAACTGTGTCGCTTTTTCAATTTTTCCAAGTAGCGGAACGTCTGTTATAGCCAGTGACCTACTACTAATATCCCCATTACTCGAAATAGAATTTAAAATGGGCATCAAATTATCATCAAGATTAGAACTCATCGAAAAATTCGAGGAAATCCGTCCTTTGGCATATTGTGCAATAGGGGCAAGTTTTCCTACAGTTAAGAAGTTTTTGGTGAGTTCTGCAATTTCAACCTCTTTGAGATGGTATGAGAAATCAAATTTTGGGTTTTTATGGTCTCGTGTGTCGTAGCTTCCATCCAGGCCAATCCTACCTCCCATGGCGAGCATCGAGAAATTTTTCAGAGTTGCCACTTCATTGTTAATCGATGTTCTGCCTTGAATTTGATTTGCAATGATACCATTGTATTTCGCTTTAGAAATAGCTGTATTAAGCTCGAAATCAATATTTGCTGGCACGAGGGTTGGACCGGATTCAGCCGGTGCAGAGAAATCTTTCTTAGATGCTTTTTTGACAGGTTTCTCTGGCTCACTTTCTGGATATACATTCATGAGAGCATCCAAATCGAGATATGTACTGCTGAAGTCAAATTTTCCAGCTAGCTGTCCATCTTCTTTAAAGAGATATTCGAAGTATTTAGAGATGAGCCCCTTCATTTGAAAGTCGGATGCTCCTAATTTCGCATCTAATTCTGTAATCTCCAGTTGTGCCGGCGAAAATTTAATGTTCATTCGGCTGATACTCACATCCTCCGTTAATGTCGTAGATGCATATTTCATTTTTTGAAGATCAATCATTCCTTTTGCATCGAATTCGTCGTAATTCCCGGACTCTGCAGAGGACATTTTTCCTTTTAGATCAACGTTAGCGTCTAAAATTCCTGAATAGGATTCATTTTTGGCAAGAGGGATATAATCCTTTATTGTTGTTAAATCCATATTGGCATGAACCCCTGTTGTAACCAAAGGGTCGATTTCAAGGTTGCGCATGGATAAATTTACATCCAGCGTATTTTTTCCAAGTTCGGCATGGAATTCAGGAATATCCACGGTTATTTTGTTGAAGTCCGACCCTCCCGGGAATTTCGACCCAGCATCAATCTTAATGTTCGTTATTTTGCCCGAAAGCACTTTGTAATTTACGCCACCTTTAGACACTTTCAAGGAGAAGTCCCAGGCTGGCATATTCACATCGTCCATTTTTCCTTTGAGTATGCCATTAAGTGCCAAGCTTCCTGAACTGACCATACTTTCATATCCCGTTCTATAAAAGGCAGGAATCAAGGAAAGGAAGTCTTTGAAGGAGGTTTGAGATGCATCTAGTTTTAAGTCCATGTTATCATAACCCTCAAACATTTCATAATATCCTTCCAGTGAGCACGAAACTTGGTTTAGTTTGATTTTGTTGTCCTTAAACGTAAACTTCGATGATTTCTCGGTAAACTCCATCAGAAGGTTCACTTTCGCATCAGTTTTTACTTCCGTCAGGTAATTTACACCGTACATTCGATAAGTACACTTCTCGACGTCAGAAACAGTTTCGAAGTTAAACTTGTCTGCAGTAAGATCTCCTTTTCCTGTGTGATCTAAGTTGTGCAGGACCATGAACATATCATATAGCTGATCATCGTATCGAATTTGTCCATCGGTAATTGAGTATTCCTTCAAACTTAATTTGAAATTGGAAGGTTCTTCCATTTCCTCTTTCGTTTTTTCACTGTCCGACTTTACAATATCATAATTTGCCTTCCCGTCTTCCAATATGCGAATATCAATCACGGGCTTATCAATGTGGATCTCGTCAACTTCGATTTGTTCTCCAAATAACACACTCCAGAATCCAACGTGTGCCGTCATTTTTTCCATTTTGACTAAATCCACATCCTGAAATGCATCTTTTCCGGTAAGTTTTGTATCGTAAAGTTCAATGGTCATATTCGGAAAAGTGCTTATAAACGTGAGATCAAAATCTCCTACCGTAAGTTCTGCGTTGAGGTTCTTATTTACTTCATCCACAACCATTTCCTTGATCTGATTCTTAAAGACAATTGGAATAAGAATGAGCAACAAAATCATTACAAGAAAGCTGATTCCAGTCCATTTTAATGCTTTTTTGATGCGTTTCTTCATGAGAGAAAATTACTTGTTTGAGTATTAAATGAAAATAATTAAATTAATTTATGATACATATAAACGAAACTTATTGTTGTTAAATTTTACTAATCCCAGATTCGCTCAAATCGAAGCCATTTAGGTTGTATCTTTGTGTCGAAATTCTACTTGCATGGAACGAATAGCTCAGGAGTTTTTTTCAATGCGCATGATGGTTGTCGCGTTGTTTGTATTTCTTGTCTCAATCGGATTGGCAACTTTTGCTGAAACCGTTTATGATACACAAACCGCACGATTGCTCATCTACGATGCGCCTTGGTTCATGATCCTCTTGTTGTACTTGTGTGCAGGAATGATCGCAAACATCTTCAAATACAGAATGTTTCGAGCCGAGAAAATTGCTATTCTAACCTTCCACTTGGCATTCATCGTAATGATAATCGGCGCTGCCGTAACGCGCTTTTATGGTTTTGACGGACTGATGCAAATTCGCGAGGGAGCTACTTCGGATTTCATGTTTAGTTCCGATCCTTACTTACTCGTTGAAGTATTCGATGAAGAAGACAGAACGCCGTGGGAGAGAAAGCAATTGATGTCAGAGGCTGTAGATCCTTCGTTTGAAGTAGAAATTCCATTGAAGAAAGCCAACGGACAAATCAAACAAAATGTTGTTCTGGAATGCGTCGATTATAAAAAGAACATGATCGATTCATTGGTGACGCGAAAGGATATCAAGGAAACTGCGCTTGGGTTTGCGATCAGTAGTACGCAACCGGAGTTCGTTTCTGAAGGATCTGTTTTAATGCTTGGGCAATTGCCACTTTCCTACGAAATGGAAAACCCAGCACCGGGAATCCATGTTTGGAAGGAAGGGAACAAGTTCAAAATGAAATCCAGTATTGGATTGCGTTCTCTAGCGATGACAGAATTGCGTGCTATTCGTGAAAGTGGAGAAGCACCGGCAGATTCATTGTACGATGTTGTGTATCCAGATTCTGTAATTACGCTAGAAATGGCAAAATTGTACAATGTTCAGGGACAACAATTTGTTCTAAAGGAAATCAAAAAGAATACCGGACGCGTATTGATGAAATCACCGATCAAGGACGCAGCACCCGATTACTTGTTTGTTCGTTTGAGAAGTAAAGGGAAGGTGAGTGAAGTGTACAAGATACCAGGTGGATTCAAGCGTAAAGCAGAGGGGTACCAACAACGCGTTAAGTTCGCCGGACTGAATTTCGTGATCGGATACGGTTCCAAACGCATTCCTTTGCCATTTAAAATCAAATGTGAAGACTTCCGATTAGAGCGCTACGAAAGCTCCAGTCAGCCGTCTTCGTATGAAAGTGATTTGGTAATTATGGACTCAATCGGCCCGGGCAATGTCAAGCGCATTAAAAAGAATCTCTTCATGAACAACGTGGTGGATTACGCGGGATATCGTGTTTTCCAATCTGCCTACGACGAAGACGAGAAAGGAACGATTCTAAGTGTGAACTATGATTGGTGGGGAACCAATATTTCTTACCTGGGATATTTGCTCATGGGACTCGGAATGGTATTGGCGTTGATTGCACCAGCTGGACGCACCAGAGAGCTGATCAGAAAAATCAAGAAATTGGAAGAGAAACGCAGCAAGCTTTCAACCATCGCAATTCTCATTGCTATGTCCGTTGGACTCTCAGCAACGGCCCAGAACGATTCGGTTCAGGGGGATCAGGTTGTAGTGGAAGAAGGTCATGAAGGCCACAATCACGACGGTCATGATCATTCGGGGCACGTTCATACAGTGGATTCTACCTCAAGCGCTGAAATGCAGCCACCGGCACCGACCCAGCCGCCGAAGCAAGGCAAGATGTACATCATGTCCGAAGAGCACTCAAACGAATTAGCTTCTCTTTTGGTGCACAGTGACGTACACAAGCGCCACATGCCATTGCATACTTTGTGTGAGCAGTTACTACGTAAAATCCACCGTGGAAATACCTACAAGGGCTACAACGCGGTTCAGGTAATTATGGGGATGCATATGAATCAGAATTTCTGGGCATATGAAAAAGTGATTTACGTTTCGAGCAAGGGAGATTTACGAAAGAAATTAGGCGTAGAAACGTATGCTTCTTATTTGGATTTATTTGATGAGAAGACAGGTCGATTCAAGCTTGAGAAAGAATTGAACAAAGCCTTCCAAAAACGCGAAGTGGATCGTAATGAGGAGGAAAAACAACTTATCAAACTTGCGGAGAAGCACGAGATTTACATCAATATCTTAAGTCCGGATTGGACGTACATGCGCATTCTTCCGAAGGTGGATGAAGACGGTGTAGAACGCTGGACAACTATTTTGAACTTTAAACCGGATTCGGAAGAATTCAAAGTGGCACTGGATTACTTCGGAGCACTGAATCTCGCGGTAATGGGGAAAGGTGGCTACGGATTGGCGTCCGATAAATTGGAGAAATTAAAATCCTACCAGCGCGAAAAATCAAAGCAAGATTTACCATCAGAAACAGTCGTCGATATTGAGATTGCTTACAACAAAATGGAAATTGTAAAACGTGCGTATCAAGCATACGGTTTGATAGGTTTCGTGCTCCTAATTTGTTTCCTATTCGGGCTTTTGTCTAAAAATGGGAAGGCGCCACGATGGGTTCGAATTACAGAGTTGGTTTGTTTTTGGGCCGCCGTATTAACCACCTTATATTTTGCTGCAGGATTGGTATTCCGAGCTTTGATTTCTGGTCACGTGCCTTGGAGCGATGGATACGAGGCCTTGTTGTTTATTTCCCTCGTGACTGTGGTAATCGGACTTGTTCTTTGGAGAGTTAGTAAAGTGATCCTCGCAGCGGCTTGTATTCTGGCGTTCTTCCTACTCTTTGTAAGTAGTTTGAATATCCTTGATCCTGAAATCACAAAATTGCAGCCGGTTCTGAAATCCTACTGGTTGAAAATTCACGTAGCGATCATTACTGGAAGTTACGCGCCATTGGGGATTGGAGCAATGTTAGGGTTCGTTAACTTGATCTTGTACATTGCACGAAACGAAAGCAACAAAGAACGCCTTGGTTTGACGATCAAGCAGATCACGTACATCACAGAAATTGTAATCACAATTGGAGTGATCATGCTTACTATAGGTACCTTCCTTGGCGGTGTTTGGGCGAACGAGTCATGGGGACGTTACTGGGCATGGGATCCGAAAGAAACGTGGGCACTAGTTGCCATCTTAGCGTACGGAATTTTGTTACACTTGCGCTTCATTCCGGGGGTGAAAGACAATTTTACCTTCAATGCTGTTTCCCTCTGGGGATACTCAACGATCTTGTTTACATTCTTCGGAGTGAACTTCTATCTCGTTGGGTTGCACTCGTATGCGAATGGAGAAGGATTGGCAGAATTCCCGACTTGGTTGAGTCTTGTTGGAGCCGGATTCTACCTGTTCACGGAAATTGCATCCTTCAGAAATCAAATGCATAAGAGTAAAGGCGGTGCGATTCCATCCGTGTACTTCATACGTAAATTGTCAATTCTTTGTTCGCTAATCGTAGGAGTGGCGATCATGATGATGATATTCAAGATTTCACCAGTGGCAACCATTATGCAGAACGCAGGGATTATTCTCGCCTTGATTATTGTAACTACAGGAATCCAATACATTTTGGGTGGAAGAAAAGGAGATCAAAACCAAACTGTCGAAATTATAGACTGATGAGTAAGTTGGACATTTTAGCATTTGCGGCACATCCTGATGATGTGGAATTGTCTTGTTCTGGAACGGTAATCAAGCATGTTGATGCAGGATTGCACGTTGGAATCGTTGATTTGACACAAGGGGAGATGGGATCTCGCGGAACCATCGATACGCGCTACGAAGAAGCGGCGAATGCATCCAAAATTATGGGGGTTTCGGAACGTGTCAATTTGAAAATGGAAGATGGACTTTTCGAAATCAATGAAGCCAGCAAACGACTAATCGTTGAACAAATCCGCCGATTCCGGCCAGAGATTGTTCTTGCCAATGCAGTTTCAGATCGACATCCTGATCATGGACGAGCGTCACAATTGGTTTCTGAAGCATGTTTTCTTGCGGGACTTATCAAATTTGAAACGGAATGGAACGGCGAGGCACAACAAGCCTTCCGACCAAAAGCCGTGTATCATTACATTCAAGATCGTTATCTCAAACCGGATTTTGTGGTCGATGTGACAGAAGTAGCAGAGCGTAAAATGGAAGCCATCCAAGCCTACAAAACGCAGTTCTTTCAACCCGGGCAAGATGGGCCAAAGACACCTATCTCAGGCAAAGATTTCATGGATTTTATCTGGGTTAGAATGCATGAAATGGGTAGGCAAGCAGGCTTTACCTGTGGCGAAGGCTTCACTGTAGAGCGATTTCCGGGTGTTAATTTATTAACGGACTTAAAGTAAAATTCCACATCGTGTTAACGTCATGTTAACGCCCTCATCTATTTTTTAAGCAACAGTGCCCGTAGTTTTGCGTCAGACTAACTGATAACTGACCAGATTAAGTACACGACTATGAGAATTGCCTTATTTCTCTTCTTTGTCTTGAACTTGACGTTCTCCCATGGGCAGGTTTCTTGTTCAAATCCAACAACAGTGTTTTTCGAAGGTTTTGAAGGCGGAAGCCCTGTTCAAGGTGCCGTTACTGCAAATATCTACGGTGGAGGAACGTACAATTTAGCCAACTACATCCTCAGTGGAAACTTTCACGGATGGTTCAATGTCATCAACGGATTAAGTAACGTGGATGTCTATGATAACCTCATCCCTGGATTTTGTGTAGGCTTGCCTACTGAAGTTTCTTTTTGGACACGTCAGTCCTTTGGTGTAACCAACGTGACATTTACAGTGGAAGACAATACGGGAGCGGTTTTGGCAATTCAGACGCTCAACCTGACGAATACGTATCAGCAGATCTTCTTCAATTTTACAGCAACAACTGCCGATCTTCGCTTCATCATTCACTGTAATTCTACAGGTGGAAATGGAGTAGACATTTGCGTAGAAGATATCTTGATGACCCAATGTCCTCCTGCGGGAGAAACGGTTGTGTATTCCGATTGTAATAATACGGGAGTCATTGACTTACATTCGCTTTTCTCCGCGGCAATTGGAACAACAGGAACGTGGTCAGGCCCTTCCACGCTTTCGAACGGATACCTCGGAACTTTCGATCCATCGGTGAATGCGAATGGTGTGTACACCTACTCAGAGGGAACAGGATGCACAGCCACGGTCTCAACTGCCGAGGTGAACTTCCCCGGAAATATTGATTTAGGCCTAGATACAACGGTTTGTGCAGGTGCTACAGTGAATTTAGACGCCGGAGCAGGATTTGATAGTTATGCTTGGTCGAATGGGGTAACGACGCAATCCATTAATGTGCTTGCGCCGGGAACGTACATTGTGGACGCGTCCACGCAAATGGGAAATATCGTACAACACGGAGATTTTGAAGGAGGGACAACTACAACCGCCAACAACTTTACAACTGGATACGTGCCGGGAACAGGAGGGACTTGGGGATTGTTGTCCACATGCGGACAATGCGCTATTTCTACAAATCCGGCGTTGACGCATACCAATTTTGTCAATTGTGGCAATCATACCACAGGGACGGGAAACATGTTTATCGCTAACGGATCTTGGAATGCTGGAACGGTCGTTTGGAGTCAAACGGTGAACGTGACGCCTGGGACAGATTATTTGTTTTCGTTCTGGGCAACGAACGTGGTGAACAATCCCAATACATCTGATTTGCAATTGTATATCAATAATGTGCCTATTGGGCCGGTGAACACAACCACGACTTCTTGTACTTGGCTGCAAATTAGCGATGTTTGGAATTCAGGTGGTGCGACATCTGCAGTATTAGAGATCATCAATCAATCTACTGCGGCATCCGGAAATGATTTTGCCATCGATGATATCTCTTTCGGACCGATTTGTATTGTATCCGATACGATTGTTGTAGATCATCAGACGCCTTCGCAAACTACATCTGTGGTGGATTTATCTTGTCAAGGGGCTTCCGATGCCGAGATTCATGTGGATAATGCTCTGGCAACAGAGTACAGCATGGACAATGGTGTTACTTGGCAGGTTGATTCGTTTTTCTTGAATTTGTCTGCGGGAACCCACGAGATTTGCTCCAGAACAGCCTTAGGTTGTGATGTTTGCGAAACCGTTACAATTATTGATCCTGCACCTGTTGCAGTATCAGTAAGTCCAGATGTTACCATTTGTCAGAATGGAAGTACGACACTCACGGCAACCGGAGCTGGTGGTACCATTTTCGATTATCATTGGGACTTCACAGCCGATTTATCCGCGTCGCAAACGGTGACGCCTCCGACATCTTCAGGTCAGGCTACTTACAGCTATACCGTATATGTGGAGAATGAAAACGGATGTATTTCAGCGACTGAAACCGTCAATGTTACCGTGCTTCCACCATTGTCAGCTACCATTACACCGGCGCAAAGTATTTGTCCGGGAGGATCAGCTACCATCGACGTTGTCGCTACAGGCGGTGACGGTGGGCCATATACGTATGCATGGAGTTCGGGCCAATCTACGGATCAAATTACCGTTTCGCCTACTGATACTACGACTTATACCGTGTTAATTGACGATGGCTGTGAAACGACACCTATTTCTGTTTCGACAGTAGTGAATGTGGCTCCGAATCCTGAGCCTTCGTTCCAGATTATAAGTCCATTGCAGTGTGAAACCGGGATCTTCGAAATCATTAATACTACAGATCCGAATTTGACGGATGCGATTGTTTGGACTGTGAATGGAACGGAAATTTTCATCAATCAGGAGACCATTATTACGCAAGCATAAGACGCTGGTTCCTACGATTTGGAATTGACGGTAACTTCTCCTGAAGGTTGTACTGCTACAACGCTATTCCCAAGCGCATTATACGCAGCTCCGGCACCAATCGCGAATTTTACCTTCAGCCCAAACCCACCAACGATGTTCAACACGCAGGTGCTCTTCAATAATGGTTCGGTCGGGGCGAATTCCTACGAGTGGACGTTTGAGCAAGGAGTTCCAGCGACCTCAACCATGGAAAATCCAACTACTTTGTTTCCTGATGGGCAAGTTGGATTGTACGAAACTTCGCTGATCGCCATTTCTGATTTGGGATGTCGTGATACTATGACGGTAGAAATTCAGGTGTATCCGGAGGTGATTTTGTATGCTCCGAACACCTTTACGCCTGAAGGAGATGAATTCAATCAGACATGGAACGTATTCATTGAAGGAGTGGATATCTACGATTTTCAATTAACGATATTTAATCGTTGGGGACAAGTTGTTTGGGAGACTAGCGATCCGAATATGGGCTGGGATGCCACATATAATGGCAATATGGTTCAGGATGGAACCTACACTTGGTTCATTACAACACGAGATATTCTGAACGATAACAAATACGAATTCAACGGACACGTAAACGTGATGCGATAAAAAAAGCCCGATTCTTTAGAATCGAGCTTAGTGAATGCACAGTAGCGTTGCTATTAAAATGCGTATTTCAGTTTCAGTTGAAGTCCTGTTGCCAACGATTGTGTTCTGAATAATTCGCTTGGTACTTTTGCTCTTCCCTCGAATAAGTTAATTGCTCCTGATTGGATGCGCACATTCGCTCCAGCTCTGAAGTGATTGCCAAGTTGTACTGAAGTTCCTGCGGTAAGAACTCCTCCGAAATCAAAGTTTCTGTAAGTAAAACCAGTGTAATACGAGTTCGTATTGTTGGATGTCACTAGTGTATTAGACAGCATCGATCCGAAGATTCCAGCTCCAAAAGTTAATTCTGGTTTCAATGCAGATGTTTTCGAGAACGGAATAATGCGTTCGTATTGCAATGTAGCCGTTGTGTAGGCCAATGTTGTCGTAAGATCTTCAGAAGTCAATGAGGCCCCCTGACTTTTATTATCGTTCAGGAAGAATTCCGCCGTGATCATGTTTTTATTGAATCTTCTTGATGCCGAGATTCCGTAAGAAAGATTCATGGAGTTTGCGGTGGCAACATCATCGCGGTACGATAACGGATTCAGCAATTTCGAACTTCCGAAGGTAGCCGTCGGCCCGATGAACCATTTCTGAGTGGGCGTTTCCACATTTTCATTCGGTTCCGTAAAGCGAATGGCTGCCGTATTTCTTGGCTCCATTCCAAATACTGGAAGATTTCCTTCCGATAAAACGCTTGCTTTCTTAATGTCAAGAGTTGCAAGACTTACACTTTCATTCGCCGCAGTCGAATTACTTACGTTTTGTGCTAACAAGGTGTTTGCGTTCGTAAGTGATACATTTGAAATCGCAAAGGTGTTAGGTGCAGCATTTTGAATTGTAGTTGGCAATTCAATTACATTGGATGGGCTAGGAGTCACAACATTATTCGCTTGAGCAGGAGAATTTCCTTGAATCACTTCAAAATCCGAAAAAGGATTCATGCCAACGTTAGCAATCAACATTGGCAGAAATACTAGACCCGCAATGAGAGAAGCGGTTCTGAAGTAGTAATTGCGAAGCGCAACTTTTGCATTGTGCCGCATTGCTAACTGCTCAGAAATGGCTTGCCAGCTTTGATCGTCTTTTTCCGAATTAATTGCAGCCGCATTTGATTGGTACCAATGTTTTGGCCAATCTTCCATTGTTTTCTCAATGTTTCCCCAGGCTTCGTGCGGAGGGATGACGTTGAGATCTTTCACTCTGTCTTTATACCACTTTCCTACCGAATCCTTCATATCGTCCAATTTCATCTTCGCCAAGGTTCTCTAAGAGAAGATTTCTTAAATATTTTTTCGCTTTAAATAACTGAGACTTCGAAGTTCCTTCCGTGATCTCCAGTTTTGCTGCAATTTCTTTGTGCGTATATCCTTCCATATAAAACAGGTTCAAGACCAATGCATAGCCGTCAGGAAGCTGAGCAATAATTTTCAAGAATTCATCTCGATCGTAAATTGTCTCTTCTTCATCCTCTTCGTGGTTGCGGTATTGAGCACGTTCCGTCTCTTCATCTGTTAGCTCCAACTTGTTCTTCGACCAACTGTCAGAACGGTAATGATCGACACAATTGTGCACAATAACAGTTCGAATCCAACCACCTAATGAACCGTGATCTTTCGCTTTGAAAAGGTGAATTTTCTGGAATACTCTTAAAAATCCTTCCTGCAAAAGATCGCTTGCACCATCGTAATCTTTCGAATACATTAGACATACTTTGAACATATCACTCGCGAAGCGATCGTACAACTCCTTCTGAGCTGCTGGCTTGCCATTACGACAACCTTTGAGTAATATTTTCTGCTGTCTGTCTGTCATTTATTGAAAACCTACAACAAAGGATTCTCCTATTTTACCACTGATGGCGTTGTAAATGTTTGTGTTGTTTAATTCGTTCACAGCTATTGTCTGTGCACCATTGTTGTTGGTCACTGCAGCTGCATTCCAAAGTCCGGGGATCAAGTCCGAAAATAGGATCTCCATATCAAGTTTTAGAGATAAACTTTTCGAGTCGTTTTCTTCTAACAAGATGGTTGTGGAACCGTCTGTATCAAGCAATTGTGAAGTAATGTCCTGATCGATGTTTAGTGCAATGATTACATCGTATGTGTCTCCATTTCCGCGGTAATACGTTCCATGAATATTTACCGATGGTGCACCGTTCGAAATAACGGCTGTGTTGAAGTTCATTTCAGGATATGTCCCAACAGGGAATTCCAATTCTTTACCAGCAACTGGGTTTAAAAAATCAGTACTTGCGTTGTCAGCCAAAGTCAGGCTCATATCACCCGCTTGAATGCTCTCACCAGAGATTTGAATATCGGCAAGATTCAAGGTGATTTGATCCATCACAAAGGGTTGTCCAGCAATCTCCACTTCATTACTACTTGCAGCGAAAATCACTGATGACTTTGTTGTTTTGTTCAAATGCTGCTTGTTGCAAGCCGTAAAAGCAAATGCCGCAAACAGTAATAGAACGGTAGCAAAAGATTTGTATTGAGTTAGTTTCATTTGATTAGTCGTTCGTACAGTGCTACAACGTAAAGATAAGGTAAAAAGGTTGCCTGACGAAAGAGTAGGGTTATAAAGTAGGAAAGCCGTTGGAATTCCAACGGCTTTCGACTACTAACTATACCAGATAAATTTGAGTAACCTAACCTTTACTCCGGCGTCTTAAATATTTTGATAAATGCTTATGCTGATCAATGGAGCAATTAACCGCAGGAACTCCGATAACTTCTACTTGAAGTCTACAGGTGTTCCTGCTGCTTCCACGCATGTAGTAGTAATGTAGGTTGCAAAGTGGAGCGAGGTTATTGCTTTAAAAGATCTTGCTAGTTGCATTTATTATTATCAGTTGTTTTAAACTTTACTGTGATCCTCGCTGAACGAATTAACAACGAATAAGTTAGTGAGTCTCAACCCATCAACGGGTTGAAATTTTGAAAGGTTGCCTGAAAAACTGCACTTTTTGTAATTTCTTCATGAATTAGCTGAATCCTTTGTTGTAGTTGAGTTTTAGAGAGTTTTAAATGGGGTTTTTTGGACTGGATTCTACTTTTTTTGAAAAAATGAATTTTTTCAAAAAATATTTTCGATTACGAGCGTTCCATTCATTTCAACCATATCTCCTTTAGTTTTGTTTAGGATCTTCTGACCGAGAGGACTCCCTGCGGTGATGCAAAAAACAGAAACTTCATTTACGGTGATTTGACCTATGCCCACGGAAACGAAAAAATAACCGCGATTGGTTTGAACTAAGCTCCCAAAAGCTACCTCATTCATTTCTTTTCCCGGATCGATTTGTTTTAGGCCGTCCAACGATTTTCGTGTTTCGGATAATTGCCGCGATAATTTTTCTTGTTCAAGCTGCGCCATGGCTCGCCCTGTTTCGTGCTTATCGCCTGCAGAACTTTTTGTTTCTGACATCAATGCTTCCTGCAGCGCATCAAATTCACGCTGAATTCCGTTAAATTTTCCAGTGATCAATTCTAAAGCAGTTGAATGCACCAATGTTTTATCCAACATACTTCGCGATTAATTGGTTCCATTGTTCCAAGATGCTTGTGGAATGATATTGCATCCCCAGTTCTGCGATCTCCGAATAGCCAAAAGTTTTGCCTTCAATAATCGATCGCATTCCTTTTGCCAACGATTCAGGATTGTTCTTGTCTACAGATATTTGAGCCTTGTCAGGTATTTCAGGTGCAATTCCGACATGGGTTGTAATTACCGGAGTGCCCGTTGACAGCGACTCAGCAAGAACGATGGAAAACGTTTCGTAATCGGAATTGAGAATGAATGCATCCGAATTGTGATAAAACTGCGGCATAGCGTCCCATTCTTGTGGGCCTACAAAATCAATACAATCTTGAACTCCGTTGGCTTGTGCGAATTGTTTCAAGTGCGAATGATCTTCATCGGAGACAATCGTGAGATGGAAAAGGGCTCCTTCTTCTTTTAAAATGGAACATGCGGAAACAATTCCTTCTGGATTTTTTGTTTTTGGATCCAAGGTTGAAACATGGAGGAATTGTGTTGTTGGATGATTCGATTTCTCTTTAAACGTAAAAAGTGCTTCATCCACATGATTTCCAATCACCTTGATTTCATTCGAGGCGATTGAGCGTAGCATGTCTTTTCTGAGCGTTTCGGAAACGGCAACAATTTCGGAAGATCTGGCAACCATACTTCTTCGAATCAATCGCTCTCTAGGCGACCAACGACGTTTGGCATCTCCACGGAAGTAAGAGCCATGTTCCACCCAAATCAGTGGACACTTCAAGTTTTTTTGCGCTTGAAGGAACATCCAACCGTGCGGCAATAGCACGTGTCCGATTATAAGATCCACAGCATCCAATTCTTTCAATGCATCCGAGAATACTCGTGATCGATTTCCGAAACGCGAAAGCTTCGAACTTCCAGAATACCTTGCTTGAATTTCAGTAATACCTTCATCTTCTGCTTTGGACACTGCTTTCTTCTCAGAGGCATCTGATGCAATCAAGTTAATGACTGTTACACGATACTTGCTCGCCAACAATTGCGCATGGCGGCGTACAAAATTGCCCAAAAAGGGATGTTGTTCCGATGGATACCAGGAAGATAATATAAGTATATGCGGTGCTGATTCAGGCATGTGCACCAAAATACGAATTTACACCAATGTTTTCTCGTAGCAAGACTTCACTTGTTCTAGCGCAAAGTCAATTTCTTCTTTGGTTGTGTAGCGAGAAAACGAGAATCGTGCATTTGGTCGATTCATATCCGCGTTGATTCCCTTCAATACGTGCGATCCTGTTGATGCGCCGGATGAACAAGCACTTCCTCCAGAAACTGCTACGCCTTTTAAATCAAGCGTAAACAAAAGCATGCTTGATTTTTCATTTGCCGGGAAGCATACATTTAAAACAGTGTACAAGGCGCGCTCAGGATCTGTTTCACCGTGGAATTGAACGTCCTCAAAGTATTCCGTAAGCTGTTCAATCATGTAGGATTTTATTCCTTGCACGTGATTCTGGTGGGATTCCATATCGTCATGTGCTAGATCCATAGCTTTCGCCAATCCAACAATTCCAGCTGCATTTTCAGTTCCACCGCGGAATCCACGTTCTTGCGCTCCTCCATGGATGAGAGGTTCTACTTTCACGTTTTTGTTCACGTACAAGAATCCGATACCCTTCGGCCCGTGGAATTTGTGCGCTGCGCACGTGATAAAATCTATGTCTAAGTCTCGCAAATCAAAGCGATAATGCCCCATAGTTTGCACCGTATCTGAATGGAAGTAGGCGTCGTATTGACGACAGAGCGCGCTCACTTTGTAAAGATCGATCTTCGTTCCGATCTCATTGTTCGCATGCATTAAGGAAACCAATGTCTTTTCACCGGATTGTAATAATTCTTCCAAGTGGTTCAAATCAACATGACCCCTATTACAAACACGCACGTATGATACTTTGACTTTATTCGCCAAGGCTTCAGCAGTATGTCCCACTGCGTGGTGCTCCAATGCGGAAGTGATGATGTGCTTTACTCCTAATTGACTTGTGGCAGATTGCAAAGCCATGTTATCGGCTTCTGTACCTCCGGAAGTAAAGATCAATTCTGAGGGTTGGCAGTTCAAGTGTTTTGCGATAGAACGTCTGGAAGTTTCCAAAAGTGCTTTGACTTGTCTTCCGTAACTATGACTGGAAGAAGGATTTCCAAAACTATCTTTCAACGTGGAGATCATCACGTCTACTACTTCAGGAGCGACAGGTGTAGTCGCAGCATTATCCAAATAAACTGCCATAACGTTCGTAATTTAGCGACGCAAAGTTAAAGAGAATTCACGAAGTTTCTTTTCCTAAAATATGGCGCATTGTTTCCTTTCCAACGGGCGCTTTTTTCAGGTTTTCCATTAAAAATACGGATTTATCAATTCGTTTTTGACTGGATTTTAATTGTGCTACGACATAGATGACTGCTCTCTGAAGTCCCATGGTTAGGGATTCGAAGCGTTCTTTGACATGATCATCTTGTCGCAAGAGTTCGGTAAATTCCTCCGGTACATCCATACCGTATTTCGAGGTATCCTTTTTTAGCTGAACGGAGACAGAATCGCCAAGCTGGACGCCCAGCTGTTTCATGCGTGCCTTTGAAATTGTGATGTAGGCTGTTCTATTACCGAGACAAACAGATCCTGCTTTCCAGGAAACATCTCTGTTAATGGTTATTTGAAACCGTTGGTTGAATACAGACCCTTTGTCCGACGATGTTTGATGCTGCATCAATATTTCCTCCGAAACGGTGATATGATGGAGCTTGAGCTTCTCCAAATATTCAATTTTCGATTCAAAAGATTCAGTCATGTTCGTGCGCGTTTCAAGAGGTCTTTGTTGGACTCCTACACGAATGTAAGAAAATTGGGAAGGGGAGGAGGAGGCAAATTTTCGACTTTTTGCTATTTTCGGTATGTAATCACCTATAACCTAAGATCATGAAGAAGAAGCATTTTCAATTATTTCTGGTAGCTGTTCCCATGTTTGCTATGTTTTTGTTTACTGGATGTTCCGATGAGAGCTCGGATAGTTCAGGAGAAGATCCGAAAACAGAAGAAGAAACGCCGAAAGAACCGCTTGTAGATCGTGATCCTCAAGTAAAGGAGTATTTCAAGGTGCTCAATGAGATGATTAACGAATATCTAACGGTGGGTGAGACGACTTTGGACATTGCCGAAAAATTGGATCAAGGAGACTTGAATTTGTTGGATGCGGCTACAGCGACTGCAGAGTTGATAGAAGCGATGGAGTCGATTGAGGAGTTGAATGAATCGTTGACGCAGCAAGGAACCATCAAAGAGAATATTGAGAAGAACTTGAATGCTAAGGATATGTTAGAATTTAAGGATATGTATTCTGAATCGATGGCGCGTATGGATTCGATTTCGAAGCGCATTGAGGAGATTGATTGGGAGTCGTATATCGAAGGGGTGGACTTGTTTTAAGAAGTATTTGCCCGGATATTTCTCATTAGTTGCTCAAATTCGACAATTCTCGAATTACATAATTCTCAAATTGTAGAAATTTTACAGTTAACGCATCTCGTTAACTTAAGCGTCGATCAGTAAACACTTTCGAGCCAGAAAAAAAAACACCCGCATTGCTGCAGGTGTTTGAAAACATGAAAACATAATTACGTAGTTACTCCACGTCAGGAGTTTCTTTGTCATAACCAATTTCGACTGCTTTTTCCATGAGACTTTTGTTCACGGAAGTTCCGAAATCATCTACTTCGCCTTCTTCTGCGCGTTTTGCCAATTCATCATCAATGAACTGTTGACGTAGTAAGGCTAATTCTGCAATTTTATCTTGGTAGCGTTGGCGCTCTGCTCGTTTCTCTTCCAACAAAGCTTGACGCTCCTCTGGAGTTTTTCCTTTAAACTCTTCTGGCAATTCTTCTTCTTTCATTTTCTCAAGGTCTACCGAACCAGATTCCACTCCATCCAAAAGATCCCAAGAACTGTTGTTATAAACCGCTTTCGATTTTACAATCGCTCGTTCCGTTGCAACCGCTGGGGCTTCCATTTCTGCGTTTGAATCCTCAATTGCCTGAGACGACTTACGTGCGGAACCAAATGATCCATAACCGTAGTACGTAGTGTTCAATGAATCGTTGTAGGCTTGAATTTCCTCATCGTACGGCGTATCGATATGAACTACGGCCTCGTTCGAGTTAATGTTGAAGTAATCTCCCTCGCTGCATTCGGCGCCTTCTTTCCAAAGTTCGCGAACGCCTTGATCGTAGTCACCACAGTAAATAGTGTTGATATAAATGTTGCGCCCAACCGCTTTTTTGCATTCGGCGCGGAAGTCCACTGGTCCTTGATTGAAGGGCTCGTTTCCTGCAATGTAAATCATTTTTAAATCGTTTGGACTTGATGACCAGCTCAATTCTCCAAGAGATTGGCCGATTACCGCACCGCAGTATTCTTGTCCGCCGTTCGTTGTCAATCCGAAGAGTTTTTGACTGATCACATCTAAATCTGAGGTGAGGTCTAGAACTTTCTGGATATAGTTATCTTCTGAACTCAATCCATCGTTTCCATATTGATATAAGGCGAATTCGATATCTGGAGTTTGACCATTGTGCTTCAAGGAACTTACCTCATTGACGATCTTCCAGATACGTGATTTGGCTTGGTCGATCAAACCGTCCATGCTGTTGGAGGTATCGAATAAAATGGCCACTTGTACTTTACGTGGACTTTGTGCTTGTGCTGCGAAATTGCAAATGAAGAGCAATGCGAATATTAGGCTGATTTTTCTCATAACGTGCTGTTGTATGTTCAATAGCAAGTACAGAGGAACCTAAAATGGGTTCAAAAAAGAAAATGAAAAAAATGTTAATCGTCTGGAATTACTCGTCTTCACAGGCGTCTTTGCTATGACAGCAATCTAGTACGACCTCTGATTTCGGTTGCGTTGGAGTTTGATCTCCTTCGACTTTTGGAGTTTCCGTTTGGATGGAAACTTTTGGGCTGAGGTACGGAATATTCAAATTCATCCCTCGCAGTATGACAATGACTCCGACAATGGATAAAATGTAGGGGAGGGCACGTCGGAAAGATTGTTGACGTTCTTTTGAAATTTTACCGATCGCAAAGCTCACGAATAACATCGCTGGAAGTGTTCCGAATCCGAAAGCAATCATAGCCAAAGAACTGTTGACTGGAGAACCAGCCAGAATGGAATTCAAAAGGGCGGCGTACACCATCCCGCACGGAAACAATCCATTCAATGCTCCAAATAGCCATAATTTTCCTGGATTTTTGGACTTTACAATTCTACTTAAAAGTCCATTCAATTTTGTTGCGAAGAAAAAGTTGGGAGCGTGTAAAAACGGAATTCTAGCCAAAAGTTTACGCCATGCGAATAGAATCAACAAAATTCCAGCGAAGATACTCGCCCATTGCAGAAATCCAAAGGTGTTTACTGTGAGTCCGAACAACCCAGCAACTACACCCAAGAGGGCATAGGTGATCGTTCTTCCCAAGTTGTATTGCAAGGCACCAAAAAGAATCGTAGCGTTTGATTTACGATTCAACGGCAGCGCCATCGCAATCGGCCCGCACATACCAATACAGTGCAAGCTGGAGGAAATTCCTAGAACAAAACCGGTGATGATGAACGTCCACATAGTTTACTTCTGAATAAATACCGTTGTTTTTTGTTGGCAGGGCTTTCCTTCGAACTCGTAGCGGAGTGCGATGCCGTATTGCCCTTTTTCGAGATCGTTCTTTTCAATCATGAACATTTTTGTTCCAATGATCTCAAATTGCATATCCTTATCACTGTTGTTCGGACGGCTCAAGTCCAACGTTATCTTCGTGAATTTTCCGTCAGGAATGTTTACGATGAAATAGTTGTCGTCCTGTGAAAATGTTGGCTTTTCGTCTAGTTTTTTCGCGTTGGATTCCGCTTTGATTTGCGTTTCGTAATCAATTTCCTGCTGATAATAATCCTCAGCAACGAGATCTACATTTTGTTTCATGAGAATGACACCTAAACTCACGATAAATCCAATAAACGCAATCAATACTATTGTTATTCCTTTTCCCCAATTCATACCGTTTCTTTTAAATGTGTGGGCCGCTTAGTTTCACGGTTTTCCTACTTATTTCTTTACCATTCCCTAAAACTCGGATGGTTACTTTTTTCTTTCCTTTATCGAACTCTTCATACGGAACTACTACCAGGAATCGCTCTTTAATTTCGCGTTCTCCTTTCAAGAGTACCTTTTCGTTCATCTTGCGGATTTCACCATTTTCAGCGCCAACCAATTCAAAATCGATCTTGTAATTTTTCTTCGTTTTATTGGTGAGTTTCAATGTGTACGTATTACTAATCCGTCCGTCTTCCGTCATCAAGAAGATGCTACCACGTTGTTTGAAAATCTCCGTTTCGAAGTCTTTGCGCGTTACTAGCAAAACAACGAGAACTGCGACCAATCCAACAAGTAGCGCTGTGTAGGCCTTGATGCGTCGTGTCCAAACGAATCCGTGATTGTTTTTGATACCGTTTTCGGATACAATACGAATCAAACCTTTCTCCAATCCTACGCCTTCCATCATATGATCACAAGCATCGATACACGCCGTACAGTTGACACATTCGAGTTGTGTTCCGTTTCGAATGTCGATTCCCGTGGGACAAACATGCACACATTGGCTACAATCAATACAATCTCCTTTTCCAGCTGCTTTACGATTCTCGTTCTTGCGGAATTTTGCACGACCTTCACCACGTTTGTGATCGTACGCCACAACCATGGAATTTGGATCCAGGAGTACTCCCTGCAATCGCCCATAAGGACAAATGGTGGTACATACTTGTTCGCGCAACTTGGCAAATACAAGGTAAAATACCGTTGTGAAAATGACGATTGCCACCAAGCCTCCAATGTGCTCTTGTACGGGATCTGTTTGAATTTTCCATAACTCATCGGAACCAATGATGTACGCCAAGAACGTATTTGCAATTAGGAACGATATTCCCCAGAAGATGAGATGCTTGCTCGTTTTCTTGAGAATTTTCTCACGGTTCCACGGCATCGCTTTCAACTTCTTCTGGTGCGTCCAATCGCCTTCGATCCAGTATTCAATACGTCGGAATACCATTTCCATGAAGATGGTTTGCGGACACACCCATCCACAAAAAAGACGTCCGTACACGACTGTGAACAGGGTAATGAAGATGATCATGATGATCGCACCGATGGCAAAAAGGTACAAATCCTGTGGCCAGAAAACTTTTCCGAAGAGGACGAATTTTCTTTCGAGAATATTGAAGAGGAAGAGCTGCTCTCCTCCAATTTTAATGTGGGGTGCAGCGAAGAGCAGAATCAGTAGGAAATAGCTGACAACCTTTCTTCGGTTGAACCATTTACCACTAGGTTTCTTTGGGAATATCCAAACACGCTTTCCATCTTCATTGACGGTGGAAATATGGTCTCTGAATTCCTCTTCGTCTCCTCTTATTTTCTCTTGTTCACTCATGATTGCTTAGTTGAGCGAAACGTATGAATAACGCGCATTTCTGGTCCATCAGAAGCAATGCTTCTTCTTGCTCAATGTGCGTTATTCATTATTTCTTATTTTTTATTCATCATTCTTCTGCGTGCCTTCCTTCTCAATGATCTCACCATTCGGTGCTACGCCATCTTTCTGAGGCAATTGAAGGACATATGAAGCGACTTGCTGAATCTGGATCGGTGTGAACTTACTTTTGTGTTCCGGCATTCCTCCAGGTCGACCTTTTTCGATCGTTGTGAAGACGTCTTTCATTTCATATCCATAAATCCAGTATTTATCCGTTAGGTTCGGGCCAGATCCTTCGATTCCTTCTCCATCCGGATTGTGACATAACACACAGTTCTGGATGAAGAGCGTTTTCCCCGCATTGATGTCCGAAGCCTCCGTCATGATGGTGGCATCTTCAGCCGTTACGTTCATTGCCATTTGCTTCAAGTAGGCTTCTACCTTGGCATTTTCACGCTTCATTTCTTTCTTGTAGGCAACTTCCTGCAAATCTCCTGTCCCTAATATGTGGTAATGGAACAAGTACACGACTGCGAAAGCGATACTACAATAGAATCCCCAAACCCACCATGGTGGCAAGTTATTGTCCAACTCGCGGATTCCGTCGTATTCGTGATCCATCAAGATGGTGTGCTCTTCTTCGATAGGAACCACATCCGTAAGAATTTGATTCACTTTCTTCATTACGTCTTCTTCTTCAGCAACTTCCGCTTCCGTTTTCGGAGCTTTGGTCATTTCAAGGAAGGTGTTGAACATGCGACGTACATATAAGAGTACTCCCACAAGGATGACGTTGATGGTCAACATCACGTACAAGTCCATGTTTTCGATAAGAAGCCACGG
This sequence comes from Fluviicola sp. XM-24bin1, assembly GCA_003149635.1. Taxonomy (GTDB): domain Bacteria; phylum Bacteroidota; class Bacteroidia; order Flavobacteriales_D; family Crocinitomicaceae; genus UBA4466. The sequence goes on from QCWI01000007.1 coordinate 75,542, forward strand.
TTCGCCTTCTTCTGCTTCACCTGGAGCGTTGAACTCAAGTGCGTATGATGTAGCGCTCATTCCAATGAACAATCCAACTAATAGCAGTGTGTTCAAAGTATTGTTTCGCTCGCGTAATTTTTTCTGGAAGAAATCACTTTTGATCATTCTTGTTACGGTTCCGGACATCACGATGATCGCGATCAAGAGCACAATTGTCAGCGTACACAGAATGTAGAACATGTTGAGGTTCCATGCGTAATTTGCAACATACACAACCTCTCCATTCTCAGTTGGAGTTCCATTAACCGGTGGTGGCGGTGGAGTCCAGCCGTCAACATAGGTTAGAATTGCATCTACTTCTTCGTTTGTTACTTGCTGTGGCGTCATATTCGACGGACTAAAGTTCTTCACGGCATTGGCCATAGAACTATTTCCTGCTGCAATCAACTGAGGAGCATTTCTTACCCATTCGTAGAGAAGATCACTTTCTCCGGCATCTTCCCATTTCGCTTTCGCTCCTTGCAACATCGGCCCAGTGGAATTCTGTTTCAAAGAATGACACGTACTACATTTTGCTTTGAACAACCCTTCTCCATCTTGCGCAAAGGCTTGCGGTGCGATGGCGATGAGTACGGTAACCATTATTGCTTTTACTGTCTTCATGATGGTCATTTTATTTGTTCGTGGTTTCGTTGAAAAAATCGTTGTCGTCTTCTAATGGGATGGAGCTAACTTCATCCACTTGCGCTTTACTCATTTTGATCACGTAAGTGATTACGAATGCGAAAAAGAGCGTGAAAATTAGAAGGGAAAGGATGGGGAAAATTTCGATGCCATCAATTCCTGTCATATTGTGTGAGATAAATCGTAACATGGCTCTTATTTTTTAGTTGTATCGGTGTAGAAGTACGATGGATCCTCGGCACCTTTCTCTTTCTTAATATCTGTTCCTAATCGTTGCAAGTAGGCGATCAATGCGATAACTTCACGCGTTCTTACCTTTTTAATGAGGTCTTCCTTGTTCATCTTTGCACGCTGCTTCTCAGGAATTTTGCCCCATTGATATTCGACCACATTTGCGGCGATTTCATCGGCTTGTTCCATCGCGTGTTTTTTCGCGTTTTTGATGTACGATTTCTTGTAAGGCACACCCAGCGTGATCATCGCTGCGATTTTGTCATCGATATTGGATAGATCCAGCGTGTTGTCGTCAAACATCCAAGGATATGCCGGCATGATGGAGTTGTTGGAAACCGATTTCGGATCGTACATGTGGCGATAGTGCCAAACGTCGTCTCGTTTTCCACCCTCACGGGCTAAATCCGGTCCGGTACGCTTAGATCCCCATTGGAATGGGTGATCGTAAACGAATTCTCCCGACTTACTGTATTCACCGTAGCGTTCCGTTTCGAATCGCAATGGACGGATCATCTGGGAGTGACAGTTGTAACATCCTTCCTTGATGTACAAGTCGCGTCCTTCCAATTCCAAGGCCGTGTAAGGTCGAACACTATCAATCGTTTTGATGTTGCTTTCTACCACCATCGTTGGAATGATCTCAACCAAACCTCCGATCGCTACGAGAACAATACTTACGAGCATCATTCGCACTGGACGTTTCTCAATCGCTCTGTGCCAGTACTGACGTCCTCCTTTTACTTTGGCCGTTTCAGGAAGTAGTCGTGCGTTCACAGCTTCGGCAGGCTCGTCCGCAAGGAAGTTTCCGCTTTTCGCTGTTTTGATCAAGTTGTAGAACATCATTACCGCACCGATGATGAATAACAATCCTCCGATCGTTCTCAAGATGTAGTAAGGAGCTAATTCTGTAACTGTTTCCAAAAATTCAGGGTTGGTCAATTGTCCTGTAGGCTCAAATTTTTGCCACATCAACCCTTGAACGAATCCTGCGATATACATTGGAATTGCGTACAAGATGATACCGAGCGTTGCAATCCAGAAGTGTTGGTTCGCCAATTTCTTAGAGTACAATTTCACGCGGAACATTTTCGGGAACAACCAGTACAACATTCCGAAGGTCATCATACCGTTCCATCCCAATCCACCGATGTGTACGTGGGCAATTGTCCAATCCGTAAAGTGAGAGATCATGTTTACGTTTTTCAAGGAAAGCATCGGCCCCTCGAACGTTGCCATACCGTAACAAGTCAAAGCAACTACCATGAACTTCAACATTACGTCATCACGAACGCGATCCCAGGCACCACGAAGCGTCAACAACCCGTTCAGCATACCTCCCCAAGAAGGTGCAATCAACATGATTGAGAATACCACTCCTAAACTTTGCGCCCAATCAGGTAATGAAGTATAAAGAAGGTGGTGTGGCCCTGCCCAGATATAGATAAAGATGAGTGCCCAGAAGTGAATGATGGACAATCGGTAGGAGTACACCGGTCGGTTGGCAGCTTTTGGTACAAAGTAGTACATAAGCCCGAGATATGGAGTGGTCAAGAAGAAGGCTACGGCGTTGTGTCCGTACCACCACTGTACCAAAGCGTCCTGAACCCCGGCGTACCATGAGTAACTTTTCATCATTGAAATCGGCAACTCAAACGAGTTGAAGATGTGAAGAATGGCTACCGTTACAAATGTTGCGATGTAGAACCAAATGGCTACGTAAAGGTGTTTTACGCGACGATTCAAAATAGTCATGAACATGTTCAACCCGAAGACTACCCACATCAACGCAATCAAGATATCGATCCACCATTCTAGTTCGGCGTACTCTTTACCTGTCGTAATACCAAAGGGTAGAGTCGCAACTGCACACAGAATGATGAACTGCCATCCCCAGAAGTTGAGGTAACTAAGTTTGTCGCTCCACATTCGAGTTTTTAGCAGGCGTTGTAAGGAGTAATAAACTCCCATAAAAATTCCGTTTCCTACGAATGCAAAAATGACCGCGTTGGTGTGAAGCGGTCGGATACGTCCGAAGGATAAGAAACTGAAACCGAGGTAATCATTGAAGAAATTCGGAAAGGCCAATTGGGCCGCTGCGATTAATCCAACGAGCATTCCGATAATACCCCAAATAACTGTCGCATAACCGAAATACTTTACGACTTTGTTGTCGTAACTAAACTTCTGTACTTCCATCTGTTTGTTGATTTTCTGTTGATTGTTTTTCGTCATCGAAGAGAATTCTAACTGATGGAGAATAATCGTCGTCGTATTGCCCCGATTTCGCTGCCCAGAAAAAACTGAAGAGGAAGAAAAGCGCAATGGCCAAACTCACGATTAACATCAAATAGATAATTCCCATGAAACAAAGGTGCTCACCATTCGCAGTTAAAAGAATGACCCCGCGACACATTTAAAATTGACTTTTGTCATGTTTTTGTCATGAAGCTTCTGAAGACCCTGGTTTTGTTTAAAAAGGGAGTGGCAGGGATGAACATTTTGGTGAAGATTGAAACGTAAAATGTAGAAAGCTGAAAGTAGAAGGGTAATCTTTCTACTTTCTGCTTTTCACCTTTTACCAACCCAGCACTTCCTTCTACCTCGCCTTCAGATGAGCCGAAATAGTGCTGATAAATACAATGGTAATAGAGCTAATCGGCATTAATATAGCAGCGATTAACGGGGTCAATTCTCCGGAAATGGCAAAGGTTAAACCGACAATATTATATAGGATAGAGAAGGTGTAACAGATGGCTAAAATCGTTTTTGAGAAGTTGGATGTAGACAACAAATCAGGCAATTTTTTCAAGGCTTCAGCGTCGATGATTGCGTTAGATCCAGGGGTAAATCGGAAGATGTCTTCGGAGATGGCAACCCCGACATCGGCCTTTTTAAGAGCACCTGCATCATTAAGCCCGTCGCCAATCATGAGTACTTTATTGCCCTTTTCTTGGAGGTTGGAAATGTAGGATTTCTTGTCCTCTGGAGATTGACCGAAGTGAAGTTCGTTGATTGTTGGAACGGCAGATTGAATGCGGAGCTTGTCTTTTTCCGAATCGCCGGATAAAACGTGAATTTCCTTATTAAAAGTCAATTGTTTCAACACATCAAAGATCTCTGAACGGAAGGCGGACTCAATCTGGAATTTTCCGAAATATGTACCATTTATTTTCAAGTGAACCTCCGTTTCATTGGTATTCGATTCCACGCCAAGGTAGGACGCTTTTCCGGCCTGAATTTCCATTCCACCATACGATCCAATGATTCCGTTTCCGGAAATTTCTTCGAAGGATTCTGCAACTTCTGGGTGGATTCCCTCGTGTTGCAAGTGGAGCGTAATGGCTCTGGAAAGTGGGTGAGAGGATGCATTGGTAATCGATGCAATGGCCGTTTTTTGAACTTCACTTAACTCCTTTCCTTCGAAGTGCACCTTACGATCCTTATTCGAGGTCAAAGTTCCTGTCTTATCAAAAACGATATCCGTGGTTTGATTCAATTGCTCAATCACCTCAACATTTTTGAGATACAACCCCTTTCGTCCTAAGATTCGCGTGATGTTACCGTAGGTAAAAGGTTTGGATAGTGCCAATGCGCAGGGACAAGCAACGATTAAGACTGCCACAATAATCTCTACAATGCGATTGGCATCCAGGAAAAACCAAAGTACGGACGATATGGCCGCTAAAATGAGTACTCCCGCCAGGAAGTACATGGAAAGTCGATCCGCGTGATTGACATCAGAGCCTTTTTCTTTTGATGCCGTCTCTCCAAAGTCGTTCCAGATTTGCGTCAACTGACTTCGACTGCTTTCTTTTTCTGCTTTTACGATGGCTGGCTTTCCGACAATTTTCCCACCGGCGTAAATGAAATCTCCTGTGTGCAATCGAACGGGTTCGGATTCTCCCGTTACGAAACTGTAATCGATGGATACGGTTTCGGAATTCAAGGTCGCATCGCAAGGAATGATTTCCTCGTTTCGGAGCTTGATGTGATCTCTAATTTCAATTTTATCGATTTCGACAATCTCTTCCTTTTCGTTTTTGACTCGTGTTACCGCAACGGGAAAATAGGCGGTGTAATCTCGTTCAAAGGAAAGCGACTCATAGGTTTTGCTCTGGAACCATTTACCAATCAGAAGGAAGAAGACGAATCCCGCGAAACTGTCCATATATCCTGTCCCTTGATTGGAAAGAATGGTGTAAACACTTTGTGCGTACAAGGCTAGGATTCCTAGGGAAATGGGTACGTCAAGATTCAAACTTCGAAAACGCAACGCTTTATAGGCCGATTTCAGATAGTCGGAAGCGGAATAGAGGAGTACCGGAATAGACACTGCTAATGACAGGTACGCGGTAAACGTACGAATCTCCGGATTGTCCTCCTCAATTCCCAAATATTCGGGGAACGTCCAAAGCATGATACTTCCAAATGCGAATCCGGCAACCCCCAATTTATACAAGAACTGATAGTTCCGTTTCTTTTGTAAGGCCTTCTTATCACCAAAATTCGGAGCGTAACCAATACGATCAAGCAACAAGGCGAATTCAGAAAGACTGGCTTCTTTATTAAGAACGATGGCCGCAGTCTTTTGAACAAAATTGACATTACACGAAGTAACGTTCGGTTCAATTTTCTGAATGTTCTCCAGTAAGTAAATACAGCTTGAGCAATGAATCGTAGGAAGGAAAAGCGTGAGATGGACACTTTTTTCGTCTTCGAAACTCACGTATTTCTGGCGAATCTCTGGTACGTCAAGAAAGGCGTATTTGTGGGTGTTGGCATCTTTCGGTTTTACGCCGGCGCCTTCTTCAATTGCGTAGAAATTATCAAGATTGTTCTCGGATAATAATTGAAATACTGTTGAACAGCCGCTACAACAAAATTTTTTTTCCTTGTAAACGATCGGTCGGCCGATGATTTTATCTCCGCAATGAAAGCACGATTCGCTCATATCGTTTTGGAGAACATTCCCTCTTTTTTAAGATCGTAGGTTAAATCCTGATCGAAAGCCATGCAAACATTTCGCACGAATGGAATTCCTTCCTCTGTTACGCGAACGACGTTCTGTACCACATCCACGAGACCGTCTTCAATCATCGGAATCAACTTTGTTTTGATTTCCGGGAATACGTAAGAATTAGTGCTCGTTTCATTTAGAGTCGTTTCGAAATGACACATAAGATCTAAGATGTAACCACGGATTTCAAGATCCAAGTTGGATAAGATATGCCCGCGGAAAACCGGAATTTCTCCCTTGGCAATGCGTTCTTGATATCCTTCCACGGATTTATCGTTTTGCGCGAATCCAAACCAGCTATCCGAAATAGCCGACATTCCGAGACCTAAAAGGAAATCGGTGCGTTGGGTGGTGTAGCCCATAAAATTTCGGTGCAGCGATTTACTTAGGAAAGCAATCGCCAATGAATCAGTAGGTAAGGCAAAATGATCCATTCCGATTTCAAGGTATCCGGCTCTCAGCAGCATGGCCTTGGCGATTTCGTACAGCGCTCTTTTTTCGTCGTCTTTAGGAAGATCGTTTTCATCAAACCCACGTTGTCCATTCCCTTTGATCCATGGAACGTGCGCATAGCTGTACAAAGAAATCCGATCAGGACGAAGCGAAAGTGTTTTAGCTACAGAATCGATGATATCGGCTTTCTCTTGTTTGGGCAATCCAAAAACCAAATCATGACTGATGGACGTATATCCAATCTTTCTGGCGTATTCATGCACTTTTGTGACTTGCTCGAAACTCTGAATTCGATTGATGGCTTTCTGAACCACTGGACTGTAATCCTGAATTCCTAGACTTAGTCTGCGAAATCCGAATTGGTACAAAGTGTCCAAATGATCATTCGTAGTATTGTTTGGATGTGCTTCAAATCCCAATTCTACATGATCGGGATTTACGTGTTCCTGTCCAAAAATGGCTTTCAGCAATCGTTCCAGTTGATCGGCTCCAAAAAATGTGGGAGTTCCACCACCAAAGTGTAATTCGCGAATATCTGGAAAGAACGGCATCACCTCACGGTACAATTCCCATTCTTTGATCACCGCATCGATATACGGCGTTTCCACTCCATGATTCTTCGTAATTCGTTTGTGACAACCACAAAAGGTGCACAAGCTCTCGCAAAATGGCAAGTGCACGTACAAACTCATTTCTTTCGATTGAAAGTGCTCAAAATTTCTTTCGATCGTAGCAAGCCAATCTTTAGCGTCTAATTCTGGATTTTTCCAGAAGGGAACAGTAGGATATGAAGTATATCTTGGGCCTGCGACGTTATACTTTTGAACGAGGGTTTGTTTCATGCTTAACTAATGAGTTACAAACATAGGGCAACTTCGGATTCGAAAAAATGATTTTAATCATGTGGTTTTGTCTAGTAATTCGACTATCTGAGTAATCGAATTTTGGAATTTTTATACGTAGTGTAAGTGGTTTTTATGAATGGGTGTATTGTTCTGCCAATTTTCCCTTATTTTTGTTAGAGACCCTACAGTATTATGCCAGATAAATCACATAAGCATGTCACTTGCGAAAATTGTTTGTCGCGTGAAAATTCCTTATTCGGGACTTTTTGCGGTGAGCAGGTGAGTGAATTGGACCGCCAGAAATCCTGTTCTTACTTCAAGAGAAATCAGCCTTTGTTCATCGAAGGTAGCTCTCCGCGTGGTGTGTATTGCATCAACGACGGGAAGGTGAAGATTTTTGCACGAGGAGAAGAAGGAAAGGAGCAGATCATCCATTTGGCGGCAGCTGGAGAAGTGGTTGGATTCCGTGCTATGTTCAGCGGTGAGCCGTACAAAGTCTCAGCAACGACCTTGGAAGAGAGTAACATCTGCTTTATCGGAAAATCGGATTTCCTGAATTTGGTGGATACGAACCCGACGCTTCGTAATGGGATCATGAAAGAGCTTTCGAAGGAATTGGCAGATCGCGCTACGTTTATTACAAATATGGCGCAGAAGTCTGTTCGAGAGCGCTTGGCGTTCTCACTTTTGATGCTTCAGGATATCTACAAAGAAGAGATGATCAACCTTTCGCGTGAAGACATGGCGAACTTCGTTGGTACAGCTACCGAAACGTTAATTCGTCTTTTGAAAGATTTCAAAGAAGAAGAACTCATAGCGACGCATGCGCGCCGCGTAGAGATTCTTGATCGTGAAGGGTTAATGCGTGTAGCGGGTAATTAGAAATTCGCAGAGAGCTTTACGGTGTTTTCTAACACTCTCACTCTCACTCTCACACTCCCACTGAATTTACCATCGTGCATCCGGATACTTGTTCGGAAGAAATTGCATTTCCGAAAGAATGTATCCCATGTGCTCACTGTGACGCCCAGTTTTTCCACCATTTAATTGGAATTCTCTGTTTTCCGGCTTTCTCAAATGAGCCAGGAAGAAAACTTCATCCACTTTTTGTGTCCACAACTTTTTTAGTTTGTCCTGATCAGCGTAGACCCCAGTGCCAATGCTGTCAGCGTAACTTGCGTCGCTCTCAAAAAGTTCATCGGTGTAGCGCCACAACCTTTCGATCGCGTCTTGGGCTTTTTCCTTTGATTTTTCCGTTCCGTTTCCAAACCGAATCATCCATTCCGAGCTACGCTTTAAATGGTACGTTACCTCCTTCAATGATTTATTCGCTAAAGCGGACAAAAAAGTATCACTCGAAACAGATAATTCGGTAAATAAGTAGTAGTGGTAAGTATCCATGAAAAACTGTCGCGTCATCAAATGAGCGAAGTCTCTGTTTGGCTGTTCTACCAACAAGCAATTACGGTAGTCAATTTCATCTCTGCGGTAGGCCACGTAATCTCCCGATACATTTTCAGTAGATTGTTTTGCAACTTCATTGTACACGGATTCAGCCAATCCAATGAGGTCTAGCGCGACGTTCGTACATGCCAAATCTTCCTCCAGAAAAGGCCCACGACTGCAATTTTCAGCCAAACGATGGCTTAAAATATGCGCGTTATCAGCGATTTCCAGATAGTAGTGTTTTTTTCCTTGATCCATTACATCTGTTTTACGCCTTCTGGCAGATTATAAAATGTTGGGTGACGGTAAATTTTATCGGATGCTGGCTCGAAGAACGATGCACTTTCCGGAGAACTTACGGCCACAATTTCGTTACTCGGCACCAACCAAAGACTCGTTCCTTCATTGCGTCGCGTGTACACGTCGCGGGCGTTTTCAATAGCCATTTCTTTATCGAATGCGTGGATGCTTCCAGCGTGTTTGTACGGTTGTCCCGGTTTTGATTGAATGAATACTTCCCAAAGTGACCCTTGATCTGTATCCAGATTTGTATTGATTGTAGCGCTCATGATTTAGAAAATTTTAGTGATGTTATACGTTGTCCCTGAATACTGAAATGAATCGCCGCTACGCTTACCGTTCATGAGCGTGTAAATGGGAGATCCTGCAGAGATTCCTACATATCGTTTGTTTTCCATATCGAACGGAATTGTTGGATAACCAATAAAGAAATTCAGAGAATCTGTTTCAATAATGGCTCCAGTTTCAACTTTGTCCTTTGGAGTGATGTCCAAACTTGCCAAAACCTCTAATCCTCTCTCGGCACGATTCAACTGTACCTTGAGCATTTGTTCCATTTCTTGTGATTCATATTGATGTGAAAAATCCTCAGGATCAATTGTGTCCGACTCATCAATATCCACCATTGTATGAATGGTTTGCGTTTGTTCTTTCAATTCAGCAACCAGCGTCGATTGCTTCTCCAGTAGATAATTTTTAATGCTTTGCTTGTCCATAATTCAAGGTTTTATCCGTTCAATGAATTGCTGTTGTTCAAAAATGCTGTCGCGCATTCACGAACCCAGGCTCCATCTTCGTGTGCTTTGATGTGGTGCTCCAAACGTTGTTGGTTGCAAGGCCCATTCCCATTGACCACTTGCCAGAACTCATCCCAATTGATGTCGCTGTGCTCATACGTCGGTTCACCGAAGGAATCTGTACCATTAATCTTTAAGTTTGGATCTGGAACTTTCAATCCAGTCAACTCTGCCTGCGGCACTGTTTTGTTGATGAATTTCTCACGTAAGCGATCGTTTGTCTCGCGCTTGATCTTCCATTTCATTGCATTACCTGTATGTGCAGAATCGCTATCGTGCGGCCCGAACATCATCAGTGCTGGCCACCACCATCTGTTGATAGCATCTTGCGCCATGCGTTGCTGATCTTTCGTTCCTTCCATCATCTTCCACATGATTTCATAACCTTGGCGTTGGTGGAAGGATTCTTCTTTACAAATACGCACCATCGCTCTCGAATATGGCCCGTAAGAAGTACGTTGCAACGAAACTTGATTTGTAATGGCTGCTCCATCAACCAACCAGCCGATTGCACCAATATCCGCCCAGTTCAACGTTGGGTAATTGAAGACGCTGGCATATTTTGCTTTGCCTTCGTGTAACCATTGTATGTATTGGTCACGACTAACACCCAACGTTTCTGCGGCGCTGTATAAATACAGTCCATGTCCTCCCTCATCCTGAATTTTCGCCAGTAGAATTTTTTTCGATCGTAGCGAAGGGGCACGGGTAATCCAATTGCCTTCAGGTTGCATCCCGATTACTTCGGAGTGGGCATGTTGCGAAATCTGCCGAATCAAGTGCTTTCGATAAGCGTCCGGCATCCAATCGCGTGGTTCTATTTTAATTTCAGCGTCTATCTTCGCTTCAAATTCTGCGAGTAGCGTTGCTTCGTCTAAGAGCGTTTCTTCCATAATGCATTGATTATGAAACAAAGGAACGGCACTTTCGTCCTAATTAAAATGATGCAAAAAGGTGTAAAAACATGATAAAAGTCAGTTTCATGAAAAAATGGAGAAATGTGACCTATGTCACTTTTCGATTGGGCGCATCGCTGTAACTTTGTAGTTTAAATGGAAGCGTTATGAAATTATTCGGTAAAGGATCCAAGTTTTACAGCATTATGCGAATGCGATGTCCAAGATGTCAGGAAGGGGAGTTTTTCGTTTCCGGCCCGTACGATTTAAAAAATGCCGGAAATACGCACGAGCATTGTCCTAAGTGTGATTTAAAATATTCTCGCGAACCCGGTTTTTATTACGGAGCGATGTATGTAGCATATGCACTTGGAGTGGCACTTTTCGTAACTTTTTGGGCTTCCTTTAATTTGTTCTTTCCGCAAGTCGGAGTGGGATGGCAAGTGGGAATAATCTCTTTTGTTTCTATTGTTGCTGCACCGTATAATTACGCGCTCTCTAAAATCATTTGGGCCAATTTCTTTATTCGATTTGACAAGAATACCGACAAAAAAGTGACTTCTTCTGAGGCCGTTAGCGGGAGCTGATCGTTTTATAATATCCAGAAAAGTCGTACATTTGGGCGCTTTCAAAAACGCTCGAAAACAATGTCCGAAATTATAGTTGTCACGGGGCTTCCAAGATCAGGAACCTCTCTTATGATGCAAGTGCTAAACCAAGCTCAAGTGCCCATACTTCAGGATGGAGTGCGAGAAAGTGACATTAGTAATCCTCAGGGATACTACGAATTAGAAGACGTTAAAAACATCGTTGCAGATAATTCCTTTTTGGATCATGCTGGAGGAAAAGCGGTGAAAATTGTCGCACCTCTTCCTATTTACGCGAAACCAGAGTTGAAATACAAGATGGTTTTCATGCGTCGTGATATCCAGGAGATTTTGCAATCGCAGGAAAAGATGTTGTTGAAGGATCAGACTTCGGAACGCGAAAAATTCCGCACGATCTACGAGTTTCATTTGAAGAAAACCTATCGCTTCTTGAAGGAAAATAATATTCCTTTTATCGATATCAATTACAACGAGTTGATGGCAAATCCTTTGAAATCCATGCAGCAAGTAATTGAGTTTTTGGGATTGTCAAGCAGCCCGGAACAATTGGCAGGAGTTGTGAATCCAGAATTATACCGAAACAGAAATGAAGGATAAGAAAGACGATAACAAACACGTAATTACCTTGAACGGAAAACCGTTCGAAGTTCCACCGGGTGGTACGCTTGGTGTTCTTGCGTTAGGAAATATAGGTGTTCGCGCATTCAAAGCGGCAAATAAGAAATACAACGAAGAAAAAGAAGATGGCAAAAAAGCGTAAAGTGCTATTGGTCGGCTGGGATGCAGCGGATTGGAAATTGTGTGATCAGCTCATGGCTGAAGGTTTGATGCCTGCTTTTAAAAGCGTTGTAGATCGCGGAGTTCGCGGAAGACTAGCCACTTTGGATCCACCGTTATCACCAATGCTTTGGACTTCCATGGCAACAGGAGTTCGTCCATTCAGACATGGCGTTCTCGGATTCGTTGAAAGCAATGGAGAAGGCGGAATTCGTCCGGTATCATCCTACCATAGAAAGGTAAATGCCTTTTGGAATATGTTCACCAAAGAAGGATTGAAATCCAACGTGGTTGCATGGTGGCCTTCAAATCCTGTGGAATCTATTAATGGAGTCATGGTCTCGAATCGCTTCCATCAAGAGAAGAAGGGAGCTGAAACTATGGAAGCGGACAATTGGCCGATTGCGCCGGCATCTGTTTATCCAGAAGAATTGGCCGAAAGTTTGGCTGAATTGCGCGTTCATCCTCAAGAAATTAGCGGACAGTTGGTAATGCCATTCGTTCCACGTGCACATGAATTGAACAAAAAGGACAGCGAAGAAACGAAGTTGAAGATCATCGCGAAGTTCTTGGCACACTCGTCTACGGTTCATGCGGTTGGAACGGAGTTGTTAGATACAACAGAATGGGATATCACCGCAGTGTACCACGATGCCTTAGACCACTTTTGTCATGGGTTCATGAAATTCCACCCGCCGCGTATGGAAGGGATGGACGAAGAAGCATTCGAATTATACCAAGGTGTGGTTCGTGGAGCATACGTATGGCACGACATGATGCTAGAACGAATGTTGAATCAGATTGATGAAGATACCACCGTAATTATCTGTTCAGATCACGGTTTCCATTCGGATCATTTGCGTCCGAAGCGAGTTCCTGATGTACCTTCAGGTCCTGCCATTGAGCACGCTCCGTACGGTGTTTTCGTAGCAGCCGGCCCAGGAATTAAGAAAGGAGAACAGATTTATGGAGCGAGCGTTTTAGATATCACACCGACCTTATTGACCTTGTATGATCTTCCTGTAGGACGTGACATGGACGGTAAGCCTCTTTTAGATATCTATGAAGAAATCCCGGAGGTAAAATACATTGATTCTTGGGAAAACGATACGCGATTTGGAGGGGAATTGGTAGCTGAAGATACAGTGGACGAAGCATCGAATTCAGCGGCTTTACAACAGTTAATCGACCTCGGCTATATCAATGATATGGAATTGAAGGAAGGGGATGATGAAGCGGAGGTGAGCAAAGAGTATGTTCGTAATACCATTCGAGAAAACAATTTCTACCTCGCCAAATCCTACGCAGCCGGTGGGAAGCACGACGAATGTTTGGAGATCATGCTGGAAGTAGAAGATCGCGATAAGCCGGATTTCCGCTACTTGATTGAAATTGTAAACGCTGCCATTAAAACCAAACGATTTGCCCTAGCGCAGGAGTATTTAGACTTCGTGAAGAAGAAGAATTTGTTCTCAGATAACTTCGTGAACATGCTTGAGGCGAAGGTTCATATTGGGCTCAATAATCCAATTGAAGCGTTGAAGGCTTTGGAAGCAGCGACAGCACAATATCCAGAATCGCCAGATGTTTTGGTGGATTTAGGACGTTTGTTGAACATCCTACGTGAATCGGAAAGAGCCAAAGAAGCCTACGGAAAAGCGCTTGAGTTGGATCCAGATAATGCATATGCTCATTTAGGATATGGTCTCGCGGCGATGTCTATGGAGGATTATGAAACGGCTTTGGAGTACTTCCTCAATTCAGTAGACCGTTTCTATCACCAACCGTTTGCCCATTTGCATTTGGGAGAAACGCTGGCCCTCATGAAGGAATACGAAATGGCGAAGCGATCTTTTGAAGTCGTTATTGCTTTGGCGCCTTCGTTACCAAAACCGTATCGTTGGTTGTACGACCTTGCGGAGTTGACCGAGAACAAAGAGGAAATGGAGAAGTATCGCAAACTTCTCGATGAAATCAACTTGGGAGAAAAAGTTGTGGTGACTGGATTGCCGGGAGGTAAATTGGTAGACGTTATGGATCATATTTCCAATGCAGGCAAATCAATTTTCGCAAAAGAGGATTTGTTAGGAGAAGACTTTGATGTGTTCCAAAAAGATTGGATGAACAGCATTGAAGAGGACATGATTTATGTTCCCATTGCCAAGTTAGGTAGTATTCCTGCCCGTTATTCATATCGAATCATCTATGTCAACGATGCGATAGAGAATGTGTCGATGTATTTGAATGAACGTAAGAAATTCTCAGCGGGTACGTATAATGAGGCACTCATAGAAGCACTTGAACGACAAGAAGGTATTGCACGCGTTTGGGTAGGACAGCAGCCTAACCTTGACATTCTCTACATTGACAAAGCAGAGGATATTAATAATGAGTTAATGCAAACTTTCATTTCTTAATATTGGAAGCCTATTTTTTGCAATTGAGAAATAATTGATTTAAATTCGGCGAGTTAATTAACTAATAAACTCTCTATGAAGAAAGAATTACAAGACAGATTGTCCAAGTACACAGCTGCTGCAGCTGCTGTTACTGTTGGGGCAGCAGGAGCGAATGCTCAAATTGTTTACACTGACGTTGATCCTGATTTCTCTCACCCAGGTGATGAAATCGGATTTGGATTGGACATGAACAACGATGGAAACTTCGATTTCATTATCGCTTCTGGTGATAGTGTTTATGTTGTTTCTGCTGGTACGTTCCGCGTTCGTAACACAGTTGTTGCTGGATACGGTACACAAGCTGCTAACAACGCAATCGCTGGTGAAACTCCATCTGGATACAACTACGCGTTGGCATTGAACATGAACGACATGATCGACAACACGTTGAACTGGATCGCTGCTACAAACACTATGGCGTACAACGTAAACAGCGCTAACCCTTACAACGAGAACTGGAACGGAGTAACTGATCGTTACCTTGCATTGCGTTTCAACTCTGGAGGAAATGATTACTACGGATGGGCACGTATGGATGTTCAAGCGGAAGGTGATATCTGGACTTTGAAAGATTACGCTTACCAAGCTGGACAAACTGGAATCGAAGCTGGAGCAACTGCTTCAATCGAAGAAGGAACTATGGATCAGTACGTACACTTCGTAAACCAGTCTAACAATACTGTAATGGTTCGTTTCAACGAAGCTATCACAGGAGCTAACGTAACTGTTGTTTCTGCATCAGGACAAGTTGTTCAAGTTGGAGCTGTTGAAGGATCAGAGTTCGTAGTAGATATGAACGGACTTGCAGGAGGAATCTACATGATCAATGTAACTTCTGAGCAAGGAACAATCACGAAGAAAATGAGCGTAGCACACTAAGCAACGTTCTTTCGAGATACGGAAACCCTGACGGCAACGTCAGGGTTTTTTTGTGGTTGATAATTAGGGGCGAAGATGAACTTGTTGTTAGCAAACGTTCGGAGATTGGTAAAATCGAATAACTGAATCAGCTATTTCGCGAATTCGCTTGTTCGCGAAATGGCGAACAAGCAACTGAAAATTTTCTAGTAATTCAAAATAATTGTCGCTAACTTCTATACTTACACTCAACAAAAAAGGAAGCCGAAGCTTTCTTTCATTTTTTTAGTGAGCACTGAGGCTCTCGCCGTGCCACGTCAGTAGGATCTAAACTCTTCCCGGATACACCTTCAGTGCTTCCTCAAGAATTGTAACTGCTTTCTTTAAATCTTCTGTATTCACTACATAAGCTATGCGTGCTTCTTGCTCTCCCAATCCGGGTGTCGCATAGAATCCACTAGCCGGTGCCATCATTACTGTTTCGCCTTCGTAGTCGTATGATTCCAATAGCCATTGACAGAATTTCTCTGTACTGTCAACAGGAAATTTAGCCACACAATAGAATGCACCGCTTGGTTTCGGGCAGAATACACCGTCAATAGCGTTCAATCCATCTACCATCGTATTTCTGCGTTCTACGTATTCCGAAACAACTTCATCGAAGTACGATTGAGGAGTATTCAAGGCTGCTTCCGAAGCAATTTGCGCAAGGGTAGGAGGTGACAATCGTGCTTGAGCAAATTTCAATGCCGATGACATTACCTCTTTATTTCTGGATACGATAGCTCCGATTCGCGCTCCACACATAGAGTAACGCTTCGAAACCGAATCAATCATAATTACGTTCTGTTCAATACCAGCAAGATTCATTACTGAAAAAGGCTGAGCTCCGTCGTAACAAAATTCACGGTACACTTCATCCGCGAACAAGAACAAATCGTGCTCTTGAACGATATCACGCAATTGTTCCAGCTCTTCCTTGCTGTATAAATATCCCGTTGGATTTCCGGGATTACAAATGACAATTGCTTTCGTTTTATCTGTTACCTTTTTCTTGATCTCTTCCACAGGTGGCAGCGCAAATCCATTCTCAATAGATGCAGTCACAGGTACAACATTCAATCCTGCGGCTACTGCAAAACCATTGTAGTTCGCGTAAAATGGCTCTGGAATGATCACCTCATCTCCCGGATTACACGTAGACATG
This sequence comes from Fluviicola sp. XM-24bin1, assembly GCA_003149635.1. GTDB lineage: Bacteria > Bacteroidota > Bacteroidia > Flavobacteriales_D > Crocinitomicaceae > UBA4466. The sequence continues at coordinate 92,105 of QCWI01000007.1, forward strand.
AATCCAAAAGTCAATGCTTCGGAACCACCAGTCGTAATCATCAAATCATCCGAAGAAACATTGATGCCCACACCTTTATAATAGTTGGCAAGATTCTCACGATATGATGCATAACCAGCCGAGTGACTGTATTCAATTACGCGATCCATACTAATACTCCTAACGGCCTCTAGTGCTTCTTTTGGAGTTTTGATATCAGGTTGACCAATGTTCAAGAAATGAACTTTCTTTCCCTGTGCGTTGGCTTTTTCTGCGTAAGGAACCAATTTACGAATTGGCGACTCCGGCATCTGTAAGGCTTTGCTTGAAATTTTAGGCATCGTTCGAAAAATTTTGTCAAAAATAGCGAGAAACTTTCATCTAATAATCCAAGAAATGGGCAATTCTTTCCATCCTGAATTTCGTATTTTGTCGGCATGCATCGCTCTGGATTTTATCTTCTGATTTGCACGCTTGCACTGTTTTCATGTGGGGAGAAATCCGTGCCAAAGCAAAAGATAGAGGAACCGATAAAAGAGGAATTGGTTGTGCAACCGGAACCATCGATGTTTACGGATTCATTAAAGACATTGTATAATTCTATTGGATTGGTGGAAGTAACGGATCCTCGAATCATTGTAGACCTGCGCTATACGACTGAAAGCAATTTTATGGGAATGGTATTATACGATACCCTAGATTGTTTGATGTTGCAGAAAGAAGTCTCAGAACGATTGTCCTTGTGTCAGGATTTGTTGGATTCTCTTCATCCCGGATATCGATTGAAAGTTTTTGATGGCGTTCGTCCGCTTCAGGTACAAAGAGAAATGTGGGAAGCGTTGGATTCTATTCCTCCTTTGAATCGCGGGAAATTTGTTTCAAATCCCATTTTTGGCTCGGTACATAATTTTGGAACGGCCGTAGATATTACCATCTGCGATTCTTTGGGCAACGAACTGGATATGGGCGCTGGTTACGACGACTTTCGTCCGATTGCTTTTCCATCAAAAGAAGCATATTTCCTCAAAACTGGAGAGCTGACAAAACAACAATATGAAAATCGGAAATTACTCCGCAAGATCATGCGTTCGCAGCGTTTCTACAATATTCCAAGCGAATGGTGGCACTTCAACGCCTTTTCGAGATTGACCTGCGAGGCGAAGTTTGAAATCTTGTTGGATGAAACTGGAAACCATCAATGGTGGGTGTCTCCTAAAATACCGAAGTCAGATTCTTTAGAGACTCCATCTGATTCCTTACTACAGCCCTAGTTCTATAAGGACATCTTGCATTAAATCGTGTTCTATCGGACTGAGTAAGAAATTTCCGGAAGAGGTATCTACAACGTAGTCATAACCACGCTTGTTTGCAACAACCTCAATGGCTTCCATCGCCTTCTCAAGCAAAGGTTGAATTAGCTCTTGCTCCTTTATCGCGAATTCGGTTTTGGCCATGTATTCCGCTTCTTGAATGGTTTGTTGCAAACGGGATAATTCATTCTTCTTCATTTCAAGAATGATGGGAGTCCAGGTGTCACCTATATCCTTAATTTCTTTTGCAAGTGCTGTGTACTTCTCCAATAGTTCACCGAGAAGCGCATCGGTTTCATATGTGAAATTGGTCAGTTCTTTCTCTATTACCGCTTTTTCCGGCATTTTGTCAATGAGTTCAACCGTATTGATGTGTCCGGTTTTCTGACTGAAAGAATAGCTCGCACCAAGGGTGATTAGTAAGACTAGAAGTATGCGTTTCATGGTATAAAGTATGTTTCGCACACAATATAAATGCTCCGCGCCAGCCTACCCGTCTCATTTAAGACATCTTAACAATCACTTGCTTTTATTAACGAATGGGGGAATTAGAATAAAGATAGAAAGAGACCGTGCCTGCGGCAGGCAGGAAAGAAGAAAGACAAGGTAGAATGTGATTGTCCGAAGGCGGAATGCACTTTCTTCTATTTGAAAGATTTTATTCAGAATGGCCTTCCTCTATATCCTGCTCTATAGTGGGAGATGAATTTGCTTTTATAAAAATGTCATCTTGAGACCAAACATAAAATAGGATGCCGATGTTTCCCATGAAAACGATGAACCAGATCCAATTCCACTTAGATTTACTTTCAATGTTTTTGAAGGACAAGATTCTTCGGATCATGAAGACATCGACACTGATCAAAATGATCCAATAGATGAACACGTAGTTGTTAAAGTATTCATGAAACCCAATTTCTGAGTCCGCGGGAATTAAATCGAAAGCAACTAGCATCACAAGTAACTGTAAGAAAGCAGGAATCGTTAGCAATATCTTAATCCCATTACTCATGATTCAATATTTCTTATCCTTCATAACTCATAACTCATAACTCATAACTCATAACTCATCATTCCCTCACCTCACCTTACTTTTATCCAAAATATTGATAAAGTGAAATCCTCTTGGAACGAATTTCTGCTCGTAGAAGAAGCGGTGTGCATCAAAATTATCCGTGTACGAATCTAATGCCAACATGGTGCATCCAAGTTCTTTGGCCCAAGCCTCCATGTGATCGAAGAGCTTTTGTCCAATCCCTTGACGTCTGTATTTCGACGAAACGACAACATTGTCCAATTCCATGTATTTTCCGCACCAAAGCTTGGAACCAATCCAGTATCCGGTCAATCCGGCGCAGGCATCACCATCGTAAACCGCTACCTGACCGTAATTGTGGGGCAACATAATATCCAATTCGTTGCTGTATTCCTCAAGTGTGATTGACGGATACATCTCGTGAATCAACTGGAAATTTTGCAACATTTCTTCCTTCGTCTTCAGTTCTCTCAACTCCATTATTCTCCCTTCTTTAAAATCAATTCGTCCATAAATAGTTCATAGATGCGTCGATACTCATCTGCCCAGGAATAGCCTTTTTTGAAACTGTGTGCCTCTACGGGAAATACGGCCAACTCCCAATTGTCTTTCCCCAATTCGATGAAGCGCTGTGACAATCGCACAACATCTTGAAATTGGACGTTGTCATCCACCATTCCATGCAACATTACCAAACGATCTTGCAGATTTTCCGCAAAATAAATTGGCGAACTTCTTTCATACGCTAAAGTATCGGTGGTTGGATAGTTCAATATATTACTGGTGTATTCATGATTGTAATGATACCAATCCGTCACGGATCGAAGGGCCGCGCCTCCTTGAAATTTACCTGGCTCGGTTAACAATGCCATCAGTGTGATGAATCCACCGTAAGATCCTCCGTAAATTCCAACTTTGTCAGGATCGATTCCCAAATAATCAATTAGCCATTGACGACCGTCTACTTGATCGGAAAGATCTTTCCCGCCCATGTGTCGGTAAATTGCCGTTCGATGATCTCTTCCGTAACCTGCGCTCGCCCGGTAATCTATATCGAGAACAGTGATTCCATTATCACGCAACAAATTGTGGAACATGTATTCTCGGAAGTAAGAACTCCACCAGTTGTGCGCATTTTGAAGATATCCGGCACCGTGGACGAAAATCACAGCCGCATCCGTTTTCTTACTTTCCTCTGGCTCATACAAACGAGCTTGAACCATAATTCCGTCGGAGGCTTTGAATTGCATCACTTTTGGATCATACCACGAATAGCTCCCGAACATATCGGTCGTGGAAGTGGTGATTTGCTCCATGGATGCACCTGCTTTGTTCGGTGCGAGATACACCTCCCAAGGTTTGTTTTTGTACGAATAACGCACAGCCAACCATTTCTCGTCGGGTGAAACGGATACGTCATGCGATCCTGAATTGGTCAAGATGGGCGTGCGTTTCTTGGTTTTTACATCGATATGATAGAAGCCTTTATCACCCGGATGCGTCTCGTTGGTGGTTACGTAATACGTCGATCCATCATTGCTCAATCCCACATTTTGAACCTCCCATTTTCCGGAGGTGATGGCCGTCTTGTTTCCATTGGAGATATTGAGGTGGTACAAGTGTGAATACCCCGTTTCCTCCGATTGGAAATAGAACGTCTGATTGTCTTTCAACCATCCAAGCGTTCCAGAAACCATGTTCCAACTGGAAATCCCTGGGCCTCCGATCCAAGCTTCATCGTGTTGATGCTCACGTTGTTCAATGGCTCCAGTTTCCAAATTAATGGACACAATCCAGCGGTCCTTGTTGTCATAACTACGCACATCGAGAACATTGGTATTCGTGGTTCCGGCATAGATTACTCGGTGCATCACGATATGACGATCTGCTTCGTAATTCTCTTCTGTATCGCCGTATTCTCTGAGGTACGCTGGCTTTTTGCGGATGTCTTTCAAAGTTGAAAAATTGACAAAGTAGGTCGTATCGCGATCGAAATCGTGAATGGCCAATCGGTTGTTGGGGTCGTTGTCGTGAACTTTAGCACGCGCATCTCTAGTATACGTGTGTCCGTCTTTCGAAATGTGATGCTCCACATGCGTTTTTTCCGTATCGGCTTTTGTATAGAGGCGGAAAGTGAGATAGCGACCATCAGGTGAGAATTGAACATTGCTAACCGATTCTTGTCCCTTGTAATAAGACGGAATCTTGTGCTCCCACATTTCCCGCTTTTCCTTGCGCCACGCTTTGGTCTCTTCCTGTTCTTGAATGAACTGAAACAACTCTCGCTCTTCCTTTTGCCAATGTGTTTCATTCGACTTCGCCGTATTTGGCTTGCTCCCATCCTTAAACACAAAAATAGTTTCGATGCATTGATCGTTTATGCAATACGCTTTGATTTGATCACCCTCTTGGAAGTACACGTAATCGCTTCCTTCACGGAATTGAACATTGTAGATTCCTGTGGCAGACCGATAGATAAGCTTCGCTTCCTGTGTCTTGAAGTTGAATTTAAAAAGGGCGCCATTCTCATTGAAATACTGGTATTCGGAAGGGGAACCACCCCAATAATCCGTGTTGTTTTGGTAGAATTTCGGTGCGATCATTTCCGTCTTTTTCGCCTTGACATCGTAGGCATACGTGCTATTCCCCGGACTAGATTCTGGATTCCAATCGAATAAAATGTGATCTCCCGTTAAACTCCAGTGAACGTTTTCAGGCAGGTGACCGAAAAAGTCGTTGCCTTGCATGATTTCACGTAAATCAAGTTGGGAGGCATTGGGATAATCTTGAGCCAGGACGCTGATGCACAGCAATGAAAGTCCTAAAAGAGAGAAGTATTTCAGCATTGTCAATAAATTCTATGCTGAAAATAGTAAGTCCGCGGAAAATATCAGAAGCCAACCGCGGATTTCATTGGGGCTTTGTGATGAACGGCTTCGTCGTACCCACCTTTTTGCTGAAATACTTTGCCGCGTGAACTGAGCTCGAATACAATGGCTTGATCCCAAAGGTCGGTGCTAATATTCTTCTGCTTGCCTAAACTCCGCATGAAGATATTGATATACCCATCGCGATTTAATTGTTTAATCGCCGCATCGAACTGAGATCTTGGGATGTTCAAATGTTTCAACATATACGACTTCGATTTTACGCGATGCCCTGATCTATGGCGGAGGTAGGAGAGAACTGTATTGAGTTGCTGGGTCATTTGGGATGGATTTGAAAGGATTAAACATTCATGGAAATGAAGATGATACTGCCTCCATACATGAAGAGTAGAAGCAGCGTGACGAATTGGCGCGTTTTGAAATCGAACTCCTTGTTTTGATAGCATTTGTGGAATATGGTATCGACAATCTTTTTCATGTTTTTTCTTTTCAATTTGCTCGAATTGAATCTGAAATCGAAGTAGAAGCTTCCAAACGTTAGGGATTGGTTTCCGACTGAAGCGCTAAATCCGTGGGAATTAATTCTTTCACAGGGTTTGAAAGTTTGAGAAAACGTGTATCTTTGCGCTCCCGTCTCGTGAAGGCGGATTATTATTAACAGGGGTTTCGTACCCCAAAACAATAAACAATTATGGCAACTCGAATCAGATTGCAAAGACACGGTTCAAAAGGGAAACCGTTTTACCACATCGTATCTGCAGACAGCAGAGCAAAGCGTGACGGACGTTTCATTGAGAAACTAGGAACGTACAATCCAAACACCAATCCAGCAACTATCGATTTGAATTTCGATCGTGCATTGCACTGGGTGGCAACTGGAGCTGAAATGTCAGATACAGCACGTGCAATCCTCTCTTACAAAGGAGTATTGTACAAAAACCACTTGATCAAAGGGGTTGCAAAAGGAGCTTTGACTGAAGCACAAGTTGAAGAGCGTTTTGCTAAATGGCTAGAAGAAAAAGAAGCAAAAGTAGCTGCGAAATCGGATAAGTTGGCAAAAGATGCTGACAAAGCAAAAGCGGATCGTTTGAAAGCGGAAGCTGAAGTAAGCGCTGCTCGTGCGAAAGAAATCGAAGCGAAAAATACTCCAGAAGTTGAAGAAGCTCCAGCGGAAGCTCCTGCAGCAGAAGGAGAAGAAGCACCAGCGGCTGAAGCAGCTGAGGCTCCAGCAGAAGAAGCACCGGCGGCAGAGGAAACTCCTGCAGCAGAGGAGGCACCGGCTGAAGAACCAGCAACGGAAGAAGCTCCAGCTGAAGAGCCAAAAGCGGAGGAAGCTCCGGCTGAAGACGCGTCTGCCGAAGCGGAGGCTAAGGAAGAAGAAAAGAAAGAAGCAGAATAATTCAGCTTCCATGAATAAAGCAGATTGCTTTTATTTAGGATATGTAGCGAAACTTCACGGATTTAAAGGTGAAGTTTCGCTGTTTTTGGACGTTACGAATCCGGCCGACTACGCCAGTTTAGACGCCGTATTTATCGATATTAACGACCAGCTCACTCCCTTTTTTGTCGAATCACTCAAATTGAAAAACAATGGTTTTGCAGCCGTGCGATTTGAAGGACTGAACGACGAACACAACGCAAAAAAACTACTGCGCAAACAACTCTACCTTCCCGCGCAGGTCTTACCCAAATTGGAAGGAAAGAATTTTTACGACCACGAAGTTGTCGGTTTCAAAGTCATCGATGCCAACTACGGCGAGGTAGGTGTATTGGAGCAAGTGGTAGACTTCAAAGTAAATCCGTTACTTCAGGTAATGAATGGAGAAAAGGAAGTGCTCATTCCTCTCCTGGATGACACCGTTCAAAAGGTAGATCGTGACAGCAAAGAACTACACGTTGTTGCGCCGGAAGGGTTGATCGCCTTATATTTGGAGGACTAATGTCTGTCTTCCGTTTCAAAGAATTTTCTGTCAAGCAAGAATCCAGTGCCATGAAAGTGGGAACGGATGCAATGTTGTTGGGTACCGTGGTGAACACCTATCACGACAAACGAATTCTGGATATTGGCACGGGGACTGGGGTGATTGCCTTGATGATGGCGCAGCGCTATTCGAAATCAGAGATTTCTGCCATTGAGGTAGATGAGGCTTCAGCATTCGAGGCGATGGAAAATTTTCAAAACTCTCCCTGGAGCGATCGCTTGTCGGTCATTCATGCAGATTTTTTGGAGCATTCTTTTGATCAGAAATTTGACTTGATAGTTTCCAACCCTCCGTACTTTCAGACACGACTGGAGAATAACGATCCTAGGAAATCTCAAGCGCGCCATGAATCGGCCTTACCCATGAAAGCAATGTTGAAGAAAGTATCTCAAATGCTGACGAAATTCGGTTATTTCTGGGTGATTGTTCCGTTTGAAGTCCGAGGCATTTGGACGGAAACTGCGGAGGAATTTGGTCTGCAATGTGTTGAGCGACGCGATATTTTTGGAAAAAGAGGAGGATCTGCCAAACGCATTATTTTGGGATTTGCGTCTTCAGAATTGGAGTTTGATCCGCAGGACTTATTGTACACATCTCTGAATCAAATCTGCATTCGCAATGAAGAAGGGAAATACACGAGGCAGTACGTCGAACTCACCGAGGCCTTTCATTTTAATAAGTTGAATTAATCGTCCCTAATTCCCAAGTTCATTCTTTTAGAATTAAACCAATGAGTTGGCAGGATTCTTGCTGCTTCATCAGTAGAAAAATTCTACTACAATGAAATATCTACTCTTCCTTGTACTTCCCATTTTAGCGTCATGTTCTGTGGAAAAGATGCAGTCCAGAATGTTGGAGCGTCAAGAGAAACAGATGAGCAACATGCTCGAACAACAACGTCAAGTAATGGACAATGCCACTCGAATGATGGATGAACAAATGAAGATCGCGGAAGAGTCCATGGAATTCATGATGGATAGTACCGATTTCGGAAGGCAATTTGATCAAGCACGTCAGGCAGATGTGAGCAAAATGGATTCGCTGGTCGGTAAAACGCAGAACGTAGTGTACATGGCGTATGGAATTCCGACAGAAATAATGTCTGACGGTGGAGATGGACAGATTTTGGTGTACAATTATTATCGTGACCAACCTTCATTGATTGTGGATCGCAATCAAAACAGAACAACAATTACGGAGCCTGTTCAACGTGCATCGTATTAAAGGATGTTTTTCCTGACTGCCGATGGAGTGGTTTACTTTTGGCGGGAAGAATCTGGCAGAGCCCAATAAAAAAGCCCCGATCCAAAATAGATCGGAGCTCCTTCACTAAGAAAACTTAAGCTGCGTATGCACTTAATTTTGAGTCCAATACTCCTTTCGGTTGCAGTCCTACCAAATGTTCTTTGATTTCCCCCTTCTTTATAAAGAAAAGTGAAGGAATGCTGGGAACGCCAAACTCACGAGCCAATTCACGCTGATTATCAATGTTCACCTTCACGATTTCTACTTCACCATCGTATTTATCTGACAATTCATCGACAATTGGTAACATCGTTTGACAAGGCCCACACCAATCTGCATAGAAATCAATGAGTATGGGTTTGTCTCCATTCTTTAGTTGCTCCAGTTCTGAAGCGCTTGTTATTTCTTTCATGATAATGTGTTTTAGTTCTAATTTGACTCTTGGATTGGACGGATTAGATTTATTTCAACTCTAATCCGTCCAATAAATCAAGTTCATGCAATCTATCTAATCCTTCAACTACTAACTACCCAACCTTCGAAAAATCCACTGGGATCTCCGTCAATCCGTACACGTAATTGGTAAATGTCACTGCGATGACAACGGAAACGAAATCAATCAATGCCTTTTCATCGTATCCGGCATCAAAGAAACGTTGGCGGCTTTCCTCACTCACGCGTCCTGCATTCTCGCTCACTTCGCGCGCCAACGTTGCCAAAACGTTTAATTTTTCGTCTTCAATGGAAGCTTTGCGTAATTTCAGTGCTTCTTCGTCTGAGAATCCGTTCATCTTCGCCATCGCCGTATGTGCTGCTTTACAGTAAGCACATTCATTCGCATCCGATACTGCCAATTTGATGGCTTCCACTTCTCTTTTCGAGAATGTCCCTTTCCCCGCATTTCCGTTAAAGGCCAAATAGTTCGAAAGTGTGTCACTCGAATACCCAATTGTGGCGTACATATTTGGGACGAATCCTAATTGACTTTCCAATTGATTAAAAATCGCTTGACTTTCTGCGTTTACTTGATCTTTTGTTGGTACTGAAATATTCGTTACTGTTTCCATTTTATACTGTTTTTTGATTAACAATTCGATTACAGTACAAAGGTATGGCAGCTTCAAGCCCTTTTGTTAGGCACGATTACCCGGTCATTTGTCAATTTTTCCCTTCGCGGAAATTTTGAGGGGAAACTCCTTCATTTTTCTTGAAAAAACGACTGAAAACGTGGATATCCGAAAAGCCAAGATCGTAGGTAATGTCTGAAATAGATCGATCGGAGTAGGTGAGGAGTCGTTTGGCCTCAATCATAATTCTGTTGTGAATGAATTGCAGGGGAGAAGTGTCACCCAGTTTCTTGAACAGGTTCGAAAGCGTCTTCGGAGATTTAAAAAGTAAATCGGCGTATTCTTTAACTGTATGCTTTTCGCGAAAGTGTTTCTCAACCAAAAAATTGTATTCGCGAATGATGTCATTATTCTGATCCGTTGCTTTCAGTTGCATCTGAGCTTTGTACATGCGCGTAACGAGAATCAAGATGCGTTTCAACATCATTTGCAGCATTTCCATTTGAAGGTTATCGGCGGACTGCATTTCCAGACGGAACATATCAAAGACCGTTTTCAGAATTTGAAGATCGCTCTCCTGAGGATGGATTACAGGGACATTAGACGATCCAAAAAACAGGATTCCCTTACAACTTACTTCAACGTCATTATCAATGATACAATAGAACGAACGCGCCCAACGGAGCAGTTGCACTTCTTTAATTTCGACCACTTCAATTTGATGGAACTCGGTAAGACTTACGATGTCGTTGGTGTTGAAGGTATATTCAACTGTATCAATTTTCAATCGATTCCCATCCGATTGGAACCAAAGTAAGGTGAGTTCACTTTTCCTGGAAGTCTTCAGTACTTGGCAATTCTCCTTCGTGATCGTAAGAAGTTCAATGTACTCATCGTTTTGTCCAAGAAATTTCATCTGCGGCGGTTTGCCGTATTAGACGGAGAAACAAATGAATCCTTAAAAGTTCATTATTTATTTTCGTACCGATGAATTGCACCGGCTGAGGCTGCTGAGGTTCTCGCCGTGCCTGACGGTAGACAGGAAGTACCGAAGCCAATCAAAAATTATCTCCTCTTCTTAAACAAACTCTTCGCCATGACAGCGCCTAGCAGTGCCATTGGGATATAGGCTACAACCAAATCCATTGCGATGAACCACATTGGAGCAGGAATCAAGAATGAAACCATAATTCCACCAATGAAGAACAATCCTCCGATGATGAGCGCCACTCCCATTTTTTGGTTTTTGGAGAACAAGGCCGCAGTAAAGGCACCCGCAAGTGTTCCTAAAGCATGCGCTATGAATGGGAAAATGAAATATTTCATGTCAGCTTCCTCCATGAATTTGGCCAATGCCTTCATGTCATTCACATCTACGTCCGGCGTGAAAACGGAATATCCCACTTGTACCAAGCCCATATTCACCACATTTCCAACTATTAGTCCGAGGACAACTGCAATTATATTTCTTACGATAGGTTTCATAACGTTTGTTTAATTCCTTGCAAAATAACGATTTGAAGAAACTCTTCCGCGGGATGTAACTTATTTTCGTTAGACGACACTTATCTAGTTGAGAGGCAATTTATGAGAAAGAAACAAAAAGAATTCCTTGCGCTATACGAGCCGATTCACGATGACTTCGAAAGATTCTGTCGTGCTCGCGTGTACGGTTACATGGATTTCCGCGATTTGATGAACGAGACCTTGCTCAAGGCCTTTGAAAAGTTCGAAGAATTGCGATCGAAAGAGGCGTTTCTCTCTTATTTATTGAGTATCAGCGTACGTATTTTGGCCAATAACAAACGCAAAAGAAAAGAAGAGTCCGACTCTTATGAACTGGTTGCCATCAGAGCGCAAGATGCCAATGCAAATACGGAAAACAGAGCAAATTCGTATTTCCTGCATCAAGCCCTCGCGCAATTGCCCGAAGAACAACGAGAAAGCATTATTCTTTTTGAAATCACTGGGTTTAGCATTAAAGAAATTGCAGCCATTCAAAATGCTACGGAATCTTCTGTAAAACAACGTTTGCGCAGAGGACGCATGCGATTACGAGAAATATTAACCTTCGAAGCGAAAAATTCGGGATCGATAACAAAATCGGAAGTATCATGAATTTAAGTAACAACGAACTGGATCAGCTTTTTGAGACTGTACGTAAGGAAAAACCTGTGGCGTCTTACGAAGAAACGCAGCGCGCTTTTATCGCTGCTACCATCGCTACGGCAGGAGGTGTTCTCGCAACTAAAGGTCTCCTCAAATTATTCACATTTAAACAATGGATCATGATGATAAGTGTATTGTCAGCAGCAACGGTTGGAACGTTATTGGTTACCACTTCTGCAGCACCCGAAAATTCGAACAAAACAGCGCTTTCTGAAATGGAAGGCGATTCAAAAAAAGCGATTGAGATTTCTAAATCAGATGAAGTAATTGCAGACAATTCTGCTGAGAATTCAGTGACGATTAAATTGAGTCCAGAGCTACCAGAAATGGAAATTGTCACACAAGCTGGACGTCCGCCTATTATGGTGCGCGCCTATCTGAAAGATGACGGAACGTACCATTTCGAGTACTTCATTACTCAAGAAACGACAGAAGCAGATTTGAAAAAAATTGCAGGCAGAAGCTAAAGCGGCCGGATTTGAACTCAAGTATGAGTCAACTTTTAATGATGACAAATTAACCCGATTGAATCTGAATATCGTTCAAATTAAAGAGAACGGACAGCGACAGAATATCCAAATTTCCGATATCGATTTAGAAGACAGTCCGAATTATAAAGTTGCGTGGAATGTTAACGATGAAGGCAATGCAACTGACATCGCCTGCGGGGAGGAATTGAAATTGAGAGAAGCAGATCAGCAAGCGTTGGACGAACTCATGGCATCTTTGGAAATCGATGAACTGATGGAAGAAATGGAGGCGATCAACATGGATGAATTGACGGCTGAAATGGAGAAGTTGCAAGAAAATCTGGCGAATGAATTGGATGAACTGAATATCGCGACGGATGTTCAACTTGCGGATCTTCAAGAATTGATTCGTGCAGAAGAACTCTTAGCCATGGTGGATTTCGAAGAGCTTTTGGAAGACCTGGATGATCTTGACGAAGAAGAATTGGAGGAGATTCGCGTAGAAGTGGAGACAGCTTTGGCGGAAGCACAAAGAGAAGTGGAGGAAAGCATCAGCGAATGCAAGGAAGCAAGAAGAGAATGTAAAACGCAGGCGAAGAAATGCAAGGATGGGAGCAAAAAAAATCCTTGATGAACTAGAAAATGACGGGTTGATTAAAGAGCGTAGCAAGCGCGTGAAAATGACTGCGTCAAACGGAAAGTTAAAAGTCAACGGAAAAGAACTTCCAAAAGAACTCCGTAATAAGTACGAAGCCCTTGTGATGGAGTACTTTGAAGTGGATGTCAACAACAAAGGCATGCAGTGGCAGTGGACGCACGACGAATAAGAAATTGAAAATGATGGTTTCACCGGGGGATGTTCTATGAGCGTTCCCCGGTTTTGGTTTATACCTTAACCCCGCTAAATAGTTCGTTCAATTCCTCTTGAATCAAAGTGGATTCATTTTTATTGTACCAATTTTGAATCACCTTGTGAACAGCTTCATAAGGTTCCTCCTTGTTTTTCATGTCCATCACAATGGTCTGCGCTTCTTCCGGACGTGGCCCCCAATCGAACAAATCGTTCCCGTTTTGGTCACGAACCACCAATTTTGGAATAGATTTCCCTCCGTTTGTCAAGTACGAGTCGATCAAATCGGAGCTGTCGCGCAACACGATTTCCAATTCAATATTCGGATTCAATTCTGAGAGTAAATAAACGATCGGTGTTGAATGCGCAGCGTCTCCGCACCAAGGTTCTGTGATTAAAATCCACTTCTGAGGAGTGTCGATGCTTTTCATTGCTTTCATCGACGCTTCACTAATTGGGTTCTGCTTCAACCAGCGCATCGTTCGCGCTTTGTTCATGCGCACGTAATTCCAATATTCCTCCTTATCGTAAGGAGCTTCCGTTAGTCGCTTATCAAGGATTTCATCAAACAATCCTAAATATGTATTCCAATCCATCGCCTCTCATCTTTTGTTTCTAATTAGACGATAAAGGTAGGGAAAGCTTTCAGTACAAAAAGTGACTTTGGTCACCGAATGGCGAAATGTTGAAAGTATAAGGCAAAAAGCCTTCAGTCTTGCGCTTTTTACCTTCTACCAACAGTATTTGTCCTCTTAATAAATCGCCGGATATGCCTCTGGATCAGCTTCGTGCATTATACCATACGCTGTTTCCACGATATCCTCAATACTCGGCTTCGAGAAGTAATCTCCATCAGAACCGTAAGCTGGTCGGTGATCTTTCGACGTCAATGTCGCTGGAGCAGAATCTAAATGATAGTATCCTTTTTGCTCTACGAGAATCTTATCCAACATGTAGGCAACGGCTCCACTGCTCACATCTTCGTCCACAATCATCAAACGATTCGTTTTCTCCAAAGAGTCCGCAATCGTGTGTTCAATATCGAATGGAAGCAAGGTTTGAACGTCGATCAATTCTACAGAAATTCCAAGCTCTGTCAATTGTTTCGCAGCGACTTCACAAAGGTTGAATGTTGATCCGTATGAAACCAAAGTCAAATCAGTTCCTTCCACAACCACTTCTGGCACTCCCAAAGGCTCACGGAACTCGCCAAGGTTTGTTGGCATAGGTTCTTTGGTACGATATCCATTCAATGGTTCAACAACCAATGCTGGCTCATCGGCGGCCATTAGAGTATTGTAGAATCCAGCTGCTTTCGTCATGTTACGAGGGACACAAACGTGCATTCCGCGCAGTGAGTTGATGATCATTCCCATTGGAGATCCACTGTGCCAGATTCCTTCTAAACGGTGTCCACGTGTACTTACAATCAATGGCGCTTTTTGTCCACCTTTTGTACGGTACTGCACCGTCGATAAATCATCAGAGAGTACTTGAATGGCGTACAACAAGTAATCGAGGTATTGGATTTCAGCAATGGGGCGCAGTCCACGCATTGCCATTCCAATTCCCTGACCGATAATCGTTGCTTCACGGATTCCCGTATCCGAAACGCGTAAATCGCCGTATTTTTCTTGCATGCCTTCCAGCGTCTGGTTTACACCTCCAATCTTTCCGGCATCTTCTCCGAAAACAAGCGCTTCCGGATGGTTTTCTAAAATTTTATCATAGTTGTCACGCAAGATGATTCGTCCATCTTCCATGTCACCTGATCCATCGTACTCAGGAGCCACAGGATCGATATTCAACGCTGATTGTGCCGATTCTGAATGCAAATGACTTGAGTAACGATCGAAGTTCACTTGAATTTGCTGACGAATCCATGCTGATAAAGCCTGACGGGATGCTCCGCCTTCTCCACGTGTTAGTCGCAACGCTTTACGAGTCGCACTCAATACATCCTTACGAATGGGATCCATGGCTTTCTCCAATTCGTCTGCCAATTTTCCGATAAGTGCTCCGTTGCTACTTTCTTCCGCCAAGGCACGAATCAAGCCAACCGCTTCGTTTTTATCTTGCGTCAAAACGTCTGTGAAAGCTTTCCAAGCGGCCTTCTGCGAGTTTCGAACTTCTTTCTTCGTTTCTTTTCGAATGGCTTCCAATTCCTCTTTCGTCGCAATGGTCAATCCATCAGCGTCGAAGTTGGCAATCCACTCCTCAAATTTGTTCACACAGTCGAATTCAACCTCCCACTTCAATCGCTCTTCCGATTTGTAACGTTCGTGAGATCCACTAGTAGAGTGTCCTTGCGGCTGATTCACCTCTTTTACGTGCACCAAAACTGGAACGTGCTCTTCACGTGCCAATTTCACCGCTTTCTCGTACGTTTCGCACAAGTGGGCGTAATCCCAACCTTTGGTTACAAAGATTTCGTAACCTGGCTTATCTTTCGTGCGCTGCATTCCTGCCAACGCTTCTGAAATACTGTCTTTGGTAGTTTGATGTTCACGAGAAACGGAAATTCCATAACCGTCATCCCAAACGGACATCACCATTGGTACCTGCAATACACCCGCTGCGTTAATCGTCTCCCAGAATGGGCCTTCAGAAGTGGAAGCATCTCCAATAGTTCCGAAAGCAACTTCGTTTCCTCCGTTTGTAAACTTCTTGAATGCCTCTAAATCTTTCAATTCCGGATGATTGCGGTAAATTTTGGATGCCAAAGCCAACCCAAGCAATCTCGGCATTTGTCCCGCAGTTGGAGAAATGTCGGCAGAACTGTTTTTCTGCTCCATCAAATTTTTCCAATCACCGTTCTCGTCCAAGTTTCGCGTTGCGAAGTGTCCGCCCATCTGACGTCCAGCAGATTGAGGTTCAATCTCTACATCAGTATGAGCATACAATCCAGCGAAATACTGTTGAATGTCCAATTGCTCAATCGCAAGCATGATCGTTTGATCTCGGTAGTACCCAGAGCGAAAATCTCCATCACGGAATTGCTTGGCCAACGCGATTTGCGCCAACTCTTTTCCATCACCGAAGATTCCGAATTTTGCTTTCCCCGTCAATACCTCACGACGGCCCAACAAAGAGGCTTCACGTGAAAGACTCGCTAGGCGAAAGTCTTCAAGTACTTGGGTTTTAAAAGCTTCGAAATCGACATTAGTGGCAGTTTCCGTAATAGAATCTTTGGACATAAGCTCAAATTTAAGGCGGCACAAAAATAGGAAAACTTTAGCCAATTTCCAAGTGAAAATGACCCGCAAATACAAGCGGAATGCGGAAAGTCGAAATATCCCCATTCACTCAATTATCCCTACCGTTCCGTCGTTCGTTGTATCTTTGTTTCATGAAATTAAAAGAGGCTTGGAAGCGGTATTCGCCCTATTTTGTGGATGTCTGGCAATACATTGTCATCATTTTGATCTTCATCCTCGCCTCAATTTTCATTTTATAAACCCTTCACTTATCCGTATCTTGCAGGTACGAAAAGCGATTACTTATGTGGAAACCACTCTCAATGCTGTGTCTTTGTTTGCTAACAGGGACTTCATTCGCCCAATTGAACCTAGACTCCGTCGGACATATTGATCTGCACACGATGCACAATCAACGTTTGAATGATATCTGGGGATATACAGACGAATTGGGCAATGAGTACGCGCTAGTTGGAGGAACAAAAGGAACCAGCGTTGTAGATATTTCTGATCCTACAAATCCGGTTGAGCTTTTTTATGAGCCTGGTCTAGAATCGACTTGGCGCGATTTAAAAACAGTGGGTGATTACGCCTACGTAACAACAGAAGCTTCGAATGGATTGTTGATAATCGACTTGTCTCCACTTCCACAATCAACTGCACTTCCAGTGGCATATTACAACGGTGATTTTACCAATGGGATTTGGAATTCAGCTCATAACATTTATGCAGATGACAACGGATACGCATACATTTTTGGGGCCGATCGTGGCAACGGAGGTGTAATCATTTTGGATTGTTTAACCGATCCCATGAATCCAATAGAGGTTGGACAATTCGATAACTGGTATGTGCATGACGGCTACGTGGAAAACGACACCATGTATCTGGGACATATTTTCGATGGTTTTTTCAGCATAGTTGATGTTACGGACAAGGCGAATCCTGTATTGTTGGGAACACAAGGAACGCCAAGTTCATTTACGCACAACGTATGGACACGTCAAGGAGGATACGCCTTCACAACGGATGAGGTGACGGATGCTTATTTGGCAGCTTATGATATTTCCGATCCAGCGAATATTGTGGAAGTGGATCGAATTCAAAGTTCTCCGGGAGCTGGAGTAATTCCACATAATGCCCACGTCTTGGGTAACTATTTGATCACGAGTTATTATTCAGACGGAGTAGTGGTGCACGATATCACGCATCCGTACAACATGGTGGAAGTAGGGAACTTTGATACCTATCCTTTCCAAACGACTGGTTACGACGGTTGTTGGGGAGTTTATCCATATTTCTCTTCGGGTTTAATGGTGGCGTCGGATCGCGATTATGGAATGTTCGTTTTGAATCCAACGTACATGCAAGCAGCTTATTTAGAAGGGATTGTCACAGATACTCAAACTTCGAATCCCGTACAGGATGTATTGGTAGAGATAAGCGGGAGTACGCAAACCGAGAATACAAGCACAGCCGGATTTTACGCCACAGGAATGGCGGCCGCGGGAAATTACAGCGTTACGTACAGCAAGGTGGGGTATTATCCACAGACAGTTTCAGTAAACATTTCCAACGGACAGATCACCGTTCAGGATATCCAGTTAACGCCCATCCCACCATTTTTCCTTAATGTGACTGTTTTGGAACAAGGAACGAACAACCCAATTGAGAATGTAGAAATCCGTTTGGAAGGAAGTTTGGCCGATTTCCTTGGTACGACCAACGCTTTGGGTGAGGAAACGATGACCCTGTACTACGAAGAACAATACAAAACCTATTTCGGAAAATGGGGACATGTAACGCACTGCGAATGGATGGATATCGATGCGAATACCGGATCAATTACCATCTATTTGGAACCCGGTTATTACGACGATTTCGTTTTCGACTTCAACTGGTCGATTTCCGGTTCTGCATCATCAGGTCAGTTCGAGCGTGTTATTCCTTACGGCACTGCGAGCAGCCCAGGAGCCGATTCACCGAACGATTGTTCCGATTGGTGCTACATCACTGAGAATGTGGAATCGCAAGATTTTGCTTTGGGTACGGTGAATGATGGTACGGTGAATTTACAATCTCCGATGATGGATTTGACAAGTTATACTGATCCTTACGTGCATTTTGAACGCTGGTTCTTCTGTGATTTTGGTCAAAACCCAAATGATTCACTCGAAATTTTCATGAGCAACGGAACGACTATCGAACGAATTGATGTACAATTGAGAGATACCGCTACTCATGGCTCGTGGATTTTACGCGACATCCGCATTCTTGATTACATTTCCTTATCACCGACCATGCAGTTCAGCGTAAGAACTTCGGATTTCGGCCCAGACTTTAATGCAACGGAAGCAGCGATTGATGATTTCTACGTGATCGAAGCGCAATTCGTTGATCTACTGGAAGAAGAGATTTCTTCTTGGCAATTACAACCCAATCCATCAACAGGGATTATTCATGTGGCAGGTTTAGACCAAATGGCGTTCTATGAAGTGCGCTCTGTGAGTGGAAAGCACGTGCATTCTGGAATGTTGAATCCAGGTGAGGTGATCGACGGTTCTCTCTGGGATTCCGGCGTCTATTTCGTGAAAATAAACGACGAAATACAAAAGATTGTTATTGCCCGATAATCACTGTCGCAATTGCTTATATTTGTCAGCAACAAAGCCGTTGATTTGACGAATAAGCTAAATATTTCTGTTGTTGTCCCTCTTTATAACGAGGACGAATCATTGCCAGAATTGAGCGAATGGATCGCGAAAGTGATGGATGAGAATTCCTTCACCTACGAAGTGCTGTTCGTTGACGATGGAAGTAAAGACAATTCTTGGGTGGTAATCGAAGAGCTTTCTGCTAAAAATCCGTCATTTAAAGGAATTAAGTTTCAACGCAATTACGGTAAATCAGCAGCGCTCCAGAAAGGATTCGAAGCAGCACAAGGGTCTGTGGTAATCACCATGGATGCTGATCTTCAGGATTCGCCAGACGAAATTCCTGAGTTGTATCGAATGATTACAGAGGATGATTTCGATGTGGTATCCGGATGGAAAAAGAAACGCCATGATCCGATTTCAAAAACAATTCCGACGAAGTTGTACAACTGGGCCGCACGAGTAATCACGGGCATCAAATTGCATGATTTCAACTGCGGATTGAAGGCCTACAAATTAGCGGTAGTCAAGAGCATTGAAGTGTATGGTGACATGCACCGTTACATTCCACCATTGGCAAAATATGCCGGATTCAACAAAATTGGAGAAAAGGTAGTGCAACATCAGGCACGAAAATACGGTGTCACCAAATTCGGATTGAACCGATTCGTTAATGGCCCGCTGGATTTGATGACCGTTGCCTTCATGGGGAAATTTGGTAAAAAACCAATGCATTTCTTCGGAGTAATCGGCATGTTGATGTTCTTCATCGGTTTCTGCATTTTTATGTATCTCGGAATCGTGAAATTATTCATTGACAACGACGCCAGATTGATTGCAGATCGAACAGAATTCTACCTTGCTCTCGCGGCCATGGTCTTCGGAGTGCAATTCTTCCTCGCAGGATTTATTGGAGAAATGATCGGTAGAAACTCGTCCACGAGAAACGTCTACCTAATCGAAAAAGAGCTGAATATCGATGAGTGATTGGGGCGTAGATGCTACCTGGACGTTGTTTCTGGATCGCGATGGCGTGATCAATAAGCGCAATTTTGATGGCTATATCACCGAAGTAGAATCCTTTGAATTTTTACCCGGTGTTCCTAATGCAATTGCCTCATTATCAAAAATCTTTCATAGAGTTATCGTAGTGACCAATCAACAAGGTATTGGCAAAGGATTGATGACGGAACGTAACCTCCTCGAGATTCATACTTATATGACTAACGAGGTTTACACCGCAGGTGGGAAGATTGACAAATGTTACTTTGCTCCCAATCTGAAAGGTGCTGAAGACGACATGAGAAAACCAGGCCCCGCGATGGCAGAATTAGCCAAAATTGAATTCCCTGAAATTGAATTTTCGCGTTGCGTAATGGTCGGAGATACAGACTCTGACATACTCTTTGGCAAGAATCTTGGTATGAAAACAGTGAGGGTGCTCTCAAAAGAAAAAGTAGAGGTTCCCGCAGATATGGAGGTAGAAGGATTACATGAACTGGTAACCAAATTGACACATGAAAAGTAGATTGACATTATTGGTAGTATTATTAGCTGGCTTTGCTTTCGGGCAGATCAATCAAGTAGATTCACAAGGTCGCAAGCAAGGAAAATGGGAGAAAACCTACGAGGGTTCTGCCGTGTATCAATATCGTGGTCAATTCAAAGATGATAAACCAGTAGGAAAATTCATTTTCTACTACGAATCATCGAAAGTCAAAGCTGTCATTAAGCACAACGAAGTGGAGAAAGGGCGTTCGCTTGCATTTTTCTATCACGAGAACGGCGAGGTAATGAGTGCAGGGATCTACCGGAATATGAAAAAAGACAGCATCTGGGTCAATTTTACACCAGGTGGAAAACTCAGTACCAAAGAAGAATTCAAGAACGATAAGCTAAATGGAGTGACACTCGTGTATTTCGTTTCGGAAGATATAGCCAGTCCAAATCCAGTGGTTGCGACCAGAAAGATTTATAAGAATGGAATCTTGGATGGGGATTACTACGAATACTTCGTGAATGGAAAGACAAAAATGCGCGGAAAGTACGTGAACAACAAGCAGCACGGGCCTTGGGAAGAATTTCATCTGAATGGAAATCGTGCTATTACCTACCGATATAACAATGGGAAAAAGCATGGGTATCAAATTGCCTATGATGAAGGAGGTAAGCGCTTGGGTGAAGTCTTTTATTACAACGGACACCTAATTGAAGGCGAGCGTTTGAAGGCTTTGTTGAAAGATCTTGAGGCAAAAGGTATTAACCCTTATACCATGACAACCAAATAAATGGTATTTTCGTTATAGTAATATGGCGAAGAAAGCACTAATCGGAATCTTTACGTTGGCATTTGTATTGTTGGGTTGTAAAAAACCAACAACGCCCAACTTCCACAAAGAATATTTTGGCCTGCAAACAGGGCGATACGTGATCTATGATGTAACGGAAATCACGCACGATACAGCGTTGAATCCAGCACACGACACCATTACTTATCAACTCAAAACTGTTTGGTCTGCTGAATACATTGATAACGAAGGTCGCACTGCGAGTGAATTCCGCAGATACACAAGAGCAACAGCGAACGATCCGTGGGTACTTTCGGATATCTGGACTGGAATTATTGACGGCATTCGAGCAGAGCTTATCGAAGAAAATCAGCGCATGGTGAAATTGGTTTTTGCACCAACTTTAAGCAAAGAGTGGGATATCAATGCCTACAATACAATGCCAGAGATGAATGCTTATTATTCCGATGTTCACATCGATACAACGATCAACGGTACTACATTCGATTCAACCATTTGGGTAGATCAAGAACGCTTCAACAGCTTGATTGATACTGTTCGTTCCTTTGAGGTGTACGCTAAGCATGTCGGGCTCATTCGCAAGTTCGAAAAGAACAATCAATACAATTTCGCTGATTCTGAACCACAAACAGGAAGAGAAGTCTACTACAATTATGTAGAACACGGTTTTGAGTAGTCTCCCTGATTTGATTCCTACCAAATTATTTGCACCTTTGGGTGATCTTTTTAAATGTAATTAATGCACCTTTCTGACATTAAGTTTGATTGTCGTCATTTTCGAACTGGAATACCTTGTAAACCCAACAAAGAGTTTGATGCGGAGTGTCCATCATGTACACATTACGACCCCATCAAAAAGCGCTTGTTGATTATCAAGTTAGGAGCCTTGGGAGATGTTATTCGTACTACACCCTTGCTTCAAAAATTCAAGTCAGAACACGAAGGATTGCATATTACGTGGTTGACACTTTCTCCAGCCATTCTTCCTCAAGATAGCATCGATCAAATTTACCGATGGGATGAAACGTCATTGTACATCCTAAGGAATACAAAGTTTGATATTGCCATCAACCTTGATAAAGATGTGGAAGCATGCATGCTCTTGAGTGAAGTTTCTGCAGAAACCAAATACGGTTTTTCTTGGGAAGATGGACATATCGCTGCGGCAACTCCAAATGCGGTACACAAACTTATCACTGGATTTTTCGACGGTCGATCGAAGGAAAACACCAAAAGTTACCTAGAAGAAATCTTTGAAATCTGCCATTTCGAGTTCGGAATGGAAGACTATGAGATCAACCTTAATAAGGATCTAGCGGCGAAGTGGAGAGAACGCTTGAAGGCTATGGCGGGCGATAAGAAAATTGTCGGCTTGAACACCGGTTGCGGCCCTCGCTGGAAAACACGTTTGTGGTCGGAAGCGCAATGGGAAGCATTGGCTACGCAACTGAAAGAAAATGGCTATTTCCCGGTATTTCTCGGTGGACAGTTGGAAGATGAGAAGAACGCTCGAATGTCCAAAAATACTGGAGAACATTATCCAGGACATTTCTCTTTGGAAGAGTTTATCAGTCTCACTGATTCCTGCGACATCATCGTAACGCAAGTATCCATGATGATGCACATTGCTACAGCCTTGAAAAAGAAACTTGTTCTGTGCAATACCATTTTCAATAAATACGAATTTGAATTGTACAACCGTGGAGTGCTAGTTGAGCCAACAACGGGTTGTGAATGCTACTTCGGAAATTCTTGCGTGCGCAATCACGCTTGTATGTTGGATATTACGCCGGAACAATTATTATCTGCAGTGAAATCTTTGGATGCATGAAAGTAGCGATCCTCTCAACAGCCTATCCGCTTCGAGGTGGAATTGCGCAATTCAATGGATTATTATACCGAGAATTCGAGAAGGATCACGAGGTGAAGATGTTCACCTTTAAGCGACAGTACCCCAATTTTCTTTTTCCGGGAGAAACGCAATACGTAACTGAGGATGACGACGCAGATCCGATCCCATCAACGGAGATTCTGGACACTGTCAATCCTTTTTCTTATTGGAAAACAGCGAAAGAAATAAACAAGTACAATCCAGATGTGTTGATCACCAAATACTGGATGACCTTCTTCGCGCCTTCACTAGGAACGGTTTTGAAACGCTCGAAAAACGCCAAGCGCATTAGCATCTTGGATAATGTTATTCCGCACGAAAAGCGCTTTTTTGACGCTCCTGCCAATCGATATTTCTTGAAGCACAACGATGGTTTTGTGGTGATGAGTGATGTGGTGATGAACGATTTGCTCTCCATCAAACCCGATGCGAAGTATTTGCGAATTGATCATCCGGTGTACAATCAGTTTGGAGCATCGATTCCGAAAGACGAAGCCATTGCCGCATTAAACTTGCCGAAAGGAAAGAAGTTCTTGCTGTTTTTTGGTTTTATTCGAAAATACAAAGGCTTGGATCTTCTCATTGAATCATTGAATTCCTTGGATGAAGATTACCATGTGATTGTTGCAGGGGAGGTGTACGGTTCATTTGACGACTATCAAGCGTTAATTGACAAGCACGGATTACAGGATCGTGTCCACAAATTCAATCAGTACATTTCCGATGAGGAAGTAAAAACGTATTTCTCGGCAGCAGATGTTTGTATGCTTCCATATAAAAGTGCTACGCAAAGTGGAATTACCGCAATCGCGCACCATTTTGAAATGCCGATTATTGCAACGGATGTCGGAGGCTTGAAAGAAAGTATCGAACATCAAACGACTGGTTTGATTGTTGACAAAGCAGATCCGGTTGAGATTGCATCATCCGTGAAGGCCTTCTTCAATGATTTCGATCCTAAAGCTATGCGAACAGCCATTCGGAAAACGAACGAAGAGAACACCTGGGAGAAATTCTCAAAGCGAATTATAGAGTTCGCTGAAACCTTGTAAAATGCTCAGACTTCTCTTCTCAATCCTCGCGCTCACATCTGTTATTGTTGGTTGTTCGCCTGACGCCGACAAAGAGATTGTTTTAAAAGTAGATTATTCTCCAGTTCTGGAGCGCATGGCCCGACCCAATGATTCAAAATTCAAGGAAGTTTTGGAAGCAACGCTGAATCAGGGATCGAAGGAACATCTTGTCGATGCTTTTTTTAAGAATGCGAAGCGTCTGTATCCGAGCGTTGCATATCGCTATTACTTCAAGTGGGAGGAGGGCATTAAGGCGGGAACCAAGAATAAGAAAGTCAAGCAAATCGTCCGAGATCGATGCGATGAGATGATGAATCACATGACGGATAATATGAATGAAACGCTTCCAGCCAAATTGGTGGTGGTTGACGTAGAGCAGTTGAATCATTCAAAACTCAAAATTTACGTATAAACAAAATTAAAAGACGAACACATTCGCGAAATTTTTGAAAATCATCTGGATCTTCATATTTATGAGACCTACGGATTATCAGAGCTTCAGGATCTTAGAGATCACCTTCATGAAGAGCTAAATCCCTTTCTTGTGGCTAATGCGGAGGGAGATGATCAAGATTCAATGAGCCTTAGTAATGTATATGTCCCCAAAGAAAGTGTATGGAGTGAATTTCAATTCGATGCACGTTTTGGTTCCGAGATGTTCATAGCTGGGCATCTAGCCAGGGAATTAATGGATTCCTTGAATCAACCGCAGTTCACAGGCAATGGAAAGATTAAGTTTATAGCCCATGAAAATCCTCGTGTCGCACCGGGAATGGTGAGCATACACGCATGCAATATTGATCCAATTCAAGAGCGTACCATAACAAAAGAGCATATCGAAGGAGCTATTAGTTACTCAAATCAAGGTCAATTCGTAATTGATTTGCAATTAGATCAAATTGGAAGCGAACGATCCGGGCGCCTAAGTTTGGAAAATATCGGACGAACGCTAGCAATCGTTATCAACGGAAGGATAATTATGGCTCCCGTAGTAAATGATTGCATCAGAGATGGCCGCATTCAGATCTCTGGAGACTTTACCGAAAGCGAGGCGGAAGAATTGGCATCGATCCTAAGCAGAGGCACCGCTACATTACCCCGTAAAGTCCTTTCCATTAAAGCGATATAATCGTTATATTCGTGCTTCCGTTTACGGAAACGACTAAGATGTTGAAGATCACAAGCATAGTATCCTCGCTAATTTTCCTACTCTTCGTAGGTTCAGGTTCGTATGCACGCACATTTGCGAAGCAAGCTCAGCAACAGAAAACGGACGCGTCCGCCGAAGCTACTGTGAAGGAGGAAGCGAAAGGAAAGCAAGACAAAGAAGAAGAGTCCTCAGAGGAGAACGAAGTAGATGGTAAGCCCTTCGAAACGGTAGTTCAATTGGACGTTTTTCAAGCCATTTCTTTGGTAAATGCGCAACTCCGTTGGAAAGATTACCATGCCGAGAACTCTCGTCAAGCGCGAAGCTTCTTTTCCAAAAAGCAAAATCTAGAGGTTGGTCAATCTGAAGATGTAACAGAATTTTTCAACCTTCAATCGGTAGCTCTTGGGCTTCCCGAGATTGAACAAACCTTCATTTTCAGTATCTGGCCAACTATGGCTGCTCCCATTTCGGATATTGAAGGAAGCCGAAATGCTCAAGATCTAACGATCGCATTCATTCTTAATTGCGGTACATATCCACATCTTCAGTCCTAAGACCGGATTGAATTTCTTTCTATTTCCCGTCCGTGCGCTAGCATGTTATTTCAGAAGGAATACTCAATAGGAAATCTATTGATTTTAAAAAAGGTATCGCCTATATTTGCGCCTTGCTAAAACCAGCATTGGCTCGTGTAGGCAGAGTTAAACAGTTAAATAAAAATTTACGAAAATGCGTAACAAAGGATTTTTTTGGTTTTTGACAATCTTGATGACAGTCATTTGTCTCTACCAATTATCATTCACATTCGTAGCAAACGGTATTGAGAAAGATGCCGAGAAAAAAGCAGACAAGAAAGTAGAAGAGTTGTTTGCCAATGCGGAAGCGAATGGTCAGGACAGCGTTGTCTTAACATACAGTGGAGTTAAGATTGCAGTAGCGAGCCCTGAATCAAGAGAAATTGCGAAAGCAGATTTCATCAACGGAATTCTTTCCGAGAAAAACGAGGACGAAGTGTACCCGGTTCTTGGAACGAAATTCAAAGATGTTAAGAAACAAAGTTTGGCACTCGGACTTGACCTCGTAGGGGGAATGAGTATCACTATGGAAATTTCCATTCCTGGTATGATTGAAAACTACGGTCGTGACATCGATCCGAAATTCCGTCGAGTTAAGGAAGCTGCCGATAAAGAATATAAGAACGGAGGAGATTACATTGAAATCTTCCTTGCGAAGAATGCTGAACTCAACAAGAAAGCTCCAGTTGCTAAAATCATGGCGACGCACAAGATGGAAAACATCGGGCGTCAGTCAAGCGATGAAGAAGTGGAAGAGTTCTTGCGCAAGATTGAAAGTTCTGCAATGGATGGAGTTGAGGAAATCATCAACCGTCGTATCAACCAGTTCGGTGTGGCTCAGCCAAACATTCAGTTGGACAAAGAGCAAAACCGAATCTATGTAGAACTTCCAGGGGTTCAGGATGAGAAAACAGTAGCCGAGAAAATTGGTAGTGTAGCGAACCTTGAATTTTACGAAACATGGCAGTTGGGAGAAATCGCAGCGCAGTGGAACGAAGTATTGACAAAATCTCAAACACCACTTGGTGAAGATGGAGATGAGGTAATCGCAGTAAACGATTCAACGGATGCTAGCGGTACAGATACTACAATGACTGATGGAAATGACATCGTTGAAGCAGGAGCTGAGGCTGATTCACTAGATTCATTGGATAATGAATTCTCAGAAGATGAATTGACACTGGACGATCCAGTGGATGGAGAAAGTGCTGACCCAACCAATCCAAATCAAGGGCCAGAGACATTGATCCAGTTGATCATTCCTTTGAACGATGCACAAGCAGCACAAGTAGCTTATGTTGCACCGGCAAACAAAGCGAAAGTAAAAGACATCTTAAGTCGAAGCGATTTGACGATTGCAGGTGTGAAGTTCATGTTCTCTGAGCAGACGTACGAAATCAAAACGAACGACGGACGTAAAGAGCAAATGCACTTTATGTATGCAATTAAAGTTCCTCAAGATGGAGCGAAATTGACTGGTAAAGACATCGCAACTGCATCAGACGGATTCGACGCTGAGAGCGGAGAAATCACTGTAAACCTTCAGATGACTGACGAAGGTGCTGAGAAGTGGGCACAGATGACTACTGAAAACGCAGGACGTCAGGTTGCCATTACGTTGGATGACGTTGTATATAGCGCGCCAAACGTAAACGAGCCAATTCGTGGAGGTAACACTCAAATTTCCGGAGGATTCTCTATCGAAGAAGCACAAGCATTGTCTGGACTATTGAACGCAGGGGCACTTCCAGCACCGTGTGAGATCATTGAGCAGTCGCGTGTAGGTCCTACAATTGGGGCAGAGAACTCGCAAGCTGGTTTGATGTCATTCATCATCGCATTGCTTTTGGTATTCGTGTACATGATTTTCTACTACGGTAAAGCAGGAATCATTGCAGATATCGCCTTGTTCGCGAACATCTTGTTCATCTTTGGTTCATTAGCATCATTCGGAGCGGTATTAACGCTAGCGGGTATTGCCGGTATCGTACTTACGATTGGTATGGCCGTGGATGCGAACGTACTAATCTTCGAACGTGTCCGAGAGGAACAAGCAGCTGGTAAAGATCTCAAGTTGGCAATTGACACTGGATTTAAGAAAGCCTTGTCTTCGATCATCGATGCGAACGTTACAACAATGTTGACAGCGATCGTATTGAAGTCATTCGGACAGGGGCCAATCGAATCATTCGCTACAACTTTGATCATTGGTATCTTCACTTCCGTATTTGCTGCCTTGGTAATTACACGTTTGTTCATGAACTGGTGGATGAACCGTGGAAACGCGATCAACTTCGAATCGAAAATGACGAAGGGCGCATTCAAGAACTTCAACATCAACTTCGTTGACCGTCGTAAAACGTTCTACATGATCTCAGCAGTTTTGGTTGTTGGAAGTATCGCGATGATTGCCATGCGTGGATTCAGCGAAAGTGTGGAATTCTCAGGAGGTCGTACCTACGGTGTGAAGTTCGAGAAAGAAGCTGAATCGCACATCGATGCACTGGAAGCCAACTTGAAAGATGTATTGGTTGACGCGGACGGAAAAAAAGCGTCTGTGGAGATCAAGAAGAAAGACAACAGTCTCTTCCTTGAAATTTCAACAAACTACTTGTTGGATGAAACAGGAGCAGAAATTGCAGACTCCGTAAAACGCCAAATCTCAAGAGGTTTGACAGCATCTTCTGAATTGGTTGGAACGCACGAATTCATCGATAGCCGTTCCGTATCGAATAAATTGAAGGAAGAGTTGGCAAGTTCATCAACAATTGCGATTATCCTATCATTGATCATCATCTTCGGATACATCTTGATGCGATTCGGTAGATGGCAGTACTCAACTGGAGCGATCATCGCGATGATGCACGACGTAACAATCGTACTTGGTATCTTCGCAGCCCTCCACGGAATCATGCCGTTTAATATGGATATCGATCAGGCCTTCATTGCCGCCATTCTAACGGTAATTGGATATTCGATTAACGATACCGTAATTGTATTCGACCGTATTCGTGAAAACCTTGGATTGCATAAATCAGACAACGAGCAGAATCAGATCAACCGATCGTTGAACTCTACCTTGTCTCGTACGATTAACACGTCCATGACAACATTCATCGTATTGTTGATCATCTTCATCTTCGGTGGAGCAGCCATTAAAGGCTTCATCTTCGCCTTGATGATTGGTGTGATTGTCGGGACATACTCTTCTGTATGTATTGCAACGCCAGTATTGATTGACTTCTCAGGAATGAGAAAGTCGAAAAAATCGGCTGAAAAGAAAGAAGTTGCTGCCGCAGACGCATAAACAACCGATTCCATAATTTTAAAAACCTCTCGTCTATTCGGCGGGAGGTTTTTTTATGTTCTTTTGGCTTGATCCAAAAGAACGAAAAGGTCAAGAGGTGTTTTAAGCCATTCGGCGCACGCACAGAAAAACTGAATCTAACGAAGTGGTGGATTATCATCCAAACGACAAGCGCCTTCGAATATTCAGTAATTTTCTGCGCTTTGCTTCTTCCGAATTTCGCAAAACACCTCGGTATTTCGGAATAACAATTAGTGCCTCCTTAAATATCTATATAAGTCTAAAATTTAGAGAGCGCCTAGCAGGTTCTTGCGTATTTGGGTGCGAAAAAGTCTTTGAACGAAGCCATGTTTGAGCCTGACATTTATTGGCAGGCGAGTTTGGCGGATGTGAATAGAGTTTGAGCTTTCCAAAAGCAAGGTTCTGCAGCGCTAAGCGTCCTTTTTGCTCAACTTTTTTGACGCCCAAAAAAAGTTGAAATCCAACGGTATGGATTTTGCATACGTTATATGTATAAGAGAGAGAAAATGATTGTACTTGTAGGCATAGTGGTAGTAATGATTGTGGGGAATTGGCTCCTCGGAATCTACGTGAACTAAATACTATTCCTCTGATTCTTTCGTTTTCAGAATAACAACGCACTTACTTTCTTCAAACGCCGTCTTCCGATTTAACACTTTTTTAGTTAATTTGGTTTATGCGCTTCCTTTGCCTCAACGAAAGAGTTGCTCTTTGCACTCTTGCTTTCTTATTTCTAACTACTTATACGTCCGTCGCTCAAATGGAGCAAATGGACAGCACCATGCAAATCAAGCGGTTCTCGTATGAAGACTTAAACAGCGAACGCTTCGAGAAATACAAAAAATCCTCTTCCACCAACCGATTGGCGGAGAATCCAGATGATTTGACGCAGGAAGTAATCATTATCGATGGAGAAGAAATCCGGAAGTTTGGCCATACCACTTTGGTGGATGTATTGAAGACCATTCCTGGATTCCGTACATCGCAACCCGGAAATGCCATTGAAGGTGAAACTTTCTTAATGCGCGGATTGTTGGGGAACGATCACACAAAAATTCTAATCAATGGGATTCCGATCAAACCGGAAGCCGTGAAATCCATGCCGATTTCTGCGCAATTGCCCATTCGACATGCCGAGTACATTGAAATTGTGCAAGGGCCATCTTCCGCAGCTTATGGTTCTGATGCTATGGCTGGGGTAATCAACATTGTATTGCCTGAAGTAGACCGTCCCGTATTTGCTTGGGCGGATGTAAGCGGTGTTACGCCGGCAACTACAGACATCAACCTAACTCTGGGCGGAATGGCAGGTAAAGGAAAGAATATTTTAAACTATCAAATTTTCGCATCCAGTCAGACGGCGGCAAATTTGAACATACGTTTCAGACGCGATGAAATTTTGATTGACAGAGATACTTTGAATCCTTGGGAACAAATCTATTTCTTACAGGATAAAGATGATAGTTTGGTTCCTGAAGTCAATAGTTTATACAAAGGAAGCCGACTTATTGGAGGAAATTTCCAATTCAGAGGATTTGAGTTGTTCGCTATGAACATGTATCGCGAGGAGCATTCGGCTTTAGGTGCGGATCCTCTAGCAATTTCATACTCTGACCCTACCACAACGATAGGTGAGAGTATCAACTCTATTGGTTTGCGTCACATCTTCGATAATCGGAAACGTTACAGCCAGCGAGTTTCGGTTTCAGCTATGTACTATCAGACTTTGGAGAATTCATCGTACATCGCGATTCGCGATTCGTTATCGTCGGGTCAAAACTTCATTTTTGGACGCTCTTTGGATCTCAGGGCAGACTATCAAGGGATTGTGCGCCTGAATGATCAATTTAAAATGGCATTTGGTACAACAGGTCAATACAGCGTTTCCAACCCGTGGACAAGTTACTTAGGTCGACGTTTTCATTTAGAAGGAAACTCGTTCGATTTCACTGGCATGGATTTGAACCCAGAAACTCCAGCCGCTTTGGAGACGGCGTCAGATACCAATAGTGCCATAGGTGATAACAACTGGATTCCAAAGCATACGGTTGCGAATCTTGCTGGATTTTCACATTTCCTATACAAGGCCAAGGGAGGCAAATTGAGCTTAGAAGGAGCAGCACGAATTGACTTCAATACGGAAGATGGGATTCACTTTACACCGCAAGTAGGGATGGTATATCGTCCAGTAGAGAAATTGAAGTTGGTGGTGAATTATGGCCGTGGTCACCGTGCACCAAGGTCGTATCATATTTACAGTAGATATACGCAACCTTATGCCGAGATTCGTCAAGATGCAATAGCTGCTGGACCTCCGCCACCTCCACCACCCGCTATTCCAGCAATACCCAATCAACAGTTTTTCTCAGCAATGGAATTACGAAGAGAACGTGATACCTTACGAACAGAATTCTTGCAAGGAGGAGAAGTGAGAGCGGTATGGAAAGCTTCACCAAGCTTACGCGTTTCCGCACGATATTATTTGCATTTTATGGAAAATCGTTTGACGCGTTTCGCAGCAATTACAGAGCCTCCGATTAATCAAGGGCCGATAGGTGAATTCCAATTTGCACCGGATTCCATACCAGTGGGATATGGATACTATAACAACCGAACTTCTGGAGCGTATTCATTCTTACAAGCTGGGATGGTAACCATCGACTATGTTAAAAACTGGAGAGAATTGTCTCTTCGCGCAATGGGATCTTATGAATTCGCTGCAGGTTACGAAGAAATTGAGGGAGAGGAAAACCAGCAAGAGTCTGTTGAGCGTTCAGCCGATTATAGATACATGCCAGTGCACTCCATTAAAGCGAATGTAAGTTTGGCATATAAAGGATTTACATTTTCAATACACAACAACTTGATCGGTTACTTTACCTCAGATATTGTTGTGAATGGGAAAAGAGTATTGTACGAAGAATTCGAAGGATGGAATCACAATCTTGATATTCTCGTTCACAAAGATTTGTTCCGACAATTAAGTTTGTTTGTTGGTGCCTACAACGTTTTAAATTCAATCCAATCAGGTATTGAAAGCTCCACCTTGTCAAATACATGGAATTACAATCCGCAGTATGGGCGCTTGTTTAAATTTGGACTAAACTTCCGATTGAATTGAGAATACTCATCGTCATAGCGTTCATTATTGGAGCACAATTAGCTTGGTCGCAGGATTTCCGAATCAATGAGTCGGAGAGAACGATCGCGAATGTCGATAGATACAACCAGAAAGCGAAGAACAGTTCCAACAGAGATACGACTTTCTTCTGTTACTACCGAGCGGTCGAAATTGCCCGGTCTATGTTGTATTACGAAGGGGAATTGTTCGCTTGTCAAGGATTGGCAGAGTATCATAAAAACGACGTGGTTTTTGACAGTCGTTTGGAGTACACATACAGAATTGTTCAGATTCAAGAAAAGCGTGGCTCAGCAGAAGAGAAAGCGGCTGCGTATCAGCAATTAGGTTTGTTGTATTTCGATGAGAAAATCTACAAGAAGGCATTAGAAAATTTCAGTCAAGGTTTTGAATTGGCAGGAATTTCCATGCGTTCGAAATACGATGCCGGAATTTGGCTCACGCGCTCTTTTCAGTATGCGGATCAAGTGGATAGTGCTTTGATAATTGCGGCAAAACTGGAAGCGGAGGAGAATCGTCTTTCCGATTTTCAGCGCATTGCCTTATACAAGGAGAAGGCTGAGATTTACCATAATTTGGGCGCTTATCCTCAGGAATTAGGGACGTATCAGGAGATCGTGAAGATTGCTTCTGGTACAGCGTACAGCGAATTTGTTCCCATTGCGTGGAACAATATCGGATTTGTAAACAAGTTCCTGTACAATGAGAAACAGGCAAAAAGTGCATTTCTGAATACCATCAGGACAGCAGGATCGAAAGATACAGAACTAAAAGCTGCCGCTAATTATAACCTGGGGTTGATCCTACACAATGAAGGAAAATCGGATTCGGCGATGGTCTGTTTCAAGGAGGCCTATAAAATGTACCGAGACCTCACAGATTGGAAATCGCTAGCAAGTTGTCAGAACATGATGTCCTTGAGCTATTTCCACAGCAGCGATCCTTTCAATGCGCAACAAGCGTTGAATGCCGCATTTGATCTCGAAAGAAAGTACGGTCTGAGAGCGGAAGAGGCCAAAAGTCATGAGATTCAATCCATGTACTACGAAGACCAATTCGATTACGAAAGCAGTCTCGCGAGTTACAAAAAATACCTTTCCATAAGGGACTCTCTTTTAACGCTAGAACGAACAGAGGAAGATCGATTAAAGTCGTATCAATATCGGGCAGAGCAACTTGAAAAGCAATTGAGAGTTGTTTGGGCAAAGAATGAGATTGATATCATTAGTTTGGCGGAAGAACGCGCCAGAATGGCTGCCGAAAGAGAACGCGCGGATAGAAGAGAAAAAGAGCAACAATTGAAATTTTCTCAGGAGCAAGCTAAGGCTCGGTTGTATCGTTTGCAACAGGAACAAGCCCAACGAGAGCTGAAAGAACGAGAGTTGCAATTGGCGCTGAACGAGAATAAATTGAAGCAACTCGCGCTAGAGGCAGAGCAGAATGAAAGGAAACGAATTGAGGACGAAAAGAAGTTCTTGGAAGAGAGAGCAGAACGTGAAAGGCTCTTGCGTGAAGCAGAAGAGCAACGACGTAGTGCAGAGCAGCGCGAATTCCGTAACAGATTGCAATTAATCTTTGGGGTATTCATCTTCCTGTTCCTCATCATTCTCGTGATTTTAGTGGCCTATCGACAGTTGCGCAAGCGTAAGAAACGCATCGAAGAACAGAATGTAATTATTGCGGAAAGCAAGAAGGAAATTGAGGTACAAAAGGAGAAATCGGATGGTTTGTTGTTGAACATTTTACCTATCGCCGTAGCAGAGGAATTGAAAACCAACGGAGCGGCTAAACCGCGCTTCTACGAAGATGTCAGTGTTGGATTTACCGATTTCTCAGGTTTTACCATGATTTCAGAGAAGTTAAGTCCAGAGCAACTCGTGGCCCAACTGGATGAAATGTTTCTCGAATTCGATAAAATCATTGAGAAATACGGATTGCAGCGGATCAAAACGATTGGAGATGCATACATGTTCGCCGCAGGATTGCCAGATCCGTTAGATGATCATGCCGCGAGAAGTATTAAAGCGTCTATCGAAATCCGTGACTACATCGAAAATTACAATAAGACCTTACCAAGGGGAAATCCTCTATGGAATATCCGAATTGGAGTTCACTCGGGCCCTGTTGTTGCTGGCGTGATTGGGATTAAAAAGTTCGCCTACGATATCTGGGGAGATACGGTTAATACGGCGGCGCGCATGGAATCCAGTGGAGAAATTGGAAAAGTGAACATTTCTGGAATCACGAAGCAGCAAATCAACGGTGAATTCCGAACCGAACATCGTGGTAAGGTAGAAGCCAAGAACAAAGGTGCGATTGAAATGTACTTCGTGGAAAGAAAGTAAACCTAATGATCCTTCAAAGGTAACTTTCTGGATAACGGCAAGATGCCCATAGTTTTCCTTGGAACCACAAAGGCACGAAGGGCACTTGGCAATAATTAAAAATGCGATGTGTTAAGATCACAAGGGATTATGACGTCGTCATAATCTTGTGTCCTTCATCTAAAAGGTGGTTCAACAAATCTTTGTGAACTTTGTGCCTTTGTGGTCGGCTGTGCTCAGTGCGGTTTTCAAGTTCTTTGGATAATTGACCTTCCGAGTAAGTCTAAGAAGTCAGTTTCTTTCTTGAAGAGAGCAAGAAAATTAACACTACCAAGGAGATTACATCAAAACCTATATATCCAGCAGATGTGCCTGTGGAAAGGGTAAGCGTAAGGTTAAAATTGAGTCCGTATTGTAGATACCACGAAATCGATCCGAAATCGAATGAAACGAACACGGCAAGTGTCCAGATGAGGTAGAGAATCCAAGCCCATGTCTTCTTCTGAAACAAAAAGAAATTGGATAAAACGACAATCATTACTCCAGGAACGATCCAAGGAATCGCAGCGGCGTTATTCGGTACCAGAACTATAATTGCCAAAACCATAATGGTTTGAATGGCATTATAAATAGTTAATCCGATTAACGGGGCAGAGATATTCTTCATTTCCTTTTAAAGCGTAACGATTTCGTGCTTCTCATTCTTACGCAAGAACAAGTTCAAAATCGTGCGGGCATCACGATCATCAGGCATTAAATCTAAATACGTTTTCCATTGTTGAGGCGGCTGCTTTTTGAAATGAAATGGCGCATATCCCATTCCTGTTAAACCTCCATTCTCAACGAGAATCAAACTTTTTTCGCTGCGTTGTCGACCCTTATCGATGATGTAAAAGCTTTCTCCATTTAAGGTCAATCGGTCAATCAATTGCTGACAACGGGCGTTGTACGATTCCGGTGCTTCTTCACCAATACACGCACCCAAACAGTTTTTTATCGTGTATTGAAAACACGCCGATTGCGATTTGTACAGATCACATAGTTTCGTGCAAAGATCGTAGGCTTCCACCTGTCGTTCTAGGAAAGCAATGCCCTCTCGTTTTGTGTTGAAGCTTGTTATTGCAGGCTCATTCATGGAGGAAACCTTGGCAATGAACAAACGGATGTATCCGCCCTCATCTGTATAGCTGTATAATCCGTACGGGAACAAATGACGACGTAATGAGCGATTGTAGATCGGTTTATGCTGTTTGATTAGGTAAGATTCTCGCAATAATGAAATCAATTCGGAACCGGTCAATTCAAACTCAATGCGCGTGATTTCCTTCTGCATTTTGATGGCTTTCTTCGTGGAATTATTACGAAGATGCTGATCGATTCGCTTACGAATATGAATGCTCTTTCCAATGTAAATCAATTCATTGGTTTCGTTGTAGAACTTGTAGATTCCTGTCTTGTTGGGAATCTCATCCAGTTCATTCAAATCCAAATTTGGGTGCAATCGCTTTGGATTTACCTCCTCTTGAATAAAGGTTTGCAGATTTTTCGCATCCGTTTCCATCAAAAGCGTAAACAGTTCTGACGTCGCAAAAGCGTCGCCTCCAGCACGGTGTCTACCAATCAATTCGATTCCAAGCGCTCGTGTTAATTTCCCCAAACTGTACGAATCGTGCCCGGGAAGCACATAACGTGAGGCGCGAACGGTACACAAATGAGGGCGACGGTAATCGTATCCTAAAGATTTGAATTCTGCACGAAGCACGTTGTAGTCGAAAGCGACATTGTGGGCCACGAAGACACAATCCTGAGTGAATTCAATAATGTCTTTCGCAATTTCATAGAACTTCGGAGCGCTCTGAACCATATGATGGTTAATCCCAGTTAACTGAACAATAAACTGAGGGATCGTCATTTCAGGATTCACCAAAGTCACGTAATCATCAATGACCTTTTCTCCGTTGTGTTTGAAGATGGCAATTTCCGTGATTTTTGAGCTTTTCGGACTTCCGCCCGTTGTTTCGATATCTACAATTGCGTAGTGCACGAAACAAAGATACAAATACCCTCCACCAACCGAAATAATTCAGGGATAAACAAGAAAGGAGGAAGCACGTTACTTCCTCCTTTGCCCAAACCCCGGGGCGATATAGTGGTCAGGGTTAATTTCTATAAAGTTTTGTTTTGGACTTTGTCACATTGAATCCAACATTGATTCCTGCCAAACCTCCACCTCGGCGTGAAGTGTAGAAGATGTTCACTGGAATGTTCAAGGCACCTGCGCGGAACGTTCTTCCGAAAGCGAACACGAACATGGTGCTTAAGTGTGTTGCTCCTCGTCGATCAAGGAATCGTGTATCCATGTTGTAATCTGGATCAATGTCCGTTACAGTTGGTCGATTGAATTGTCCACCTGTGAAGAATTCTGGATATTGGTCCGGATCATTATAGTTTCTCGTTGCGTAATCCGCCCAATCCTGATCGCTGAAGTAGTCTCCTGCGTTTCCGAAGCTTCCTTTTGTATCAAAGAATCCGTTTGATCTTCTTTCAAGGCTAAATCCAGGCCCGAATGCGAACTCCCAACCTGCTTTACCGAATCGGAAACCGTTCATTAGGGAGATAGAAGGAATAAATTGTCCTTGCTCCAATCCGTTGATGTTTACTAGGAATTCGAACAATCCTGAGAAATTCTCCGTTCCAACGTACTGCGCTTCGAATTGGTAACCAATCATGGAAAGGGTAGGAGTGATGTCTAAACCACCTTGATCCATAGGACGCGTAGCGAATTCACGGAAATCTCCAGTCATCATTCCCACGCCAATACGTGGCCCAGAATTGTTCATTTTTCCGACACTCTTGGATGCTACCACGTCATTTTTAAATTCCAATCGATCGACTAAAACGGCGTCGCTTTGCATGTTGTGCATTTTGCGAAGAACGATAGCAATCATTCGTTGGAGTTCGTTTTCCTGATCTGCAAATTCGATCATTTCAGTGCGGTATAACTTTTTCGATTGCACATCGATCATTTTTAAGCTGATCACGATTTTATCTCCGATTCCATCAATACTTCCCGAAATGGTGTAATCGACGCTCAATTCTTCTCCCATACGGATCAAACATTTCGTGCTCAAACACTCCGATTGAAGACTTGGATCTTTCGCAATGGCGTCTTTCATATCGTACTCGTCATAAACAGAATATTGATCCAGTTTGATGAGTTCGTAACGCAACAATTTTGCAGCGATTGACGCATCGATGTTTAATCCTGTAATTGCTGGGTATCCCACTGCGATGGTTTTGTTTTGTGCCTGACTGCTAAAGGTTGTCGCCAAGATGATTGCAATTAGTGTAACAATTGATTTCATGATTTTATGTTTTAAGTTTTTGTAATTCAGTTGATAATTAAGCGTGAGCGAATCCTGTGAAAGGAATCAATACGTTCACGATGAATCGAAGCGTCCATCCTCGGAGACTTCGAACCATTTGTTCTTTTAGAGATTCTTTTGAAAGTGCTTTTCGCGTTAATCGTCTCATAGTTTTGATCTTTTGTTGATTCAAATCTACGGTCAACGCACCGGCTGCGATTACTGAATTTCAGGGCAGGAAAAAGTGTTCTTGCGAAAAACGCAAGTTAGAAAGTGGGTCTAAAAAATGTGGGGCGAGTAGTTGCGGAAATCACAAGTTGAGTTCCAGCTCCATCTTCTTTTTAAAGTTTGCAATGAAGTTTTTCAGCTGTCCGAAATAATTATTTCGTTCTTTTTCGTTCGTAAGACTGATCACACTTGAATTCGCCATTTGTTTGTTCAATACGGCCAGTGAATCTTCGATATATGCAGAATCGATAGTGTGAACGGCGTTCATCAGGTTATGACCGAAATACAATCCTGCGAAGGAATCCGTACGATAGTAAATGGTCGTATTTCCGTTCAGGGTTTCGTTGTGGTACATTTCGAATTCGTTCCCAGAAGCTGGCGGCTCAGTAGTAGCGATGAATTTCTTTCCGACTTCGGCCTGTGCTTTCAAATGATCTACAAATCGATCCAATAACTCAAGAATGTAAATAGCGTAGGTAGGATCTTCAAATTGCTGCGATTCGAAATAGTAATATACCTCGCGCACGAATCCGCGGAGCAACTCAGGATCGTAAATCTCACGGGAGGGAACTTTACAGTACAAACGCAAGACATCCTGACCAATGCTAAATACTTCTGGATCGAATTTCTCGTATTTGAATTTCTGGTCTTTGAATTCTTCTATCTGCAAATGCGTCTTGGCCCAAAAGAATAATTTGAAACGAATCAAATGCGGGAAATTGAGCAATTGAATAATAGGGGTGTTGTTCACCGAGATTACCAATTCCGGGTTTTTCTGATCCTTTAAGGCATCCAAAGCGCGCAACATGTTTCGTAGATACAATCCCATGGAGAAGTCATATCCTGCAATAGGTTGGTATTCGAAGAGAACCTTGTTTTTATTGACATTGAACAGGGTATCCAAGGAAATATTGAAGTGCTTGGAAAGCTTTTCTAATTCGTAAATGGTCAGATGTGTTTCTCCCCGAAATCTTCGGTACACCGCATCTTGACTGATGTTTAGAATTTCTCCAACTACATTTCCGAGAGAGTCTTTCCCCTGGATTTCACGCTTAATCAGGTCGAATATGACTCCTTGATGATCCTGTAACATATGCACAATTTAGACACGGAAAGATAGGCATTTTGCGTCAATGTGTTGGTATGACATATTACTCTCCATTTTGGGGCTATCTCTTGTCAATTCTCCCTAGGAGGGATCTGGGATTAGGACTGCAGCATATAAATGCTACAAACTTTCCTTCTTATATCCCTCGCCAACAACGGTAAACGACGTCCTACGGTTCCGCTGATGGAATTCTTCCTTCAAGTCTTCGTCCGTTTGACTGTCTATATATTGTTTTGTAAGATAAATCCGCTTGCCATTTTGATCTAGCACCGGCTTCTTCTTTTCGTCTTTAAGGTAATTCGGTTGGTCTTCTCCGTAACCCCTGGCAATCAAACGCTCTTCAGGAATACCTTTTTCAATCAGGTATTTTACACAAGAGTTGGCTCGGTCTTGCGCCAATCGTCGGTTGTAATCATCGCTACCTCGGTTATCTGTATGCGAGTTAATTTCTACCACGAGATTTTCGTTCAGGATGAGAAGATCGAATAATTGGTCCAGGACTACCATTGAAGCAGGTCGTAATGCCGAAGAATCGAAGCCGTACTCAATTCCATCTAACTCAATTTCATCCGTTGGAATCGGGTTGAGATAGAAATCTTGAACTAGCGTAGTGCTGGTGGTAATCGGCATGGTAGAAACAGATTCAGCTGTTGCAAAGTACTTTTCCTTTGTTCCTTTTATGTACACTTGTTGCTGGCGCTCCATCGTGATTTTGTAGTATCCGTTTTCGTCGGTCACCACCTCACGGTTTTCAAATGCAATCTTACTGTTGATGTCTTTGAAATTCAATTTGGCGTTTGGAAGGATTTCGTAGGTCTTCGCATCGTAACTAACCCCTTCCAAAACAATCATGATCGGTTCGTTCGTTATTTCATAGATATCGTAACAATGTCCATTTTCACAATCAGCTCGGTCACTGGCAAAGAATCCTTTCTCCATCAGCGCGTCCCAAACGAGGTACGAATCATCCATACTGGAATTGATTGGTTTCCCCATGTTTTCCGGTTGATTGTACGCTTTATTATCGCGATTGTACGTCGCCTTGAAAATGTCCAATCCACCAATAGAGTTCAATCCATTTGAGCTAAAGAAAAGGGTAGAAGAAGCCTCATGAAAGAACGGACTTACTTCATCCAAAACAGTATTCACTGGGCGACCTAGGTTTCTCGCTTCTCCGACCGGATAACCATTCTCATCCAAATCGATTTCCCAAAGATCCATTCCTCCTTCACCACCTGGGCGATTGCTAGAGAAGTACATTTTCGTTTCGTCAAGAGAAATAAAAGGGTTGATGCTTTTATATCCCGGAACATTCACGGATTCTGGTAGCTTGAATGATTCAAAGAAAAGCATGTTCTGCATGCGTCCGAAATAAATGGCTTGCTCTGTGCGATTATCGTCGCTCCATTTCGTGAAATAAACTATGCTTTGTTGCTCATTTCGCTTCAACGTACTGTAGGCACTTGAGGCATCATGACGAGACGAGTTCAATGGACGACCAAAGTTTTTCGCACGTTCCCAGCCACCGTTAGAATTTCTTTCTGTCCAATACAGATCACACAAATAGCGGGAATCTTGCTTTTCAGGATCGTAGATAACTCCTCCTTCGCGTGCACTGGTAAACATAACGCGGTTGTCGTTTCCGAAGAATGCGGGAGCAAAAGATGCCGTTCCTTTATTGAATACGTTGGTATCGGCCAATTTGACCTCCATTTTATCGTACACCTTCAAATCTTTCATCGCGTAATAACAGCCAGTAATTAGTAGCTGCGCACTTCGAAGTAAGGAGTCAGAATAGTTATCGGAAGAAATGTAGGATTCGAACAACTTCACGGCTGCTTCGTGATTCCCGACGTTCATTTGAGCCAATCCGTAATGGTACACATCTTCAGGATATGAGACGAACGTGGATGTTTTGGCGAAATGGTCGACCGCACGTTTGTAATCGAAGGTTTTTAAATGACACGAAGCAATTTGATGTTCGATGTAATCACGCAAAGGAACGGTACGGGCTGTATCGATCTCCTTCTTATCTTTTGATTTAATCTTTAGCTTACTCAAAGTGACCTCGTAAGGAATAGTCGCTTCCTGCAAACCGATGGAATCGCTCAATGCGTTCTGATAATTCAAAAGCGCGTTGTAATAATCTTGCTCCTCGTAGTAATTATCGGCGTGGTACA
The DNA here is from genome assembly GCA_003149635.1 of Fluviicola sp. XM-24bin1. GTDB lineage: Bacteria > Bacteroidota > Bacteroidia > Flavobacteriales_D > Crocinitomicaceae > UBA4466. The sequence goes on from QCWI01000007.1 coordinate 133,622, forward strand.
ACCAAACTTTTCGTGACTGTCCGAATGATACAACCGGAAGCGCCAAAAGTAGAAGTAGAACTAGTTTTTTCATCGTTTCCATGTTATAATCTTGGACAAATTTTGTCGGTTTTCTTTCGGTCTTTCTGATGCATGTATGTAAAGGACATTTCGAATCCACCACGTCCGTTGGAAGCCGTGGATAGGGACGAAACATTAACATCATAGCCAATCTTTGCAATAAATCTATCCATTTTTGCTCCTAGGGTTACAATGGCTGCATCGGCATTTCGATACACTGCACCTGCCAGTAAATACAGGTCGCTTCCTTTCAAATAGTATCCTAAATCCGCGGCAAACGTCAACTCTTGGAATTCACGTTGTCGCATGTAGAGCACCTTAGGAAGCACATAGAATGTTTCCGTCAAATTGATTCGCATTCCCACATGCCCGTAGTAACGAATCGGAAGGTTGTTATCAATGCTCATGAACGTTTCCTGAGGCTGCGTTAAGTTGAAGGCCGATGCACCAATGAATGGATTGAATCGACTTTCTTGTTTGGCGAAGAAGTATAAGAATCCGGCATTCACAGCAGGAGTGATTAAAGACTGACCAGAGAAATTCTCATTGGCACTAATCGTAGGGTCAAATTCCCCTCCATTGTTGGTCGTGTACTGATTGTTGAAGGTCAACAATTGGTATTCCAAGGTTTTTTGCGTCAATCCGGCTTGAACCCCAAATGAAATGTTGTGATTCTTATCGCGATCCAATGATGTCGTGTAGGCAATTGAAGCCAATCCCTGCAGCGCGTTGTAGTTTCCGATTCCCGCACGGAAATTGGTAACCTGTCCACCAAATCCCCATTTTTTGTGGTTCTTATCGAAACTAATTAAAGCGGAGGTGTAAGGTTTGAAGTTCACGGCTCTCCATTGGGTTCGGTACTGACCGTGAATACGCCAATCTCCATCAAAAACACCTGTCATTGCAGGGTTCAGGAACAACGGCGCGGCGTCGTACATTGATAAATGGGCATCCTGAGCGTTAGAACGAAATGCTCCCAACGCCAAAATCAGAACTATGAGAATACGTTTTTTCATTGCTAACGAATTAGGGTGACGTCACCCGATTGTTTAATAATGGCATTGTTGGTCATTGTGACAGTGAATGTCCAAGTGTAAACTCCCAGTGGAGCAGGTTCGTTATTGAAGGTTCCGTCCCATCCGACTGCTGCGTCGAAGGACTGGAAAATCAATTCTCCCCAATGGTTGTACACTCTGAAATCTACATCTTTGAAAGGCCCTCCGCGAATGAGGAAGACATCATTTTCGTTATCTCCGTTTGGTGTGAAACCAGAAGGAACTACTGGTGGAAGTGCTACCGTGATATCTTTGGAAGTAGTATCCACACATCCGTTCTGATCCGTAACGATTAAATAAATGGTGTAATCGCCTCCTTCGTCATAGGCGTGTGTTGGATTTTGAATGTTATCCGCTTCTCCGTCACCGTAATCCCAGAACCATTGGTTGATGCCCAATCCTGTTGAGAGGTCAAGGAAATCGACGTTCTCAAGCACTAGCGCCGGATTTGGTGCGAAATTGAAATCTGCATTCGGTGCTGGATTTACCGTCAATTGCATTGTAGTATCATCTACACATCCCAGGTCAGAAGTGACAGTCAATGTTACCTGCTGCAATCCAGGAGCATTGAATGTGTATGTCGGATTTTGATCGGTACTGAAATCTGGGCCAAAATCGTAATACCATGAATCGACACTTCCACTTGAAATAAATGATAGGTCAGAGAAAGTTATTGGTAAGTTCTCACAGGCCACTGTCGGACTGAAGTTCGCCACTGGAACTGGATTTACTGTCACTGGGATCGTAATAGTATCGTAACAGTTGTTATCGGCCCCGGCAATCAATGTTGCATTGTAAGTTCCCGATCCGCTGTAGGTATGAATTGGATTTTGAACTGAGGAAACGCCTCCTGAACCAAAATCCCACGACCATGAATTGATGGAACCAACATTCGTTGTGGAAAGATCAGTAAATGTTGTATTGTTTCCTTCACATTCTTCCGTTACGGTAAAGTTTGCCGTTGGAATTTCTTTGAATGTCACGACTACGGCATCCACATCGGCTGGACATCCTAATGCGCTGGCAGCTGTTAGCGTAAGGGTAACACTTCCATTACCAATATCACCTGCCGAAGGAATGTAATTCGTAATTACGAAGTTCGGGCTAGGAGAGAAGGTACCTGTTCCACTGGATGACCACGTTCCCGTGTTGATCACACCGTTTACGGCTCCGTTCAAAGTGACAACCTCGTTACTACAGAATTCTTGATCGGGCCCAGCCAATGCTTGTGGCGGATCGATAAAGAATACGCGAATGGAATCCGTCACCGCTGGACAAATTCCAGGAACGGACGAAAGGAAAATGTCTACATATCCGAGAACGGTGTCAATAGTTGCAATGTTATATTGCGTATTAATGGCATTCGGATTTACAATAGAACCGAATCCAGTTGTTGTCCAGTTCGGACTGAATCCAGAGGAAATTGTTCCATTCAAATCCATCAGGTTCAAGTTAGAACAAACTGAATCGTTCGAAGTGATGGTAACGGTTGGCTCATCGATGAAGTTCACCTGAATGCTGTCTTGTTCAGCCAAGCAATTTCCGTTGTTTGTACTCGTCAACGTCAACCAAATATTTCCTGCTGCAACGTCTCCGGCACTAATAAGGTAATCGGTGATTGGATCGGCTGCGGAGGGTGAGAAGGCTCCCAGTCCAGTGGTCGTCCAAGTTCCGGTAGTTGTAGCTCCTGTTACTGAACCGTTCAGGTTGATTTCCGTTTCGCTAGAACAAAGCACCAAATCGGCACCCGCAGTAACTGATGGTGGATTGGTGAAGTAGATCACCATGGTATCTTCGTAATCAGGACAAGCGAACAAACTTCCTGCTGAAGTAAAATATAATTCCACGCTGTCTGCCGCCAAATCGGTTGGTGATGGCGTGTAGGTCGTACTCAAACTTCCGGAGTTTCCGAATGCTCCACCTGATCCTCCAGACCAACTTCCTCCTGAAGCGAATTGGACTGTTGCGTTAATTGGAATGGCTCCTACATTATTTTTACAATAAGAATCGTCCGGGCCAGCATCGGCGTCTGGCGACTGTACGTAGGTAACTTGCATGGTATCGGCTGCCGGTTCACAGTTTCCAGTGGAAGTCAATACGAAAGTTACGAATCCTTGGGTGTAATCCCCCGGACTCGGATCGTAAGTTGTTACAAGGTTCGTTGGCGTATTTAAAGTTCCTGTTCCATCTAAAACCGTCCATATTCCAGTAGTGGTTCCTCCGGTTACGCTTCCGTTCAACTGCACTTGGTTTTCAGCGCTACATAATGTAGTATCGTTCCCTGCTCGCGTAATTACTTTACGCTGGAAAGAAGACATGTAGTGGTACAAACATCCAGTCGTCGGGCCTCCATTGATAACTCCCATGGAGAAGAATCCTGCTGAATTGGAGATTGTGTTTTGTGTTCCACTTGGAATTTCCGTGGTGTTGAAGTCAATTTGTGCTCCTACCCAAGCTCCACCAGTTCCCGGTACTGGACTGAATGATGCTGGGTTAATGGTTCCAGTTCCAGGGCCTGTCAGGGTGAATGCTGTTTCATCTCCTGCTTCACACAAAAGATTCAGTAAGAATTGCTGGTTGTTGTTTCGTGAGAATGATACTTCATCCGATCCCGCACAGTTCAATGGAGGAAGAATGGCCATTCCAAGTTCACAACCGTATCCTGACATGTGAACCAAGTACACTGGCTTGTCAGCACTAACGTAAGTCAGCGGGTTGGTAATGGAATATTGGACTGTTTCTCCTTGATTGGCCAAGGTTGTCGTAACACCACCGTCATCGATTGTGATGTTTGTAAAGTTTTCGGCAGGAATAATGAAAATCGATTCGTTCGATCCCGGATTGAGGAAACCAATGTTGACAATGTAATCCGTCCCAATTACGTCGGTTGGTACAATTTGATCTCCCATCAAATCGAAACATCCTCCACCGCCTGATGGATTCACGGAGTCATCGTTGATGGTGACTGAGACGGGTTTGTCGGAGACGACAATCGATCCACTCAAACTACTTCCGGGATTACTCGTCGTCATAACGACATTTTCACAAGTATAAACGTTTCCTGCTAGAGGTAATGTAACTGAGTAGGTAACGTTTGCCGGGTGTCCAACGACGTCACATTTTGGTGTAATCCAGATGGTGGTGTTGTCTTCAGTTGCAACGACCGAAAAGAACTGTCGTGGATCGGTCACGGTTCCATCGCCGTTTCTATCATTGTTGAGATCTCGGTTGTTCCAAATCGTTTGGAACGGTGTCACGAACTCGGTTCCCATACCATTTTGTCCCTTCAAGGAATACGTTTCTGGATTGTTCGGCGTTCCTGGTGTAATGGTGACTAGATCCGAGATAAAGTCATATACGACGGTAATGAATTCGTCCGAAGTAATTTTAAATCCAGAGGTCAGGATGGCATCTGCTGGTGCACTTTCCAAATCATTCACCAAATGGTTCAAATCGACGGACACCAAACTACTCGCTGGTATCGTGAATGTTGTATCGTACGTTGCCGTCGGCATTTGAATGCGAACTGTTGCAGGCGCTCCCAATGTTGAAATTCGGAAGGCCATTTGCACGTTGTTATCATGATCTGGTGTTACCCATGGTGCGGCATACCAGAAAACGGTATCCACCTGTGCCTGAACATTGGTGAAAGCCATTTTTGCTAACATCAAAAGCAGTAAGACGTATTTCATTCGTTTCATAGCTACTTTCTTTTATTTCTTTTCTTTTTCGCGACCATCGATATCCTTTTGGATTTCTTCGAGGATGCTTTTGTTCAACTCGTCGTCTTCGTCGTCGAGATTTTGCTTCTTCTTAGTCAGAACATAGGACAACATGACTTCGTGCGATCCCGCCTGATAATTAGCTAGGTTGGAAAGCGTGTAATCGAAACTGTATCCGATGTTGATGCGTTCTTTGATGCACATTCCAGCGGCAAAACCAATGGCGTCATCGGAACGGTAAAGTAATCCAGCCCAATATTTATCGTCGAAGGTATATCGCAACATTCCCGTGTATTGGACTGGTAAAGGACTTACGTAACGCACCATCAAGCTCGGTTGAATCTGGATGTTCTTCTTCTGCTTGTTTTTGAAGTTGAAGTTGTATCCAGCAATCGTATTATAATGGAAATCCAAGTTGGTATTGTAGGTTGTGAACTGGATTTGACGTCCCAAAAGTCGTTGGAATGATCCCATAACGAAAAACTTCGGAGAGTATAGGTTGAATCCAGCGTTTACATCGATTGCATTGGCAGAATAAATGGTTCCGGTCAATACTTCATCACCTGCATCTGCAATGATGGCATCATACAATCGAACACGATGTTGCATGTAGCCCGGTTGGACACCCAATCCAAGTTTCAATGTTTCAGAAAGCTTGAAATGGTAGGCGTAGTTCAGATATACTGTTGTATTTCCTGTGATTCCTTTTCGTTCTGAGATCACGGATGCACCGTATCCTACTTTGCCTTCATTTTTATAAGATCCCATGAAGTTCCCCATGATCAAAGTTGGGGCTCCATCGAATCCTACCCACTGATTTCTGTACGAAATGTTGGCTTCATGAATTTCTTCACTCCCGGCTATCGCTGGGTTGAAGTAATAATCGTTCATCAGGAAATTGGAATATCCCGCTAACTGCTGACTCCATCCACTGAGGGTGAAGCCGAGAACAAATGCTATGAGTAAATAATTCGACTTCATTAGTTGTTTCTTTCTTTTAGTACGAGCAAGGCTCCTTTGAAAATATCTGTATCCGGATCGCCGGTATCTTTCAGGTCAATGATGTAATAATACGTTCCGTCAGGCACGAATTCGTTGTTGAATCGTCCGTCCCAAGGAACATCGTAGCCATCCGACTCGAAGACCAATTGTCCCCATTCGTTGTAAATCTCTACGCGCGCATTTGGATAGAGTAGATCAAGGAAATCCAATTTCCAAACATCGTTTCTTAAATCCCCGTTTGGAGAGATGGCGTTCGGAATCAAGGTGCTGATTTCCGTTGTCACCGTGTTGATAGAAATGATTTCAGAAGTACTGTCGGTACATCCAAGATCGTTTTCTACAACCAATGTTACGAGGTAATTGCCATTAGCGAAATAGGTGTTGTTAGGATCAACATCTATGGATGTGTTTCCATTTCCAAAATCCCAATTGTAAATAGTTGCGTCAGTCGATGTATTGATAAAATTGAATACAGCTCCAATGTTCAATCCATTGTTCGTGTTATACGAGAAATCAGCAACTGGGCTAGGAGGGATGCTTACAATTTGAATGTTTGAATCGCGACATCCTGCTGTGGATTCTACGATGTGTAATACTGTATAATCACCATTCGCAGAGAAGACTTGCTGTGGATTCTCTGTAGCAGCGGTCCCTTGGCCTCCAAAATCGTAGAACCAGAAGTTCAAGGCTCCGTTTGCGATGGTGGAAGCATCTGTGAATTGCACTACGACTTGGTTGTTTTGGCAATTGGCAGTGTAGTTGAAATCCGCCACCGGGATATCGAATACTTCTGTTTGCTGGGTAATCGTGTCGGAACATCCATGTACGGAAGTCACGATTAATTGTACATCATAGCTTCCCGCAGTTGAATAGGTATAGACATCATTTTGGTTGCTTGAAGTGGCACCAGCGGTTCCGAAATCCCATTGCCATGTGTCGATTGCACCGAACCCAGCATTTGAGAAATCTGTGAAGACACTTTGCTCATTCAGACATACATCGTTTACACTGAAGTTGGCCGTTGGTGGCGCGATGAATTCAATTTGTACGTTATCCGATTCTGCAATACAGCCTCCATTATTCGTAGATGTTAGCGTAAGGAATAAGAATCCGTTTGCGATTTCCGTTGGTGTAGGTGTGTACACAGCATATAAGTCCGTTGAGCTTGCTGAGAACGATCCACTTCCTCCTGTCCAAATTCCAGTTGTAGTTGCTCCACCGATCACACCGTTCAAGTTAACGGCAGCGTTATTGGAACAAGAAAGGATTCCAGCTCCTGCGTCTACCGTAGGTGCAGCGGTGAATTGTACAAAGAAACTATCTTGAACGGCTACACAATTCTGATTGGCCGTAGATTCTAGATAAATCCAAACACCTCCAGAGGAAATATCGGCGAAACTAGGTTGGTAGGTTCCGTTGAGATCCAAGTTATCAGGAGAGAAGATTCCGTTTCCTGAAGTAATCCATTTTCCAGTAGTGGTGACTCCACTAACTGTTCCATTTAGTGTTACAACAGGATTGTTTTCACAAACGGAAAGCGTGTCTGGCTGGCCGGCATCTACCGTTGCTCCTTGTGTGTATGTGATATACATAGTATCCGATTCAGGAATACATGATCCTACATTCGTCGATAACAAGACTAATTCAACAGTACCATTGGTTAAATCCGCCTGAGAAGGAACGTATTGAGCGTCTAATGCCGAGCTATCCGGCAAGAAAGTTCCTGTTCCATTCGTACTCCAGAATCCTGTTGTTGCACCACCTTCGATGGAGCCGGCTAGGGTTGCGATAGAGTTGTTCTCACAAAGCGATTGATCTGCCGAAGCACTTACAATAGGTGCGGTTTGAACTTCTAAAACAATCGTGTCTTTTAATACTGGACATGATCCCGTTGTCGTTAGGATGATATTAATTGGAGTAATGAGTGTATCCAATGCGCTCGGAACATAAACATTGTTCAATACATCTGTAGCTGAACTAAACATTCCAAAACCACTGGTACTCCAAACACCTGTTACATCTCCACCACCAATTGTTCCGTTGATAGGGAAGGTCGTATTGGCACAAACGGTGTCGTTCGTTCCGGCATTGATAAATGGATAGGATGTAAATTCCGAAAGGTAGGCATAGCCACTGCCGTTTCCATTATCACCAGAGATTACTGCCATTCCGAAGATATCGCCAGAGTTGGTCACCTCGTTGTACGAGTCCACGGAGACATCGGTGGTGTTGTAATAGATCACGGCTGCTTGATAGGCTCCAGCAGTTCCTGGCACTGGATTGAAAGCTGCCGCTGGAATCAAACTGGCATTTCCATTCAAGGCGAATTGCCCTTCGAATCCAGTTCGTGTGTAGAGCACTAATCCGATGGAATCGGACGTCGTACGAGTGAACGTATTGCTGTATTTTCCAGCACACAATAAGTTCGGAACTTGTGCTCCACTTAACTCACATCCATATCCAGTGGTGTGCCATACATACACCGGTTTGTTCGTGCTGATATAGTTAATTGCATCCGTTGTAGCGAGTTCAAATGTCTCCCCCCAACTGATGACTGCATTGGTAGTTGTTGAATTTTCAACGGTGATGCTCGTCCCATTTTGTGTTCCAAGAACGTAGATTCGATCGTTACCACCGGTGGCACCTTGAACAATGAAGTCGCGCCCGGTGAAATTCTCAGGTGTAATTTGATCTCCCATCGTACTGGTACAACCTCCATTGGTCAGTGCACCACTAAATACTGTTACGGAAATGGGTTTATCGGAAGAAACAATGGAACCAGCCAAGGTAGATACGGCTGAAACATTTATGTCTCGTGCGCTATAGGTTTCGCCTTCGTTTAGTACCACTGAATAGGTCACATCTTGTGCGTGCCCGATAATCGCTGTGCGCGGTGTAATTAAAACGGTAGTGTTGTTTTCCGTGGCTACAATGTCGATTGAAGAGAAGGACGCCGGAGTTGTTGATCCATTATCCCAAAAACGTTGAAATGGCGTGTAGAAATTGTTCCCTAGGCCCTTATTCCCTTTCAGTGAGAAGATTTCTTTATTTGTCGCATTTTTCAATTCATAAAACGCGCTAATTTGTTCTGTTGCCGTAATGCGAATTCCATTGTTGGAAACGACGTCTCCCGCCGGACTTTCAATTTGCGCTAGAAACGGCGTTAGATTTACGCTGTCTAAAGAGTTGGCAGGGATATTCAATGTAATAGGCGTGAACCCTCCATTTGCCGGAAGCGATACCGTTACATCGGATGCATTTCCGTAGGTCATGAATCGCAGAAATATTGGGGTATCACCAGCGGATGCGGATACTTCTGGAGCAGCGAACCAAAAAGTGGTGTCTTGCTGGGCTTGGATGTTGCCCGAAAACATTGTCACTCCAATAAATAAGAGACTCCTGAATAGGGCCTTCATAAGCAGTGCGTTTATGGCGACGTACAGTTTTAGTGAGCGTACGACCAGTTAGTTGACCGCAAAGTTAGGTCTTTTCAGCAAACTTTAAAACATTTATTGAGCGTTATAGTGCTTTAGTAATGCAAATTAAGCTCTTTGTCGAAGTATTTTAATATTTCATCGAATATCGTTCTGGAGTTGATCGACGTCCAAGGATTCCAAAAGTTCAAGGATGTTAGGGAAGAGTTTTCGATTGTATCCATACTGATCTTCAAGGAATTGACTGATTGCTTCATCCTTTGACATCCCTTGATACATTTGATATGCGGCGACCATACAACCTGTTCTGTCTGACCCGTGCAGGCAATGAATGAGTACTGGTTTTTCTGCGGCTTCAATGGCTGAAAGAGCGGTAATTATGTCCTCATATGTTAGTTTTTTGGCCCTAAGTGGGATACGGACTTGCGTTAGATCAGTTCCTTTGATCTCTTGTTTGTCGTCGATTACGTTGCGTAAGTTGATTATGGTTTTGATGCCTTGATCTTCGGCCCATTTCATTTCTGATTTGGAAGGTTGCGCGGAACGGTAAACGAAATCATCGACTTTGTGGAAGTTTTTGATTTGTTGTTTGGGTGAAGTCAGAGATAGTAGTGGAAGGAATAGGAGGAGGAGGTATGGACGCATACTTATTTCAGTTCAGAATAATAATTTGAAATTACTAGAATTATACAATTATCTAATTCGAGACCGCCGAAGGCAGCAGCGAAGCTAAATTTCGAACCTGCCTGCCGCAGGCATGGTTTGAGCATAATTCGCGCAGCAACTGAGCAAAAATAAAGCGCCATCCTCCCGAACAACGCTTTCCTGTACCTAAACTAAAACTATACGGATCAAGCTCGTCTGTATCGATACACTGCCAGTAATGGCAATCCGATTAATGCAAAACCTACCACGCCAGTGACCAATGCGATCCCAGCGCCAGGCCAATGCATAACTTTAAATAAGATTCCTAGTAGGGCTAAACTTCCAAAGAAAGTGCTCAAGATGAATGCGGCTTTTTTCATGATTATTGGTTTTTGGATTTGATAGTAGAATGCTATCATTTCAATAAGTAACAAAAAAGCGGTCCGAAAATTTCGAACCGCTTGCGTTGCTGTTGTCTCTAACCCTAAACTGTACTTATGAAAAATGGATACAACGCTAATAGTTTATGTTAATCTCGTGGTGTTCGTGATAATGATCTTCATCACCATGTTCGTATCGACCATCACTTCTAACTCTTCCTTCTTCGCGATAGATTTGACCGTTGAGATTGCTGGTGTTTCTGTCGCCTAATCGAATAATGCGATTATCAATCAACACTGATTTTCCTTCTGGAATCTGAATTCTCAACTCCACTTCCTGTCCGCGAAGTTTGTCCTCTTTCGGGAATAGGTACTTTGTATCCATGTACAAAGAATCTCCCTGGACGTCAATGCGGTATTCTATGTGCTCACTTCGTTCGCGCGCTTTTTTGGAAGAATATCCACTGGCTCTATAGACTTTCGTAATATGGAAAAGCGAATCAGGCGAAGGTGTGTATTCCAAATCAACACCGTATTTGCTCAATGAGTTTCCGTGGATTCCGAACCACCCGATGTTTCGCGTGTTTTTGACAGTCTTTCCAAAACGATTGTTTACGACTCCATCGTAAGTGAGGATGGTCAACTGTTCTGCGTCAACCATAATAGGATCGTCTTTGATTTCCGTTTCAGCTGCCCAATCGCGTCCGTCTTTAATTCCAACCACACCACAGATGATTCCTCCGGTCAATCCGATCACGAACAATCCACCCAAAGCGAGTTTCGTCCAACGATTAAACAATCGGAAGATCAATAGAATTCCCATTGAGAAAAGGAAGAGAATGCCGCTAATGGCTCCCATCAACCCTCCAATCCACATCCATTTAACATCGGTTGGACTGTTAAGGCTGAGTTCTCCATATTCCGTTATGGACATAAATCCACCGTCACCTTTTACTGGCAAGAATTCAAATCCTTGAACGAAAAAGATGATGAAAATGATCAAGAACATGAATCCGAAGAAGATGAATCCAGCCCCTAGAATGGTGCGAAGAATCTGCTTCCCACGATTGATGCGATTGTTGTAGTGGATATCGTTTCTGACGCGATCCGCTAGGTTCTTCGATCCTGCACGAACACGTTCAGCCGCTTGATCTACTTCTTCTTTTACTGTTTCTACGTTGATAGGTCGCCCTTTCATTCGAAGGCGATCAAATCGTACTTTCTGCCTTTGGAACAATTATCCACAAAATGATGTACAATGGAATCGCGATTCCTGTGAATAACAACAGAATGAAAATCACGCGCATGATCACGACATCGATGGAGAAGTAATTGGCAAAACCTGCACATACACCACCCAGCATCGCTGATTCTGGATCACGGAACAAACGCTTTTCTCCTCGTTCGTTGGTTGCGGATTGCGTATATGTTTCAGACTGTGCTGATTCGGTTGCGTCATGTTCTACGTAATCGCTCGGATCTCCCAAAGTCTTCAGAATCTCTTCGATATCAACCAATTCAACCACTGATTTGGAATCACTTAGTTTTGAAGTACAGATTTCCGCGATGCGTAGCTCAATATCTTCAATGATTTCCTGACTTCCTTCTTCTGTTCCAAGAGCAGCGGTCAAACGATCAATATAATCTTGCAACAGTTCGTAAGCATCTTCTTCCACCAGGAAGTTTGTTCCTTTGATATTTACGGATATTGTCTTTTGAGAATGTGCATGAACATCCAGGATGCATATTCCTTAATAGGATATTCTTCTAACTGATAAATACATTGCGCAAGTTCATCGAGCATTTTTGGGTTAGCGACAAAATAGTTGACATACGCCGACTTGTCCTTTCCCCACCGAAAAGCGAGTATTTGCTCATGAAAATTGCTCACACCTTATTTAGATATCGCGACGTTTGATAATCCAATAGGTTCCAGCAGTAAACAAGCCGATGTACAACAAAGCCAAAAGAACCGATTCACCTTGAGTCATCAAATATGGATTATTTTCTGGTGCTGCAGCTCCAAAAATTTGATTTGGAAACCGTGATAAGTTCGCGAAGGATCGTAGTGGAAAAAATTGCACATATTCTTGAACAGAAACTGCTCCAATTATTGCTTCAATAATGGTAGAGAAAATGTAAATAACAATGGCCAATGCCGGCAATCGTACCAATGACGCGAAAAAGAATGCCCAAATGAAGTATCCGAGAGTGGAAACAAAATACACGCCAGCGTGTTCAATTCCATCTTGAGGCCCGTATTCTCCTCCTGTAAGCAATCCGGAAACAAGTCCTACAAGCATTGTATAGAGACTAACAAGCAATGCTATTCCTACCACTACAATAAATTTAGATAGGATAAGATCAATTTTTCGCAATCCGTCGATGGCATTTTGTCGTTGAGTCTTGAACTTAATTTCGTTGGTAACAAACACGATTATTATTACCCCTACCATTAGGTTGAGCCATGACGCCCAAAAAGCCACAAGTTGATAGGAATATGGGAATTCGTAACCTGCATCTGGAATTTTAATGGGGCCGAGTGCAGCCAGAGATAGTAACCAGTGAACCAAGGGAACAACAATGGCGTAAATAAGCAAGATTATTTTGGTTGTGTTGGAACGCTTCAATTTCATCCATTCCAACTGGACTAATTTCATCATGACGTTTTTACAATTTCTAGGAATTGATCTTCCAATGTTTCGTTAAATACAGCTAATTCGTTCAACACGATTCCATTATCGAAGCAGTCTTTATTGAAATCATCTGCTTTCGTTCCAGGAGCCGCTGAGACAATGAATTGTCCCTCTTCATCTTTATAAATGGTATAGGTCTTGTTGCTACTTATATAGGATCTTAGTTTGTCCATATCTGTGGCATAAGCCTTAATCAATTGAACTTCTTGATTTCCAATAATTTCTGCAATCGTGCCTGTTCGAATCAATTTTCCTTTTCGAAGAATGGCACAATGGGTACATACTTTTTCTACTTCGTCAAGAATGTGCGAAGCGATCAAAATGGTCTTACCTTCCTTACCAATCTTCCGAATCAAATTGCGAATATCTTTAATTCCTTGTGGATCCAATCCATTGGTAGGTTCATCAAGAACCAATAATTCAGGATCACCTAGTAAAGTAGCTCCAATCGCCAATCGCTGTTTCATTCCTAACGAGTAGGTGCTGAATTTGGAATCTTTTCGATCGAACAGGTCAACTTCCTTCAAAACGCGCTCAATCTCAGCCGTTGGATTTGGAATGTCTTTGATTTTTGCTGTAATTTCCAGATTCTGTACTGCCGTCAAGTACGGATAGAAGTTGGGCGTTTCCAGTAAAGCTCCGATGCGTTTTCTATTCTCGTCTGATTCTCCATTTTCGAACCAAGAGAACGAACCCGAACTTTGTCGAATCACTCCAAGGAGCATCCCAAGAGTTGTCGTTTTTCCACTTCCATTCGGCCCAAGGAGTCCATATACCATTTGAGGTTGGATCTCAATACTCAGTCCGTCGACAGCTTTGAAGCCTTTGTAGGATTTTGTGAGGCCGTCTGTTTTCAGTATCGTAGTTGCCACGTGCGTTTATTTTGAAACTAATTTAAAAAGTATTCTTGAGCCTCTCATTTTTTAGTGAGAAGTGAGAGGACAAGCTGATTATGCGTTGTAATTCGTTTTAAACGGAAAGTAACTACAATTCTTAAGTTAATTGGTATTTACGCTGGAAGCAAATCGCAGAACCAATACCCATAGTTAGGTTCGTTCTTGCTGGGAGAGGGATATTCGCGATAAGTTTTCTCGCCCACTTCAAATGGGACGGGTTGCTGGAAGATGGGGCCATCATAACAGAAGGTATGAAATTCTCCGTTTTCTCCGCAAGGGTCGACGTTGTCTGGTAAATCCTTGATAAAAGAAGCATCTAATTCACGTCCAACAAAAGACTCGTCCAATAATTGACCATTGATACAAACGACTATCGCTTTAAATCCTAGTGCGATGAACTCTTCCATAAGTTCTTTCGTGTCTCTTTTCCAAAGTGGAAATACGCAATTGATGTCCAACGAGCGTAATTGTTTTTCGCGGTACTCGCGTAAATCTTCTAGAAAGATGTCTCCGAATCCGGCGGTTCTGTAGCCTTGATCTTTCAATTTTTGAACTCCTTCAATCATCAGCTTGCCGTAGGTTTCCATGTCTGGGTTTTCGGGAAGTTCAATCGTATTACAGGGGATGCCAAGCGCGTTAATTTGCTTTTCCATTAATGATCTGCGAAGACCGTGCATGGTCACGCGATCGTGGGCGGCATTGACAGAAGTGACCAATTGATCCACTTGGTATTCGTCATCTTTCAAAAGATGATAAAGCGCCATTGCGGAATCTTTTCCGGTACTCCAATTGAAATAGGTTTTGGTCAAAGCGGTATTCTTAATCCTCTAGAATTTCTTTGATGATAGCTAGGGAATTCGCTACTGCTTCAATCCCGGGTGAGATAGACTCTACGCGCTCCAAATATTTGCGTGCCATCTTCAATTCTTCAACGGCAGTTTCGTTTGTTGCATCCTCGGCGTTGCGCAATTCAACAGCCTGGTTGTAATACGCCGCTCCGAGATTATACAAAGCGTTAATATGGTTCGGATCGATTTCGGTAGCACGTTCATAAGATTTCACAGCTTCTTTAAAATCCGATCCTTCTAAGAGTGTTCCACGCGAAAAATGTAAATCCGCATTGTCAGGCATTTCGACTAGGGCTTGATCGATAGTAAATAAGGCTCCATTAAAATCTTCAGCCTTTAGAAGCATATTGATTTTCGTGATGAGCAAATTGACATTTTTTGCATTCAGCTTGAGGCCTTCGTCCAAAATTTTCTTTGCATCATTCGTCTTTCCTTGATCTCTCAGCAGGATCACAGCCGCTTGATAAGAAGCATCTGCGTTATAGCCCATGCGCGCGCATTGTAAATAGTAATCCACGGCTTCGGTAATGTTTCCGGCCTTTTCAGCGGCAAGAGCTACGTTGTACATGGCAAGACTGTCTACAATTCCAAAATCGCTTTGTACTTCCACTGTTTTCTTGAACATTCTTCCAGCAACCGCATACGATTTGTCATTATATAGAGAGACACCTTCGTTCAAGAGGTAATTGGCTGTGATCTGATATTCTCTGTCCAATTGGTTTTTATCGATACGCTCAGTACTCAAACCACGTGCTTTCTTGTAGGAAGAGGAAGCTTCGAGAAGTGCATTTTCTGGAGTCAATCCATAGTCGTTTTCAGAAGCTTTGATGTCATTGAAAATGGCCATGTAGATTTTACCACGGTAGTACCATGTTTTCGCCTGTCCCTTGGTTTTGGCGTGCTCACTAGCGGCGTCAATTTTTTCCTTTGCATCTTCCAGTTGTTTTTCCTGTAGATGCATATATGCTGTGATGACATTGTTGGGCTGCGCGTAAGAAATTGCTGTTCCAAAAACGATAAGTCCGAGAGAAAGTAAGATCTTCATTTGATGGTATTTCTGGTTCTAAATATACCAATATGATTGCAGAGAATGTGCCAAAAAAAACTCCGATTCAAAACCCAATGAATCGGAGTAGAAACAAGTTTCCATGTCTGTAGTATCTTGATAACGCTGGGAGTTGGGAAAAGGTTGGGGTGGTTAAAGAAAATAACGAAATAAAAACGCAAAAACTAGTAAATGCAAAGATTCATAAACGCATTTTTGCGTTGAAGGTTTTTAGGTAAATCGACAGAACCCCAATAAAAATGGCGATCTCCAAAGAAATCGCCATTCCAATTATTTTTGATTTTGGTCTCCGCTTACGCAGTCACGCCCAAAACTTCTGCCATCTTAGCTCCAATTTGTGCTGGAGAATCAACTACGTGGATTCCACACTCACTCATGATACGTTTCTTCGCTTCCGCTGTATCATCGGCACCACCAACGATCGCTCCTGCGTGTCCCATGGTACGTCCTTTCGGTGCAGTTTCACCCGCAATAAATCCAACAACTGGTTTCTTGCTGTTTTCTTTTACCCAGCGAGCAGCGATTGCCTCAAGGTTTCCTCCAATCTCACCAATCATTACGATTCCTTCCGTTTCTGGATCGTTCATCAACAATTCAACCGCTTCTTTTGTTGTAGTCCCGATGATTGGGTCACCGCCGATTCCGATTGCTGTTGTAATTCCCAATCCTGCTTTAGCAACTTGATCCGCCGCTTCGTATGTCAACGTTCCAGATTTAGAAACGATTCCAATTTTTCCTTTTTTGAAAACGAAACCAGGCATAATTCCTACTTTCGCTTCTCCCGCAGTGATAACTCCCGGACAGTTAGGCCCGATCAACGTACAATCATATCCTGAGATGTATTCTTTCGCACGCACCATGTCGTTTACTGGAATTCCCTCAGTGATACAAACGATCACTTTGATTCCTGCATTTGCCGCCTCCATAATTGCATCAGCCGCGAACGCCGGTGGAACGAAAATAATCGAAACGTCTGATCCTGTATTAGAAACTGCATCCGCTACAGTGTTAAAAACAGGACGATCCAAATGTGTTTGACCACCTTTACCTGGAGTAACTCCTCCAACTACGTTGGTACCGTATTCAATCATCTGACCAGCGTGAAAAGTTCCTTCACTTCCAGTGAACCCCTGCACAATTACTTTTGAATCTTTGTTTACTAAAACGCTCATGTTTGCGATGTTTTTTTCCTGTTTATAATGCTCCCAAAAATAACTGTTAGAAATTGATTTGACAACGAATGTTAGGAAATGTTGATAAATTCTAAAGGACGGATTTCACCTCCAGTTCGAAGACCAAAATAGAGTTGGGTGGAATGTCGTCTAGATCGTGTTCTCCATAGCCCAATTGAGGAGGGCAAACGAGAAATGCTTTACCTCCCGGACGCAGATACATCATCACTTCCTTCCAAGCTCCGATAAGTGTTTGAACATCGAATTCCACAGGCTCTTTGCGCTCGTCGAATACTTTTCCATTCAAGAAAGTTCCTTTGTAGGTGAACTGAACACGGTCTTTGAGTTTGATCATCGGCCCTTCGCCTGGATCTAAAATTTTGTAGTACAATCCTGAAGATGAGCGAACGCATTTGATTTTTTTCTTTTTCAAATAACGCTCAATGCGCTTATCGAAATCGCTCTTTTCCTCTTCCGAATACGTTTCGCCACAAGAAAAAAGGATCAATCCTAGGATTAAAAAGGCCGCTATTCGAATCATAGTTTAATCGAAGTTACTTTGTAACCTTCACGACGTAACAATTCCAACACGCCTTCTTCACCGCCAAGATGTGCAGCACCGACAGCGAAGAAAACACGTCTGTCTTTCATCATTTCTTCCATGCGTGGAATCCACTTTTTATTGCGTTCTGTGAGGAATTCATTTTCCTTGTCGGCAAGAACATCACCTTCCTCATGAATCATTAGGTACATTGAATCAATGTTTTGGGCACTGTACATACGCAACATATCTTCCAATTGCTTGTCCGCTTCTTCACCGCCACGAATAGCTTCCATAACCATAGTCGCTTGTTCTTCCTCGGTGAGATCATCGAAAATGCTCATTTGCTCTTCCAAAGATTCGAGGCCTTCTAGTGGAATATTCGCCTTTTTCTGAATCTCCATGATTGTCTGCTCGTAAGATTCCGAATCGCTCAACATATCTTCAGCAGATGCCAAGGAAACAACAGCGAACGGTTTCATTTGACCAAAGCTCATTCGGAACATCTCTTCAGTCATTCCTAAATCGCTTTCGGCCCACTCAATAATGCTGTCCGTTTGTTTGTCATCAAAGAAATCGAACAAGGTTGTTCCTTCTTCCAAACGCAACAAGGCCATTGCTTTTAAAGGATTGTTGATGTCATCTCCGACCTCAAGAACTACTTTATCTGAGCTTTTGATCAATTCCTTCAGCATGTCAGGGAAGTAGAAATATTCTTTCTGAATCAAATGCATTGTTCCGAAAACGAAGGCAGTATCCCTGGACTTATCGCTGGTAACCATCCAAAGCAAGGAATTTTTTGTTCCTTCTTCAAACTTCGGCTTGACTTCTTTTTTGGTAGTGTCTTGTGATTGTGAACAACTGAAATTCGCAAAAACGAGTAGGGTTGAGAGTAGGTATAAATATTTCATATCAATGTCAATTCAGCAAGGTAGTGCTCTTCGTCTTTAAATCGTAATTCTGCTTTCCAACCTGTTCTTTCTGCAGCTTCGCGAAGATTTTCAAAATCAACGTAGAGCCAGTCAAAGCCTTCGGTTTGGTGATTTTTGTAGCGCATTTGGAAATGGAAGTTTCCGTAATATTCACTACTCAGATCGACCCACATTCCGCCATTTTCGTCCTCGTAAAGATACTTGATATCCGTTGAATCGCAGATAATTTTTCCATGGGCGGCGACTAAATTTTTCGCGTGGAGTAGCGTTGCGTCCAAATTAGCAAGCGATCCAGCAATGCCAATCCCATTCATTAGAAAAAGTAGTGTGTCGTAATCGCCTGATGCTTCATCAAAGAAATTGGCTTGTCTTGCCGAAAGTCCCACTTCCTTCATGTATGCTACTGCTCCAGCGCTAACGTCAATCGCATCCACTTCAAAGCCTTTCTCTTGAAGATACGAAGCATGAACTCCGGCACCTGCACCGACATCCAATACTTTTCCTTTACAAAGAGAAAGAGCGGTTTGTTCCAGTTTTGGCATTTCCTTGTAAGTGCGAAATAGCATTGGAACGGGAATTACGTCGTCATCACAAATATCTGATGCAACGATGATATTTTCGTCAAAATCGTTGGATGCGAAATCCTGAATTCCTTTACCGATGGGATCGTTGAGCAGCGCGTACATTCTTAGTAATCGTAGGAGTCTTCGAAGTCGTTGAATCCAAATTCGTCTTCGTCTTCATCTCCTTCAAACTCTGATTCTGTTTCGAAAGTTATTTCCTCTTCCCCCGTTTTCGAAGCTTCCGCAGGAGCATTTCCAACTGATAATACCACTTTTGGATTTTCTGGAGCGTCTTCTTGCACTTCAATCAATTCGATGAGGAAGATCCACATACGAATGAAATCGTGCACCAAAATGATTTTTTGGTCTTCATCTTGAATGTAATCTGCAAGGATGGACGTTTTCATTACACTTGGCATAATTTGATCTGGATCTTCTCCAAAAGCCATGTCGAATATGGAAATTTCGTGACCCTTATCCCAGTTGTCATTGGACATATAGAAGGATGCCATTTGATCATCTGAAAAGTGATAGGCATCTAGGATCGCACGATAGAATGTTTCGAAATCTGTGCCGGCATCGATAAGAATGTCGCGAAAGATTTCGTTTGCATCGCTAGTGTCTAGAAGTACACGAAATTTAAGTCCTGCCATCGGGTTCTTGCAAAATATAAGCCGACAAATTTAATGATTATTGAGCAGCTTTGTCAGAAATTTTCAAACCGATTTCTTCGCCGATTTTCAGCATCAAATTATACGCCTGTTCTTCGTTGTTTTCAATCTCTCCTTCAAGGATCGCCTCTTTGATTCGGGATTTAATCACACCTATTTCATGACACGGTTTCAGATCGAACGTTTTCATGATGACATCACCAGTTACGGGCGGTTGGAAGTTACGTACGCGATCCTTTTCTTCAACGGCACGAAGCTTTTGTTCTACGATCTCAAAGTTCTTTTTATAGCGCTTTACTTTGAATTCGTTCTTAGAGGTAATGTCAGCGTTACATAAGAGCATTAGGTCGTCAATGTCGTCTCCTGCTTCGAATAGTAAGCGTCGAACAGCTGAATCGGTAACAGAACCTTTCACCAACGCGATAGGACGTAAGTGAAGGCGTACCAACTTCTGAACGTATTTCATTTTGTGATCCAGCGGTAACTTCAGACGTTTGAAAATCTTAGGAACCATGCGAGCTCCCAAATCCTCATGACCGTGGAACGTCCAACCTACTTTTTCATCAAAACGTTTGGTCGGTGGTTTGGCGATATCGTGCAGAATCGCAGCCCATCGGAGCCAAAGCTTGTCCGTCTTCTCGCTGATATTATCCAATACCTCCAGTGTATGATAGAAATTGTCCTTGTGTGCTTTCCCGTTTCGATTTTCTATGCCTTGTAACTTCACCATTTCCGGGAAGAATTGATGCAGCAATTTGGTTGCGTACAATAATTTTAAGCCTCGCGATGGTGTTTTGCTCAAAACGATCTTATTGAACTCATCCATTATGCGCTCGCGAGAAATGATCTCCAAACGATGTGCATTTTCGGAAATTGCCTCTAGACTTTTTCGTTCAATTTTGAAGTTGAGTTGAGAGGCAAATCGAACCGCTCGCATCATGCGTAAGGGATCGTCACTATACGTTTTGGAAGGCTCCAATGGCGTTCGGATGATTTCTTTTTCCAAGTCTTCCATACCTCCAAAAGGATCAATAAGATCACCAAAAGTATCCTGGTGAAGACTCAGTGCCAAGGCGTTGATGGTAAAATCACGGCGATTTTGATCATCTTGAAGTGTTCCGTCTTCTACGACAGGCTTACGGGAATCACTACGATAGGACTCTTTTCTGGCACCCACAAATTCGACATCCAAATCTTTATAGACGAATTGAGCCGTTCCGAAGCGTTTAAAAAGGGATACTTTCTTTACGCGCAATTTTTTCGCGCACTTTTCGGCAAGATCAAGACCGTTCCCAACAACTACAATATCGATATCCTTTGACGGACGTTCCAGAATCAAATCCCGGACGTAGCCACCAATCACGTAGGCTTCCAGTCCTTCTTCCGTAACAATTTGGGAAGCGACCTTGAAAACTGGGTGTTGAAGATATGAGCTATAATTCATCGACATTGCGGGGGCAAAGATAAGGGATTCCTTAGTATTTAGAGATGCAAAGGGAAATGGTTTGTGTCGACTATAGAAAATACGGATTAAGTGAATCAATTCCTATAATTCGCTAATTTCTATGTTCGCGAATTGGCGAATAAGCTCCGAGCGTTTGAATGTTAATTGGTTAATCTGCTCTCCTGATTTATCCCATTTTCATTAGCTTTGAATATGCTCAAATCCCTTTCGATTATCATGCTGCTCATGGGACTCATATCTTGCTCTACGTACAAAATTGCCGAACGTCATCTCAACGGTAAAATGAAGAAAGCGGGGCTGCAATTGCAGTTTGAGCAAGTGGATTCCGGCGCGCAAATCGAACATTGGGATTCTCAAGATACAACCAAGCCAGCATTGCTTCTAGTGCATGGATTTGGAGCTTCGACAAAATACCAATGGTACAAGCAGGTGAAATTGCTTTCGAGAAAGTACAGGGTAATCGCTCCCAATCTGAACTATTTTGGGCGGACTGTTCCTGATTCTTCTATTTATTCAGTTGCTGGACAGGTAAATACGTTGGAAGCGCTGTTGGATCATCTTAATGTCGATACGTGCGTGTTAATGGGCGTTTCCTACGGTGGCTTGGTAAGTGCGGAACTTGCGCATCAAACAGATCGAACCATTACCGAAATGATCCTTTTTGATACGCCGACGAAGTTTGGAGATAGCGAGGATATCATTGCGGTAAAAGAATATTTCCAAACGCCTTCGATTGAGGAATTGTTCGTTCCTACTAATCCTGAAGGGCTGAATAAGTTATTGTATCTGGCAACCGGAAAAGAAAGAAAAGTTCCGGTAAAATTCCTTGACGAATTCCATGAGAAGTCCTACGCGTATAATTTAAAGGACAAGCGACAATTGATTACCGCACTTCTGAAAGATATGGAGACGTATCGCACTAGAGAGTATAGTTTCGACATGCCGATATTGCTAATTTGGGGTGCTGAGGACAAGGTGGTTCCGCTAGAAACGGGGCGGAAACTGGAAAGTTACTTTGGAGACAATGCGAAGCTTAAAATTGTCGATGGGGCAGCGCATATGCCTAACATGACGCATTCGCGTGAGTTTAATATGCTCGTGGAAATATTTTTAGGAATTACGAAATGAAGGAGCATTACGAACTTATAATAAACGCATTTCGGCCTTTGGAAATCTTAGAAGCTAAACATCTGGAATTTCTTGATTTTTGGGAAGAGGTAGAACATCCCAAAGGCAGCTTCTTAACCGAAGCGGGTAAAATAGAGCGTTATTTCTATGTTGTTATTGAAGGGGTGCAAGCCGTATACATTCTTACTCCCAATGGCGACAAGAAAGTGATTGGGTTTTCTTTTGATGGCAGCTTTTCCGGGATTTATGATTCGTTTCTGAAAGAGTCGGGATCGCATTATTTCTTAGAGGCACTTACAGATTCGCGATTACTCAGAATGAATAAGGCTCAGTACGATTCTTTATTCGATCGTTATCCTGAATTCAATGAATGGGGGAGAGTAATACACCAGGAATTGCTTATCGGACGCGTGCAACGTGAGGTTGAGTTAATCACCATGGATGCCAAGGAGCGGTTTGATGTGTTTATGAATAGATGTCCGAAAAAACTAATGACGGTACCTCAAAAATATCTGGCTTCTTATTTGAATATGACGCCAGAGACGTTCAGTCGGATGCGAAAGCAGATCGGGGGAGGTTGAGGTTTTATTGGGTTGGACCTAATAAAATAACTAGATTTCCTGTGAAT
This sequence comes from Fluviicola sp. XM-24bin1, assembly GCA_003149635.1. Classification (GTDB taxonomy): domain Bacteria; phylum Bacteroidota; class Bacteroidia; order Flavobacteriales_D; family Crocinitomicaceae; genus UBA4466. The sequence goes on from QCWI01000007.1 coordinate 156,526, forward strand.
GTCAATTTATTCGAATTCTTTTTCGTCGGGATATTCCGACATTCCAACATTTTGGAATTCTTTATTAAACACAATTCAATTTCTTGATCCAGATCAATTTTTGCCCGCCCCCAATGGATCAACTTTGTAGAAAAAAGATATGAGCACGTACATCAAGCCCGCATTTCAAATTCAACGAGTTAATGAATTAGAGAATAAATTGGCCCAATTTCGAGAGGCTTCCTTGGAACAATTAATTCAACGTCCCAACCCAAAATCATGGAGTCCGATTGAAGTTGCAAAGCATATGGTAATCGGACATGAAGCATATCGCAATAAAATTGACAAAGCCCTGCAAGATAATTCGACTAGTCCGATTCAATCTGAATTCAAAGCTTCTGCCATGCCGTCTTTTCTGATCAAGCGCTTTCCTCCAAAAGACGGTCAAATTCGATTCAAAATGAAGACGATGAAGACGTTTAAACCTGTTTTTGATCCTTCGGAGTTGTCCAAGGAAGAATCTGACGCTATTCTTTCAGAATTAGAAAATGCGCTGAAGGAATTGAAAGCATGGGTAGAAACGTACAGAACAAAAGGAATCTCGCTAAAGAAGTTCAATTCGGCGATCGGTGCAATGGTGCGATTCAATGTTCCAGAAGCCTGTGAATTTATTCTGTGTCACAACGAACGTCATTTCTTACAATTCGAAAAGGCTTTGAATGTTTAATTGAAAAACCAATAATCTTCAACGGGTTGTTTACCCCAAGATTGTAGTTGCTTTTCAATTTCAATTTTAGCATCCGACGAAGCTACGGCGATTAAAATTTGAGGCCGATCCATTTCTGGAATATCATTAAAATGTCGCATGCGAATGTCGTAAATGTCCTTTCCGATCTTGTTTTCATTATCGCATACCCATTCGATATTGGCTTCGTTCTCTATAATTCCCTTCACGAGATCTTTGCCATTTCTTCCGGCGCCCCAAACAACTAAGGATCTATTTGGGTCACGATCCAGTTCGAAGAAGAATCGAAGCTTCAATTCGTAGTATCGATTGTCTTTGTATTCGTCCCATGTTCTGGAAATTCGATTGGATCGATCGCGCCAATGATGCAAAATTTTATCGATTCCGATTACTTTCAATCCTTGGCGATACATGCGAAAGCATAAGTCGTAGTCTTCAGGATAAATCACAGGGTCAAATGCACCAACGGCATCGAAATCCTCTTTATGGAGCATCCAACAATGCGATGGGATGACGCATTCACGATAAATTTCCTGATAGTGCAAGTTGTTCGCAGCGATATGATTCAACCAACGCTCATATTTTAAGAAACCATCCCCAACTTCGCCTTCGTCTACAAAATGTTCCGTACCGCCAGCAATCACATGACCTTTACCATGCTGTTGCCATTCGCGTACAAGTGTTTCAATCTTGTCATGGGGCATTTTATCGTCAGAATCCATTCGATTCAAAAGGGTTCCACGAACTTGTCGATATCCAACCTGAAGTGTTGAGATTAACCTCGGTTGGTCGCTATCGAAGTACCGAACGCGGGGATCTTTTTTGGCGTATTCCTGAAGAATCTGAGGGGTTGCATCAGAAGAGTGGTCATTCACCGCAATCAGTTCCCAGTTGGAATACGTTTGCGCAAGGATAGAGTCCAAACATGCGGGAAGATACGGCGCTGTATCTTTTACTGCCATTACTATCGAAACCAGAGGTTGTTCTTGCATGGCGCAAAAGTACGATTTATGAAGATCGCAGTTACTCTTTCTTGTCTTTTGATTTTACGCCGATGACATATCGAAATCCAATACCACCGAAATCAGTGGTCAAACGAAATTGTAGATTATGACTACTAGAGTTTAATTCGGTGCTGATAGAATAATTGTAGGAAAGCGCTCCATACCTGGCTAGTATGATCCATCTTGGAGATAAGGAGTACTGAAAACCGGGAAGAACTCCAATTCCAAATCCATACCCAGTATCAAAATTATGAGGACCTCCATCTACACTGAATTTGCGCTGTGAGAATTCCACTGAGGCGAAAGCTGAAGTCGTAAAGTGAAGTCGATCTGTAATTGGAAAAAGTCGAGTCAATTGAGAGCCGGCGCCAACCCCGCTTAAAGATGATGAATTATCTGATTGTTGGATATTTGGATGTTCTGTTTCGAACCGATAATAATTGTACGATAGGTTGACTTCCCACATCCATTTGGAACTGATGAACTTTCCATAGGTGGGAGAAACGGAAGCAGAGAACGTTTTTCTGTTGAAAACATCCATTTCTGAATCCGTGAAACGAAGGCTCATAGTTCCACCTAGAATCCTTGACTTGGGCTGAATCTGTGCCTCAGCATTGATGGATGAAATGATTGTAAATAGTAGCAAAAAAAGAGTTTTCATAGTGGGGTATTGTTTGACGAAACAACGAAGCCTCAAAAGTAATATTTTACTACTTGCGTAACACTTTCACTTCTCCGACTAATCCAATTTTGATGATTTGTGACAAAGACTTCATTTTATCATTCTTTCGATCTTCAACCACCGCATCGACTTGTTCAATGATGGTAGAAGGAATATCATCAAACTTTCTACAGAGCCAACCTTGACCGGATGGAATTCCCGTCGCTACCAGTGGTTTTCGAATACTTCGAATGAGTTTCAGACAGGCAGCATCAGTAGCGATGCGGAATCCAGCGGAACCATCCTCTCCGAGCACATGAGCGGGTAATTCTTTCGCAGCCGGGTAAATAATAGTGAGCGGCTTTGTGGCGAAATCGACAAGATCGTAGCATACTTCTGGAAAATCAGGAATATAGCGCTCAATCATTGGGAATCCGTCGGTGAGCATGATCATTCCTTCGGAAGTGTCCGTTAATTCTTTAATACGTTCGCAAGCGGCTTCATTTCTGGCGTCACAACCTAGTGCCCATACGGTATCGGTGGGGTAGAGAATAATTCCCCCTGCACGAAGGGCTTCAATTACCTTTTCCATCGTTCTTCAATAAGTCGGGTCGACGTTGTTGGGTGCGTTCCAATGCCTTTTCTTCCCGCCAAGCTTCAATTTTCCCGAAGTCACCCGAGAGTAAAACTTCAGGGACTTTCCAGCCATTGTATTCCGGCGGACGCGTATAAACGGGGGGCGACAACAAATCGTCTTGAAAACTGTCGGTCAAAGCAGAAGTTTCGTCGTTTAGAACACCCGGGATCAATCGAACCACGGCATCCACTAAAACGGCTGCTCCCAATTCTCCTCCTGATAAAACGTACGATCCAATTGAGATCTCACGCGTGATGAAGTGTTCGCGAATGCGCTCATCAACACCTTTGTAGTGTCCACATAAAATCATCAAATTCCCTTTCAAACTCAATTCATTGGCGATCGATTGTTCCAACAACTCGCCATCGGGAGTCATGTAGATAATTTCGTCGTATTCTCGCTCCGATTGTAATTTTTCAATCACTGCGGCAATCGGTTCAATGGTCATTACCATTCCCGCGCCACCACCATATTGGTAATCATCAACTTTTTTGTGCTTGTCTTTCGAGTACGCTCGAATGTCATGGACTTCCAGTTCCAAATGTCCTTTTTCCTGCGCGCGCTTCATGATAGAGTCCGAAAATGGCCCTTGAAGCAAATCGGGAAGAATCGTGAGAATGTCAATTCGCATAGGCCAAAATTACGTAATTTCGGATCAGTTAGAACGTACTTATGAAGCATTTACTTTTCGCTTTTTTGTTGGGATGGACATTCACTTCCAACGCGCAATGGGACGGCAATACCTCGCCAACGTATCCAGAATTGATTGAAATTTACGAAGGTCTTGCCGCCGAACACCCCGAGATCGAACTTTACAATATGGGGCCAAGCGACTATGGTTTGCCTATTTATTTGGTCTTCGTAAATGCTGCCCAAGATTCTCTTGATTCCTTTTTGAAGGCGCGAAGCGGGACAACCGTTTTAATCAATAATGCCATTCACCCGGGTGAGCCAGATGGGATAAACGCTTGTTTGATTTGGATCAACGATTGGATTGAGAACGGAAAACCAGCCGATATTCCTACCGTTGCCATTATCCCAGCGTACAATGTTGGGGGAATGATGAATCGATCCAGTACAAGTCGTGCCAATCAAGTAGGGCCTGAGGAATACGGATTCCGAGGAAATGCTCAAAATTTGGATTTGAATCGTGATTTCATCAAAATGGATTCAAAAAACATGTGGACTTTCGCCCAAATTTATCATGCGCTGGAACCAGATGTTTTCATTGATACGCACGTTTCTAACGGAGCGGACTATCAATACACCATGACGTACATTGCTTCGGTTCGTGAGCGTATGGCACCTTCTTTGGCGCATTTGATGCACGATGAAATGATCCCGCGTTTGCACGAATTGTCATCGGAAAAGGGATTTGATTTAACACCATACGTTCATACTAGAAACAGTGTTCCTGAAAAGGGAATTGAAGTCTTTGATGATCTTCCACGCTATGCGATGGGATATGCTTCTTTGTTCAATGCGATTAGTTTCACCACTGAAACGCACATGTTGAAGCCGTTTCCGCAACGAGTTCAAGCGACTCACGCATTCTTAACCTCTACAATCGATTGGATGACTGAGAACAAGGAAGTCATTGAATTGAATCGGGAAGAGGCCAAAGAATGGGATATGAATATGTCCAAATTCTATTACAATTATCAGCTTCAAAACGACAGCGTTCCGATGCTTTTCAAAGGCTATGAGCATTCGTATCCAAAGAGTAAGGTAACCGGAGAACCGAGACTGAAATACCATAGAGACAAGCCTTTTGAAAAGGAAGTGCCGTATTTCAATCATTACGCAGCACAAGATTCCATGGAAATTCCACCGTACTTTTTTGTGGGAGGTCAGTGTGAAGAAGTCATCGACCGTTTGATTGCAAATAACGTCTTAATGCGATTCGCGGATACGGAAGAAAGAATTTATGCGTCGCAATTCAGAATTACCTCTTTTAAGGATGGAAATCAACCGTACGAAGGGCATTTCTTGCATCGAAATGTTGATTGTGAATTAGAAGAAATGTACGTGAGCGTAAAACCGGGAGACGCCATTATTCCTATGAATCAGGCGAATCGTCGTTTCATTCTTTCGGTGCTAGTTCCAGACGCTCCAGACAGTTATTTTGCATGGAATTATTTCGATAGTTACGTACAACAAAAGGAGTATTTCTCAGCGTATGTCTTTGAGGATGTGGCGGCCAAAATGCTCGAAGAGGATGCGCATTTGAAGAAGGAATTTGAGGTGAAAAAGCAAAGTGATCCCGAATTCGCAAAATCTACATGGGCACAATTGTATTTCTTGTATCAGCGCAGTCCGTATTACGAACCGACGCATAATTTGCTTCCTGTTGGGACGATTAATCCGGTGGAGCAGAGGTAACTAAATTGGCGCGTTGAGCGCAGCCGAAACGCAGATTCAAAGTTAAAATTCACATTTCTATTCCATCAGAAGCAATGCTTTTTCTTGCTCAATGTGCGGCTTTACCTCCTAATTAAATCGCTTCTTCAACTTCAAAATCGGATTTTCTATAAATCGATAGCTCACATCGCTGATAATTGCGGTTAAGACCAGAGAAACCAAAAAGAAGATCACGAACCAAACGGGATTTTCAGTCCAACCCATTTCTTTGAAAAGTTGCTGCACGTAGAAAATCACGATGCAGTGGTACATATAAAATCCGTAGCTCACCGTTCCTAACTTGAAGAGAAATGGAACTTTGTCTGCCTTAAAGAACGAGCGAGTTCCAAAGGTCTGGTCAAGAATAACGTAAACGAAGAAGAATCCAAGAATCAGTTTTTCAATGACAATCAAGTCACCCACAAATACTTTTCTCGTCGCGAGAATTAATCCGATTCCTAAAATGTAGATCAATAAATTCAGCCATTTTGGAACATTAGAAATATGCTTTTGAAAATCCCAATGGAAACATGCGTAGGCTGCAATTCCTCCCAAAGCGAGATCGCTCATCACAGCAAATGTATGGTAGTACAACGTATTGAAGTTATCCGCATAGAACCATCGAAAAATGACGCTTGATACCGCTAAAATCAATAGGTAGGGCAGAAAACCTATCGCTTTGCGCATGAAGGGGAAGAGCGCCATTAGAGCCACCCAAGCCATATAAAACTGTTCTTCTATACTCACCGACCATGTAATTGTCAGAAGGTTTACGGCGTCGCGGTACCCATTTCTAATCTCTTCGATATTCGAAAGAAAAAAAGCGTACATCCAACCGGAATTTGTGGTTTCAATTCCATATGGAAGGTGCGGGTAAAGCAAGAATCCGAATCCGACTACAATGAAATAAACTGGCCAAATCCGCAACAAACGGCGCATGAAAAATCCAAAAACGTTGATCGACCCCTTTGACTTCGCTTCATGCAAAAGCAAGTAGGTAATTAAAAAGCCACTCAGAACGAAGAACAAGCTCACGCCATAATTCCCTTTGCTGAAAACCTGCACGGCCATTTGGAAATACTTCAATTGATAGAAATCGCCCCAAATCTCATTCCCAAGCAAAAAGGCGTGAAAAAGGAACACAGAAAGCGCTCCTATGGCCCGCAGTCCATTCAGGTTCTGGAAGTAAGGGCGCGATAAATTCGAAGTATTCTGTGAGTTCAACGCTCTCTTTGATTAATTTTGCACGCAAATTAGGTAAAATCCCGAAGCATGACGTATGATATAGCAATTATCGGAGGAGGAATCGTAGGAGCTGCAACGCTATACAAACTGCAACAAAAGCATCCAGATAAGAAAATTGTATTGTTTGAGAAAGAAGCCCTTTTGGCTGATCATCAGACAGGACACAATTCTGGTGTGATTCACTCTGGATTGTATTACACGCCTGGATCTTTGAAAGCTCAGAACTGTATTAAAGGTCGTAAGGAATTGGTGAAATTCTGTGCCGAGCATGGCGTTGATCATGACGTTTGTGGGAAAGTCGTTGTTGCTACCGACGAATCTGAATTGCCTTACATGGACAAGATTTTCAAGACCGGGAAGAAGAACGGAATCGAAGGCATCAAGAAATTGACAGGTGAAGAAGTTAAAGAACACGAACCTTTTGTTGAATCTATTGGAGGTATTTGGGTGCCTGTAACAGGAATCGTCGATTTCCGAGGAATGACGGCAAAAATGGTTGAGTTGGCACTTGCGATGCAACCGGAAAGTAAATTGTGTCTGGAGCATGAAGTAAAAGATGTGGATTCTTCGGGAGACGTCGCGAAAGTATCGACCAACAAAGGCGATTACGAAGCACGATACTTAATCTTCTGTGCTGGACTTCAAGCCGATCGTATGGCGAAGAAAGATGGCGTAAAATTGAAGGAGAAAGTCGTTGGATTCCGTGGTGATTACTACGAATTGACGGAGCAAGGAAAGCACAAGGTGAAGAACTTGATATACCCTGTTCCAAATCCTGATTTTCCATTCCTTGGGGTACACTTTACGCGAATGACGAACGGAGAAATTGAATGTGGGCCGAATGCCGTTTTCACGTTCAAAAGAGAAGGCTACGGGAAAACAGATTTCTCGTTCCGTGATACTTGGGATGCATTGACATACAACGGAACTTGGAAGTTGTTTTTCAAGAATATGAAGTTCGGAATCAACGAGTATCGTCGTGCATTCTCGAAGAAATTGTTCCTGAAGACATTGCAACGTATGATTCCATCTTTAACCATGGATGATATCAAACCAGGACGTTCAGGAGTTCGTGCTTTATTGCTACGTACCGATGGGGATACCCGCGATGATTTCCGCATCGAATACCATGGGAAGTCTATCCACGTTTTGAACGCACCATCTCCAGCTGCAACAGCATCATTGGCGATTGGAGGTTATATCACGGAAAAAGTAGAAGAGCATTTCGAATTATAGAATCGTTGACTGAGACTCTTGTCGTACCTGCAGCAGGCAGCCTCCCTTTTTAACCGCAAGGGCGCAAGGAGCGCTAATCTTGATTAATTACCTTGCTATTAAAGAACGCAAGATTATGGCAGCGTCATAATCCATCATGAACTTCCAAATTCTTGGATTTCTAGTGCCTTAGTGCCTTTGTGGTGAGTTAAACAAAATGGTGAAAAGCAGCTCGCAGCCACATTTATTATTTCTTATTCATTATTCCTTATTGACTACACCCTTCCTTTCTCAGAAAGTAAAATCGCGATAGAACGCGTATTCGAGAATTGCGAGAAGATGATAATCAAAGCGACTGTGATTGGGACACTGAGCAACATTCCGGTGACTCCCCAGAGCGCTCCCCAAACGGCCAACGACAACACAGCCACCAGCGGACTGATGTTCAAGGTATTTCCCATTAAGCGTGGCTCTAGGAAGTTTCCGATGAGTACAGAAATCGAAGTCAAAGCGATGATGATAATCAAGAAGGCTGTGAAATCTCCAAATTGCAGCAATGAGAAAAGCGCTGGTAAAATGGACGCCAATATGGGCCCAACACTGGGAATGAAATTGAACATGAACAGCAAAAAGGCCCAGAAAATTGGAGCGTCCAATCCAACTAGATAGAAAACTACATAACCTAGAGTTGCGGTGCTTAATGCAATGAGCGATTTCAATCCAATGTAACGAGACATTGTTTTATCGATTTTGGCAAGTGTTTGCTTCGTTCCTTCTGGGTGTTCAGAATCAGCGGCAATCAAAGCCAGTTTGCGCTCAAACAATGACTCCTCAATCAATATAAAAATGATGTAAAAGACAATCATCACCATGTTTCCAAGGATTCCCGATATAGAATTGACCAACCCTGTAAGATAATCGGTGCTTTCCAATGACTTGATGGCGCTAGTCAATTGCTCCTGTAAATCCAATCCGGTAAGTGATTCGATTTGAGTTCCAATAGCATTGATGTTTGCAGAATAATCTTCGTAGGAAAAACTCAATATCTCAATGTTATAAATGAGTAATCTAGCCACTGAAACCAGACCAAAGAATATCACCACCGAAGCCAACAGCGTCTTTACCCATCTTGGAATGTACTTTCTGAAAAATCCAATTTTGTCGATGAGGTTGCGCGTTTTCTTCACCACGAACCAGATTAGAATGGCTATTACAAACGGAACGATAATGGGCTCTGCGACGATCAACAACAAGATGACCAGTGCCGTAATGATGAGGGAATAAGCGACGTTTTGCAGCTTCATGGTTTAAATGTACCAAATTAAATCTAGCCTCAAATCGTAAATGATGCTCCTCTTTAGGAAAGCATTATTTTTGCGACCAATGAAACGACTATTGATTCTGCTAAGCGCTATGGTATTCATTGTCATGAGCTGTTCAAAAACTTCGGTTATTGAGACTGAAGCAAAAGGGCCTGCTCATTTTTCTTGCGATGCAGAAAAGGTTTCAGGAGATAAATTAATCGGGAAGGATAAAGCCGAATTTAGTGGAGCTAGCGCACGATCTTCAGAAAAAAAACGCTCTGGAAACTATTCATTGAAGCTAGATCAAAGCAATCCTTATGGATTTGAGTTCCGACTGAATAATGTCAAGAAAGGTACGGTCATCACAGCAGAAGTTTGGCGGAATAAAGAATCAAAGTCTGGAGCATTAGCGATTGACGCGGATGGCGATCATACTCAGGGAATTTCAAGCGGACATATTCGCGAGTTTCAAAAGGATTGGGGAAAGATGACGGTGATGTTCGTCGCCGAGCGAGATTTCAAGCTTGTTAAAGTGTTTGCGTACAATCTGCAGAAAGATGCTGCGTATTTCGATGATCTCAAGATTGACGTGTATCGCAATACCGTAAAACCGAAAGTAGAAAAGGGAGATAAAGCGCTGCGAATTCAGATTCCTGAAAAAGCCCAAGATACCTTAGATCGATTCCGAACGGAAGCTTTGGAACAAGGAGTCATTTCAGCGGATCAGAAGACGTACGTTCAGGCCTTCGTTGAGGTAGATGGCGAAAAAGCACCTGTGGAGCTACGATTAAAAGGCGATTGGACAGATCACTTGGAGACATCGAAAGTTTCCTATCGAATTAAAATGGGCGATGGATTTGCTTTCGACGGACTAAGAACCTTCTCCATTCAGCATCCAAAAACGAGATCGTACGCCATGGAATGGTTGGCGCATCAAATCTTTGAAGAAGAAGATGTTTTGACCACGCGCTACGAGATGATTCCAGTGTTCATTAATGGAAAAAACTGTGGTGTGTATGCCATGGAGGAGCATTTCGATAAACAATTGCTTGAATCTCGTAAACGTCGGGAAGGGCCCATCATGAAGTTTGATGAATCTGGGATGTGGGAGATCAACGAGCACGAGAAAGTTACTGGGAAGCACATTGGCGCACCAGCCGTTGAATCGGCAGAAATCACAGTCTTCAAAAAAGGGCGAACAAAACGTACTCCGACCTTATTCGCGCAATTTCTGGAGGCGCAATCGCTCATGGAGAAGTACCGTTCAGGAACAGATAACGTGGAACAATACATGGATTTGGATGCTACTGCAAAATATCTCGCACTTCTAGAATTGACGGGAGGAAAGCATGGACTCACATGGCACAACCAGCGCTTTTATTTCAATCCCGTTACGCAATTATTGGAACCTATTGCTTTCGATTGCTTCATGGAATTGAATTTGCTTATCAAAAAGCAAGACATCGTTTCAATGAAACATTCAGCAGACGAAGAGTACATTATGACGCGTGGAATTCTCAAAGATGACAAACTAAGAAGTCGCTACGCCTATTACTTGAAAAGGTACTCCGATCCTAAGTATCTCAAACGTTTGTACTCAAAATTGGAAGGTAAAATCAAGCAAACGGAGGACTTGTTACGTCATGAATATCCGAATGTGAAAATTGCACGGGATCATTTTGAATTCAATCGAAAATGGATTCAGAAAAACGTTGACAAAATTGAGGGAATTGTTCCGCAAGTTACGTTTGAAGGGTATTATCCAAAATTGCCGGAAAATTTCATCTTCAAAGGCATCGCCTTGAAATCGAACTTAGAAAAATACAACGCTGATAGTTCGGCACAAATGAGTCTTCGTAACTACCATTCTCATGAGTTGGAAGTTATCGGATATACAGTAAAAGGCGATGGAGTGGGCATGATTCCAATTACTCCCGTGAAACTGAAACCGTTTGGACAAGGAGGTTCCAAAGTGGTTCGATTCCCCGTGAAACCTCGAAGAATTCATTATCGTGCGGCGAATTGTGGAGATAGCATTTTCAAGTGCAATCCAGAGGAATGGCCGGAAGCGAAGGCTAGAAACTCTCAATGGTATAAGAACAGCAAGTCACCCAATAAATCTAAAATAGTACTGGCGGGAACACGGCGAATTAACGACGGCCTAATCATAGATAATGCTTCCGAATTGGTAATTGAAGCCGGGACAGAAATCATTTTAGGGCCCGGAGCCTACATTGTTGCGCATTGTCCTATTCAGGCACTAGGAACGCGCGAAAATCCGATTGTTATCCGAGGAACAAGTGAACAAACGCAAGGGTTCGTCTGTTTGAGTAAACGAATTTCAAATTTGGAGTTTGTTACGTTTGATAATCTGGGAACAATGACGGAAGGGAATTGGCGCTTGACGGGGGCGGTGACATTCTACAACGGCAATGTTAGATTGACCAATTGCACCTTCAAAAACAACCATTGCGAAGATGGACTCAATACCATTCGATGTAAAGTAAGGATGACCGATTGCTTGGTAGAGAATACCTACTCCGATGGCTTCGATGCAGACTTCTGTGCTGGATTCGTCAGAGGATCGTTTTTCAAGAACACAGGTAACGACTGTATCGACTTTTCGGGGAGCGAATTTGTTATTAAAGATTGTACGATTGAGAACTCAGGCGATAAAGGCGTTTCCGGTGGAGAGGGATCGCTCATAAAAGTAGATGCTGTCACCATCTTAGGTGCGAATATCGCAGTTGCATCAAAGGACCAATCTAAAGTTCATGTAGAGAACATCACCATTGAAAAGTCAGATGTCGCCTATGCCGCCTATCGGAAAAAACCGGAATACGGTCTTGCGAAGTTGATTGTGAAATCAGAAAAGAAAAACGCCGCCAAAAGACTTAAGTTGTTGGAGAAAGATTCTCAGCTTATCCATCTAGGTAAAAAGTACGTGGGAACCAAAAAGTTCGATATTGACGCGATGTACGCGCAGTTTGAAAAATGACTCGCACATTGAGCAAGAAGAAGCATTGCTTCTGATGGAATGGAAATTTGCTGTTCTAGCATTTTTGGAACGTCGAAAAGTCCATTCTTAAGCCAATTTACTGGTTGCCAGTAGTACCAACTTGTTTTACCACAAAGACACAAAGTTCATGAAGATTTCCTTCCACAACTCATAGAAAGAGTGCACGAGGGATTATTTAATTATTGCTTAGTGCTCCTCGTGACTTTGTGGTAAAAAAAATGCTCTGGGCTTCTTGAATTGGTAAACTCACTCCAACGCCAAAAAACGACAATTAATATCCACTTTTCCTCCTTTAGAATCTCGAGGAATTAATTCGATGAAACAACTATCGCTGTACCAGTCATTTTTATAGGTGAACTCCAGATTTTTTCCTTTCACTCCTGCGATGTGCTTTACCCCTTCCGTATCGGATAAAATGATGTCAACATTCGAACTTGCGTTTCCGGTAATCTCCAGCTCAATTCCAAAAACTTCTCCCTGATCAGCATATTTTCCGAACGCAACAGCTTGCTCTTTTTTCAAAGAAACCGTTCGATTTTGATCCAAATTGTTCAAATAAATCGGACGAATAAACCAGTAATAGCAAACTATGAATAAGGTAATGATAATCAAGGTGATAATGATCGTTATTCGAACCGTTTTTGATGACTTCATTGGGCCTGCGGAAAAATATTTCTGGAAAATTGTTTGCGAATTCAAAAACAAATTTAAAAGATTTGTGCAGTCATTGGTCACGACGGTGGATCTTGATTTATAAAGAAGAGGGGAGAGACAGGCTCTATGATCCTCTGGCAACCAACTATAAGTGCAGATGGAAACATCAGTATTGGAAAACCGGTGCCAATTCCTGATCCCGACGATGTTGTCGGGAGAATATAAATGAATAGATATGAAAAACGTTCAAAACAATCATTCGGGAAGTACGTCCAATTGGATTAAGTCATTATTGCATGCTGTAAACTGCGGTTTCGCGCGAATGCATAGCTAATTCCCCATCCTCAAGTATTGATTGATTATTGTGATGCCTCGGCCTGAGGTACACACCAAAATTACATCGTTATGCCATTAATTACCTTAGAAAACTTCCGCTTGGAATGCGGAGAAACCATATCAGAATTAACACTTTCCTATCAAACTTTTGGAAAGTTGAATGCCAACAAAGACAACGTCATTTGGGTATGTCATGCCCTAACGGCAAACACAGATATGATCGATTGGTGGGATGGTTTGTTTGGTTCCAACCACCTTTTTGATCCATCAGAATATTTCATCGTTTGCGTGAATGCACCCGGTTCTTGCTACGGTTCTACCGGGCCTGCAACACCTATTGCGAACAAGCGCCCGTTGTTGGACAAATTCCCATTGATCACCACTCGCGATGCGCAACGAAGCTTCGAAGCAGTTCGAAAAGCCTTGAAAATAGAAAAGGTGTATTTGCTCATTGGTGGTTCCGTTGGCGGGCAACACGCCTTGGAATGGAGCATCGAACAACCAGAAGTTTTTGAAAACGTGGCATTGATTGCTACGAACGCTCAGCATTCGCCGTATGGAATTGCATTTAACGAAAGTCAACGCTTGTCCATTCAAGCGGATGCAACATACGGCAACGGAAAAATTAACGGAGGACAAAATGGATTGAAGGCTGCTCGAAGTATCGCACTTTTGAGTTACCGATCTCCAACCATTTATCGACAAACGCAAGAAGACGAGAACAAGGACAATCTGGACAATTTCCGAGCATCGGGATATCAGCAATATCAAGGGGAGAAGTTGGTACGACGCTTCAACGCATACTCTTACGTTTGCCTCACTAAAATGATGGACAGTCATAATGTGGGACGCGGAAGGCGCAGTATCTCAGAGGCATTGAAATTGGTCAAAGCGAAGACATTGGTGGTAGGAATTGGTTCAGATCAACTCTTTCCGCCATCCGAGCAAAAGTATTTGGCGCATCACATTCCAGGAGCAGAATACGCAGAAATTTCGAGCAGTTACGGGCACGATGGATTTCTAGTGGAGACACAGAAACTTTCAGTAATTCTCGAAGACTTTCTCTTCAATAATTTCAAAAATCACAAACCAACGGTATTCCGCTCTACAGTGCGCAAACATGAATTAATTCAACGATTAGGATAACGACTTTAAACAAAAGAAAATGAGTAAAAAATTAACCATAGGATTGATCGGGTTCGGATGTGTAGGTTCCGGATTGTATGAAGTTTTGAATCAATCCAAATTGATCGATGCACGCATAAAATCGATCGTAGTAAAAGACCCGAACAAAAAGCGTTCGATTCCACAGGAGAACTTCTCCTTCAGCAGAGATGTGGTTCTAAAAGACCCAGAAATCAATTTGGTTGTTGAGTTGATTGACGACAGTGAAGCGGCATACGAAATCGTAAAAAGTGCCATCGCTGCTGGAAAGGACGTCGTAACGGCCAACAAGAAATTAATCGCCGAGCATTTATCTGAATTGCTTGAGCTTACAAAGAAATACGGGGTGTCCTTACTTTACGAAGGAGCTGTCGCAGGTTCAATTCCAATTCTCCGAAATTTAGAGGAGTATTACAACAACGATTCACTCAGTTCTATCCAAGGAATCGTTAATGGGACTACTAACTATATCCTGACAAAGTCCAATGAAGGAATTGATTACGCGACGGCTCTGAAGGACGCTCAGGAACTTGGATTTGCAGAAGCAAACCCAACCTTGGATGTACAAGGCTACGATTCCAAATTCAAATTGGCGATTCTGTTAAAGCATACCTTCGGACTCGAAATCGATCCTAAAGAATTGTTGAATATCGGGATTCAAAACATTCGTCCTCAGGATGTAAAATTCGCCTTGGAAAAAGGATATCGCATCAAATTACTTTCCCGGGCCGAGAAAATCGGGAACGATGTTGTTGGATTTGTAGCTCCGCAATTCATCGATTCCACGCACTTTGCGTACGAAGTAAATAACGAGTTCAATGCGGTTATTGTAGAAGGATTATTCTCCGACAAACAGCTCTTTATTGGAAAGGGAGCTGGAAGTCACCCAACTGCAAGTGCCGTTTTATCTGACATTTCTGCCTTAAAATTCGATTACAAGTACGAGTACCGCAAATCCGAAGACGGAGATGCGAGATTCAGCCAAGATTTCTACCTGAAAGTATATGCTGGATCGCGCTATCCTGAAATCTTGGACGAAATTCCATTCTTCTCTGTGGATGAAGTCTATCAAAGCAAGGATTACGCCTATCAAACTGGATGGATTCACTTCGAGGAATTTCAGCAATTGGATCCGAATCGACGTGAAAACCTCAGTTTGATTGTACTTCCTGACAACATTCTAAGTCGGAAAGAATTGGAAGCTGTTGTTACCGCAGCAGAAGAATCATTAGAGTACGCATAAATGGAACCGTTAGCTTGGTATATCGCAGGGCCCCTGATTGGAATTACAGTTCCAGTGCTGCTAGTTTTGAGTGAAAAACAACTCGGAGTTTCCTCTTCGTTCCGTGCACTGGGAGCGTTTATCTTACCTAAGGTTGAATACTTCAATTACGATAGAAGGAAGGATGTTTGGCAATTGTACTTTGTTCTTGGAATTCTCACAGCTTCGCTAATCTTGTTCAATTTCACTGAGATTGGATTGCCTCCAGAAAAGAATGCTTCTGGTCAGGACTTTTTTCAAGCGTACGATGTGGCTTATCTCCCCGCATTTTTGATCGGGGCTATATTCATAGGTTTTGGAGCACGATATGCCAATGGTTGTACAGCCGGGCATTGCATTATGGGTAATTCTCAATTCGCGAAAAGTTCCATATTAACCACGGTCTTCTTTTTTGTGGGAGGACTTGTTGCCACGCATTTTATTGTACCGTTCATCTTCACAACATGAAAGCACTATTGTATCTCATTCTTGGAATATTCTTCGGAACAATTTTGATTGCTTCTCAAGCTTTCCATTGGAATCGAATCAATGAAATGTTTCATTTTGAATCCTTTCATATGTTCGGTTTATTGGGATCAGCAATTGCTACAGGTGCCCTTGGCGTTTGGATTATAAAAAGATTCAAGCTTCCCAGTATATCTGGTAAGCCTTTGGCTCCGAAAAGAAAACCATTGCAACCTGTTGGAAACAGCGTAGGAGGATTATTCTTCGGTTTGGGATGGGGAATTACAGGTGCATGTACGGCGCCACTATTTATAGTAGCTGGATTGAATTGGCAAATAGGATTGGTGTGTTTGGGCGGAGCACTGTTAGGAACGCTTATTTTTGGACTTCTTAAAAACAAATTACCCTTATGAAACTAGCATTCAAAAGATCCGAGAAACCCTTCCATTTCGAAGTAGAAAATGAAGTAGGTGCACAATTATCCATCGATGCGGCAGCCAGCATTGGAGGTACAGACAAAGGATTGCGTCCTATGGAATTAGTGGCAGCTGGAGTTGCGGGTTGCATTGCCATTGATTTGATCCTAATTCTTGAAAAACAACGTATTGATTCCGATAAATTCAACATTGATATAGAGGCCAATAGAGTGGATGGAACACCTTCTCCTTTCGAGAACATCCATTTGAAATTCACATTGGATCCAGAAATTGACGCGAACCGTTTGACCAAAAATATTCAGTTGGTAATCAATAAATATTGTTCGGTGAGTGCTTCGTTAAAAGATACCATCGACATCACTTTTGAAATTGTACAAAATGACACAGTTTAAAAACGCGGAAACGCAAGCCATCCGATTGCAATACGAACGCACGGAAAACAAGGAGCACTCGGTTCCTTTGTATCTGACCAGTAGTTACG
Organism: Fluviicola sp. XM-24bin1; assembly: GCA_003149635.1. Lineage (GTDB taxonomy): Bacteria > Bacteroidota > Bacteroidia > Flavobacteriales_D > Crocinitomicaceae > UBA4466. Next base: position 173,533 of record QCWI01000007.1, read on the forward strand.
TCTTTGACGATGCTGAAGACATGCGTTCGCAATTCGCAGAAGAAAAAGAAGGACACGTGTATTCCAGATATGCGAACCCGAATGTTGAGGAGCTAATCGGCAAATTGGCCGCCTTGGAAGGTGCTGAATCTGGCTGGGCTACGGCTACTGGAATGGCTGCGGTATTTTCGTTTTTTGGTGCAATTCTGAAATCAGGTGATCATGTGGTTTCCAGTCGATCGGTATTCGGATCAACGCATAAATTATTCACGGAGATTCTGCCAAAATGGGGCATTGAGACTACGTATGTTGATTTTGATAATTACGAAGGATTCGAGAATGCAATCCTGCCAAACACGAAAATCCTATATGTAGAAACGCCGAGCAATCCAGCTTTGGATATCATCGATTTGGAGAAATTGGGAGAAATCGCAGAAGCCAATAATCTCATCTTCGCAGTGGACAATTGCTTTGCCACACCTTATTTGCAACAACCGCTAAAATTCGGAGCACATGTTTCCATTCATTCAGCGACCAAGTACATCGATGGACAAGGGAGAACTTTGGGAGGAGCAATTCTAGCAAGTCACGAGATTATCGAAAAGGTAAAGGCTTTTGCGCGTCATTCCGGCCCGGCGATAAGTCCGTTTAATGCTTGGACATTGAGCAAATCATTGGAAACCTTGCATGTTCGCATGGATCGTCATTGTGACAATGCTTTAGTCATTTCAAAACGTTTGGAAGCGCACAATGCCGTCGATTCTGTGAAGTATCCGTTCTTACCATCGCATCCACATTATGAAATTGCTAAGAAGCAAATGAAATCGGGTGGTGGAATTGTGACTTTTCAATTAAAATCCGGTCTCGAAGGTGGCCGTAAATTCCTAAACGCACTCAAACTTTTCTCTCTCACTGCAAATCTGGGGGATGTACGAAGCATTGCAACACATCCGGCGTCAACAACGCATTCTAAATTGATACCCGAACAACGGGCAGATGTTGGAATTTCAGATGGTTTGGTACGACTCTCCATCGGTTTGGAGCATGTCGATGATATCTGGGAAGATCTGGAAACTGCCTTGGACGCTTCCCATGCGAATTTGTCAGTTTCAAACGAATATTTGGTTAATACCTGACTGAAGTCATAACTAATGCGTTCGAGAGCGCATACTTTAGTAAAACAAATTTCTGAAGTATGCGAATCAAATTTGCACCCTTTATTGCTCTTACGTTATACGTCCTTGGATCCTGTCAGGACGAACAAGAAGGATATGTCGTTCAAAGAGAAACCATCGTCGAATCTGTGTATTCGAGCGTTGTTGTTGAACCCGATGAGTTGTACCGTGTCAATGCGTTGAATTCCGGTTATATTGACGAGTTGCTGGTAGAAATCGGCGATTCTGTCCATCCCAACGATGTGTTGTTTGCCGTTCGCGATGTGCAATCCAGTTCAACAGCTTCCAACGCGCGATTATCCTTGGATATTGCTCGAAGCAATTATAATGGCGATGTTAATTTGCTTAACGACTTAAAGATTGAGATTAATGACGCGTTGCTAAAAATGCGTACGGATTCTCTAAATCATTTCAAGAATAAAGAGCTGCATCACAAGGGATTGATCAATGATACTGAGTTCGCCCAAAGCGAGGTCATGTACTCTTCTTCCAAAACCCGTTACAGCCTGCTCAAGAACCGCTTGGCGAGAACAGAAAGTGATCTCAGAACGGCGCTAAATCAAGCGGAAAACAATTACGTTAGTAGCCTTTCGCGATCCAACGATGCATTGGTGAGAAATCGCCTTTCTGGAGTGGTGTACGATCTTTTTAAAGAAACGGGCGAATTCGTATCGGTGCAAGAACCTGTGATGATCGTCGGTTCGTCGGAACGCTTCGTTCTAAAAATGAAAATTGACGAAGTCGATATTACCAAAGTTGCCCTGGGACAGGAAATTATCGTTTCACTGGAAGCATACAAGAATAAGGTGTTCAAAGCCATTGTTAGTCACATTTCTCCCAAATTGGATGCTCAAACTCAGACCTTCGAAGTAGAAGGAGTCTTTACGGAAAAACCGCCCAAATTATTCATGGGACTTTCAGGGGAAGGCAACATTGTTATTGACAAACGCGAGAATGTCATCGTGATCCCGTTGGCCTATTTGATTGCTAACCAATACGTATTGACAGAAAACGGAAGGAAGCGAGTGAAAACAGGAGTTAGAAGCTTGAGTCACGTGGAAATCGTATCTGGATTAAAACCTGGAACCAAAATATTAAAGGAGGAATGAAGCTCGGGGTAATTCTTTCCATATCAAAAACACACCTGCTTTCCAGAAAGAAGCAAACCGCTGTTGCTGCACTCGGAGTCACCTTCGGAATTGGTGCGTACGTGATCATGATGAGCTTCATGACGGGACTCAATGGCCTCTTGGACGGATTGGTTTTGAATCGTACCCCGCATGTCCGGCTGTACAATGAAATGGAACCTAGCGCAGTTCAACCAGTGGAGAAATCGGCGGAGTTCAACGAGCACAAACAACTGGTTCGATCGGTTAAGCCGAAGCAAAGTCAGGAACGCATTCACAATGCATTGGCGATAATAGCATTCCTGAAAAAGCAGAAAAATGTACGCGGTGTTACTCCTGTAGTTCGATCTCAAGGATTCTATTTGGCGGGATCAACGCGATTGGGAGCATCTTTACAAGGAGTGGACGTCATGAAGGAAGTTGAATTCTATAATCTGGATGATTACATCGTTCAAGGCAAAGCGGAGGATTTAGCAACCAACGACAATGCGATTATTCTCGGGAAAGGTGCGGCTGATCTTTTGTCCATTTCCGTAGGGGATATCGTTCAGGTGAGCAATCCAACGGGAGACATTTTTCCGTTGAAAGTGGTGGCATTTTATCAAAGTGGACTTGCGGACATTGATAAGGTGCAGAGTTATGTCAACATCAAGACTGCGCAGCGTTTGAGGGGTGAATCAGTGCATTTTATTACGGATATAAACGTTAAGTTGAACCGGATGGAAGATGCTCCTGAAGTGGCGAAGGACTTGGAAAAACTGTTCGATATCAAAGCCGTAACAGTTCAAGAGGCTAATGCGCAATTTGAAACGGGATCATTTATTCGAAATTTAATTTCTTACGCCGTTTCGGTGACCTTGTTGATTGTTGCTGGTTTCGGAATCTACAACATTTTGAATATGCTCATCTATGAGAAAATGAACGACATCGCCATCTTAAAAGCAACAGGATTTTCAGGTAAAGATGTTCGAATGATCTTTCTCAGTCAAGCAATTTTAATTGGTCTTTTGGGAGGATTGTTGGGCTTGCTTCTCGGTTACGGCGTGTCACTCCTAATCAGTCACGTTCCATTCGATACAGAAGCTCTTCCGACTATTAAAACCTATCCGATCAATTTTGATCCTATGTTTTACATCATCGGAATCGTGTTTGCCTTGATTTCAACCTTCCTCGCAGGATACTTGCCATCAAGAAAAGCGCAAAACATCGATCCAGTAGAAATTATTCGAGGACAATAAGTATGTCAAAAGCACTAGAAGCAAAAAATATCAATAAGTACTTCCGAAAGCCAACGGAGTTTCACGTTTTGAAGGATATTTCCTTTGGGATCGATCACGGTGAGTTCGTCTCAATTATGGGGAAATCAGGATGTGGGAAGTCGACCTTGCTTTATATCCTTTCGACCATGGATACCGATTACGAAGGAGAATTGTACATCAATGATGAATTATTGACGAACAAAACTCCAGATGAATTATCCATGATTCGAAACGAAAAAATCGGCTTTGTATTCCAGTTCCATTATCTCCTTTCAGAGTTCACAGTTTTAGAGAACGTCATGCTTCCAGCGAAGAAATTAGGGAAGAAATCGCATGAGGAAATTGAACACGACGCGATGTCAAAATTGAAACTTTTGGGCATCGAAGACCAAGCTTTGAAACTGTCTAGTCGCATTTCTGGAGGTCAGAAGCAGCGCGTTGCCATTGCGAGGGCGCTCATCAATAATCCTATGATTATAATGGGCGATGAACCCACAGGGAACTTGGATAGTAAAAATGCAGAAAACGTATTTGATATATTTAAATCGTTGACTGAAGATCAAGGATTATCCTTATTGGTCGTAACGCACGACAACGATTTCGCTGAAAGAACCGATCGCATCATAACAATGGGCGACGGACGAATTATTTCATGAACATCTCAAAACTCACGCTCCCTCTGCCATTCCCACTCCGACCTTCACTCGCACTCACACTCACACTGTAATTAGTAGTGGCATTTCGCACATAAAAACTTATTAAACGGGACATCCGTGGGATCATTTTTTTTCAAGTCTTCATGACAAGATTTGCAATCCAATCCGGCCACGCTTACATGTTTTGAATGTGAAAAGGAGTCGCTCGAATGCTCATCAGGGAGAAGGTATATTGAATCGGGAAGGCTATGAACCTTATTCCATACGATAGGTTTGGTATCGGCCGTATGTTTCTCGCCATCCCAGCCAGCAGCGTCATAGATCCTTTGAATTTTGTCTTTTGCTTCATCATCTTCTCCTTTAATTTGCTTGTGACAATTCATACAGACATTAACTGACGGAATTCCGGCTGATTTCGATTCTGTAACGGAATTATGGCAGTACTTGCAATTGATACCTTCAATTCCCGCATGAACCGAGTGTGAGAACTCAATAGGCTGTGAGGGCGCATACGATTCCATTTTGTTCTCTTTAATGGAGTCCTTTTGGGTTTCCTTCATCCCATCGGACTGATTACAGCCAATCATGGCCTCAATAATCAACACAACTACCAATACGTATCGCATACCGCCAAATTACACAAAACTCCATTTATGAATTTTTATCATTAGAATATCCCTCGGCTTTCTTGCTCGCCTAGCTCGGCCTCGGTCTTCTATAGTTTGCGCTATTTCTAATTCAGTATTTAAAATTCATTATTCCTTATTATATCATAATTCATAACTCAGAAACTCATAACTCCTAACTCAAAAGTTATCTTTGTCAAAAAAAAACACTAGATGTCACAAGAAATTGAAGCAGTAAGTTACTGCGTAGGAATGAGTTTGGGAGGAAGCCTTTTGCAACAAAATTTGGAGTCATTGTCTCCAGAAGTTATCGCAGAAGCTATCAGTGACGCATTCCAGGGTAAACAAATGAAATACACACCCGAAGAAGCTAACGCAATCATTCAGAAATACTTGACTGGAATTAGCGAGCAGAAATTCGGAAAGAACAAAGAAGAAGGAGAAGCATTCCTTGCTGAAAACGCGAAGAAAGAAAGCGTTACGGTTACGGAAAGCGGATTGCAATACGAGGTAATTGAGGCTGGATCAGGTGATAAGCCAGGGCCAACAACGCAAGTTACAGTGCATTACCATGGAACATTGATCGATGGAACTGTATTCGATAGTTCAGTATCTCGCGGAGAGCCTGCTACTTTCGGAGTGAACCAAGTAATCAAAGGATGGACAGAAGCATTGCAGTTGATGCCAAAAGGAGCAAAATACCGCTTGTACATTCCAGAAAACCTTGCATACGGAGCATCTCCACACCCAGGAGGGCCGATTGAGCCACACATGGCATTGATCTTTGATGTAGAACTACTAGAATTGAACTAATGAAGTATCTATTAATGATGGCGTTACTTGCGACTACTTTGGTAGCGTGCGGTGACAAAGACGAAGAAAAAGAAACAAAAAAGGAAGAGAAGCCAGTAGAGCTGAAGACGGAGAAAGACAAATGGTCTTACTTCATGGGGTATCAGGCCTCTAGTCCTTTGATGAGCGCGCAGAACCCGAACAAAGCGCAGTTCGCGAAATACAAGAATGAGTTCATCGCTGGATTCAAAAACGGATTTAGAGAGATCTCAAACGAAGAGCGTTCGACTTGTTACCAACAAGTACAGAACATGTTGGGGGGATCTCAACAAGGAGCGACTTTCAACGAGGCAAACGCGAAAGAGGGATGTAATTGTATCGGTCTTTTGACAGCGAGCGATGCCTACTCTCAGTTTGAATCTATGGGGCCAACGAAGATTATCAATGTAGCGCAATTGGAAGCAGGATTCATCGACGGGATCAGCGAAAAACCTAAGCGTATTTCTGATTCTGAAACGCAGGCACTTCAAATGAGTTTCCAGAAAGAAGCACAGCGCTTGCAAGCGGAGAAGGCTGCGGCTACTGAGGCTGAATTCAAACCGCGTTGGGAAGAAATAAAAGCGATTGAAGGAATTCAGGAATTGGAGAAAGGAATCTACCTTGAAACTATCAAGAAAGGTTCTGGAGCCAAACCTGCGATCGGAGACGATATTGAAGCAAGCTATGTATTGCGTCAGTTCGATGGAACGGTGAAGGAAACTTCGGAGAAATTACCAGATGGTAAATTCCAGGCAAACCTTGCTCCCGGAAGTTTAATTGAAGGGTGGGTGATCGGATTCCAATCTATGCAGGTAGGAGGGAAGTACCGCTTGTACGTTCCTTCAGCAAGTGCATACGGTGTTGAGCCTTTGGATTTTGAAATCGAATTCTTTCAGAAAGGGCCAGCTGGTACCTTGGCACAACCAAGAATGAGATAAGAGTCTTTCCAAAAGGAAAACGAAAATTTTAAAGTCCGTCGCTGAGGTTCTCGAAGCGCCGGGCTTTTTTTATGCCCTTACCTTACTCACCACCAATAGGGAAGAAGAAGTTAATGCGATAAATGATCGGCAATAAAACCCCTTGAGAATTTCGCGTAGTGTATTGGAATTGAAGTGGAGAATTGTCACTATCAATTACATCGTATAAAATACCTAAGTTGAGTCGCCATGTCTCATTAAATTCCATGGAATAACCTCCTCCAATAAAGAAGTTTGGAGACCAATTGCTTTCGCTTGAAAAAGAGAAATTTCCATTCAAGGGAGTTCGTAAAATTTCAGATTCAACCCCAACAAACAAAGCATTAAAAAAGCGAGCGTGAATGAAACCTCCACCTCCGAAAATATTAAATCCACCGGAAGTAGGTGAAGCTGTGTTAAGTCCAGCTTGGAACCAGGTTCTTTGGTATCGAACCGACGGGCCAGCAATGAAGTATTCGCCAAACTTCCATCCGTATTTCACACCAATTCCAAAGGAACCACCGAGGTTCGATGCGCCAAAAGTTCCTTCCAAACCAAGTTCAGTTCCCTCAATGGATTGAGCGTTCGAAGTAAATGAAAACAGAAGGCAAAGGACAAATAAAATTCGTTTCATGCTGTAATTTTAATTCAAATATACGGCATTTCGAAGAAGGTGAAATCATTCCATAAATGTGTCTCAAAAAACAAAGGTTCTTCTATCTTTGAGGAAAACAAACCTCACGTATGCAACTCCTCGATGGTAAAGTAACGGCAGAAGCAATTCGCGCCGAACTCAGAAAAGCAGTAGAAGAAAGAAAAGCAAACGGAAAGAAAATTCCGCATCTAGCAGCAGTTTTGGTTGGTAGCGATGGCGGTTCATTGACGTATGTAAACGCGAAAGTAAAAGCCTGCGATGAAATCGGATTCAAAAGTACTTTGATTCAATACGAATCGGATATTTCCGAAGAAGCGCTGCTTCACAAAGTGAACGAATTGAACAACGATCCCGAAATTGACGGATTCATTGTTCAGCTTCCATTGCCAGATCACATCGACGAATTGAAAGTGACGGAAGCCATCGATCCAAAGAAGGACGTGGATGGATTCCACCCCATGAACTTAGGGAATATGGTGCTTTCACTGCCAGGTTTCTTGCCAGCGACACCAGCGGGAATTATGGAGCTCTTGAAGCGAAATAACATTGAAACCTCTGGAAAGAACTGTGTAATCATTGGAAGAAGTAACATCGTTGGAACACCGCTTTCAATCATGTTAAGTCGCAACAGCAATCCTGGAAATTGTACGGTGACCTTGACACACAGTCGTACAGCGAACCTTCCAGAAGTGGTAAAACAAGCAGATATCATCATCGCAGCTATCGGACGTCCGGAATTCGTTACTGCTGATATGGTGAAAGATGGTGCCGTGATCGTGGATGTCGGAACCACAAGAGTTCCAGATGTATCGAAAAAACGCGGTTGGGCCTTGAAAGGCGACGTGAAATTTGATGAAGTAGCACCAAAATGTTCTTACATCACACCAGTTCCGGGTGGGGTAGGGCCAATGACCATCGCTTCTTTGATGATCAATACGCTCCGCGCAATGGATTTAAACAACAAATAGAATAGGGATCCAAAGCCTATTTACTGTCATAATCAAACAACAACTAAAAACACAGAAATGAAAAAGTTATTTAACCTGAACTTATTGGTCGCCCTGGCCGTTGTATTTGCATCGTGTGCAACCAACAACAACGTTGTAAATAACCGCTTGATTTCCAAGAGAAAATACAACAAAGGATTCCACATCAATCGTAAGGGGAACATGAAGTCTTCTAACACTGAAAAGGAAGAAGAAAGTGTAGCATATGAAGATGTAAAATCAAAGAATACTAAAACGAAAAAAGCAACATACTCATCAACGCGTAAGGCCGATAGTAAGGCAGATGCTGTTGTTTCAAACGAGAATGTTTCTTCAGATCGTGAAGTGATCAAACAAGAAGCGAAACAGCAGAAAGCGTTGAGATCTGCGGATGGATTTTCTGGAGATGAAGAAATGTCTTACGAAGATGTTCAGTCAATGGAGGATTTTGAATCAGATAACGACGATAATTCTTCTGAAAAGCAACTGACTAAAAAGCAAGCGAAGAAATTAGCGAAGATCAAATCGCGTGCTGCAGGTGGTAATAGCGACCTCGTTAATATCATCTTGATTGTGTTGCTAGTATTGGTAATTTTAGCATTGATCTCTCTCATTGGTGGAACTTTAGGATGGATCCTTTCAGTGGTAGTGTTGGTGATCATCATCTACTTCCTTTTAAAATTACTTGGAGTAATCTAAGATCAAATCATAGGATTTACGAAGCCGCTTCTGCAAGGAGCGGCTTTTTTAATTCAGCAATTATTAATATTGCAACAAATCCTTTAGCATTGGAGTACAAAGACCTTCTTGATGACCATCTAAAGCACAAACCAGAACGGGAAAAATACGTTCGGAAAGTCAAGAAAAAACGCCCTAAAAATCTAGATCAAGTCTTTCATGAGGCCCACGAAAATGCTTTCGAAAAAATAGACTGTCTGCAATGTGCGAATTGCTGTAAAACCACTAGTCCAATCTTCCGTGATGTTGATGTCCAAAGGATTTCCAAGAAGTTGAAGATGTCTTCACAGGACTTCGAAAATACCTACCTCCAAAAGGATGACGACGGTGATTGGGTACTTCAATCAGCACCATGCACCTTTCTTCAACCCGATAACACCTGCTTCATTTACGACATCCGACCGCAAGCGTGTCGAGAGTATCCTCATACTGATCGCAAGCGCATGATTCAAATCATTGATTTGACGCTCAAAAATGCCGAAATCTGCCCAGCAGTGAGCAAAATTCTTGGAAACGTGATGATTGATCTCCCGTAAAAGCAAACCATTTTTTCAGTATTTTCGTCTACGTACCAAGCAGACCAAACTGAGACTATGAAAATGATACTACGTGGTATCCTGGTTTTACTAGGATTTTTCTTTATTTCAGATGCTCATGCACAACGTTCAAAAGATGGTAATTACACCGTTACAGGAGCAGCTGAGGTTCTCAACACATATACTAACCTTACGGTAAACGCTAATGCTTCGAATACTTCCATTACGGTGGCAAGTAATACCATGAATGGTGGAGCTTTTGGAGCAACGCCGCTACAGCAAGGTGATTTGATTCTAATTGTTCAAATGCACGGAGCAGCAGTGGATGTAAACTTCTTCCCTGTTGTTGCAGGTTGGGGTAACTACACCGTTCCGCAGTCTTACTTCGATTCAGGTTTTGGTGTTACGCCGGAGACATTCGGACAGGTAACGAACTACAACAACGCTGGTCGATACGAGCGGGTGGAAGTATTGAGCACTGCTGGAGCCAACACGATCAATCTTACGTGTGGTCTTACGTACAACTATACGGCTGCGGACGAAGTACAAATTATCCGTATCCCTCGATTTGACGATCTGACGGTAAATAACGGTGCTGCAATTGTTCCAACGTTATGGAATGGTACAACCGGAGGTGTCGTGGCGCTTGAAGTTGATGGTACGCTTACAGTAAACACAACAGGAAACATTACGGCTACAGGGTATGGATTCCGAGGTGGACAAGTAGATAATACTTTCATTCCAGGGGCTGCGAACACAGGAGGACAAGGCAGTGACCGTTTCTTAGGTTCTCCAGCAGGTGAAGAAGGTTCTGAAAAAGGTGAAAGTATCCATGGATATCATATTGAATACGATGTAATTTACTCAAGATACGGAGTCGCCGGAATCGCCAATGGTGGCGGTGGCGGTGGATACGTCAACGCTGGTGGTGGAGGTGGATCCAATGCCGAAGTGGGTGCGGGAGCATTCAATGCTAGAGGAAATGAAGCTCCAGGATACGCAGCGGCTTATGCTCAGGATGCAAGCATTACAGCATCAAGTGGTGCAGGTCAAGGTGGATACTCACTTTCGCAATCGAACCAAAACGCCAATTTCACCGGACCAAACAACGCTGCTTGGAGTGGTGATGGTCGTAAAAATGCCGGAGGTTGGGGTGCACACCCATTGACCTATGACGCTGGGCGTATCTTCTTCGGAGGAGGTGGTGGAGCCGGTGATCAGGATTCTGGCGAAGGTGGTGACGGTGGTCGCGGTGGAGGAATTGTCTACATCGTAAACTATGGAACTATTGCAGGAGATGGAGTAATTGCTGCTAATGGTGGTGCTGGAGAAAACTCCAACCCAACAGGTCAGGCACTTGGATTTAACGCTTTCGTTGGAAACGACGGAGCTGGTGGAGGTGGTGGAGCCGGAACGGTGTACATCGAAAATGCTGCAGCTCTAACGGGAACCATAAATCTCCAAGCAATTGGTGGAGACGGTGGTGACCAAAATATTGAAGTAAATGCATTCCAGCAAAACGAAGCTGGTGGACCAGGTGGAGCTGGTTCTGGTGGAATTATTCGTTTTTCGAGTGGTGCCCCTGCAACAAACGTGGGAGAAGGGGACGTAGGAGTTACCATCTCAACTCAATTGAGCGAATTCCCACCGAATGGAGCGACAGAGGGTTCCGATGGAGATGCACTTTCAACAGCTCCCTACTATGATCTTATTCCGAACGATGTTACTATTTGTGCGGGTCAAACAGCTTCGCCAAGTGTAACGGTGCAAGGATCATATACAGGAACACTGGACTGGTACACAGCACAATATGGTGGTTCGCCAATTGCTGGTCAAACCAACCAATTGACGTACAACGTGACTCCGGGAACAACAACTACCTATTGGGTAGGTGTTTGTCCAGGGACTTTTAGAGTTCCAGTGACTGTTACGGTTACGGCATCGCCGAACTTAGTTACAACAGATCCGGCTGCAGTTTGTGCACCGAATACGTTAGATATCACAGTGCCAGCAATAACAGCCGGGAGTGATCCAGGGACGTTGACCTATTGGACAGATAACGGTGCGACTTTGCCACATCCAGACCCTACAATTGCGGGGAGCGGATGGCACTACATCCAATTGGATGTGGGAGGCGGATGTACAGCAATTGATTCTGTCTTTGTTACAATCAATCCACTGGACGACGCTTCGTTTAGCTATTCTGCGGCTGCTTATTGTGCCGATGATGCGGATCCAACACCAACTATAACAGGATTGGGCGGTGGAACATTCAGTTCTACAGCTGGACTTTCCATCAACGCTGGTACAGGACAGATTGATTTGAGTGCTTCGACACCAGGAACGTACACGGTTACTTACACAACTTCAGGGCCTTGTCCAAATTCAAGCAATCAAGTAGTGACCGTTAATGCTACACCAACGATTTCAGGGCCAACATCAGTTTGTCCGGGTGCATCTATAGCTTTGACAGGTTCAGGAACGCCAGATGGAACGATTCCTTGGACTTCTTCGAATACAGCGGCAGCTACAGTTGACAACCTTGCTAACGTTACGGGCGTTGCTGTTGGATCAACAACGATTACTTATTTGGACGCCAATGGGTGTTCGAACACATACGTGGTAAGTGTTTCAGCGGCACCAGTATTAGATCCACAAGCGAACATTACGGGATGTGATAGCATTCAACTTCCAGTAATTTCAGGAACGGGATTGACAGGAAACGAAGCGTACTACTCAGGAACAGGAGGTTCTGGGACACAATACGCTGCCGGAGATTGGATTTCAACGTCCATGACGATGTACATTATCGATGTATCGAATCCATGTACGGTTGAGCAATCTTTCACGATCACTGTGAATCCATCACCAACAGTTTCAGGGCCAACATCTGTTTGTCCGGGTGCGTCGATTGCATTGACAGGAACCGGAACGCCAGATGGAACGACACCATGGACTTCTTCGAATACGGCAGCAGCAACGGTTGACAATGTTGGTAACGTCACAGGAGTAGCAGTGGGGTCGACAACGATTACATATTTGGATGCCAATGGTTGTTCTGCTACCTATGTCGTGAATGTTTCAGCAGCTCCGGTATTGGATCCTCAAACGAACATCACGGGGTGTGATAGCATTCAGCTTCCAGCGATTTCAGGAACTGGATTGACAGGAAATGAGGCATACTATTCGGGAACGGGAGGTACAGGAACGCAGTACGCTGCAGGAGATTGGATTTCGACTTCCATGACAATGTACATTAACGATATATCGAACCCATGTACTGTTGAACAATCCTTCTCAATTACTATTAATGTTTCGCCGACAGTTTCAGGGCCAACGTCTGTTTGTCCAGGTGCATCCATTGCATTGACGGGAACAGGAACTCCAGATGGAACAACACCATGGACTTCTTCAAATACGGCAGCAGCTACTGTTGACAATGTTGGTAACGTTACAGGAGTTGCAGTGGGATCGACAACTATTACGTATTTGGATGCCAATGGATGTTCTGCTACCTATGTAGTGAATGTTTCAGCAGCGCCAGTTTTGGATCCTCAGACGAACATCACAGGATGTGATAGTATTCAACTTCCAGCGATCTCAGGAACTGGATTGACAGTAAACGAGGCGTACTACTCAGGAACGGGTGGTACAGGTACGCAGTACGCGGCAGGAGATTGGATTTCGACTTCCATGACGATGTATATTAATGATGTATCGAATCCATGTACTCTTGAACAATCGTTCTCAATTACAATCAACGTTTCGCCTACTGTTTCTGGACCGACATCTGTTTGTCCGGGTGCATCCATTGCTTTAACGGGAACAGGAATTCCGGACGGAACTACACCTTGGACTTCTTCGAACACGGCGGCAGCTACAGTGGATAACCTTGGTAACGTTACGGGAGTAGCAGCTGGAACAACAACAATCACTTATTTGGATGCCAATGGATGTTCTGATACCTACGTCGTAACAGTAACTGCAGCTCCGGTATTAGACCCTCAAACGAATATTACGGGTTGTGATAGCATTCAACTTCCAGCGATTTCAGGAACAGGATTGACGAGTAACGAAGCATATTACTCAGGAACGGGTGGTACAGGAACGCAATACGCTGCAGGCGATTGGATTTCAACTTCCATAACAATGTACATCTACGATGTGTCAAATCCTTGCACGGTTGAGCAATCATTCTCAATTACCGTGAATCCATCTCCAACGATCTCTGGGCCTACTTCTGTTTGTCCAGGAGCGACAGCAGCATTATCAGGAACAGGAACACCGGATGGAACTACACCTTGGACTTCTTCAAACACAGGGGTAGCAACAGTCGACAACCTTGGAAACGTTACAGGAGTAACGGCAGGAACGACGACAATCACATATTTGGATATCAACGGATGTTCTGATACGTACGTGGTAACAGTAACGGCAGCACCTGTTTTGGATCCAGTGGCCAACGCAACGGCGTGTGACAGCATTCAATTGGGTGCTATCTCTGGAACTGGATTGACTGGAAATGAAGCGTACTACTCTGGAACAGGAGGTACAGGAACGCAATACGCAGTAGGAGATTGGATTTCATCATCGATGACCATGTATGTCAACGATGTTAGTAACTCTTGTACGGTAGAACAATCGTTTACAATTACGGTAAATGTTTCTCCGACAGTTTCGGGAGGAACTGCAGTTTGTGAGTCAAGCGTACTTGCTTTGTCAGGAACGGGAACTCCAGACCCAGTTACTCCATGGTCGTCTTCGAACACGGCAGTTGCAACTGTGGACAATGTTGGAAACGTTACTGGAGTAGCAGCAGGTACAGCAGATATTACATATACGGATAACAACGGTTGTTCGAATACCGTGACGATCACTGTGAATGCTACACCAACAATTACTGGAAATGCTCCAATTTGTGCGGCAGCAACGAATACACTGACAGGATCAGGAACTCCAGATCCAACGACACCATGGTCATCTTCAGCCCCAACAGTGGCTACCATTGATAATTTTGGTGTGGTGTCGGCAGTTGCAGCGGGAACTACAACAATTACGTACTTGGATGCTAACGGATGTTCTACTACGGAAGTGGTAACAGTTAACGCCGCGCCGAACTTAGTGATTACCGATCCGGCTGCAGAGTGTGATCCAGCAATAGTGGATTTGACAGCGGCTGCAGTAACGGCAGGAAGTGATCCTGGTACATTGACATATTGGACGAACAATACAGCGACAACGGCAGTTCCAACTCCAAACGCAGTAGGAACTACAAATACCTACTACATCCAATTGGATGACGGAAACTGTACAACGATTCTACCTGTGAACGTAACGGTGAACCCAATGCCAACAATCGTATTGACCGATCCAGCAGCGGTATGTGATCCTGCATTGGTTGATTTGACCGATCCAGCGGTAACAGCAGGAAGTGATCCGGGAACATTTACCTATTTCGATGGAATGGGAACAGCAGTTCCAACACCAACAGCAGTGGGATCTGGAACGTATTTCATCACACTTACAGATGGGAACGGATGTCAAAATGCTGGTCAGGTTACAGCGACAATAAATCCATCTCCTACGCTAGTGGTAACAGATCCAGCTTCAGTTTGTGAGCCGAATACGGTTAACTTGACAGCAGCAGGGGTGACAGCCGGAAGTGATCCTGGAACGTTGACGTACTGGACAGATGCTGGAGCTACAACCGCAGTACCAACAGCGACAGGTGTAACAGCAGGTATGTATTACATTCAGTTGGAAGATGGAAACGGATGTACAGCGATAGCTTCGGTGAACGCCACAGTTGATCCGCAGGATGATGCAACATTCTTCATGACTCCAACGTGTGATGGTGCTACGGCAACATTGAGCGGAACTGCTGGAGGAACATACTCATTGCTTTCTGCGACGCCAGCAACTATCGATCCTACAACAGGGACAGTTACAGGGGCATCATACAACCAGGTACTGGATGTTCAATACGTAACGGCGGGAATTTGTCCGGCAAGTACAGTAGAGATGGTGATTGTGAACGATTGTACGCCACAAGATTTGATCGTTCCAACGGCCTTCACACCAGGATCGGATGGAGCGCACGATACATGGGAAATCGTTGGGTTGGATAATGTATATCCGAATGCGAGAGTAACAGTGTACAACCGATGGGGGAACAAAGTATTTGAGCACAGTTCAAGTGCAAGTAACCCGTACAGTAACAATATGTGGGATGGAACCTTTAACGGTGCGCAATTGCCAGTAGCATCTTACTATTTCATCATCGAAACGAACGACGCGAATAGTACAGAGAAGATTGAAGGAACATTAACTATCTTACAATAATCCGTTGTAAATTTGCGTTGAATTAGAACCGCAATACTCACTATGAATGAGACAATAAATACGGTCGCACAAAAGGTTCAAGCGCTCTTTAAAGAGACGCATGACGGCTTGGTGACCAATGAGAATCGTAAGATCTTAGTGTCTCACAACGGTACTTTTTCTCAGGAACTTGTAGGATCACTGTCTAATGGAGTTGAAAAACTTCTGGTCTCAAAAGGCGATAAGCGCATTGTGATCAAGCGCATGTTTTCCATTCTTTTGGAAGGACTTCAAAACATTCGTCTTCACGGTCAGCATGATCAAAATGGTGAGCAATTGGCCTTTTTAGTGATTGCCGCCGATGATGATTCGTACAAAGTACATATGGCGAATATGGTTGAGAATTCTGAAGTAGATAAGATTCAATCGTACTTGGATGATCTCAATAGCCAGGAAGAAGATGTGTTGAAGGAGAAATACTTGACGGTGCTTTCCAATGAATTTATGAGTTCAAAAGGCGGGGCTGGACTTGGCTTGATTACGACGCGCATGAAATCTGGGCCGTTAGGATGTCATTTCTCAGAATTGAATGAGCATCAATCTTTATTCGTATTAGAGGTTACGTTGCCGAGAATCAAGCGATAAGTGCTTAAGGTAGCCTACAACGACATATACGTACATCCGCTTCCGGAAAATCATCGGTTTCCAATGGAGAAATATGAGTTGTTGATTCAGCAATTGCTCCACGAAGGAACCATAACTTCAGAACAAGTTTTCAGTCCCAATACCATCGCCTTAGAGGATGTATTGAAGGTACATGATGCTCAATATTTAGAACGACTTCAACGTTTGGAAGTATCTCCAAAAGAACAGCGTGTGTCGGGATTCGTCCATAATGAACGCTTGATTAATCGTGAGTTGATGATCATGGGTGGAACGAGAGAGTGCGCACAGCGGGTAGTGAGCGATGGAGGTGCGGCCATGAATATCGCAGGAGGAACGCATCATGCATTTACCAATCGCGGGGAAGGGTTTTGTCTATTAAATGATCAGGCAATTGCTGCCCAATGGTTGCTGGATAACACGGAGGTCAATAAAATTCTCATTGTCGATCTTGATGTGCACCAAGGAAATGGAACTGCCGAAATTTTCAGGAGTACTCCTGAGGTGTTTACCTTCAGTATGCATGGGAAGAATAATTATCCGCTCAAGAAAGAAGTCTCCGACATAGATCTTGAATTGGAAGATGGTTGCGGGGATGCCGAATACTTGTATCAATTGGAAAAGTCGCTGGATGGAATTCTGAAAAACTTCCAACCAGATTTCATTTTTTACCAGTGTGGCGTGGATGTCGTTGCGACGGATAAATTGGGGCGATTGGGCTTGACACGAGAAGGATGTAAAAGAAGGGATCAAGTAGTTTTTGAGACCGTCCGTCAATTGGAACTTCCTGTAGTTTGTACGATGGGAGGCGGTTACAGCCCACACATCAAAGACATTGTGGAGGCGCATGCGAATACCTATCGAGTTGCTCAAGATATTCTTTTCTAATCCAAGTGAAGATCGAATTGAATTTTGTCTTATATTTGTTTAGATTAATTCTAAATAATGAGGTTCTCTGAAGTTCAACTAGCGCAAAATGTAGCCCATCAGGAAGCACAATTGTTCGTTCCTTGTTCATCAGAAATGTGCGGAAAGAAGAAAAAGTGCTGCAAGAAGTACAAAAAGAAAGCCGTTCACTGTAAGAAGTGTCCGAAGTTGTAATCTCATTTTCCATTTCTTTTTTGATTGTTGTAAATTCGGCCCATCATGAAATGGACGCCGTTAGCCATCTTACTTCTTATCATTACGTCTTGTTCAGGATCTTCTGATGCAATTCAAGATCAAGAGATTGAAAACGAACAGATCATTCGCATCTATTCCGATTCGATTGGTTGGGACGGAAAACTTCCGTGTGAAATAACCTACGCCGGAAAGAAGTACAAGGCAGCCATTAAATACCGAGGTGGCATCTCCAGTCAATATCCCAAACATTCCATGACCGTTGAATTTGAGGAAAAAGTGACGCTTGGAAACCTCCCAACAAACGACGATTTCATCTTTAATGCCAGCTATATCGATAAGACCTTTCAGCGTCACAAGCTGAGTTATGATATTTTTCGTTTGATGAATTCCGAAAACAAGGCTCCGCGGTGTGACTACCTTCCGATTTATCTCAACGATAAGTATATCGGGTTGTACGTGATCATGGAAAAAGTGAACGGTTCATGGTTGGGATTTGATAAAGCGAATCCTCAAGGTTCGAGACTATTCAAAGATCCTTTTGTGTTTGTGGAAGAGCGATTGCCGAATGTTCAAGAGCCAGATAATTACTACCAGCAAAAATTTCCGAAACAAAACAGCTTAGATTGCAATCACGAGTTGGATACATTCAAGAAATTCCTCTTCGAATCCAGCGACGAACAATTTATCGAAGAATACAAGGATTGGGTCGATGTAAGAAGTTTGATCGATTGGCATTTGTTGTTGCTCCTAACAAATAATGATGACGGACTGATCAAGAATTTTTATCTCTACTCGGAAAATGGACGGCCATTGAAATTTGTTCCCTGGGATTACGATCATTCTTTCGGGCGCGATGGAAACTACGAGTTGAATCTCATCGACCGACCGGTGGATTGCGAGAAGGTAGTTTTAATCGGAAGATTGATGCATTTACCATCAACAGGATATGCGGAACGATTGGCAAAACAATGGAAAGAATATCGCCGAAGACAATTTGGGGAAGGAACCTTGTTAAGTTTTATCGATGCCAACAGTAAGAAGCTTCAGCAATATCTGGAAGACAACTTCAAGCGATGGCCATTAGATGGAGTAGGGTATTTGGATGCCAACAACTACGACGAGGAAATAGCGATCATGAAGCAATACATTTCCATGCGTCTAGAGCAGTTGGATGCCTTTTTTAGTAATTTAGAGTATGGCGAAGAAGAAAAAGATTAACGTGGTGTATTCCACCAACCCCGATTTCAATTTTGATTACGAAGAAGACGCGTTCGACGAAACATTGCCACCTTCAGAACAAAACTTATACGTTTCCATCGATCGCAAACAGCGAAAAGGGAAGGAAGTAACCCTTGTCGAAGGATTCGTAGGAGATCCAGATGATCTAAAAGACCTAGGCAAAATGCTTAAGAGCAAATGCGGTGTGGGAGGCTCTGTGAAAGACGGCGAAATCTTAATTCAGGGGAATGTTCGTGACAAAGTATATGACCTCCTAGTGAAAGAAGGCTATTCCGTAAAGAAGAAAGGCAGTTAAGCTTTTTTGAACTCCATAGATTCCATAACCATTTGAGTCTCTTTACTCTGTTCCTCGTCAAGATATGTTTCGATGACTACCAAAGCAAAGCCTTTGACGATGGTGCAATGGTATTTTTGCAGTACTTCCACTCCATAGGTATTAGCACGTCCTTTTAACGTGAAGAACGTACGGCCGTCTATTTTTTCTTCCTCAATAACGCCATCTTGCTTAATGCCCATGTTTGTTTTAGACCATGTATCTCGGATCTTTTCAAGGTACTCATCACCATACTGTATATCGTGCATCGTAACATTTTCCGATAATACGAGTACCGATGGATTAAACATTCCCGTGAACGTTTCTGGATCGTGTTTAAAAGCACCAAAATGCTGAGCTGTTCTAACTTTCGCGGCCTCAAATGACTTTTTCAGTTTTTTGTTTGATTGGCTAGAGACTTCAACCCCCATATCCATCAGAGATTCCAACTCTTCGTAAGTCAAAACATCCCATTCTTGATCGTATTCGAAAGAAAGATTGAAATAGTTGTTGGTGTAACGCCCATCTTTGGCTTCACCAATGTCAAAATTATCGGGAACTTCTTTTTCTTGAAGGCGTTCGTCAGGGTTGTTGTTCTTCTTGCCGTTTTGACATCCAATGAGAACAAATAATGCGAGTAGAATGGTTAGAGATTTCATGATGTATTTGATATTAAAACCAAAGGTAGTCAAAAAAAGAAGCCTGATTCCAAACCTTCGATTCGCAAGAACGGATTTAAAATCAGGCAACCTAAACCAAAAACAAACGAAAACCTGAGATAGTTTTCTTTTCTACTCACCTAACCAGTACCAAGGTACATGCTTTTAGCCTTCGATTTTTGAGAAAAATGTGAAGTGTAATTACGATTGATTTAACGGGGCAGAAAGAAGTATTAAATGGAATTTGGAAGTGCAGAGTTGGTATAAGGTGGAAAGTAGAAAGTCAAAGGAAGCATCATCTTTCTACTTTCAGTCTCACACTCACACTCACACTCACACTCCAACTCCAACTACTCCAAACTTCCAATGTTCAATTCTTGTTAATATCCTCCTCAAGAACGCAACGCTCTATCAAAAATTCCGTTTATCTTTGCAACGATGGAAAGGCAAGTAATTCTCAATGCAAAACATGTTGAACTTACCGTGAATCGCCTTTGTTATCAATTGATCGAAACCCACAACGATTTCTCGAATTCTGTACTCATTGGCTTGCAGCCCAGAGGCGTGAACGTTCTCACACGTTTGAAAGAACGATTGGAGACGATTCTCGGCCATGAGGTGGTGTGCGGAAACCTGGATATCACTTTCTATCGTGACGACTTCCGCAGAAGAGAAATTCCGTTAATTCCAAGTGCAACGAACATCGATTTTGTGATCGAAAACAAAGATGTCGTTCTTATCGACGATGTATTGTACACCGGTCGTTCCATTCGTTCAGGATTGGATGCCTTACTCGCTTTCGGTCGACCACAAAAAGTGGAGTTACTTACGCTGATCGATCGTAGGTTCCAGCGCGATTTACCAATTCAGGCGGATTATGTCGGGAAAACGGTGGATTCGCTTACATCGGAAAGGGTTTCAGTAGAATGGAAAGAGCTTGAAGGAGAAGATAAAGTAGTGTTATTTACACCAGATACCAATGGATAATTTAAGTGTTGATCACCTTACCGGAATAAAGAACCTGACTGAAAACGACATACAACTCATTTTCAAAACGGCGGATGCTTTCAAGGAAGTAATCAACCGACCGATTAAAAAGGTGCCATCGCTTAGAGATATTACCATTGCGAACTTGTTCTTTGAGAACTCCACGAGAACACGATTATCCTTCGAATTAGCAGAAAAGCGCTTGTCGGCAGATACAGTAAATTTCTCCGCCGCAAGTAGCTCAGTGAAGAAAGGAGAAACCCTCATCGATACGGTGAACAACATCCTTTCGATGAAAGTCGATATGGTTGTAATGCGTCACCCGAACCCGGGAGCGGCGAAGTTTCTCTCGGAGCGTGTGGATGCCAGAGTCATCAATGCAGGAGACGGAACCCATGAACATCCAACACAAGCACTTTTGGATTCGTATTCTATTCGCGAAAGGTTGGGTGATGTAGCAGGGAAGAAAGTCGTAATCGTAGGAGATATTTTGCACTCTCGAGTGGCACTTTCTAACATTTACTGTTTGCAAAAACTTGGGGCAGAAGTGATGGTTTGTGGGCCAACGACGTTGATTCCAAAGTATATCGGAGATCTAGGTGTAAAAGTGGAGCACAACCTTCAAAAAGCCTTGGAATGGTGTGACGTGGCGAACATGCTCCGCATTCAGTTAGAACGACAAGATATCAAGTACTTCCCATCGCTGAGAGAATACAGCATGCAGTACGGATTGACCAAAGAAATTTTGGACAATCTCTCGAAGAAAATTGTTGTAATGCACCCAGGGCCAATCAATCGTGGAGTTGAAATTACAAGCGACGTAGCAGACTCCGATCAGGCCATTATTTTGGATCAAGTAGAGAATGGAGTGGCGGTTCGAATGGCCGTAATTTATTTGTTGGCTTCCAAAATCAAACGCCAATAAAAAATTGTTACATTTGAAAGAAACACCTAACACATGGATTTCTCGGTAACGCAAGACAACGGAACAGCAATCATTCAAGTGAATGTAGAGCGCTTAAATGCCTCGAATGCATCCGATTTGAAAGCGGAGTTGATATTGCTGAGCAAGCAAAGCATCAACAATATTATTATCGATATGTCCAGCACCAAATACTGTGATTCTTCAGGTTTAAGCGCCTTGCTTGTAGCGAATCGATTGTGTAAAGACACAAATGGTATGTTCGTTCTATGCGGATTGCAGGAAAATGTTCAAAAGCTCATTAGTATCGCACAATTGGACAAGGTTTTGAATATCGCAGCGGACAAAGAATCAGCGATGTCACAAATCGCCTAGTGGATTTTACAGTTACTATATTGGGTAGCGGTGCGGCCGTGCCTACTTCCAGAAGGAATCCTTCCAGTCAATATATTCAATGCCGAAATCGTCACTTTCTAATTGATTGTGGTGAAGGAACGCAAATGCAAATGCGAAAGTTCGGAGTCAATTTCAACCGGATTACGCATATCTTCATTTCTCATCTTCACGGTGATCACTTCTTTGGTTTAGTTGGTCTTTTGAGTACGATGCATTTGATGGGGCGCGTTAAGCCGATTCAAATCTACGGCCCGATTGGATTGAAGGATATCGTCTTACTGCAATTGGAGGTCGCCAAGGGAAAACTTGCGTTTGAGCTCATTTTTACGGAAATTAAACCCGAATCATCGGTTTTATTATTCGAAGATGACAAAGTGAAGGTTTCCTGTTTTCCGCTCGTTCACAAAATTCCTACCAGTGGTTTCCGAATCGAAGAAAAGGAACGAGAACGCAAACTTCTGGCAGATAAAGCCAAAGCGGATGGAGTGAAGTTGGAATACTATCACCGACTAAAAAAAGGAGAAGATATCGAAGAGGATGACCGCACGATTCTTTCCCAAGATTATACAGAAGCAGCAGCGCCTCCAAAATCCTACGCGTATTGTTCCGATACAGCTTATTCGGAAGTAACAATCAACGCAGTGAAGAATGTGAATGTGCTCTACCATGAAGCCACGTTTGTAGAAGTATTGCGTGATCGGGCAACAGCTACCAAACACTCTACTGCAAAAGATGCTGCAGAAGTGGCAAAAGCGGCGCAAGTTGGACGATTGATGATGGGGCATTTGAGCGCACGTTACGATACGGGAGAGCAGCATTTGATTGAAGCGCGACAAATCTTCGATCCTTCGGAATGTGTGGAAGATGGACAGGTAATAGAGGTAGTATGAGGTATGCAATAATATTGGTGGTAGTCATTTTGTCGGCTTGCGCAAGCAAGGAGGATGTTACGGATTTCGATTATCGACCATCGGAAAAGGTGGTGAACTCTGAAGGCAAAATGACGGGTGTGAACTTGGAAATGCCCAACAAGGAAATCGACACTACGGATATGGATAGTATCAACGAGATGAATGCCGAATGGGTGGCTTTAGTGCCCTACGGATTTTCCGCTCGTGGAGATGCGCGTGTACAATTTGGAACTGGATATCAATGGTGGGGCGAGACGGAAAAAGGAACGATTTCCATCGCGAATTTATCGCATGCAGTTGGACAGAAAATTATGATCAAACCGCACGTCTGGGTGGTTGGAGATGGATGGCCTGGAGATTTTGACTTGGATAATGAGGATGATTGGAAAATCTGGGAAGATTCATATCGAAAGTACATTTTGACCTTCGCACGCGTAGCCGATTCAGTGAATGCCGATCTGTTCTGTATCGGTACCGAGTATCGATTCGCAGCGAAAAAAAGAGAAGCTTTTTGGCGTCAATTGATCAAGGAAATAAAAGAAATCTACGACGGTCCGTTGACCTATGCTGCGAACTGGGATAATTACGAGTACGTGAAATTTTGGGACGATCTGGATTTTATTGGAATCGATGGGTATTTTCCTGTTTCGAAAGAAAAAGAACCGACTTATGAAATCATCAAGGATGGTTGGGCTGGAGTTACCGAAGACTTGAAGAAATACAGCGAGAAATGGGATCGTAAGATCATCTTCACCGAGTACGGATTCAAGAGTAGCGACTACAATGTTTCGGGCATGCAAGATGACAAAACGAAAGTCGCTAACATGAACAATCAGTTCAATGGCTATCGTGCGTTTTTTGAGACAATCTGGAAAGAAGATTTCTTCGCAGGAGGATTTTTATGGAAATGGACGTTCTTCCCGAATGAGCAAAATTCTGGGATGAAAAATGCGAGATACACGCCTCAAGGCAAGCCGGCTTACGGGTTGATACGGGATGTTTACGGAGCAAGATAACACGAGTTATACGCTTTCGAGAATACTTTCGTTATAGAGGACAATTCATGCATTATGAAGACTTTAGCGCTACTTTTCTTAGTTTTTGTTGTTTTAGGATTTACCCGAGCTGATCGAAAAAATGTCGAAACACTAAAAGGAAACTGGAACACGATTGTCGATGATGCATACGAAGCTTCTAAGAATTCGAACAAGCCTATTCTCGTCTTGTTTACAGGTAGCGATTGGTGTAAACCTTGTCAAGCCCTTGAGAAAAATTTGTTTAGCACAGATGAGTTTGAAGAATGGGCAGAAGACAAAGTAGTATTGTTATATCTGGACAATCCCATCAAAACGCAAATGCCGAAAGAGCATTGGGTTAATATCAGAAAGGTAAGTAGAAAGGTTCCTCCGAATGGATTCCCATCAGTTGTGATCGTTGATGCAGAACGTGAATCCGATACGAGCTATACGTACACGGAGTGGGGACGAGTATCCGGTTATGACGACAATGAATCCTTCATGAAAGAATTGAATGCTATTATGGACAAGTAAGTCTAGAAAAACGAATTTCAGCCTATTTTCCCTTCATTTTAGTCGAAAAATCCAATTTCCGGCCGGTAATCTGTTAATATCAACCATATTTCGTGGATAAGTTCCGTCTGCATCCCGCAAAAACAGGGGCTTTCTTCCTTATATTTGATAGTTCCCTAAAAACGTGTGTAAATGGCAGATTCTCAATATACTGAAGCAAATATTCGGTCGCTGGATTGGAAGGAGCATATCCGTCTCCGTCCAGGGATGTACATCGGTAAATTAGGAGATGGTTCCGCAGCTGATGACGGGATCTATATTCTCGTGAAGGAAGTTGTCGATAACTGTATCGATGAATTCGTCATGGGGAATGGAAAACGGATCGATATCACTGTAAAAGAAGGAAAGGTTACCGTACGCGATTTCGGTCGTGGGATTCCTCTCGGGAAGGTGAAGGATGTAGTTTCCAAAATGAACACCGGTGGAAAGTACGATTCTAAAGCCTTTAAAAAGTCGGTCGGATTGAACGGCGTGGGTACCAAAGCGGTGAACGCACTCTCTAGTCATTTCATGGTGTACTCTGTGCGCGACGGCGAAAAGGTTCAGGTTTCCTTCAAGCAAGGAGAAGTGGTGGAAGAATCACCGCAGACCAAAACAGACGAAGCCAACGGAACTTACGTAGAATTTATCCCGGACGATACGGTCTTCAAGAAGTTTGCCTTCAAGACTGCGTATCTGGAGAAAATGATCTGGAACTATTGTTACTTGAATCGTGGATTGACGATCAAGTTCAACGGACAACGCTACCTATCCAAGAACGGATTGAAAGATCTCTTGGAGAACAATATGGACGGAGATCCATTGTACCCAATCATTCACTTGGAGGGAGATGACATCGAAGTAGCTTTCACACACGGAAAAACATACGGAGAGGATTATTATTCATTCGTGAACGGACAGCATACAACTCAAGGAGGGACACATCAAAGTGCCTTTAGAGAATCCGTAGCGAAGGTGATTAAAGATTTTTACGGGAAGAATTACGAAGCGTCGGATATCCGTCAGTCCATTGTGGCAGCCGTTTCGGTGAAAGTAATGGAGCCTGTATTCGAATCTCAGACCAAAACGAAATTGGGATCCTTAGAGGTAGAGCCAGGTGGAGAATCCATGCGTGCCTTCATCAATAACTTCCTCAAGGAAAAACTAGATAACTTCTTGCACCGAAATCCGGAAGTAGTTGATATTCTCGAAAAGAAAATCAAGCAAAGTGAGAAGGAACGAAAAGAGCTTTCTGGAATTCGAAAAATCGCTCGCGAGCGTGCAAAGAAAGCCAACCTTCATAACAAGAAATTGCGCGATTGTCGTGTGCATCTCACGGACATGAAAAACGAGCGTCGTGAAGAAACTACCTTATTCATCACGGAGGGAGATTCAGCGAGTGGATCCATCACAAAATCACGTGATGTAAATACGCAAGCCGTATTCTCGTTGAAAGGAAAGCCTTTGAACAGCTATGGATTAACGAAAAAGGTGGTGTACGAGAACGAAGAATTCAACTTGATTCAGGCGGCACTCAACATCGAAGATGATATGGACGATTTGCGTTACAACAACATTGTAATCGCTACCGATGCCGACGTTGATGGAATGCACATTCGCATGCTCCTTTTGACGTTCTTCTTGCAGTTCTTCCCGGATTTGGTGAAACGCGGTCATGTTTCGGTGCTCCAGACACCATTGTTCCGTGTACGTAACAAGAAGAAAACCATTTATTGCTACTCGGATGAAGAACGCCGCGCGGCAATTGCAGAGCTTGGAAAGAATCCAGAGATCACACGATTCAAAGGGCTTGGGGAGATTTCACCGGACGAATTCAAGCACTTCATCGGAGAAGATATCCGATTGGAGCCGGTAATGCTTTCGAAAGAGGCATCCATCGATTCCATTCTTTCCTACTACATGGGGAAAAACACACAACAAAGACAAGAGTTTATTATCGATAACCTTCGCGTTGAAGAAGCGTTGGAGGACGACTCCAAAGAATTAGATAAAGCATCTTAGAATATGGCTGACGAAGACGAAAAGTTGGACAACGACGATTTGAATCCCGAAGAGAACGACGATTCTCAGGAGGAGGAAGGTCAGGACGAATCCGCATTCGGAGATAAAGTAGTGGATGAAAACATCATTCCTGTTGGGGGATTGTATGAGAACTGGTTCCTAGATTACGCATCGTACGTAATCCTGGAGCGTGCCGTACCTTCACTTTTTGATGGTTTCAAACCTGTACAGCGCCGAATCATGCACTCCATGAAGGAGATGGATGACGGGCGTTACAACAAGGTGGCGAACATCATCGGAAATACGATGAAGTATCACCCGCATGGTGACGCTTCTATCGGAGATGCCTTGGTAAATCTTGGGCAGAAAGACTTATTGATCGATTGTCAGGGAAACTGGGGAAACACATTAACAGGGGATAGAGCAGCAGCCCCTCGTTATATTGAGGCGCGCGTATCGAAATTTGCGCAGCACGTAGTGTTCAATCCTAAAACGACCAATTGGCTCAAGAGTTATGACGGTCGAAACGATGAACCAGAACAATTACCCGTTAAGTTTCCATTGCTTCTTGCGCAAGGAGCAGAAGGGATTGCCGTTGGGATGGCATGTAAAATTTTGCCGCACAACTTCGTGGAACTTATCGAACAATCGATTAACCATTTGCGTGGAAAGGGGGTGAAAATCTTCCCTGATTTCCCGAATGGAGGGATGATCGATGTATCCAACTATAATGACGGATTGCGTGGAGGTAAAATCCGCGTTCGTGCGAAAATCAAGAAGGAAAACAACAAAATGTTGGTCGTAACCGAAATTCCCTACGGTACGACGACATCCTTGATTGATTCTATCTTGAAAGCCAACGATAAGGGCAAAATCAAGATTAAAAAGATTGAAGATAACACGGCTGCAACTGCTGAAGTAATCATTCACTTGGCTACTGGTGTTTCTCCGGATAAAACCTTGGACGCACTCTACGCATTCACGGATTGTGAAGTTTCTATTTCTCCGAACTCTTCGGTTATTGATGGCGATAAGCCGCGATTTTTGGGTGTTTCACAAATTCTGAAAGCAAACACGGACAACACGGTGGAATTGCTCAGGAAGGAGTTGGAAATCCGATTGAAAGAATTGGAGCAACAATGGCACATGTCCACACTTGAGAAGATTTTCATCAATGAAGAGATGTACATCGAATTCAAGGAGTACAGCGATAGAGAAAGCCTTTATGAGTATCTATACAAACGTTTCAAGCCGTTTAAAAAGCAATTCATTCGTGACATCGTTGATGACGACTTAGAGCGTTTGACACGCATCCCTATGATTCGTATTACACGTTTCGACAAGGATAAGGCCGACGAACAAATTGCGAAGATTGAAGCTGAGATGGAGGAGGTAAAGAACAATCTTGCCAACCTCATCGATTACGCCATCGATTACTTCAAAGATCTTAAAAAGCGCTTTGGTGCTGGAAAAGAGCGCAAATGCGAAATCAAAACATTTGATTCCATTAATGCAAACAAGGTGATTATCGCCAACCGCAAATTCTATGTGGATTACGAAGAAGGATTCATTGGTTATGGACTTCGAAAAGCAGAATACATTGCCGATTGTTCTGAAATTGATGATGTAATCGTGTTCTTCTCCACAGGAAAAATGATGGTGACGAAAGTCTCCGACAAGAAGTTTGTTGGTAAAGGGATCATTTACGCGAATATTTGGAAGAAAGGCGATAAGCGTACCGTGTACCATATGATTTATCAAGATGGTAAAGGCGGGCCAACTATGATGAAGCGCTTCAATGTGAATTCCATTACGCGCGATACAGAATACGATTTAACAAAGGGCACCAAAGGTTCTAAATTGCTTTACTTCAATGTCCATCCAAATGGAGAGCGTGAAGTGGTTACGGTAGTTCTGAGAGCCCGTCCGCACTTGAAACGATTGAAATTTGACATCGATCTTGGAGATTTGTTGATCAAGGGTCGTGGTGCAGGTGGTAACCGTGTTACGAAAGAAATCGTTTCTAAGATTGTTCAGAAAGAAGTTGGAGGATCTACCCTCGCTGCTCGAAAAATCTGGTACGACGATGTCGTAGGTCGTTTGAATGACGAAGGCCGCGGTACTTTCCTTGGACAATTCAAAGGAGAAGACAAGATCTTGACCTTATACAAAACAGGTGAGTACCGATTGTCTGGTTTCGACTTGGCAACGCACTTCGATGATGATATGATTCACATCGAAAAATGGCATCCAGACCGTCCTATTTCGGCCGTGTATTACGACGCAGAAAAAGAATTGCATTACGGTAAGAAATTCTTGTGTGAGGTAACATCCGATAAACGCGTAAGTTTCATTTCTGAGAGTGAAGGATCGGAACTGGATGCAGTGTCTACAGCATACAAACCGAAATTCCGTGTCATCTTCAATAAACTTCTAAAAGCGACGAAAAACCTTCCTGATGAAATTATTGAGTTCGAAAATTTCATCGACATAAAAGGAATGAAAGCACAGGGGAATCAGATCACTAAGAACAAAGTGAAAGAGATTGTCTTGGATCACGCAATTGAAGGAGATGAACCTTGGCCAGAGCCTGAGAGGGAAGAGCCTGCAGCGACTAAAGAAGCTCCAGAAGAAGTTGTCGGAGAAGATGATGAGAAGCCCCAGAAAATGGAATGGGATGTCTCTAAAAAGGAGGAAGAAGACCCGAATCAGGAGAAGCTGTTCTAATTGAAAAAAATAGAAAGCCTCAGTCGAAAGATTGGGGCTTTTTTGATGCCTAAATTTCTAGAGGATCACGTACAAATAACGGATGTGGCTGTAAAAATTAACGAATAAATTTGCGTGATATATATTCTTGAAAATTAAGTTTTTATTGGTATTGTGGATGTGTTTTTTGGTTAATAGTTTTGCCCCCATTAACTTAAACATTATTCAAAATGGGATTAATTTGGAATGGAGAAAATGCACAGCGTAAAATTGAAGAGTTGTATGCATTAAATGACCAAGAACGAATCAAACAAGCACAGATGATTCGTCGTAACATCAGAGAATGGGCAGAAGAAAACTTTTGCTTTTCAGAACGTCAAATGAAATGTCTGAATCTTTTACCCAATAACTATCTTGATGAAACAGGATTTTTACTTGCCAGAGCACTTGAGCAGAAATATCCAATCGATGTATTTTGCTCGGATGATTCGATCAATCCGAATTTAAGAAAGCGCGGAGATTGCGTTGAAGTGGGATGGTCTGAGAAAGAAGGCTTTCACGCAACGTATAAATTCACTTTCTAAGTAATTGGACTAGAATTATTAAATCCGGGTGAAAGCCCGGATTTTTTGTTTGCGAAATGACTATCTAATATATCAGCGTCTAGTGTCTCTATCATTGTCTCCGATTCCACTTCGAACGCTCAATATTTCCACCTTTTCGTTGCGGTCGAACGGCAATCATGGCCACACCTGTAAATGTAACAATGCAAGGGATGATCCCATTAAATCCTATGGCTATGAGCGTAATTCCGATGAACGCTTTAATAAACCCAACAATGATTCTTGGGTGGAGCCGCATCTTTTTCGTTTCGTACGATGCCATTACTGCATCTTCAATATCGCGCATCATTGAGGCGACTTTTTCATCCGAATAGCCTTTAGAAATCAATTCCTTCCGAATGGACGAAAAATCTTCACCGTTACGTTTGCGTTCAACGTATTCCAAGATTTCTTGATCTCTATTTACCGTTTCATCTATAAGCATACACTTTAATATCAATGCCAATCAAAGGGGTTGTCATGAATATTAGTGGGGTCTTAATTAAATCTCAACCAATTTCTGAACAAACGCTCCCACGTCCTTTTCTACTTCCTTTTGTTTTGGTTGGAATGCTGCAAGATATACAATAAACGGAATCAAGATCCCCAAAAGCAAGAAACTAAATACAAATAACATTTGCCCGCCCATAGTTGGAAATGCAGCCCCTATCTGAACTCGATTTTTATAAACCATAATATTGGCCCCTGCAATGTTCGACCGTTTGGCCACTAACATTTTTTTGTTGCGTTTTTGGAAGGTCATGTCTGGAAATTGGGCTTCTAACTTAGCTTTAAGATCATCTGTTTGAATGGATCCTTTTGGAATTTTAACTTTCATAGTAGGTGTTTTCGTAGCTATTAATATGGAATTTAGAATAGCACAAATTATGAACGGATTGACTTTCTGCCTCCAAAAATTTATTTTTGCCCCTCTCGGATGATTTCTCTCCTAAGAATGAGGAAAGGATAAGGCGTTCTCCGCGATGAACGCACATTTCAAAACATCATAAAACATGAATGTTACTACGGACAAATTGACATCAAACGACTTGATGCAAATGGAAGACAAGCACGGAGCTCACAACTATCATCCGCTCGGTGTTGTTTTGGAACGAGGTGAAGGTGTTCACGTATGGGATGTTGAAGGTAAGAAGTATTACGATTTCTTATCAGCGTATTCAGCAGTAAACCAAGGACACTGCCATCCGAAGATTGTTGACGCAATGGTAGAACAAGCAAAAATGTTGACATTGACGTCACGCGCGTTCTACAACAATGCATTAGGGCCTTACGAGAAATTCGTAACCGAGTATTTCGGATTTGACAAAGTTTTACCGATGAACACAGGTGCTGAGGCAGTTGAAACGGCGATCAAATTGTGCCGTAAATGGGGATACGAAGTAAAAGGCATTCCTGAAAACGCCGCACAGATTATTGTTTGTGAAAACAACTTCCACGGAAGAACAACTACGATTGTATCGTTCTCAAACGATCCAGTGGCAAACAAAAACTTCGGGCCGTACACACCTGGATTTATTCGTATTCCTTACAATGATACCACTGCTTTGGAAGAAGCTTTGAAAAACAACGACAACGTAGTTGGAATGTTGGTAGAGCCAATTCAAGGAGAAGCAGGTGTATTCGTTCCGGACGCAGGATACATTGAAAAAGCGCAGCAATTGTGTAAAGATGCTGGAGCGTTGTTTATGGCCGATGAGGTACAAACAGGAATTGCGCGAACAGGTGCTTTATTGGCTGTTTGTGGTGATTGTAGCTGTGGAAATACCTGTCAGAAAGATCCGAACACGTTCGTAAAACCAGATATTTTGATTCTAGGAAAAGCACTTTCTGGAGGAGCTTACCCGGTGTCAGCAGTTTTGGCGGATAACGAAATCATGAATGTGATCAAGCCAGGTCAGCACGGTTCTACCTTCGGAGGAAATCCAGTAGCGGCAAAAGTTGCTATTGCGGCTTTGGAAGTTATTCGTGATGAAGAATTGGCAGCAAACGCGCGTCGTTTAGGACAGCTTTTCCGTAAGGAAATGCAGCGTATAATCGATAGCACGGATTTGGTGGTAAAAGTACGCGGTCGCGGACTTTTGAACGCAATTATCGTAAACGATACAGAAGACAGCGATACTGCTTGGAACCTATGTGTAGCGTTGAAAGAGAACGGATTGTTAGCGAAACCAACGCACGGAAACATCATTCGATTTGCACCACCATTGGTGATGACAGAAGAACAATTGATGGAATGTGTGGCAATCATCGAAAAGACGATTAACGCCTTCGAAAAGTAGTTCTTAAAACAAAAAAATGATTAGAGCCGGTCAATGTGATTCGGCTCTTTTTCGTTCTAGGTACTTAATCGGTTTAAGATTATTGGACTCATTTTTTTTGATAAAATCCCTGTAATTCGTGGCTTCCTGACTATATTTGAGGCGAATTAAAAACCAAAGAAATTGGCACAAAAAATCAAGTTTGGAACAGACGGATGGCGCGCTATCATCGCTGAAGATTATACAGTTGAAAATGTTGCTCGTGTAAGCATCGCAACGGCAAAATGGCTCAAGGAAAACTTCGAGAGCCCGACAGTGGTTATCGGACACGATTGCCGATATGCCGGTGAACTCTTCGTTCAAACTGCTGTGAAAGTATTTATCAGCGAAGGAATTGGTGTAAAAATGGCCGTGGGATTTGTGTCAACACCGATGGTTTCTTTGGCTGCAGTGAAATTGGGATGCTCAATCGGTGTCGTTATTACAGCGAGTCATAACCCACCGTCATATAACGGATACAAATTGAAATCGCACCACGGAGGGCCGCTTTCTCCAGAGAAAGTTCAGGAAATTGAAGATATCATTCCAGATACCAATTCAGTGGATTTAAAAGCCGTTTCTATGGATAGTCCATTGGTGGAAATCGTGGATTTGGAAACGATGTACGTGGAACATGCGAAAGCCAATTTCGATATCGAAGCGATTGAAAAGTCAGGACTGAATTTGGTGTACGATGCAATGTACGGCGCTGGACAAAACGCTTTGAAACGTATCCTTCCGAATGCAACGTTCATCCATTGCGAGCACAACCCTTCATTTATGGGACAGGCACCTGAACCGATTGCAAAGAACTTGCAAGAGTTAGAAGCATATATCAAAGAAAAAAGCGATGTTGATTGTGCCTTGGCAACAGATGGAGATGCCGATCGCATTGGTTTGTACAACGGATCTGGAGAATTCATTGATTCGCACCACATCATTCTCTTGTTGATTCACTACTTGAAGAAATACAAAAACATGGACGGTAAAGTTGCGACTGCTTTCAGTACAACGCCGCGTGTTGGAAGAATGGCGGATCATTACGGATTGGAAAGTGAAGTAGTTAAAATCGGATTCAAATACATTGCCGGAATCATGGTCGAAGAAGACGTATTGGTTGGTGGTGAAGAATCAGGTGGAATTGCGACAAAAGGTCATATTCCGGAACGCGATGGAATCTGGATGGGATTAATCATTTGGGAATTCATGGCGAAATCAGGAAAAACTCTAGATGATTTGATCAGCGAGGTTTACGAGATTGTAGGAGCATTCAAATTCGAACGTAGTGATTTGCACATTACCGATGAGTTGAAGAACCAAATTGTAGCCAACTGTAAAGACAATAAATACCAGAGTTTTGGTGATTATCAAGTGCGCGAAGTAGGAACTATTGATGGATTCAAGTTTTTCTTTGATGACGATCGCTGGGTGATGATTCGACCTTCGGGAACTGAGCCGGTTTTGAGAACATACGCTGAAGCACCAACCTTGGAAGAAGTTCGTAAAATCTTGAAAGTAACGGAAGAAACGATTTGTAATTAAAAAGCATAATGCAAAAAGTAGAAAGCTGAAAGTTGAAGGAATCTTTCTGCCTTCTGCTTTCAACTTTTTACCAAGTATATATGTCCTCAACATTCGGAACCATATTCAAACTAAGTACCTTCGGTGAGTCACACGGTGTGGCCATCGGTGGAGTAATTGACGGTGTTCCGGCGAACATCCCGTTGGACTTGGATGCCATTCAAGCGGAACTAGATCGACGTAAACCTGGACAATCAGCGATTGTTACCCAACGAAAAGAATCCGATACGGTAGAACTTCTCTCTGGAATTTTTGAAGGAAAAACTACGGGAACTCCGATCGGTTTTATCATCCGAAATGCCGATCAGAAATCAAAAGATTACGATCACATCAAAGACGTGTATCGTCCGTCGCACGCGGATTACACCTACGATAAGAAATACGGAAACCGCGATTATAGAGGCGGTGGAAGATCATCAGCAAGAGAGACGGCTAGTAGGGTAGTGGCAGGTGCAATCGCCAAACAAGCGTTGGAGCAATTGGGTATAGACATCGTCGCTTACGTGGATCAGGTGGGAACCGTTCGAATGGAAGGAACTCCTGATTTCAACGAAATTGATAACAATCCAGTACGATGCGCAAATCCTGAGGACGCGGAGCGCATGGAGACGTATATTCGAGAAATCAGAAAAGAAGGGGACACCGTTGGAGGAAGCATCGTTTGTGAAATGCACCATGTACCTCCAGGTCTGGGAGAACCTGTTTTTGATAAACTTCACGCCGAACTGGGAAAAGCAATGCTTTCTATCAATGCCGTAAAAGGTTTTGAATACGGAAGCGGATTTTCAAGCATAGCGATGAAAGGTTCGGAGCACAACGATCTTTTTAATGAAGATGGCAGTACCAAAACCAATTTCTCCGGCGGAATTCAAGGAGGAATATCCAACGGAATGCCAATAACCATGAGAATTGCGTTCAAACCTGTTGCTACACTTATTCAGGAGCAAACAACACTCAATAACAAAGATGAACTGGTGAAAATGCAGGGAAAAGGCAGACACGATCCTTGTGTGGTTCCTAGAGCCGTTCCCATTGTGGAAGCCATGGCAGCAATCACGCTTTTGGATTTCTATTTGAGGAATAAGGCGGTGCAGTTGTAAGGGACGAGTGGAGGTTTGTAGAGGGCAAAAAGCGGAAAGCAGATACTTTTAACAACTCCACACTTCTCACCTTTCACTTCTCACTAATTTCACAATTCTTGTTAGTTACCTTTCGTTTCAGTAGATTACTCTCACTTATTCACTTAAAAACTACAAATATGCTTTTGAGAAAAGGATCAAGAGGCCCTGAGGTAAAGGAACTTCAGGAAATTTTAGGCATTCCAGCAGACGGAATTTTTGGTTCGCAAACTGAAACCGCAGTTAAGAAATTTCAATAAGAAAATGGATTGGACGCAGACGGAATCGTTGGGCCAAATACTTGGAAAGTATTGAATGCATCCACCGATTTGGAGGAGAATCCCGAAAAAGAGGAACCGAAGGAAAATACGAAACCGGTAGAGGAAGTTTCAAAGGGCTCCATCAGTATCAAACAACAATTTTTACCGGCTGAGAGTACAAAAAAGGGCCAACGGATAAAGAATACCTGTTTTTACATCATACGGCCGGATGGCACAATCCATATAACGTGATCAGCCAATGGGGCCGCGATAAGCGCGGAGCTGTAGCAACGGAATTCGTATTGGGCGGTCAATCGGTTAAGGGCAACGATAATAAATACGATGGTGAAATTGTTCAGGCATTTCCAGAAGGCGCTTATGGTTGGCATCTTGGGGAAAACGGATCACAGCACATGCATACGCATTCTGTAGGTATTGAGGTGTGTAATTTTAGTTATATCAACGACAAGAATCAAACGTACGCTGGAACCAATGTTGTTGACAGTCAGATTGTCACTCTGGCGAAACCATTCAGAGGCCACCAACGTTGGTATCGCTATTCCGACGCTCAGATTGAGTCGCTTCGTCAATTGATTTTGTACATCGCAAACCGTGATAACATTGACGTTCGCAAAGGATTGGTAGAAGAAGTCCGCGCAAAAGGAGCTGCTGGCTTTGAATTCAATTCAGACGCCTTCTACGGAAAAATCAAAGGAATGTGGACACACACGAATACCCGAAAGGATAAATCAGATATGTTCCCGCAACAAGAATTGCTGGATATGTTGTTAAGTCTTTATGATTTACTTTTTCTTCCTAACGTAAGCCACGTCGTAGTGAAGGGACACTAACGAGTCACCTGAAACGACGTACTGCGGGAGAAAATCTTTGGAGATCTCATTTGTATCGCCGTAGTACGTTCGTACACGCATATAAATGGTGTCTCCTTTCTTTTTATACTTGGCATTTTCCTGATACATTTCTACAGCCGAAGTTGAGTAGCCATAGTAAGTATATTGTGCCTTGCCAAAGCATTTTAATTTCATAGGAGCTTGGGAGATAGTGCGTTCACCAGTCGGTTCAGAAACGTATTTTCCGGTCATACAGCTAGTAAATAAAAGACCAGAACATAAGAGAATAGCAGCAACTTTAAAAACGTTCATTTTTCTAGAGTTTTTATGAAGTTACGAATTCTCATTTAAAATGTTTCGAATCTTTCTGGTAATCTCAATTTCAGGGCAATCTTGCTATCTTTGACCGAAAAATCTGCATGTTACAACGCATTCAAACATATTACCTCGGAATTATCATTGTGATTCAGGTTATTGCCGTTTCCGGGATGGATTTTATCCGTTTTTTCTCTGATAAGTATGTGTACAAATTGAATGCGTGGGGAGTAAGTGTAGAAAGAAATCACGAATATTTACCTTCTAGCTGGTCACCTGACGATTCCCTGCCGGAAGGTTCTATGGTTCCAGTGTTCATTGGTTTTATCTTAATCGCATTGCTCGCATTTTGGTGCATTATGTCCTATAAGAATCTGGATCGTCAACTAAAACTCGGACGTGCCATCTTTTACTTGTATTTGGTATCCGCCTTCGGGATTTATTTGTTGGCCATCATGGGAGATAGCTTCATTGGTCAGAAAATCGTATCGAATGAAGTCGGAATGTCTTACTGGATTTTCATATGTGGATTGCCGCTATCCTTCCTTGCCAATACAGGAATCAGACGTGATAAGCGACTTTTAGATTCATTGAAGCGCCTGTAATTATGAACTATCTTTCAGTTGAAGAAATTACCAAGTCATACGGAGAGCGCGTACTTTTCGAAGAATTGACATTTGGAATCGATCAGGGGCAAAAGGCGGCTATTGTTGCGAAAAATGGAACCGGAAAAACAACTTTGCTTCGTTGTTTATTGGGAAAAGAAACGGTGGGTGACGGCAGAATAGTATTTCGCAAAGATCTCCGTATTGCATTCATGCAACAGTCCGATGAATTGGATCCGACGCACACAATTTTTGAGGAGGTCTTTTCTCATGATTTACCCGAGCTTCAAGCGGTTAAGGCATACAATAAAGCCATGCGCGACAAAGACGAAGAAGGAATTAAGAAAACCTTTGAAGCGGTTACGGAATTGGATGCTTGGGATATTGAAGTAAAGATCAATCAGATTCTTTCGGTGCTGAAACTGGAGAATACCGATCAATTAGTTGGGACTTTATCCGGAGGCCAAAAGAAGCGCGTCGCTTTGGCGAAAGTATTGATTGCCGAGCCTGATTTCCTAATTTTAGACGAGCCCACCAACCACCTTGATTTGGATATGATCGAATGGTTGGAGGAGTATCTTTCCAAATCTACCTCAACGATTTTGATGGTCACGCACGATCGCTATTTCCTCGAAGTAGTGTGCGATACGATTTTGGAATTGGACAACAAAACGCTGTATAAATACAAAGGAAATTTCTCCTACTTCCTTGAAAAGAAGGCGGAACGCGAAGAGCAATTGTTGTCGACGATTGAAAAGGCGAAAAATCAATTCCGAAAAGAATTGGAATGGATGCGCCGACAACCCAAAGCGCGCGGTACCAAACAAAAAGCACGCATCGAAGCTTTTTATGATACGAAGAAGGTAGCAAAGCAACGCATTGATAAAGACGAATTGGAAATTCCTGTGAAGATGGAGCGTTTGGGAACTAAAATCCTTGAGCTGCATCGCGTTGGCAAGGCGTTCGGAGAAAAGAAGATTTTGAACGATTTTTCCTATGTTTTCAAGCGTCAGGAGCGAGTGGGAATTGTAGGGAATAATGGTACAGGGAAAACTACTTTCCTGAATATGCTCTTGGGTATAGAACCGCTGAGAAAGGGGAAGATTGTCACGGGAGAAACCGTTGTCTTCGGATATTACAACCAAGAATTACCCAATTACGATGATGATAAGAAGGTCATTGACGTGATTCGCGATGTTGCTGAATTTATTCCTTTGGAAAAAGGCCGTCAGATGTCTGCAGCGCAATTCTTGGAGAAGTTTCTGTTTCCAAGAGACATGCATTTCAACTTCGTTCACAAATTGAGTGGAGGAGAAAAGCGTCGTTTAAAGTTGATGACGGTGCTAATGCAGAATCCGAATTTTCTGATTCTTGATGAGCCCACAAACGACTTAGACGTATTCGTGATGAGCGTTCTCGAAGATTATCTACGAAGTTTTCAGGGCTGTCTGATTGTGGTTTCGCACGACCGTTACTTCATGGACAAAATGGTGGATCATTTGTTCGTGTTCAAGGGAGAAGGCGAATTGAAAGATATCACAGGAAATTACACGGCATATCGCAGTGCGCAGCAGAAATTGGCGCGAGCTGAGAAAAGACAGGAATCTCCAGATGCTCCAAAACAGGAAAAGAAGAAAGTCGAAACGGGGGAGAAGCGAAAACTCAGTTATAAAGAGAAGGTAGAGTTTGAATCCTTGGAAGGCGAAATGGAAAAACTAGAAGCGGAGAAAGCCGAACTCACAGAGATTTTATCCAATCCTGAAGCGTCTAACGAAGACCTAATGAAAGCGGGGGAACGATTATCTGTGGTTGTTTCAGAATTAGAAGAAAAGGAATTTCGTTGGTTGGAACTTTCCGAATATGAATGAGGAATAATGAATATGAGTTATGAATTAAAGGCGTGTGCACACTGAGCAAGAAGAAGCACTGCTTCTGATGGAACCGAAGTGTGAGTTGTGAGTTATGAATTATCTAGTGTCTAGCGTCTCAGAATCTAGCGTCTTTTCTCTTTATTCTCTCCATCTTTACTCTCATTATGAATTACGACAACAAAAAATTCAAAGTCATTGAAACTTCCGGGAGCGGAGAAATTTCGGACGATTTCATTTTTGATTATCAACAGGAAGGCGATGTGTTGTCCTGTTCGTATTCGGGAGGTGATATTCAAGAAGGCATGCTAGTTGGATCTGTCGACGACGACGGCATCATTACGTTCACCTATCGACAGGTTAATTCGAGAGGGATGGAGCGCTCCGGAATTTGCGTATCAACTCCAGAAGTTATGGAAAATGGAAAGATCCGCTTGCACGAACAATGGCGCTGGACGGATGGAGATCAATCTACGGGCACTACGACTCTTGAGGAAATATTAAGTTAATTTGGATGAATTACTTTCCCCTTCGGAGAGGGATAGAGGGGGAGGACAAATGAAATTTAGAGATTCTCCCTATATTGATCTTCCACACTCAAACTGAAAAACATGTCTACATTCCAACCCGCAGCAACGATTGATGAAGTTATTGAACGCTTAGAACTAATCATCGACGATTCCATTAAAACCAAGAACAGAGCCGGATACTTCGCGGCATTGTATCGAAGAGTCACGGCATCTGTAAAGCAGAAAATCGCAGAAGGATACTTTGACGATAACGAACGGATGGAAAAGCTAGACGTTGTCTTTGCCAATAGATATTTGGAAGCGCATCACGCTTGGACAAACAATGAACCTTTGACGAAATCGTGGAAATTAGTGTTTGAAACGTGCGCAAAGTGGCATCCTTTGCTGATTCAGCATTTATTTGTTGGAATGAACGCCCATATCGGATTGGATCTCGGAATAGCTGCAGCAACGGTTCAACCAGACGATATTGAGTCACTACACGATGATTTCAATAAAATAAATACGGTTTTAAATAGTCTTATCAATACAGTGCAGGACGAATTGTCGCAAATTTTTCCATTGCTGAAGATCGTTGATAAATTGGCTGGAGGTGTAGATGAGAAAATTGCCGGATTCGCCATGGAGATCGCCCGAGATGCCGCTTGGAAGGTCGCAGTTGATTACAGCAAATTGACTCCTGCACAACAGCCCGCGTACATCGTGGAGCGAGACGAAGCCGTATTCGGATTTGGACAAAAAATCGTAAGCCCCGGAATTTGGATCAACGTTGTGATTACCTTATTCCGCGTGCTGGAGCGTGGTAATGTAGCCTTTAAAATTCGTGCACTAAACGAAGGGAATAGCTAATCCTTTGCGAAAGGAAATTCGAAACTTAATAAAGCGGACGATTTCGGACGTTAGATTATGACAAAGTCATAATCCTCAGTGTGCACCATTATGCCACACAACTCAGTATAACATGGCCCTACCTTCACTTTGGTCTGCTTCCGCAGAAATCGCTTCGTCTTCAAAAGCTATCGTTTTTTCTTGTGCCTCCGCGGTAAAAAAAGCAATTCTTATCAATCGAAGTAAAGTGCGATTTACCTAAACAACTATATAAAATTCGATAGGCTAAACGGCTTATTCACCAAGTTAATGCTCATCGTAAATCGAATTTTCTTGCCGTATTCATCAAATACACCCGACGTGTTGAATGAATTCAAAATTTCATCACTCATCCACATCGGGAAGTAGATTCCGAAGATATTTCCGAGACGAATTCCCAAACCGGTATTTAGCGCCACAGGACTCATAGATCCCGTTCCATCCTGGAATGATCCAGCGTCTACGAAAACACCAAAAAATCCGGGTTTAAGCGGCAAATCCATGTACATATTCCCGGCGACCATCGTTCCAGTAGCTGTTCCATAGTAGGACGTACTCTTAAATCCTCCCATATTTTCAACGCGCTGCTGCGACCATGTACCCGTAATTTCATTTCGCCCCATAAAGTATTCGTCTAGGAACAAATCCTGAAACCCAGTGGCACCAGATAATGAGAATGCATACGGAGTATCATCCGAATCACCCGTAAAATCGGCGAAGTACGTGTGCCCTAAAAATCCTCTGATTTCAATCCAGCGTTTTTGCTTGTTCTTGAGATAGCGGTATTTGTAAGTTCCTTCCACAGTAAATCGGCCCGCACCTTCTTGGAGTGTGGTGCTAATCTCTCGAATGTAGTCAAAACGCGACTTTCCGATAAAATAGTGATCGGGTTTGCTATACGTAAATTGATATTCGGCATATGCTCCTGCACGTTCCAATGTCACCGGTTGTAGGACGTCTTGGCGGTACATCGATTGCACGCGAATGGTTTGTGTGTACGGTTTGTCATCCCCACGATGCCCAATTTTAGCTGTCCAATATGGTAACACAGCAAGATAGTATCCATCATTTGCTCTCACCGATGAATCTTGTTTAAAGGTTTTGAAGGACAAGCCGAACTTCGAAATTTTCAAGTTGCGCTTCGGGTAGAAGTTGTAATTGAAATCAGCTACGCCTGAAACAAACTCTCGCTTGAATGAGAAGAAGGGCGAAACCAAGTATCCGAATTTATTGAACGGAATTCCGAAGTTGTGGAAGGTAGGCCCGATCATAAATCCGTCGTAGAGATTCCCTGCAATTACTGGTAACCAGAAAAGGTTCGTTTGCTCCGGTTCGTTATCTCCAATGAGGACTTCCGTATTCAATCCTTCCCATTTACCAAAGATTCCTTGTTTTTTCCAGGAGTTGTTTTGTCGGTTGATTTCAGGAATGTTAATTCCCGGATCGATTCGAACACCATCGATGTTCGTGTTCTCGAAACGAACGACTGATTTTTTCGTTCCGGGTTCTACCCATTTCGTTTCAATCACTTTGCCGTTTGCAAGCGTTGCGACTTCTATAGGCCCATCAACGTGCCCGACATTTTTTACGGTAACTGCAACGTCTTCATCGATTTTGACCTTCTTCAATTTGTAATCGACGTGATTCGTCGTTTGGATCAAATCTTCGAATAACCAACTCAAATCTTTCCCGGAGGTTTTCTCCAAAGAGCGACGCATATCTTCTGGTTGTGGATGTTTGAATTCCCATTCCGCATAGTATTCGCGCATGCACTTATCAAAAAGTTCATCGCCCAAATAGTCGCGCAAGTAGAAGAATACCAATCCCGTTTTTTGATACATCACCACACCGTAGTTGGCAGAGGTGAATTTCGCAGAATGCGTTTCAATGGGTTGATCTTCTCCCAGTGCAGCAATCATACGATAGGAAATGTCACTCATGTCGTGGTGATCCAAATCTTCGAAATGGAACGCACCACCAAGTACCATATCGGAAAGCGCCTGGTTATCAGGATATTTGGTTTGAACGTATCGCACCTCATTCAAAGTGTTCATTCCTTCGTCCATCCAACCGTGCACGCGCTCATTGGTTCCGAGCTGTCCATAAAACCAGTTATGTCCTACCTCGTGTACAATCACGACTTCCAATTGGTAATCATTCCCTGATCCTCCGATAACGGTAACATTTGGATATTCCATCCCTCCGCCGGCGCTAATGGTTCCATCGACCGCCGTTACATTGTTGTAGGGATAATCTCCGTTCCAAAGGCTGTAGTAATATACGGCATCGTTGAGGTATTCGCTGGCTTTGATCCAAAGTTCTGCTTCATTTTCTGTGTACATGGCCCAAGAAGTCACTGATCGACCTGAGTGCGGCAACTTCACTGAGCTCTTCAATACGTTGAATCGTTTGTCAGCGAACCAGGCGAAATCGTGAACGTTGTCCTGAGTAAACTGAATGGTTTTCATAGTCTTCGATGACTCAGGGAATCCATTTTTCACCGTCACAGCTCCAAATTCCGTAAAGTTGATTCCTTCCTCTACATTTGCGGCAGTAGTCTTCGCACGATCGTTTAAGAAATTGATCTCAGATTCAGTGCGTAGATCTCCTGTGGCTCCAACGACGTAATTCTCAGGAAGGGTAATGGAAACATTGAACGACCCGTATTCCGAGTAAAATTCTCCTTGATTTAAATAAGGGAAAGCATTCCAGCCATTTTTGTCATATACGGCCGGCTTCGGATACCACTGTGTAATCTGGTACGACTGCTTGATGTGTCCTAGTCTAGAGATGCGTCCCGACGGTAATTTTACGTGAAATGGAGTGCTGACTTTTACTTCATTTCCAGAATAAAGTGGTTTGTTCAGTACGATGTAACAAATATCAATGTACTCAGGATGATAGTCCCATTTTACAGGCTCTCCATTTACTTTAAAATCAAGCGAATCGATGTACCCTTTCACATCGTCATCTCCATATTTCAGGATTAGCTTTTTATTGTTGTATTGTTGCTTCGCGAGAGCCGTTTCTCCATTCTTGTAGGCGTTCGGCCAAATGTGGATATAGATGGTATCCAATTGGTCGGGTGAATTATTGATGTACAAGAATTCTTCGTACGCCGAAAGCGTGTGATTTTCATCGTCCAGCTTTACGTCGATGGTATAGTTAACTTCTTGTTGCCAATAATTTTGTGCAAAACCGGTTGTGGCTGCGAAAAGGAAGAGTAGGGTTAATCGATACATTCTCAATCAATTTGGGCGAATTTACGCAAAATCGAAGTTGTGTCCCCGTAGAATAAAATCAATTTGCCCAAAGGATGATAAAAGTTGATAATTGCGGGATGAATGGTTGACGACATTACTCTTGATACGATAGATCAAAAAAAGCCGCATCAAAACGATACGGCTTTCGATAGGATCAATGCTTTTATTAATGCATCTGCTCGTCTTCTTTGTTTTGTTCCGGCGGGAAGATCTTCTCAGCGTCTTCAACCCCTTGAATTTTATCGAACAAATCTTCTAATTGCGAAACGGTCAATGAATACGCAATGATTTCATTCTTATCGTTCAAAATCCAAACCTTCGGCGTTGCAAAGATGTCGTATTGCTGCTGATAATTCAAGGATTCCAAAGTCGTTTCAGTCAATAACTGACGTAATTTCGGTTGCCCCGGAGTTTCATCCATTGCTGCTTCCTTCATCGTATAGGTCAATCCTACGTTGATGAATTGTAAGTTATTCGCAATGATGAATTTCTTCCACTTCTCGAACAAATCCTCGCTATCTGCTTTTCCAACCGCGAAGATTTCAATGTTGCGATCGCGCCATTTCTTTTCGTAAAGCGTCTGCAATTTCGGTGTAATCTTCTTACAGTGTCCACATTCAGGATCCCAGAAATACAAAACTTTGTACTCGCTGTCCAAGCTCATGAAGTCGTGGTACATAACATTCGTTGTGTCACGAAGTTTGATGTTCGGAGGAATAGCTCCCATCACCAAGTTGAAGTGCGTATTCACGTTTTCGCACAGTTTAAGGCGCTGTGATTCTTTCGTCCAGTGTGCGGCAGTTCCACCGTCTTCTGCGGTAACACCTTTGTACACACGATTCCCCACTTTAAAATCAGTGTCATCGCCACAGTAGTAACGTTTTCCGAGGTAAACATACACCTTGTTCATCCCCATGATCTTGCTTTTACTGTATTGATTAGTCAATATCGATACACAGTATTGGAAGTAATCAGATTTGATATCAAACTGGTCGATGAAATCGAAGGCCTCAATCAAAATAGAATCCCAGTGTTGCAGCAACATGCGCTTGCTGAAGTAGTAATCCAGCTTTTCTCCGAAGATTTTTGTGCGCACCAATCGATCATCAGCCAAATCGATGTTGTCCCAGTAATGTTCTTTGTAGTACTTGTAACGGAAGTTTTCCTCAAGTGGTTCACCGTTTTCATCCACCGGAGCGTCTGGAACTTCAACTTCGAAGGACATCTTCAAAATCTTCGTTGCCAACATGTCACCATGATTTTTCAAGAGGTTGTTGCGGTAGTCTTCTACTTCCTTGTTCAATCCTTCAATTTTGTCTTTGAGCGCATTCCATTGTTTAGAACCTTCTTCATGATTCTCTTGATCTTTTCGTGCTTGATCCGCTAGTGGACGTCTCGTTCCAA
This sequence comes from Fluviicola sp. XM-24bin1, assembly GCA_003149635.1. GTDB lineage: Bacteria > Bacteroidota > Bacteroidia > Flavobacteriales_D > Crocinitomicaceae > UBA4466. Next base: position 218,468 of record QCWI01000007.1, read on the forward strand.
TCATTTGAACGTATCCGAAGAACAATTCGTTTTCTTTGGATTTCTTCACTTGAGCGTTCTGCATGAAGTTGGGGCCCTTGGCACGAATGTCAATATCTTCTTCGCCGCTATACACAAACTCTAAAAGGTTTTGATTCGGGATGTACAAGGCCAATAAACCCGGTTTCTGCTTTGACCCATCAAATGAAACCACTCCATTCACCATTTCAGCGGTATCGGCATAGAATAGATTCTTACCAAAATACTTCACCAAATGCACGGTTGTATCTTTCTCTTGGCCATCGATTTTAAATCGAATATTCTGAGCCTGAGATTGATACCCAATCAATGCCAACAATACGATCAATAAATACTTCATAAAATTCGTTCTATTTTCTTTCAATCAGTCTGCACACAAAGGTAACAGCTAGATTTGACAGTTTTTTGTTTAGACGCTAAAATATTGCCGAGCGATGCGCTTCAGAATGGCATTAACATTATTTTAACGTTAGTGCGCTTTAGTACTCCGCGTAGATTCCTTTTCGGGCGGTCAAGAAGCTGGAAAGCATAAAGAATACATAAGCCAACGCTAGTGCTCCAAAACTCCACATGGAGAGGTTGGTATCAATGTACACACCGCCGTCTGAGAACATATCGTCCAACCAGATTTTTAGAATTACGAAAGAAACAAAAGCGATTGCGATGACGACGCCGAATATGATGGAGAAATACACGAAGAATTTCTTTACCAAATCTTTCGGATGGTAACCGATGCGCATCAAGGTTCGAACCTCGTAGAGATTTCGCGTAATTAATAATTGCATGTATTGAATGAGTACCAAAATGGCAACGAAAACAGCGATAGTCGAGATTCCGATCACAACTAGGAACAGCGTTCCAACGATGCTTTTTAATCTACTTAAATCCATTTCTGATTCGGCAGATTCCAAGCCGTGTTCGTTCATATATTCTTCCACCTTTCCGAATTGTCCGTCCTTACTGGAAATCATCAATTGCGTTACTTTTTGCTCTTCATCCGGTGAGAATTTTGTATTCGCGTAGTTCATGAATTCCTGAGGAATCAAGATGGATGGCACTGAACTCGTGAACCCGACGATATACGCCTCGTGGGATTCTTTCATTTTTCCGTCCGTGCTGTGCAGCGTTAATTTGAATCGAATTCGCTTCGCCAAACTTTCAGAAACTTGCGGAATGTTTCGAGAGGCGGCATATGTGTTCAACATGACCAAAAACTGTCTGGGAAGAACGATGGGAACGTGGTGCGCTCCTTCTTTCCATTTCCACTTGTTCGGATCCATGTCCAAGAATTCTGCATCTACCGTTTGTACGAAGACATCCGTCCCGAAATCTACGGGAACTTTATTGTCATCTTTTTCGAAATACAATCCTCTGGAAATAACCGGCTGCGCACGACTTACAAAGGGCAAATTTCTAATTTCTTCGATGGCTTCTTCGCCGAAATCCGTTTTGGATAGGTTGAAAACACTTGCCTCCGTTACTTTCTTTTGTACAACAATCGTATTTGGGCCAAGTACATCGCTTCCTTCTCCAAATTCCTGCACTTTAATTAGGTAATGGATGGAAGTAACGAGGAAAGTAATTCCTAGAAAGGCGCCAATCATTGCAATGACCAGCTGCCGACTGTCCTGATTTCTGAATAAGAGTTTGTTCAGCATGGTCATAGTTTTAGTTCGTAATCGTATTCGTAATCATGTGCGCTTCCCAAAGAGGTAAGAACGAATCCTGCTCCTTGTTCCATGGTACGTTCATGAATCATGGAAAGACATCTGTCAGCATTTGCAACGTCCAGATGCGAGAACGGTTCGTCAAGGATCAACCATTCGTACGGTTGTGCAAGTGCGCGAATGATGGCCACGCGTTGGCGCTGTCCCATGGATAACAATCCACATTCTTGCTCCCATTTGTTTTCAATTTCCAGTTGTTGCAACATCTGTTTGAACTCCATTTCTGAATAGGTGTCCGTCAATTGGTTTTTGAGGAGCAAATTCTCCTTGACTGTTAAGTCTGGGAATAATTGTAAATCCTGAAAGATGGCTGAGATTTTGATTTTGCGAATTTCCGTCCACTGATCGGGTGTGAAAGAACGGATGTTCACTCCGTCAAAAGTTACCGTTCCAGTATAATCGTGCCGTAAGCCATAGATGACTCCGGCAAAGGTTGTTTTCCCTTTACCGCTTGAGGCATTCAACATAATTCGATGAGCCGATTTCAAGTCAACAGAATTTCCCCAAATACTGTCTTCACCATGATTGATGGAAGCCAGTGGCTCGGGCATAATGTTCTCCAGTTTTATATTCATAGAATGGTTTGGGTACGTAAATTCAAGAATCGTTCCATTCTCAACCGATGGATCGCTTCTCTTCAAAAATGCTCAAAATTTCTTTGATGACGGTCTCAGAATCGGTGAATTTAATCCAGTGACTTTCAGGATGTCTGCGCAACCAAGTCAGCTGGCGCTTCGCGTACCTTCTCGAATTTTGTTTTATCTGGTTGATGGCGGTTTCTTTGTCCATTGTTCCATCGAAATAAGCAAAAAGTTCTTTGTATCCGACTGTATTCATTGAAGTGAGATGGCGCAAATGTAGGACGGATTTCGCCTCAGCTTCCAATCCAGCTTCCATCATGAGATCCACGCGCAAATTGATCCGATTGTACAAAACTTCTCTTTCGTGATCCAAAACGAAGCTATGCACTTTGAATGGGCGTTCTTTTTTAGATCCCTGGCGTAAGTCAGAATATTTCTTTCCAGTAATTCGGATTACTTCAACCGCCCGCATGACGCGTGATGCATTCTGACGATCTACTTGTTCGTAGTATTCAGGGTCTTTTTCTGCTAGTTCAGACAGTAGGGGAGAGAGTCCATTCGCATCCAGTTCTGTCTGAATTTGGCGCTTCATTTCTGGATCTGTTGGGATGTCATCCAAGCCAATGCAAAGGGCATCTACGAACATTCCAGATCCTCCAACGAGAACCACAACGTCTTTGTCTTTAAATTCTTCCTCAAGAATAACCAATCCTTCTTTTTCGTATTGCGCCGCTGTGACTTCATCTTCTAATTGATGCGAATTAATAAAATGGTGTGTTACGCCCTGTTGTTCTTCCAAATCGGGTTTTGCAGTACCGATACTCACTTCCTTGTAAAACTGTCGGGAATCAGCAGAAACAACGCAGGTATTGAAGTGTTTCGCAATGGCAACTCCGATGGATGTTTTTCCACTGGCCGTAGGGCCTGCTATGACGATGAGGTGTTTGATGGGGTGAAATTAATAAGGAATATTGAATAAGGAATAAAACTCCGACTTCGAGTGCCTCAGTCTTCGTTCTTTAATATTTCTTATTCATAATTTATGACTCAATATTTCAATCATACTCAGTTACCCAATTCATATAACGTTCCATGACGTCGCGGATGTAGCGATAGGTCGTAGTTCCGCGCATCATTCCATTGCGAACTACAGGGTCTTGATAATATTCCTGTTTGGATAGGTTGAGAAGCATCAATTCTACATTGTCTTCCCAGCGATGTGGATTTTTACCGTGTTTCCTAGCTAATTTTACCGCATCTTGAATGTGTCCACGACCGGCATTGTAGGAGGCAAGGGCAAATTTCTTTCGTTCGAGTTCATCGGGAACGTCTTTCCAAAACTTCTCGTCGGCCATTAGTTTTTTGGCTCCTCCCATGATTTGAACGGAAGGTGGCGAATCAGGATAAACTCCATAATGCGGTCCTGTATTTGGCATGAACTGCATCATTCCGTAAGCGCCCCCGAAAGATTGAATCTCAGGGTTGAATTTAGACTCTTGATAAGCTACCGAAGCGAGAAGTCGCCAATCCCATCCAGAGAAATCAGCAGCTTTTCTGAAAAGATCATCGAATTGAGAAATGCGATCTCCATTCAAAACCACGTTGCTGTTCTTGGTTTTGGTCGCCACGTGTTTCATTTCGAAATACTTGCGATAGATGTACTTGTACGTCGGTTTTTCCATGAACTCTAGGAGCCAGGAATCAAGTTTGGCTTTCAGCAATGGACTGGATTTACGCAATCCGAACGCCATTTTTTGTTTCACGGATAAGTCAAGATCGGTGTAGAGGTTATCAAAGAACTGCTCGTTGACTTTCGCTACGTTGTCCTCAGCAACCGTATAATCGATAAGGCCCGTGGAAACCATTTCAATTAATTCCTCTCCACCAATAGTACCTTCAATTCCTTGAATGAAAATCGTGTCGCCAATTTCATCTTGCAAGTGTACCAATCGTTGGTAGTAACTCGAATTTTTCCAAACGCGGACTTCCTTTTGAGCGAGATCGGTGGGGGCTACAATCATTTCCTCCATCCATTCGTCCTCTTTCATCTCTTTCCAACCGTCCGGTTTGCGTTGTATGAGTACTTGTTGCGTCTGCGCAAACGGGGCCGAAAAGCTAATTTTTTTGCCACGATCTTTGGTGATTGTATAATTACAAGCAATGATATCGCCTTCTCCCTTATTCAATTTAATGATTAGGCTGTCCAAATTCTTTACGACTTGCACCTCTAATTCCACACCGATGCTCTCGGCAAATTGCTGAAGAATTTCATACTCGAATCCCATTTTACGCCCTTTGTAATTGAAGTAGGAAGTGGAACTGTTTTCTGCTAAAACAACCAATTTTCCTCGTTTGATGATGTCGGGCAAATCCAATTTGGCGGAGCGCTTTGTGAACGTTTCCGTTCCTTCCAATGATGGGGGAGCTTCCATGACACAACTGCTTACTGACAAGGCAATTGTCAACAAGACAAGGCAAATCGGGAAGATAGTTGTTCGATGTCTCATGGGCGATTCGGTGAAGTAAATTACGTTTTTTCAGCCTTTTTCGGTGAAATCGGCGGTGCGAATTATCAACACTCGGGATTAATTTTTCTTAAAGTAGTCCTCAAAGAAAGGTTGCGCACTTTCCATGTATTTGTAGAACGCTTGTTCAATTTCGGGTTGCAACATAGCGAAAACATGGGGCGCTTGATGCAGATTGTTTTCGAAGGAAATTCGTCTGGAAAGCCCGCCAGAAGCACTGCTGAGCCCTCGTAAGTATTGGTATTGATACAGCCAGTCGTATTCTTTCATTTTATCCAACATAAAGAGGAATTCAGGAGCGAAGCTGTCTTGAAAACCAGGAGGATGTTGATAGAAGGCATCGATGAAATCACGCAATGGGGTATCGTGAAAATTCGACCAGTCTCTTGCCAACAAATGATCAAAATATAAGTCGACGGCAATTCCGGAGATCTTCGGGAGATACGGATAGAGTTGGTGGAGGAGTTCTTTTACGTCTTCGTGGGTATCAACGTAGTTGTCAATAGTTCGATGGAGGTGCGATCCTCGCTGAACAATTTCTGGTAAATGGGACAAATCTTTGCCTTTGATGTAATCGCCTTGCAAGTTGGCGTACATTAGATCAAGATCGTTGTTTGAGAAATAGAGATGTCCCAGAAAGTTCATGGAACAATATGCAAAAAAAAATCCCGACACTTGAATGATGTCGGGATTTGCTTAGTACTCATCTTCGTTGAAGAGAAAATCTTCACGAGAAGGATAATCGGGCCAAATTTCCTCAATGCTCTCATACACTTCACCTTCATCTTCCAAAGCTTGAAGGTTTTCCACCACCTCAAGAGGGGCACCAGTTCGGATGGCGAAATCGATTAACTCATCTTTCGCTGCCGGCCAAGGTGCATCTTCCAAGTAGGATGCTAATTCTAATGTCCAGTACATACCTCCTTAATTTCTTGTTGTTTCGGCAAAAGTAATTTTAATTCCGATAAATGCAAATGAAAGCAGAAAAACTTTATTTATACTCAATCTAAATACATTGTAAAGCGTGGATATAGTCGTCGGATGGACTACAGAAGCCCATGGCATATTCAACCACGAAGGCGCAAAGGGCAAGGGACAACTGTAAAATGGAAGTGCACAAGAATCAAACAAGTTTGATTCAGTTAATTACTTCATTCTTGGTACCCAAGGAATTTCTTCGGCGTTTAACTCTTTGGTTAACGCTCTGGAAAGTACAAATAGGTAATCGCTTAGGCGATTTAAGTATCGCAATAGCAAAGGATCAATTTCGGCAGTTGCGGATAGATCGACGGTGATTCTTTCAGCTCTTCTGCAAACGCATCGCGCGATGTGGGTATGGGATACGGATGGATGTCCCCCAGGAAGTACGAAACTTTTCATTGGTTCCAATCCACTTTCCATATCATCAATCCATTGTTCTAGATTTTCTACATCTGTTTCAAACAACGTTGGCAATTCCATCTTTGTTCCATTTTCATCGACTGCAAGCAGTGATCCCATCGTAAAGAGGCGATCTTGAATCTCCAACAGTCTATCTTTGTGCTTTGCTTGAATTTCTTGATCGCGCAGTAATCCCACGTAAGAATTCAATTCATCTACAGTTCCGTACGCCTCAATTCTCAAGGAACTCTTTGGAACACGCGTTCCTCCAATTAATTGGGTAGTTCCTTTATCTCCCTTCTTTGTATATACTTTCATGATGTTGTTGAAATCATTTTAGTTCTTCGCTCGCGCAATTCATTAATGCGTGCATTCTTTCCTTGCAATCGAATGTTGTTCGCTGATTCCGTGTAGAAAATGTGGTGTTTGTCTAGGTACTCCAATTGGAAATCGATCCACTCAAGATCATTAAAAGAAGAGCCGTAATCTGCCATTTCCTTGCGGAGTTTCTTGGCAATGTCGTGATAGTCCGGTCTTCCCAAGTAATCGTGATCTGCATCACACATTATTTTTTCCAATTGCGTTTCCGGTTCGATATCATGGCGGGTACTCATGATAACCTTTCGGATAATAGAAATCTGGAAATCCGTGTATCCAAACGATGGAAGTGTTGCGGCTGCGATATTCGCACCGTATTCTTCGTTGTCTTTGTATTGCTGGATGAATCCTGCATCATGAAACAAAGCGGCTGTTCGAATCAAATAGGTTTCTTCCTTGGTCAATCCTTCCAGTTTCGCGTAACGAATCGCTGCTTTTTCCACATTCAGTGTATGCGGTAAATCATGATAGGTAATATCTTCCGGCAACAACGATTTCAATCTGTTCAGAATGTGTTCGCGCATTTGATGGAAGTCCATCGATGGCAAATCACAAATGCTTCTCAGCAGGCTGTTGGCGAATACGCCTTCTTCACGCAAAGAATATTGTGGATATAATTTTTCCAGATAGAACATATCGATAGATCCACCGCGCTTGTGAATTTCAATAGGCCCACGAGCTGTGGCTTCCATGTATTTTGAGACTTGCTCCTGAATGGAAGAAGTGATGGTAATATGTCCTTTCTTTGACGCTGCCTCGGCACGTGCGGCAATGTTTACAGTATCTCCCCAAACGTCGAAACTAAACTTGGAAGAACCGATAATCCCCGCTACGAGTGGCCCCATGTGTAATCCGATGCGGATGTCCCAATATTCTCGGTTCATCGCTCTAGCCAAATCGCGTTCTTTCATCATGAATTCGCGAATCTCAAGCGCCGCCAAACATGCGCGAACGGCCGATTTTGGTTTGTTTTCTGTTACCCCGGATAACGCCATGTACGCGTCTCCCATCGTTTTAATCTTCTCCAAGTTATACTTGGTAATGATTTCATCAAAACGCGTGAAATACTTCTCTAATCGTTGGAGCAGGCGCAGGGGCTTTTGCTTCTTCGCTTTAAGTGAGAAATCCACAAAATCTGTAAAGAGAACCACCCCGTTATCGACTCTCTTTGGAGAGAACTTACTGTTATTTCCAAGTTCATCAAGAATGGTTTCGGGGAAGATGTTATTCAGCAATTGACCGATCCGCTGGTCTTTGAAGAACATCGACTTGAAGACTTCAATTTTAGATCGAACAAGGTTCGGGCTGAATGGATAAACGATATGATCTACTGCTCCTTCATTAATTCCGCGCACCAATCGCAATCCCTGCTGATCTTCACGGGTTATCAGAATGATGTAATTGTTCTTAAAAATACTGTTGTCACGGATCATTTGGAACTGAGAAGCTCCGTCAGAAACCTGATTGATATCCACTAAAAAGATCCCGATTTCTCTCTTTTCTAGAAGCGGGATTGCTTTTTTTAATGTGTTCACAATCAAAACATTATTCCCTCCGCCCGCAAGGATTTCTTTCAACCCATTTTGTATAATTGGGTCGGGTTCAATAATCAGTATGTTTATAAAGCGCTCCATTAAATACGAACGTCGTCAATTGTTAAGGGCGATTCCATTAAGTTAAGAATCTTTTGAATAACACTATCGACAGTTGCATCCGGACAACTCGCTCCCGACGTAATTATGATTCGAACGTGCTCTTTCGACGGGATAAACGACGTATTTGTATTTATATTTTTCTGATGGATGTCAAAAGATTTTACTGAGTCTTTATCAAGGATCTCATCGCTATCTTTAATGAAGAAAGTCGGGAACTTTTCCTCCAACAATTCCACCAAATGAGAGGTGTTGCTACTGTTGTATCCCCCGACGACCACGGCCATATCCGCTTCTTGTTCTAAAAGTGATAAAGTCGCTGATTGATTATCATTCGTGGCATAGCACAAGGTATCTCGCGTATCTGCAAAATGTTGTTTTAGATCTTCTTCTCCATATTTTTCCAACATGGTTTGCTTCAAGAAGTCAGCTATTTCTTGGGTCTCTGAGGCGAGCATGGTTGTTTGATTCACCACACCAATGCGATCCAAATGTTTGTCCGGATCGAAACCTTTGGAAACTCTACCTTCAAATTTTTCCAACAACGCTGCAGCATCAATCTTTCCAAGAATGAAATCTGCTACGTGTTGTGTTTCGGCAAGATCCAGAACAATGAGAGAAGGTGCAGTTTCCTTACTGTGAGAGAAGGTAGCCTTCGTTTCTTCGTGCTTGTGCTTTCCGTGGATGATAATGGTGTGGTCGTCAGAACCGAGTTTCGCAGATCGATTCCAAACTTTCTCTACAAACGGACACGTTGTGTTGTAGGTCTGAACATCAATTCCTTTGGACTCTAGCAATTCTTTAGTCTCCACTGTGGTGCCGAAAGCCGGGATGATAACAATGTCCTCGGAGGTTACTTCGTCCCACGGAATTAATTGATTTCCTTCCGTGTCTTGAATAAAGCGTAAGCCTTGATCGATCAGATCGGCATTTACGGTAGGGTTGTGAATCATCTCGCTTAAGAGGTAGATGTTCTTACCCTGATTTTCATTAATTGCCTTGTATGATTTCTCAATTGCATTTTCCACTCCGTAGCAGAATCCGAAGTGGCGGCTGATAATGAAAGAAACATTTCCGAAGTCAAGTGTTGATGGCGAGAAGTCCTTTTTCCGTGGATCCTCTAACTTCCGTGCCGCCTTCACTTTACTGATAATAGGTGATTTGTAGCGTTCGGGAATGTCAAATTTCTTCATAAACCAAAGGTATCAAAAAAGTTATGTCGGCGGAGGTTTTTAGTTTTTATTGTATCGGCCAAGAACTTCCAGTTGTGTGATTCCTATTTGAACGCCTAAAACGCGCCTTAGGCAAGAAGAACTTCTTCAAATAAATAGAAATCTGGGTAGGTAGCCGTTTGGTTATTGCGACCACAAAGGCACAAAGGGCACAATTGATTTTATCGGTGTTAAGTGCACAAGACGACCTCTTCGAGATCGTCAGGGGGATTTCCACAAAAAAGTCCGGCACTTCGAGAACCTCAGTGCCGGACTTTATCTTAATTAAAAGGATCAATTATTAATTAATATGCATTGACGACATTTTTATCCTTGTCGTATTTGACTTCATAAATGAACTCCAGATCCTTGCTGGTTTTCGGTTTCAGATTCACTTTCCATTCGATCATACCTGTTCGCTTGTTCAAAGTTCCTTTAGAAAGTTCTGTGGCTGTGATTTCAATCTCAGTGTTGGTTGTCACCGGAATTTGATCTTGTACCACCAATTCAATCGACTTCGATTTCAAGTTCTTCACTTCAATAGAGTACGCGTAGGTTTTTACCATTTTGGTTCCAACCACTTTTTCTTTTGTATCGCGCTCTAACAAAGTACGTTTCACAATGATGTTCGGATCTTTCCCAAGACTTAAGTGCATGGTATCCTCCATAGATGTTGGATCTAAGTATGTTTCCCCCATGTACGTTCCATCGAAGTAGATATTCGCAGTCGCCGGAACCAATTGCAATTCATCCATTTTAGTCAATTCAGCAACGAGATAAGCGGATTTGTCATGCTTCGGAACCGTGTAATAACGGTAGTTGGCATCGATATCGATGTTTTTCACCAATACCATGTGCTGTTCATTGTTCGACTTGATGGTGTAAGGTAAATCGATTACGAATTCAGCGGAGATCACATAATCAATTGTTTGTGTGAACTGGTATGAATACGCGGCCTCAGCATTCACGGCGTTGTTGAGCGTTACCGTATTCCCAGAAGTAAATCCAAGACTCTCGGCCTTTTTATACATGCCCGGTTGTCCAGAACGAGTGTCCGCTGCTTCATTGTCCTGAGATCTCACTTGATACGCGCGGTAGTCAACGTACCAAGGATGCAATTCTGGCTTCGTCTTGTTTTGATACGGATTGTTCGTAGAGATAGTCAAAGGTACCTCAGTCCAATCTACACCTGTGTTTTGATACACTTGTGCTTTGTAGTTCAAGTTCACGTTGTTATTCGAGATTTCACTGCGAAGGTCATAGATAGGAGTCCATCCAGCGTTGCCAACCAAATAGGAGATTTTTAAATTTCCTTTTACGTATGTATCGGTTTTCATTGTAATTACCACGCGAGGTATTGGCCCTTTTGGCTTGCCGTCCAAATCATTGCTTTCCTGGTAGTTGCGAAGATCTTGTAATCGTTCATTCATCCCTTTTCGTTCACGTGTCAGGCGATCTCTTTTACGGTTCAAGGATTGAAGTTCCTTGTTGAGCGACATCATCTTCTCTGTATAGTATTCGATCGCTGTTTTCAATAGAGGGATGGAGTCGTTTACTTTTCCTTGGCCACGCATGGCGCCATTATTCTTTAGAATATTTTTGGTGGCATTTAGTACGTCAATTTCATCTTGATAAGTCTGGATATCGTAATTGATATTCAGAATTGAATCTTCCAAACGTGTGATTTGCTGACGAATTTTCAATGGCAATCCTGTTAACGGTGTTACTTCCGGTTGAGGGTAATGTACGTTGTATTTGGTATCAAGAATAATGGAGTTACCCGTTGCTTTGACTTGCAAGCTTTTGGGATCGATTCTAGGACTAATGCCTTCAATAATGACTTGGGTTACGCCCTTGTTGACTGCATAAGAAGCAGTTCTATACACTTGAGCACCTTGAGAGTACACCGTAACTTTAGAAATTTTGGATTCAACGATTTTGTCGTCGTTGGCGTAAATGTTCGCAGCGATGAACAGCAAACAGATCAATGAAACAATTTTTTTCATGACTTTTTAGGTTGATGATTTTTAATTCTGGCCTGCTTGCCATTGTGCAGATTGGGCGAAGCGAGGACGGTCAATTTGTTGATATACTTACTCATTCGAGACTAAGTACAACCGTTTTGAAGAAGGGTTCAAACGCAGCGATAAAAAGTTTGGAAAAAATAAAATAACTATGCATGCACAATTAATTAAAAGTCTACTCGTTTGATCGAGTAACAGTTCTTCTTTTCGCTTGAGCTCTCCACTGAAGCGCAAAGGATTGCTGAGAAACAACTCTTAACGCAAACCTTATTTCTCATGAACGCGCGACTCTTTCTCCTGGCGCTGTCCACAGTATTCGTACTGGCCTCATATAAAAAAGACGGCATGGTACAGCAAGACACAACCCCATTATGATTGAACAAAGTACCGGATTTCCGGCTCCGAATATTCCGGCCGATAATCCCATTACCGAAGCACGAAGTCAATTGGGGAGAAAATTATTCTAGGACAAATTATTATCCTCAGATCAAACGATCAGCTTTGCAAGCTGTCATGTTCAAAGCGACGGATTCGCGGATGCCAATCAATTTTCCATTGGTTTAGGTGGTGCACAAGGCGGACGACAAGGGATGGGGATCTTCAATTTAGCATGACATAACGGAGGATTCTTCTGGGATGGACGTGCGACCATGCTTCGCGAACAAGCTGTCGGGCCGATTGAGAATCCTTTGGAAATGAATGAGACCTTGAGCAATGTGGTGTCGAAACTTTCGAATTCCAATGAGTACCCAGCTCTGTTTGCTGCGGCATTTGGTGACGAAAATATATCCTCAGATCGCATTGGTTTGGCACTGGAAAACTTCATGCTTACCATTGTTTCTAATGATAGTAAGTACGATCAATGGTTGGCGGGTAATGTAGCTTTGACCGAGAGCGAAGAGCGGGGAAGACGCTTGTTTTTCGGAATCCGGCCGAATAATATGGGCGGCCCAGGTGGCGGTGGCCCTCAAGCGCGTGCGAATTGTGTGCAATGTCACGGAGGAGCCAATTTCGACAGTCCTCAGTTTTTCAACATAGGATTGGATAATGATGCGAATATTTCCGACAATGGAAGGGAAGGAGTGACTGGCCCCCCTGCTGATCGGGGTAGGTTCAAAACAACGTCGCTTCGCAATATTGCGGTGACGGGGCCCTACATGCACGACGGAAGATTCTCCTCTTTAGAGCAAGTATTTCAATTCTACAATAACGGAGTGAACAATTCGAATACCTTGGCCCCAAAATTACAAAAAGCTACTCAGAATGGAATGGGATTGTCGGCGCGAGATCGTCAGGATATCATCGCGTTTTGAATACACTAACTGATCCAACTTATTTGAATAACCCCGATTATTCGGATCCGAATTAAATGTTTAATGAAATGTGCACTTCGAGCGCCTCAGTGTACAATTCTATCTAAAATGTTTGGTGGGAAAAGCAAGGACATTATTACCGACGTGTTGCTGCGAGGTATGGTGTCCTTGTTTTGTTTTTTCGGATAGCTTACATTACTGCAATTCTAGAATTAAGTAATTCGAGAAATGTCTAACAACCAGGGTAACTATTGCAAATAAAACTAATTGAATTATTGATCAAATCAACCCTTCAATCTCCTCAATAATCTTACCCGCGAAGGCATTGGCAGATTCCAACGATTTACTTTCAGAATACACGCGAATGATCGGCTCGGTGTTACTCTTTCTCAGATGCACCCATTCTTTACCGATGTAAATTTTCACGCCATCCGTAGTATCAACTTCCTCATTCTGGTAGCGATCCGCCATTGTTTTCAGAATAGCGTCAACATCAATAGCAGGCGTTAATTGGATTTTATTTTTTGAAATCGTGTATTTCGGGTAGCTATCACGGAGTTCGGAAACCTTCATTTGTTTCTCTGCCAGTAAGGACAAGAACAACGCAATTCCTACCAATGAATCACGTCCATAATGCAACTCTGGGTAAATCACACCACCGTTTCCTTCGCCACCAATAACAGCATTTTCAGCCTTCATTTTATTTACCACGTTTACTTCACCAACGGCAGAAGCGTGATACGTCAGTCCGCGATCTTCGGTGATATCGCGCAGCGCACGGGTAGAGGACAGGTTGGATACCGTACTCCCAGGATTCTTACTCAATACATAATCAGCAACGGCAACGAGTGTGTATTCCTCACCAAACATGGAACCGTCTTCACAAACTAAGGCCAAACGATCTACATCCGGGTCAACAGTGATCCCCAAATCGGCGCCTGTTTCTTTGATTTTATCAGAAAGATCCGTCAAATGCTCAGGTAGCGGCTCAGGGTTGTGCGGGAAATGCCCCGTTGGATCACAGTAAAGTTTCGTTACGTTCGTTACTCCCAACGCTTCGAGCATGGCAGGAACAAAAATTCCTCCTGTTGAATTTACAGCGTCTACTACGACAGAAAAGTTCGCAGCAGCAATGGCCTCTTTATTCACCAACGGAAGTGCTAGTATGGCATCGATATGTTTTTGAAGGTACGAATCGTCATGCGTTTCTGTCCCCAAATCATCCACTTCAGCGAAATCGTAAGCATCTTGTTCTGCAATGGATAAAACTTCCTTACCATCGTCGCCAGAAATAAACTCTCCGCGCTCATTTAACAGCTTCAATGCATTCCATTGTTTCGGGTTGTGACTCGCTGTCAAAATAATTCCACCATGTGCATTTTCCATTGGAACAGCAACTTCCACGGTCGGAGTGGTAGACAATCCAAGGTTCACAACGTCAATTCCGAGGCCTACCAATGTAGAAACGACAAGATTTGAAATCATTTCACCGGAGATACGCGCATCGCGTCCAATAACCACTTTGATCTTTGCAACGCCATCATTTCGTTGCTTCAACCAAGTTCCGTATGCCGCGGCAAATTTTACCGCATCAACAGGGGTTAAACCTTCATCTACTTTTCCTCCAATGGTTCCGCGGATTCCGGAAATGGATTTAATCAAAGTCATTGTTGTAGTATTTTAAGATTGAAATGAGCGTTTCAGCGCGATCATCTTCATACACGCCACGGCGCATTCGATTCCTTTGTTCCCGTGTTTCCCTCCCGAACGATCGATGGATTGTTGCAAGGTATTGTCTGTAAGAAGACAGAATGAAACCGGCGTATTGTATTTCAAGTTTACATCCTTGATTCCCTGAGTAGCGCCTTCACAAACAAAGTCGAAATGACGCGTTTCCCCTTGAATAACAGTTCCAATAGCAACAACTCCGTCAACATCGCTGTGCTCGCAGAAAAATTGACATCCCAGTGGTAATTCAAAGGCACCAGGTACGAATCGAACGGTAATGTTTTCTTCCAAAACACCGTTGTCGGTCAGTGCCTGTTTGGCACCCTCCAGAAGATTCAGAGTGATGTTATCGTTCCATTCAGAAACAACAATGCCGATTTTGAAATCGGCACCGTTTGGAATAAAATCCTTGTTGTAATCAGATAAATTGCGTCCTGCTGTCGCCATATTATTTTGAATACTTTACACTAGCATAGTAGCGTTGAATATCTCTTTGAAGCGCATACTGAGGGTAATCGTCAATAATACGCTTGTAGTATTTCTTAGCACTTTTCACGTCTCTCAACTCAACAGCACATCCAGCAGCCTTGTGAAGATACATTGGTGTTGTGAAATCGTTGTCGATCATGTTCGCTGCTTCCAAGTACATCTTGGACGCTGCTTCGTAGTTCTCCATTTCAGATTTACAGTCAGCCTGCAATCCAATGCGCAAAACGCTCACGTAGGAATCTTCCAATTCCACTTCGTCCAATTCGTTGAATGCTTTCTTGAATTCTCCCTGGTTCATCAACTGACGTGCATACAAGAACTGCGCTACTTCACCTCCGACTTTACCGTCGTACTTGCGAACCGCTGCTCTGAACTCATCAATAGCTACTTCTGTAGAATCTTTTTTCGCGTAGTTCAATCCCTCCCAGTAAGAATCTTTCGATTTCTCATTTCCTGGAATGAAGAACATTTGATACCAAATAAAATATCCCAATACGAGCAACAAAACACCCCCTACTGAAAAGGTGATAATTCTAAGTCGTTTGTTCTTTTTGAATTGGTCTTTAATCTGTTGACCAGAGATGTCTTCTAACATTGTACAAATTTAAGCGGAGCAAAAATAGTTTTTTTTTGGACAATCGATCAAGTATTCTCGGAAGATATTGTGCGAATTCAACTAAATTTGCTGGGATGCATCTACAGAACTTACAACTCATTAATTTCAAGAATTACGAGGAGGCAGAAGTCCAATTGGCGCCTGGCATTAATTGTTTCGTTGGAAATAATGGAGCAGGTAAGACCAATATTCTGGATGCAGTGCATTATCTCAGCATTTGCAAGTCGTACATGAATGTCATTGATCGACAGAATATTCGCTTCGATCAACCTTTCTTTTCAATTCAAGGAACCTGGAACAAAGAAGAGCAGGAAGTCAACATTCATTGTGCGGTAAAAATGGGTGCCAAAAAGGTATTCCGACGCAATAAGAAAGAGTACGAAAAGCTGGCAGATCACATTGGTCAGTTTCCAGCTGTGATGATTTCTCCGTACGATCGTGATTTGATTTCCGAAGGAAGTGAACTCCGAAGAAAGTGGATGGATGGCATCATAGCGCAATTTGACCGCAAGTATTTGGAGTGCATTCAACGTTATAGCCGAGTGCTCGAACAACGTAACGCTTTGTTGAAGAATATGGCGGAACATCGCTTGTTTGATCGAGAGTCCATTGATGTTTGGAATGTTCAAATGATCGATTTGGGACATCAGATTTTCGAGCGCAGGAAAGCATTTCTAGACGAATTTATTCCCGTATTTCAAAAGCATTATTCCGCTATCGGTTTGGATCAGGAGGAAGTAACGTTGGATTACAAATCACAATTGCACGAGCATTCCATGGAGGGACTCTTGGAGATGTACGAGCGTAAAGACGCAGTAAAGCGCTATTCGAACGCGGGCACGCATCGTGATGATTTGCTCTTCCAAATCAAAGGTCATCCGGTAAAGAAATTTGGTTCACAAGGACAGCAGAAATCCTTCTTAATTGCCCTGCGACTCGCACAATACGAATGGCTCAAGCGTCATTTGAATACAACGCCCGTTTTGTTGTTGGATGATATTTTCGACAAGCTGGATCATACACGCGTTGAGCGATTGATGCAACTGGTGAGCGATCAATTTTTTGGACAGGTGTTGGTTACCGATACTGATCTCGAACGTGTGGAGAAAATCTTTAGTGACAGCAATCTTCAATGCAAACTATTTCGGGTAAATGATTGCCAAATTGAAGAAATCGGCGTAAAATTGAGTCTGAATGAGTGATTTGAAACGCACATCGAACGAAGCTCCTTTGAAGGATGTATTGGACCGCTGGCTCAAAGCGTATGGGCTGGATGGTAAAATGAAAGAGTTAGATGTCATCAATGCGTGGCCTGAACTCATGGGAACTGCTGTCGCAAATCGAACCACAGAAATCAAGATCAAAAACAAAAAGCTCGTTTTAAAAATGGGATCGTCCGTAATGCGCGATGAATTGTTGCAAGGGAAATCCATCATCATTCAGCGTGTGAATGAATACGCCGGCTTTGAGATTATTGATGATGTTTGGTTTGGGTAGATGAAGCTATCGGTAATTATCTTCATATTGATTTGTTCAGTGGGTATCTTCTTTGTGTGACTACGTCAACTAAAAGTGAACTATTCGGAAGAATAATTAGTATACACTTTTAGTATGGAAAAGTAGAAAGATCTCAATTAACAGACAAAAGGGAATTTTACCAACTCCTAAGCTATAAAGATGATATAAATTTAAGCAAAAAGCTAAGACAATGGGAAGAATTTTATAACTTCAACAGACCACATGGAGCCTTCAAGGGGAAAACACCGTATGAAGAGTTGATGCGTCACTTAAAAAATTAAGAATCTAGTTCAAGTTTAGTTGAAGTAGCACACGCTTGATTGCTCTTGTTTATGAATCCGAGGCGCAAATACAAGTCATTAAAAACACGATCATAATACCCTACGGATCCACCGAAATTCCATCCAAGATCTAATAATGACTTATCTCCATCATTAAACAAAGCGTCACCTACAGAGAACAGCGGTCTGAACCTGTTATACTGCAGCAATAAGGTGGGAGAGCCTCCTTGCGAGATTTGAGTGTTCCACCCAAAAGGATCTTCGGGTCGTCCCTTGATTATGTATTTATGAGCGAATCCTTGAAACTGATATCCGAGATTGGTACCGAACAAACCAACATTCATCGTATAAGTATTGTAAATTTTTCTCGTGACAGTCTCTCCGTGTCTGTGAAACTCCTTAGTTTTCACAAATCCAGCTGAAGTAGAAGCATAGAATAAGAAGGCAAATGGTCTGTCTCCAACAATCGTATTCATACTATCGATCTTCAAGGGGGTGAACGCGGTACCTCCTAGGCCAAAGGAAGCATTCATCCGTTGAATCGGATTTCCGGATCGATTGGTCTTTTCCAAGTACTTTTCTACTTTTCGCAAGGGCCAGAAAAATGGCGACTTCATCAGATCCGGATTTGAGTACACGAATGCTGTTCCTTGCGTATAATTCCGATCTTCGTTTAAATTTGGATCACTGAAAAAGAACACATCCTGATCAATCAATACTGAGAAAGTTCCAGATGTCGGTTTAGACATCGATGGTAATTGGACATTGTTGTTCGGTTGGTTGTTATCAACGGGAGTTAGGAAATCTTCTTGAGAGAATACACTAAATGTTGTTAGGAATACCGAACAAAAAAGTAGCTAAATAGAGCGCATAATGAATAGTAATATTGGTTTGGTAGAAATAATTCCACACACCAATATTAACAAAAAAAGAAGATTCTCCTATCAAGAGAATGGCCCTCTTTACTATGTCGCGAATAAACGAATTTTACTGAATCACTACCGTATCACGACTCACTCCATAAGCATTGAAATATCCCAATGCGCCATTATCCCAATTCGTGATTGGATTTCCCGGTGCCGCTGAGTTCGATCCTCCAGCGATATCTACCGCTTGGAAAGTGTAATCGAAAATGACTTCGTCAACCGTACGGAATTCGTAGGAAATAGTATCTCCCAACTGACTCAAATCGCTTAGGAACAATGGTCGCTGGATGTAATTCCCGTTTGTCAATGCGTCATCCTGCGTTTGAATCTGATCAATGCGATCAAAAGAAGTTTGATTTTCCGTAATCACGATTTGGTAGAAATCCGTTGTATTCGCAGGATCTTGAAAATTCAAAATGGAAACGTATCCAGGATCGGCTCCGAAGAATCCATCCAAATATTGGTACGTGATAGGATCCAATTGCACAGGTGCCGGCATCAAACAACCTGCGTTGTACGTTTGGCCGTCAGAAACTACCGAAAGCGTATATCGCGTTCCGTAATCAGGAGTGTATCCAGTTAATTCGTACAGACCATTTCCAATAGACGGAATCACTGTTGTTGCTCCGTTTTGATCCGTAATTGTCACAACTGCATTGTCCACCGTTGGTGATGGATCGTTGTTAAAGTAACTGGAAGTCAAGGTAACACTTACGCGAACTGTACTGTCTTCGCCCGTGTAATTTCCTTCAATGACGATGGTTTGATTTGCTTCGTTCAAATCAACGTCGATAACCTTTTGACAAGAACTTGCCAGTAGGACGATTCCTAGGATGTATGCTAATTTTCTCATCTTATTTCAAGTTAAAGTTGTACGTAATGGCAGGGATCAATCGGAACAATGTTGTTTGAACCGCTTGTGTTTCACCCGTTTCTACGTTTTCCTCAAATGTGATCGTGAAGGCGTTCTCACGAGCGTAAGTGTTGTAGATTGAGAAATTCATATTGTGTTCGAAATTCTTGCGGTCCTTGAAGTACCACGTCAATCCTACATCCAAACGATGGTAATCCGGGAAGCGGTATCCGTTTCGCTCGGTGTAGAATGGCAATGTCGCTCCTCCTACTTCGTATTTTCCAGATGGGAAGGTCACCGCATCTCCTGTGTAATAAACGAAGCTGCTGGACAAAGCGATCGCGTCGTTCAATTTGTACATCAAAACCACCGAGATATCATGGATGCGATCCTGGCGAGCAGGAAATTCTTTTCCGTTGTCAATATCCGCAAAGGTTCTTAATGAGCGTGATAAAGTGTAACTGATCCAACCCGTAAAGTTTCCTTTCTTCTTCTCAATTTGCAATTCCAATCCGTAAGCGTGACCGTCTCCAAAGACCAATTCACCCTCTACCAAATCGTTCAATACGGTTTGTGCACCGTTTCGGTAATCGATTTGATTCTGAAGATCTTTGTAGTAAATCTCAGTGGAAATACGATACATGTTTTTCTTCAGGTTGTGATAGTATCCCAAAGCCACCTGATCGGCAATTTGCGGTTTGATGATGTTAGAGCTTGGTACCCAAACATCTGTCGGGCTGCTCGTTGTTGAGTTCGATAATTGGTGAATGAACTGCAAGTTACGGTTGTAAGACGCCTTGATCGAATTGTTTTCCGAAAGGACATAGCTCGCAGAGAAGCGCGGCTCTAAACCGTGATGATATTGGATGGATTCCCAACTTCCGTAATTGCGTTCACCAGTAAGGGTTCCATCTTCGTCGAATTCATATGCTTTTCCTTCGCCCATCAAGTTGAATCCAGAGTAACGCAATCCGTACATGATGTTGAAGCGCGTCCCAATTTTCTGATTGTTTTGGATGTACGCTCCAACTTCCAATGCATAACGTGGATCCAATACTACCTCGTTAAATGATGAGTTACCTCCAGTCAACGCTCCAGGGCGGAAAGTGTGGTGAATGGCCTGAATTCCAAATTTGATGGAGTTGTTTTTGTTCGCGTAGTACGAATAGTCTTGCTTCAAGTTGAAATCTTGAATCGATGACTTTACACCGAATCCGTCGTCTCCCGTTCCAATGTTGAACTCGTAATCGAAGTTACTGTACACGAAAGAAGTATTGGAGAACAATTTGCTTCCGAATAGGTGATTCCAACGCACGGTAGCCGTTTGGTTCCCCCAGTTGAATCCGAAAATATCACTGAATCCAAAGCGGTCACGACCGAAATACCCTGAAATGAATACACGATCTTTATCTCCAAACTTGTAGTTCGCCTTGGCGTTCAAATCATAGAAGAACAATTGCGTATTTCGCTGATCTTCATTCGGAGAAAGTTTCAAGAATAAATCGGCATAACTACGACGACCAGACACGATGAATGATCCTTTGTCTTTCACAATCGGTGCTTCAACGGTCAATCGGGAAGAGATCAATCCTATTCCTCCAGACATTCCGAATTTCTTCTTGTTACCGTCACGCATTTTTACATCCATCACCGAGGATGCACGTCCACCGTATTCGGCTGGAATCCCTGATTTGTACAATGCCACATCTTTAATAGCATCAGAATTAAATACAGAGAAAAATCCGAGTAGGTGAGAGGCATTGTAAACAGGTGCTTCATCCAAGAGGATCAAGTTCTGATCTGCTCCACCACCACGCACGTAGAATCCAGCGTTTCCTTCTCCGGCTCCTTTGACACCAGGCGTCAACTGCAACGTTTTCATAATATCCTGCTCACCGAATAATACTGGGATCGTTGAAATATCTTTCGGAGTGAACTTGGTGACATTCATTTCCGAAGAAGTGATGTTGTCGTTTTCCTTTTCAGCGTTGACAATAACTGGTCCTATTTCTTGCACCTCTTTCGGAATGTTCAATTCCAAATCAATGACTACGTCTTCGTTCAAGTCAACCTTCACCTCCTTAGAATCGAAGCCGGAAGCTCGGAAAACAAGCGTGTACGATCCTTTTTCCAAGGTGAGGGAATAGAATCCGTATGCATTGGTTAATGCACCGACGTTTTCCAATTCTTTTACTTTGATTTGAGCTCCGTAGAGGTCTTCCCCGTTGGTGGAGTCTTTCACCGATCCGCTGATGGTGTAGTTTTGAGAGAATACAACCGTAGTTAGTAGAAAAGCGGCTGCAGTCAAAAGCAATTTCATGCGTACTTCTTTTTAGTCAAATGTAATGTAATCTGTTTCTTTCCTCTGTAAGAGAGATTACGGACGGTAAAGTTACATGATGAGCAGTATTTCTGTTTAACTAAACGTCAATATATGTTAAACATTGTCTGCGGCAACGTGATAGGTTGGATCTTCCATCACATTTACCTCTACGATCTTATCGGCGTCGCGCAATAACTTTTGACAATCGGGACTGAGATGACGCAAATGCACTTTCTTTCCTGCTTTTTGATAACGCTCAGTAAGGGCGTTTAGCGCTTCAATCGCAGACATGTCGACAACCTTACTTTCTGAGAAATCGATGATAACATCTTCTGGATCTCCTTGAACATCGAATTTATCATTGAACACCGATACGGATCCGAAGAATAGTGGCCCGTAGATTTCGTAATGCTTCGAACCATTCTCATCGATATGCTTGCGAGCACGAATTCGTAGGGCGTTCTCCCAAGCAAACGCTAACGCTGAAATGATAACTCCAATCAATACCGCAAGTGCTAAATTGTGCAAGAAAACTGTAACTAGAGTAACGACGATCATCACGATAACGTCAGTCCAAGGCATTTTTCCGAATACTTTCAAACTCGCCCATTCAAAGGTTCCTATGGATACCATCACCATTACACCTACCAATGCTGCCATCGGTAATTGTTCAATAATTGGGGCTCCCCAAAGAATAAATGACAACAATCCAAGGGATGCAACAATTCCGGATAATCGTGCGCGTGCTCCAGATGAAATGTTGATCAAACTTTGACCAATCATGGCACAACCACCCATTCCTAGGAAAAATCCTGAAGCGATGTTTGCAGTTCCTTGCGCCACACATTCTTTGTTTCCACTTCCACGAGTCTGTGTGATTTCATCGATAAGATTCAAGGTAAGAAGACTTTCAATCAAACCTACTCCAGCTACGATCAGCGCGTAAGGGAAAATGAGTACGAAAGTATCCCACGTGAACGGAATATCCGGTAATGCCGGAGTTGGGAATCCACCTTGAATGGAGGCAATATCACCGACAGTTTTGGTATCAATTCCGAAACCGATTACAATGGCGGAAACGATTATAATCGCAGCCAAGGCAGAAGGAACGTATTTGGTGATTTTTGGCAATCCCCAGATGATTAACATAGAAAGAAGCACCAAACTGATCATGAGCCACATGGCCTCCGAATCTAGCCATTCTTTCTTCTCTCCCGTGACATCTATATTGAAGAAACTTCCTTTCTCGTAGGCATATTTCACCGTTTCTTTTTCGATGTCATACACCTGCCCGTCGTTGATCCAAAGTTTCGCTTCGCCTGTTTCGTAATTGAATAAAGTATCGTTGATGAGGTTGTACGCCAAAGCTCCCGTTTCTGAGGACACCACGTAGGATTCTTCGTTGACGCTGAGTACTTGATCCGTAGCGACAATCTCCTTTTTGTTATTGCCGTACGGGTCTTTTACATCTACTTTGAAAGAGCTCAATTGTGCCATGAATATGACAATCGCCAGTCCATTCACAAAGCCGAACATCACGGGTTGCGGCACCAATCGGATGAATTTTCCGAGGCGCAGTAAACCCACAATTATCTGAATAATCCCAGCTAGAATTACAGTTGCAAAGATGTACTGCGTGATTTCATCTACCGTTATTTCAGGATTTGCTTGACGAATTAATGTGATCATTCCAACGTAGATCACGGCAACCGCGCCTGTAGCTCCTGAAATCATTCCCGGACGACCTCCCAAAATGGAGGTAACCAAACCGATGGAAAATGCAGCGTACAATCCTGTCAACGGTGACAATCCCGCGATTAACGCAAAGGCAATAGCCTCAGGAACCAATGCCAAAGCCACGGTAAGTCCAGAAAGAACTTCGTTTTTGTAGTTGACTTTCTGCTTGAGATCGAATAGGTTGAATACTTTTTTCATGCGATGCTACCTTCGGTTTAAAGGGCGCAAAAATACGACATTTTCGGAGGTATAAGATTGTTTAGAGAAATTCATTCCTTGACCTTCTGGGGGTAGACATGACGGAAGCGATTTCCTATGCACGAGTGAGCAACCCAAAATTTGAGCGACCGCAAAGGCGCAAAGAACGCAAATTGGTGTTTAAAATAGATAAGTAATAAGTTCAAAAGGGATTATGACGACGTCATAATCTAGCGTTCACCGATTGAATCATTAGATAAAAACCTTGCGCTCTTTGCGCCTTTGCGGTGAAAAACTAATGTGGGCTTCTTCTTTCAGAATGGGAGTCTAGAGGGAGAATTAATTAGCCCTCCTTGTGATACGGTGGGAAATTTGTCGGCATTTTAGTAGCACGATCATGCAGCACGATGCTCCCAGTTACTCCCACATTCAAGGAATTATTCCCTGGAAGTTTTACCACCATGTGACATTTCTCCAATACAAATTCTGGAAGGCCAGTATCCTCGGCACCGAGTAAATAAATGGCACGTTTCGGATGCTCGAATTCGTGGAGCATTTCCGCGCGATCGTCCAATTCTACACCAACCAATCGGCAATCGTATGGAATGTTTTTCAGCAATTCATCGAAATCGTCGTAATTGAACAAAGGAATGCGCGACCAGGTCTTCATGACATCAGATGACTGTTTTTTGTACTTGCCATCAACCGTGAAAATATAGGAAGCACCGAGAATGTACGCAGAACGCCAAAGTGTTCCGATGTTGTGATGTGTCTTGCCGCGAAATACGCCAATGGCGCAGTATCCTTTCGAATTGTAGGTGATCATGCTGCAAAAATAGACGAAAAGATAAAAGATGGAAAGACAAAAGAAGGTCTCGGAACTTTTGGCGGATTAGTTTGTATCTTCGAGGCGAGACACTAAGTCTTTTCATCTTTATTCTTAAAATCTTTCATCTGACATGGAATTCATCTCAAAAGAACTCGACGATTACGTTTGCAATCACACCCAAAAAGAACCAGAATGGTTGTACGAATTGAACCGTGAAACGCATCTAAACGTTATGCAGCCGCGCATGTTGAGCGGACATTTTCAAGGGCGCGTTTTGAGTATGCTTTCAAAGATGATTCGACCGATGGATGTTCTGGAAATTGGGACTTATACCGGGTATTCGGCTTTGTGTATGGCGGAAGGATTGGCAGATGGGGGACATATCGTGACTATCGATAACAATGAAGAACTAGCCGATTTGGTGCAGCGGTACATCAAGAAGTCGCCGTATGAAGATAAAATCAAATGTGTGATCGGAAATGCCATGGAAGTGGTTCCCGGATTGAAACGCGAATTCGATTTGGTTTTTATCGATGCGGATAAAGAG
>QCWI01000008.1 GCA_003149635.1 Fluviicola sp. XM-24bin1
AGCGTATCATCCGTAAGGTGATTGCTTTAGTGAAAAGTCAAGTACGCTATTCTAAAGCTCCTGGAGCAACGATTCAAACATTAACGTACACCGTGAACTTCAAATCGTTGTAATCGATGGAAGCCCTTGATTGGCTCTTTCAACAATTTCCTTCGTATCAGAAAATTGGCTCGAAAGCTTTCAAGCCTACCTTGGAGAACTCGCGTAAAATTCTTGCGTATCTAGACCATCCTGAAAAGGACTTGAAGTTCGTACATGTTGCCGGAAGCAATGGCAAGGGTTCGGTCTCTTCCTATCTTGCATCCATTTTAACGGAATCAGGATTACGAGTAGGGTTGTTTACCTCTCCGCACATCGTTCATTTTTCAGAGCGCATTCGAGTAAATGGAGATCCCATATCAGATCAAGCAGTAGAATCCTTCGTGAAGGATGTTCGAACTAATGATCTCGGCTTCTCCCCATCTTTCTTTGAAATTACCTTTGGAATGGCGTTGCAGCATTTTCAGAAAGAAGTATGCGACATCTGCATCATTGAAACTGGTCTTGGCGGTCGATTGGATGCAACCAACGTAATCACGCCAGAGTTGAGCATTATCACTTCAATAAGCCTCGAACACACCGACATGCTCGGAAATACATTGGAAGCCATTGCGGGAGAAAAAGCCGGAATCATTAAAGATCGTGTTCCTGTAATTCTTGGAAAAGGATGCGCTGAAGTGTATCCTGTTTTTGAAGCGAAGTCAGGTGAAACACAATCGAAGATCACCAAAGCGGGGGCACATTCACCATTCGATCAGCATTTCAAAGCTCCATATCAACGAGAGAACTTTGCTTGTGTTATGGAAGCGCTGAACCAACTCCCCTATTCCGTTTCGGAAGTACAAATCACTCAAGGGATTCTAAACGTATCGAAAAACTCGGGATTCGCAGGACGCTTACAAGTGATGCAAACAAACCCCACGGTAATTTTTGATGTCGCGCACAACCCGGATGGAATCCACGGCACTATGGACGTAATCAACCGTGATTTAAAAGGACAATTGCACATTGTTTATGGCTCCAGCAAGGATAAAGACGTAAAAAAAATTGCGGGTGTTTTCCCTTCAATTGCTATGGTTTATGCCACAGAATTCAGCAATTCAAGGAGTATGACAACGGAAGATTTGAAATCAGCTTTTGATGGAACTAATTTGAAATCAATTGCTTATTATTCCAATGCAAATGAAGCGTTGAAGACTGCGAAACAGCAAGCTGATCCAGAGGATACCATCGTAGCATTGGGTAGCTTTTTCCTATTGAGTGATTTTTTCTAAAATTTTTCACTTTTTTGCTTGTCAGTACGAAAAACACACGTATATTTGCCCACCCAATCACAACGGTGAAGGGATACAATGGGAGCTTAGCTCAGTTGGTTTAGAGCACCTGCCTTACAAGCAGGGGGTCACTGGTTCGAATCCAGTAGTTCCCACAAAAAAAAGCACTATCGGAAGATGGTGCTTTTTTCGTTTATAACGTTGAAGTTTTACCTTCAACGGATCAAATAACCTAGAAATGACCAAGAGACAAGTCCGTAAAGCCGCACATACATCTATTTACAAAGAAGGGAAATCGCACAATACAACTTTCAATGAACTGCGCGGGAAGGCAAAAATGGACGGAAACGCACTTGCCGAAATTATCAGTGGAATTGTTTCTAGAGAGAAATACGAGCAGACTAAACCCATTTGGATGGCCTACCTTGGTGTCCTTGGTGTAATTATCCTTCTTCGTTTGTTCTACGTGTACCTTGTTTTTAGTCAACTTCAAGCAGCTGGTTCCGTTCAACCGATAGTAATGCTATTGGTGGTAGTATTCAGCATTGGAGTTCCCGCCTTCGGAGTTTATAGCATTCTTACGGCAAGTCGATCATCGCTGTACCCTGTTGCCGCATTTTTAGTCTTAGGCGTTCTCCGAAGTATGCGCTATACGAGCCTTTCGTTGAGTTGGGATTCCCTCATTGTTTATGGACTCATCGCTGTACTTATCGTTCTCACAATTCTGTTATGGATGAAATGGAAAACACCCTATTCCAAGCAAGTTGAAGTCGTTTCTACAGAAGATGGCGACAAAAAGCGATTGCAATACACCTTTGAGGAATCGTCTGGGAGCGATGAACTTTTGGATGATTTGTCTTAGTACACGAAACTCTGCGACTTTCTTTATAAAGAGCCTATTTCGTCCAGATAATCATCTTAGAATCGTCACCACATGTAACAAATCGATTTTCGTCGATCATGAACGCATCATTTACGGAATGCTTGTGTCCGCCTTCCTTGTGATCTAGGCGTTGGATGAATTGGAGGTCGTTAGAGAAGATTTTAACCGTCTTGTCGCGACTTGCAGTAATGATAGTATTACCGACCTGAAGGATTTTATAAATGGCGAAGTTGTGCGCTGGAATTTCTTTCAATCTAGCACCAGAAGGAAGATCCCACAGACGAAGCATGGCGTCTTTACCACCTGTAATTAATAGATCGTTACTGGAACCGTCGAAAGTTGCCGCTGTGGCTCCGTACTTGTGCGCATTGATCGTGAAGATTTCGTTAAAATTCTCCGTATCGAAAATCCGAACGTATCCGTCTTGACCGCAGACTGCAATTCTAGAACCGTCCTCAGAAACTGCAATTTCTCTAATCTTACCGCAATCCAGCGGGAGATAAAGTAGCAATTCCCAATCTTCAGTATTCCATACGCTCACGTTCCCATCAGAATCCGCTACATAACAATGACCTTTCGCTTGGTTTATAGAGATGCTGAAAATTGCCTTCGTATGCTGAGTGTAGTATTTTATTTCGGTACGCGTCTCGGTATTAAAAACGTGAAATCCTCCATCTGATCTTCCAACTAGAAGGAAAGGTGATATGTATTCTACAGCATATATAGAATGTTCGAACTTAATGGTAAACTTGTCTTGAATGCCCTCTTCGGGAATCCAGCGTGCTACAAATTTGTCGGCACTACCAGAATAAATGTATTGACCATCAAAAGTACAGGAGTAGATAGCGCCGGCATGGCCACTAATTTCTCTCTCTTTACGAAACATTTTATGCTTCTTCGATGTCTTCTTCTTCTTCGGTGTTCACCTGCTTCAAGCGCTCAGCATAATCATCAGGCAAGAACTCAAAGAATGTATCTCCACGCAAACCTAGACGCAGACATTCTAGAGGAATCATCTCGTGAGGAGCAATGTTACCAAGGTTTACGTTGGCACCGAACAATTTGATGAACCAAACTTGTTGGTTCTTTTGTGGTGCTTCCCACAGAATATCCTCTGGATTCACTTTCGCAATAATTCGATTGATCAACATGGTATGTGCTGTTCCGTTCGGACGGAAAACTCCAACATTTCCAGATTCACGCCCTTCAGCGATCACTTTCCACGATCCAGCTTCCAACTCCGTAGACATCATCTTGATCCACTTTGCCGGTGAAATCAAGATTCCAGAATCTTTCGACCCGACTTCACTCAGGACGGTCCGATCTTTGGCCATTTTCTGAATCAATTCACACTTCTCATCATGATCGATGATAATGGAACCGTCGGAAATCTCTGCAAGATCCAAGTTGTATTTGTCACAGACGCGCAAATAATTTTCGAACTCTCCGCGTGCATAGAACACTTCGAACAAAGTACCACCAAAATACGGGCGAATGCCAGCATCTTGATACAACTTGATTTTCTCTTCTAAGTTTTGAGTCACGAACGAAGTTCCAAATCCAAACTTTACAATATCAGTAAGGTGTGCATTTGCTTCGATAAAGTTTTCGGTTTCCCGAAGGCTGAGGCCTTTGTCCATCATCATGGTAACGCCTGCGTTTCTTGGTTTCGCGGTGCGTTCTGGTATGAATGGAAGTTCGAAATTCATAGGTCTTTTATTGATCGCCCAAAATTAAGAATTCCTGAACGTTTTTCAACGTTGGGTCTAGATCAAATATCTGCAATGCCGTTTCGCGGTCTTCCGTAAGACATTTTTTATACAAACTAAGGGACTCTGCGGTGCGGCCTAACTTCCATAACAAACTGACCTTCAAGACTCCAGTCAGCCGATTGTTATTGTCCTCTTCAAATTTTTCTAGGAAATCAAGCGTATCCTGAACGGAACTTTCTACTAACAATTCCACATAATTTAAGAGGCAATCTTCATCCGACGGCTCTAAATCAAGGGCCAATTGATAATTCTGAAGGGCATTTTCGGTATCCTCCAGCTTTTCGTACGCTCCTGCCAAAACATGGTAAATGCTGGCATTCTCTGGATCCAATTCGGCTGCTTTCTGAATCAAAACGATTCCTTCACGCGTTCTGCCTTCCAAATCCTCTACAATTCCCAATCCTAACCAAGCATCGGGAAGCATCGGAGCCAATTCCAATGATTTCTTATAGAACTCTTTTGCGCGATCCAATTCTCCTAACTGCTCATAGCATTCACCAATGTAACTTAGCGCCAATGGATCATCGCCGTCCAATTCCATGCATTTCTCAAAGTTGGAAATCGCCGTAGTATAGCGTTCTAAAGTCAAGTAGGTATGTCCTAGATTGAAATACGCAGGGCCAAATCCATCATTGATGAGCAAACAATAATCGTATGCCCATGCGGCTTTCTCCAAATCCTCATTTTTTGCATAAGCATTTCCGAGATTGTACCATGCCGTAAAGGAATAGGGATTGTTATCTATGAAATCGGAATAACATTGTACGGAGGCCTGAAAATCTCCCTTTTGATCGTAGCAGAAGGCCAATTCGTAGATCGCTCCTTCGTTCGAAGGGTTCTTACTGATCGCTTCGCGCAACACATTGATAGCACGTTGCAATTTGCCCGCGTTCTGGTATTCCATTGCCAAATCCAAGTAAATCTCATCTTGATCCTCTGGAGCGGCAGCGGCTAATGCATCCTTAAAATAGCGGATGGCATTCTTTGTATCCTTCAATTGACTGAAAACAGAAGCCTTCGTTAATAGGACTTCCATATTTAGAACACCCTCGCGTTCCAAATCGGTTAAAATTCCAATCGCTTCTTTCAGACTTCCCATAGCGGAAGATGCTTGCGCTTTTCGGAGGCGTAAGGTGGTATTGTACGAGAATTGAGTTAAAGCCTCATCGACGCATTTCAATGCTTTCGCATATTGACCGGATATTAAAAAATGATCGATCATTGCTTCCCAGCGATCACTATCTAAGAAACCAATAAATTCTCCTTGTAAGTGCTTTTCGAAGCGTTCCAGGTCAGCTCTCAACTCACCATCTTCGAAGCCTTCGTGGTCATCATCATCAAACATAGGCAACGTTGTTTGTTCCTATTAAAGATACGCAAATTTGGGGCCATTCTCAAGCGCTTAACATTTGTTATCAACAGAGTATTAACAGTGTGAGGAGGGAGTGAGGAGTGTGGAATTATGAATTATGAATTGCGTAAGTGGAGGTACTAGAATGATAAATCATGAATAAGGAATATTGAATAACGGACGCTGAGGCTCTCGCCGTGCCTGCGGCAGGCAGGAAATGGCAGTTATGAGTTATGCGTTATAAGCATAGAGCTTAGTCGAAAGGTGATTCGATAAGGTAAAGTTTGTGGAAGATGTACCCTTCGACTGCGCTCAGGGTGCCTCAAAGTGCCATTTTA
Source organism: Fluviicola sp. XM-24bin1 (assembly GCA_003149635.1). GTDB lineage: Bacteria > Bacteroidota > Bacteroidia > Flavobacteriales_D > Crocinitomicaceae > UBA4466. The sequence goes on from QCWI01000008.1 coordinate 5,658, forward strand.
AAACAAAAAACCCTGACGATCTTGCGATGTCAGGGTTTTGATATTCTTAGATGAATTCTAGCGGATTTTGAATGTCACGCGTCGACTCATTGCTTGGATCATTTCTTCGTCTGTGACGCCTTCTACGGCTTCGTGAGGCTCACCCGTTCCTTTCTGAGAGGAAAGCATGTTTGCCGCCGGGATCCCTTGATCAACGAGATACTGCATTACTGCTGCAATTCGCTTCGAATCCATATTCGCGTACTTTTCTTTTTCCTCACCTACAACGTCTTCTTCTTCGTTGTTGTGACCTTGAACTTCCAATCGCATTTCAGGATTTGCCTTTAGCTTCGTAGCGATAAAATCCAAAGATTCTTTTGCTTGCGGCCCAAGAACAGTACGTCCGAACGCGAAGAATACTTCGTGCTCTTCGATTTGCTCCTCGTCCGTCATATCCTCTGTGATATTGAAAGACTCTTGATATACCAAAGTAGAGTAAGAATCACCTGCTTCTTCTACAGCACAATCACATTTCTCTCCGTTTTCTTCATCGATAAGGGTTACTGTGATGTCATCGATGTAGTAATACGCCGCTACGATAATTTTTGCTTTTGAAGAAGGATCTTTCTTCATGCGCTCGTACTTCGTATCCTCATCAGACAGGAAGTTACCCAACGTAATGTATTTCTCTCCTCCCTGAGCTGTATATACTCCACAGATCTCAGACCAGTTATAGCGTGCAGATTGAATCGATAATTCATTGTCAAAGTGCATTACCAACTCATCCGTGTCCTTTGTAATCATTGGCACTTTCGCCTCTGTATTATATGGTTTATTGGTGAAACGTGCTCCGATGTTGTTTGCCGCGTATTTTGACGCTTCCGCCAATGACACATTAAACTTAACGCAGTATTTCAGTCCTTTTTTCATAGGCGCCTCCAACTTCGTCATAGCGTAACTTCTTGGCATTTTGTTACCGTAAGAAAATGTTGTTAATCCGATGTAGTTGCTTCCTTCCTTAGCATCTTCAGAACCATAAATGTTGTCTGGAGAACCGATATCCGGCACTTTCGATGGTGTGAAATAATCGGCACGAACACCTGTTGGCGACGACCATCCTTTGGCATTGGCAATAGATCCAAGACGTTTTGGCGATTTCTCTTTTGACTCAAAACTTCCGTTTGGTACCAAGTTTTCTCCTTCCTCATCTTGTCCGAAGCTGAAGAAGCTAACTGCGACAAAGGAAAATGATACAATTGCTTTCCAGTTCATGTTAGTGTTGAATTTCATAGCTTTTTACTGTTTGTATAAATGTTTTCACCTTTTCAGGATCAACGTCCGGATAAACACCGTGGCCTAAATTAACAATATGTCTTTGACTTTTAAAAGAATCCAGCATATTATTCGTTCGTTGCTCCACCTCTGAATGCGACGCGTAAAGTGCACAAGGATCAAGATTCCCCTGAAGGGTTCTTGTTTCTCCTACGGCATTTCGAATGGTTTGCATATCCATATTCCAATCAAGCCCTACTGTATTACAAGGTAAAGCAGCCAAGGCCTCCATAGCAGCATAAGCTCCCTTTGAGAACAATGTTACTGGCACCTCGTCTATCTGACTGGCAATCATTTCGATATATTTCAAACCGAATTCGGCGTATTGTTCTGTACCCAGAATTCCAGCCCATGAGTCAAAAACCTGAACCATGTGTGCACCGGCTGCAATCTGTGCCTTCAAATACTGAACGGTTACATCCGTAATTCTAGTTAGCAACTCGTGTGCCAAAGTCGGATTTGTGTACAATACTTTTCGTGATTCAGAGAAGGTCTTCGAACCCTGACCTTCGGTCATGTAACAGAAAATCGTCCAAGGGGCACCGGCGAATCCAATCAATGGAACGCGGCCGTTCAATTCTTTGTTAGTAATCTTAATGGCTTCCGTAACGTAACTCAATCGATCCACGATATCAATGTTGTCATCTAACAAGGCCATTTGCTCTTTTGATCGAATTGTCTTCTCAAACCAAGGCCCCTTCTTTTCAACCATCTGATATTCTAATCCCATAGCTTCGGGAACTACCAAAATATCTGAGAAAATGATGGCTGCATCTACCCCTAACAAATCAACGGGTTGAATGGTTACCTCAGCTGCTCTTTCGGGCGTTTCAACCAATTCTTTAAAGCCTGATAAAGAAGCGCGTACCGCTCTATATTCTGGAAGGATTCTTCCGGCTTGACGCATCAACCATACGGGATATCTTTCAATAGACTCACCGCGTGCAGCGCGTAGGATCAAGTCGTTCTGTAAATTCATGCCGCAAAGATAAGGTATTAGAATTATGAGTTATGAATTCTGAGTTATGAATTGTGAAGGAGGAGGTGCTATAATGATGAATCATGAATAAGGAATATTGAATAACGGATGCTGAACTTGCCGATGTATCTCGAAGCATGAGTTATGAACACTGAGCGCAGCAGCCTTGCCTGCGGCAGGCAGGAGGTGCGTATTAAGTAATGAGGAGTTTTGAATTTACTACCACTCAATCGGCTTCAAACCGTTTTGTTCCAAGTAAGTGTTGCATTGAGAGAAATGCTTTGAGCCGAAGAAACCGCGGTGCGCAGATAACGGCGATGGATGCGGAGCACGCAATATCAAATTATTTTTCGAATCTACATTCTCAGCTTTTCGTTGTGCTTTGCTTCCCCACAAGAGGTACACCACATTTGATTTCTGTTCGTTGAGGGTTTGAATTACAGCATCGGTGAATAATTCCCAGCCTTTACCAGCATGACTTTCAGGTTGACCTTCTCGTACTGTCAGCGAAGCATTCAAGAGAAAAACGCCCTGTTCCGCCCATCGATTGAGATCACCATCTTCAGGAATTTCAATTCCCAAATCACTCTGCAGCTCCTTGTAAATATTTTTCAAACTTTTTGGAAGTGGTCGTACATGTGGCTCGCATGAAAAACACAACCCGTGAGCATGTCCTTTTGTCGGATAAGGATCTTGTCCCAAAATAACCACTTTCACCTCATCTAACGGACAGGCATCAAAAGCGCGAAAGATTTGATTGCCCTTCGGAAAAACACTTTCTGGGTGTTTACTATACTCCGATTTCACGAAGTCCACGAGACTTTCAAAATAGGGTTTCGAAAACTCATTTCCCAGCGCTTTTTTCCAACTCGGTTCAATCGTTACCTGCATAAAAACGAAGGTAACACAATTCACTCAAAGCGCTATCTTTGATTCTATGAAGTACTGGTTGATTTTAACAGGATTGATTTTTTTGACGGCTTGCGAAAGTGAAAATGCAGAAGTAACCGCTCCGAAACCCAAGGAAAACAAGGTGGTCGAGGCGACCGATCTTGAAACGAAAGTGGCTATGCATATCAAAGGTCAGCTGAAAATTACAGCGGCGGATAAATTTGATTCAACTTGGTTTCGTGTGGATTTGAACGCTGATGGCCAGAATGACTATCTCATTACAGTAAATCAATTAGACCGCGCACTCAATGAAGCGATAGAGGAAGACAAGGTCGAAAAGATGCGTGAAATTGGGTATATGGGTTACTTCAATCACTTCTTTTTTGTGGATGGTGCTACGGAAGAAATCGCCGACGGAATTGTGGTTCCCTCCTCCCCCATGTTTCCACTAGAAGTTCGCTTCGAAAAGATCTTAGGAACCGATCAAATGGATTTTTACGTGGACTATCGTGTTCGTAATATGCAGCGTCGAAAGTTCTACACAATTTCTCAAGGCAATCCAAGAGAGGTATGTCAGGCAGTAATTTTCGATCGTTTTGGAACGGAAGATACGGAAGCTTATGATGTTCGTTTAGAACAGGGAACGCTCAACGATTTCAATGACATCGTGGAGTACCAAGCACGTCTGGAACCTATGATAATCCGAAATCTGGACTCAACTTATTATTACAAGCCGACCATCATTCCTTTTAATAATGAGGTGCGCAGATGGCATTATTCTCCAAGTGCGCGGAAGTACTACATGGTTAAGAATTAACAGTGCTGAGTGAGAAGTGTGAGTGTGAGAGCTCAATTTAAAACATCACTTTAACCGATCCGACGAAGGTTATTCCAGCGGCGGAAATTCCAGAGCCGAAGGTTCTATAGAGTTGATTCGTGATGTTCTCTACCCCAACTGTAATCGATAAATGTTTGTTGAAGAAGTACGATGCTTTTGCATTCACGGTATTCCATGCCGGTGTGTACACAAGACCTTGCTCATCCAAAGCATAGATTAATTCGTTTCTTTCGGTCAAAGGGAATCGCTCGTGACTCACTTCACCGTTATACACCCAATAAACTTCTGCGCGTAATTGCCGCGTTTTATATCGTAGGGAAACCCTTCCAAACATCGGAGCTACTTGTGCTTTTGGGAAATATGCGGAGCTATCCTCAAGGAAATCAAATCCGCGTTGGTAGCTGAAAGTAGATGCCAAAGTCAGTCCTTTAACAATCGCCCAATCAAGACTTGCTTGCGCGCCGTAGGTATATGCATGACTTTCGTTCTGGATCGCCAGCACCTGACTTGGAACGCCTTCGTAAACGATGGAATCTTGCCCGTTAAATTGAAAAGGTTCACGCACCATCGCATTCTGCAAGTACGTTCCATAAACAGCGATGTCCATCTTCAATTTAGCACCGAACACTTTTACCAAGCCCGTTTCTCCTGAAAAAACATGCTCCGCTGTCAGATTTGGATTCGGTACGACAACTGTTCCAGATTCGGAATCAAACACTTTCCCTAGATCGTCGATGTTCGGGGCACGAAATCCTGTAGATACATTGAAATACCATTTGGTCTTTGCTGAAGGGCCGTAAACAATTCCAATTCCGCCACTTGGCGCTATTTTCAATAAGCTGGTTTCCGTTACTGGATAAGCGAATAAAGTAGTGTCAAATTGCGCGTTGGCACTGAACATGGCCAATCGCAAGCCTGCATTAGCAATCCAATTTTCATTCAAGTGATGTTTGATATTGGCGTAAACTCCATGCGTTTGCCATAAAGAACCGTCTGGGTAACGTGGATTAATAGTTGTTCTGGTGCCATCATCGAACTCGCGATATGCATTCGAACCAACGCTGTTTACTACAGATTCTAGCCCGTAAAAGAAGTCTGTTCGTTTTCCAAGCTCCTTTTCGACATCCCAGTTCAAAGAAAACGCATCTACTCGTTCAAATTGTCTACGGATGTTATCACTCCCACTTCTTCTATCGTGGCGACTCTCTTTAAAGAGCTGATATGCACCAACAATGCGCATTTTATCGAATAACTTTCTTTTGATGGAATTTTTATATGCCACGCGATGCATCATCCATTCTTGAGGGCCGTAGTACCATTCCTCGAAATCCAAGATTCCATCTTCATCTGCATCTTCAATCAATCGATCATATCGCGGAACATCTTGAAAATTGGTCGAATACAAAATTCCGTACTCCCAATCGATGCCGTCCTTTGGCCGAAAACTGAATTTCTGCAAAGCATTGAACTGATCGTATCCCGAATTGATTTGTTCCCTTGGATTTGGGTTGATCAGTGTTTGATCTCCCATTTGATAGGTCGGTCGCAGGAATGCGCTGTCTCCATTGGCTCCCGCCGTGAGATCACCGAACAAAGAATACGTAACTGCAGTTGTCGCTGCAAAACGATGATTTCCATAGGAAAAATCGGCATGTCCAGTCATTTCGTTGCTGGCAGAATTGAATCGAGAGAACAGATTCGTTCGGATAAATTCTCGCGTTGAATCAGGCGCATGTCGCGCTTTTTTCGTGTCGAATTCCATGACCCCGCCAATCGCATCGCTACCAAACATTACCGATCCCGGCCCGAAAATCACTTCTACATCGCTTAAGGAAAGCGGATCGATAACAATGACCTTTTGCAGGTTCCCTGAGCGGAAAATTGCGTTGTTCATTCGCACTCCGTCCACCACCAGCATTACTCGGTTGGTACCATAACCACGGAGTTGAGGAGAACCACCTCCAAATTGACTTTTCTGTACGTACACCATCCCACTTGAAGCCAAGAGATCGGCCGTAGTTTGCGGATTTTCCAGCGTCACGTTTTTGACATCGATGGGCGTAATTCTGTTCGGAATCTCTCTGGCATCGTATTCCCAGCGATAAGCCGATACTTCGATTCCATCAACATTCAACTGCACTTCTTCTAATTCAATGGTGACAATATTTCGAAGATCGATGTATGAATACTCGGCTACGACATAATTTGGATAAATGATCTGAAGCGTGTCGCATCCTTTAAATGGCTCCAAACGAAATCGCCCTTCTGAGTTGGCAATCAACTTTTGATCGGACGACTTACAAAAGATTTTAACTCCGGGAATTCTTTCTTGCGTTAAACGATCAACTACTGTAATCTCCTGACTATGAGACCAACCGGATACCATCAACAGAAAAATAAGTAATATGTAATGTTTAAAAAGCACGTAATAACCGCGAATTCAAAGGGATTTATTTGCAATAATCGCGCCGAAAAATAAGCATTATCTTTGTCGTGCATGGAACAAAAACTCATCGCCAGCAAGACTTTTCGTTTTGAGCTTTCCTCCGAATCGCAAGAATTTGATACCGTTTTATACGTGTTGCACGGTTATGGTCAACAAGCGCAATACTTCATTAGGAAATTCCGCCCCTTGTTTGATAAAATGCTTGTAGTAGCGCCCGAAGGCATGCATCGATTTTACTTGCAGGGATCAAGCGGACGGGTTGGAGCTTCATGGATGACAAAGGAGGCTCGTGAGGACGACATTTCCGATAACATTCAGTGGTTGGATCAGCTTGATTCTCATATTTCAGAACGATTTCAACCGAAGCGCAAGTTGATTTTGGGATTCTCGCAAGGCGGTGCGACTGCTGCCAGATGGTATCACATGGGAATCGTGAATTTCGATGCGATGATCTTGTGGGCCTGCGTATTCCCACCGGATTTAAAGGTCGAAGAAGAAATTAAACATGCCACCAATCAGCACTTTACAATTGGGAGCGATGATGAATTTTACGATTCCGATGCACAGGATGAATTGGTTAAATTTTACTTAAATAAGGGATTCACCACCCATCGTTTTGAAGGAAAACACGATATTGACGCGCCTACTTTGGAGGTGATTCTGAATAAAATAAATGCAGAAGTCCCCAATCCATAGTTTGGCACAATTTTAGATATTTGCATCAGAAAACAGAATGAAATGAAATTATTACTTGCATTATTTACTCTAGTCTCATTTGCTTCGTTCGGACAGGACGCGAAGTCTCAAGCCATTCTCGATGAGCTTTCGGAAAAAATGAAATCGCATAAGTCCTTCTATGTTGAGTTTAGCGTTAACATCAAGAATTCCAGCACTGGAACGGATGAAAATGAAACAGGAAAAGGATGGGTGAAAGGCAAGAAATTCTACGGTTCTTTCGGCGATAACACGATTATTTCGAATGGAACGAAAACGTGGACTGTGATCAAAGAAGAGAAAACGGTTTACATCACGGATGCTGACGAAGACGACGACGAGATGTTGAATCCGAAAAAATTGATGACGCTTTGGGAAAGTGGATTCAAGAACAAATATGGAAAAGAAACGACTATTGGTTCTGAGAAGGTAGATATGATTTACCTATACCCAAAGAACGCTAGCAGCGTTGATTACCACACGATCGTGATCTATGTTTCTAAAACAAGCAAAGAATTGAAAAAGGTCATCGTAAAGATGAAAGATGGTACACGCATGACGTACAAGCTAACAAAGTACACAGCCAACCCATCAGTTCCTGATTCTAAGTTTGTGTACAACAAAGCAAAATACCCAGGTTATACAGAAATTAGCGACTAATTCGTTGTATTTATGATAAGTAACGCCTCTCATTTACTAGGGGCGTTTTTTTGTTCACATAGACTTAGTACTGCGCTGTGTAAACCTGAAACTGTAAGGGATACCCGCAATTTAATTCAGGTAATTGTTGCAAAAAAACGCGCACAAATTCTTCGGATTTATCGCTACCTATTGGCTACTTTCGAAAGACGCAACCACTATTCACTGAAAATAACAGAACTTGAAATTAATTCGGACAAAAGTCCGTTGGGAATAGATATTGACAAAGTCGCCAAATACTACGGTAATCGGCGTACTGTTGTTCAAGCATTCCTAAAAGATAAGAGTCGAACTCCCAAAGTTATCACACAGAGCCAATTGAACGTATTCGAGCTCATCGAACTGCAACTGGGCTACCCTATTCCAACGAAGACTCGTAAGATCGTTCGAAATATGTAATCTGCTAGTAGTTGATGATAGCATCAACCGCTGCGTCCAAGCGCTCTTTTGGTAAGAACTGTTGTTCCAAGTCAGCTGCGAAAGGAACCGGAGTATCCATAGAAGCAACGCGTTTCACTGGAGCATCCAAGGCTTCAAAGCAATTTTCGGAAATCAAGGCTGCAATCTCTCCACCAATTCCTCCTGTCATACAATCTTCGTGTAGCACGATCACTTTTCCGGTTTTTCGCACAGCAGCGTAAATTGCTTCCGTATCCAACGGCAATAATGTTCTTAGATCCAACACTTCAATACTTTGATCGGAATGATTATCGGCATATTCATTTGCCCAATGCACTCCCAATCCATAGGTAATGATGGTCAAATCATCTCCTTCTCTCGTTGTACGAGCCTTCCCGATTTCAACAGTGTAGTAATCATCTGGAATTTCCTCGCGAATACTTCTGTACAAGAATTTGTGTTCGAACACCATTACTGGGTTCGGATCTTCAATTGCTGCAGCTAACAAACCTTTTGCTTCATAAGGCGTTGAAGGGAAGACGATTTTCAATCCTGGTGTATGGAAGAACCACGCTTCATTACTTTGAGAGTGGAACGGCCCTGCTGCAGCACCAGCTCCCGTAGGCATGCGTACTACAACGTCAGCATTTTGCCCCCATCGCCAGTGAATTTTGGCAAGATTGTTCACAATCTGATTGAATCCACAAGTAACGAAGTCGGCGAACTGCATTTCCACAACCGCCTTCATACCGGCGATTGAAAGTCCCAATCCGGCTCCAACGATCGCTGATTCACAAATCGGTGTATTGCGGACGCGTCCCTTTCCAAATTGATCGACAAATCCTTCTGTGATTTTAAATACACCACCGTACTCAGCGATATCCTGCCCCATGATTACCAAATCATCGTGTCGTTCCATCGCTTGCCGCAATCCATCTTGAACGGCATCTACAAAGCGTTTTTCGGTTTTATTACCTGTCGCCTCAATTTTTACCGGTTCATACGGAGCGTACATATCGTCTAATTCATTTTCCATGTTCGGAACAATCGCTTCTTCGGCGTATGCGATTTCCAAACCGTCCTGAATTTCTTTCTTGATTTCTTTCGCTACTTCTGCTTCTAATTCGTCAGAAAGTAATCCTTCTCCTTTCAAGTATGCAGTGTATGCGTCAATTGGATCGTAAGCTTTCCAATCGTCTTGCAATCCTTCCGGATAGTACTTCGTACCAGACGCTTCTTCGTGTCCACGCATGCGGAAGGTCATCAATTCCAACAAAACGGGCTTTGGATCCTTGCGCATTTCCTCCGTCAATTCGCGCATAACAGAAATCACCTCCAAGATGTTGTTTCCGTTCACCTGCACAGCTTTCATTCCGTAACCGATGCCTTTATCAATGAAATGTTTACAGTTGAATTGCTCTCTGGATGGCGTAGACAATCCCCACTGGTTGTTTTCAATTCCAAAGATTACGGGTAAATCCCAAACAGAAGCCACGTTTAATGCTTCGTGGAAATCACCTTCGCTGGCTCCACCGTCTCCGGTAAATACTAAGGTTGCTTTCTTTTGATCTCGAAGTTTAGAAGCCAGCCCTACTCCACCGGCAAGTGCCAATTGAGGCCCCAGGTGGGAAATCATTCCAACAATATTGTAGTCCTGAGTTCCAAAGTGGAAAGAGCGATCACGTCCTTTGGTAAAACCCGACATTTTTCCTTGGAATTGAGCAAACAGGCGGTTCAAAGGAATTTCACGTGTTACGAATACACCGAGGTTTCTGTGCATTGGGAAGATGTATTCTTCTTTGTCCATTGCGTAGGTGGTACCGACGGAAATTGCTTCCTGTCCCCATCCCGAGAACCATTTAGAAATTTTTCCTTGGCGCAAAAGGATCAACATCTTCTCTTCGATGAGACGTGGCTTCATCAATTTCTTGTAGATGTCGATGAGCTCTTCATCGCTAAATCCCGTTCGATTGTATTCAATTGCTCTTTTGTCAAGAACTGCCATAAGTCCGTGTTTTTTAGCAAAGCTAACAAAAGAGGCTTTATGTTGTGAAGAATTTAAAACTTGCTTGCAAGAAAACGAGGAATCCTTAACAGAATCGATTCACTTGGTTGGAAAAAGTTACCTTGGCTTGGTCTTAAGCACTAGAATTATGAGAAGATATAGCGCCATGTTCCTGCCCCTTGCCATTCTATTTTTTGCTTCTTGCTCTGGAAATTCAGAGGATTCTTCTAATGAAGACAGGAGTGAAAGTTTGAATGAAACAACATTGTCGTTTCAAGATGAGCTAAAAAAGAGTGTCCTCTTTGACGAAGAAAAATTGCTCAAACAAAGCTTACAAAGCGGCAAACCAATGCTTCTTTATTTCACCGGTTACAGCTGTGTAAATTGTAGGAGAATTGAGGATATGACGCTATCAGACCCTGACATTATGGATTATATCGATCGTCATTTCATTACAGCTGCCTTATATGTCGACGATCGAACCAAACTTCCTTCCAACTTTAAGGCTCACAAAAAACTTAAAGCTGCAAATGGTAATAACGGGACCATGGTTCTAGAAACTTACGGCGATTATCATTATAGCATTGAAAGGTCAAAATTCGAGCGTTCGTCACAGCCCTACTTCGTGATCTTAAACGGAGATCAAGAACTACTAATCGACGCAGATTACCGAGATTCCGATATCGAAGACTTTAAAAAGTTTCTGAAAAGAGGTGTAATTTATTACAACTCAAATTAGGAAAAGCTACTCAAACACCACTCGTTCCGAAAGTATCATTTTACCATAACGAAGCACCTGATAGACGTAAGTCCCCGATTGTAGTCCATTTCGTTCGAAACGTACGGTTCCATTCTCCGTAGACTTCTGTCCTACTTGCTTTCCGGTCATATCAAAAACGACGATTTCAAAATGTTGCACCGTTTCTGATTGAAAACTTATGTGATCTACCGCTGGCGATGGATATGCTTTAAATTTATCGATGGTGAATTCGTCGGCACTCGCAAATTGATCAAACTCCCAGAAATCGCCGAAGTTGGTTCCGTTCGTTCCCAATCCCATATAGCACCGATCTCCGATTTTCGCTTTTACGGCCCAGCGTCTTTTGTTAAATGGATAATCAGGCAATTGTTCCCAAAGATCCAAATTGGGGTTGTAACGCCAAACTTCCGGGTACATATCTCCCCATCCCAAATAACCTCCGATGTAATATCCGTAGCCATTTTGAGACAAACCGATATTGTTATTCGGTGCCGTTCCCGGGAAATTCGCCTTTTGCGTCCAAGAATTTAATGCTGGATCGTATTCGTAAAAAGAATACCCGCTTTTGTAATAGCCTTTTCCGTTCACTACAAAAGTTCCGTGTCTGTGACCAACATTTCCAGGCATGGCGCACATGGCAGTCCATGAATCCGTTCCGGCATCGTAGCGATACAAGGAATCGGTAGCACTCATATAACTCGGGTAGTAGCCCATTCCATCGATTACAAACGGATCGGTATTGGTAAACCAATCGCCCGGAGCGTTGTTCAATTGCGTCCAAATATTCGTTTGTGGATCGTAACAAAAATGTGTGGCATTGCTCCATTGTCCCATTCCCACATACGCTTTACCATCTATTGCAATGGCCGTTAAATCCTGATCGCCTCCACCATTATTCCCGATGTAATCTGCCTTTTGGGCCCAGCTATTCGTTCCCGGATCATACTCCCACCACTCGGAAAACCATTCATCAGATCCATCTCCGTTCAAGTGTCCGGTTCCAGCATACACACGATTTCCCAGCCCGATTGCAACACCACGGTGTCGACCAAAGCTTCCGAAGTCCGCTTTTTTAGTCCAATAATTTGCTTGTACGAAATGATGCGCCCCGAAAAGGGCTGCGATGAGCAGTAGGGTTTTCAAAATATAGTGTTTGTGTTCGTTCGAGCGAAAAGGTACTCATTATGAATCGTTTGAGTAATGCAATTAAACGAGCAATTACCAAACAACCAAATCCATTGAACATTCTGAAATGAATTGCAGCTAGAAATCTGTATCTTACTGACATGAGATTGTTGCTGGTATTCATTGGAGTTATTGCGTTTGGTTATGCCGGGCACACTCAAGAGTCTGATACCCTCAATCAAAAAGATGCGCAAGGCAGAAAGCAAGGTCATTGGATTTATTAAGGAAAAGACCGGCCTTCATTGAATTACCCTCCCGATGGCAAAGTTGGGGAAGGAAAATATAAGGACGATCGAAAAGTAGGTGTTTGGATTAAGTATCACACCGATGGTAAGACGCCTAAATTGAAGGGAACTTATGAAAACAACAGACCGACAGGTCATTATCAGAAATTCTATAAGGATGGAACTTTGCTGGAAGAAGGATTTATTGACCTATCTCGGCCTGTAGATCGGAGTACTTTAGGTCGTGTACGGATTCAAACCAAATGTGATTTCAGATCGAAGGGAGTTACCTTCGGTAGCGGTCAGGTTTTTGACCAATACGGCAATCCGATCATTCCGCATGTTCCTGATGATACGATTACGGAAGCTGAAATTCAACCCATCTACCTTATGGATACTACTGCTAAAACGGGAGAGGCTCAGTTTCTTATGGAAATCTATCCAGTACAAGATGATACGCTGCGACATTACATTGGAAAAGCTGGAGAAAACAAACGCTTTTCTGGCTATCACATGATTTACGACGAAAATGATGAAATCTTTATTGAAGGAAATTTCAAAGATTGTCGATTTCTAGAAGGAAAAATCTACGAATATGATGAAGATGGGATCTTGCTTCGAATTAAAGTTTATAATAACGGGCGATATGCTCGTGAGGGCGAATTGTAAGACACTAAAAAAGCCCTGCGCTTCGAGAACCTCAGCGAACAGGGCTTTATATTTCGTTCGAATGGTTCTTACACCAATCCTTGATCGATCATAGCATCTGCTACCTTAACGAAACCAGCAATGTTGGCTCCTTTTACGTAGTCGATTGATCCATCGTCGTTTTTACCATATTTCACACATGCTTCGTGAATGGAAACCATGATAGCGTGTAGTTTCTGATCTACTTCTTCACGTGTCCAGTTCATACGCAATGAGTTCTGTGACATCTCCAATCCTGAAGTGGCAACACCTCCAGCGTTAGAAGCTTTTCCTGGTGAGAACAATACTCCAGCACCCTGGAATACTGCAATTGCTTCAGGCGTACAAGGCATGTTAGCTCCTTCCGCTACCGCCATAACACCGTTGTCAACCAACATTTGTGCTTCGTCACCGTTCAATTCGTTTTGCGTTGCACATGGAAGCGCTACGTCTACTTTCTGCGACCAAGGACGATCGCCAGCGAAGAATTCAAATCCGAATTTATCAGCCATTTCTTTCACACGTCCACGACGTACGTTTTTCAAATCCATCAAGTACGCCAAGTGCTCTGAATGGAATCCGTCAACAGCGTAAACATATCCTGATGAATCAGAAACCGTCACTACTTTACCTCCAAGGTGGATTACTTTTTCCAATGCGTATTGCGCTACGTTTCCAGATCCTGAAATTGCAACCGTTTTTCCTTTGAAGCTGTCGTCTTTTGTTGCTAACATCTCCTGAGCGAAGTACACAGTTCCGTATCCGGTTGCTTCTGGACGAATCAAAGATCCTCCCCAGTTCAATCCTTTACCAGTCAAAACTCCTGTAAACTCATTACGAAGACGCTTGTACTGACCGAACATGTAACCGATCTCACGTCCACCAACACCAATATCACCTGCAGGTACATCTGTATCTGGGCCAATGTGACGTTGCAATTCTGTCATGAATGATTGACAGAACTTCATTACTTCGTTGTCTGATTTTCCTTTCGGATCGAAATCAGAACCTCCTTTACCACCTCCCATTGGAAGTGTAGTCAATGAGTTTTTAAAGATTTGCTCGAATCCTAGGAATTTCAAAATCGAAAGGTTCACTGAAGGGTGAAAACGCAAACCTCCTTTGTAAGGCCCAATTGCTGAGTTAAATTCAACACGGTATCCGCGGTTCACTTGAACTTCACCATTGTCATCCAACCATGGAACACGGAACATAATCACGCGTTCTGGCTCCACAATGCGATCCAAAATTTTCGCCTCTTTGTACTTTGGGGTTTCTTCGATCACAGGAACTACCGCCTCTGCTACCTCGTGCACTGCCTGTAGAAATTCCGCTTCGTGACCATGAGATGCCTTTACTTTTTCCATAAAAGCATCGATCTGAGCTTGATATTTATTTGACATTAGAAATGTTTTAAGTCGAGCGACAAAAGTAATCAATTTTTAAGATCAGGATTCCAATTTATAATCGATATTTGGAATGCTAAAGTCCACGGATAATGACGCCATAATTTCTGCGCTCCATAGTATATTCCATATCTTTGCGGCAGCTAACTAACAGATAAAATACCCTCCCCACCGAGCAACTATTTGATTGCTGCCTCGTCTAAGAGACAACAATCGACAAAAGAAATACTACAACAGCGATATGTTTCGAACAAAAAATATACTAGCTAGCCTACTTTTTACAGCTTCCTTTTCACATGTGGCAACGGCCCAAAACATCTGTTTGGGAACAGACGCGACTATTTGTGCGGGACAATCCGTAACGCTTGAGGATTGTGGTAATTACGGCGCAGGTTCAACAGGTGTACCTTATACCTTACTACCAATCGGTTACAGCCCGGATCCATTTGGAGGTACAGGTACCGTAAACTTGTCGGATGATTCCTTTAGTGGTGTAATTCCAATTGGATTTAACTTCTGTTTTTATGGAAACACACACAATTCATTGGTAATTAGCTCCAACAACTACGTTTCGTTTGATTTAGGAAACGCGAATGGATATTCTCCTTGGGTTACCACTCCAATTGCAAATGCCGGAGCGAACCAAACGCACAACGCAATTATGGCGCCTTGGCAGGATATCAACCCTGGTATTGGAGGAACAATCAGTTATGCTACTTACGGAACGGCGCCCAACCGTCGATTTGTCGTGACTTGGGATAACGTACCGATGTTTAGCTGTACTGGAACTTTATACTCGAGTCAGATTAAAATCTTTGAAACAACGAATGAAATTGAAACGCACATTGTAGACAAACAAATTTGTGCGACATGGAACAGTGGAAATGCGGTTCACGGTGTACATTCACCGGGAGGAACAGATGCATTGACCGTTCCGGGACGTAACAATACTCAATGGAGCGTAGTCAACGAAGGGTATTTATGGACACCTCAATTGAGCGTTCAGTGGGTGGATTCACAAGGAAATACTTGGCCATACACTGGAACAACATTAACCGTAACTCCAACGCCTATTCCTCCATCGGATTCTGTTGGATATTGGCTAGAAGCAATCGATAACTGTGGTACGGCCATGGGAAGTTCGGATACTACATGGATTACAGTTACCTCAACAAGTGTGACGGCCTCCATGACGCCTGACATTTGTACATCGAACATAGGAACAGTTACGGCAACGACGACCTCAGGTACTGGGCCGTTTAACTATAACTGGCCTGGATTGGGTGGAGCGACAACTCCAACAGTCACTGGTGTTGGAGCTGGAAACTATACGGTAAACGTAACAGATGCCAACGGATGTACTGCCAGTGCGAGCATTCTGGTAACAGATACACCGGCAAGTTTCCAAGGATCAGCTACGGTAGTGACATGTGCTGGAGGAAATGACGGAACGGCGTTCGCTGAGATGGTGCCACCACTAGGAAACATTACTTATCTGTGGGATGATCCAATGGCTCAGACGACACAAACAGCGGTTGGATTAACAGCGGGACAATACACATGTACGATTACCTCTGATATCGGATGTACGGGTACCGTGGTCGTTGACGTTTTAGAAATTCCACCATTAACTGTAAATATTACATCCCAAACCGACGTAACGTGTAACAGCGGAAACGACGGTATGGTGACATTGACTGCGACGCAAGGAACTGCTCCTTACACGTATGTATGGGACAATTCAGCTTCGACGACGAACGTCGCAAATGACCTTGTTGTTGGGCCGCACCAGATTATCGTGACCGATGCCAATGGATGTTCAGTAACGGTGAATGCTGTATTGAACGAGCCGCCAGCTTTGGATATTTCGTTCATCACACCGAATACGCAAATCTGTCCAGAAGATGACATTACTTTGGAAGTAACAGGCACAGGAGGTTCATCTCCTTATACATTTACTTGGTCACAAGGTGGAAATGTGATTGGAACTGGAGATCAAATTACGGTCGATCCAACGACAACAAACACAGAATACTGCGTGACATTGTCAGAAGCGTGTGGTTCGCCAACGGATCAGGAATGTGTGATCATCACCTTCCCGACTCCAATTGAGCCAAATGCCGTTCCAGATTTGTACGAGAAATGTGTGCCAGATGTATTCGAATTCACGAACACTTCAGTAAATGGTGCTGAAATTGCTACCGCCTACTGGGATTTCGGATTTGGCAATTACCAAGTACTTGAAAACGGTAATGATTCAACATCACTATACTTCACAGACGTTGGAACGTATGATTTGATCATGACCGTTACTTCCATCTACGGCTGTGTGTATGAGGACACCGTATTCAACATTATTGAAGTGAAACCAGTGCCTACGGCAGATTTCAACTTTTCAAGCAATCCAGCGACGATTTTTGAGACTACTGTGACCATGCAGGATAAGTCGTCACCGGATGTTGTTCAATGGACATGGGACAGTCCATTCTCTTCGCCAATGACTAGTTCACTAACGAATCCGACTTTCGTATTCCCTGAAGGCGAAGTAGGACAATATCCCGTTCAATTGGTTGTGGAGACAGAATTGGGTTGTACAGATACGGTAACCTACATCATGAACATCGTTGAAGATGTATTGTTCTACGCTCCAAATGCGTTTACACCAGATGGCGATGAATTCAACCAAACTTGGAAAGTGGAAGTTGCCGGAATTGATGAGTTCAACTTCGAGTTGATCATCTTCAATCGCTGGGGAGAAATTGTTTGGGAAACGCGTGATCCAAATGTTGGATGGGATGGAACGTATGGAAAAGACGGCCGTCCAGTTCAAGATGGAGTATATGCATGGATAGCTCGCGTAGCGGTTCCATACAACGATGATAAATTGGAATACAGCGGAACGATCAATTTGATCCGCTAAAGAATAAACATCTACTTTTTACAGCCTCGGTTTTTTGACCGGGGCTTTTTTTCGCTCAAAATATCGGATGCCCAGAATAGCTTTTAACCGCACCACTTCGACGTGCTCAGTACTGCGCTCCAAACGATAATTACCGAGAGAATAGCTAAACGGCACATTGAGCGTAGTCGAAATGTGAACTTTCAACCAGATCACCGTGTATTTGACTTCGTCGCTGCTTGACGGTCGGCTACGCTCAATGCTCTAACTTTACCTTAAAAAGATTGAAACAAGCATTTTGCCGCAATATCCCAAAGCGATAACTAGTCAAACGAATCAAATTATGGACACAGTCTTTTTTCTTTCTTCTTTCCGTCTTTTCTCTACTTTATTTCGAATTGGCATCTTCTTTGATTAATATTAGTAAGTTTGAAAAAAATGAAGATGAAAAAGCTATTAATCCCTATTACTATAGTCGCGGCGCTTGTGATCACTTCATGTGATGTTTTGGAAACTGCTGCGAATGATATTTTAACAACTGACGGCGGTTCTTCAGAACCAGCTTTGACGGAAGGTGAAGTAGCCTCCGGATTGAAAGAAGCATTGTCCGTTGGTATTACGAATGCAGTGGATGTTACGTCCGTTGTAGACGGATTCCTTGGAAACGCAGAAATTCGTTTGCCGTTCCCTCCAGACGCGATTAAGGTTCGTGAAAAAGCCATCGAATGGGGATTACAAGGACAAGTTGATAAATTCGAGACGACATTGAATCGTGCTGCTGAAGAAGCGTGTAAAGAAGCGCTCCCTATCTTCAAAAATGCGATTACTTCTATGACAATTCAAGATGCTTTTGGCATTTTGAACGGCGGTGAAGGCGCAGCAACTAATTACTTGAAAGGAAAGACAACAAATGATTTAGTTACAGCTTTCCGTCCGAAAGTAGATGCAGCTATTGCGAAGGTGAAATTGACCGAATACTGGGATCCTATGGCGGAGAAGTATAATACGGCGATGACCTTCACAGGAGGTGAGAAAGTAAATACGGATTTAGGAGATTACGTAACGCGTCGTGCTATTACAGGATTGTTCACGATGGTGGAAAAAGAAGAAAACAAAATTCGAATGGATCCAGTTGCCCGAGTATCTGAATTGCTTCAGAAAGTATTCGGTAGCATTACAGGAAACTAGTCGATAATTATATTAGGATGAAGAGGCGCTTTCGGGCGCCTTTTTTAAATAATGAAAATTGTGTAAAATAATCACATTCCGCCTACTGTTATCGAAAACTCCTGAGTCCTTTCCTCTTCTCAAGGGAGTAGGGATTCTGCCCTGTCCCCTTGAGGGGACTTTAGGGGTGACGAATCAATAATATAAGTTACTTTGTTAGTAACTATATGAGATAATAACCGTATAGCTAAACAAATCAACAATATGCAATATCCTCCTACTGAATTGGTTCTTGATGCTCAAGGAAGAGTGTATCATCTTGGCTTGGCGCCTGAAGATATTGCCGATACCATAATATTGGTGGGAGATCAAGGCCGCGTAGACTTGGTGGCGAGCAATTTTAATAGCATTCAGCATTCGTCTCAGCACCGCGAATTTTACTGCATCACTGGGACATACAAAGGAAAGCGCATCTCAGCTTTATCTACAGGAATTGGAACGGATAACATCGATATTACGATCAATGAATTGGATGCTTTGGCGAATATCGATCTAGAGAAACGAGAAGATAAGTCTGAGCACAAATCACTGCAATTAATTCGAATTGGAACCTGCGGGATCTTGCATCCAGAAGTTCCAGTTCATTCCTACATACTTTCAACACACGCCTTTGGAATTGATAATGTGGCGCATTTCTACGAGGTACCTTTCGATTCCGAGGAAGAAGCCCTTAATGAAGCTATTGGTGCACATGTAGCATTTCCAGACAAGGTAAAAACCTACATTTCCAAAGCTTCGGAAGAGATTGTATCCCTATTGGATTCCGATCAAACGGAAAATGGAATTACCGTTACTTCCAGTGGATTTTATGGGCCTCAGGGACGACAATTGCGTTTGAAGAACCGCACGAGTCATATCAACGATCGCTTGTCTTCGTTTAAACATGATGAACATCGGATTACCAATTTTGAAATGGAAAGCTCTGCCCTCTTCTCTTTGGGACGCGCGCTTGGACATCAATGCGGAACCATTTGTTTGGGAATTGCCAACCGTCCGAATAAAGAATTCTCCAGTGGTTATAAGGAAGCCATGGAAGAGTTAATTCGGTATGTTTTGGATCGGGTGTAGAAAGTTGGTTGAAGGTTGAAGGCTGAAAGTAGAAAACAAAAAGCTGAAGGTTGAAAGTATCTTTTCGCTTTTCACTTTTTACCAACAAAGTACTTCCCTACTTTGTTTTTCCCTGCGGACGATACACCATAATCTTTCCCTTCTTCATGTCTTCGATTCGGAAAAGCGTGGTTCCTACCTTTCGGCCATGTTGACCTGTATTCTGATGAATTAAAATGATATTTCCATCTGGCAATACTTCGTGCACAATCGCCGTGTGATGCTTCATCTCTTCTTCGAAGGTGTACTTGCCATCTTCCCAGGTGATCTTCACATTCTTGAATTGAATGATATCTCCGGGATAAACACAATCCGTTTTGTGATTGATTATGGTACCGTACTCCTCATAGCCATCCCAATCTGCACCTGTTTCGTCCAGCACCATTTGCGCCAAATCCCAGCATTCGCCAGTTCCCACCTTTTTGTTGAGTTCAGCGCTGGCCAATTCTACAATCCGCTCGTTCAAGGCGGGAGTTTCATCGCATCCTTCCTGCGCCGAAGCACCAAATGGAAGAAGAAAAAAGAGTATTAAGTATCGCATATCCAAATAACGCATTTAGAGTTAAAATCTTACATCTTTCCCAAATTCCTGAAGGATGCGTGTCAGTTTCTTTTCGTTTACTGCGAGAACGCTTTCGCGGAACTTGGAATCTTCATCAATGATATCCTTCTGAGTTGCTGAAAAGTGAATGGCGTCAGGTTTTAGTTCATTCTTGAGCTTAGAGATGTTCGAAGCATTAACACCACCTCCCGACATGATCTCAATTCTGCCGTTGGCGTACTCCTTCATTTTAACCAAGTTATCAAATCCGAGGTCGACATTTCGAGCCAATCCTGATGTGAGAATTCGATCGAATTCCAAATCAATTAATTTGTCCATCCCTTTCTCGAATCGAACTAAATCATCGAACGCCCGATGAAAAGTCAATTGCATTCCATCTGCGAGACGTTTCATCTTTTCGAGGGTATCCCGATCCATCCAGCCATCTTCATTGTACAGTCCAACGGCGACGCCATGTGCGCCAATCGCCTTACATTCACGAATATCGCGGAGCATGATCTCAATTTCATCTTCATCGTAGATAAAACCTCCGGCTCTAGGACGAATCAACACGTGCGTTTCGATTCCCTTGGCCAAGGCAAATTCTATCATTCCAGGCGAAGGCGTCATTCCACCTTGTTCCAAATTCTGACACAATTCAATACGATCGAAATTGTACTTTTTTGCCAACCGAATGGCATCCAACGAAGCCGCGCAAAGCTCTAGTTTCATCTGGTGAATATTTGAATTTCGTCAATAAACGTCCAAGGTGTATAACCTGCTCCTACGTTTCCTTCAGGTATTTTCTCAAGCGGAATGACTTCAAACTTCACGTGTTTGGCGCTTGCATTCACTGCACTTACATTCAAACCAGGGCGCACAATAAGCTTCTCTTCATCATCTAGTTCGTAGTTCAACAGCGCAGTCCACTCTTCTCCATCTTCCGAGATTTTTACGTTGAATTGTTCTGGCAAATAGATCCACGACCCATTCTGATTTAGAAAGCCGATAGTAAGCGAGTCGATTGTTGCAACTTCTTCCAACGTGACCGTTAACTCAATTTTCTTGTCGTTAAACCCGAGCCATTCATCACCTTTCCAGCGCTTAAACCCATGAATGCCGTCCACTAAGTTCAAACTCCCATTGTGATTGTACTTTTCATGTGGTGGCGGATTCATATATACTTCTGCGCCTAAAATATCGGAGCCTTTCGCTACATAGTTCGCGGAGTTGTCGGCGTCTAACTTTAAAAGAAATGTACTTCTATCATGCCCCCTCATAATCGGAATGGAATCTCCATTCTTCAGTTCATGCAAGGTTGTCTCAGGAGCATCGCTATATTCCCAAATTCGGAAAGTTGCAGTGGTATCGACACTGAACCATTTGTAGGAAACGCCTCCTTCCATTCTGTCGACGTGATGCTCAGGTATATGCAGTGAAATCGATCGGTTTACACCTCGAACACTTAAATTGTCTTCGTGATAATTCAAATACACCTTCAAAAATTCCGAATAAGACGGTTTGTTCTGGCACCATAAGCCTTGCATTAGGGCCAATGCCCTAGGATACGTCATATACTCTACTAAATAGTATTCGGGAATATATTCTGTCCATACATTTGCCTGTCCACCAAGAATGAATTTGGCTTCTTCTTCGGATAAATCTTCTGGAATGGGATTATACTGATACACTTTTTCCAAAGGCAGAAAACCACCAATTGCCAATGGTTCGGAATCATGGCTGCTTTGATAATAATCGAAGTAGCAGTAGGAAGTAGGAGACATCACTACGAAATGACCTTGCTTTGCCGCTTCTATTCCACCCGCTTCGCCACGCCACGACATCACGGCTGCATTTGGAGAAAGTCCACCTTCCAAAATTTCATCCCATCCGATTAATTTTCGACCTTTCTCAGTGAGGAACTGATCCATTCTTTTGATGAAGTAACTCTGAAGCTCGTGCGAATCATGGAGATCATTTTCCTTAATCACTTTCTGACACTGCGAACATTCGTTCCAGCGTGTTTTTGGCGCTTCATCACCTCCAATATGAATGTATTCGGATGGAAATAATTCCAACACTTCACCCAGAACATCTTGCAAGAAGACGATGGATTCCTCCTTCGAACAGTAGATGTCGTCAAAGATTCCCCAAAGTCCCGGTACGCCTTGCTGCTCTCCAGTGCATGATAATTCAGGATAGGCCGCTAATGCAGCACGACTATGTCCCGGCATTTCGATTTCCGGAACTACATTGATGTGCATTTCCTTGGCAAATGCTACGACTTCTTTGATGTCTTCCTGGGTGTAAAATCCACCGTAATTGTTTTGATCGTACTTACGTGGCGAATCGTTGTAATGACCGATTACCGTACTATCCCGAAAGCCACCTATTTTGGTAAGTTTCGGATACTTTTTGATTTCAATGCGCCATCCTTGATCATCCGTTAAGTGCCAATGGAAGGTATTAAACTTGTACGTGGCCATGGTTTCGATGAAGCTTTTCACCTCATCTACTGAAAAGAAATGACGACTCACATCAAGGTGCAATCCGCGCCACTCGAACTTTGGTGCGTCTTCAATTCTTCCCTTTGGAAAACAATTTTTCTTGGCATCTGCAGAATAATCAATCAATTGGATCAGGCTGATCATCCCGTAAAATTGACCGACATCCGTGTTATGAGCAATCTCAATTTTGTCGCCAATTTCAATACCGTACGCTTCAGGTAATAAGTGTTTGCGATACGAGAATGAAACCATAGGATCGGAATCGGTTTCCTCCAGCACTACCCTAACAGCCTTGTAGTATGCTTCCAAAACGGCGAACTGTTCCCTTGTGAAAACGTGAGTCGGAATTGTCACCCTATGCTCCTCCAATATAAATTCTTCATTCGTTAACTCAACAAATGAGGGAGTTGGTAAAATATTGGTTTGACAGAAGCTCGCAACCGTCAATAAGCAGCTTAGTGCTCCAAGCAGAAACTTGTTCATTTATCAGTGAGTTTGGGATAGGAAATGACCAATATGGATTCCAGTTGTTTGGGTTTTTCCAAAGGTACGCCGAGGAAGTAAGATTGTCCTACGCGCGCTACGAATAGTTGCCCAACCGTCGTTGATTTTACCTTCTCAACGAGATCATCCGCCAACAGTCCCGATTCAATATTGCGCAGAATACTCATGCCGTTGTGATCTGGCCAATACTGTTCTACGATAGAATCGAAAGGTACATTGGCGTAAAACTGATCGTAAATATCATGGATGGATTCGGTGCGCTCCTCTCTGGTCATTTTTGATCCGTCCAAATAGACATATTGAAAGGAGAAAAGTTGAACGGTCGTGTCAATGACAAATTTGTACGATCGATAATCCGATGAAATGATGTCATCCGTTTTTTTATTGCCCTCGGCACGTAGACGTTTCATTTCTTCGAACAATTCGGGATTGGAAGCCTTATTTAGGATTTCCAATTGAACATCTCCAGGGTATTTTTCCGCAAAAGCCCGAAGATCCTCAGTAGATTTTAATTTCGAAATGCTCTTTTCGTGATCGATGGAATCGAAATAGGAAGTTGGACTGGTATTCGGGATCAACAAAACGAAGTGCCCCTTCATTTTCGTGGGATTGTGCGTCATGTCAACAATGTTGTACCATCCTATTTGATCATCTCCAGCGACGAATTGCTCGCCCTTTTTCTTCCCTCGCACCGCGTCCTGAAAGCTATCCACGAAATAATCCAAATCTACCCAGCCAACATCGCCATAAACTTCTTTATCCGGGCCACTGTTCTGTGCGTATTTCGTGAACAATTCTTCGTACTCCGCTCCTGCTTCTAATTCCTGATAAATGCGATTGATCTGTCCTCTTGCCCCCGGTGTATTCTGAGCACTCATGGTTAACAAACGGAATCGATAAATTTCTTTTGATCCTTTATCGATTGTTACCACATGATACGAACCTGATTCGAAAGAATCTCCCGGTTTCAATTTGTCCTTGCGTGATTGATAATCTTCATTGACCATTTTATCATGCAGGAAGCCCAAAACAACTTGAGGAAGACTGTCTGCAAAGGCTTGTGCTTGTTCAATATCACGAATTTGTTTCGCCTCGGAAAGATAATCTTGACCAAAAGACGCTTTCGCAAGTAATACGAATAGGATATGTACAATGAAAAGACGCATCTGGAACGAAGCTACAAAATTAACGCCAATCGCGTCAACGAATGGAATTTCTAGAACCCTGCGCTATTCGCGTCACGGTATGAAAGGGTAAAGAACCCTGGAACATCATGCGGTTCCTTCTCTATGATTACGAGTCCCATACTGTCGCCATTCTTCCATTGATGGTATGTCCCTGCGACCATTTGGTTGATAGGAATGACGTAATCCTTGGCAACCTCCTCCGCTATTTTCGGGGAACTTGAGTATTTCGCTGAAGTATGTTGGAATCGCTTTCGGACATCCCAATAAGAGCTTCCTCCGTCCAATAACTTTTTCATCTGACCGACTAAAATCTCAGCAGTCTCAGGTGACACATCTTTAAAATCCAGCGTAATGATTTGGACTTTCACTACATTAAACATGGAGTCTTGAATCAACTTTGTTCTAAGCCCAAACTGTGGATGCATGGTTCCATTGTAGGAATCCATGTTGCTTGTATCAATTTTATCGAAGAAGAAGACATCTTTTTCAAGATGAAGAATTCCTGTAAAGACCTCACGAAATCCTTTGGCATACTCTTCTGCTTCTTCAACAGTATTAATTGCCGCAAAATTTTCCTCGTGATTTTGACCCCAAGAAATTGTAGTAATACATAGTGCAAAAACAGCACAGAGCTTTAGCATGTGTTTGTAGTTTAGGCGGTTAAAGTAACAATACGTCCACAATAAATCAATTATCATTCCGCTTTTTTGCCAACGACATTTTCGATGTTATTCACAATGCATGCATAACTTCTACTCTGCACTGAATATCAAACTGTTACCAACTTGATTTCTTGCCTAGCAACGCGATTTAACGGATACATTACATCTTTCGATTCAATTGTCTAATGGAAGGTACTTTTCCAAAATGACATTGAAAAGTTCAAAATCCAAATACAAAACCCTGACTTCCAAAAAGGGCGCCAGGGTTAAAGAGTTTGTATGTTTGAATTACATGTTTCGGCGGTATTGACCTCCTACTTCAAATAATGCGCTGGTAATCTGTCCGAGAGAAGCATATTTACAGGTTTCCATGAGCTGCTCAAACATGTTTTCGTTTTGAATGGCAGCACGCTGCACTTTACGAATTCCGTCTTGCGCTTCGTCGCTGTAAGACTCATGCAACGCGTTCAACATGTTGATCTGGAATTGCTTTTCATCTTCCGTTGCACGAATTACCTCCTTCGGAAGAATGGTTGGTGACCCTTTCGAGCTCAGGAAGGTATTTACTCCAATAATTGGGAATTCACCCGTATGCTTCAATGTTTCGTAGTACAATGATTCTTCTTGAATTTTCGAACGTTGGTACATCGTTTCCATAGCTCCAAGCACGCCACCACGCTCTGTAATGCGATCGAATTCAGAAAGTACTGCCTCTTCTACCAAATCGGTCAATTCCTCAATGATGAATGAACCTTGCAACGGATTTTCGTTTTTCGCCAATCCCAACTCACGGTTGATGATCAACTGAATCGCCATCGCGCGTCGTACAGATTCTTCTGTAGGCGTGGTAATCGCTTCGTCGTAGGCATTGGTATGCAAACTGTTACAGTTATCGTAGATCGCGTACAAAGCTTGCAAGGTTGTACGAATATCGTTGAAATCGATTTCCTGCGCGTGCAACGAACGACCAGAAGTCTGAATGTGATATTTCAACATCTGCGCGCGGGCATTAGCTCCGTATTTCTTTGCAAGTGCTTTCGCCCAAATTCTTCTAGCAACACGTCCAATAACTGCGTATTCTGGATCGATACCATTCGAAAAGAAGAACGATAAGTTCGGCCCGAATGCGTTAATATCCATACCTCGGCTCAAGTAGTATTCTACGTAAGTAAATCCGTTCGCCAAAGTGAAGGCCAATTGCGTAATAGGATTGGCTCCGGCCTCAGCAATGTGATATCCTGAAATGGAAACCGAATAGAAATTTCGAACACCATTATTGATAAAGTACTCTTGCACATCTCCCATCAATCGCAACGCGAATTCGGTTGAGAAAATACAGGTATTCTGCGCTTGATCTTCCTTCAAAATATCGGCTTGAACCGTTCCGCGAACTGCTTTCAGAGTATCCGCTTTGATTTGGGCGTAGACTTTCGCATCCAACACCTGATCTCCGGTTACACCTAAGAGCATCAATCCCAATCCGTCGTTTCCTTCAGGAAGATCGCCGTTGTAACGAGGACGTTCTGTTCCTTTCTTTTTATAGATCTCAGCAATTTTGGCTTCTACTTCCGCCTCCATGCCGTTTTCTTTGATGTATTTCTCACAGTTTTGATCGATCGCTGCGTTCATGAAGAACCCAAGAAGCATTGGCGCCGGGCCATTGATCGTCATGGAAACTGAAGTCTTAGGATCGGAAAGATCGAACCCTGAGTACAATTTCTTCGCATCGTCTAAGCAGCAAATTGATACACCTGAGTTTCCAATTTTACCGTAGATATCTGGACGCAAATCTGGATCGTTTCCGTACAAAGTAACCGAGTCAAAGGCTGTTGAAAGTCGCTTAGCCGGCATCCCTAAACTTACGTAGTGGAAACGCTTGTTCGTACGTTCTGGCCCTCCTTCACCTGCAAACATTCGCGTTGGATCTTCTCCTTCACGTTTGAATGGGAAAAGTCCTGATGTATATGGGAATTCTCCCGGAACGTTCTCTTGTAACGACCAACGAAGAATATCGCCCCATCCTGAATATTTTGGTGTTGCCACCTTAGGAATTTGCGAATGAGACAATGATTCTGTGTGCGTTTGAATGGAAAGTTCTTTATCGCGCACTTTAAATTTGAACAACTCGTTTTTGTACTTCTGACGCTTTTCTTCCCAGCTTTCGATGATCGCCATGTTACGAGGATCGAAGTTGAGCTTTTCCATCTCGTATGCCTCTTGCAATCCTTTCACCAAACGATCTTTATCTTCTAGCGTCGAATTCTTCATGGATTCAATGGAGGTATGCAATCCGTACAACTTATTCGCCACGGCCACTTGCTCTTCTACCCATTTGTCATACGAGCGATTGTTTTCCGAAATCTCAGAAAGGTAACGCGTACGATCTGGCGGAATCACGAAGATCTTCTCCGACATCTCATCCGTAATCTCGAAGGTAGAATCAAGTTTTGCGCCTGTTTTCTCCACCAATTTATCCATGATCACCTTGTACAAAGTGTTCATTCCTGGATCGTTAAATTGAGACGCGATGGTCCCATATACTGGCATGGAATCTACATCTGCCTCCCACATTTGGTGGTTGCGCTGGTATTGTTTTCTAACATCACGAAGTGCGTCCAAGGCACCGCGTTTGTCGAATTTATTAAGAGCGATCACGTCGGCAAAATCCAACATGTCGATTTTCTCTAGTTGTGTTGCCGCCCCATATTCAGGCGTCATTACGTACAAGGACATATCCGAGTGATCCAAAATTTCGGTATCACTTTGTCCGATTCCCGAAGTCTCAAGGATGATTAAATCGTACTCGGCTGCTTTCAATACGTTGATAGCCTCCGCTACGTGTTTTGATAGTGCCAAATTGGATTGACGTGTCGCTAACGAGCGCATATAAACACGATCGTTTTTGATGGAGTTCATTCGGATTCGATCTCCTAACAATGCACCTCCTGTCTTACGTTTCGAAGGATCTACGGAAACTACCGCAATTGATTTATCGCTAAAATCGATTAGGAAACGACGCACTAACTCGTCCACCAATGATGATTTTCCAGCCCCTCCAGTTCCAGTGATACCCAATACTGGAATTTGAACGTCGTCGGCCATTTTATGAACGGCATCCAAAATTCCTTGAGATTCATCTGCAAAGTTCTCAGCCGCGGAAATGATGCGAGCAATATTTGGAGCACTTTTCTCCTTAATGTGATTGATTTCACCATTCAAATCCTTTCCAACAGGATAATCCGATCGTTCTACCAAATCGTTGATCATTCCTTGCAATCCCATGGCGCGGCCATCGTCTGGGTGGTAAATGCGTTCAATTCCGTACTCCTGCAACTCTGCAATCTCAGAAGGAAGTATGGTTCCTCCACCTCCACCAAAAATCTTGATGTGTCCGGCTCCTTTTTCCTGCAATAAGTCGTACATGTACTTGAAGTACTCGTT
This sequence comes from Fluviicola sp. XM-24bin1, assembly GCA_003149635.1. Lineage (GTDB taxonomy): Bacteria > Bacteroidota > Bacteroidia > Flavobacteriales_D > Crocinitomicaceae > UBA4466. The sequence goes on from QCWI01000008.1 coordinate 34,277, forward strand.
ATGTCCTCCTTGGTAGGAAGTCATTGCGATGGCTTGTGCATCTTCCTGGATAGCACAGTTAACCACTTCTTCTACAGATCTATCGTGTCCTAAGTGAATTACTTCACAACCGGTAGATTGAATGATACGACGCATGATATTGATGGCTGCATCGTGCCCATCGAATAGGGACGCAGCAGTTACAATACGCACTTTATTTTGAGGAATATAAGGGGCGATTTTTTCCATAAATTGAGGCTTTTAAAGCGCCACAAAAATAATGAAAATCCCGTGAAACTTAGGCAGACAGTACCCTTTCTTAATAATGAATATTGAATTATGAATAAGAAAAAGCGAGAGCTTTTGAAGACTGAGGCAGAACCAGGCGGGCGAGAAAGCCGAGGGATATTATGAATGAGGAATGAAGTGCTGAGTAGGTAAAATGCTGAAAGCTGAAAGCTAAAGATGGAAGGTAGAAAGAATCCTTTCACTTATTGCTTTCACCTTGTACCTGCGTTCTAAATTCCAATCAAATCATACCAAACCACTGAATTACCCTTGCCCTCCTTCCTTATTTTTCATTGTCTTGTAGCAATCTTGAATTTTGTTCATCAGTTCCTGAAACACGACTGGTTTTGATACCACGCAGGATTTCTCAATGTCTTCAATTTCTTCCAAAGATTTTAATCGCGAATTGCCTGTTGTGAAAATGACGGGAGTAAAATCACCCGATTCCCTTAGCTTATTGACTAGGTCAATGCCGTTTCCCCCATTTTTAAGAGTGACATCCATTAAAATTACATCGGGATCTTTCGAGAGCGAATCTTTGAATCCTTTTTCATCAGTCGCCATACCGATCACTGTGAACCCTTGCCCCTCCAAATGCAATTTGGAAGCATGAGCAATGAGCAATTCGTCCTCTACAATAAGGATTTTCATGAGTACAGCGTGTTTGTTTCGTTATAACAAAATAGAAATAAATTTGTTCAAAAACGAACTTGTCTTTCACAGTTCTCGTCTGTATATTTGAACGAATCAATCAATACTACTTCGAACTCTATGGTTCCTGAAGAATCTATTGAATCAATCAAAAGAAAGGCCTATTCTTTGGAGGTCATTAACTCTTTTGCTTCCGCGTTAATGGAAGCGAATACCGAACACGATATTGTTTGGTGTATTGTGCGCCATGCCGTGGCCAAGTTGGGTTATGACGATTGTGTGATCTACATGGTGGAATCAGGTAACGAAACGATTCGTCAGCGTGCTGCACTTGGCCCTGAGAAGAATCCAACGGAGGACATGATTATAAACCCGATTGTTCTGAACGTTGGAGAAGGAATTTGCGGTGCCGTGGTTGAAACAGGAAAGGCTGAAATTATCAGTGATACTCAAAACGATCCGAGGTATGTAATTGACGACGCTGCGCGTTTATCTGAAATTGTTGTTCCTATTATTGATCACAATGGAACTGTCATTGGAGTTATCGATTCCGAGCATCCTAAAAAGAATTTCTACAGCGAAGCAGATCTTGAGATTTTATCCACAGTAGCCAAAATGGCGGCCACACGTATCGGACAAGCAAGGGCCATTGAGCAGCTCAGATCGAATAAAGATCGATTGCAGCAAAAGGTTGATCGTAACACGCTTGATTTGCTGAGCATGATCGAAGAGCTTCAGAAATCGAATAAGGAGATTGAACGTAGGGATCACGAAAAAGAAACCTTGCTCAAAGAGATTCACCATCGTGTAAAAAATAACCTTCAGATTGTATCTAGTATCTTGAGTTTACAGGCGGCCAAATCTAGTGATCACATGTCTACGGATATTTTCATCGATTGCCAGAACCGCATTAAGTCTATGGCGATCATCCACGAACAACTTTATGATCAGGGAGATTTGGCACGAATTGCTGCTGATGAATACGTAATTGGAATTGCGGAATCACTGCAAGATACTTATCGAATGCAATGCGATGCCATAATGGATTATCAATTGGATCGCGTCTTCCTGACAATTGAAAAATCTGTTCCATTCGGATTGATACTGAATGAGATTCTCGTGAATTGCTTCAAACACGCATTAATTGATGGCCAAGGAATGATTGGGATCAAATTAAAACATGCGAATAATGAAGTTCAACTGATTGTGAAGGATACTGGCAATGGCTTTGATCCTCTCCATACGAAAGAATCTATGGGGATTGGTCTCGTGCGCACTTTAACCGAACAACTAGAAGGCGTCATCACGTTCGATCCGAATTCTAGCGGTACGAAAGTCTCTCTTATCTTTCCCGCGTAACTGTTTGACTCATACTTGCTAAATGTTGTACATTTGAAGTACAGACTATACCCATGAGATTACTACTTCTGTCCGCTGCGCTCATCATTAGCGCATCCTCTTTTGCCCAGCTTACCCCCACTTTTGACAATATTTCCATTCCAATGCGGGATGGCGAAGTCCTTTCTGCGGATGTGTACATTCCTGCTGGGGCCGATTCGTGCGAAGTGATTTTAATCCAAACGCCTTATAACAAGAATTTGTACGAAGTAGGAATGCCCATGGGAATTGGATTGAATTTGGATTCTCAGCCCTACGCATTCGTGATTGTTGACTGGCGAGGGTTCTATGGTTCCAGTGGAGCAAATACATCGAATTTTGAACGTGGTGAGGATGGCTATGACATCATTGATTGGATCGTTCAGCAGCCTTGGCACAGAGACCGTGTGGGAACTTGGGGGCCATCAGCCTTGGGAGGTGTACAATATCAAACTGCTCGAGAACAACATCCAAATCACACGTGCGCCGTGCCAGTAGTTGCACATCCAGAACAAGCGTACGATACCTATTTTTACGGTGGATGCTTGGAAGAAGCACGCCTTAATCAATTGGATGCACTTGGATACGGCTTATCTCCTGTTATTTTAGCCAATCCGTATTTCAATTCTATTTGGCAATTCTCCGCAAGTGGAAGTTGGTACCCTCAGGATATTCACATTCCAACTTTGCAAATTGGCGGATGGTACGATCACAACATCAGTCGCATGATGGATTGGTATGAAGCATGTCGAAATTCGGCATTGCCTTCTGTTCAGGATGAGCAATGGTTGCTCGTTGGGCCTTGGGTGCATGGCGGAACTGGAATCGCTTTTGTAGGAAGTTCCATCCAAGGAGAATTGACCTATCCAAACGCTGAATACGTCAATAACGATATGTCATTGGATTTCTTCGATTATTACCTCTTGGATGCCGTAAACGGATGGGATGCCACGGATAAAATCACGTATTACAACATGGGGGATGATAATTGGCTCAGTTCTAATAATGCGACAATTGATCATCCATTGAACGATGTCCTCTTCCTAAATGATGCGGGGATTCTTGGCACAAATGACACCGGAGTGAGCTCTACCACTTTCGTTTCTGATCCAGCAAATCCGTCACCAACCATTGGAGGAGCGACTTTATCTGCTGGGTTGGATCAAGGCCCGTATGATCAAGTTTCTCTGGATGCGCGGAATGATGTTATTACGTTTGAATCTGGAGTTTTGTACGCCGATGCGACGATCTCTGGAAAAGCAATTGCCCGATTGAACATTTCATCCGACCAACCGGATTGTGATATCATAGTTCGTATGGTTGATGTCTATCCCGACAATCGTAGCATGTTGATTAATGACGGAATCCAACGCGTTCGATTTAGAAATGGCTATTCGCAAGGCGACGAAGAATTCATGACTCCCGGACAAGTTTATACGATTGATGTTGAATTACCCTTTACGCATTACACTTGGAAAGCAGGACATCGGGTTAAAATCTATATCTCAGGAAACAGTTCTATTCGTTGGAACGTGAACTTGCAAGATGGAGGAACGATGTATCAACCCGGAACTGGAAACGTGGCAAACATTACCGTTCACCACGATCAAACCTATCCTTCTTACATTCATTTACCGGGATCGAATAGCTCTTTGGGCATTGCCAATGCAAACGAAGCTATTGTGTCGGTTTATCCGAACCCCTCAGAAAATCAATTGTTTATCGACGGTATCAAACAAGCCAATTACACTTTAGTAAACGCCCAAGGTCAAATTATCCTTCAAGGAACGGGAAATAAGATTGAAACTTCAAGCATTGCTACAGGCTGGTATTTGTTGAATGTTTCAGGTGAAGGAACTGAAAAACAATTTCCTGTCATTATCAAATAATGGATTATACAATCAGAGAAATTCAACCGGAAGACAACGAAACCATCGCAAAGGTCATTCGATCCATTCTGGAAGAACATGGCATGAACAAGCCGGGTACGGTTTACACCGACCCCACTACAGATCAATTGTACGAACTGTTCCAAACACCCGACTCAGTTTACTACGTAGTAGAAGTTGAAGATGAAATCGTTGGTGGTTGTGGTGTATATCCAACAGATGGATTGCCCGAAGGATGCGCCGAGTTGGTCAAATTGTACCTCTTGAAAAGCTCGCGCGGATTGGGCATAGGAAAAACGCTCTTGGGTTTATGTGCCGATTCTGCACTAAAGATGGGCTATCAACAATTGTATCTGGAATCGATGCCGGAATTGAGCAAAGCCGTTGGATTGTATGAATCGGTTGGATACAAAAAGATTGAATCTCCGATGGGAAACTCGGGACATTTCGCTTGTGATCTCTGGATGATTAAAAGTCTGACCCCAGCCATCTAAAGTTCTAGGCGTGCTTCATGTTCGGTGTGAGTTCTTATTGTTACAACCGGAAACCTATCACACAGACGTCATCGATTTGTTCGCCATCTCCAATCCAATTAGAATAAGCCGTTGAAAGATTCTCTTTCTGAGCATCCATAGATTTGTCCGCACTCTCTAGCAGTAATCTTTTGAGGGCGACATATTTGAATTTCTTACCGTTTGGCCCACCAAATTGATCCGCGTATCCATCCGACATCAAATAGAGTTGATCGTTTTCTTTCAACTGAATTTCGCAGTCTTGGAAGGGTTTCATGTCGTCGAACTTTCCAATAGGCTGCTTGTCCCCTTTCCATTCAAGAAGGACATGCTTTTCCCCTTCAAGTACACGGACATCTTCTGGGACAGCATCGTTTTTATCGGATTCTCGGATCAACCATAGTCCATTGTGCGCGCCGCCGAAAACAATTTTCTTGTCTTTCAAATGAATGACCACTAATGAGATATCCATTCCATCGGCTACTTCCTCAGTGCTTTTTGCAAAAGCGTCTAAAACTAATTCGCGGGTTTTATCCAGAATATCTTTTGGTCGACTGAGCGCAAACTCCTTCACCGATCGATTTAGCGCATTACTACACACCACACTTACCATTGCTCCCGGAACGCCATGCCCGGTACAATCTGCCACAGCAAGAAAACACCAATCACCGCGATTTTCAAACCAATAGAAATCACCGCTTACTACATCCTTTGGCAAGAAAAACAGGAAACTATCCGGAATGAACTTATTGATTTGATCGGGTGTTGGAAGCAGTGCAGACTGCAATCTACGTGCGTAGTTTATAGAATCCGAAATGGACTTATTGTGCTCCTCAACGATCTCTTTTTGCTGTTGCACCAATTGATTGCGTTCCACCAACACGGCGTTCATTCGATTCTTTCTTCGGTTGGAACTCACGTAATAAATCAATGAGGAGATCAGTAATATAAATCCGATAACGCTGAGATAAACGATGTTTTGAATTTCCGCGATATCCTCAAGATACGCCGTTCTTTCCGTGGCAAAATTGTTTACTTGCTGGAGGCTGTCCTGCTCGAATTGCGCTTGCAACTTATAGCGAATTCCACCAGCGATGACGTCTTGCGTGTGCCTCCGCTCGTCTGCCACCATCTTCAATTCTAGATAATTATCCAATGCAAAATACGCTTGCTCGAAATCACCCAATCTTGAATTGTAGCGCGAATACATGCGGAAATACTCCGGATTCAGATCTTGTAAATCTTCCCTTTGGATCAACGTATAGGCATGCCGCAACATGGTGCTCAGACTATCCATCGACAGCTGATCAAAGAAGTAATCGCTGATCTTGATCAACGCTTTCACCTCATCATCGGATTTTTGCATGTAGCGTGTATTCTCCAATGCTTCGCTCGCCATTTCGGATCGTTTGTTCTGAGGAATGGAAACGCCGCGTAAAGTTGCGTATTCAATCAAGGCTCTGGAATATTCGTCCAATTGCTCATGAAACTCCTCAATGTTGATCGCTTTTAAGAAGTAGTATTCCGCGCTATCTGGCTTATTCCAATCCTTGTACATCGTTCCAATCGTCGTGTAGGATATCGCACGATCTTTCGGACTTCCGTATTTGAGATCGAATTCTAAACTTTCATACAAGTAGTCATCTGCTTGCTCGAAAAGCCCAATTTCTAAGTACAAATCTCCAGTATTGTGAAGTCCGATAGAACGTCCTTGCAGCGCCTCATCCTTCGCTTTCCCCGTCGGATTTTTATCTAGAATTTTCTGGTAGTACTCCAGCGAAAGCAACTGCATTTCCAAGCATTTCGTAAGATCATTCAATGCATAGTATGCGTTCCCGAGGTTCCCATAAGCATCGCCGATCCCTTGATCGTTCTTCGCTTTTTTCATGTAGCTCAACGACTTGTAATAGTAATCAAGCGCCGGTTTGAACTTGGATTTCGTTTCCTCGTACCACCCTTTCACCTGATACGCGGTACCAACATAATCCTCTCTTTTTGATTTCTTCGCCCAGAACAAGCAGGAATCTGCATATACTTTTGCCAACGGCGGATCAGAAAATTCTACGTTTTGATACTCTTGAAAATAATAGAGGAAATAATATTCTTCTTCAGAATACTTCTTTTTACCCTGACCGAACACCGCTTGCGTAAAGGCAAGGAAACCAAGCAATAGGAAGATGTTTTTCAAGAATGTAGGCATACACAAATGTACATATTTCAGAATTGATACTCACGACCTGACCTAGGTCATATTTTGAACAACCCTACCGCGTATCTTTGTTACAGCAATCTAAAAATTATGGCGACAGAACGAAAGTGTCCGAAGTGCCAGACTTGGAATAAAGACGAAGACTATTGCGTCAATTGTGGCGAAGTATTGTCTCCCAAGATCATTGAAGAAAAACGAGAAGAAGCACGTGAGAAACGTCGTTACCGACCACCAACAAAATTTGATAAGTTCATTGAAAAGTGGCAGAATTCACCCTATTGGATTTTGCGCGCCCTTTATCGTGTTTTGTACACGATAGGCGTGATTTTCTTTGCTATTGCATCCTTCTTCGCCTGGCTGGCCGCATCACCCAATGGTTAAACACAGAGACATATCGGTATTTGCAGCGATTATGGCCCTGTACTTTCTGGTACGATGGGTGCTGATCTTCGGTTCCACAGGAGTTCTGCGTTGGTATTTAACCGACTTGCTTTTTGTCCCTGCAATGTGCTTGTTCGGCTTGATCTTGATCCGGCGGTTGAAAAACGATCGGGAGATATTAATTCCATGGTACAGTGTCCTGCTTCAAGTTCTCTTAGTTTCCCTCTATTTCGAATGGTATCTACCGAACCAAAACGTACAATATACCAGTGATCCCCTCGACATTCTCATGTATTTCGCTGGAGGCATTGCCTTTTTGCTTTTTCAAAGACGTCTGTAATTGAATTGTTATTTTGCGTTGTTAACAATACTTGGCACGATTGTTTCCAGTATTGGGGTAGATTTGAACTATGATGTATAAACGTTTCCTTTTCATTGCAATAACTGTATTATCAGCACAACTTTCATTGGCGAATGCCATTCCAGAGCGCGAATTTGTCCGCCGGAATTTCCCAAGCTTTGAGGAAGTCTTTACACACATCATGATGTCTTTGGACGCGTATTGTGATGAATGCTATTACGGAATTGCGAAGAAACCGGAAGGATATTATCTCAGTGCCACTCCGTTCGAAGGAGACGGCCCGACAAAGTTCGTTAAAGTATGGGATCGAAAAAGTGCCGATTTTGTTGCTTTCGATATTTCTGAATTTGCCAGTGAAAGACGTTTGGGTCACGAACCCCCAGAAGAATTTAAAACGAACTATCAACAAGCGGATTTCTACGATTTCAATCTCTATTACGGATACAACGGATGGGTGGAAGATACACGTGCTTTATTACATCAGTACCCTGAAAAAACGGCAGAAGATTTAGAAATTCTTGCGCGAAGTTATTCGTACGAAGCGACAGAGGCCGCACATCCGGGAGTAGCGCAAAACTACATCGATCTCTCTGGACTATTTGAAGATAAAGGGTACGCAAAAGTTGGAACGACGCAGCAAAACTTCTTCGGTGAGGCCGCCAATAAAGCTCTGGAAAACTGGCAATTGTTGGCACGACAGTATCCAGAGTACATCGGAGTCACAGGAGACAACGTGGAATTCATGCGTAGCAACGAGTACATGCATGTGTGGTTGTTGGCAAAATCTATTAAAGCGACAACGTTAGAAGCTTTGTACGAGAAGAATTTGTACTACTCCGAGGCTTGGCGCCAATTTGCATTTAACAACCTGAATGCTTGCGATGGCGGTGGATTGCTTTTCACTTCTACAAGTCAAGATACCTACCCATTGCTTTATGAACAGATCAAGTTTGGCACAAGAGGCGACGTCGTGGTCATAAATACAACTTTACTGAACGCGTCGTGGTATTGGGAAATGTTGCGAGAAACTACCGATGATTTGCGCACGACGATTAAAACCAAGGAATTTGAATTTCTATCGGACAAACCTATATTTGTAGATCGTGATCGTGAAGCCGAACCGTATAAACAATGGCTATCTGAGCTACTGAAAGAAGATTCGGATGCTTCGTATCGATTGGCACCACGAGATTTTTACCTCAACTATCAAGGTGCGAATCTGGATATCGAACTGAAAACGCCAACTCTGTATATGAGCGACATCATCCAATTTGATTTGCTGGTGAATAATCCGGATCGAAAAGGATATACGAATGCTCCCTATGGACTGGTAAGTATTGGACTGTACGATCACCTTGCTCCTACTGGAAGATCATTTGCGCTCGTCGCGGATAAAAAAGCAACAATGGAGGATTTGTGGTCGCTGGAAAGTGTGGAAGAATTGGTTCGATACACCACCATGGATTACCTATCGGCGCTGGGAACGGCTGCTGAGAAAGAGCTTTCGACGCTATCGTATTTGATTATCAATGTATCGCCAGTCTTCATGGAACGACGCGAGGATATCGTCGACCGAGTTTACCGTCAAATTCCGGTGAAGGACATTGTAAAAACGGAAGATTTCGCGCTCTTGGATGCCCTGAACGCATTTTACGAAGTCGTTCGTCCAGAGGTTTGTCTAGAGCTTCAATCAGAATTGAAACCTGTTGTTGAGGACAAAATTCTGAACATCACCGCCATGAATAAGGATTTGAATTCAGATGTCGAAACCATGGAACGCATTTTTAGTATTTACGCCCACTTCCGTGTATTTGATATTCCTGAGCGCTCCATTCGAATGACAGAAGAACTCACCGAACTTACCGAAATGGAACTAGCAGTTCTAAAGCAATTGCAAGAAAAGGCGGTCGCTCTGTTTGAAAGTCCAGTAGTACGTCAGCGCGACCTCACGCGTCGTAAAGTATATCGATTGCTACGAGGACTAGAAGCTTTGGGTCTCGAATAAAGAAAATCCTTATTTTGTCGTCATGGCAAACTTGAAAGATTTATTCCTCCTTAATCCAGATTACAGACATCTTAATCACGGTTCTTTTGGCGCGTGTCCCAAGCCGATTTTTGAAGATTACCAGCGTTGGCAATTAGCACTGGAACGTGATCCCGTCGATTTCTTCGTAAACAAGGGAAACGAGCAATTACAGCGATCGAAAGAGGCATTAGCCAAGTACATCAATTGCAATGCGGATGACCTGGTTTATACCACAAATCCAACGTACGCCATAAATATCATCGCTAAAAGTCTGGACTTGAAAGAAGGAGATGAAGTCCTTGCCACAGATCAAGAATACGGCGCCTTAGATCGCACTTGGAAGTACTATTGCGAGAAAGCCGGAGCCAAATACGTCCAACAGAAAATTCAATTGCCAGTCACTTCAAAAGAACAGATGATTGAGGATTTCTTTGCCGGTTATTCGGACAAAACAAAGGCCATTTTCATCAGTCAGATTACGAGCATGACTGCGCTAATCTTCCCGGTAAAGGAAATCTGTGAGCGCGCAAAATCACTTGGATTACTAACTATCGTGGACGGTGCGCATGTGCCTGGACATATTCCTTTGGACCTAGCCGAACTAGAAGCAGACATCTACACGGGAGCTTGCCATAAATGGATGATGACTCCGAAAGGATCTTCCTTTTTATATGCAAAACCTGAAGTTCAAAATGATTTCGACCCTGTGATCATCAGTTGGGGCTACGATGCGGAGTTCCCCGGAAAATCGAAGTTTCTGGATTACCATCAGCTACAAGGAACGAGAGACTACTCTGCTTTTTTGACCATTCCTGCTTCGATTGCATTTATGGAACAACACGACTGGTGGGAAGTTTCGAACCAAGCGAAAGGGTTGTTGCGTAAGAATTATCCGGTTTTGTGTGATCTTTTCGATGCGACTCCCCTCTGCCCTATTTCGGATGAATTCCTTGGTCAAATTGCCAGCGTTCCTTTGCCTTTTGATGATCCAATGCCTTTGAAAAAAGAGATTTTTGAAAAATACAAGATCGAAATTCCTGTTTTCAAATTACGCGATCAGGTGTATTTGCGTTTGTCGACTCAGGCTTATGTGAGTCAAGAAGATGTGGATGCATTGATTGAAGCTTTGAAGGAGATTAAGGCGAATACGGATATTTTTGGGTGATCATTTATCCAAATAATTAAATCTTCTGACGCGTTTCGTATTTGCACCTTGTTGGCCAATTCGCGAACTCGCAGATTGGCGAACTCTTGGGGAAGTCTGTTAAAATCAGTCTCTTCTTTCTACCAAAAACCCCAACACTTCTCAGCATCGGGGTTCCATCTATATAGATTGTTGTTGATTTTTCTATTTCTTCACTTCAAACCGATCGATCATCGCTTTTCCGTCCGTTCTTTCATAAATCATGAAATACATTCCTGGTGCTAAAACGCCCAAATCTGCTGAATCTCCCAGTCCTTTTTGAATGATTTCCTTCTTATCATTCATCAACTTAAAAGATGAGGTAACTGGAAACGTATAGGTCAAGGCTTCCTGACCGTCATTCATCCCATTCGTTCGCGCATTGCAGTTATCCTGAACGGTTAATTGAGCAAAAGCTGACGAGCTTCCCAAAAGAAGCGTCATGAATGCTAAATATTTCAAATTCAATTTCATAGACATGGTTTTATATAGTTATAATTAGATTGGATCAATTGGTTACAAGTTCATTTTTGTAATTCTATAGCGCATTTCGACTTCCTTCGACAGGCTCAGGACAACGCCGCTCAATGTGCTTTAATTCGAAAATCGAAAAAGCCCTCAACTCCGGTGCTGAAGGCCTTTTCTTTGATCCTGATTAGTTGCTGATGTTGATGAACAATCGTCGACTCTTGTACATAGTTGTCATACGTCCTCCTGACATATTCGACGAACTTAGATTCGAGAACGATTCGCGTTCTATTTGAATCGTACCGCTACCTGGAGTTAATCCAGCAAGTTGGTTCTGATCCAAAATGATGTGTGTTGCTCCCACAATTGAAGTACTAAACGTTCGTGTTGTTCCTGCACTAATTCGAACTCGGATAGTTTCTCCAGCTTGCAACGCCGGCCCGTCCCATGGAAGGAAGAAATTTCCGCTCTGACTAATGCTTGTGATTCCGAATGGCAATTCTGTAGGAGTTAATGATGCCACTTCATTGGTGTACGTGTTGTCATCCAAATCGTGGTAATTGAATCTGCCTCCATTCACCATTCCGTTAATCGTTAGTTGGTAAGAACCAAGGGCGCCTCTCCATGCCAAACCTTCGCCGTTGAAATCCACTCGAGCTGGATAGCTCAATTCGATTTTACGACCACCGCTGTTGTCCATACGGAAAACGGCTGTCATGGTTGATCGGTTGTTATCCGCATTGTACTCGTAAGTATAGTTCGAATAAATTCTGTTCTGATCAATGTTGATCGATTCCTCTCTTTTACACGCCGTAAAGAAAAGAACGGCCATCACTGCAATTCCTAGTGTAGTTGTTCTCTTCATAATTCTTGGTTTTAAAATTCACGAAGAGTATTTCAAAGGGTGTGCCAGAGATCGGGCGTTAAGAAATAAATAACATTTAAAGACTTGGGGCAATTGATCACTGAATCCAGACTGCAACAGTCTTCTGGAAGTTTTCGAAGGTAAGAACGATTCGATATATTCCGGTGGCGAGTTCATCGATTCTATGAATCGAACTTTGCGAATGCGCATCAAACTCCCACGATTCGTGGCCCAAAATTTTCGCTCCCATCTTATCGAATAATTCTATTCGTTGCACGTCCTCCATGTTTGGAGATGCAACACGAATTTGTCCGTTCTGAACATTGACCAAAACGGACGTTTCATCTAATGATGATATATGGGCCGTAGAGGTATTTTCAATGGTGAAGGAAACCGTATCTGTGCATCCACTCGCATCGATGATCAACATGTCATAATTGCCTGGAGCCAGACCACCAACTGGAACGGAAACGGTGTCGCCATCCAAAACAAAAGTATAAGGATCAACACCGCCCCACATGAAGAAGTCAGCGGTTCCCATAGCAGTAACAGAATACGGTTGCGTCATTACTTGAGTGGTGAAAACTGGAGTATTCTGAAGTGAAATCGATCCGCTGTAAGTGCAGGATAAATTGGTAGTTACGGTATAGGAGTACGTACCCGCAGGAAGTCCGTTAATATTCTGTCCTGAATCGCCATTCGACCAGCTCACGTTATCAACTATTTGCACAGGCGTGAGGATCAAATCAATGGTACCATCACTCGCTTGACCGCATCCTGGATCTGTTGCTCCTTCAACGATACTCAATTGCCACTCGTAATTATAAAAAACGGGATTTGAAACGAACAATGTATCCATTTCGAGATTGGTGGCTTCGAAGGAATACCAACCACTATTCTGCACAACAATCATTGAATCTTGACTTCCCGTATTCCACTCATAATTGTACAATCCGGGAATGCCAATCGTAAATTCATCGCCCGGACAGGCATATACCGTATCGACACCTTGGTTCATATCGATGTAATCCGTAACCTGCTCGTAAATCACGTAGTTGGAATCCGCTGGTAGGTTGTAATTCTTAATGATCAGACCACTCGAAAAAGATACAATAACGGAATCGGCCTGCGTGGCCGTACCCAAACCGAAGATTTTATGTTGCGAATTTTGCATGCACAGTCCACTTCCGCAAAAAACGGTTTGCGTTTGATGTTCACCATTGGCATACACCTCAATTTTAGATCCAATAGCCTGAATATTCGAGAAGTTTCCTACTAAATCAATTTTGATGTAATGATTCCCGTTGCCACTGTTGAGCAAAATATTTGGATCGGCCATTTCATTCAGAATAACGATGTCGTAAAATCCATCATTATTTAGATCTCCTTTCACAGGACTGTAGGCTGTATGTACCATGTTTGCGGTGATCGAATCATTCATCAACGTAAAGCTGGCACCTACATTATTTTTATATAATAAGGTCTCTGTTCCCGATCCGAGTGCCGTAGCAATCATTAAATCTTCAAAACAATCATTGTCATAATCGACCCATAGTGCGCCCCAAGCAAAAATATTGGTGTCCAAACCTGTACCTTGCGCGATATCAGTAAATCCTGTTCCGCCATCGTTACGATACAATTTGTGGTCTAATGGAACTCCGTTGATCGGTGTATCACTTCCGACATCGGTTTTGAATACATCTTGATATCCATCATTGTTGTAATCGGCTACCGACAAGGACATCGGATTGTGTCCATCGTTCTCAAACCCTAAAAAGTAGGTAGTATCTTCGTACGCGCCATTATTGTTATGGTAGAATGCATCCGCCCAATATTCTTTATCGTTGATGATGGCTAGATCTAAATCGTTGTCGTTGTCGTAATCGAACCAAGCGGGCATAAACGATGGCTGATACCCGTTATCAATTCCGAGTTGCTGCCCTTTCTCCTCGAAAGTTCCATTCCCTTGATTTTCGTAATACAAGTTGGGCATTGGAGCTAAAAAGACACCCGGAATTTCGTGAGAAGCAACGTACAAATCCAAATCACCGTCGGAATCGGGATCAGAAAAAGTAAATCCGTAGGCTTGAAAGGGCTGTGTTGTTAATCCTGCACTTGCCGTGATATCTGTAAAGTTGAAGCTCCCGTCGTTTTGATGCAACTGAATTCCCATATCGTGATACGAAATGCACACGTCCAAGTCGCCGTCATTATCGTAATCCACCCAAACAATCTCTCGGATACTTCCAATTGAGACAATGAACGCATCCATCAACTGCAATGATCCATTATAGTTGCGATACATGAGAATGGAATCGGAATTTGTTGGAAAGGTCAAATCATCCCAGCCGTCCTGATTAAAATCATAAAACGACATTCCTGAAGCATAGGTCTGAGCCATACTTTGAATGAAACTCACATTTTGCGCAGTAGCAACATCTGTAAAGGTTTGAGAAAAACCATTTAGCACAAAAAAGTAGGTAGAAATCAGTACAAATATGTTGAATCGCATGCGCGTTTCGATAGAAGTTTATCCAAAGCTAATTTATCGAAGAAGCCCATTTTTGCCCACAAAATTACGCCCACTTTATCATTTACAACCGCCCAACGAACATTTTTACACGGAGTGTTACGTAATTAACAAATGATGAGTTCAATGTTGAAGTTTTGCTTAAAATTCTACTCGAAAAGCACCTCTCGAAAGACTGTAATGATCCGGCCTACCCTCTAGATACGGCATGTCAATTATTACATCGGAACTTTTCTCCGGTAGTCGATATCCCATTCGGACAAACCAGGACTTTCGCTTGTATTTGAGATGAATTCCTCTTTCCGTCTTCTCGATCCGCATTTGGTCACCTCCTAATTGAACTGTTGTCACTCCCATACTCAACGAATCAAGCGTATAATCTCCTGGCATCACCTTAGAATACGCATTTACAAGACGATCCGCCTTATCTTTCCGACCGATATAAAACCCACGGATCTCTCCGCCATGCTTGCAAACAATGACGGGGGCATTACTATTAAATACGACGACTTCGCTTTCTTCCTTAGCACTGAAACGATCCCATTGCCAACTTCCAACCATGAGCACCAACAATCCTATGGAGGCATAACGCAGTGTCTTTCTACGATAAAACGTGAGCAAAAGAACCATCACCGCTACGAATAAAATGACTTCATAGGACGATAGGACGAAACCGCGCGCCACGCCATACGGCAAAGAATCCACCCAAGAGACGAAATAAATCAGCGCAAACAAGGCCCATCCGAGCAGCATCGCCAAGAATACGTTTACATATGGAATGAAATGTGTCGCGAAGAAAACAAGACCTGACGCCAGGATAATTCCTGCCAAGCACATTATTCCGAGGTTTGTTAGCCAGAAATAATTAGGAAACTGGTGAAAATGATACAGAACAATGGGAATCGTGAACATTTGTGCTGCAATGCCTAGTGCCGTTCCTTCCCACGCTTTTTTCAGTAAATAATTTCTCACTTTCACGAGCTCCTGGATTCGATCGAAAAACATGAAAATTCCGAGCATGGCAGCGTACGAAAGCTGGAAACCAATATTGAAAAGCAATAACGGGTCGATCAAAAGGAGTATGAAACCGCTAAAGAACAAGGTATTTAGTGGATTTCCGGATCGTGACCATTGCTGTCCAATCAAGAGCAAACTAAACATCAGCGTAGCGCGCAATACTGAAGGACTCCACCCCGTGACACCAGCGAAAACCCATAAAAATGAAAGCGTAACGATAATTGCTACGCGTCTCGAAATCCAACGATGTGCCCGCTTCAGCAGGAAGAATAGCAAGTACATGATGATTCCGACGTGCAATCCAGAAATGGCCAAAACGTGCATCGCTCCTGCATTTCCAAATGATTCCCTAGTTTCTCCAGATAATTTGCTCTTATCTCCAAGGATCAATGCCCTCGCTAAAGAAGCTTCCTTTTCTGGAAGAGAATTGCTGATTAATTCGGACAGATAATTGCGTGTATCATCAAAAACGGTCGTCCACCACGCTGGCTCCTTGTAATCGATGATTGTGAAATCTTCCAGCCCCATGAATCCCATCTTTGAAATGTTTTGCGCATTCCAATACCCTTTCGCATCAAACTCTCCCGGATTTCCTGAATTAGTAATATTTTCCAACTCCGAACGAAAAAGCACTACATCACCTTTGCGCAGTCGATGCTGACAGTACACTACTACCTCCTGATCAATCGGACCCCAAGTATCATCCTCAGGATGCCGTTCGCTTTCAACTCGGAGAATGTGCTTTTTCCAAACTTTGTCGCCTGAATCCACCTCTTCCACCACAGCCACTCTAGAATTCGTCCCTAAAGAAATCTCGCTATCGGTATGTCTATCAAACTGAATCAATGTTGATCCTAGCAAGGTGATTGTCATTCCAAAAACGATCAACGAAACAACTTTCTCCTTTAGGAAAAATCCAATGACCAGAGTAAGAAGAACAAAAGCAACGAAAAATCCGCTCAGTGAAAAGGAAACCAATTCACCAATTAATACACCCAAAATGAATAGCGGCGTTAAGAACAGGAAAGGAGATTTATAGAACCTCAATTGCACAGTTTTAGCGCTGGAAAATTACAAATCAATAGCACTGAAGACCGTCACAGAACTGAGCAAGTTTTTGCAACAATTACCTATTCTTTCCAATTTAAAATAACATCTCATTAACAATTTGTGGCACGGTATTGCTATGCACGCATATAAACATGTAAAACTGTACATTATGAAAAATCTTACGCTTTTAATTGCCGCATTGTTGATCAGTATGGCCGCCACAGCGGGAGGTTGGACATACAACCGATTGAACAGACTCTATGAAATGGATCAATGGAGATGTGTGAACGTATCGAAAAGAATCATGAAACGCGCTCCTGAGAAACCATCGCCCTTCTACTTCGTAGCTGCCGTGTACAACGAGAAACAAAAGACGCATCCGACTATCAAAACGCGATACATGATGATGAGCAAGTCGTTGCGTTACGCCACAAAATTTGAAGAATTGGGTGATCTGGATATGATGAGTGAAGTGAATTGGGGAGCTTACGTACTTCAATTACGCGATGATACGGATGCCATTATGCGCGATTTGGATTCTCATAATTTGAGCTATTTGGCTGACAAACTGGATCGTAAATGCGATAACTTGTTATTGCTGCACAAGAAGATTCTTATTGTCGAAGATCCAGATGAAGGATTGGCTTCCACTACAATAGAAATCGATCCTAACGAGGAAATTCAAAACGAAACTCCTTCCAATCACGAAGGAGCAGGTTACTTCGGATTGGCGAGTGGAAACGAAGTTGCTCCATCAGCGAATAAAATCCAGGAGCAAAAACTTCTTGAGATGATCAACGAAGAGCGCCGTGCCTTGTTCATGAAGGAATTGAAATGGAACAACGATTTGGCTCGAGCTGCGAGATACCATGCATACGACATGGCCGGTCAGGAGTACACAATGAATGACAGTTACGATCGCATTAATGGTGAATTGATCTTCGTTGCTGACGCTCAGGAACGCATTTCACAATTCCAAAAGAAGAAGAATGTGTATCAGCAAGATATTTCTGTTGGAACGACGTCGGCGTTGAACACTTTCAAGAAATGGATGTCTTCTGATCAAGCCAATGAAATGCTCTTGAATGAATATAATCGTTCGGTTGGAATTGGATTGGTGCATGATGAGAACAGTCCTTACGGATACTACTGGGTGATTGTACTTGGTGAAAAGTAGGATAAAAATTCAAACAGGTCAGTATAGGACAAGCGAACTGGTGAAGATTGAGTGTATGTTGCGTTTGAAAGCTTGAAAATGCGGTCAAGGTTATGAGAGACGACTTGGCCAAACCAAATGCTGAACCTGTTATACTTAAAGCGGAATTCGAAAGGATTTCGCTTTTTTCGTGACTGTAAAAAATCCTGAATTGAATTGAGAGATGCTAGAAAAAAGTGAAGTTTTAAATCGGAATATTCCGATATAGCAATATTTGAATATTCCAATAAATCTATATCGCAATATGGCTTTATTACCATACTTGAGGAGATAGAATTCGATCCAATAATCTTCCTTCTCTACGCTCTTATCTTTCAACCTAAAAAAAGCCTCCTCACCCCTTGTCTGGAAGCGGAAATCACTATCTTTGGCGCTTGATTAAAACCAATTTTTAGAATTAATGATCAACATCACTTTACCCGATGGTTCAGTTCGGGAAGTCGAAAAAGGAACTTCAGCTATGGATATTGCAAGAAGTATTTCCGAAGGACTTGCCCGCAACGTTCTCGCCGCGAAAGTAGACGGCGAAGTTAGAGATGCACAACGTCCGATTGAATCGGATGCCACCTTGCAGTTGCTAACCTGGAACGATACCGAAGGTAAATCAACCATGTGGCACTCAAGCGCACACCTTATGGCGGAAGCGATTGAGTTCTACTACCCGGGAGTAAAATTGGCAATCGGGCCTCCGATTAAAAACGGATTTTACTACGATGTTGACTTCATGGATTACACCATTGCCGAGGAAGATCTAGCGAAGATTGAGCAGAAAATGAAGGAATTGGCAAAGCAAAAAAACGAATATATCCGAAAGGAAATTTCGAAGGCCGATGCCATTGCATACTTCGAAGATAAAGGCGATGAGTACAAATTGGAATTGTTAGAAGGCTTGAATGATGGCGACATCACATTCTACACACAAGGAGAATTTACAGATCTCTGTCGTGGGCCGCATATTCCACACACAGGACATATCAAAGCGGTGAAATTGACTTCCATTGCTGGTGCTTACTGGCGTGGAGATGAGAACCGTAAGCAATTGACGCGTATCTATGGAGTTGCGTTCCCGAAAAATGCTGAGCTCAACGAGTACTTGGAAAAATTGGAATTGGCGAAAGCTCGTGACCACCGAAAACTGGGGAAAGAATTGGATTTGTTCACCTTCTCTCAGCGTGTGGGTCAAGGATTGCCATTGTGGCTTCCAAAAGGAGCAGCATTGCGCGAACGATTGGAAAATTTCTTAAAGAAAGCACAGCGCGAAGCTGGATATGAGCAAGTAATCACTCCGCATATTGGATCGAAGGAATTGTATGTTTGTTCGGGACACTACGCGAAATATGGGAAGGATTCTTTCCAACCGATTAATACTCCAGATGAGGACGAAGAGTTCTTATTGAAACCCATGAACTGTCCGCATCACTGTGAGATTTTCAAATCGCGACCACGATCGTACAAAGATCTTCCAGTTCGTTTTGCAGAATTCGGAACGGTATATCGTTACGAGCAAAGTGGAGAGCTGCACGGATTGACTCGTGTTCGTGGATTTACGCAAGATGACGCCCACTTGTTCTGTACGGCAGATCAGGTGAAAGACGAGTTCAAGAAGGTAATCGATTTGGTATTGTACATCTTCAAAACATTGGATTTCGAAAACTTCAAAGCGCAGGTTTCTTTGCGTGATCCTGAGAATCCAGACAAGTACATCGGAAGCGATGAAAACTGGGAGAAAGCGGAGCGTGCCATCCAAGAAGCTGTTGAGGAAAAAGGACTTCCATCTGTATTAGAATACGGTGAAGCAGCCTTCTACGGGCCGAAATTGGACTTCATGGTAGAAGACGCATTGGGTCGTGAATGGCAGTTGGGAACCATCCAGGTAGATTACAACCTACCGGAGCGTTTCGAGCTAGAATACACGGGGTCTGACAACCAAAAACACCGCCCAGTTATGATTCACCGAGCGCCGTTCGGATCTATGGAACGTTTCGTGGCGGTATTGTTGGAACACTGTGCAGGTGACTTCCCATTATGGCTAACTACCGAACAAGTGGCGATTTTACCGGTTTCAGAGAAATACAATGAATACGCGGAAAATATTTTAAAACTCTTAAATAATTACGATATTCGCGGATTCGTTGACGATCGTAACGAAAAGGTAGGTAAGAAGATACGCGAATCGGAACTAGGGAAAATTCCGTTCATGCTCATCGTTGGAGAGAGAGATTTTGAAGCAAATCAAGTCTCAGTTCGCCAGAGAGGAGTTGAAAATGGAAACCTTGGAGCCATGAGCGTTGAAGCATTCGCAGACCTGTTGAATCAAGCGATTGAAAAGGAATTAACACATAACGTTTAAAGAATTTAATGAGAAGACCTAGAAAGAAGAACTTTCAGAAGCGAGAAGAGAAAATCCTTCACCGCATTAACGACAAAATCACAGTACGTGAGGTACGTTTGGTACGCGAAGGACAAGAACCACAAGTAATGGATACCCGAGATGCTTTGCGTGAAGCGGAAGCAGAAGGATTGGATCTTGTGGAAATTTCTCCGAAAGCGGATCCACCGGTTTGTAAAATTCTAGACTACAAGAAGTTCCTTTACAATCAGAAGAAGAAACAAAAAGAGCTAAAAGCTAAGCAAAGTAAGGTCGTTTTGAAAGAGATTCGTTTTGGTCCTAACACGGACGATCACGATTTCAACTTCAAATTGGCGCACGCGAAGAAGTTCTTGGAAGAAGGAAGTAAATTGAAAGCTTACGTATTCTTCCGCGGTCGAACGATTGTATTTAAAGACAGAGGTGAGATCTTGTTGTTGAAACTTGCTCAGGAATTGGCAGACTACGGAGTGGTGGAACAAATGCCAAAACTAGAGGGTAAGCGCATGACGATGATGATCAACCCGAAAAAGAAGTAAAATTATGAGTGATGAATTATGAGTTATGAATTGCTTCGCTCTCTCTAACTCACACTCATCACTGAAGATGCTATACAGAGCGCATAACTTAAATTGAATAGAGATGCCAAAAATGAAAACTAAATCCAGTGCTAAGAAGAGATTCACAGTTACTGGAAGCGGTAAATTAAAAAGAAAGCACGCTTTTAAAAGTCACATCTTGACAAAGAAGACGAAAAAACAAAAGCGTAACTTGACACACTCTGGTTTGGTTCACAAAGCAGACGAGTCGAACATCAAACAACAAATGTGTATGAAGTAATCCTTCGGGATTATTGTCTACACGGTTTTATTATTAGTTAACCCGGTACCGAGTATCAAAGCTGGTTGAAATAGCACCACACTTCTTACCAAAAAACAGAAAATTATGCCAAGATCAGTTAATCATGTTGCTTCAAGAGCACGTCGTAAAGAGGTGATGAAGCATGCCAAAGGATACTTTGGTCGCAGAAAAAACGTTTGGACTGTAGCGAAAAACGCCGTTGAAAAAGGATGGTTGTACGCTTACGAAGGACGTAAACAAAAGAAAAGAAACTTCCGTTCATTGTGGATTACGCGTATTAACGCAGGTGCACGTCAGCACGGAATGAGCTATTCTCAATTCATGGGACTCGTTAACAAAAGCGATATGGAGTTGAACCGTAAAGTTCTTGCAGACCTTGCAATGAACCACCCGGAAGCCTTCAAAGCTGTTGTTGACGCAGTTAAGAAGTAAACATTAAAGCACTCTGTATAGAGCCCTGGCATCGTTAGATGTCAGGGTTTTTTGTTGTATTTAAACTGCAATCAAGTCTATCATCACAATTGGATACCCCAACTCCCAACAAATCCTAAAAAACGCCGCATCTGTAACTTTAGCTCCTGGTTAATTGTCCCACTTACAAGCAACCGACCTCAGATGCATCCGAAGTAATTGCTTCATTTTTCAATTTCAAACAAATATGAAAATTATGAAGAAGCTACTTTTTCTAGGCTTGATTGGCCTAAGCACCCTGACTACCTCTTGCGACAAACACAAACAACACTACGGGACGTATGCCTCACCAGAAACACGGACGTACGACGGTGTTGTGCTACTTCAACTAAACTTGAACTAGATTCTTAATTTTTTAAGTGACGCATCAACTCTTCATACGGTGTTTTCCCCTTGAAGGCTCCATGTGGTCTGTTGAAGTTATAAAATTCTTCCCATTGTCTTAGCTTTTTGCTTAAATCTATATCATCTTTATAGCTTAGGAGTTGGTAAAATTCCCTTTTGTCTGTTAAATGAGATCTTTCTACTTTTCCATTATGTTGTGGTTTTCCAGGCTTTATGTAGCGATGATTCATCCCTTTATCTTGAACATGCCAGTTGAACTTAGATTGAAACTCATGTCCATTATCAGTTTGAATTGTGTGTATTCTGAAAGGGAATTTGTCTACGACGTAATCTAAGAAGTCTATTGCATTTTTCTGATTATGCTTCTCATAAACTTTCATGGCTCTTATGCGCGTGCAATCATCAATAGCTGTGTATTGAAAACGCTTAATCTTCCCTTCATCAGTGTTAAAAATCAAGAACTTAACATCGACCTGAACATGATGTCCTGGCGTCTCTTTTGAGTAGCGTTTTGGTCCCATAGCCTTTCTAGTTGTGGTACGGTCTAGTGCTTTGACATTGTTTCTTTTAAGTGTTCGATATACCGATGATTCAGAAACTTTTATATCATGATAACGTTCAAGGTACCACTTGATCCTCCATGTGCCCAATTTGTATTCCTTACGCAGCTTTAAGATTAGATCAACCGTATTCTTATCGATACAATTTCCATACGACCCTGGATCTCTTTTCTTCCTGCATTAGCCTTTTTCACCTTGCTCCTCGTATTTTTTCTTCCAATTGTAATACGTTGTTTTACTAATCCCGAATACTTCACAAGCATATTTGCTACCTAAGTCTTCTCCTAATCTTAAAGCTCTTATCTTCTTCTGAAACTTTAAATATCTTTTAATCTCGTCTGTCTTTTCCATACTAAAAGTGTATACTAATTATTCTTCCGAATAGTTCACTTTTAGTTGACGTAGTCACAGCCACGGGCTGAACAACCACAACCGAGAAGCCCGCGTTTCCTCGTTGAGAACCGTTATAGCCAATGTAACCCACAATTGAAATTGCGTTATTCCAACTATGAAATTCTTAATTCTTCTTTTTCCTTTTATCCTTGCATTTGGAGGCAATTTAAATTCAGTCAACAATAAACACCTTGATTGTAACTATATCAAAGATTACTACCCTTATGTTCACTCAGGAATGCTTGAATATGAAAGGGGGAATTATCAAGAATCTTACGAGTACTTTTCTAAAGCATTTGACAAATGCCCTCCTAAAAACACGCTTGAGTACTATGAGCTTGATAAAATGGGAGAATTATGCGTACGTCTTCAGAATTTTAAGGAGGCGCAAAAATACATTCGAGAATCTTGCTTACAAGGCAGGAATTTAGATTACATCATTGACGATTCGTTATACCTTGACTTTTTTGACTCTAAACATGGTAGAGACCTTATCAAGAACTATACAAGTTATAGAGAAGAATATTTGAGTAGCATAAATTTGGAGCTGAGGAATGAATTGATATTAATGAAATCAGAGGATCAAAAATATCGTCAATCTGGACATCAGTTCTTTAAAGACAATTTTGAAAAAGCAAAAACAATTGATAGCCTTAATTCAAATAGATTAATTCAAATATTCGATTCAATTGGTTATCCCAACAGTAATATTATCGGAAATCATACCTTAGATGGCGGGCATATAAGACTCAATATTGTTTTACTTCACACTGAAGACTCTATCAGACTAAACTATTTCGCCCCAAAGATTAATGAATTTGTAAGATCAGGAAAATGCGACCCTGAATTGCTTGGAAACTTAATGGATCAGTTTTATTTATATAACAAAGAGCCACAGATATATGGTACATATTCAGGTATGAACTCCCCATACGCTCATATGATTCACCGAGATAGTGTAAATCTTAACAGACTTTCAATTGGGTTGCCAACTTTAGAACAGAAAGAAGAATTGGACAGTCTTAAAAGAGTTAATTATCCTTGGCTTTATGGACAATAGAATGGCTACAACATCAAATAAACAAAAGCGCCAAAACGATTATATTTGAGAAGGCGCCTTTGCCTATTTGCAAACCGTCGTGTTTAATTGAACATGAAAATACTTCTCACCGGTGCAACTGGTTACATAGGAAAAAGATTATTGCCCGTCTTAGTTGAAGCAGGGCATAAGGTAATTTGCTGTGTTCGTGATAAGCGCAGATTTACCGTTCCCCCATCCATTAGAGAACAAATTTCAATTATCGAAATTGACTTAGTCGATACAGAATCGTTAGAAAAAATCCCTGAAGACATAGATGGAGCGTACTACCTCGTCCATTCCATGTCTGCATCAAAGAATTATCAAGAACTTGAAAAATTATCTGCCATTAATTTCAGAAACGCATTGAATAAAACCAATGTTAAACAGGTAATTTACTTAAGTGGTATAGTAAATGAGCAACAGCTTTCTAAACATCTAAACTCTCGAAAAGATGTTGAAGAAGAACTTAATAAAGGCAGGTACAGTCTAACCACGCTTCGAGCAGGAATCATTATCGGATCAGGCAGTGCGTCTTTTGAAATAATCAGAGACTTGGTAGAGAAGCTCCCAATAATGATTACCCCAAAATGGTTAAAAACTAAATGCCAGCCTATCGGGATTGCTGACGTCATTCAGTTTTTGAATAAATCACTTTTCAACACCAAAACCTACAATGAAAATTTTGATATTGGAGGACCCGATGTGTTGTCTTATAAACAAATGCTTTTAGGTTTTGCTGAATGCAGAGGTTTAAAACGCTCAATCTTTACAGTTCCCGTCATGACGCCAAGATTGTCTTCATACTGGCTCTACTTTGTTACCTCTACATCTTATAAATTAGCTGTATCACTTGTAAACAGTATGAAGGTCGAAGTCGTGTGCCGCGACAATAGACTTAATGAAATTTTAAAAATTAGTCCTTATAGCTACCAACAGGCACTTCAAAAAGCTTTTAGTAAAATAAAGAGTAACGAAATAATCTCCAGTTGGAAAGATTCTTACACAAGTAGTGGGATAAATTTTAATGTTTCTGATTTCATAGAAGTTCCGACATTTGGTTGTTTTACTGATAAACGGATAAATCGATTTGATGATCGTGATTTATGCATTCAAAAAGTCTGGAATATTGGTGGTAAAACTGGTTGGTACTATGGCAACTGGCTCTGGAAATTTAGAGGTTTTTTAGACAAGCTAGTAGGTGGTGTGGGATTAAGAAGAGGAAGAACGAATCCCTCTTATCTAAACGTAGGAGATTCATTAGACTTCTGGAGGGTCATATATGCAAATAAAGATGAAGGGCATTTACTTTTGTTTGCTGAAATGAAACTTCCAGGTGAAGCATGGCTAGAATTTAAAGTTGTTGGTGACCAATTACAGCAAACAGCCACCTTCAGACCGCTAGGTCTATTAGGGAGGCTCTATTGGTATTCTGTTCTGCCCTTTCACGGCATAATTTTTAAGGGAATGCTAAAAAATATAACTAAACACAACAAAACCTAAACTTCATTAAAACGGAGTTTAGCCAAACCGTTATCTAGTAGCTCCTTCAAAGTGTTACCTGCTTACCCCCGGGTTATGTTATTTCTCACAAAAAAAGGCACCCCTTCCGAAGTGCCCTTTCATTATTGATTAGGTGATATTATTTTCCAGCGGTCATTTTCTCGTGCTTGAGTTTCAATGCCTCAATTTCAGCAGGCGTTTTACCCATTTGCTGGTGGAGGTAACCGTCGAATACGTGACTGATATAAATCGGTGACGTATGATTGTTAAATCCTTGTGCAGCGTGACAAGAGAAACAGTTAGCAATGTTGTTGATATTGATATCCGCGTTCGTTTTCTGGAACGTTTGCGTAAATGTTTCCATCGTGATGTTTGCGTTTCCTAAACTACCACGCGCATACGAGCCTTGCGTCGCTTTACCAAGATTGTAGCCTTCGCTTACTAGCATTTGCGCTTGTCCTTCAGGACTCATACCATCCGTATTGGCCCAAATTGAACCTTGATAATGATAGTTGGCCCAAACATCGTCAAGGTGCGAGTGCACACATTCATTAATCCCCATGATGTTTTTAAGGTTCAGTGGTTCTTGCTGTGCCGTGTTGCGCATTGGATTGTTGTTCACATCTGTAGGAACTCCGTACGCGAACAAATCGAAGACTTTATGCGGATCTTTACCGAGTTTCGTGCTTTTGTTGTACAAGATTCCGTTAATGTCTGCTGTCGCACCTTTAGCAAAAAGTAACATGTCTTCACTTGAAGTCGCACTGTTTGAGGCACGGTTAAAATCTGGTCCGAGATCATTGTGCTCGAACGTAGCCCAGATGAATTCCGGATGGTTCTCTACCACGCCTAAAACGTGCATTCCAAGTAACGCCTTTCTGTCGGGTTGTATGTTTTACCGCCATCTGTGGAAAGCGACGCAGTGGTAGTGAAATAACTGCCGCGTTTGTCCTTCTTGATCGCATCAATGCTGATCCAAGAAGCCTTCAATTCGAAAGACCCCACCGGGAAAGTCGATAGATTGTTAGAATCCAGACTTCCATTAATGATGTCTGCCGCGAATTTTACCCCTGCATCGTGCATGATCGGGTTCATGTGAATGGAGTAATATACTGTATGCGATTGTACATCCTCAGCATAAGCGGGGTTTGATTGCAAAATGGATTCATCAAGTCCCGCTTGCTCAGTATCCACCAAAGCTACCGTTGTATTCGCGGCCGGAGTGATTTTGTTCATGTTCGCATCCACCTGATGTACTTTGGCTTGATTCAAGAACAAAGGTGTAGCTCCATCGGGCTTTGTCAACCATAGGAATTTCTGCCACGACCATTGATGGAAAATTTGATTCGTTGTTGAGCTAACATCGAAAGGACTTCCTTTTCCTTCTTTTGGCGCTGGAGTTTGAGAATGCGGAAACCAGCTTGGATCCGTGATGCATAATTTCGTTGGATCATCGTCTGATCCTCAACCGCCGTATTCAGCAGCATCTTCTTGAGTTTCTTCCGCTTCGTTTCCTGAGCAGGCATTAAATAAGACGCTAAGGCACAAAAAGGCCAACACGCCAAGTATAAGATTTCGGGTTTTCATTTGTAGTGAATTTTGGTTGTAGGCAATATAGCAAGAGTGAATGGAATACTGCTTCGTACTTGTGCGCAAAATGCACCGTATTTATACGTATTCAAAGGCAACAGTGTGTCAAATGTATCCTTTTCTCAGTTCCTGAGTCGAAAAATCTGTATCTTTAATCTTTGTAATTGTCAATTTGACACAAAGAATGCAATTCGCGGCTACTAAATATCTTTTACTCTTAGCGTTGATGATTTCGACTCTAGTTGTCAATGCTCAACCGGTAGCACACCCCGTAAATAATGAAGTATTTCTCCAAGATGAAGTTGCGGAGGTTCATATTACTATCGATCCGAACGATTTGAACACTTTATTAGGCGATAGCTTATACAGTGATTTTCATTTTCCAGCAGTATTCTCCTACCATACCACTACCCTTTCCGACACCATAAACGAAGTTGGCTTTCGTGTAAGAGGAAATACCTCTAGAGATGCTGGTAAGAAATCGTTCAAAGTATCCTTTAATGAATATATCATTGGGCAGAAATTCTACGGAATTGAAAAAATGAATCTGGTAGGGCAACACAACGATCCATCCTTGCTGCGATACTGGCTCAGTTTGAAGACGCTGCGCGATAACGGATTGATTTCCTCAAGAGTAAGCTTCGTAAAGCTCTACATCAACACAGAATACCGAGGGCTTTACCTCAACGTCGAGCATATTGATGATGAATTTCTCCAGAAGCGTTTCTTATTTGATGATCAGGGTAATCTCTACAAATGTCATTGGGGAGCGAACCTGAAATACTGGGGCAACAATCCGGTGACATATGCAGGCAGCTACGAATTGAAAACGAACAAACTAGAAAACGATTATTCAGGATTAATGAACTTCTTGGATACCTTGAACAATATCAGTGATGAGGAATTCCCCTGTTTCATAGAGCGCAGTTTTGACGTGGAGTTCTATCTGAAAACATATGCCGCTGAGATTCTGATTGGCCATTGGGATGGGTACGCAATGAATAACAACAACTTCTATTTGTATCAGCGCGCTTCGAACAGAAAATTTGTATTTATCGAATACGATATGGACAATACTTTCGGTATCGATTGGTTCAATATCGATTGGTCAACGCGTCATGTGAATTACTGGCAAAGCTCAAACCGTCCGCTCATTGAACGTTTGCTTTCGGTTCCTTACTACAAGGATCAATTCAATGCATATTTGGAGGAAGTCCTGAATTACCTCAATGCAACGGATTGGTACGGAGCACTTCGGCAAAAACAGGCTGATTTAAGCGCCGCAGTTCAGACTGACATCTACTACAACATGGATTACGGATTCCAATATTATCATTTCTTGAATGCCCTAGACAGCGATTTCGGCGCTCATGTAAAACAAGGCATTGCCGAGTATTTGAACCAACGAATCGATAGCGCCATGAATCAGCTTGAGTTTGATGGAAATGAAGAGCATCCTTGTCCTCCGCCACCATCAGTCGAAGAAGAAAATGAAACAAAAGAAGTCATTAAAATTGTTGACTTATTGGGCCGCGAAACGAAGTTCCAACCCAATATCCCGTTAATTTACATCTACAGTGATGGAACTACTGAACGCGTACTAAAGTTCGAGTAATAAACTTCATTATACTTATTAGTATATCTCAGGGTAAATAATGCAAATAAAATATTCATTGGTTAAGTACTAATACTCATTAAAAACAGCAATACGGTAAACCAATTTTCGCTCAAAACGGGTTAAACACTTGTAAATCAACAACTAAACCGTTTTACTAAACCTTTTAGTACGGACAACCTTGGAAAAATTGTCCCCGTTGATGAAGTACCGCCCCTTACCTGCAACGAGGCCCAAAAACCAAATAAACTTAAACTATGCGAAAACTAATTACTATGTCCCTTATGGGGATCGCCTGCCTATTTATTTCAGGCCAATCATTAGCTCAACTTACTACAGTAGACGCCGGAGTTTGCACTGGATGTGAATCTTACGTAACTGCCACCTTCGATGGCTGCGACGATTGTGTCGATGTTACCAGCTGTAAAGAATTATCAAACGTTGTATTACTCCTTTGCGACAGCACTGAGTACAAATTTGACGGATTGAATGGATACTCTGGAACTTTCTGTTCACCGGATGGACAAGACATTTTGGGAGTATGGATCAAATCAGGATGTTACCAGTCAGGTGATGGCCCAGGATACGGTTACTACCTCGAAGGGCCGTGTGGAAGTGGGAGCGGATCTTCTTCTGTGATTCCGACAGAAACTGTAACAGAAGGAACATGTGCCGGATGTGAGTCTGAAGTAGACGTCACTTTCGAAGGATGTTCAGATTGTGTAGACATTTCAAGCTGTAAAGAACTGTCGAATGTTGTATTGAAATTGTGTGACGGTACAGAATACAAATACGACGATTTGAGCGGTTATACAGGGACATTCTGTTCTCCGGATGGACAAAACATCGTGGGTGTTTGGGTGAAGTCTGGATGTTACCAGTCAGGTGACGGACCAGGTTATGGCTACTGGGTAGAAGGACCATGTGGCGAAGGCGCATGTGATGGATCTCAAACTCCTTCTTGTCAAGGGCCGTCGAGTCAATCAGTAGTATCACCAACCTTTGCATTCAGCACTTTTGAAGAAGAATCCGTTCAACTTGGATCGCCTAATACGTATGCCGAGTTCAACCTGATGAATTCAAACGGTACTATTGTTTATTCGGCGCCTGTTCAACTGGACGCAGATGGAAACTATAAAGTTCCTTCTTTCGAAGAACTAGGGTTAACACCGGGTGTATACATGTACCAGGTAGTTGGTGATTATGAAACAGCTTCTGGAAAACTCTTTATTGACTAATTCTTTTCTTTAATCTATAGGGTTCTAGCCTCGGTGGAAACACCGGGGCTTTTTTATTTCTTGGGATTCACCACATTACCTAACCAAATCTGCTCGCCTTCTGTAAGCAATTCCGGCTTTGCCTCGTAGTTAGGATCGGGCTGGTACCAAGGCATTTTTTCATAATACGCTTGGATATATGCCGTCTTGAAGACATAACCGCGTCGGGCGTATGGATAATTCCGTAAAATTTTATACGATTGCTCATTCACGGATGTTTCCAAGTGATTTACATGCTCAAAACTGTAAGATAAATCCAATTCCTTGTAATCAAAGGTTTCTGCCATAAGCAAATAATGATTCTTGGGCATATATACTCGTAACTCATCTTCTGGATGAAAGTTCTTTTGGTGAAATGTCGGAATATCTTCTTGCGTCAAGACATACATGGGATTCGTTTCTTCATATATTACCCGATTTTTAGGCTCAATGAACATTCCATTTGTCCAGTTTTCGGAGGACGAGAAAAAACTTTTTGAAACGTAATAATCTGTATAGTCGCCAAGATCCAACTTCAAGGTGAAGTCATCAATTTGTTTATTGGCCCAACGATTCGCTGCAGTTAAAATGTAATCAAACTCGAAATCCATTTCTATGGATCCTGAAATCTTGTATTGATAGGTATGAATGATTTTATTCTCTCCTCGTTCAAAACGAACATTGAAATGATACACATAAAAGAAGTTGGGATAGTTCATCTCAAAATGCTCTCCCAAGGCCTCTTCTTCTGTCAAAGAAGCAATTTCATCATTGACATAATACGTTTCTTTATTCACCATGGCAACCTCAAAAGGAAGCAATTCGTTGTTCACCATTACTGAGAAATCTTGCATGAACGGGTGTTTGCCATCAATGGGAGTTCCATCCACATCACCACTTGGCGACTTCGCTTCAAATCCCACCAAAATTTCCTTTGCGTCCGCATTGTTCATGAATGTATAATCGACGGTGACGTGCAAATAATCCCCTACCCGCTTAATGGTCAAGATTTCCTTGGAAATTTCAATATCCGATTCCTGAATTGGGATCAGTTGATTCCCCGAAGCAAAAAAGGCTCCGTCGTTGGCAAAAACATTGGTTGTGAGAAGAATGAGTGCAAAAAGTACTAGTGATTTCATGAATTAAAAGTAGTAATAAGTATTCATTTCTTTCTTCGAACTGAAGGAAGTTGTATAATTGTAAGCAGTCAATTGCGCAACTTCATGAGCACTCCAAATTACATCGACGGCTTTGTTTTCCCTATCAAGGAAAAGTATCTGAAGGAATACCAAAAGGTGGCTGAGCAAGTAGCTGAAATTTGGAAGGAATACGGTGCTTTGGCCTATTTCGAATTCGTGGGCGATGACATGCACATTTCTACACGAAAAACAAATGATTGAATTTGTAAGTTGAAAACAGAAAACGCCGACCTAGTTGGATTAGATCGGCGTTTCAATCGTTTGGAAGACCATATACTCTCTAGTGAAACTGTTAAACTTTCTCTTCCTCACGACTCCAGGACTTACAGCCCGCAGAGTTTACCTAACACAATAAAGATTCATTGGTAAAGGTACGTGAGAAGTGCGGTTGAATTTTTTGAATTGAATCAATGTTCGGACGAACTTCACGCTTCCATCGGGCAAGTTGAATGCGCAGAATCAAACAGGACTACCGTTTAAATTGAAATTGGAACCTTTGCTTCTGAAAAGAGCGTATTTTCAAAACACAGGTCTACGTGAATTCAAAAACTCTTATTTATTCGGTAATAGTCCCAAAAGTAGGGTTGTCGCTCTTAAAAATCTTCACCATGAGTATCGACCCATTAGGGGAGTCTCCTTCTTTTGAGGGAACATTTGCCAGTTCAGGATATTTGACTTTTAGGTTTCCGAAGGCATCCGACCACTTGGTTATTTCCATCACGAATTCTCCCGTGAAAGCATCATAAAAGGCAATTTTGTATTTACTTGTGAATTCCATTCCTGATACTTTCAAGATCTGTGCACCACCTATACCGCGCTTGTCGTTCCAATCAAAAGCTACCGCTTCTTCATAAACATCAGGGTAGAAATTCAAATCGCTTTCGCTTAAATCGCAATCGCAAAAATCTGGATTTTCGTCGCACCACGATTCACGCATGGTATAGCGATTGACCGTTCGATTACTAATAACAGCTACTGCGCGTTCGGCCCGTTTGCCTTCCGTTAAATACAATAATTCGGCGCGTTCATCTTTTCGGATGTCAAATCCAGCAAACCATTCCCCTTGATTCAATGGAACTTCGGAGAAAAATTCGTCAACTACGGGCATTACCGACCAACCTAATTCTCTACGACGCACGCTGTCATAAACCGCCATGTTGTTGTTATAATGCCAAGGCATCCCGGCTCCCGCCGCTCCTGTAAATGGACTCATCACATACATCTGACGGAACGTAAACAAATTATCGCATCCATGTTGTCCTGTTCCAACCTCGCTATACACCAATGGCTTGTCGTAATTTTCTTCTTCGACCTTCTGCTTTTTGGCGAACTTCTTCATTTTGATCAAATCACCGTGCTGATATTCATATTTCTTCGGCCAAGAGAAATAATCGTTGTAGGTCATTACGTCTACGTACTCAGAAAAATAGGCTTCATCACCACAGGCTAATGCCGCACCATCTTCGGGGTCATACGGATATTCTTC
Source organism: Fluviicola sp. XM-24bin1 (assembly GCA_003149635.1). Lineage (GTDB taxonomy): Bacteria > Bacteroidota > Bacteroidia > Flavobacteriales_D > Crocinitomicaceae > UBA4466. Next base: position 67,004 of record QCWI01000008.1, read on the forward strand.
CGGAGTCACGTAAATAGGTGCACCACCATAATTCACAGCATAAGGATGATCAAAAAAGCGCAAATCTTCTTTCAAATAACGTCCCATTTCCACCTGCCAATCGCTGATTTTTCTAACGTAAGACGTATCATTGAAGTACGGCTTGTATTGAGATGCCTGATCCAATTTACAATCATCCGTTAGTTCGAAAAGGACTCCAGAGAAGTTGATCTCGTTGTACAATTCGAAAATTCCTATGTGCGTTGAATAGCCCCATCGTGCTACCATATAACGCAAGCGATTTTGATAATACCGAATCAAATCCTTGTCGGTCAGAAATTCATCGACTGTTTCTACACCATACGTCGGATCGGTGTGATAACAAAACCCTACATCTTTCTCGAACCAATTGGGCAACAAATCGCACTGACACATGGAATCTCGGGCATCCGTCCAATCCCAGAAGTAAAGCCCAAAAACACCGATATAGGACAATTGGGTCATGTACGACATATTCCAATGAATTCGAATATCGATATCCTCACACTTTTCCACCAATTGATCCATTTCCCAGGCTTGCGGCAAGCGATCGGTATAATCTCCAAGAATCTCGAATTCCACTTCCGTCGTCCAAGGAGTCGTCATATATCGGAAGTAATTCCCTCCCGAATTTCTCAGTTCTTGAATTTTATCCAAATACGCAACGTATTCAGCCGGATTAGCCCCACCGCTTCTATATCCTGTCGCAGTACCGCCTTGCGTTGGCATATTCATTCCTAAAGGGAGAAACAACTCGCCATCTACTTCGAAATAATGATTGTTCTCGCTGATCTTCATAAATCCGGACAGATCAGATCGCACCACTGTAAATTCTAATTCTGGAGAAATCAAAGTTTCTTTGGTTCCTCTCCCTCCAACATAAGCGATGCACTTCCATTTGCCCGTTTTCTGAGGAGTGAATCGAACTCGAAAATTGGAATGCGTTACGTTTCGAATGACGCCCCAACCTTTCATGTTACTGTTTCTTCGATATTCCTGATAATAGAAACCATATCCTTTAATCGTATCCATAGCTCCATCTTTATCCGTATGGATAAAATCCACCGTAATATCGACATCTACTGGATCGAAGGGATTGAGTTTCTCCGCCCCTTTTTTTCGGGTGATGAAATTGTCAACTTTTTCAGAAATATCTCCGGGCATGGAAACCGCCAACTCAAGCTTTCCGTTTTTCTTTACCGCATCCAGCGCACCGTAATTTACGGGGGAAAGCTGTACAAATTTCCCTGGCCTGTCTTTATGAATCCAATGATTCGATTCAACAGAATTTGAAGCCAAATCAGCTTGCCCAAAAGCTGTAAATGAAAGGCAGAATAAAAGGAAACTGCTAAAAGAACTTATGCTTGCCATCCGGGTGTTTTTCGTAGACTTTTTTATAGTGGAAAGTAGTATCATCTTCTTCCATCTGACCTTCATCCTGCCATCCGGCGTACACGCGGATTCCATCGTCTTCCGTCTTCATTACATAGTAGTAATCGCCCGCCCCAGCGAACCATCCGCCCACTGCAGCTAAAGCCTCTTTCGGAATATCGTAATCGTGGTAATCCTGAAGATCCAACGGAGCGCAAGCATTACACTCTCCTACTTTATGCGAAGTACTGTCGTATTCAACGTACACATCGTAATGAGGAATTTCAAATTCATCCTCTCCTTTATCACGACAAACCAACCATGCTTTGTGAATTGCCGTTTTGGGTGGCGTACCATCACCTGTAACAGATAATTTTTTTGGTTTTCTTTTTTTGGCAGTTAGCGAGGGTTTTGATCCATCCTCAGATTCGTTAGAACCAGCGTCACTACTGCAAGAGAAAAGGATTGAAAAACTTAAAAAGAACAGTACAATTTTCATTCGTTTGACTTTGAAATTAAAATTACTGAAAAAAAATCGCCCATGCACGCAGCGTTTTCTGAATAACGTGCATCTATAGTAATAAGCGTGAAAAAATACTCTGACAAAGAACTGATCCGTCGTTGTCTTAAAAACAAATCGGATGCCCAGCGAATGCTCTACGAAAAGCACTCGTCCATGGTATATACCGTTTGTTATCGATATGCGAAAAATGTAGAAGATGCGAATGATTTGTTGCAGGAAACATTCATTAACGTATTCTCTAATCTGGAGAAATTCAGTGGATCGGGATCTTTTGAGGGCTGGGTACGACGTGTTGCCGTGAATTGCGCCATTCGACATTATCAGAAATCGGAAAGACGTATTGACGACGGTGACATCGATTACAGTCCAGATGCACAGACGTATGCCGATGCGATTGATCATTTAAGTGCTGAGGAAATAATGCACCAGATCAACCAATTACCAGATGGATATCGCATTGTGTTTAATATGTATGCAATTGAAGGGTATAGCCACAAGGAAATTGCTGAACACCTTAACATTTCCGAAAGTTCTTCGAGATCGCAATTGACGCGCGCTCGTGTTGCTTTGATGGAAAAGGTGGGCGCATTGAAAAAAGTAAAACTGGGATGAAAAACGAATTTGAAAATAGCGACAAGCGCTTGCAGGAAAAACTAGAAGGTTTCCGCATGGCTGCACCGGAAGGCGCCTGGGCTGGAATCGAAGGTAATATTGGAGGCAAGTCCGATAGACGAGGTGGATTCTTCTACCTCTGGATCGCGCTACTCTTTATTGGAGTTACGGGTGCGGGAGTTTTTACTTTTATATACATGAGCAATGACACGGATGCAATCGCAGCCCAATCATCCAAAGTTGCTGAGAATGCTTCATCCACAAATCAAGACCTTACTGCTTCAAATCAAAATGTAAATTCAAATTCAGCGAATCAAAACAGATCAGATCACGCTGCAAGCAATACCAATCCAGAAGGATTAATTTCTGGAAACAAAACGGACAATACTGGGAATTCGAACAACAAAGTCGCAGACGGTTCGAACACTTCTAGCAAGAAAAATTCCAGTGCTTCCGATGCAACGATCTTGAATAACACGACGCGCAAATCCAATTCGAAAGATGCATCAACATCCGGGGATAAATCTATTCGCTCAAAGACAAACTCAAGCAAAAGCGATAGAAAAGTCATAAACGCTGACGACGAAACTATTGCGACTTCGGACAAGTCTATGTCTAAGAATAATGATGAATCACTCTCGGACAACGAGAACGAATCAGGAAAAACGACCGACCACGTCATTGTCAGCACAACCAATCAGGCCACCGCACATGAAACAGAAGGCAAGGGTGATTCAGATGAAGCTAGAACGGTAACGAAATCAGATTCAGCTGAGATGGATTCAAAAGCGAATCCAACTGAAGTTGCACATACTGCTAGTCAACCACAAATTCCGACTTCGATGCCAGATCCAGACGCTGACGCAAAAGCGAGTTGGTCGATAGAAACTGGTATCGATGTGTCGTCGTTCAATATGAATCACACGGCAAACTCTAGCAGCCTTCAACAATTCTTGAATGGATCGTACTCGCAAAACTTTGCGCAGGCTGCGTTTTTACGTTTAAATTATCAGCCATTCCAGCGCTTCTCATTCCACACTGGATTGGAGTACGCTCAGAACAAGGCGACTCAAGATTACTCATGGTTGACAACCATCTCAAGCTTCCAATACGATACTGTAGGATACTATTTTGATTCCATTACACAGCAACAATTGCCAATCATTGATTCCGTTGAGACCATCTCACAGATTGAAAATCAAGAACAATACCGAAGCGTTGTAAGTCAAGTGTATATCCCATTTGGTGCAATGTTCCATATTCCATTCGGACGCAAATCGGAATTGGGTGTTAATCTTTCAGGTTTGGTAGGAATTCGAACAGGAAGTACAGGAGAAATCTTGTTCGATGAAAATGGAAATACGATCAGTTCTATGGAAGCCTATCGACAAATTAATTTCTCCGCCAGAGCCACGTTGCGATATAGTTACTTCCTTGGAATGAAGTCTGCAGTGTACGTGGAACCTTACTTTGGATTTGGTCTAAACGACCGTTCAAACACAACATTACCATTCGGATCTAGATTTCGAAATTCCGGTGTTCGCGTAGGTTTCCGCTATACTTTCTAATTTTTTTTTCGATTCCGTGCAGCGTTTTTGCATCGGCCTGTCTCTTTAAAAGTAAGAACATTCAAATTCCCTATTATGAATAAATTACTTTTTACACTATTGTCTCTCGGACTTTATTTCTCCGCTTCGGCACAACAATGTCAGGCTGATTTCACGTACTCGGCAGTGAACGGTACGGTAACTTTTACAAATACGTCAACAGGTGGCGGCATCTGGAGCAGCTGGAACTTCGGCGACGGAAACTCCTCTTCAACTTACAGTCCAACCCACATGTACGCAACTTCTGGATCTTACCTTGTATGCCTTTCGATCTTCGATAGCCTTACACAATGTCAAAGCTCTTACTGCGACACGATTTTCGTACAGGTCTCGAACCCACCGTGTAATGCAAGTTTCACCTATTCGCAGAACAACGGAACGGTGAACTTCACGAACACTTCTTCGGGGTCGTTCTTTAGTAGCTGGAGCTTTGGAGATGGAAATTCATCCAACCAGACAAATCCAAGCAATACCTACACTTCAACAGGCAACTACGTGGTTTGTTTGACGATTTACGACAGTATAACGCAAAACCAATGTACTACGTGTGACACTATTTTTGTTCAAGCTGACACTACTGGAGGTGGCGGCGGAACGGGGTGTAACCTAACATCCAATGCGTCCACAAGCGGAAGTTCTATTGTTGGAACGGCGTCTGGAGCGTCTATGTACCACTGGATCGTTTACGATAATTCTTGGAATTATCTATACGACACAAACAACAGCAATTTCAATTATTCTCCTGGATTCAGCGGATTGTTCAACGTTTGTATCACTGCTTACGATAGCCAGCAAAACTATTGTGATTCCACTTGCTATACTGTACAGTTAATCGATTCTACCGGTGGAAATAACTGTTTACTTTCATCTAGCGCGTCAATGGATCAAAACGGAACCATCACTGGTACTGCTTCAGGTGCAGCAATGTACGACTGGACGGTTTACGATGATTCGTGGAATGTGCTGCACAACACGAACAACAGCAGCTTCAGCTATGCCACTAGTGGCCCTGGAACTTACAACGTTTGCCTATTTGCATACGACAGCTTGCAGAATTTCTGTGACTCAACGTGCTACACAATGGTAAGCGATACTACTCTTGGCTTCAACTTTGAGGAGAAAGAAATTGTATTCAACGTATATCCGAACCCAACTCAAGGAGTCATCCATTTGGAAGTTTCCGAAGATCAAATTGCTGAAATTATTTTGATTGATATTACGGGGGCCGTATTGCTTCAAGAGCCGATATCGGAATCAACAACTGATATTGATTTGAGCCTGTATCCAAAAGGCATGTACTTCATTCACGCTTTAGGTAGAAAAGGTCAACGACTGAGCACAAGCAAAGTTCGGCGACAATAGTTTTGTGTAATTCATGGTGAATTACTCGAAGTACAGTTGATTGGTGAAAGGTCGTCCTGAGGTGGACGGCCTTTTTTATAATGACTTACTGATAAAAGTTAGGTATAGCTTATAGCAATTCCTAGGATTCGCGAATAAGCCAGTTCGCGACCGCGAAGCAGCAACGTAGTTAAATGGCGAACAAGCTTTCAACTAACCGAACGAGACTCAATAGCATTTCTCGAAAACTAAAGATCTAATTCCTTACGACCGAAGCGTAAAACTCACCGTCAATTCTACACTGAAATTTCTCGGAAGCTTGTGCACTCCAAAAATAGCCCGTGAGTGCTTTCCTTGTTCACCCAATACTTCAACAAACAAATCGGAGGCTCCATTCACAACGATCGGGGCATCATCCCATTCTTCATTGCTCTGATAATATGCATCAATGTGATTCAATCCGAGAACGCGATCCATTCCAACTTTCTGATCCATTTGCGCTAATACGTTCAAAGCTGACATCTTCATTGCTTCGTATCCCTCTTCCGTAGAAATTTCATCTCCCAAACGCCCTTGGAAATGATAGGTACCGTTTTTTATTGGAAACTGAATCGCTATATAGGCAACGTTACCACGCACATTTACTGAAACATAATTCCCTCCTGGCGTTGAAGCCTCGGGCAATTCTAGACCTAAGGCTTCCAATGTATTTTTGAAATCTTTCTCCATATCAAGAGATAAGAATAAAAAAAGGGGCGTCCTATCGAACGCCCCTTACTCTCTATTTTATTAGCTATCGCTACTTCTCATCAACTTCTTCGAAGTCAACGTCAGTCACCTCATCTTCTGGGTTTCCTGCATCACCTCCTTCGGCTCCTGCACCAGCATCACCTCCAGCTGCACCTTCAGCATTCGCTGCGTTGTACATTTCTTGAGACGCTGCTTGGAATACTTCGTTCAATTTATCCATAGCTGGGTTCAGGTTTTCGATGTTTTTCGCTTCGAACTCCTTCTTCAACTCTGCCAAAGCATCCTCAATTGGCGCTTTTTTGTCGGCTGGAATTTTGTCTCCGTATTCTTTTAACTGACGCTCTGTTTGGAAGATCAATGAATCCGCTTTGTTGATGATTTCTACCTCATCACGCTTCTTCTGATCCGCATCCGCATTCGCTTCAGCTTCTGCTTTCATTCTTTCGATTTCCTCGTCTGACAATCCTGAAGAAGATTCGATCTTAATCGACTGCTCTTTTCCAGTTCCCTTGTCTTTCGCAGAAATGTTCATGATTCCGTTCGCATCGATGTCGAAAGTCACCTCAATTTGAGGAACCCCACGTGGTGCTGGTGGAATGTCAGCCAATTGGAAACGTCCCAATGTCTTATTATCCGTTGCCATAGAACGCTCACCTTGCAATACGTGAATGTCTACGGATGGCTGGTTGTCAGATGCTGTTGAGAACACCTCACTTTTCTTGGTTGGAATCGTAGTATTCGCATCGATCAACTTCGTGAATACACCTCCCATTGTTTCAATTCCCAATGACAAAGGAATTACGTCCAAAAGAAGTACATCTTTTACTTCTCCTGTCAATACTCCCCCTTGGATCGCTGCTCCAATCGCAACTACCTCGTCTGGGTTTACTCCTTTTGAAGGCTCTTTTCCAAAGAAGTTCTTCACTGCATCCTGAATTACAGGAATACGTGTCGATCCTCCTACCAAGATTACTTCGTCGATATCGCTTGTAGACAATCCCGCGTTTTTCAATGCAGAACGACAAGGTGCGATAGTACGTTCAACGATCTCAGAGATCAATTGCTCGAACTTAGAACGCTGCAATGTGCGAACCAAGTGCTTAGGTACACCGTCTACTGGCATAATGTATGGCAAGTTGATTTCAGAAGAAGTTGTCGACGACAACTCAATCTTCGCTTTCTCAGCTGCTTCTTTCAAACGCTGCAATGCCATTGGATCTTTTCTCAAGTCCACGCCTTCATCCGCTTTGAATTCGTCAGCCAACCAGCTAATGATTGCCTCATCTACGTCATCTCCACCAAGGTGCGTATCTCCATCTGTCGACAATACTTCGAATACTCCGTCTCCCAATTCAAGGATAGAAACATCGTGAGTACCTCCACCGAAGTCGAATACTACTACCTTCTGATCAACTCCTTTTTTATCCAATCCGTAAGCCAATGCTGCTGCTGTCGGCTCGTTGATAATTCGTTTGATTGTCAATCCAGCTACTTCTCCTGCCTCTTTTGTTGCTTGACGCTGAGAATCGTTAAAGTATGCTGGAACTGTAACTACCGCTTCAGAAACTTCTTGTCCAAGGTAATCTTCAGCCGTTTTCTTCATTTTCTGAAGAATCATTGCAGAGATCTCTTGCGGTGTATAGTTACGATCGTCAATTTTCACACGTGGTGTATTGTTATCGCCTTTTACTACTTCGTAAGGAACACGAGACACTTCTGATTTTACGTCATCGTAAGATGATCCCATGAATCGCTTAATAGAGTAAATTGTTTTTGTTGGGTTGGTAATCGCCTGGCGCTTTGCAGGGTCTCCAACTTTGCGCTCGCCTCCATCAACAAACGCCACTACGGAAGGTGTTGTTCTTTTTCCTTCAGAGTTTGTGATAACTACCGGCTCACTTCCCTCCATTACAGAGACACAAGAGTTCGTAGTTCCCAAATCAATTCCGATTATTTTTCCCATGATATTATTTGTAAAAATTTGTTTCAGTTAATACGACCCCATTAAGTCAATGATTATGCCATTGAGATTTTCTGACATTTTTATGACAAAATGAGCGATTTTCTCCGAAAACAGTGGGTTGACAGACTGACAAAACGTCAATGTGTCAGTTCTGAGACATTGGAATTCCTAATTTGATAAATGATAGCTGTTAGATTTTCGTTGGGCAATTTATAATTGAAAAATTTCGTTATATTATATGAAGTCCGTTAATCTTCAATTACTTCTGTCATGTTAGCTAATTTCAATTACCATTGTCCGCACTGCCAATCACAATTAAACAAAGAAAGTCAAATCGAATTTTTGGTCGCATATAAAGACCACAACAAAACGCCTTTGCTTCTTTCGAAACAGCCCGGCGTGTATGGATATAAGTCTAAACATGATCTCTCAATTGAAAATGGCGATAAGGTTGATTTCTTTTGCAACTCCTGCGAAAAACCGCTTGATTCCAAAAAGCGACCTGGGTTCGTAGAAATCGTTATTTGGACGGAAGGCGTCCCGTATTTAGATCTATTCTTCTCGCCAATTTGTGGAGAACGCATCACTTATGTCGAAATGAATGGCGAACTCATGCGATTCGGTTCTGATTTCTTCAGCATTATGAAAACTCGAGCCTAATAGGTTGCAAGTGGAACGCTAAGGTTGAAGGTCTACTGATTGCCCCATTAGTCCATTGCTTCGTGAGAATTCTCACTCATTTCCAGCATTTGTTCGTATTGCTCAGGTGTTAAGTCGGAGTGGAAATATCCAATTGGATTTACTTTTACGCCGTCCTTGATTACTTCGTAATGTAAGTGCGGCCCGGTCGATTTCCCTGTAGACCCGATCAATCCAATAAGTTCACCACGCTTGATTTTTTGTCCTTCTTTCACTTCAAACTTACTCAAGTGAGCATACAACGTTTTGTAGCCAAATCCATGATCGATGATGATACTCTTTCCGTATCCCCAACGCTTGCTTTCCACCTTAACCACAACGCCATCTCCAGTTGCATATACTTCCGTACCGCGATCTGCAGTGAAGTCCAATCCAGAGTGCATCATTCGCGTTCGGTAAATAGGATCGATTCGAATTCCGTAACCGCCAATCGGACGTTTCAATTCTGAGTTTCGTACGGGCTGAATGGATGGAATGCACAAGACCATTTGCTCTTTCTGCTGCACGAGTTTTGCTAATTCATCAAACGACATCGATTGTGCGTACAACATGCGCTCTAGCGCGTCCAGTTTCTTCGATGTCGATTTCAGTAATTCCGAATTCGGTAGATCCGACAAGTAGGCATAACGATCGCTTCCTCCAGTTCCCATCATACGCAATTCTTCAGGAAATGCTTTGGCGTGCAATGCTTTTCGATACATTTCCTCATCACGTCCTTGAACTGCCTTCAACGCCTCTGTGAAATCGTCCATGTCTTTATTCAAGCGCTTGATCTCACGTTCCTGACGCGCCAATTCCTCCTGCATCTCTTGATTCTTCGGGGAATCAACCTGACGGGTAAAAATGAATGCTAACAAAACGGCAACGAGGATATTCGGAGCCAACCATAAGACGACACGGAATACTTTACGGCCAAAGCTTACTTTCACTTCTTCGTAAGAAAGTGTTTTGGGGTTGTATTTGAAATGCTGCTTTGCCACGAATGCAAAAATACGTTGTTTCTCGCATTTGTTCTTGTTAAAGAAGATTAAAGCTTGAAGTCCGGATCGATTTAGAGTTCTTTTAACCCTTCGATACTTGTAAGCTTGTAGCTCGATCCGTCAAAAATAGAAGAAGTCTCAATCACATAAGAATTGGATCGGTGCTTAAACTTAAGTTCCCCATAGCAGAACTTTACTCCCTTAATTTCCTCTTCCTTGTGTTTAAAGGCAACGAACTTAATGTCTTTCCAATCAATTCCGTAGCGCTTTCCAGCAGACTGAAGTCGTTGAAACATGAAAGCATAACGCACCTTCACTTGCGTTTTGGTAACGCTCTTCATGGAACGACGTTGTTCATCATCTTTGACCAGCTGCTTGTTATCAGCAATTTCGTGTAATTGCTTGTGAGTGATGAAGTGCTCGGAAAATTCTGGCTCCGAAATATCATTTAATCCTTCCAGAATCTGCATTACCTGCGGACCAATATCCTCGGGCTCAGAAACTTCACCCTTAGCATCGCAGGCCACCACTAAAATAACGAGAGCCAAGAAACAAAATAGCGTGCGTTTCATGAAATTTTAATCTTTGTAAATATGTCAGAAGAGAAAGGTCTTATGCAAACAGAATACGTTCGTTTTAATTTAAGCATAGCGCAAATATGTCGTTGATTTTTTGAATACTACAATCTTTAAAGTATAATTGTAAGGAATTTTAAAAATAAAGTTATGCGAAAAATACTTGCTTTTTTATTTCTAGGAGCTGTTTTGGCATCATGTGGTTCGGATTATACGACGGACAAAGATGAGGCTCTTGAACTTAAAAAAGAACAAACCGAAGAATTAAAATCCTACTACGAAGAGGCATTGGAAATTGAGACTGATTTCGTTGCTGATGAAAAAGAGATTTTAGCAGATTATGGTGGTAAAGAAGAAAACCTAATCAAAAAGGCACAAACCAAAGATGAAGATGCTTTGGATGCTCTAGAAGATTTAAGAAATCTTGAACTCGATAAAAGCGCAGCTTTACGTGAGTTAGATTTAGAACGCGTAGATTTCGATAATGCTTTGAGACGTTCGATATCTGACATTAAGAAAATTAATGACGAAAAAGACATTAAGTCTTGGTTAAAAGCTATTGAAGCCGAAGATAAAATTCAGAGGGATTTAAGAGAAGCCCATGTAAAAAAGATTAGTAAATTAAGGAAAGACTAGACTTCCATAATTTAAGAATCATATAAAAGCCACTTCTAAAGTGGCTTTTTTTGTGTCCCATATTTTTAAGGAAGAGCGTTCACTTTTAGCAATTTCCTCCACTGTTTTTCAAAGTAGCGTATTTTTTTAAAGGCTGAATATGGTAATTATCCAGCATTGCTCCATGAAAACATAAAAGGAAGCGTTATCTTCGCTTGTTGAATCAAAATAAGTTCAAATATGAATTCATTTTTACCGCTCTTAGCTGAGTTAAAAGACCTTTCAGGAATAGTAACCGGAGTAACGGATATCCCATCATGGGTGCCACAATGGTTTATTGATAACGAGTTTGGGGGGAACAGCATGTACGACTGGCTGGCATCCATCGCCATTCTCTTAGGATCGCTGATTGTTGGTAAATTATTGTACAAAATTACAGGCGGGATTGTTAAGAAAATGGCCAGCAAGACAAAAACAAGCTTGGACGACATTTTAGTAGACAAACTTGAAGAACCCGTTGTTTATGGAATTGTGATTCTCGGGTTTTACTGGGGATTCAATCGACTACATTTTACAAACAGCGTAGATAACTTTTTCGCAGCAACCTTCATGATCATTTTCATCTTGAATGTGACATGGCTTGTTGCACGCGTACTCGATTCAATTGTAGAGGAGTATTTAGTTCCGATCGTCGAGAAATCAGAAAGTGATTTTGACGATCAATTGCTTCCGATCGTAAGAAAGACCGTGACGGCGATCATTTGGATCATGGGTATCTTGATTGCTCTAAGTAATAGCGGTTTCAACATTGGTGCCATGATTGCTGGACTTGGAATTGGAGGTTTGGCTTTGGCTTTGGCAGCACAAGATACGGTCAAGAACATCTTTGGTGGCGTGATGGTGTTTTTGGATAAACCTTTCAAAATTAACGATCGCATTAAAGTGAATGGAATGGACGGTTTCGTTGAGGAAATTGGTGTTCGAAGCACACGACTGCGTACCTTAGAAGGTCGTCTGATTACTGTTCCAAACGGTCAGTTCAGTGACAATCCAGTTGAAAATGTTACTCTGGAGCCAACGCGAAAAATATCAAATACACTGGGGCTAACGTATGACACGACTCCAGAACAGATGGAAAGAGCCATGGAAATTCTCCGTGAAATCATTGAAAAAAATGACAAAGTGACGAATGCTCCATTAATTTCTTTCACTACTTGGGGCGACTTCGCCATGGGAATTTTTTGTGTGTATTACATTAAGTCGGATGATTACATTCTTTCTGCCCAATCGGAAATAAATCTCGAAATTTTAAGGCGATTTAATGCGGAAGGATTAGAGTTCGCCTTCCCAACACAAACCATTTACAAGAAGGAATTACCATAACTTTCTTCTAAAATTTACGAGAGCTTCAACTATGTCTTTGAAAAAGGAATTCTCGACACTTAGGCTGACTCAGTGCAGCGCAAGTTTGAAGACCTTATTTAAATAAACCATTAACGATACAGGAACCCGAAAATGACAGTTTCAGAAATACGCCAAAAGTTTTTCGATTATTTCGAATCGAAAGGACACGAGATTGTGCCGAGTGCACCAATGGTGGTTAAAGATGATCCAACGTTGATGTTTATCAACGCGGGTATGAACCAATTCAAGGATTACTTCCTTGGAAACGCCATTCCGAAAAACCGTCGTGTCGCCAACTCTCAGAAATGTCTACGTGTTTCAGGAAAGCACAACGATTTGGAAGAAGTAGGTGTGGATACCTACCACCATACCATGTTTGAAATGCTTGGAAACTGGTCGTTTGGAGATTACTTCAAAGAGGAAACAATCGAATGGTCGTGGGATTTGCTCACCGAAGTTTTTGGTATTGAAAAAGACCGTTTGTACGTAACTGTCTTCGAAGGAGATAAAGGAGACAACTTGCCGGTAGATCAAGAAGCTTACGACATCTGGAAAAAATACGTGGCTGAAGACCGCATCATTCTCGCTTCCAAAAAGGACAACTTCTGGGAAATGGGAGATGTTGGGCCGTGTGGGCCGTGTTCGGAAATTCACGTGGACTTGCGTTCCAATGAAGATCGCGCCAAGTTGGACGGAAAATCGTTGGTAAACGAAGATCATCCTCAGGTGATTGAAGTATGGAACAACGTATTCATGGAATTCAACCGAAAGGCGGATGGATCTTTGGAGCCACTTCCAGAGAAACATGTCGATACCGGAATGGGACTAGAACGTCTCGCTATGACCTTGCAGGCGAAGCAATCGAACTACGATACCGATTTGTTCCAAACCTTGATCGGAGCAATGGAAAAAGTGTCAGGAGTTAAATACGGTGTAAGCGAGGAAACAGACATCGCACTTCGTGTAATTGCCGATCACGTTCGTGCCATTGCGTTCTCGATTGCTGATGGTCAATTGCCTTCCAACACAGGAGCAGGATACGTAATTCGTCGTATTCTTCGTCGTGCGATTCGCTACGGATACCAAACATTGGATTTGAAAGAACCTTTCCTTGCAGATTTGTCAAACGTTTTGGTGGATTTGATGAAAAATCCATTCCAAGAGTTGGAACAACAACAAACCTTGATTCACAAAGTAATTGAGGAAGAAGAGAAAAGTTTCTTCCGCACCTTGGAACAAGGATTGCGTCGCATTGATAACGTAATCGCTGAGGTTAAAAAGAATGGAAAATCGGAAATCGAAGGAACCGTAGTTTTTGAACTATATGATACTTACGGATTCCCTGTCGATCTTACTTCCCTCATTGCTCGCGAGAATGAATTAACGATTGACGAGGCAGGTTTTGAAATTGAATTGAACCGTCAAAAAGATCGTTCCAGAGCGGCGACTTCCATCGAAACCGATGATTGGGTAGTGCTCAGAGAAGACAACGTTCAGGAGTTCATTGGATACGACTTATTAAGTACGCACGTAAAAGTGGTGAAGTACCGAAAGGTAACGCAGAAGAAGAAATCCTTCTATCAGGTTGTGTTCAATTTGACACCCTTCTATCCAGAAGGCGGAGGTCAGGTTGGAGACAAAGGATACCTGGAATTTAACGGTACCAAATATTCTGTTTTCGATACTAAGAAAGAGAACAACCTCATCGTTCATTTGATGAATGAACTGCCTGAGAATCTCGACGCGACATATGAAGCGGTTGTGAATGCAAACATGCGTTCGGCTTCGGCATACAATCACACAGCGACACACTTGTTACACGAGGCATTGCGATCCGTTCTGGGAACACACGTGGAGCAAAAAGGATCATTGGTGAGCCCGGATTACCTTCGTTTTGACTTTTCACATTTCTCCAAAGTAACGGACGAAGAATTGGAAGAAATCGCTGCAATCGTTGAAGCGAACATCCATAAAAATCACCCACTAGAAGAGAAACGTAACACGCCGATGGAAATCGCGATGGAAATGGGCGCGATGGCACTCTTTGGTGAGAAATATGGTGACACCGTTCGTGTGATCAAATTTGGTGATTCCGTAGAATTGTGTGGAGGAACACACGTTCAAACAACCGGAGAAATTGGATTGTTCATTATTACGCAGGAGACCGCCGTAGCGGCTGGTGTGCGTCGTATCGAAGCAATTACTGGAAAAACTGCCGAAGCTTATTACAAGAAAAAAGCAGGTCTTTTGGATTGCCTATCTGCGCATTTGAAGAATCCAAAGGATATCGTAAAAGCGGTTTCGGATCTTACTGATAAAAACGCCCAACTTCAAAAGGAAATTGAGCAACTCAAGAAAGAGAAAGCCAAGGGTGTTAAGTCGGAATTGAAATCGGCGATTAAAGAACATAACGGCATCCAACTTTTGTCTGGAACCGTGGAATTGGACGGAAACTCTATCAAAGACATCTTGTTCCAGTTCAAGGGCGAAGTAGATAATTTCGTGGGCATCATCGGCGGTAAAGCGGATGGCAAATGTACCTTGAGTGTTATCGCTTCTGACAACCTCGTTAAAGAGAAAGACATCCACGCTGGAAACCTCGTTCGATCTGCATCTAAGCATATCCAAGGAGGCGGCGGTGGACAACCATTCTTTGCAACTGCCGGAGGTAAAAACCCGGATGGTTTGGAAGCTGCAATCGCGGAGATTGAGGCGAGTTTGGGGTAGATTAGAGATAAGTGGCGAGCTCGGCTTGCTTTGGATGGATTGGAAGGATTAGAATAGTTGGACTTTCTAATAAATCCAATCAATCTAATACGTCTCTTCAACATTGTCTAGCGTCTTTTAGTCTTTGCTCTTTTAATCTTTCTTCTCAACTGAACTTTTCAGCATCATTTTTGTACAGAAGCAAAACATTGATGATGAAGACGACTTTCTTATTCCTCGCTTTTTTGCTGATTTCTACCATTTCACTGGCGGAAGAGAAGCGCATAGCTGCATCCTTTATTTTTGATCGATCCGAACCGGCTCCCGCTCTCTCAGAGGATATGGGGGTGTTTTCGTTCAAGTTCAACGGTCTTGAAAAAGAAGATCTAAATGCAAAAATTACCTTGAGTTGCGATGGCGGAGAGAATGAAACCATCAAGTTAAAGGATGGAAAGTTTGATTACAATGCTCCAGCAGGAACGCATCGCTTCGTCATTTACATCAACGATAAATACTTCGAATTATATTCACATAATCTAATAATAGGCGGTCAGGAAAAGCACTTTTACTCGGTGAACACAATTATGACCCTAGGATTGCAGATCGAAGTGGACAAACCTGTGATTTACCTCTACCCTGAAGAATCGACGTCATTTGAAGTAAGTGTGATCCCAAAAGGAGACATGGCATTTACCTATCCTAAATACGATGAGAATTGGTCAGGCATGATGCACCCGAACAGCGATTTGGAAATCAATGGAGAGATTTTCAACTACTTGTTCTGGGAATCAAAACAAGAGATGAACGCTTTGAATCCGAGGGAAACAGCTGGTTTTGTCATCCAAAAAGAAGGGATTCTAAGTTTCTTGGAAGAGAAGTTAAATCAAGTTGGATTTACCGCTAAGGAGCGTGCCGATTTCATCACCTTCTGGGCGCCGCAAATGGAGAAGCATGAGCAAGTTTTCATTACGTTCCATCAGGATGCGGATTGTGATATGTTTGCAGAATTAAACATCTCCCCGACTCCTGAAAACTTATATCGATTCTACATGTCTTGGGGATCGTACGATGGTGACGTTGTTCCAGAATCCCAAAAATTAACATCCTTCCAGCGTAGCGGATTCACCGTCATCGAATGGGGAGGTCAGGAAATTCCAACCATTGCTAACACCCTCGCTCTATGAAACTTTTCACGATCACCTTCACTCTAATTTTGTTCGGATGCACCGCCAACAGTAGGCCGCTGGATCGAATGGCATCCGTTATAAAAGTGAAAGAGTACATCGATGACAGTTTGGGGCAGGATGAAGCCGTTTACTATTTTAATTTCAATGGATTGGAAAAAAAGCACCGAGGCGCCTCCACAAGATACAGTTTGAATGATTCAGAATTTGTGACCAATCTTAACGATAAGCAGCTTCGAGTGAAAACGGCGCCCGGCACTTACAAAATGGCTTTTTACATCAATTCGAACTATTACGAAGTGTTCACAGACAGTTTGACTATTGATCCTCAAATGGTTCAGGTGTATCGTATCAATTTATCGAAAACACCGAAAATCCAAGGAAAACCGATCGAACGAAAGGTGTACAAGCCGGTAATTTACTTGTATCCAAAGACCGAAACCGAAATCGCAGTAACAGTAGATATTCACGGAATGAATCCCTTCTATTACCCTAATTACAATGATGTTTGGAACGTAACAGCCCAACCAAACGGAGATATCGAATATAACGGAGAGAGTTATAATTATCTGTTTTGGGAAGCCGATGATGAAGATCATTTGGAAGAAGTCAACGTGAAGGAAGGCTTTGTAATCCCTAGAGATGAAGCGGTTTCATTCTTAGAGGAAAAACTAACCGCCATCGGATTCAATTCTGAGGAACGGGCCGATTTCATTACCTTCTGGGGGCCTAAATTGGCCGTGAACGAAAAGAGTCTAGTACGTTTCGAGTGGAACGAAACTTGCGACAAATTCGCAGATTTAACGATCGAACCAAAACCGGATCATATCTACAGATTTTATATTTTCATATCAGCTCTAGATGGAGACTTCGTTCTTCCTCCACAAGTGCTTCCTCAATTCAACCGAGAAGGATTCGTGGTATTGGAATGGGGCGGACAAGTATCGAACTATCAACCTAATACATCGCTATGAAACAGTTATTTTTTATTGCATCGTTATTCGTTTCCAGCCTTTCATTGGCAGGACAATCGGAAGTGGAAATTCCTTACTTAATTCCCGATTCCATCATTATCGATTCGAGTCTAGACAGCACTTCTTTGCTCTACTTTAATTTCCCGAACGCAACAGATCTCTCAAGCCTATCGATTTCATATAGTCTGGATGGCGTACAGGGAGAACATTCGTTGGTCACCAATCAAGGAGATTTACAATTGGAAGCAACAGCTGGGCATCACGAACTGCAATTTTTCTATTCTTCGGAATATTACGAAGAGTACACCACTATCAACATCGAAGCGGGGAGACGTTATTACTATTCGGTGTACTTCACATCCTCCGAAATGATCATTCTCACCGAAAAGCCAGTAATCTATCTGTATCCGGAAAAAGAACAAGAAGTACAAGTGAACGTAGAACCAGCCGGTGAATTCACCTTTACCTATCCGAAATACAATGATGGTTGGAAGGTTCTCGCCGCTCCGAATGGAAAATTAACGATAGACGAAAACACCTATAATTATCTTTTCTGGGAAGCCTCAGATCGCCTGACATTGGACGAAGTGGATCTCAATGTTGGATTCACCGTTGCTGGATCGGATATTACCAGATTCCTCGAAGAAAAACTCACTCAATCAGGACTCAATTCAAAAGAACGAGCGGATTTCATCACCTTCTGGGGGCCAAGAATGGCAGCGCACGACGACGTATTCCTCCAGTTTCAATTCAACAAGGAATGTGATCGCTACGCGGAATTGGAAATCGATCCCAAACCGGATAATGTATATCGAATTTATATGATTTGGCAGCCCGTGGATCAATTAAGAATTGCACCAGAAGCCCAAGAAATTCCAGTGATGAATCGGGATGGATTTACGGTTTTGGAATGGGGCGGAAAGGAGTTGCCATCCACTAAATTGGTTCGAACGCTATGAAAAAGTTATTCTTCCTCCTACTCGGTTTCACATCGATTCAAGCCAAGGCATCGGAATCGTATATGATGATGCCTTATTCCTTACTCTACGATAGTCTAGACACTTCATTGGATGAAAATGAATCCATGTTTTTGTTCGATTTAAGCGTGTTGGATCACGAATTGCGGGATGAGCTCGTTTATTCCGTAGATGATGGTGAGAATATCGTATATAATTACTCGCTCGGAGATACCATCTCCGTTCCAACCAAACCTGGAAAGCACACATTTCAATTTTACGCAGGAAGCGAATACATGGAGACGTCCAAATTTCAGTTAACCATTGACCCGCAACATCGCCAATTGTATCGCATCAATTTTTCAAGAGCTTACAAATTTGATGCAGTCCGAAAGCCTGTGATTTATCTATATCCAGAAAAAGAGACCGAGGTCAAAATCGAAGTTAACCCTGTCGGGGAGTTCACTTTCACGTACCCGAGCATGGAAAATGGATGGGAGTTCACGTGTCATCCGGATGGTTCCATTCATCGCGGAGACGAGAGCTATCGCTATTTGTTTTGGGAATCAGAACAGGATATTCCTTCACAGATACTTCCTAAAAATGAAGGTGCGATTGTCTCAGGGTCAGAAGCCGTTGCTTATTTGGAAATGCAAATGAAAAAGTTCGGCATGACAAGTGAAGAACGTGCCGACTTCATCACCTACTGGGGCCCCATCTTGCAAACAAAAAGTAATTTGTATATTTACTTGCTTTTCAACGAGGTGTGTGATGCAGTTGCTACATTAGACATCAGCCCGAAACCTGCCGAAATTGGACGTTTTTACGTGATTTGGGCATCGGTGCCAGACGACTACAATCCTTCGCTAGAATCTCAAGAGGTTCCGGTAATGCAAAGAGATTGTTTTACGGTTTTGGAATGGGGCGGTGCAGAAGTAAACGCTTTTAAAATCTTGTTGGAAGATTTGTAAGGACATGAAATTCAAATTGCTGACATTATTCTCTATCATTTTGGCGTTGGTCATTAAGACCTACTCTTTGAGCGCGCGCGATGGTGTGATTGATGATGAAGAAGTTGAATTGTTAGCACAATGGGAATTGAAAAACGCTGATGATTCTCTTCGTCACCAAAAGCATGTCGGAATATTGGCAACTGAATTGGCCGAATCGAAACAAATCACGGAAGAATTTACTGGTGCGGGAGCGATGGTAAAATGCAAAACCTACCATCATTATGCACGCTTGCGTACAGCTGCTAATGAATTCGAATTGAACGAATTGATGAAGCACGAATCACCAATTATTCGTGTGTATGCGCACCGTGCGCTAATGGAGAAACATTTCGATGCGGATAAGGATTTAGTTGCTGCAATTGCTGCTGATTCAACTGAAATTGAATGGTTGAATGGTGACGTACTAGTTCACACGACGGTAATGGACATGGTTTCTTCCAATATGTTCCTCATTGATGAGCCAGATACTTTGATGGCATTTACCATTTCTAGGCTTCTTTCCAGCCCAACATCTTTTTCCAAGAGAAATACGATCCGAAAACGAGAATCACGGCGATGGTTGGATAGATGAATTGCGAATCACCAGAGGACAGTTGCGCTCCAACGGCCAATAACATATTGAATGCTAATCCTGCGTACGCCCATTCAGTTAACGTTTTGTTGAACTTTGAAATCAACATAATGATTGCTGCAATTTTTGCGATCGCCATGGGATAAACGAGCCAAGAAGGGAAATGCAATTCTTGCACGAAGGTCTCGCTCACGTCTTCGTAACGCAAGATATAAGTCAAGGCAGAAGCACCAATCAACAGACACACCAACGTAGTGGTGAACCGGTGAGTGATTTTAATTCCTCTCTTCATGTTGCAAGAATGTACTTAGTGATGCGCGAATGAACGCCTAAGTTTAGAACGAATGGAACTGAAATTTATTTAAGATTTCCCGGGATTCGCGAACATTTTCACCTCTTCGCCCGTGATCTCGTCACCACAAAGAATGATCAAACGCTCTACGATATTTCGTAATTCACGGATATTTCCTGTCCAATCGATTTTTTGAAGTTCCTCCAAGGCTTTCGGCTCGAATGATTTACGTGAAATTCCATGCTCCGCGCAGATCATCGTCATAAAGTGATCCGCCAACAATGGAATATCGTCACGACGTTCGTTCAACGATGGAACGTGAATGAGAATTACCGCCAATCGGTGGTATAAATCCTCTCGGAAGTTCCCTTCATCGATTTCTTTGCGAAGATCTTTATTTGTTGCCGCTACAACACGTGCGTTCACTTTGATGTCCTTCTCTCCTCCTACGCGCTGGATCACGTTTTCTTGCAAGGCTCTCAACACTTTCGCTTGAGCACTTGCCGACATGTCTCCAATTTCATCTAGGAACAATGTCCCACCAGAAGCCAATTCGAATTTCCCTTTCTTCTGTTTCACCGCTGAGGTAAAGGCTCCTTTCTCGTGACCGAACAATTCACTTTCGATCAATTCAGAAGGAATCGCGGCACAGTTCACTTCAATGAATGGATTCCCTTTACGATCGCTTAAATCGTGTAGGGAGCGCGCTACTAATTCTTTACCCGTACCGTTCTGTCCAGTGACCAAAACACGAGCGTCTGAAGGAGCCACCTTCTCAATCATATCCTTGATACCATTGATCTCTTCTGTTTCTCCAATGATCGCCGACCCTTTGAATTTGCGAACGGTTTTCTTCAATACCTTTTTCTCTTCAATGAGAACGTTGCGGTCTTTCGCATTTCGGATGGTTACTAAAATTCGGTTCAAATCCAAAGGTTTCTCAATGAAATCAAACGCCCCTTTCTTGATCGCTTGTACTGCAGTTTCGATGTTTCCGTGTCCACTAATCATGATCACAGGAGCATCCACTTTCGCCTTCAATAGGCCGTCCAACACTTCCATGCCGTCCATTTCCGGCATTTTGATGTCACAGAAAATTACGTCGTATTGTTCCGCTTTCGCTTTGTCCAATCCTTGTTTTCCGTTTTCCGCTTCATCCACTTCGAAATCTTCAAATTCTAGAATTTCGCGCAATGCTCTTCGAATTGCTCTTTCGTCGTCAACTACAAGTATTTTGCTCATGTTGGGGTGTTTTTGAGGGAATAAATATAAGGAGAATTAGGTGATTGCGAACTGTTAATCTGAGTCCTCATTTATCTAAAATAGAATAAGGTTTTTAACCTTTAAACTTTCGTGCTCACCCCTCTTTAATTCTCCCCTCAAGGGGAGAGGGGATTTTCCTCCTCCCTTGAGGGAGGTGCCACAGGCGGAGGGTGATTCAATATCACCAGCACTGAATCAAGAATTCAATTTAGCTCTTCTTTATAAAGCGATTCTCAGACGATAAATCCCTCATGTACTAACAATTAGGTCTTGGTCAACTGAGATCGGCTGTAAAGGCGCCTTCTTTAAGAGAATACGGACAAATCGAAACACGCTCTGTTTGCAACTTTTCCATCACCCATAAGATTGAGTAGGCCGCAAATGGTAACATTTTCTTTCGCATTGGAATGATCCATGGATTGTCCATTCGTTCTTCCAGAGTTGCTTTCAGCGACCAATCGATGAGGCTTCGAACTTGATCAATCGGTAGCTCTTTCATTTGTTGATCCATTGGAAAACGTTCCTCATGCATCATTTCATAAAGCGTTTCGAAACTTCCAGAAGCACCAATCAAATGTGGTGTCTGTTTGTTTGTGAAGAATCCTTTTGTTTCGGCCTCAAAAAAGCGATCGATGCGTTCGCGAATCTCTGGTGTAAAAATTTCCGGTTGATCGACCATTTGGTACAAACGCGACACGCCAATATTGAAACTTTGGGCTTCCAGAACCCCAGATTTATTAGCCAAAATGAATTCGTTGCTTCCACCGCCGATGTCCATGATCATCCCGTCTTCTTCGAAATCATGCAAAAGAGAAACACCTTTAAAAATCAACTCTGCTTCTTTGTCTCCAGAAATAACTCGAATTTCAATCTCCAATTCTTTCTTTGCCCAACCGATTAATTCAGACGCATTCTCTGCTCCGCGCATGGCAGAAGTACCAATTCCAAGAATCTCAGTTACACCATCGGCTACCGCAATTTCCTTGAATTTAGTCAGCGTGATCTTGGCCCGATCCAGCGCATCCTCTGCAATTTTGCCTTGATTAATTCCGCCCATTCCAAGCATAACGGCTTCTTTGGTGGAATGAGAAATAGTAAGGTTGCGACCGTGAATCGTTCCGATCAATAAATTGAAAGTGTTCGTTCCAAGATCAATTATGGCTCGCTTCATGCTACGTTTTTCGCAACCATTTTAGAAGGTGAACCAATCGCAAACGGTGTCCAAACTGAAGAATTCCGTTCTTATAGATTCGTGCAGCAATGAAAAGCATCGCGACCGCACTCGCGTACAACAAGGTCATGGAAATATAGATCTGATAGCCATCTTCTCCGTAGCCTTGAGCCAATTTCACCATGGCGACAACGGGAGAGGTAAATGGCAGATATTGCAACCATGCAACAAGTGAACTTCCGGGATAATTCATAGTGTAATATCCGGCGTACAAGGCGATCAAAAGAATGAAGACCAATGGCAAAACAAATTGCTGTCCGTCGCTTTCTGTTCCCATGGAAGCTCCTAACGACGCAAAGAAGGCCGCATAGAATAAATATCCTCCGATGAAGAATCCAATGAAATATGAGAGCATCAATCCGAAGTTGATTTTGTTGTACACGAGGTCTACAAAACGGTTGTATTCAACGGATGAGAATTGCTTGGCCGCATAGGATTGATTTTGCATCTGCTCTGCCATGGCATCGAAATTCGCATTTCTCGGATCAAGGATATCTACAAAGAGTGTTTCGCGCATCCAGTAGAGCCCAAAGCCAATGATCACCGTCCAAATAAGGAATTGCAGCATCGCACTCATTCCGACCCCGAGGATTTTACCCGTCATCAACTGACGTGGCGAGCAGGTTCCCATCATGACTTCTACAATACGATTGCTTTTTTCTCGCGCTACGCTTCGAAGAATCGTCATTCCGAATAAACCAATAAACAAAATGATGATTCCACCCATGAAGAATCCTACCCAGGCATTGTCGCTGTTGCTCTCACCGTAAGGATCGTAAACATCTACAAATGACATCAACAGGGGCTTCTTTATCTTGCGATATCGCTGGACGGAAATCCCGAATTTCTCATCGGCAAAGACCTCTTCCATTCTGCGTTCAACTTGATATTGAACTTTCGTTCTTAATCGTGTGGATGGTGCTTCTCGGAAGAACACGTGACTGACCTTGTTCTCCAATACTTTCTCGTTAATTTCAATCAAGGCATCGAAATCTTTGTACTGAGAACCTTCTCTAAAGACTTCGTGATCAATAGAGTTACTCGCAAAAGAATAGGTAATTGAATTGTCCTTTCCTGGCATTATTTTGCCTTGCATATAATTCGTAGGATCGGCAATAAGAACGTTCCATTTCTGCTCTCCTTCATCTCCGAATGCGAAGATTAGATACGTGAACACCAATACCGCCAATGGGCCAATGAAAGACATGGCTAGAAACGATCGGGACCAAACTCTTGCGCGTAATTCCCGCAGGGCAATTAAAAGACTATTCTTCATGACTTACGGGTTGAACAAGGTTAATAAATACGTCCTGCATCGTTGGCATTACTTCCCAAGCAGATTCGATGGTTACATGACCGATTAAGACTTTGAGCAAATCTTCGAATGAACTTTCATTACGCATGGTCACGCGCACCGTAAATCGATTATCGCCGTGTTCTGTTTTGTCGTAAATCTCGAATCCTGTCCACAAGGCATTAACGAAAGTCAGCATATTTCCCCGGAATCTAACGGCGTAGAGTCCTGTTTTCTGCTCTCCTTGTAATTCCGAGATCGTACCCTCGGCAATTTTCTTTGCTTCGTGAATTAGGGCTGCGCGATCACAAATCTCTTCTACATTTTTCATGTTGTGCGTAGACAAAATGATTGTTTTGCCATCGGCTCTCATTTGAATCAATTGTTTTTTGATCAACTCTACATTCACGGGATCGAAGCCACTAAACGGTTCGTCAAGAATCAATAAATCCGGCTCGTGTAGCACAGCACACATGAATTGCACCTTTTGTGCCATCCCCTTTGAAAGTTGTTCGATGCGCTTTTTCCGCCAATCGTTCATGTTAAAAGTATCGAACCAGAATTGCATCTTGTTTCGGATGTCTTTGGTTTCCAAACCGCGCAACTTCCCTAGAAACATGGCATGATTTTCAACCGTCATATCTTTAAAAAGTCCTCGCTCTTCCGGGAGGTATCCAATTCTTTTGAGGTCGTTGGCCTCCATTAAGTGGCCATCAAAGCGAACTGAACCTTCATCCGGTTCAATGATTCTGTTTATTACGCGAATGAGTGTCGTTTTTCCAGCGCCATTAGGGCCTAGCAGTCCGAAGACCTCCCCTTTTTTTACGTTCAAAGAGACGTTGTTGAGCGCTTCTTTCCGGAAAAAACTTTTGCGAATGTTGCGAACTTCTAACAGGGTTTCGTTCATAGGGGTGAAGATAATAAACTGTTAGGATATAACGCGGATTGGTGAGAAGGTCACGGTTAAATTAGACGCTAGATGCTAGACTTTTCAACGGTTTGATTTTTCAAAGTGTCAAACAGTCTAGCAGGGAGTGAAACGACCGTTCTAGCATCTCAAAGCGACTGCAAGGAGCGATCTAGTGTCTTCTATTAATGTGCCGCGTTGCGTTCTTCTATCAATTCCAATTGGCGTTTTCGATTACGCAGCGTTTGCAGGTATTCGTTTGCCAGTTTGCCTCCGCCTTCAGCAGCTGCTCTCTCAGCGTAGAGAATCGCGTTATCTAATTCTCCTTGACCTTCGTTGGCCAAAGCAAGATTGAACAATACACGGGCTCTTTTGTTTCTTTTGTGGTATTCTTCGTCGTTCAGCAACGTGCGTTCTGCCAAATCCCAGTTGCCTTGACGGAGCATGTGTCGTGCACTTCTAACTGCTGGAGTTCCTCGCGTATAATATTTACGTCCGACCCACATCCAATTTGGATAAATCATGGATCCTACGGCAAACCCCAATTCGAAGCCAAGCGCTCGGTAAAATTCACGACGGCGCTGCAGATCGTTCATGATGTTGATAATATTGGTCGAACCTGAAGTCGGGATATTGTATGATCGGGATGCTGAGAATCGTTCGAAATTTTCACCTGTAGCCACCACGTGAACATTCATAAACAGTGTTCCTGTTAATCGGTATCTGGTTTGTCCGGTGGCATTTGCCATAATTGCTCCTCCGACCGGAGAGACTGTTCTAAGCTCATTCATCTCTACAAATCCATCGATGCCTCGCTCTGCTGCGATACTATCCAATACGGCCCAATCTAACTCTCCATTAGCTACAAAATGTGAAGAATCAACTTCGAAGATTTCGCCTCGTATGTCTCTTGAGTTCGTCAATGCTCGCAATAGACCATCTACGGCTCTTTCAGCCGCCGCAACGTTTCCATTCAATTCAGCCGAATTCAAAATCGCAGCGATTGGTTTTTCCGGGCTATTTATGTCAGTCACATTGTTGATCACACCAATTACTTTGGTATCAGATGGTAATGGAATTACAGCCGGTTCTTTTACGGTAATTCTGTATGAATTCTTACAACTTCCAAGGATTAGGAGTGTTGCTGATACAACGAGTAGTAATACGTTAGGCATAAGCACAGTTTTTTGGTTGATTCTAAAATACCAAAAGTTGTGCCACGTGTTATTTTAAGATATGAATTAATTCTGGCAAAAACTAGTAAATGCTTTTTTGCGTTGAAAGCTTTTTTGAATTCTCTCTACAACCTTTGTATAACGAGGGATTCAGACCTATTCCCAGACCCAAATTATTTCCCCCCCCACAAAAAAGGTCGGCTCCGAGACAAACTCAAAACCGACCTTTCCATTTTCTAGTTATACTCTTCTAGCAGCAACCGCCACCATCATAGAAATACGTGGATTCCGAAATAAAGATATCATCGCGGTTCAAGGCTGCCAATGCTCCTGCTGTTTTATCACATATTGCCAAAGGTTGATTGGGCAACAAAGTGTGACCGTTGTGATCGTCAAAGTACTCTTCATCTCCAAAGTAAATTCCCGTCTTACCCGTAAAGACACACGGCCCATCTTCTGGCATCGGATCTTTGATCGCACATACCTCAACACTTTCAAGGTAGATCATCTCTTCAGTATCGTAATGCTTTGGATCCAATACGCGGTACGGACGCTTTGCACGCACTTCGATCGTACCAAAACCAGCATCCGTCAACATCTTAATATATTCCTTCAAAGGAAGCGATCCGCTCAAACACAAAGCACGCAGGCGTTCATCGTTTCGCAATGATTCCGGCATTGGATCTTCCGTAACAGGGTCTGATAAAACCAAACGACCATTGGGTTTCAATACGCGGTACATTTCTGCAATAGCCTTCTCCAAATCGTCTTTTTCGAAGATGTTAAAGAGACAATTCTGCGCAGCTACGTCAATGGAATTATCTTCTACTGGTAGATTCAAAGCATCGCCTTTTCTCACGTCAACGAATTCGGACTTAAACCAAGGGTTCGTCGCCTCCGCAGTTTTTAAGTTTTCCTTGCATGCATCGATCATTTCGTCTACGACATCAATTCCGATTACACCATTTTTCTTTCGACTGAAGTACGAAAACTGGAAGACTTCCATTCCCCCTCCTACTCCAACGTAAAGCACTGTTGGTTCATTTACCAAATCACGCGGATTCACGGTGCTTCCACAACCGTAATTCATCTCCAGCATGATGCTTGGCATGTCCAATTCTGGTAAAGCCCATACAGGCGTCGTAGTACAGCACAGTCCTACGTCTGGTGTCAATGCTGCCTCCCGGTACACATCGACTGTTGTATCTAGATATGATTTCATCTGAGTTAAGTTGTTGTTCCGCCACAGCTTGATCCGGCACCTGCCGTACAGCCATAACAATGTTGATTTACAATGATCGATCTCTCCAGCAAGTCCTGCGCGTTGAAATCTCTCAAGTGTTGTCCTTTCGTTGCTACTTTCAAATCAAGCATTTGATTAAAATCGCAGTCGTAAATATAGCCATCCCAACTGATGGAAAGCGTACTTCTACACATCACATTTTCCGCCGCCATTGGATTGTAGGCATTTACCAGCTTTTCCATGTACCCGTTATAATTGCCGCTGGCTACGAGGTACTGTAAATAGCGACTGATCGGAATGTTTGTAATCGCAAAAAGATCGTTGAATACAACATCGTAGCGATCCTTCAATTTCGCATGGAATGTTCCTGCCAATTCCGATTGATCCGGTGGTAAAAATGCACCTGAAGGATTGTACACAAGGTTCAAGATCAAACCTGATCCCTCTTCTCCGTATCCGACCGCATTCAGCATTTGCAATGCACGAATGCTTTGTTCGAATACGCCGTCACCACGTTGCGCATCTGTTTTCGTTGAACTGAAGTACGGAAGTGACGAAACGACTTCAATATTGTGCTTCTTGTAGAATTCTGGTAAATCATTGTACTTCTTGTTCGCTACGATAATTGTAAGATTACAGCGTACAATAATGTGTTTTCCTTTGGACGACAATTGCTCTACGAACCATCGGAAATCCGGATTCATCTCAGGTGCACCTCCTGTCAAGTCAACAGTTGTACATCCTGATTTATCGATCGCTTCGAGACATTCCAACATCGTTTCGCGTGTCATGATCTCTTTGCGATCTGGCCCGGCATCCACGTGGCAATGCTTACAAACTTGATTGCACATCTTCCCCATGTTGATCTGGAAAATGTCCAGATTCATTGGTTTCAGGGGGAACAATCCCGTGTCTGTTAATTTGTCTTGAAAAGGAGTTAAACCGGCTTCATGCAGCAATTTCAATTGTTTGTCTGATTCAGACAATTCGTGATCTTGCGCTGCCAGTGATTTATGCGTGAGTACCGCCATTACATTGAAAGCTCTTTGTATTTATTCATCATCTGCACACCGTGTACCATAGTTGCTCCACCACGAATGGCTCCTGCAACGTGCACGGCTTCCATCATCTGCTCTTCGTCGTACCCACGTTCCATGGCATCTTGCGTGTATGCGTCGATACAATAAGGACATTGAAGCGCATGAGATACGGCCAATGCTATTAATGACTTTTCTCTCTTTGTGAGGGCACCATCAGCAAAAACGTTTCCGTAGTATTCGAAAAATTTCTTCCCTAACTCGGGTTGAAAATCACTGATATTGCCAAATTTTTTAAGATCTTCTGGATCGTAGTATGTCTTCATTCTTGCTGTTCGTTACGTTAAAAAGTGCGACTAATATACGAAGACGTAAAGCAAGATCAGAACTTACAACTTACTCTAAAATTCTTTTTAGGGGATTTTTCCATCGGTAAATTCGATAGAAGGCGCACAACATCAATGGCTGCAATACCAATAAAGGCAATAATAGCTCCCACCCAAAGCTAGGCTCGCCGTAATCGGTGAACAATGCGTTGGTTTGAAAAACTTGCCAGGTATTCGTGACGATGACCGCTCCAAAAAAATTATTGGCGAAATGATACCCCATCCCGAGTTCCAATCCATCGTCGAAATGAGCCAGCAGACCTAGGAACAAACCGGAAATGATGTAATAAACCATAGCGATGTTGCCCAATACTTTCATCTCTGGGTTTCCAGCGTGAATTAAACCGAAAATTACGGCAACCGCCAAGACAGATGCCCCGGCTTTTCCCGTAGCTTTTGTGAATCCTTGGAACAAATAACCTCTAAAAAAAATGTCTTCGAATGCGGTTTGAATGGGCAGTAAAAGCAGCGAAACCAACAAAAGTGGGATTAACTTGGGTACTGAAAACTCAAAAACAATGGGGGCTCCAGCCGATCTAGCCATGAGCATGAACACCATTTGAAACGTCAACCACAAGCCCGCAGCAAAAAAGAATCTTCGCCAATCGAAACTTTTACGCGATGTGATTACCGAAAGAATAGGTCGGTTATGAATGAATCTGACCGATGCTAAAAGTCCGGCCAAACCGAAAATATGAGGAATCAAGTTAATAGCGAACTCCATCGCCGACCATGTTTGCTGTCCATCCGAAAACGAACGCATTAAGAAAGCTGCTAGAAACAAACCAATAACAAAGGACAAACAGGTAGCTGCAATGGTCACGAGATATTTTTCCCATGACGGATTTGCTTCTTCCGGTCCTTTGGCAAAACTCATTTTAGTGGAACATGTCTTTCATTCGCTGAAAGAACCCTTTATCGTTATGATCAGGCTGCGGCTGGAAATTATCGCTTTCGCGCAATTTCTCCAGCATCTCCTTCTCATCCTTCGATACTTGTTTAGGCGTCCAAACATTGATATGAACGAACAAATCTCCCGTTCCGTACCCTTGCAAGATTGGCAATCCCTTTCCTTTCAAACGAAGCGTTTTTCCGCTCTGTGTTCCAGCCTCTACTTTGATTTTGGCCTTTCCTGTTACCGTTGGAATTTCAATGGACGCACCCAAAACGGCATCTACAAAATTGATGTACGCTTCGTAATGCAAGTGTTGTCCGTCACGACGTAATTCTTCGTGTTCGATTTCTTCGATTACTACGATCAAATCACCTGGCACTCCATCAAAAGGGCCGGCGTTTCCTTTTCCAGTAACGCTCAATTGAATTCCTTCTTCAACTCCCGCTGGAATTTCAATTTCAACAACGTCTTCCTCGCGCTTCAACCCTTGCTCATCAGCACCGTTTGGACGCTTATCAATCATCTTTCCTGCACCACGACAGGTATTACACGTCGTTTGTGTCTGCATCGCTCCTAAGAACGTTTGCTGAACTCGTGTGATGCGTCCGGTTCCGTTACATGTTTGACAATCTTTGTAGGTTACGCCTTCAACGTTAACTAATTTGTTGACTTTGATTTTCTTCGTAACGCCTTCCGCAACTTCCTGAAGTGTCAACTTCATTTTAACGCGCAGGTTGGATCCTTTCACCAAACGTGATCTTCCACGTGCTCCTCCAAAACTTCCTCCGCCACCAAAAGCGCTTCCAAAAATATCTCCGAATTGCGAGAAGATATCGTCCATGTTCATACCGCCACCGAATCCACCGGCGCCGCCCATGCCTGCATGTCCGAACTGATCGTATCGTTGTTTCTTTTCCGCATTGCTGAGTACTTCGTACGCTTCCGCGGCTTCTTTAAATTTCGCTTCAGCTTCGGCATCATCGGGATTTTTGTCCGGGTGATACTTCAAAGCCAACTTGCGATAGGCCTTTTTAATTTCCGCATCCGAAGCGCTTTTCGAAACGCCCAATACTTCGTAAAAATCTCTTTTCTCGCTCATACTTTCTTGTTACTCTCCTACTGCCACTTTTGCGTAGCGAATTACTTTATCGTTGAGGTAATATCCTTTTTCTACTGCATCAACCACTTTCCCTTTCATCTTCTTCTTTGGAGCTGGGATTTTAGCAATTGCTTCGTGCAATTCTGGATCAAATGTCTCACCGACTGCTGGCATCTCTTTCAATCCTTTTGACTGAAGAAGGGATGAGAATTTGTTGAAAATAAGGTTGAATCCTTCCTTAACACTATCGATATCATCGACATTTGCGTTGTTTGCAATGGCACGTTCAAAATCGTCCAATACAGGAAGTAAATCTTTCAAGATCCCTGCGTTTGCCGTGCTGATCAAGTCAACTTTCTCTTTGTTCGTACGCTTGCGGTAGTTATCAAACTCTGCATGAATACGAAGGTACTTGTTGTTCAACTCGTTGTACTTATCCTCCATTGTTGGCTCTTGGGGCGTCTCCTGAGTCTCCTCTACAGTTTCGGCCGTTGTTTCTTCAGCGGTTTGATCCTGCACGTTATCTTGTTCTTCGTTCTGTACGTTATTTTCTTCTGTCATGTTTGCCATTTTTCCGGTCTCGAAGATGTCAAAGATACTGCCAAGCATGAAAAACGGACAGGATGTCAGCAGATTTGTCATTAGAAATGAAAAGTTGGCACAATTAGGTTATTTCAGCGGTCATTTGAAAGGAATTCACTCCAAAAATGTCATGAAACCGAAATTCTCTGTCACGAGAGGCTTGGCTACAGCCCCCTTGCGTTCTAGCTCTGTCCTGAGCTGAAAAATGAATTATGAAAAAACTTATCACCCTTCAGATTCTCATCATTATTGTATTGTGGTTGGCGGCGTTTTATTGAATTCGTGTTAAGCTTTCTTAAGGATCGCTGTCGCAATTCCCTTTTCCTTATTTTTACTTGATTTCATTGCGAAAATGATAAAGAAAGCTTGCTTATTGATTCTTGGTTTATGCGCGTTCAATGGAAACTCACAGGACGATGACAACGGCTCCTATCGATTTGGAATCCAGATTTCTGCGGAAGATCCAATTCGGTTCACTAACTGGATGGATTTGAACAAATTGTACTCTCTCCAGGGAACATATTCGAACAATAAACATCAATTCGATGCAGGACTGATGCTAGCGCCATTAAGAACTCCTAGATACGAACAAAAATTTGGTGCGCGCTTGGGATATACCTTCTATCCTAATGGAAGAAATCAATTGTTTAGCAGCTATCTGCGGTTCTCGCTACCCTTTCATTTTGTAAAAGATGATCCCGTTACTTATGCTCCTTTCGGTGCTGATCCTTCATACGGAATTGAACATAAATACTGGAATATACACCTCCAGGGCGGTTATGGTATTCAATTAAACCTAGGGAATAACTTCTATTTGGGCGGTGATGTTTCGCTACTTTTTGGAAGCTATTTTCGGAAATACGAGTATTACGATTGGTACAACGACGAAAATAGAAGGATAGATGAACGGGGACTTTCCTTATATACCCAATTTGGTTTTAATATCGGATATCGTTTTTAATACTCGATTGGCGTTCCGTCTAGCTTGAAATAAAAGAATTCGCCTCCTTTTACCGCCTGAATGACATCACCGTGCAATATTTCAATACGCTCGTATAGTGTATCCAGTATGACATTTCCATGATGATCAATTAATCCATGGAGAGATGCACTTTGTGTAGAGAACAATCCGTTTCCATGTACTTTGATTTCTCCGAAAGAATCCAGTGATTTCGCACGTCCATTGGCATCAATGATTGTCCAACCACGGCGCATCTTCACAGCAGCGTGACCATTGCTGAATGGTGTTGCTTCACGAAACTTTTGTTCGAAGTAATTTTCTCCTTCAGGTGTGAGATACACATACTTCCGTTCGTCTTTTATAAAGGTCAAAACATATCCGGAGTTACATCCTTTAACGGGTGATCCATGGAAGGCGAATTTGCCATAACTTTTCGAGAAAAAGAAATTGCCCGGCTTGTTCAAGTACACAACGTCTTCGCCAAGGTATTTGCATCGCTTGAAGGCTGTTTTTCCCACTTCAGGATGAAATTTCCAATTGCGATCTACAACCAACCAGCCATCTTTTATTTCCAGCAAGAATCCAGAATTTCCTGCGCTCTCAATACTTTTAATACCCGCTGGTGGCGTAGTCGCACCTTCTACAATAGGCATTGCAATTCCTCTACTTCCTAGATCGATAAGCATTCCACTTAAGAAAACATCTGGTGCTATTCCTTTCAGCTTTGCGACCTTCGATCCTCCTGGTTCGTAGATGGTAATTTTATCGCCAATGCACAGGGCAATTTGATTGGTCAAAGAATCGATCAGTACTTTCCCAGATTCAAAAACGAAGAGCTCCTCCCCTTCCCTGTTGTAAACGCGTGAATCGGAACCTATAGCCAAGATCAAATCACCGAAAACTTCGATGCTTTTGTACCCCATTGGGATGAGCGTATCCCCTTGTTCATCGGTCAATCCAAATCTTGAACCGTCGCGGAATAGAATAAATCGATCGAAGTACACATCTCTTGATTTGGCATCAATCTGCGCCAACAATCCTCCCTGCGAATCATAGATATAAGACTTTCGTTTCACGCGGGTCAAGAAATACCTATCGTTTAACGCTCTGAATCGCTCGCCTTCGGATGAAATTACCTCGTGCTGATCGTTCAATACCAACTCTTTTTTTCCAGATTGAACAATTGCATATTCGCCCATCGCTTTCTTTACTGATGTAACGTTATGTTCTAGGACGTTTGCTTTCGTGTCCATAATTCTAGAACCCTTCTGAGACTGCCGCACGATGAACACCGTATCATTGAATTCCTTCATGCGCTCAATAGAAGCGTAAGCTGCAGGTATCATAAGCGAATCATGGTTCACAACACCCCATTTACCTTCGCGTTTCACGATGGCTGTGTGCTTATAGAAGCGATCGACGTAATCAAAAGGTTCTGAGAATAATTCTGACCCTTGAGGCGTGAGAAAGTTCCATTTTGCCCCCTTCAAAACAACGTGGGTATAGTTCTTCTTTCGATAGCTCCATGAACGATATTCAGGACTTTCTGGATTGTTCAGAATGAACTTGCTTAAACGGAACGATTCGCGATGTTCGTCATCTTCCATCTTATCGTATTCTCCCGTTTGTGAGGTGGAAATACGCAAATAGGTATCGTTTTCACGATCGAAATGGAAGACATAATGGATTTTATTGTCTTGAGTAATATACCCGAAACCTCTGTTCGAGGAGAATCGTAAGTATTCGCGAGTCAAAGCATCAGTGGTATCAATATCGAAGAAATCTCCCGGCATAATTTTACCGGTATTCAAATCGATGGCATTGAACACTTTCTTATCTCTTGCCTGACCGTCCATGAATTCCAACTTCCGAACCCCCATAGGAATAAAGCTAAATCCGGCCGATGGAATGAATTTCGGTGTTGCATATCTTGGCTTCGCTATGATACTATCTGCGGCATCTCGAATCCCCCATTTCTGGGAGGTGCCGATGTTAAATCCTTCATCATCAAATTTTGGAATCTCCTCAAAAAACCATCCGATCGTTAATAAGCGTGGGTCGTAACCACCCACTCCGTCACTGGCCAATTTGAATCGACTTACCGTATTGTTTAGTGTGATTTTACGGTCGATGCTATGATCGGCATTGTAATAAACGATTTGCAAGGTTTCTCCGAACCATCCTCGGATTCGATCGTCTGAAATGGTGACTTTTTTGAACTTCGGTGCAATCATCTCTTGCTTTGATTTGGCCGAGTACACCCCATAAAGATTCGCAGACGTTTCTACAATGTACAATTCACCTTGCTTTTTGATGGATTCATATTTACAAGGAACCAACAATCTCCCAGATTTATCTAGTAAGCCAACGCCACTGCCCGAGGTGACGAAATATCCTTCTCTGGTAGGATTAA
The DNA here is from genome assembly GCA_003149635.1 of Fluviicola sp. XM-24bin1. Classification (GTDB taxonomy): domain Bacteria; phylum Bacteroidota; class Bacteroidia; order Flavobacteriales_D; family Crocinitomicaceae; genus UBA4466. Next base: position 101,644 of record QCWI01000008.1, read on the forward strand.
TGAAAAAATAAGCCGGCTGAATCAATACATTCCCGAAACCATCCATAACACCTGACTTCCCTGATTGATCCGTGAATACAAAGCGATTAAAGCCCGCATCTCGAAGTTTGCCATAAGGAACATCCAAAAGTACTTTCCCGAAGAGGTCAGTGCGCACGGTTCGATCAGTTACGGAATATTGAAAGTAGTTTCCATCGTACTTGAAATCCGTTGTTTTCAGCGGTAATTCGAATGTGTCATTATTGGCTAGAATGAGTGTATGTGAATTCGATGTTTTCAATCGGATATACTCATTTTGAAGAATGGCATAACCGCCTGTCAAATCCACTTCATTCCCTTTTGGATCGTACAACACTTCATCACCGTCATAGTTCACGAAGACATACCCCAAACTTTGACGAGTAACGGAAACAGTGCTGTCAATATTGACCACTCGTGCGGATGGAAAATTTAACAGCTTTTTCTCGCCTTTTTCGAAGTAATACGCCCAATGTTTATCAATAGGACTCCAGCGCTTACACGTATCAACTTTCGGTTCCGATTTCAGATTGATGAGCATGTTTGAATCATCGCCGATTCCGCCAAACATCCCCCATCCGAATGATTCCATGCGAATAAACGACGGAGTCACGACTTCGGTACCATTGGCATCGATAATTCCATATTTGCCATTCACGGCAAAATAAGCGAACCCTTGCTGGTCGAAATTCCCCACATCGTAATACTCCGCAGGGAGTTTTTTCTGAGAAGATCCTTTGATGATGATCCAATCACCGTTTTTTATTCCAATTAACGGTTGTTGCGACCAGCAGAGGAAGGCGCTTGTTACAAGAAATAGCGTTAAGAGTATGCGCACATTAAATCAATTGATTCATATACTTCATGATGTCCTTTGGTGATTTCAATTTCAAACCAGTTTTCTCCAGCTTGAAGGTATGCTCCGCATTCTTCGATTTGCCTCGAGCCGCATCGAATCCTGAGTTTGACATAGAAACGATCTCGTTATTCGGTAAAATTCCGATGAGTAAGTTGCGTTTGTCCGGGTCGAATGAGAACATTTTATCTTCGGTTGAATTGTACATCACAACGAAGTTTTCTTCTGGTGAAATCAAACGCAGGGTTACCAAATCAGGATTTACTCCTTTTGGATATTCAAACTTCGCAAAGAGTGGCAAGGAATTCTCACGCTTGTTGATTACGTCCCAGTTGTACGTTCCAAAGCCTGAAATTTCAATGCTTCGAATCACCTTTCCTGCTGCTACTCGCGCCTGATACGCAATCAATTCGTCCGCAGCTGCATCCAAAGCTTTTTCATTCGCACGGCTATCCGCCATCGCTTGCTCCTCAGTATAAGGCCTCACGGTGTATGTTTTCGAGGCTTTTTCGTCCTTTGCTTCTAAATCAAAGGTTCCATCTGGGTTTTGCTTCGCAAGACGCACTTTCGTTGTGTACTGCTTAATCCAACCACGTTCTTTTGAACTCAAGTTCTTCGTTGATTGCCACCCGATAATCTCCATATCGGCCAAATCTGGGAAGCTGTGCGTATTCAAATCCATTTCGAAAATTGTTCCTGGATCGTTGGAAGCTTGCGACTCGTTCTGCGCAGCGTCTTCTTCTACTTTTTTGCCATTCTTGGTTGTTTTGTAGTCCCAGTTTCCAGTTTTCTCGTCTAGTTCATAGAAATTATAACAAGGTGTATCCTGCAAGGATGCTAAGTTCACCTCAACAGATTTCCCCGGAGCTACTTCTGCTGGTTTCCCTTTATGAGAAGCGGCAATGGTAAACATTCCACCCGATTCGAAATCATTCGCAACGCCTGCCGAATCGTATTTCATTGGAATTCCAGAAGCGATAATATCACCGATGGAATGGAATTCCTGCCATTCCACTTTTACATCTCCTTTGATTGGATTTCCGTCTGCATCTACAAAAGAATTGGGTTCGAAAAGAATGGTACTTCCCGAAGGAGCGAAAATTGTATCCGCTTCCGTGGCACTGACAATGTACGTTTGCGCACCCTGATCAAAACTCATCGGCTTGATAACAGTTGCCGCAACTTCTTGATCTTCTTGCTTTGATTTGTTTTCTTTCTGAGCAGTCTCACTGGTTGTACACCCGAAAAGAATCAGACTTCCCAGGAGGATGGAATAGTAAATTTTCATGGCTTGAATTTTTAAGTCTTTATTATATAATGTCAGTGCACTTAAAAGGTAACTAACTTTTATCAAAAAGCGACCTTAATAAATCACAAAAACCCTTTAAACACAAGGGATTATTAAAGTAGAAAAATTATGCGCTCCTAAAATTTATGATGGAAGCTGATTTGCGCTTGGTTTTTACTCCAACCGTTTGTGGTTTGGCGCATCACTCCTAATTGAACTTTCATTCCTTTCTTAATGACGTAGCCAAATGCCGAATAAAAACGATTTCGATCGAACAGTTCAACATCGATTCCATTTCCAATATTGCGCTGGCCATTAATGAACAGTTCATCATATAGGGCCAAATAAATCGTTCCTTTCTCCATAGACTTTTTGTTGAGCGCGATGTTCATGAAAAAGTTGTATCGATATCGGGTTCTGAAGTTCTGATTTTCGACAAATCGCTGCTCGTATCGAAAGCGATGGTTGGTATAAAAACGGTTCCCAAACTTTACTGGAAATAGGGCTTCCTGATAGATTCTGCTCTCACTTACTGTGGAATTGTCTTCACCAAAGGCGCCAGTGGTGATATTTCCGTATCCAAGTGTAAATTTCGCTTGAGAATTGGCAGGGCTAAAAGTAGCACCTCCGCGTAATAATAATTGTTCCTGATCAGCGCCGAAATCCCAGTTTCGGAATTGAATATCGCCTTGAAAGCCCCAGCGCGAATCTTTTTTGAAATCGTGATTGAAAAAATACATGTACCAAGCTCCCAGTTGATCGCCATCAGGTTGAGCTTGTGCATTGACAGTTAAGCCCACAAAAGAGAAGGCCAATAATAAGTGTTTGTAGCGCATGTTTCGTTTAATTGTCCAACTGATCGTCTAAGGTCAGATGCAAGTTCATTCCGCGAACTTCGTTGCCCGAAGCTACGATTTTTCCATCACCATCGATCAAAAATGCCTTGGGAATAGAGGAAACTCCATACAATTTTGATACGGCACCATCTTGATCCCAGCCGTGATTTTTCCATACCAATCCGTCGGCCTCAATGGCTTGAATCCATTTGGACTCATCGCGATCCAAAGAAACGCTGAGAATTTCAAATCCCTTTCCGTTTTTGAACTTACGCTTGTTGTACTTCTCGTATGCCTGAACCACATTTGGATTTTCGCCACGACACGGTCGGCACCAAGATGCCCAGAAATCAATCAGCACCATTTTCCCTCTCATTTTCGACAGCTTTACTGTCTTTCCTTTCGGTGATTTCAGTTCAAAATCAGGTGCTTCGGCTCCTTTCAATGGCGAACTTTGTTTCATCCCGCTGAGGAAAAACATCATAGGGATCAGCAAGAATAATGACGATTTAAACATAGGTACAATTTACGAAAAAAGGCCTGATCACAAGATCAAGCCTTTCTTTTTATGTTGTTGTTCTAGTTTTATCCGATTCTGCGAATATCTGCTCCGAGGTTGTTCAATCGGATGTCGATATCCTGATACCCTCTGTCGATTTGTTCGATGTTGTGGATGGTTGATTTTCCTTTCGCTGAAAGTGCGGCGATTAACAAGGATACTCCTGCGCGGATATCCGGTGATGTCATTTGGATTCCACGAAGTTGTGTTTTGCGATCCATTCCGATCACGGTTGCGCGGTGCGGATCACAAAGAATGATTTGCGCTCCCATGTCGATTAGCTTATCCACAAAGAACAAGCGCGATTCGAACATTTTTTGATGCACGAGTACGCTTCCTTTTGCTTGAACGGCCGTTACCAAAATGATTGACAACAAATCAGGTGTAAATCCTGGCCAAGGCGCATCTGCAATTGTCATAATGGAACCATCGATAAATGTTTCGATTTCGTACGATTTCTGTTTCGGAATAAACATGTCATCACCCTTTTTCTCAATCTTAATTCCCAATCGGCGGAAAATAGTCGGAATGATTCCCAAGTTCTCCCAAGAAACATCTTTGATTGTGATTTCTGATCCAGTAACGGCTGCCAATCCAATGAACGATCCAATTTCAATCATATCCGGAAGAATGCGGTGATAACATCCACCTAATTTCTTCACGCCTTTAATGGTCAACATGTTGGAACTAATTCCAGTGATCTTCGCTCCCATGCTGTTCAACATCTTACACAATTGCTGCAAGTATGGTTCACAAGCTGCGTTGTAAATGGTTGTCGTACCTTCGGCTAATACAGCTGCCATTACAATGTTTGCAGTACCTGTAACTGACGCCTCATCCATATGGATGTACGTTCCCTTCAATTTCTTTCCTTCCACTGCGTAGAAGTGTTCACCCGCATCGTAGTTGAATTCAGCACCCAATTGCATCATTCCGGCAAAGTGCGTATCCAATCGACGACGTCCAATCTTATCCCCTCCGGGTTTAGGCAAATAACCCACTCCGAATCGCGCCAGCATAGGCCCAACGATCATCACGGAACCGCGAAGTGAACTTCCGCGTTTCTTAAAGTCTTCCGTTTGCATGTATTCCAGATTGATATCCTTTGCTTGGAAAATGTAGGTTCCCTTCTCTACTTTTTCGATTTTCACTCCCATGGCTTGCAACAAACCAATCAGCTTGTTGACATCAACGATGTCGGGAATGTTGGAAATAGTAACTTTCTCTGGTGTAAGTAGTGGAGCACAAAGTACCTGGAGCGCTTCGTTTTTCGCCCCTTGAGGAATCAATTCACCCTTTAATGGTTTTCCTCCGTGAATTTCAAATGATGCCATTTAAATCGTTGATTATTGTTCTTCTGTGAAGCTACTGAATGCGCAGTAATATGCGTTTCGCTTTAAGAAAAGTTATCAACTGATGGTTGTGGGAGGGTATGGGATGCCCGGAGTTGGCAAAAGGTGGAAGGCCAAAAGGGGAAGGATAATTTTCCTTCAGCCTTTTGCTTTCAGCTTTTTACAAACGCAGCTCGTCCTCCTAACGACGACGCTTCTGCGATTTCTTCTTACGATTGTTGTTGCTGCCTCCGCGACGATTGTTATTCTGAGGAGTAATCGTTTTGAGCATTTGTTTGGTGGTAATCAACTCATCTGGATTGTCGATTTTCAACGTTCCTTGAGATAATTCATTCAACTGCTCAGCGATCACATTGTTCTCTACCGCACTATTGTTGTGCGAAAGAAACTGGCGTTTCATGAAGTTCCCCATTTGGCTTGTCATGTACGCTTTCTCCTCTTCCGATTCAATGTCTTTCGCGGATTCTAGAATCTTTTGCGTGTATTGTCCATAATGTCCGTAGCGAATTTTGCTTTTGGGATATTCCATCGAATTTGGCTTTTCATCCAGCATTTCTTTCTTTGGAATTTCGTACGGGGAATCTACATCCAGCTTGAAATCGGACATAATGAACAAGTGCGTCCATAACTTGTGACGGAAATCGTCGACATCACGAAGATGCGGGTTCAATTGTCCCATAACTTCAATGATAGCCTGAGCCGCACGTTGGCGTTCCTCACGATCTTCGATCTCCATCGCATGACGGATCATATTCTGAACATTGCGTCCATATTCGGGAAGTAGAAGCTTCCCTCTGGTTGTATTATACTGCATAATCTAATTTCCGCTGGCGCGAATTACGGCACCAAGCTACTAATTTTCGAGGTGCTTCGCAAGTCCGCTCTCGTATAGGTTGCGCGCCTCTTCCATGAATCCGAAGTGCTCATCGTCAACCATCATCTTTCCTTTGGTAACATGTCCAAGAAGTGTAAAGCTGATTCCAGAGTTCATCATGTACTCCAAGAATTCATCTTCTTGATCTTCGTTCACTGTTACTACAACTCGTCCTTGACCTTCTCCGAACAAGAAAGCATCTTCACGCACTTCAGAATCTGTAACGATGTCAAATCCAAGCCCATTTGGCATTCCCATTTCCGTCAAAGCGACGAACATACCTCCATCGGAGATATCGTGCGCTGCATTGATGTGTTGGTTTTGGATCAAGCCCTTCACTACTTGATGTAACGCATATTCCTCTTCTAAATTGAAATATGGCGCTGGAGTTTCTTTAATTCCGTGGTACGAAGCCACATATTCAGAAGATCCGATGTCGTTGTGAGATTGTCCCAAGATGAAAATCAAATCGCCTTTGTATTTGAAATCCAAGGTCATGATTTTCTTCTTATCATTCACCACACCAATCATTCCGATTGTTGGCGTAGGGAATACCGGAACCTCTACTCCATCCGTTACCGTTTGGTTGTAGAAGGAAACGTTTCCTCCAGTCACTGGCGTTTCGAACTTACGACACGCATCAGACATTCCTTTGATCGCTCCAACAAACTGCCAGTACGATTCTGGGTTGTAAGGGTTTCCGAAGTTCAAACAGTTGGTAATTGCACTTGGCTCACCACCTGCAACGGTAATGTTCCGCGCTGCTTCCGATACCGCGATCATAGTTCCAACGTGTGGATCAGCATTCACGTAGCGTGAGTTACAATCCACTGTCATTGCCAAGGCACGATCGGTTCCTTTGATGTTCACGATTCCTGCGTCAGCTGGGCGGTTGGTCGCCATGTTTTTCGTTCCTACCATTGAATCGTACTGTTCGTACACCCAACGCTTGGAAGCGATATTCGGATGTTGCAGCAAACTGAAGGCTACTTCGCGAAGATCATCCGGTTGCTTTACATCGTCGATATTGAATTTCTTGTACTCTTGGTAATAAGCAGGCTCTGTGTATTCGCGCTCGTACACCGGAGCTCCACCTCCAAGAACCAATGATTCCGCCGGAACATCTCCAACGATTTCGCCGTTCATGAAGTAGCGAACTTGACCTCCTTCGGTCACCACACCGATTTCCTCAGCATGCAAATCCCACTTATCAAAAATATCTTTTACGACTTGTTCTTTTCCTTTATGAACTACCACCAACATGCGCTCTTGCGACTCGGAAAGTAGAATCTCATAAGGAAGCATATTTTCTTGACGCGTTGGTACTTTATCCAAGTGGATGTCCATACCAACGTTGTCTCCAGCTGCACTCATCTCACATGACGAACAGGTAATTCCAGCAGCTCCCATGTCCTGCATCCCGACAACGGCATCTGTTTCGGCCAATTCCATGGTTGCTTCCAACAAAAGCTTCTCCATGAATGGATCACCTACCTGTACCGATGGAAGGTCGTCTGCAGAATCTTCAGTAATATCTTTTGACGCGAACGCCGCACCTGCAATTCCGTCTTTCCCTGTGGATGATCCAACAATGAATACCGGGTTTCCTGGCCCCGCTGAAGTCGCGGAAATCATTTTAGAAGGATCGATAATTCCAGCTGAGAATGCATTCACCAATGGATTTGTGTTGTAAGAATCATCGAAGAAAACTTCTCCTCCAACGATTGGAATCCCGAATGAGTTACCGTAATCACCGATTCCTTTTACTACACCTTTCACCAACCATTTCGTACGATCGCGTTCGATGTTTCCGAAACGTAAGGAGTTCAACTGAGCAATTGGACGTGCTCCCATCGTAAAGATGTCACGGTTGATTCCTCCAACTCCTGTTGCTGCTCCTTGATACGGTTCCAAAGCACTTGGGTGGTTATGCGATTCAATTTTGAATACACATCCGATTCCTTCGCCTAAATCAACCAATCCGGCATTTTCCTCACCTGCTTTTACCAACATGTGCGGGCCGTCTTTTGGCAATTGCTTTAACCAGAAAATGGAGTTTTTGTAAGAACAGTGCTCCGACCACATTACGGAGTAAACTGCTGTCTCAGTGAAATTTGGAGTACGCCCCAAAATTCCTTTGATCATTTCAAATTCGTCTTCACGCAATCCCAATTCGACTGCCTGTTCTACTGTTGCAACTTGCTGTGTTGTACTTTCCATATACTGTGAATGATGCTGCAAATTTAAGGATAATTACAGACGAGAAGCTAAGTCTAAAACAGATTATTCAACAGTTTTTGAACAAGAGAAAGCGATAGCTTTCGAAGACGAACGGTAGGCGGACTGGCGCCATTACCGTGAGGACTAAAGCGACAGTGATTTTCACCACAAAGGCACAAGGGCCCTTCTTGATAACACAGTATTTAAGTTCACAAAGTATTGTAACGTCGTCATAATTTAAGAGGATCTAACATGCGAGGTATTATTTCTTGAACGAAACCTAATCCCCATTCACTCTCACACTCCACACCCAATTCTGTTTTCCACTGGCATGCAAATTGTACCTTTGATGGCATGACTACCAAAAACAATACTACACAATTGATTCATAGGCAATAACAACTGCTGATTATCCTCTTTACCTTGCTTATCAGTGCTGGATATGCACATGCGCAGAGTCCTAAAAAATTGTTGAAGAATGGATTCTATGAGCAAGCATTTGTTGATGCTGTAGCCAAGCAAAACCGTAAGGTGAAGTTGAAGAAAAAGTTTTCGGAGGTCATTTATCCGAGTTACGATACCATTTATCGACGTCATTTGAAAGTAATTCAATCGCCGAACACAGATTGGCAACATTCATTTAATGCTTTCATTCGAACGAATAACTTTTTATTGAAGGTGCGACATCCGGGGATTCAGCCAAATCTTGAAAACATCCTATACGATTCCCGTGCACTGGATTTCGTTGCTGTAAAATTCAATAACGAAAATAGCAACGATCTCAATATGGCAAGTACTTTGGTTGCTACAGAGGATTTTGAAGAGGCCCTAAAGATCTTCGAAACAATTGGCGACCGGCATGAAAAGATGCTACAAGTTCCTTCTTTCAAGGATCGATTAAAAATCATCAATTACGAGTCGGATATTGAAACGATGCACCAAAGAATTGGAGATCAATTGATCGTAGAAGCCTCAAAACTGCTCCTCGGAACTTCCAAATCTGATGCACAAAAGGCGATTACACTCATTAATCAAGCAAGTCATCATCGTCCGTTAACTTCCAGTGAAGAAGAACTCTTGATTTTGGCCAATTTCATTATCGGAGATTCGTGGATGGCAGAAGCAAGTAAATTGATGGAAACGCCGACGAAACGAAATGCGCGCATGGCGTACGAACTGATCAACAAAGCGCGATCGTTCCGTACGTTGAAACAAGACGAAGAGCAGCTCTTGGAAAAAGCGGAAGACCTCGGAATGACCCGAATTCTGGTGACCATGTTGGGAGACGATCATTTCCAAGATGTAGAATCCTTTTCGGGGATATTGAACAAGAAGAAATCAACGCGTTGGGTAACGTATTATTCGTCGGATGAAAACGGGAATATTAACTACGCCCTTGAAATCACTGAAAGACAGCCAAAGGTAACCTTGGGTGACATCCGTAGAGAAGTGCGTCAGAACAGTGAACAAGTTGAATATTGGGACGAAGAAGTGAACGCAGCTGGAGATACGGTTAAGGTTAAAAAAACGAAAACTGTTTATGCGATGGTGGCCGTCGTGAGCAGAACAAAAGCTGCTTCGTTGAACTGGGCGTATCGAATTAAGGATGTGAAGGATGGAAAGGTAATTCATTCTGAAAATGAAGAATCACGCGTACAGCACACTAATGAATATGCATCCCTCGAAAGTGGTGACATTCTTGCGCTTCCAGACAACATTAAAACGGGTATAGATTTGGATTCCCAACCCTTTCTAACTGATAAGGAAATGAAGGATCAAGTAATCCGGGATTATACCAACTTTGTCATTAACAAGGTAAATCGAGTGGTTCCCAACCTGTAAAAAAAACACCGCAATCATCGATCAAAGCCGAGATGCGGTGCTTTCGCGTACAAACTATCAAATTACGCTTGATTCTACTTTATCATTGTTTTATTCAATCAAAGCAGTCTCGATGTAGGTTTCATTGTAAATGGTAGTTATACGAACTATATATTTTCCAGGCGATACCGAGGTAGCATCGATAGATCCAGAACTAATATTTGTTGGTACATCCAAAACTCTTCCAGACAGATCCAAGAATTCAATAGATTGCAATGCGTCGCTAAACTCAATTTGGAATTGACCGTTGGAAGGATTGGGATATAGTTGGAAAGCAGCATTGTTCCATTCATCCAGTGAGGCAACGCTCACAGTCTTGCAATCAGACATGGCGGTACATTGCCCCTCCGTAACTCGTACTGCGTAATCACCATTCACAGGCGCTTGATACGTCGCGTTCGTAGCTCCGGGGATTTCAATCATATCATTCCCGCATTCCATCCATTGATATTGGGCATTGGAAGCCAAGGACGTCAAAACATCTCCGTTAAGATCCACATCTGTATTCACTTCATAAATCGTCAAATCCAAGTAGATAACGGAGTCGCAGCCTTCTGCATTTGTCATGACGTAGGTTGCTGAATTATTCGACTGCGTGTATGTATTCCCATCCATCCATGTAATCGGAACACACGAAGTAATGACATCTTGGCTTGTAGATGGATTCAGTACAGTCAAATTCAACGTTTTCGTAAAATCACATCCTTGCGAAGTGGTCAACGTATGCATAGGTGAATTTGTACTGGCGCTGTAGGTATTGCCATCGATCCATGTGAACGGCCCACACGAGACCACCGTTTCAACTGCACTTTGCGAATAGTAAATGGCTAAATCCAGCATTACTATGGAATCACAGCCTACCGAGTTTGTTAAAGTGTACGTTGCCGTGTTATTCGATGATGTATAGGTAATCCCGTCAATCCATGTATAGGCATCACAGGCGATAATCTCATCTACGCCCATAGTTGCATAATTCACGTCCAAATTCAAAATGTGTACTGAATCACAACCGTTTACCGAGATATAATTTTCGCTGTACACCCCAGACGTAGTATAAGTCACTCCATTCACGCCCCAAGTAAAGCTATCGCAAGCCGTCATGTCTTGAATGAATTGATAACTATTGTGTATGGTCAAGTTCAAAGTCACAATCGAATCACAACCGGATGCATTGGTGAACACACTTTGAAATGTTCCTGATTGCGTATAAGTAACTCCATTCGTTGGCCATGTATAGCTGTCGCAGGTAACCACGGTTTGAGAGCTTCCATTGGAATACCCCAAAGTCAAATCCAACGTTGCGACAGAGTCACAACCTGTTGAAGAAGTTAAGGTATCCGTGTAGACACCGCTTGATGCATACGTGACTCCATTAAACGACCACGTAAAACTGTCACAAGCAGTAGTCGTTTCAGTCGCAGCATACGAACTGTTGATGGTCAAATCCAGCTTGACAATAGAATCACATCCATTTTGACTGGTGAGGTACTCCGTGAAAATCCCTGAAGAAGCATAGTTGATACCATTGGTCGGCCAGACATAGTTATCGCATGATGAAGCATATTCCCAGGTTGTAACCGGGTGCGTAACATCCAAATCAATAGTAAGGATACTATCGCAGCCCTGAGCATTAGCTATTGTGTCTTGATAAATTCCGTTGACTGTCCATGTATGATTTCCGCTGGGTGATGTGTAGGATTGACATGCCGTTTCTGTAATGCTTGCGAAGGTATTCGCTGGACTAATGTTCCCATCGATTCTGAAGGCGATATTGAATCCCCACGACCCTGTAATTGCAAATGGTTCAGGTAAAGATGGATATGTGGTAGTTGTGTTGAATAACGAAGATCCATTGGCGAAAGAAGCAAAACCTTCGTGAATTGGTGCGTTGGTTGTTTTGAGGTAAATAGCTCCTGAAGTTGTGTACGAGATCACACCGACATGATACTGCGTGTTTGCTTGCATGATGGTGCCGGGCACATGGCTTTGTCCGACCAATTCATCAATTCCACCCGTTACTTGCAAAGGACTCGTTTCGTAGATCAGTTCGTTTCCTTCATACAATCCCAAAACGATCATACCGGAGTTGGAACTGGCATCAACTTCCACACCAATAAACGAGATGTCGGCTTTATTGCAACCTAGGTTTTCGACCCCTGTCGTTGCGAATACATCTGTATTCAATCCGATAGATCCCGTAAATGAAGTAGGATTCACGGATAAAATTTCTGATTGCGCATTGGTTGCGCTATGAATGATTAAACAGAAGAGCATCAAAAATGTGCTTTTCATTGACTGAGCGCGTAATTTATTTTTCATAAGAGGATTGTTTTAATATGACCCAAAGTTCCTGATTACACCTCCAGAAACCCCGTTCAAACTTTCGTTCTGCCCAGCTGAATTTCCCAACGTTTGAAAAGCAACAATTATCGATTTTCGAGATGACTTCCTGAATTCATACCAAACAAAAACGCCGCTGAGAAATCTCCCAGCGACGCTACCATTTAACGGCTATCAGCTTATTCTATTAAAACATCTAAAACCACTATTTCACTATTCTCTAATTGAACCGTTAAAATGTATTTTCCTTTTGCTACATCACCTGCTTGTACTCTCTTGCTTACAGGGTCTGCATCCAATGTTATCATTCTTCCAGTAAGGTCGTATAACTCCGCCGAAACCCAATCACCATTGATCTTGAATTCTCCATTTGATGGGTTTGGTGAAATCGTTACCAGAGATACTGCTTCTTCTGTCAATCCAGCAGAACCAATTAGCATTGCATTTGAAGTTTCGATACAGTTAGATTGCGATACTTCCACAACATAAGATCCGTTCTGAGTAGCTGTGAACGATTGTCCTGTAGCACCAGGAATAATCTGCAACCCGTTCACGTCTTCGTACCATTGGTACTGCGCATTTGGTTGGTTACTAGTCAATGTCAAACCATTAACAGAAACTGAATTGTCGATCGGTGCAATTGTCAGATCCAGAGTTACAACAGAATCACATCCTGCAGCATTTGTCAAAGTATGTGTTGCTGTATTATTCGATGCTGTATACGTATTGCCGTCGATCCACGTGTAAGAACCACATGTTGTTACTGAATGTGTTCCAGTTGTCGGTTCCAGGATAGTCAGGTCAAGGTATGTTATCTGATCACACCCCTGGCTATTCGTATGCGTAACACTTGGCTGCGGTCCTGTTGGAGTTTGCAGATAAGTCACTCCATCAATCCATGTGAATGGTCCACAAGAAGTTACTGTTTCTACCGCATTTTGAGTCGAACTGAAGTAAAGATTCAATGTCACAATGGAATCACAACCTGAAACTGATTGATATACCATCGATGCTGTATTATTGTTCGATGTGTATGTTACACCATTTGCCCATGTGTACGAAGTTGCGCAAGTAATCACCACATCCACAGATTGAACTGGTTCGTTGATTACCAAATCCAGGGTTACCAAAGTATCACATCCCGTAGAGCTTGCAATGTACCCTGTATATGTTCCACTAGTTGTATAAATGTTTCCATCTACTGGCCATGTGAATGCCCCACAAGCAGACTCAGTCTGAGACATTGTAACTTCCGGATGTACAGTCAAATTCAATTCATAGTAATGAGGACAAGGCTGACCATCTACGTGCTTAGTAACTGAATAAGTACCTGAAGTTGTGTACGTTTGACCTGACTCTTCCCAGTAGTATTCACCACATGATTGTTCGTAAGCAACATCAAAAACAGGGTATCCAATAGTTAAATCCAACGTTACAACCGAATCACAACCTAGTACGTTTTGATACGTCTCTGTGTAAACACCTGAAGTAGTATACGTTTGTCCGTTTTCCGGCCATGTATAAATCTCACAAGATGAAACGTGAGAAATGCTGTTTGCTCCGTTGTGAACAACCAGCTCCAAAACACGGATAGAATCACATCCGTTAGAACCAACATATTGAGTAGAATACGTTCCACTTGTAGTATACGTTTGATTATTCTCCGCCCATGTATAATCAGAACATGCATCAACAAACTCCGTTTCGTAAACAGGCTCGTTGATAGATACGTGAAGTGTAATTACACTGTCACATCCTGCTGCATTCGGGATTACATCTGTGTAAATACCATTTGAAGTATACGTCGCAGTTCCTGATGGAGCATTGAATTCACCACAAGAATTAACAATCATAGTTGCATCTGTGTGCGTAGAAGTTGAAGTTCCCATAATACGGAAACCAAGGTTGGAATCCAGAATATTCGCCCCGTTCAAAGTTGACGGAAGTACCGGGAATGCTGAATTCATATCGATTGAAGTTGACAAGACACTAAAGTCAAGCGACCCAAGATGCACCGGGCTATCGGTAGTTTTAAAGAAAACAGGATCCGGACTAGAGTACATTACGCCTAAGGTGTACACGCTTGAAGCATGCATTTCCAATGTCGACATCGGGTTGAACCCTACTAATTCATCGACTCCACCTTGAATTGTTAATAATCCGGAATGCGACATCAAATTCCCGTTCTCATAGATTGCCAAAATCATCTGACCAGAACCGGAGCTCGCGTCAATTTCGATTCCGATAAAATCTACTTCCACTTTCTCACACATCAATTCTGTGATGTCATTAGTAATTAAATGTCCTGCTCCCGGATCATATACTCCGTTGAAAGATTGATTATCGATTTCTAAAATAGGGTTTCCCGTTGGGGTTCCGTTTGCAAATACAAAGGTGCCCATGCATGAAAGGAATAGCACAATCATTGTAACAATTCCTAATTTTATTCCTGTTGTTTTCATTGTAAAGTATTATAAGATGTTCACCTCAAAGAGAATGAATCCTTCTCCCATAACACAATGAGAACTTACGAAAGTGGCGATACTATTTCCGAACGATAGAAAAGTGACAATTAAACCAAATTGAGAACACCCCCCCCTGTATTACAGAGGGTGAAATCACTTAATTAGAGGAGCTACATTAGTTGAACTGTGAGTTCCAACACACTGGCAATGAACATCCTTTCAAACCCAAAAAATGATTACCTTCGCGGAGCCTAAAAATTTAGAGTAGAATTACATTTCAAATAATATGAGTTACGATATTATAGTTGTTGGAAGTGGTCCCGGAGGCTACGTAGCTGCCATCCGTGCATCACAACTAGGGCTTAAAACAGCCGTTGTTGAACGTGAAAACCTTGGAGGAATTTGTTTAAACTGGGGATGTATCCCGACGAAAGCGCTTTTGAAAAGTGCTAACGTGTTCGAATACATCAACCACGCTTCTGATTATGGAATCAGTGTAAAAGATAGCAATGCTGATTTCGGAGCAATGGTAAAACGAAGCCGTGATGTTGCCGGAGGAATGAGCAAAGGAGTTCAGTTCTTGATGAAGAAGAACAAGATCGATGTGATCATGGGATCAGGTGTCATCAAAGCTGGAAAGAAAGTTGAGGTAACAGACGATAAAGGAAAGAAAACAGAATACGCTGCTGATAAAGGTGTGATCATCGCAACAGGAGCTCGTTCACGTGAATTGCCAAACTTGCCACAGGATGGTAAAAAAGTAATAGGATACCGTCAGGCGATGACATTGGACAAGCAACCTAAGAAAATGGTGGTTGTCGGTTCAGGAGCTATCGGTGTTGAGTTCGCGTACTTCTACAACGCTATCGGAACGGAAGTAACAATTGTAGAATACCTTCCGAATATCGTTCCAATTGAAGATCAAGATGTTTCGAAAGAATTATCGAAGAACTTCAAAAAAGCTGGAATTAAAGTAATGACGGATTCTTCAGTAGAGTCAGTTGATACAAAAGGATCTGGATGTAAAGTGACAGTGAAGACGAAGAAAGGAGAAGAAGTTATCGAATGTGACGTTGTTCTTTCTGCGGTTGGAATTGAAGCAAATATTGAAAACATCGGATTGGAAGATGTTGGAATCGTTACAGATCGCGGACGCATCTTGGTGAACGATTACTACCAAACAAATATCCCAGGTTACTACGCAATTGGAGATGTACTTCCGAACGCAGCATTGGCACACGTTGCTTCTGCAGAGGGAATCATTTGTGTGGAGAAAATTGCAGGACACAATCCAGAACCATTGGATTACAACAACATCCCTGGATGTACGTACTGTTCTCCTGAAGTTGCATCTGTTGGTATGACAGAAGCTGCCGCGAAGGAAGCAGGATACGAAGTAAAAGTGGGTAAATTCCCTTTCTCCGCTTCTGGTAAAGCAAGTGCTGCCGGAGCGAAAGAAGGATTTGTGAAATTGGTATTCGATGCGAAATACGGAGAATTGCTTGGAGGTCACATGATCGGAGCAAATGTTACGGAAATGATCGCAGAAATCGTTGCTATTCGCAAGCTGGAAGTTACCGGACATGAATTGATCAAAACAGTGCACCCTCACCCAACAATGTCAGAAGCGGTGATGGAAGCTGCAGCGGCTGCTTACGACGAAGTGATTCACTTGTAAGAAGTCCTCTAACGAAATACGAACCCTGGCCTCGAAAGACGTCAGGGTTTTTTAGTACCTTGAACTATCGTGAAAACAATTGTAGTACTCATAGCTTTAATCTCGTCCTGTTCTCTTTCACAAGCCCAGAACGCTTCTCCAGAAGATACGGTTTCTAATCCAGACGACATAACAACTTTAAGCTATTATCACGATACGTTGTTTCTTAGAAGGAAAGTCGTCAGAGGTGAAGAATGGACAGATTACAATTGCGTTTATATTGAACAGAACCGAGACAGCAAGTATTACAACTGGTTGACTTCCTTTGCATTCGATGAATTCGATTCCATGTTACTCGAATCCTATGATATTGAATTGGTTCCCAGCGCTGACAGATTCCCTTCGAATAAAACTTCCGGTCTGCCGAAAACCTGGATTCCAGTCTATTCGTTCAACGACGAGTTCTATACCTACAAACCGTCGGATTTTGGAAATGCCGGGAGTCGTATTCTTACGGATAGTCTTTTCATCAAATGGTACATGGATGGCCTCATGCCGATGCAGATTACCAGTCAAGGTCCGATACAAGGAACTGACCAATACGTTTTCGAACTGGAAATGGAAGGTGCTTATCAAGAATTGCTCATCATTCAACCTTATGACAAAGAGCGTCAAATCTATTTGTTTCAATACAAGTCCAGAAATAACGCGGAGTATCAATTGTATATTCCGTCCGATAATGCGAAAGACTTTGACATGGTGGTCAACACTGGAAACCATAAGGCAAGGGAATACCGTTTCGATGAATTTGACATCGAATCCTATCTCGGAATACCGAAAAAATGAAAATCTCCATCCTTCTCCCCTTTCGGAATGCTGCCCCTTGGATGGAAGAAACCATACAATCTATCTTAAATCAATCCCATGAAGATTGGGAGTTGATCGCAGTAGACGATCATTCGGAGGACAATACAGTAGCATTGATTGAGAGATTTGACGATTCGAGGATTCAACTTTTTGAGAATGCCGGAGAAGGAATCATTCCAGCTTTGCAAACAGCTCTGGATCAAGCCTCGGGAGCATTCATTACCCGCATGGACGCTGACGACCTCATGCCTCCTAATAAATTGGAAGTGCTTCTTCAAAATATGCAAGGCGGGAGAACCGTTGTGACCGGAAAAGTGAAATACTTCTCTGAATCGGAAGTGTCCGAGGGATATCGTACTTATGAAAATTGGCTCAACGAACGTATCTATAAAAAGGATCACTTCCAACACATTTATAGGGAGTGTGTGATTGCTTCTCCCTGTTGGTTGGTCTCAGCGCAGTTAATTCGGGAAGACCGAATTTTTGATCAATTGCAATATCCTGAAGATTACGACATGACCTTTCTTTGGCGGAAATATGGATATCAAATTGTTCCAGTGAATGAGATTACGCACTTATGGCGCGAGCATCCAGCGAGGACTTCAAGAAATTCTGATATCTACGATCAAGCGTCCTTTTTTCAATTAAAACTGGATTGGTTCCGAAAGTCGGAGCGAGGAAGAACGTTAGGAGTCTTTGGTGCGGGGCCAAAAGGAAAACTGGTCGTAGAACAATTGAAAAAGCACTTCGAGATCCATTGGTTTGATCACGAATTTGAAAACTACCAAGCTCCAATCCATGGATTTGAAATCCAAAATCCTGAAACGTGCACCTGCAATCTCTTGCTGCTCGCCGTGTTCCCACAAAACAAAACGCGCCTCGAAGATCTCGTGACACGTTTAGGATATACTTTCGGTACAACCGTTTGGTATGTCTAATCTATTTCGATCCGATTCCCACTTTAATTCCTGCATTCAAGACGTAACGAGCTCCTGAAGTACGCTGTTCTATCCATCGGAACTCCCAGTCGTTACCATTGAAGAAGTTCTCCCAGTAATAGTCTCTACTGGAGTAATTTCCTATTCCCATCCCAAAGTAAAAATCAAGGGAGAAAGTTTCCGATAACCATGATTGGTACCCAAAGTTGAAGAAGAAATTGGCCATCGTTTCATTACCGCGCTGCGTTCCATCCATGAACCCCGAGTAATCCTCTACAGTGTGATTGTAAATTTTGTATCGGAACTGCGGAGAAACATAAAAGCGATTCAAGGATTCCGAACCATCCAAGGGATAATAACGATATGCAACTCCTGCCACAAATCCCATCGCACTTGTCTGTCCAAGTGAAGGTTCGAAGGAATTTCCATAATGTCCAGGAATTCCAAAAGAGATTTTCGATAGCGTAGGCCCCAACTCCACATCAAAGCTTCCTTTAGAGGTCAATTGGCGTTCGTATCCGAATAAAATCTCTCCGTCAAACAAACTCAAAGGAGAGAACTTATAGACCTGAGTGTTTTCGTTATTCTTGATTTCACGCTGGGCTTTAATGCGTGCTTTGGATCGATCAATAATGATGATTTCATCTTGAGCGAAGATCGATGAGGTGATTAATAAAGCGGTTAGGCAAGAAAATAATTTCATAGTGTTTGAGTCTTTACCGACAAGACGACTTCGGTTTTGCAATGGTTGGAAAATTGACTGTTAAAAGTGAGAATTTAACGTTTGAAGAGCGTTCATAAAAGAGAATAGCAGAAAGTAGAAGGTAGAAGGATTCTGCTTTTATTGATTATTCAATTAATATAATGTCTTGCTTGAACTCGGCTTTTTCAAAGTAGAAATCAATACGGCCTAGATTAATGCCTGCCCAGCCCACCTGATTGATCAAGACAGTTTTGCCATCAGCGTTTTTTTCTTCCACTGGCTTGTCCAGGAATGTGTGCGTATGTCCACCGATGATTAGATGAATATCTTTCGTTTTTCGTGCCAGATTCACGTCCGACATGCGCTCCTTGTCCTCGTAGGTATAGCCAAGATGCGACAGACAGATGATTAAATCACATCCTTCCTCCTTTAATTTAGCAGCGTAATTGGTTGCCATTTCAACGGGGTCGAGGTATTGCGTTTCGCCGTATTTATTGTCTGGAACCAAGCCGTCCAGTTCAACACCAACCCCAAAAACGCCCACTTTGTATTTTCCTTTTTTGAAAATGGTGTACGGCTCCGTAAGTCCGTCCAATTCTGTATTGGAAAAATCGTAGTTGGAACATATAAACGGAAAATCGGCATACTCCTTCGCGCTTTTGAATCCGTCCATTCCGCCATCGAAATCGTGATTCCCCATAGTTGCGGCATCGTACCCCAGTTGGGTCATTAACTTCATCTCCAATACTCCTCCGAACATATTGAAATACGGCGTCCCTTGGAAAATATCTCCGGCATCCAACAACAAGACATTCTCTTCGGAAGCTCTTACGGCCTCAATAGCTTCAAAGCGTCGTGAGACCCCTCCTCGTCCGGGATACTTGGCATGATTGTCCGGAAACGGATCAATATTCGAGTGCGTATCATTGGTATGAAGAATCGTGACTTTATCTGTCAAGGCCGACTTCGATCCCAAGGCATCTTTAGCGAACAACGAAGGAGCAATCATCGACCCTCCGGTAATAAGCGCGGTATTTCTTAGAAAGTCTCTTCTGTTCATCACAAGGTAATTCGAGGTTCGTGATCAAATACCAATGTATCCTGCTTCTTCGCAGCGTCAAGCATCACATCGCGCATCAATCGGTTCGTGTATTGATACGATACTTTCTTTTCGAAAAAGTCCATTTTATCACCGCCATTCATCAAATAATCCGATGTCAAGACCCAATACGTATCCATCTTTTCGGCGGGCGTAGGAAAAAGTAGTGTATCTCCGTCCAATACGGCTCCAGCGATGGGCTCACCACCTTTCTTTTTCAGATAGTCTATTATTTCATCTTGCGTGTCCCAAGGCATTTCCACCCAAACCACTTCGTTATCGAAAGGCATCAGTTTGAAAATATCGCCAACCGTTACATCCCCTTTGTTGATTGGATTTCGCAATCCTCCCACATTGAGCAAACACATCATGGGTACCTTTTCCAAATCTAAGCTATCCGTTGACGTGAAAATGCTATTGTAAAAAACAGCGTCGGTCGCCCAATTGTTCAATGAAGCATTGGGACGTCCTTTTGTAAAATCGTTTGGTGCATATGCAATGACTTCGTCCATGGTGGCAGACAATTGCCGTTGGTAGGGCGAAATCATTGAATCGATAGAAGCATTGGAAGAAATATCATCCGTAATAACTATCGGTTCGTACTCGGCAGATATCGTATAAACATCAGAGCAGGCCCATAAGCCTGCTCCGAGTATTAATGCTATGATTACATTGCGAATCATTTAATGATCATCTTCTGTTGTGCTTCACCATATGGCGTCACAACTCTCATAATGTAGCTTCCTGTTTCAAATTCATTTGTGTTGAAGATCACAACGTCTTCGTTCGTGTCAGCGTTTGACGCCACAACACGTCCTTGCATATCGATTACTTCGTAGCTCGTGATAACTGTTCCATTCACTTGAATGTACACTTTTTCACTTGCAGGAACTGGATATACCACCATGCTGTTCTGAACCTGATCTTCAATACTCAAGTTACAGTTCGTTGCATCGTATCCAAACTGATCGAAATCGATGAAACATGCCCAAGCAACTGAATCGATGTATGGGTTACGGTTTCCTTGTTGGTTGAAGATAAACTCGTGACGTGCAATCTCGCGGTTGTCAGGTAAATCGTTGAAGTGCCAATCTTTTAGCAATTGCTGATCTTGTTTGTCTGAGTTCACGTTTCCACTTAATGGGAATCCGTAACATGTTACCATGTAGAAAATAGCACGAGCCGCATTTCCTTTGTGGCTATCGCGTGGCTCATATACCAATTGAGTACCGCTGTATCCCGTCGCTCCTTCCAAGTACGAATCCACTACTGTTCCGTCGATTTCTCCTAAAGGAAGATTACTACGCGGTGAGTTCGCCTCAGCAAGGTTCGCTGGGTACAAGTTATGCTGATCGTTGTACTCCGGCTCCTCCGGCTGATCCGCTGGGAACGTTGGCATCCAAGAGTGTGCAAACGTGTGCTCACGGCTGTATCCAGTTGCCGTCCAATCGAATGGATCATCGAATACGTAACGCTCTCCTGAGTACACACATTCTACGAACGATTGCCCTCCTGTTGTATCACGTACTTCAAACTGATCCATCATTGTCAATTTGTACAAGAAGTAGGTTACTTCTGTATGCGGGTTGATCAAAGCTTGCAAATCAGAATGCAAAGTAGTCGTTGCAGAAGTCAAACTTCCGTAGTAGTTACCGATGTTCGCACCACTACTCATTTGGTTTCCTGTAGCCGGCGACGTAGTCAAGTAGTTCTCGTATCCTGCCTGACCATTGAACGCGTAAACAGCGAAATGGTAATCCTGATTGGCGATTACACCGCGTGGCGTAAACGTTGTTCCAGGCCCTGCATAAGCTACCTTAGCATCTCCCACAACATCTCCGCGCAAGTACGTGTTTCCATCCTGAGGAACTCCAGTAATTGCACTACCTGTCTTCCAAAGTACCAAGTAGTTCGTTGCTCCTGATCCGGCAGCGTATGTTCCGTTTAACGTGTAAGCCTCAACCGTTGGGAATGTCAATCCCGTTGGGTTCGCTGTTGGCTCAGAAGCCAAATTATCCGTTCCAACTCCTTCAAAGTTGATAATGTATGGGTTCTCGTCCGCATCATTAGAGGCAATTTCCAAAGTTGCAAAGTGCGATCCTGTGTTTGATGGTGTGTAGTTGATTGTGAATTGCTGAGACGATCCTCCTGCAATTGTCGGAGTTCCGATGTTCGAACTGAAGTCACCAGCATCTGGCCCGGTAAATACCGCTCCAGAAACGATCAAATCTTGTGTTCCGTAGTTTTCAATATCAACCGTAACAGTCGTTGCACTTCCAATGAAGTAATCTGACGTATGCAAAACTGTCGCTCCGTCCAACATTACGTTGATTTCGTACAATGGTGCTACGTATGCAACAACATCATTCGTAGAGCGCGGAACGATTTGGTAGTTCGCGTTGAACTGTCCAAGTGGCCCTGTTACCGTTACCGGCCCAGTTGGAATAGCAGTACCTACAAGGTTGGTTCCACTGTTTACACGAACGTCTAATTGGTTGGTACCGTCTGTGATTTGGTAGGTCGTATTTCCCGCGAAGCTTCCCGATTGAACGAACGTTACGTTTTCAATCTCCACCAATTGTGACTCCAATGATTCTCCTGCTGAAGTAATTGGAATTTGCAACGGTGTTGGTTGTACTACCGCTTGACCGTGATTTACTACGTTGTCTACGATAGAAATCTCTAGCAATCCAGAGAACTCAATGAGTGGCCCTGTTACTGTAACGGAATCTCCTTCGTTAACACCTGTAATTGGCCCTCCATAACATGCCAATCCGGCTGTAGCATCTTGTACGTAACGAATTGGGCCTAGTTCTCCACCATTCGTAGCGACTCCGGAAATCGTCACAGTAGATCCAATTCCGAAAGTACGAGCGTCCGCGATGTTTTGCTGTGCAAAGGAGAAGAAACTTCCCGCTAACACTGCCATGATTAATCCTATCTTTTTCATACTCTTATGTTTGTTCCTAAATCTTTAATTAAAACTCGAATCCAAGGGAAACGTTGAAACGAATTCCTTGTCCGAAGAACACTGATGCTGATTGCGCATTGAAGTTGTCCTCGGCTTCGTCGAAGTTTCTGTTATTTGTTCCGTCAAGAATGTACCTTGTGTTCAACAAGTTGATCACGTTCGCACGGAAGCTCAACGTATTTTCTCCAATCTTGTAACGGTATCCTGCATGCAAACTCATGATTCCGTAATCTGGCATTTGCCAAGAATCACGACCTGCAGTTTCCCCAGTCAATGAAATTGGATCGAAATCTGTGTAGTAGCGATCGAAGTAGGTGTACTTCAATTTTATGTATCCTCCTTTGATCGGAGCCCAGCGGATGGATGCTGCATATGTTGATTGCGCTGCATCTCCAACATGAACACCTTTGGCATCGAAAGTAATTGTATCGCCGTAAACTATTACCGATTCTGCCGAGTTCCAGATCCAATCTCCGATACTCGCCATCCCTTCGATGGTTACTTTCTTGTGTACACGGTACGCTGCATCCACTTCAATTCCCATGTGACGTGCGTCCATTCCAGGAATGTTCACGATTATTACTTCCAATGGATCGTTTGGATCTTGGATAGACAATCCGAATGGCAACGGACGGTTCGACCAGTTGGTGAAGTATCCATTCACATTCAAACTCAATTTCTTGGAACGGAAACCGTATCCGAATTCGAAGGCCAAAATGTTTTCGTTCACCAAGGTATCGAATACACGGTTGTTTTGGTTATCGATAACGTTGTTGAACATTGGCGTTCTTGACAAGTATCCAACATTCACGAATACATTCTGTTTCTCAGTAACGTTGTAGTTGGCACCTGTTTTGAAGGTAAATCCATTTTTGTTTACCCAATCCGTTTGGTGATCGCGAAGTCCCGGAGAGTTGCGATCGTACGTTTGTCCGTTGTGCGTTACTACGTCATCGTACCCGATTTCCAAAATAGTATCGGCCAAAACCATTTGCTTACCGCGGAAGTAATCGATCCCTTTGTAGAAGTTGGCAACAAACGATGCATTTACGAATGCTGTCCAAGCACCTTTCGAGTATTCCATTTGACCGAATGCTCCAGCCCATTGAACCAATCCATCACGGTGGTTGTGCCAAGGCTGACGACCAATCTTGTCACCTACCTGCTTCATGTCCGATTCAGCATTCTGATCTTGCGTGTTCACGAAATATTCACCTCCTAAAAGATCCAATACTTCATTGTAGTGCTCTCCTTTATAGTACCGGTAATCCAAACCTCCAGCGAAGGACAAGTGTGGTGAATACTCGTAATCAAACTGAGACAATCCTCCCAACCAGAAATGGTTGTTCACGGAAGCTGATAAAATCTGAGAAGACTTCAGCATCGTTGGATCGTAGAACGGATCAATCGTAGGCAATTGCTGCCCTCCAAATGTTGTAAACTGGTTGTTTTGAATAATCTGATCCCAATCAACCAGTCCCTCTTGATCTGTGATAATAGTAGAACTGGAGTTGAAGTAACGCTGTCCACCACCGCGACCAATAGAAGTATAAGCCATATTGGAAATGGATAGTTTATCATTCACCTTCCAGAAATCCTTCAAGGTAATCTGCGGTTTGTGGTAGTAGTTACGGCGCTCGTTCATAACAGTGCGTTCTCCGTTTACCGTTCTGTACCCCCAATGCTCATTGAAGCGAACACCACGGTTTTCAGCGCCCGTAGTATCCACATAATTCGTCATGTATTGTTGTACAGAGTTTTCATCCAAACCTTGCGACTGCAATCCTTGAATGTAAGCGTTGTAATCTCCATCGTTGCGGTAGCGTGTGATGATGTTGTACAATTCATCGCTTCCTTCGAACATTGCTCTTCCATATGCTGGATCCCAGTAGGAAATTCCTTGCTGGAAAGAACGCTGTCCGTGCTGCTGAGGCGCACCGAATCCGCTCAATGAGATTACGTGATTGTTGATTTTCTTTTGAACTTTGAGGTAGTAGAAAGCACCTTGTGTGTTCAATGCATCCACCCAGCCGTTACCTTGCTTGTATGAACCAGAGAACAAAACTCCCCATCCATTTTTCAAGGTCCCTGATTTGTACGAAACGGAAGTTCTAAGGAAGTTTCCTGTACCGTACTCTTGACGCGCTGTAATAACACGTTTTCCTCCGGTATTCTGAGTAAGGATGTTCATGGTACCACCTACAGAAGGCATCGCCAATTTCGTAGCACCCAATCCTCGTTGTACCTGAATTTGAGATGTGATGTTATCCAAACCGAACCAGTTCGACCAGTACACCCATCCATTTTCCATATCGTTCACAGGAACTCCGTCAATCATTACCCCGACGTTTCGCTGGTTAAATCCACGAATGGTGATACGTGCATCTCCGTCACCTCCACCCTGCTCAGTGGCGTGAACTCCTGGAGTTGAGTTCAAAATCATTGGCAAATCCTGCGATCCCAGTTCTTCTCGGATAGCTTTCGCATCCAAGGTAGTTTTCGCAACTGGAGTCTTACGATCCTCTGCGATGTTACCAATCACCTTTACTTCTTCCAACTCCTGACTTCCTCCAATTAGAACGTCATTAGTTACTTCCGGCTGATTGATTTCAACTGTAATTAGAAGCGTATCGAATCCGCGCATGGTCACAGTTCCCTTGTACGTTCCGTATGGCATATCAGCGATGGTATAGTTTCCATCATAATCTGTGATAGCACGGAATTGGGTTGAGAATACAACTTTTGCCCCTACAACGGGTTGCTTCGATACATTGTCTGTAATGGTTCCACTCAACGTTCCGTTTTGGGCATAAGACGCCACCGCTAGAAACGAAGCAAGAACTACAAGAATTGCTTTCATTGCCTATTCAAAAAAAAGGCCCTCAACCGAAGTTAGGGGCCAATTAAAAATCTTATTTGATAATTACGCGACGCGTTACAGCTTCACCTTCACCAGTAAGCTTCACGAAGTACACTCCGCGACGGTCGGATAGATCGATTGTAACAGAAGTCTGACCGTTGTTCTCAACAGTGTAAACTACCTGTCCCAAAGAGTTGATTACCTGTACGTTTTTGTACGCGGCAATATTGTTCACAGTAAATACTCCTTTCGAAGGGTTCGGAGCAACAGATACATTAAATGTATTCGCTACTTCGTCCACGCTTCCTTGAGCACAATCACACTCGTGTGATCCCAAAGTTCCCCAGTTACCCGTAGTGTTACCACCTACATCGATCAAAGCTGGAATTGAATCCCACTCCAATAATGGATCGAAGAATGAAGGGAAAGGGTTTGTTGTACCATCAGTTACTGTAGCCTTACGAATCAATGAGTGATCCTGAGAAACTACAACACCTGAACCATCGTTGTATGGGAATGCTGTAGACCATCCTGAATCCGGCCCTGGGTTTTCACCCACTTTTCCGAAGACATCGATTACTTGTTGGTTCCCGATATCGTTGATATTTCCTTTGTAAAGAATCAATGCATCGTTACCATTAAAGTAGAATGCGTAAGAATCTCCATACACAGGACAATAGAATTCATCAGCAACTGCTTGCAATTCATCCCATACTGGAACTTCTTGCCCTTGACCGTTCGGATCACGCTTGTCGATTACAGCTACGTGTGTAGAGTAAGCAGCCAACGTTCCTACCAATTCAATTGCGATTGAAGTCGTTTGCGACGATGTGTGCCCAGTTGACCCGTTGCTGTAACGAGCTACGAAGTACTGCGACAAATCAATTGGTTGATCTGTTGGGTTATAAATTTCAAGTGCTTTGTTGTTACCTACCCCTTCTACGTACTCAGAGATAAATAAGTCGGAACATTGAGCAGAAGCAGACAAACTCAAGAATACAGTTCCAAAAAATAGTAATGTTCTTTTCATAGCTGAAAACATTTAAATAAGTGTTACGAATTAACTGTTAGGTTCAACGAAAGAATGCGAGGGATCGTTGAGAACGACCTCTTGTAGTAGTTTACATCTTTGAATTTCGATATTCACCGATGTCGGTATTCGCATTAGTTCATTGTCTCTGTGTTTCACGACTTTGTGGTTTCAATCGATAACCGATATCAAGGAGAACACAAGGCCGATTCGATGCAAAGGTATGACAAAAACCCCGTGCGTGCACTAAATAAATATTAACAATGGGTTAATGTTTTCAAGCTAATCCGGTTTAGTGGAGAAAAGTATCTGTATTTTTAGTCGGAATTTTAAATTTGACCATGAAATACCTTATTCTTTTCGTAAGCATTTGCAGCATTTCCGTTGCTTTTGCACAAGACAACAAAATCACTGTTGAAAAAATTTGGAAATACTATGAGTTTTATCCTTCTGGAGTCGCTGGATTCCGATCCATGAACGACGGGAATTACTTCTCCAAAACAACCAAAACAGATGACGGCGTAACCGTTACCAAGCATAAATTCTCTGATTACAAAGGAGAAGGCGAAACGATCATTCCTGCGAATTTGCTGAAGGATATCGGTATGGACGATTACAGTTTCAATGCGGATGAAACGAAAGCGTTGATTTCAACAAAGACGCAAGCTATTTATCGAAGAAGCTACAGTGCTGTTTATTATCTCATCGATTTATCTACGAATAAGGTACAACCTTTGGATTCTGAACGTCAGCCACAAACTTTGGCGGAATACTCACCCGATGGAAAAAAGGTATCGTACATCTACAAGAACAATTTGTACGTTAAGGACATCGCTTCTGGCAACGTGACACAACTGACCAAAGACGGCGAAACCAATAAAATCATCAACGGTACGACTGATTGGGTGTACGAAGAAGAATTCGCTATCACTAAAGGGTATGGATGGTCACCAGATAGCAAATGGATTTCATTCCTACGTTTCGACGAATCTGAGGTTCAGGAATACACTATGAAGTATTTCAACGAGTTGTACCCTGATTTGTACACGTTCAAATACCCTAAAGCGGGAGAGGACAACTCGAAAGTAACGGCGCATGTGATTGGCGTGGATGGGAACAACCTGATGGACATCCAATTGGGAGATTACGAATACATCCCGCGTTTGCAGTGGTCGAAATCCGAAAACAAGCTCGTTTTGCAGACTTTGAACCGTCATCAGAACGAATTGAAGTACCAGCTCATGACCGTCAATGATGCGAAAATGGAGACCAAAGTGTTCTACACCGAAACGTCCAAAACGTATATCGATATTGATGACAACCTATTGATTCTGTCGGATGGAAACACCATTCTTCGCACCAGCGAGCAAAATGGATACAATCACATTTACGCCTTGACTTTTGATGGGAAATCACGTGCAGTAACCTCAGGAAACTGGGATGTAATCGACTGTTACGGAATTGACGATAAGAACGTCGTGTACTTCTCATCAGCGGAGGCTGGAGCGATTTACAAATCGATTCACAAAATCCGATTGGATGGATCGAAAAAAGAATGCATTAGCGCTGAACATGGAACGAGCGATGCCGATTTCTCCAACGGAATGAAGTACTTTATCAAAACCTACTCCACTGCCAATACACCTCCTGTTTACAGCCTTTGTAACAGTAAAGGAAAAGAAATTACTGTCATTGAAGACAACAAGGCATTGGCAGACAAATTGGCGCCGTACAACCTCAGCAAGAAGGAATTCGTGAAATTCAAGGGACACGAAACTGAGTTGAATGGATGGATGATCAAACCGGCTGATTTCGATCCGAACAAAAAATACCCCGTGTACATTAACATCTACGGAGGGCCAGGCTCTAATATGGTTTCGGATTCTTGGGGTGGATTTAGCTTGATGTACCACCAATTGCTTGCGCAAAGCGGCTACATCGTAGTTTCTGTTGATCCGCGTGGTACCATGTATCGAGGCGAAGCTTTCAAAAAGAACACGTATCTTGAACTTGGAAAGTTGGAAACGGAAGATTTCATCGCTGTTGCAAAAGAATTGCAAACGATGTCATACGTTGATCCAAGTCGAATTGGAATCATGGGATGGAGTTACGGAGGATTCATGACTTCACTAGCTATGACGAAAGGAGCCGATTACTTCAAAATGGGAATTGCTGTGGCACCAGTTACCAGCTGGCGTTACTACGACAACATTTATACGGAACGATTCATGCGTACTCCGGATGAGAATGCGTCAGGATACGATGACAATTCACCAATCAATCATGTAGATAAAATGAAAGGGAAATACCTGTTGATTCATGGTTCTGGTGACGACAACGTGCACTACCAAAATACCATGGAAATGGTGAACGCTTTGGTGGCCGCAGACGTCGACTTTGATTTGTTCATTTATCCGAACAAAAACCACGGTATTTTCGGAGGAAATACACGCAATCACCTCTTCCGAATGATGTATAAATATACCATGGAAAATTTATAACGGGTAACTTATTCAGTTGAAGTCTTGATAGAATTGAATTTGTGTATTATCTTAGGCGGCCGAACTGAATAAACAGATAAGATTTAGATAGAAAAATGAGTGAAATCGCGAAGATAGAATTAGGAGGACAGTCGTACGAACTGCCTGTAGTTGAAGGAACTGAACAAGAAAAAGGAATTGACATTGGAAAGCTTCGAGGAACTACTGGTGGGTACATTACTTTAGACCCAGGTTTCAAGAATACGGGAAGTTGTCAAAGTGCGATTACATATTTGGATGGAGAGAATGGAATTCTTCGTTACCGCGGTTATCCAATTGAGCAGTTGGCTGATAAAGCGAGCTTCTTAGAAGTTGCCTTTTTGTTGATTTACGGTGATCTGCCGTCGAAAGAGGAATTAACAAACTTCAAAGAGAGCATTACCAACCATACATTGGTTCATGAGGATATGAAGCAATTCTTTGAGGCATATCCAGCGAAAGCGCACCCAATGGGAGTCTTGGCGTCAATGGTTTGTTCATTATCAACTTTCTATCCTGAGTCTTTGGATCCAAACAGATCCGCAGAAGATAAAGATTTGACGATCCAGCGTTTGATCGCGAAGTTGCCAACATTGGCGGCTTGGTCGTACAAAAACGCAATGCGTCACCCGTTCATGTATCCAAAAAATGATTTGGATTATGGAGCGAACTTCTTGTACATGATGTTTGGAATGCCAACAGGAGATTACGAGCCAGATCCAGTAGTTGTATCAGCATTGAACAAATTGTTGATCCTTCACGCGGATCACGAGCAAAACTGTTCGACTTCAACAGTTCGTGTAGTTGGTTCATCTCACGCTAACTTGTACGCTTCTATCTCTGCAGGAATCTCTGCACTTTGGGGGCCACTTCACGGTGGAGCGAACCAGGCGGTTATCGAAATGTTGGAAACAATCCACAACGATGGAGGTGATCTTGACAAGTGGGTAGCGAAAGCAAAAGATAAAGAAGATCCGTTCCGTTTGATGGGATTCGGACACCGTGTTTACAAAAACTTTGATCCTCGTGCTACGATCATCAAGAAAGCATGTGACGAAGTATTGGAGAAATTGGGTGTTGATGATCCACTTTTGGATATCGCGAAGAAATTGGAGAAAGTGGCATTGGAAGACGAGTACTTCAAAGCGCGTAACTTGTATCCAAACGTAGATTTCTACTCAGGAATCATCTACAAAGCAATCGGAATTCCAACTGAGATGTTTACAGTAATGTTTGCTATCGGACGTCTTCCAGGATGGATTGCACAATGGAAAGAAATGATCGAAAACGGTGAGCCAATCGGACGTCCACGTCAGATTTACACTGGAGCGAACGCTCGCGACTACGTCGATGTAGCGAATCGTTAATCGATTAAAATATTTGAAAGTGAGGGAATCGGAAACGGTTCCCTTTTTTTGTGTCTTTACTTCAGGGTGGTTACCCCTTCCATTTGATTCTTACTTACGACTCCGATCTTCCTTGAATCATAGGCCTTGTCCACGACGTATGTAATACTATCTCTAAATATGGTATTCCGGTCATCCACCATTACGAAGTAGCAATCCTTGGCAATCTTCAACTTCGGATAATCATCGTTTGACCTATACTTCTCCTTGAGGAAGGGTTCTGCCAATTTCACATCATTGATATACACTTCACCTTTTCTTATTTCAATGGACTCGTATGGCAGTCCGATGACCCTGCTTACATGTTGATTGCTTGAATAGAAATCGCTTTTATCAAAAAATTCATCGTCATACCGGAACTCAATAATTTCAAATCGCTTAGGTCGTAAATTCTTATAATCAATAGTGTATTTCATTCCTTGACTGAAATTCGGATACATCGTATTAGTACCCAATCTTTCCGTTGCCATTTCCTCCCGAAATGACTTGACATCCTTAACGAATTCACAACTAACTAGAATTATTACAGCAATTAGAGGAAGGGTCTGGTTAATCTTACTTAATACTTTCTGATTACACCACATCGTCAATCATTTCCTCGGACTTTCCAATAACGCCTTTCTCATTGCGCTTGCTCCAGAATATAAATTGTTCTGAGACCATACCTAGCGCCGCTAGAAACGCCAAATAACAGCCGTATCCAACTGAGATTTCGACATTAGACTCTACTCTAGGCCGGATTAAATCCACATAGAAAAACACAAAAACGGCGAGACTAATCGTAAACGCTAATAGGAGCCCGGAGTTCACCAGAGTTACTGTACCGCGAATCCTGAGGCGAAAGAGCTGAATTATAGATACAATTAGTAATCCGTGAAGACTCAACCAAATACCGGACATGTACGCTTTGCTTTTCGACATGAAATCATCCATAATAGCCGTTCCGCATAAACGTCGTTGTCCGCTGTCCTCTCGCTTCTTTTCTCGGATCAATTCCATATAAGCAGCATTGGCCATTCCTGGCCCGTTAAAGGTTACTCGTTCTTTCAGTTCTTTATCATCAAATACCGTTTTGTAACTTGATCCCCAGAGTTTCTTAAATTCTTTTCTGTCGAAATGATGTTGTATAACACCAGCACCTTGATGCACCGTTACAAGCAACATTACCATTGGCAACCAGAAACTAAAGCTCAAAGTCGCCCATCTACGTGAAAAGTTCGGACGCCAGAGCCCATTTCGAGTGGATCGTAACACCATCAGAATAGCGAATCCACAAAACCAGTATCCAATCCCTAGGTATTCAATGTAAAGCCGTGCCTCAGTAATGCCTGATCCACTCAAAGATCTCTCAACTATAAGAGAATTTTCTCCATCATTTCAGTACCCTACGTAACGCATGAATTGTAATAGGAAATTTATTCCGAACAAAATGAGTACCGTCTGTGAGTGTCTACGAATTCCAAGCATATTCTTTGGCTTCCATGCGTTGATCCCAATCAATAAATAACTCACCATAGCGGAAATGACTCCAAAAAATATGAGCATAGTGATGCCATATAATAAGATGTATAACAACGGTGCGCCGGAAACTTTGGCATCGAATAGGTCTTGCATCATCCCGAAGCCAGACAATGGATCAAATCTTTCATCTTCCAAAATGGTAGCACCAGTCGGATTCGACCACGAAAACCAAGGAAGCACCATCGTAAACATAATCACAGATGCCATCATTAAGAATCAAACCCGCTGCATCAACTGCCGATCTTTTGGAAACTGCAAGGCGTAAATGAAGAGTTTCAAGCCTTTCGACCCTGCGAGTGTTTCTTCTTCTCGCGCATCGTTTTCATTTAAAGCATCTTCGGGCTCTTCACCATCCAAACCAGCATCCAATTCAGGCGCAACGGATTGTGTTTTCAGCATTTCCGGATAATGCTCATCGAAATAAAAAAGTACATCCCCAAAACAAAGAATATCTCCCCGTTTCAGCACTTTCTTCCCCTTAATTCTCTGATTGTTTACATAGGTTCCTATCGTAGAGCCTAAATCCTCCACCATCATAAAATAACCCGGTGCGTATGTGATTTGGGCATGCGATTCAATAATGCCCGGTTTTGTGATTACAAAGTCATTGCTCGATCCACTCCCTATCGTTTTTACGATTTCCATCTTTATCAGCTTTGAGCCGAAAAGATAGGGAATTATTCATTCAGAAATAGAACAAAGACGGAAAGAACAAAGAGAAAAGACTAGTCCTTTAATGTCTTTTGAAATCCTCGAATCATCTTGTGCAGTTCGATCAAATTACTCTTCGCTTGATTCTTGAAATTTCGCCTTCTTTGATCCAGAATAAATGGAATATTTTCTAAATGAACATTCCAAGCTTCCGTTGAAGACCTTCACTTTTTTGTCTGGACGCAAACCAACGAACTTGAATGCTTCCATATTCGAAGAAACAATCCAGCAATTGAAGCCTTGCATTTCGGTTTTCATCCAATCTCCAAGTTCTTCGTACAGCTCTTCAATTTCATCGCCCATTCGTTCTCCATACGGAGGATTTGAAATCATCACTCCCGATTCCGCAGGTCGTTTGGTTTCTTGAAAACTATCGGCGTTCACCTTCACGAATCTCCCAATGGGCAATCTTCGGAGGTTGCGTCGTGCTTTCATGACCATTTCTGCATTCTTGTCAGATCCAACAATTAAACATGGCAACTCCGTGATGCGCTTTGGAATCGCATTTTGAATCTCATCCCATATCTCAGCGTCAAAATTGGCAAAGTTCTTAAATGCGTAATGGTGGCGCTCCAAGGTAGCTGGCAATCCTGCAGCCATCAATGCAGCTTCGATGAGAAAGGTTCCTGAACCACAAAACGGATCGATGAAAGCAGATTTCTTATCCCAACCAGACATTCGGATCAATCCCGCCGCTGCGACTTCGTTCATCGGAGCTGCTCCCGTTTCATCTCGGTAACCACGTTGAAACAAAGGTGCACCAGAAGTATTCAAAGAAATCGTCACCTCGCGATTGTTGATGTACACATCAAACATCACTTGCGGCTTTTTAACGTTTACATCCGGACGATCCTTTAATTTCTTTCGGAAGGTATCCACAATTGCGTCTTTTACCAACAAGAACGGATATTGCGAATGCTTGAAAAAATCTGAAAACACAGCTCCTTTTACAGCAAAAGTTTTGCGGACATCAAAATATTGCGTCCAGTCAATCTTCATTGCTTGCGTGTAGAGATCATCTTCGTTGCGGATGTTGAATTTCTTGACTTGCACCAATACGGACAGGGCACATCGTAAATGAACATTCAAATAATAGACATCGCGCCAAGTTCCAGAAATTTGCACTGCCCGGTTCAGTTTTTTAGCATCGGGAAATCCTAACTCAGCCAGTTCTTCCTTCAACACTTCTTCACAGCCATAGAACGTTTTCATCGTTATGATCAATGATTTATCAGCACCACTTGCATCCTTCATACCAAACCTTTTTTCGGAATATCCGTATTTTCGTACAAAAGAACGAAATTGGTCGCAAACAAGCTATACCTGACCCTTGTTGCTTTTCTTCTGGCAACCACTAGCATTGCTCAACAAAAGGTGGGAGTTGTACTTAGTGGAGGAGGCGCAACCGGCTTGGCCCATATCGGCGTTCTGAAAGCACTCGAAGAAAAAAACATTCCCATTGATTATATCACAGGTACTTCTGCGGGAGCTTTGGTGGGTAGTTTGTACGCTGCGGGGTACAGCCCTGCGGAGATTGAAGCCATCGTATTGAATGAGAATTTCGAAATGATGGCGAACGGTGAACTTCCGAGTAATGACAGATTCATTCTTCGCGAAGACGAACCGCACGCGGGAATGGTAAGCTTATCGTTCTCCAAAGACAGTATTTTAAAACGTTCACTTCCGACGAATTTTACCTCATCGGCATTCTTGGATTTTGAAATGATGCGATTGCTAGGAACCGTTTCTGCCAATCATAACAAAGATTTCGACAGTCTTTTTGTTCCGTTTCGTTGCGTTGCTTCGGACATTGAAATGAAAAGTCCGGTGATCTTCCGTGACGGTAACTTAAATGCGGCAGTGCGTGCCTCAATGACCTATCCATTTTATTTCTATCCCATTCGGGTGGACGACATCTTACTTTTCGATGGAGGGCTTTACAACAACTTTCCAGCCGATGTAATGTACACGGACTTCAATCCGGATTTCATTATTGGAAGTAATGTTTCTTATAATGCCGATCCACCTACTGAGGACGATCTTATTGGGCAGGTTACGAACATGTTGGTGAGCCATACGCGCTTCGAACTTCCTTGTGAGCAGGGTATTATTATTGAGCCAAATACGGACGTTTCTTCATTTGCCTTTGATGAAAAAAGCGCTCGAGCAGCCATTCAAAGTGGATACGACGCCACAATCGCTTATGTCGACTCCATTCGAATTTATGTCTCCAAAGAGTCGGAATCAGAGAATATTAAGGAACAACGTATAGCTTTCAGAGGGCAAGCGGTAGACTTAAAAATATCGGAAGTTGAAACGCAATTTGAAAAAAGAAATATTGGATTTGCACAGCGCTCATTGATTCGCCCGCGAAAAAATGAGGTGCTGAACAGCAAGCAATTGGAGAAACGCTATTACCGATTGTACGCTGCGCCTCAAGTGGATTTCCTCTATCCTACGCTCTCAAAAAACTCGGACAGTACCTACAAATTGAATGTCAACGTGCGAAAAGCGCGGGATTTCAAATTGGACATCGGAGGGCACATTTCATCCAGACCAGTAAATACAGGATATGCTGGACTGACCTTTCAATCGATTGGAAAAATTAGTACCCGCACTAAAGTAGAGTCGTATTTCGGTAAATTCTACGGTTCAGCCAAAGCACAAACGGTAGTAGATCTTCCAGCGGTTTATCCAATTTCACTTTCAGGGTACCTAGTACTAAATCGATGGGATTACTTCCGAAGTTTCGCCACTTTCTTCGAGGAGTCGAAACCTTCCTTTCTTGTTCAAAACGAGATTTACCTCGGAGGAAATGTCAGCGTTCCAGTCACTAATACTTTCCGAGCCACGGCCGGTATTCGGATGTTCCGACTTGACGACAGCTATTATCAGATCGAAGATTTCACAAGTGTGGACACAGCCGACATCACCAATTTTGATGGCTACTCCGCTTATTTCAGATTCACGCACAACACCTTGAATCGAAAACAGTTCGCGTCTTCAGGAAATTATCTTGATTTTACTTTCCGCTACGTTAATGGAAAAGAGCGCTCGTTGTCTGGATCTACCTCCATTCTCCCCTTCGATATCGAAGGCTTCCACGAATGGATCAACATGCGATTGGATTTCCAGTCCTTTGTCGTAGACCAACCGTTCTTCCATTTTGGAGTGCACGGTCAATTGGTTTCGAACAGTCAAACGGTATTCGCCAATTACACTGCTTCCTTATTGGCTTTGACTGAATTCTCATTGGTTCCAGATGCCAAAACCTACTTTTTGCCTGAATACCGATCTCCGCAATATGCCGCGATTGGTGCGAACACGGTGTTCACAATCAAGAAAATCATCGATCTTCGATTGGATGCGTACTTCTATCAGCCGTTTACGCAGCTCAGGGTAGATGCAGATGGCAAACAGGAATTGGTGAGTAGTTTAGAGAATTCAACGCTCATGGCTTCGGCCTCGGCAGTATTCCACAGTTTTATTGGCCCAATTCGCTTTACAACCAACTATTTCCCGATGCAGGAAATCCCATTTTCCTTCCAATTCAGTATGGGATATGTGCTGTTCAATCAGCGCGCTATTCGATGAGGAACCGTATATTTGCCTCCTCAAAAGTTAGCAATGGAGAAAATCATCTGTGGAATTCAGCAAATGGGGATCGGAGTGCCCGATGTTCAGGAAATTTGGAAATGGTACCGTAAATTTTTCGGTGTTAACGTACGCGTATTTGAAGAGGCAGCAGATGCTCCTTTAATGACACGTTACACAGGTGGAGATGTGCATTCCAGAACTGCAACGCTTGCGCTAAGCATGGACGGCGGAGGCGGATTTGAAATCTGGCAGTTTACTTCACGCCCGACTGAAAAAGCAACTTTTGATGTTCAATTGGGGGATTACGGATTGTACGCTTGTCGCATTAAATCAAGAGACGTTGAGGCAAGCTACAAGTATTTCGAAGCGAACGGAGCTGAATTGCTTGGAGAACTTCAAACAGCGCCCAATGGAGAGAAATCTTTCTTTGCGAAAGATCCCAATGGTAACATCTTCAACATTGTTGAAGGAAAAGGATGGTTCCAAAGCACAGGTCATGCTTCCAAATGTGGAGGTGCCGCCGGAACTATGATTGGTGTAAGCGATATTGACAAAGCACTCCCTTTGTATCAAGATATTTTGGAATACGAAACAGTGGTGTACGATGAAACGGGCGTTTTCGATGATCTAAAAGGATTGCCGGCCGGGACGAAAAAAGTACGCCGCGTGTTGCTAACACATACAAATGCACGTCGTGGGCCCTTCGCTCGTTTGTTAGGCCCGTCTCAGATTGAATTGATTCAGGCACTTGATCGTGATGATGCACAATCGATTTTTGCGAATCGTTACTGGGGCGATTGGGGATTCATCCACCTTTGCTTTGATGTTCAAGGAATGGACGCTCTGCAAAAAGAATGTGACGAAAAAGGATTCCCATTCACCGTGGATAGCTCAGATACCTTCGATATGGGAGAAGCTGGTGGGCGATTCTCCTACGTAGAAGATCCAGACGGAACCTGGATTGAATTCGTTGAGACGCACAAAGTTCCAATCATGAAAAAACTAGGTTGGTACATCCACTTGAAAAATCGTAAGCCGGGTAAACATCTTCCAAATTGGATGCTCCGAACAATGGGTATGAACAAGGTGAAAGACTAGCAATTGATTCAACGACATTTCTGATTGATTGAACGGGAAAATTGATCTACTTCTTTTTCGTAACTTTGGCGCTATCTCTTATGAAAAAAATGAAACAAACTCTCTTTATTCTAACTGTCGCAGTTTTGGTAGTTTTCGGATTCAATTCATGTAACGAAGATATTCAGGTTACTGGTGATTTCACAGAAACTGCCGTAGTATATGGATTGCTTGACCAAGCTGATTCGGTACACCTTATTAAAATCACACGAGCATTTATTGGGCCAGGAAACTCTTTAGAGATTTCTCAAATTCCAGATTCTAACTACTTCCAAAGCGTAAACGCTACAATTACAGAGCAATTGGCGGGAGGTTCAACAGGAAGAACATGGACGTTGTTTGATACAATCGTTGATACGAAAGAAACAAGCGGGGTTTTCTACGCTCCAGACCAGAAAGTGTATGCATTTTACTCAGGATCATTAGATAATAGCGACGCTCCGACATTTGCCGGGTTGGATCCATCAGCGACGTATAGACTTCGAATCCTGATCAATGAAGGAATGTCATCAGAGTTTGAAGTATTCGGAGAAACGGAGATTGTTTCAGGAATTTCAACATCAACTGATTCGCCGAACTACCAATTTAAGTTTGCTGAGAACTCTGTTTCAACAGGACAATACACGACAAATCCAATGTTTGTGACTCATGGAAACTCTGAGGTGATCAACACAAAATTGCTGATCGATTACAAGGAGTACATCGGTGGAGACTCCACTATGCAGCGTATCAGCTGGACATGGGGTGAAATTCAAACGAGTACTGGTTCAACAACCAACTTCTCTGGACAAGGAGAGACATTCTACAACTTGATTAGTAGCGCTTGTCAAGCAGGTGATCCAGGAGTAACACGTCGTAACCTAGAAGGAATTACAGTAGAAGTTGTTGGAGGTTCGGAAGATTTGTACAACTACATTTTGGTGAACCAACCGAGCTCATCTTTGGCTCAGAACAAACCAACATTTACCAATTTGACTGCAACCAAAGAACATCCAGTTATCGGATTGTTCTCATCACGATTTACTTACCGCGTGTACCACCCAATGGTTGGTTTCAACCAAAATACACGTTGTATCGATCGTAACTCAACCATGGAATTGTGCATCGGGCCAATTACAGGAGTACACCTTTTCTGTAGTCAGCAATCATTGGATGTGGCACAAGGACAAGCTTGGGCTTGTAACTGATCGGTTCAATTTCTACCTTTAGCGAATGCCTGAAAGGAAAACGCTTTTTGTAGACCTCATTCTTCCGGTTCCCATTCGTAACGAATTCACGTATCGCGTGCCGTTCGACATGAACGATGCCATTTTTAATGGTGCTCGTGTGGTCGTTCCATTCGGACGATCGAAGCGGATTACCGGAATCGTGACGCGTATTCATGAAACCGTTCCCGAGAATTATCAGGCAAAACTTGTCGAATACATTCTGGATGAACGCCCGATCATTCATCCTAATCAATACAGTTTCTGGAAGTGGATTTCCACGTACTACATGGCTCCGATTGGCGACGTAATGAACGCTGCACTTCCTTCCAATTTTAAATTGGCGAGCGAAACGAAAATTGTGCTTCACCCCGATTTTCAAAAAGACCCACGTTTTTTTACCGAACGTGAATTGGATATTTTGGATGCCCTTGAAATCCGAGAAGTTTTGGATCTCAAAGAAATTTCCGAAATCGTGGGTATCAAAACGATTCAACCGGTTATCAAAGCATTGATTGATAAGAAGGCCGTTTTGTCTTTAGAGGAATTGAACGAGAAATTCATTCCGAAAACCAAAATGTTCGTAGGTTTCACCGAAGATTTTCAAAACGAAGATTTACTTGAAGCCTTCATTGCGGAATTGGACGTTGTGAAAAGCAAAGAGAAGCAACTCAATGCATTGTTGGGTATTCTTCGACACGTAAAGGTAGGAACCAATGAAACGGAAGTTGTTTTACGAAAGACTCTCATCGACGAAGGCGTTTCACAATCTTCACTGAATACACTGGAGAAGCAAGGTGTCGTTTTTCAGGAAAAAATGGAAGTCTCCCGTTTGGAAGGGAATCCCTATGATGGAACCTCATTCAAGGAACTCTCTCCTTCGCAAAAGGTCGCATTGGAAGAAACACGCGCTGGATTCGACAATGAGAAAGTTGTACTCCTTCACGGCGTTACGGGATCAGGAAAAACAGAAATTTACGTTCAGTTAATTCAAGAACATCTCGACCGAGGAAAACAGGTGTTGTTTTTGCTCCCGGAAATAGC
Source organism: Fluviicola sp. XM-24bin1 (assembly GCA_003149635.1). GTDB lineage: Bacteria > Bacteroidota > Bacteroidia > Flavobacteriales_D > Crocinitomicaceae > UBA4466. The sequence goes on from QCWI01000008.1 coordinate 141,598, forward strand.
ATTGACAACTCAGCTAATTCAGCGATTGTCCGCTTATTTCGGCGATCAGATTGGCGTATATCACTCCAAATTCAATCAGAACGAGCGGGTAGAAATTTGGAATCACGTTTTGAATGACGATCCGAACAAGTTCCGCATTATTCTTGGAGCACGGTCTTCGATTTTCCTTCCATTTAGCAATCTTGGATTGATCATCGTCGATGAAGAGCACGAATCATCTTTCAAACAATACGATCCATCTCCTCGCTATAACGCCAGAGATTGTGCGATAGTACTGAGCAAAATCCATAAAGCCAGCATCGTTTTAGGATCTGCAACTCCATCCATTGAGAGCTATCACAACGCAAAAGCAGGAAAATATGAGTTGGTCTCATTGACTGACCGTTTTGGAGCGAACTTGCTTCCGGAAATATTGATTGCGAACGTTCGAAAAGAACGCAAACAGAAAAGCATGCAATCACATTTCACGAATTACTTGATGGAACACATTCGTGAGCATTTGAACCTGGAAGAACAAGTCATTCTTTTCCAAAACCGTCGTGGTTATACGCCTATGTGGATGTGTGAAGTGTGCAATTGGACGCCGAAATGCGTGAATTGTGATGTCTCTCTGACCTATCACAAGCACAGCAACAATCTGAAATGTCACTATTGTAGCTACACTACTCCACCGATTGGATCGTGTAAAGCTTGCGGTAGCAATCGACTTAAAATGCTGGGCTTTGGTACCGAAAAGATTGAGGATGAGCTATCGGTCTTGTTCCCGGATAAAGTGGTGAAACGATTGGATTTGGATACAACACGATCCAAGAACGCTTACGCGAATATTCTGGATGAGTTTGATAACGGCCACATCGATATTTTGATCGGAACGCAAATGATCACCAAAGGACTGGATTTCGACAATGTCAATCTAGTGGGGATTCTGGATGCCGATATGCTTCTGAACCGTGCTGATTTTCGAGCTTTTGAACGCTCATTTCAGTTAATGACACAGGTGGCAGGTCGATCTGGAAGGCGTGATAAACGTGGTAAAGTGATCGTTCAAACAGGAGATCCGGATCATTGGGTAATTGAAAAAGTGACTCAACACGATTTCATAGGATTCTACGATGCGGAAATAATCGAACGAAAGAATTACTTCTATCCTCCTTATTTCAAGGTGATTGAAATCACGTTGAAACACAGAGATGAAAACGAATTGAATCGTGCAGCTTCTGAATTAGCAAGCAAGCTCCGAGAAACGTTCAAGGAAAGAGTTCTAGGGCCAGAGTTTCCGGTTGTGAAGCGCATTTACAACCAGTATTTGAAGAAAATTACGCTGAAAGTGGAACGAGAGGCCAATGATAAAAAAGTAAAGGAGCGCATAGCTTTCATCATGGATGAGTTCTTTGGCGCTCCTAATAATAAGTCAATTCGCTCGATTATCGATGTCGACCCCGCTTAGCCAAGGTATGATTGTAGCATCCTGCTGCGGGAAGTATGTTTCAATCGACGAATCGCTTTCTCTTTAATTTGTCTGACACGCTCGCGCGTCAATTCAAATCGTTCTCCAATTTCTTCCAATGTCATAGGATGTTTCCCATTCAATCCGAAGTACAAACGAACCACATCTCCCTCACGGGAAGTCAAGGTAGATAGGGATCGCTCAATGTCTTTACGCAAAGATTCCAGTACTAAGTTTTTCTCAGGCCCTGGTAATGCGTCGTTTGGCAAGATATCGTACATGCTAGATGAGGATTGATCATCAGCAACAAGCGGTGCATCCATGGATACGTGACGCCCGTTGTTTTTCATCGAATTTCGAATGTCGTTTACAGAAACCTCCAACTCTTCAGCCAATTCTTCAGCAGAAGGCGGACGCTCCAAACGTTGTTCTAGTTCCGAATACGCTCTATTTATCTTGTTGATTGTTCCAATTTTGTTCAATGGCAAACGCACAATTCGAGCTTGCTCGGCCAAGGCTTGCAAGATCGATTGACGAATCCACCAAACGGCGTAAGAAATAAATTTAAATCCACGTGTTTCGTCAAAACGTTCAGCCGCTTTGATCAGTCCCATATTACCTTCGTTAATCAAATCTGGCAATGACATTCCCTGATTTTGATACTGTTTGGCTACGGATACTACGAATCGTAGATTTGCTTTTGTTAATCGCTCCAACGCTGCTTTATCCCCTTCCCTAATGCGCTGCGCGAGACGTACCTCTTCATCCGCCGTAATCAATTCGACACGACCGATTTCTTGAAGGTATTTGTCAAGTGACGCCGTCTCACGGTTAGTCACCTGCTTGGCTATCTTTAACTGTCTCATAAAATCGCTTAGTTGCTTCTTACATATAAAACAACGATAGTCAATCCGTTACGGTTGGAAAATTTTAGAGTATTTCTACTAATTAATGAATATTCATCTAGAATGATTGAACATTTTTAGGCGGTCAGTGAAGGGAATTGTAGTTTTGCATCATGAAAATTTTGATGGTTTGTTTGGGAAATATCTGCCGCTCCCCCATGGCGGATGGTCTGCTTCGTGCGAAGGTAGCACAAGAAAGTTTGGACATTGAAGTCGATTCAGCCGGAACCTCTGGTTACCACGTTGGAGATACCCCTGATCCTCGCATGCGCGCCACGGCGAAAAGTATGGGTGTGAACATCGATGACTTGACGTCGCGACAGTTTGTTCAGGCAGATTATGATCGTTTTGATGTGATTTACGCCATGGATGAAAGCAATCGTGATAATATGTTCCGATTGGCTCGAAACGAGGAAGACAAACAAAAAGTCAAATTGATTCTGAACGAAATTTATCCGGGCGAGAACATGTCAGTTCCTGATCCTTATTACGGAGGCGATCAAGGTTTCATTGATGTATTCAATATGTTGGATGAAGCAACGTCAAAAATTATTTCAGATATAAAAGGATGAAAAAAGGAACAATTTACATGCTTCCTACTTTAATAGGAGGAGAAAATGCGCAAGATGTAATTCCAGCTGAAGTAATTCAGAAAACGATTGAATTGCGCTGCTTTATTGTAGAAAATATCAAAACGGCCCGACGCTACTTGCGCAAATTGGATCGCGAGTTTCCGATTGATGACTCCACTTTTTTCATTCTCAACAAAAAAACCGATGCCTCCGAATTCCGAAAGTTCATTCAACCTGCATTGAAGGGAGAAGACATTGGAATCATGTCAGAAGCTGGTTGTCCGGGAGTTGCCGATCCCGGAGCTGGAGTTGTTGCAGTGGCACATTCTAATGGAATTCACGTAAAACCTCTCGTTGGCCCATCCTCTATTTTATTAGCGCTCATGGGAAGCGGATTCTCAGGACAGGAATTTGCCTTTCACGGTTATTTGCCAAAAGATCGAAAAGATCGCATCCGAAAACTAAGAGATTTCGAAGCAGATACGCGCAGAACTGGAATGACGCACTTATTCATGGATACCCCGTTCCGAAATATGAATGTACTGGAAGACCTTCTCAACGAGTTAAACGATGCAACCATGCTTTCCATCGCTTCCAATATCACGGTTGGAGATGAAAACATTCAAACGATGTCCGTTGTCGATTGGCGCGAAAAAGCTTACGATTTGAGCAAGAAACCGACCATCTTCTCTATCGGTCGAATCCAGTAATTCTCAATAGAACTGGACGTATTTACTATGCGTACATCGTACAATTTTCATTGGATTATAAATAATTCAACAGGAATCAATTGAAAATCAGCACGCATTAAACCATTGAAAAAGTGCGATTTAAATTGATTAATCATCGAATCCATCCAAATTTTTCAACTAAAAAAACCAATTTTTTCAACAAAAAACGGAATCCTCTTCCCCTCTAAAACCCTTTATTGGCGCTTGATTTCGTGTTTTTTTTTTAATAACTAATTCATATTAGTGTTAAGAATTAATGTTTTTTTAAATGATAAAGCTTTCTTAATTTGGAGGCTTAAACCAATAACTAAACTAGCGATGAAAACCTCTCTAATTGTGCGCCTCACCGCGCTACTCTTGGTATTTCATGTATTTGGCCTACAAGCTACTGCTCAAAGTGCCAAAAGTTCATCTCTCAGTGCCACAGCACCTTGGACTAACATGAAAGAAACAAACATTCCAATTTCTGGAACGCGCTACATTACTCCGACAGAGTATAGAACAGTGAAACTGGATGAGACATATTTGAGCTCAATTCTAGATGCGGCGCCATTAAGATTCTCGCCTACGGCACAATCAACAATGGTCACACTGGACCTTCCTTTGCCTGATGGTACTATGGAGACATTCCGAATTGAGAATGCACCAGTAATGGAAGCATCCTTACAAGCAATGTATCCAAACATTCGAACTTTTACGGGAGTCAGCATCTCCGATCCAGGTAAAACTGCTCGAATTGATCATACACCACAAGGATTCCATGGTATGATCATGATTGCTGGTGCCTCAACAGTCTACATTGACCCTTATTCTTTCGGAGGAGGTGACACTGAGCACTACATTGTTTACGAAAGAACACATTTTAGATCTTCAGCTGTGAAAAGTGCTGATTGTGCCGTCACAACTACTACGACAACACAACCAGTAGATCCTACCGCGATGAGCTTTGGCTCTTGTGAATTAAGAACCTATCGTTTGGCTCTTGCAGCGACCGGAGAGTACACCGCATTTCACGGTGGAACAGTTGCCGCTGCCGCAGCAGCACAGGTTACTACCATGAACCGTGTAAACGGAGTTTATGAAAGAGATGCAGCAATTACAATGGTAATTGTCGCTGGAAATAACAATCTAATTTTCACTAATTCAGCAACAGACCCTTACACGAACAACGACGGATTTACAATGCTTGGTGAGAACCAAACAGAAGTTGACGCTACTATAGGTAATGCTAACTATGACATCGGACACGTATTCTCGACTGGCGGTGGTGGTATCGCTGGACTCGGAGTAGTTTGTTCTACAGGGAATAAAGCTCGCGGTGTAACAGGGAGCTCTGCTCCAGTAGGTGATCCATTCGATATTGACTACGTATGTCATGAAATGGGACACCAGTTCGCAGCCAATCATACACAAAACAACAACTGTAATAGAAATAACGCAACAGCAATGGAACCAGGAAGTGCCAGTACTATCATGGGATATGCTGGTATCTGTGCTCCTAACGTTCAAAGTAACAGTGACGACCATTTTCACGGGGTGAGTTTGGAAGAGATTGGTTCATTTATCACGGGTGTTGGACATACTTGTCCCGTTGTTACTCCTCTATCTAACACTGCACCTACAATAACTGGTACCAACGCCGCTGGAATATATGTCCCTTCTGGAACGCCATTTTCATTAACTGCGACAGCAACTGATCCTGATGGTGACATACTGACGTATAACTGGGAACAGATGGATAATCAGGTAGCAACAATGCCACCTGTATCCACGGCCACTGGAGGTCCAGCATTTCGTAGTTTTTCGTCATCTACAGATCCGACACGCTATTTCCCAAATCTAACAGCATTAGCAGCTGGAGGACCTTTTACTTGGGAAGTTTTACCGACAGTAACAAGAACAATGAACTTCAGATGTGTAGTTCGAGACAATGCTGCAGGTGGTGGATGTAATGACCATACCGATGTTACAATTAATATTGATGGAGGCTCAGGACCGTTTGTTGTTACATATCCATCTGCTACGGGAATTGTTTGGAACGGACTGACAACGGAAACCGTAACTTGGGATGTTGCAGGAACAACCAATGCTCCAGTAAACTGTGCCAACGTAGATATTCTTCTTTCTACAGATGGTGGTTTGACATATCCAACAGTATTGGCGACAAATACACAAAATGATGGTTCCCAAGCTATTACTGTACCGAACACTCCAACAACTACTGCTCGAGTTATGGTAAGAAGTGCCAGCGGAACTTTCTTTGATATTTCTGATAACAACTTCGAAATTACTGGTGCAACTTTCGATTACACACTTACAACAACCAACAATGTACAAACCGTATGTTCACCAAATGATGCTGTTTATACAATAGACATTGGTGAAATAGGAGGGTATTCAGATCCGGTGACTTTATCTGTATCTGGTTTACCAGCAGGAGCGACTTCTAGCTTTAGTGTGAATCCGGTAACTCCTGTAGGGAGCACGGTTTTGACAATTTCTAACACAGGTGCTGTAACACCAGGTTCTTACACGTTCTCAGTTGATGCTACTAGTACCTCTGGTCCAAAAACGCTTTCTTTAGATCTTAACATTAACAATGGATCTCCAGCAGCTGTAACACTAACAGCACCTGCGGACGCAGCAACCGGGGTTTCTACAGGAACCACATTTACATGGACTGCGTCACCTGAAAGTGGAGCAACTTATGAAATAGATATCGCAGCGGACCCAGGATTTACAACAATCATTGATAACGCAACAGGATTAGCGACAAACTCATACACATCTGCAAGTTTGAGCGCCTCAACCACGTATTATTGGCGTGTCAGAGTGGTTACGGGATGTGGTAACTCTCCATACTCAGCGACCTTCTCTTTCACAACGAGTTCTTGTAACACTTATACTTCAACGAATGTTCCAGTAGCAATTTCTGCATCAGGAACACCAACTGTTACCTCAACAATTACAGTTCCTGCAACAGGAACAATCAGTGATTTGAATGTTGTTCAATTGGTAGGAAATCACACGTACATCAGTGACTTGACGTTTACTTTAACAAGTCCGATTGGAACCAACGTGATTCTGATGGATCAAGTATGTACAACGCAGGATGACTTCGATATCGCCTTTGATGATGCATCAGCTCAGGCATATGGTTCTATTCCATGTCCACCAGTTGGAGGAGGAATTTACCAACCAAACCAAGTATTGAGCGCATTTAACGGTGAGAACCCGAACGGAGTTTGGACGTTGACAATTGCAGATGCTTTCAACTTGGATGGTGGAGCATTGACCGGATGGGCGATTGAAATTTGTACCACTCCAGTAGCATGTGTTGATCCAGACGTACCAACAGTTACTGCCGCGGCAGGCCCTCATTGTGAAGGTGATGTTTTGACATTAAACATTGCAGGAAACTTGAATGATGCGACACAATGGTCTATTTACTCAGGTTCTTGTGGAGGTACGCTTCTTGGTACAACTGCAACGGGAACATTTGACGTAACACTTGCTGCAGGTACTAACGATTATTTCGTACGCGGTGAAGGTGGATGTGTTACCCAAGGAACGTGTGGAACGATTTCCATTTCAGCGACAGCGACACCAGCAGCGCCAACAGTAACAGTAGTTGACAACTGTGGATCGTCGACATTGACCGCAACTGGAACCAACTTAGTTTGGTCAACCGGAGCAACAACGGCATCTATCACAGTAACAACTGCGGGAGCCTACACGGTAACTCAAACAGTTGGCGGATGTACAAGTCCAGCGGGAACGGGAACTGCGAACCCAACTCCGATCCCATCAGCTTCGACAGTAACAGTAGTTGACAACTGTGGATCATCTACATTGACAGCAACAGGAACGAACTTAGTTTGGTCAACAGGAGCAACAACAAGTTCTATTACAGTAACAACTGCAGGAGCATATACGGTAACGCAAACAGTTGGGGGATGTACAAGTACGAACGGATCAGGAACCGCTGCTCCAATTGCAATTCCTTCTGCACCAACGGTAACAGTAGTTGACGGATGTGGATCATCGACCTTGACCGCAACAGGAACTAACTTGTTATGGTCAACAGGTGAAACGACTGCATCTATTACAGTAACATCTGCCGGAGTTTACACAGTAACACAAACGGTAGGAGGATGTACAAGTGCTCCGGGATCAGGAACAGCTGCTCCATTAGCAGTGCCAACAATAACTGCCGGAACAATTACGAATCCATCAACATGTGGAAACAACGACGGATCCATTGTAGTGAATGGATCTGGATCAGGAACAGTAACTTGGACAGGAACATCGTCAGGAAACAGTGGAGGTGTTGTGACATTACCATACACAATCTCAGGTTTGACTGCTGGTTCATACGCAATCACCTTCGACAACGGATGTGTTTCTAATACATTGAATGAGATCTTAACAGACCCTTCAGCACCGGCGGCGCCTGTTGTTACAGTTGTTAACGACTGTGGATCATCCACTTTAACGGCAACCGGAACGAATTTGTTATGGTCAACGGGGGCTAATACAGCTTCAATTACAGTAACAACTGCAGGAGTTTATACGGTAACACAAACAGTTAGTGGATGTACAAGTCCAAGCGGAACGGCAACAGCTAGTCCGTTGGTGATCCCTTCACCAACAACTGAAACTATTTCTGCATGTGGTTCTTACACTTGGCAGGCTAATGGTACGACGTATACTTCATCTGGATCATTCACGGAAGTGCTTACAGCAGCTAACGGCTGTGATTCGACAGTAACGCTTGACTTGACAATAAATTCAGCAACGTCTGGAACAGATGTGCAAACGTCTTGCGGACCGTTTACATGGATTGACGGAAATACGTACTCTAGTTCTACGAATACACCGACATATACGATTGCAAGTGGAGCATCTAACGGATGTGACTCTGTAGTAACATTGTTGCTGACGGTAACTACTGTAGACAATGGAGTAACTCAAGTAGATTACAATACACTTCAAGCTGATTACGTCTTCGGAACGTACCAGTGGATCGATTGTGATAATAACAACGCACCAATTGCGGGAGCTACGAGTCATGTATTCGACGCGACTGCCAACGGAAACTACGCGGTGATTATTACAGACGGAGCGTGTTCAGACACTTCTATGTGTATGCCAATTACAACCATCGGATTGGAGGAATTCGAAGGAGCTTCTTTCGAGATTTACCCGAACCCAACGGATGGTGAATTGACGGTAGATGTTGATGAACTGGATGTGAAATCGTTCACATTATACGACGCGACAGGACGCGTGGTGATGACAGGTGAACTTCACGAAGGCATCAACCAGATCACCATTGCGGATTTGGCAAGAGGAACCTACACGTTCGAATTGAATGGATACAATGCAATTCGATCGATAGTGAAAATGTAAAACCAACACTACAATAAGAGTAAAGGCGCTGAGTGATCAGCGCCTTTTTTAATTTATAATCTTTTAGGGTGCTGGAACAAACTATACAGTCAGTATGTTTAGCTGGCACATCCAATACATGCAAAACAGTGTGTGTTTTTTTACCACAAAGGACACAAAGGCACGAGGAATCCCAGAGTATGAGAGTGCACAAGGGATTATGACGTCGTCATAATCTTGTGTCCCTTTTCGAAAGTAATTGCATCCTTATAATTTAGTATCCATTGTGCCTTCGTGGTCGGCACTAAACTCTGGACAACTCATATTTATTCTAGGAACTAGCAATCTCAACTGGGAAGTGGACATCGCCTTTACAATTCTACTTTTGGATTGTGATTCAACTCATCGACTAAGGACTGGCAATCCATTCAAAATTCATGATCCCTAATTCCTTATTCATTATTTAAATGTGTCCCTCGGCTATCTCGCCAGCCTGGCTCGGCCTCAGTCTTTCGAAAGCTAACGCTTTCTCTTATTTCATTCCCCTACGTTTCTTGATCGCGTCGTAAGAATCCTGAATTTTCTGGAATTTTTCTTTAGCGCCTTTCTCGTACTCCTCACCCATTTGCGCCACTTTATCTGGGTGGAATTTGATGGCCATTTTACGGTAGGCCTTTTTCACTTCGTCATCCGTTGCACTTGGTTCAATGCCCAATACCTTGTAATCTGAATCTACATTTCTGTAGAACATATTCTTCACCGATTCAAAATCCTGACGAGAAACACCTAACATATCTGCGATCCGCGAAATCACATTGATTTCTGACGGCGACACATCACCATCTGCTTTAGCAATTCCGAACATGTAATGCAACAATTGGACACGAACCTCTGGTTGCATTCTCATTCGAATATCATTACAAATGCGTTGTAATGGAATTTCATTGGAATCTAGGAAACGCTTGAGGGTTTGTAGGTGTTGTTGCGAGAATTGCGGACCAAATTGCTGATTGAAGAACGATTTCACGAAGTTCAACTCCGATTTCAACACCTTTCCATCCGCGTTCATTACGGCCGCAGACAAAGCCATCAACATGGTCGGTAGATCGTTCGATGTGGAACGCTGCTGATAATACTGGAACATCTCTTCTGGAGAGACACGTCGTCCTCCATTTGCTCGTCGTGCAGCGCCCTGAATGCGTTGATAATTGTCTACTCCACCACCAATAAGGAAGCCGAGGAGTGCTCCCCAAAAGTTTCCAAATAAAACGTAGCCTCCAATGGCCAATAATATACTATACAATCTCCTAAAATTAGACTGTCCGCCAAAAGACGGACAGTCAGGTTATTTTTTATATCAACTCAATACTGCGTTCAATAAAGGCGTTTAATTCTTCGCCTTTTAACATGCCTTGCGACAATAATGCAATATCAGTGAGTTGTTTAACCTGTCGCTCCTGAGACTTTTTCGTCTTTGTATTCAGGATCTGACTGATCTTTTCGTGATTCGAATTGATGACCAAATTATACATTTCTGGGAAAGCTCCCATAAATCCGCCGCCACCCATTGCTTGTTGTTCCTTCATGCGGCGAATGAATTCGGGCTGCGTAATGATAATCGGTGCATCCTCCGCGTGCATACTTTCGAACTGAATCGTGTATTTCTCTTTGTTCACGACTTCCTCAAACATCGGTCGCAACGCACCTTCATCGTCTTCGCTCAGTTTCGATGGAATTTCTTCATCTTTCTGAATCAACTTATCTAAAGTATCAGCATCCACACGCGCGAATGAGATTCCGTCAAACGTTTGCTCCATTTTCGCAATCCAGTGGGATGTTAATGGCCCGCCTAATTCTAAAACGTTGTAACCACGATCGTTCGCTTTCTTCACGAATCCAAATTGCTCGTCTGGATTGTTCGTGTACAACATCACGACCTTATCGTTCTTGTCCTTTTGAAGTGCTTCTACCTTCTCTTTGTATTCCTCAATGGTGTAATACTTACCATCGGTATCTTTGATTAAAGAGAATTGTTTTGCTTTCTCCGCAAACTTTTCATCCGAAAGGGTTCCGTATTGAACGAAAATCTTCAAATCTTCCCATTTCGATTCAAAATCTTCACGATCCGACTTGAACATGCTCGCCAATTTATCTGCTACTTTCTTAGTGATGTGCGAAGAGATTTTCTTTACGTTGCTATCGCTCTGCAAGTACGAACGGGATACATTCAAAGGAATGTCTGGAGAGTCAATAACTCCGTGCAACAAAGTCAAAAACTCAGGAACGATTTCTTCTACTGAATCCGTAATGAACACTTGATTCGAGTACAAGTTGATTTTATTTCGCCGTACTTCTACATTCTCCGAAATCTTCGGGAAATAAAGAATTCCAGTAAGGTTGAAAGGATAATCAACGTTGAGGTGAATGTTGAACAACGGCAATTCCATGGAACCCGGGTACAATTCACCGTAGAAGTTTCCGTAATCTACATCTGATAAATCGGATGGTGTTTTCGTCCAAGCAGGAGAAACATTGTTCACCTGATTTGGAACGTCAATTGCCACGCGTTTTACTTTTCCATCGTCATCTTTTTCACCATTCGGATCATCTTGGTATTCTGTTTTCGTACCGAAGAACACTGGAATCGGCAAGAACTTACAGTACTTATCCAAAATCCCTTGAATGCGCGCTTTCTCCAAGAATTCTTTTGATTCCTCCGAGATGTACAAAACGATATCCGTTCCACGCGTATCTTTTTCAATTTCTTCAATCGTGTATTCTGGAGAGCCATTGCTTTCCCACTGAACGGCTTGCGCTCCATCCTGACGACTTAAAGTGCGAATCTGAACTTTATCAGCCACCATAAATGCTGAGTAAAAACCGAGACCGAAATGCCCGATAATCTGCTCGGCACCATCTTTACCTTCGTATTGCTTCACGAACTCTTCTGCTCCTGAAAACGCAATTTGATTGATGTATTTATCAATTTCAGCATCCGTCATCCCGATGCCGACATCGCGAATTGTCAGTGTTCCAGCTTCGTTATCTAAAAGCACTTCCACTTTTAAATCTCCTAATTCGCCTTTAAATTCTCCGTTTGAAGAAAGGACGCGCAACTTCTGAGACGCATCTACCGCATTAGAGACCAATTCACGCAAGAAAATCTCGTGATCCGAGTACAAGAATTTTTTAATGATTGGAAAAATATTTTCCGTTTGAACATTAATCTGACCTGATTTCATCTTTTTTCAATTTGTTAGTGTGACTTCGTAGGTCAATGACTGTGCCATCGGAAGAATCCTGACAAAGTGTCTGCGATTGTTGGACATTGTGACACCTTAGTTCGAATTATGACTAAATTAGCCGGAAATTCCGACGTGTGATTTTGTACGCTATTGTACTCTTTCTGATCTTCATTTTGGGACTGCGTTACTGGCGCTCTCTGTCCGTTAGCGAGTTACACCCTTGGACATTTCCTCTCGCGTTTGCTCTGAAAGTCGGAATGGCTCTTTGCTTCCTTTTTGTCTATACTCAGGTACTCGGACATGGGACATTGAGTGAAGATGCCGGTGTATTCATGCGAGAAAGTCAAATGCTCAATCACGTGTTTTGGGAATCTCCCCTCACCTATTTCAAGTTCCTGACTGGTGTTGGAGAAACACAGCCTTTGATCGAAGCTTACTTACCGGAAACCACACACTGGGATGTTGGAGCTCAATCGCTCATCAATGACAATAAGAACATTCTTCGCGCTCACAGCTTAATTCATTTTATCAGTTTCAATTCTGAAATTGTACACGCTCTTGTTTGTTGCTTTGTGGGGCTAATGGGGATCAAGCAGCTCTACATTACTGTAAAGCCAATGGTTTCCGTTCGTAAAGAAGTCGTGTTTTGGGTATTGCTTCTTTTGCCAAGCGTTTTCTTTTGGTCTTCGAGTATTTTAAAGGAGCCTTTCATGCTTCTAGGATTGGGACTCTTTCTTCGCGGGGTCTTTCATGACGAGTCTCAAAAGAAAAAGATTCTTTTTGGCGTCATCGGTGGATTACTGCTTCTAGGCTTCAAACCATACGTAATGTTCATGCTCATGCCAATGCTCACCTTTTTGGCTACGACGAAATTGTTACCAAAATTCAAGATAATTGGCGGAATTCTGATCCTTGGAATTCTCACCGCTCTGCTCTTTGCATCCTTTCCGAAACCCCGAGAAAAGGCGATTCAAACGATCAGTCGAAAGCAATTTGATTTTGTTCAGGTAGGTCGCGGCGGATTGCACGTGTACGCCGATAGTGTCTTTTATTATTTCCGAACGGATCAGATCGCCTCTTTGAATCGTGATCACGATACTGTTTGGCTGAAACACGACCTGGATGCGCAAATTCTCAAGTTGGGTCAGATTTCTGATCCGGTGCCGATCCGATTGAAAAAAGCAAATAACGAACGCTGGATTAAGTACTTTGAAAACACGCAGTCGGATGGATTTATTCCGGTTACTCCGATAAACAATTCGTACGGACAATTGATCCGAAATATACCTGAAGCCTTGTATCACGCCCTCTTTCGCCCAATCCCCGGAGATCCCGGTGGAGCGCTTAACTGGGTTGCATTCATTGAAACTGTTTTGCTCTTCAGCGCTCTATTTTGGACGATTACACAACGAAAAAAACTGTCAGAACAAGAACGCATTCGAATCGCAGGACTGATCATTTTTGCCTTTTTATTGTCTCTTATCATTGGATGGACGACGCCAGTTTTAGGAGCCATTGCACGTTATCGCATTCCAGTTTACATCGCGATTTTGATCATTACAGGGATTCTCTATCAACAGAAATCAGAAACATTGACACATGAATAGTACCGCTTTAATTACAGGTGCCACGGCAGGATTCGGCGAAGCTTGCGCGCACGAATTCGCTTCTAACGGGTGGAATTTAATCATCACCGGAAGACGCGAAGAACGTTTGACCGCTCTGAAATCAGAGATAGAATCGAAGTTTGATGTTTCAGTACTGACCTTGTGTTTTGACGTTCGCGATAATGACACGGTTAACAAAGCGATTGACAGCATTCCATCGGATGTTCGATCTCAAGTACATCTCTTGATTAACAACGCAGGATTGGCAGTTGGAAAAGGCCCCATCGACGAGGGTATCATCGACGATTGGGAGCGTATGATCGATACGAATGTCAAGGGATTGCTCTACGTTTCAAAAGCGGTTATTCCGATGTTGAAGGAAAACGGAAGTGGACAAATCATCAACATTGCGTCTATCGCAGGGAAGCAAGTATATCCAGGAGGAAACGTTTATTGCGCTTCCAAACACGCAGTAGATGCCTTATCTCAAGCGATGCGTATCGATTTGGTTTCACACGGAATCAAAGTCACCAATATTGCACCGGGTGCGGCAGAAACGGAGTTCTCGATAGTCCGCTTCAAAGGAGATCAAAACGCCGCGGATTCAGTTTACAATGGATACCAGCCTTTAGTCGCAAAAGACATTGCAGAAACGGCTTATTTCGCTGCAACCCGACCGCCTCATGTGACTTTGAACGATATTGTCATCATGCCTACGGCGCAGGCGAGCCCAGCAGTACTTTACAAAAGTGAGGTTTAATCATGAATCAGAAATAAAAAATATTGAATAGTAAATCGATTCGCAACGCACACTTCGGCTGCGCTCAGTGTGCTTTATTCCTTATTCATTATTTTTTATTCCTAATTAATAAGGATAATAGTCAAGAAAAGCGTCTAACACCACATTAATCGACCCGAAAGTTTTCTTTCGAATATTCAAGAGCTTCTCGCGTGACATCCACTTGGCTTCGGTAATATCTTCCTTAGTTTCTGGGGTCGTGTCCTTGGATCCTGAGTAGGTCAACATATACCAATACGTACGTTTCAATGCCGGCTGATCGTTCCATTTCATACAGTGGTAAGTCTCGCACAAAGGATGCGTGATTGTTGGTTCTTCAATTCCGCATTCCTCCATAATCTCACGAACGCATGCCGTTTCAGCATCTTCTCCTTTATCAATTCTTCCCTTCGGAATATCCCAAAGTCCTTTGCGCTTGATGACGAGAAATTTTTCCTTTCGTTGCACAATTCCTCCGGCCGCATCGATCTTCTTGAAATCTGCAAAAAAGCTTTTAAACGCCTTCTTAGGATTCTTGGCTACTAAAAAAACTGGGGATTCAATAGAAGCCTTTTTGAGCAAGGGCTTCAGATCATCAAGATTGGAGACATTCTTCGCCTTTTCCACGTTAATCTCTGTGGATAACTCTTCTTTTTCGATGAATACTACAGGCTTTTGATCAATAAAAACTTTGTACATTTGCACCCATGATTTTGAACACTGTTAAGGCATCAAAAGTAGCTGAATTTTTGCTACAAATCAAAGCGGTAAAGTTAAGTCCAAATGAACCTTTTGTTTGGGCATCGGGAATTAATTCACCCATATATTGTGACAACCGTGTTACCCTTTCTTACCCAAACATTCGCACCTTCATCCGTCAGGCATATTCTGAAGCGATTATCGATCATTTTGGAAAACCAGATGTAATTGCCGGTGTGGCAACGGGAGGAATTGCTCAAGGAGCTTTGGTGGCTCAAGAGTTAGGGGTTCCTTTTATCTATGTTCGAAGTTCTGCAAAAGCCCACGGAATGGGAAATCAAATTGAGGGTTACTTTGAAGAAGGACAGAAAGTTGTCGTGATTGAAGATTTGATTTCTACAGGAGGAAGCAGTTTGAAGGCAGTAGATGCTTTGCGAGATGCAAAACTGGATGTTCGCGGACTTGTTGCGATCTTTACCTATGGGTTCGATTTGGCCAACGTAAACTTTGCAAATGCTGAGTGTCCGTATGTAACTCTTTCCGATTACAATACATTGGTGGAAGTCGCGTTGAAAAAAGAGTGGATTACAGAAAACGATATGGAATCGTTGGCTGAATGGCGCCGTGCTCCAAAGGAGTGGAAAAAATAAAGAAGCAATTATGATCATCAAAGCAAATAATGTAGTGGTAAACGCAGATCAGGCAACTGTTCGTGATTTTCTAGGTGATTCAAACAACATGGAACACCTGCTTCCAACGGATAAAATTTCGGACTTTCAAGCTACTAAGGAAGGATGTTCGTTCAAAGTGCAGGGAGGAATTACGATTTCTTTGCTTCAAGATGGAGACAACGGTTCGAATGAATTGTATATGAAATCTGGAGAAAAATCTCCTTTTCCTTTTAAGCTGACAATTTTCATGAACGAAAACGGAGCAGCAACAGAAGGCTACATTCAATTTGACGGTCAAGTCAACGCTTTTTTGAAAATGATGGTGGAGAAACCTCTGACCAACCTCTTTAACTACATGTCAACACAACTGGTTGAGCAGTTTAAATAAGAAATTCGATTTCTTTTAGTTGATATACCGAGAGCTGAGGCTCTCGAAGCCCACTCTCCACTAACAACATCCCTCTCTCATTTATCCCAACAAGCGCACCTTCAAATTCACCTTGTTCGTCTTTGAATCTTCTGGATTCATTCAACCAAAACAACAATTGATGATAGTCTTCATGGATTGAAGCACTTTCCATCCCTTTCAAACGCTTGTTAAAAGCTCCAATAAACGAGAATAAGACGTCATCCAAAGAAAAGTGCATTCGTTTTTCTAAGGACAAACTCGTCGCAGACAGCAAGCCAAATTCCTGTTGATTGACATTCAAACCGATTCCGATAATCGTTTTTGAAATCGTTTTTCCTTGAATGATATTCTCAATGAGAACACCGGCAATTTTTCGATTGTCAACGTAAATATCATTAGGCCATTTGATCTTTGCCGAAATGCCAAAACTCCCCAGCAAATCAACGAGTGACAAAGACACAATTTTTGTTAAAAGAAACTGACGCTCTGCTGACAGATTGACGTTGTTCAAAAACACCGAAAATGTCAGGTTTGCACCCGCATCTGACTGCCAATGAGCGCCCATCTGGCCTTTACCTGCCGTTTGCTCTACTGCCAAAATAACAGCGCCATGGCGCAAATCGTTCTCTCTGGCGCGATTGGCAGTATAATTGTTCGTAGAATCTACAGATTCCAAACGGATGATGGAGCGACCGATTTCCTGCATGGAGATTATTGACAGTTCAACCGAATTCGGCTGGTTTTCTGTAAATATAAAGTTAGATTTGTAAAGGTATAAAAAACGTACATGGAGAAAGAGTTGAAAGAAGATGACTCGCAAGTACTCTGCGATGCAATTGTAGAGGGAATGCAAGAAAATAAAGCGAAGGATATTGTGGTGCTAGATTTGCGCGAAATTCACAATGCAGTTTGCGACTATTTTGTCATCTGTAGTGGAGATTCATCCACCCAAGTAGACGGAATTAGCTCCTCTGTTGTACGCCATACTCGCAAGGAATTGTCAGAAAAACCTTACAGCGTTGAAGGAAAAACCAATCGCGAATGGGTCCTCTTGGATTACGTAAGCGTGGTTGCACATGTGTTCTACAAAGAAACACGTGCCTTTTATGAGTTGGAAGATTTGTGGGCCGACGCCGTGAGAGTAGATGTACCAAACCTTGATTAATTATTTAAAATGAGCGATAACAAAAACAAAAAGAAGAGTCCATTTTCGATTTATTGGATTTACGCAGCAATTGGAGTTGCCATCATCGGCGTTCAATTGTTCATGTCTTCTGGCTCCGAAACAGAGATCAACTCACAAAAAGTGGTGATTGAACTTTGGGAACAAGATTTCATCGATAAGATGGTCATTGTCAACCGAGATCACTTGGATTTCACCTTGACAAAAGAAGGTCGTGCCTTCGTGAAAACCTCAGAAGAGGCTCGTTACAAGAAAATGCGCGATGCCCTCAAGAAAGGAAACACACTCGGTGGGGAAATTGAATTCACATTAAAACTGGGGAGTGTAGAGACGTTTGAGCGAAGGCTGGACGAGCGCAGAGAAGAGATCAAAGACGAAATAGCCAAAGCAGAAGCCGCTGGCGAGGAAACGGATTTAAAAGTCCCTTCCGTTGATACTGAATCAAAAGACGAGGTAAATTACTTCTCCGGAATCTTGAGCTTCTTACTTCCATTAATCATCATCCTTGCTATTTGGATGTTCGTGATGCGTCGTATGACTGGCGGCGGTGGCGGTGGTGCCGGAGGACAGATTTTCAACATTGGAAAGTCTCGTGCGAAGGTGTACGAAAACGGAAAATCTACCAACGTAACGTTTAAAGATGTTGCGGGATTAGAAGGGGCTAAAGAAGAAATTGAAGAGATTGTTTCATTCTTGAAACAGCCGAAGAAATACACAGAATTAGGAGCGAAAATTCCAAAAGGAGCACTCTTGGTAGGCCCTCCGGGAACAGGTAAAACTTTGCTTGCAAAAGCCGTGGCCGGAGAAGCAAAAGTTCCTTTCTTCTCACTTTCGGGATCGGATTTCGTGGAGATGTTCGTAGGAGTTGGAGCCTCTCGTGTTCGTGACTTGTTCAAACAAGCGAAAGAGAAATCACCATCTATCATCTTTATTGATGAGATCGATGCCATTGGACGTGCCCGAGGGAAAAACAACAGCTTCGGCTCGAACGATGAGCGTGAAAACACCTTGAACCAACTCTTAACTGAGATGGACGGATTCGGAACGAACTCTGGAGTGATCATCCTTGCAGCAACCAACCGTGCGGACGTATTGGACAACGCCTTGACGCGTGCCGGACGATTTGACCGTCAGATTTTCGTGGACATGCCGGACTTGAATGAGCGTAAAGAAATCTTCCAAGTACACTTGAAGCCATTGAAATTGGATAAAGACTTGGATGTAGATTTCTTAGCACGCCAAACACCAGGATTCTCTGGAGCAGACATCGCTAATCTTTGTAACGAAGCGGCGTTGATAGCAGCGAGAAAAGGAAAGAAATCTGTTGAAAAACAAGACTTCTTGGATGCCGTCGATCGTATCATCGGAGGATTGGAGAAAAAGAACAAAATCATCACTCCAGAAGAGAAAAAAGCAATTGCCTTCCACGAAGCAGGTCACGCTACCGTTTCATGGTTGTTGCAATACGCAAATCCGCTGGTGAAAGTGACAATCGTACCGCGTGGACGTTCCCTTGGAGCGGCATGGTACTTGCCAGAAGAGCGTAGTATCACCACAACGGAACAGATTTTGGACGACATGTGTACAGCACTTGGAGGTCGTGCAGCAGAGCAATTGACGTTTGGCAAAATCAGTACGGGTGCCTTGAGTGATCTTGAAAAAGTGACCAAGCAGGCGTATGCAATGGTTTCAGTGTACGGATTGAATGATAAGGTTGGTAATATCTCTTATTACGATCCACATGGAAATCAGTTTACGAAGCCTTATTCGGATGAAACAGCGCACGTTATCGATGAAGAGGTGAGCAAATTGATTGAGTCGCAGTACGACCGTGCATTGCAACTTTTGAAGGATAACAAAGAGAAGTTGGAGCAATTGGCCAATATACTACTCGAAAAAGAAGTTATCTTCAAGGAGGATTTGGTGGCTATCTTCGGAGAACGTCCTTGGGATATTGACAAGGAAGCGGAACAGGTGAAAGAAGCTATTATCGCCGACGAAGAAGAACCAACAAGAGTACCTGATGTACCACGTGTTGACGACATCAAAGTAAGCAACGAAGAAGAAAAGAAAGATACGAATGAAGCTGATTCGGAAGATGAAAAACCGGTGGACGGCGCTTCGGACGAAACTAGTCCGGGAGCCTGAATGGGTAACCATTTTCGAATCGCGCGACGAATACGTCGTACGTATCAAACATATGCAACTAGTTGAAGCAGATATTCCCGCTGTGATTTTTGATCAGCGGGATTCTTCGTATCAGGCATTCGGCTATTTATATCTTAAAGTGCAACGTGAACACATGAAGAACGCACAAGAAATTCTAAATTTGCCGCATGAGTAATCTGGTCGTTCGATCTATCACCGGCGCATTGTTCGTTGCAGTGATCCTGGGGTCTATCCTTTTGGACGATTGGTACGCTACGGCCGTGTTCGCTGCCTTCATGATTCTCGGCTTGGTCGAATTCAATAAATTATTCCATTCTCAACGCACTATTGAAATTGATTGGCGGATCGGGACACTCGGGGGAATTGTCATTTTCACCATTGCCGTTCTCACACTTTATCAAGTGTTACCTATCGCCTGTTACACGCTCATTGTTCCGGTCATTCTCATTATGATGCTCACCGAACTATGGCGGAAAAAGAAGAATCCAATTCTGAATAGTACCATCCAGATCGCCGGAATTTTTTACATCGTTCTCCCCTTCTTTTTGGTTACGGAAATGAATTTCCACGATCATAATTTCAATGACTTCAAACCTACTGAAGGCTTCTTCATGCCCAAGGTTGGAGGGATGTTCCTTTTAATTTGGACGAATGATACATTCGCGTACTTAACAGGTCGATTGATTGGACGCACCAAACTTTTTGAACGCATCTCTCCAAAGAAAACATGGGAAGGGACTCTTGGCGGCGTGGTCATGACCATCTTTGTAGGCTTTTTAATCGGAACTTATTTCGATACTAACGAAACTCTAGGCTTTTGGATCGGAGCAGCACTGATCATTGTACCCTGTGCGATTCTTGGAGATCTCTACGAATCATTGTTCAAGCGATCACTTAAAATTAAGGACTCAGGCTCCATTCTTCCGGGACATGGAGGCATCCTTGATCGCTTCGATGCGGTCTTCTTCTCAGTGCCGTTTTTTATGGCTTGGGCATCCATTTATCCGTATCTTTGACCAAAATTAATTCATGAAAATCCACCGTGAGGGGTACACCATCATCCTAGTTGCATTCTTGATTCTTTCGGCGATTGAAGTCGGTAATTATTTTCTTTATGCGGCACTCGGTTGGCTTTGGTTGTTCTTGCTTCTTTCTGTAGGAGTATTGGTGATGTTTTACCTCATCGTACAATTTTTCCGCATTCCGAACCGTCAGCCAAAATTCGAAGCGAATGATATTGTGTGTCCAGCAGATGGAAAAGTGGTCGTTATTGAAGAAGTGAACGAAACAGAATACTTCAACGACAAACGCATTCAGATTTCGATATTCATGTCTCCGCTGAACGTGCATCAGAATTGCAATCCGATTTCAGGAATCATCAAGTATGTAAAATACCACAAAGGATTGTTCTTGGTAGCATGGCATCCGAAAAGCAGCACAGATAACGAGCGTACAACTATTGTTACAGAACATGCTAATGGTCAAGAGGTGTTGTTTAGACAAATCGCAGGAGCTGTGGCGCGCCGTATTTGTTATTACGTCAGAGAAGAGCAAGAAGTAACAGCGGCTGATGAATTCGGCTTCATTAAGTTTGGATCACGCGTAGACCTGCTTTTACCGCTGGATGCTAAAATCGATGTGAAGATCGGCGACGTAGTTCAAGGCCGACTGACTAAGATTGGGGAGTTGAAGTAGTAATTCAGATTTCAACAATTTCTATTTTTCATTCGTAGGCTATTTTTCATTATTCGTCATTGAAAACATTTCATTCGTAACTAATCTCAAGAGAAATCCCGTATTGTCGAAAACCTTGAATTTGACCCGAAATATTTTGCATGCTTTGAAAGCGCTGGAGGACTTGAGTAGAATCCACCATGATAAAACCGAAATACGGAGTGACTTCGTTGGCCAAACCTTTCCCCGGATGATTATTACAAATGCTGTATCCTTTGGCGTCATTGACACGACGCACGTTACCAGAACTGACTACTGACTCACAGAAACATCCTAAGCATAAGATGGCAATAAAGCAATAGTAGATGGATCGCATATAAGTATTACCTGACCAACTACCGATTTGTTACAGATATCTAAGCGAAATCGATTCCTACTGGACAATGATCGGAGCCATGAATATCGGCGCGAATAAATGCATCTTGAACGCGATCCTGAATAGATTCAGAAACCAAAAAATAATCAATCCGCCAGCCTACGTTTCGCTCGCGTGCTCCGCCGCGGTAACTCCACCAGGAATATTTTTCCTCGGCATCGGGATATTTCAATCGGAACGTGTCGACTAAACCATTCGACGTGTAGGCGTCCATGCCATCAATTTCTTCTTGCATGTGTCCCGCCGACTTGTTGTAATTCGCTTTTGGACGCGCCAAATCGATTGATTTATGTGCCACATTGAAATCACCGCATACAATTACGGGTTTCTTTAACTCCAAATCTTTCAGATACTTCAAAAAAGCGGCATCCCATCCTTGTCGATAATTCAAACGCTTTAGATCATTTCCTGAATTCGGCGTATATACGGTTACAACAAAATAATCTTCAAATTCTAAGGCGATTACGCGACCTTCTTGATCATGCTCCTCAATTCCCATGTCGTAGCGCTCTGATATCGGTTGAACTTTCGTCAAAATCCCAGTTCCAGAATATCCTTTTCGCGCCTTCGATTCATTTCCATAATAATGGTACTGCTCCAAATTGGCCACTACCTCTCTTGCTTGTTCCACGGTTGACTTCGTTTCCTGAAGACAAACAATATCGGCATCTAGCGCCGCAATATCTTTATGGAAATCCTTCTTGGCAATCGCTCGAATGCCATTCACATTGAATGAAATTATCTGCATGTTATCGCTTTGGAATAAAAGTAAGAAATGTCGTTAAAATGTATTATATTTACCATGGTAAACATTTGAAAAAATGAAAAAATCGCAAGATAACCGTCGTGGATTTTTAGGGAAGCTTTTAGTTGGTGGATCTACACTGATCGCCCTACCCTTTCTCGCGAACGGTTCAAAGAAAGACAACGATAAAGAAGACGAAGAAATAATGGAACATCCAGTCAAACAAGTACGCGCCTTAGGATTTCAGTGGGAAACCCGCGATCCTTTTCTGTTCTGCGTGCATCACGAAGATAAATTCCCGAAAGGAAATGAAGAAATGGGGCCAGATGTGTCGTACTTAGAAGGACGTCATATGGGACAAGATTTCATTGTAAAGGATGGTTTCAGAATGTACCACGGTCAAACGGTTCCCGGATTCCCGGGACATCCACACAGAGGATTTGAAACAATCACCGTAGTCCGTGAAGGTATGGTAGATCATGCTGATTCTACAGGAGCCGCTGGACGTTATGGAAATGGTGACGTGCAATGGATGACCGCAGGAAAAGGCGTTCAGCATTCAGAAATGTTCCCCTTGATTGATGCGGAGAATGACAACCCGATGGAATTATTCCAAATCTGGCTAAATCTTCCACAGAGAAGCAAGATGGTGGAGCCTCATTTCAAAATGTTGTGGAGCGAAACCATTCCGGTTATTGAACACAAAGAGGAGGACAAGCTTCAGGCAACCATCGAAGTATTAGCTGGGAAATTGGATGAGAATGCCGCACCCGTTGCTCCACCCGATTCATGGGCCAATCCCGAAGAAAATGAAGTGGCTATTTACAATATAAAGTTGGAACCGAATTCAACCTATGTATTGCCCGCAGCTGCGGACGGCGTGAATAGAACTTTATACTACTATGAAGGAAATGACCTATTGATCAACGAGCAATTCATTCCGCACTATCATGCTGCTGATGTTGACGAATCTCAAGACTTGACGTTGCAAAGTGGAGCCGAAGTTTCCAAAGTTTTGGTGCTTCAAGGCAAGCCAATCAACGAGCCTGTGGTCCAGCATGGGCCTTTTGTTATGAACACGCGTCAAGAAATTCAAGAAGCTTTCGAAGATTATCACGCCACACAGTTTGGTGGATGGCCATGGCCAAAATACGATCAAGTGTACGAACGCGAAAAGGGACGATTCGCCTTGCATTCAGATGGCACCGAAGAAGTAAAATCTTAATCTCTGAACCAATGGAAAGCAGTATCTTTGCGGCATGGCAGTAGATGCACAAACGCTTTCTGATTTAGAATTTGGCACGATTCGTTCGTGGGCGGTGGAGTATGCAAAACAGCCAACAGCTCAACAACGTTTGGCAGAGCTTTCGCCTATCCCAAATTTTGGTGAGATTCAGTATCAGTTGGACAAAACCTTTGAATTTCAGCAGATTCGAACTACCGGTGAGACCTTTCCGCAATTGGAGTTTGAGGAACTAGAGAATGAAATCCGATTGCTTCCGATTGAGAATGCATCCATTTCTTTGGAAGGTTTCATGCGCATTCACATGGCCAGTCGATTGGTAAACGATCTCCTCCACTTTTTCGATAAACGCGAGGATGAATACCCCTTGCTTTCGCAAACTTTGGAGAACGCGCATTACACGAAAGAGATCATTGAGGCTATTGAGAAAGTATTCGATCGCAGCGGTCAAATTAAGGATGATGCTTCTCCTGAATTGTACGCCATTCGGAACAACATTAAAGTGGTTCGAAAGCAAATCAACCAAAACTTTAATAAGGAATTACGCAAGCTTCAGAAAAATGGAGTTTTAGGAGATACGCGCGAAACTTTCATCAACGATAGACGTGTATTGACCGTACTGTCCTCACATAAACGAAAAATTCCGGGATCCGTAGTTGGATCAAGTAATACTGGGTCTTTGACCTACATTGAGCCCCAAGTCAATATCGCTCTGAACAATGAACTGGAGATGTTGATGGACGATGAGCGAAAGGAAATCTTCCGCATCCTTCAGATTCTTCGAAAGGAGTTGTATCAATACATTGGACTGATTCAGGAATACCAAATCATTCTTACCGAATTCGATTTCGTGAATGCGAAAACACGTTTGGCGACTGCCTTGGAATGCAATCGTCCGCGGATCTCGGATAAGCTCCAAATCGAATTGATTGATGCCTATCACCCCATTCTTTGGCGCAACAACAAAGCACACAAAAAACATACCTTCCCGCAGCAGATTCAATTGGATAAGTTCTCGCGAATGCTGGTCATTTCCGGACCGAATGCAGGCGGAAAGAGTATTACCTTAAAATCCGTTGGATTGTTGCAATTGATGTTGCAGTCTGGACTTTTGGTACCCGTGCATGAAAACAGCATCATGTGCTTTTTTCAGAATATCTTAAGTGATATCGGAGACAATCAGTCGATTGCGAATGAGTTGAGTACCTACAGTTATCGCCTCAAACGAATGAAGCAATTTCTGGATACCGCGAATCGAAATACTTTGTTCTTGATTGACGAATTCGGAACGGGATCCGACCCGGATTTGGGAGGAGCATTGGCCGAATCCATCTTTGAAACTATTTACACGAAGAAAAGTTTCGGGGTGATCACCACGCATTACGCCAATATTAAACTCAAAGCGGATAAACTTCGAAATGCACGGAACGGGTGCATGCTCTTCAATACGGAAACATTGGAACCTTTGTACAAATTAGATATCGGTCAGCCGGGAAGTTCGTTTACGTTCGAAGTAGCAAAAATCAATGGAATCCCTGATGAGTTGATTGAAGATGCGAAATCCAAATTGGACGATCGAAAGGTTAAGATGGATCAATTGCTCAATGCGTTACAGAAGGAGAAAAATTACTTATCGCGCCTGAACAAGGAGCACATTGAGGCGCAGGAGACGGCACAGGAAGCCTTGAACGAGTACACGGATCAGAAGGAATATTACGAGAAGAAAATCAAGGAAATGCGATCGAAACAAACTTCGAATGAAGCTTTGATTCGCATGGGAAAGAAAATGAAGACTTTCATTGATCGCTACAATACACGTTCCCGAAAAAAGACGATCAATCAACCGTTATTAGAGGAAGTTAGAAAGTACTTAGCAGTTGAACGTACGAAAGCGGAAGAAGCCAAGAATGCAGAGAAAATGAAAGCTGCCGCGGCTCGTAAGTCTACCAGCAAAAAGAAAAAACGTCCGGTGAAGGAAAAGGATCCATATAATCGGGATAAGATTAAAGTGGGATCAAAAGTGAAGTTGGTTGCCACAAAACAATCAGGTACGGTAGAAGAAATCTCTGGAAATACCATGACGGTAACTTTTGGATTCGCCCGAATGAAGGTGGAGAAGAATAAGTTGCAGTGGGTAAGTTAGAGGAAGGACTGAAAGAGCAAAGAGAAAAGACCAAGAGTTCGTATAATTCCAAACAAAAAAAGAGGAGTAGGAATTTCTCTCATCGTGCAACAAGAAACCTCCACTCCCCTTTTGCTTACTACTACCTAAAAAATCATTCTCTGATTTACTCTACTATTCAAATAGATACCGATGATTTCAAAAACGCTGCGTGTAGTCCAAAATTTATTGCTCGTTGTATGCTTTCAAATCACGTGTATTCTTCTGAACGGCAATGGAAGCAAATAATGCCAAAGTAAACGCCATTCCATAGAATCCTTTTTCGCTCAGTTCGAGATCGGCATTTCTTAATCCCACGACTAGAAGAACCACAGACGTTATGGCAGTAAACCAACTGATTCCGTAATAGATATCCGTTACAGGAATTCCCTCTGATTTATCCCTCACACATTTCTGTACTGAGATCGCTGAGAACAATCCGAACAAAAGCACGACGAAATAGTATCCTTTTTCGTTCAGTAGCATATCTGCGTTCCAAAGTCCGATACAATATGAAATCAATCCTGCGCCAAGTGCCACCCACGACACTCCAATGAATGCTGGAGTCGGTTTGAACCCCTTCGCATCTTTCTGTTTTGTTACCATTTCCTTTGTTTCAAAATTTTCCTGTTTTGAACGCCTCACAATCCACTTGCGCATGCAACTGTGAAGTCAAAAGAATAGCGATGGCGGCGATAAATAATTTCTTATGTTTTTGTTTGTGGCTAGGGAAGAACCCCACTTAAAATCAATACCAAGATAGCCATTTCCGCACGCTCGTCGGCAAAGGATTTATGAGTACTTTTACGCAGTGAGTCTATTTACGCCAGACACCAGCACGATTGCTTCGTTTGAAGACAAAGGACATTTCCTAATGGCCTGGCGACTCAGTCTGATCTTCAGTTTTGTCTTTGTTGTTCTCGGAATTTTGGTCATTCAAATCGACTGGAAATCAGCCATTGTTTATGGTATCGTGGTCGTGATCGCCTCATGCCTACTCTTGTACATGGCTAAGACCAAAAACGCTCGTCCCGTGTATTGGGTATATGCGATTGCAGCCAGTTTAATGACGCAGTTCACCCTGAACTTCATCCTAAACACTGCACACTACACCGATTTCTTGTGGATTCTAAGCACGATCATTTTTGCCTTCACCACGCTCGGAAAGAACGCCGGACGGGGCATATTGCTCTTCCATTGTTTAGGTATCGCGTATTACGTCACCTATGGATTCAACGAGCATTACCAGCTTGTAGAATACCACAATTTCGAACAGAGAATTGTACTCTACGTGGAGATTCTTCTTGGACTCTTCACGATATCGTATCTGTTAAATCAATACGTTTCATTTAACAATTACACGAAAAATCAATTAAAGATTCTGAACCAAAACCTTGAGGATCAAAACGAGGCAGTTCTTTCGAAAAACAGAGAGAATATCACCCTCGTCAAGGAGGTACACCATCGTGTAAAGAACAATCTTCAGATTATCATTAGTTTGCTTCGTATGCAGCGCTCGGAAATTGAATCAGAGGAAGCGCAAAAGCAATTCAACGTGGCGATCAACCGAATTCTAACGATGTCGATGATTCACCAGAAATTGTATCAAGAAAAAGAGCCTTCAAAGATCAATATCCGCGACTATTTGGAAGATTTAACCGCAGAATTGGTCTCACTTTCAGAAGAACGTGTTTCGGTGCGTGTCAACCTTGAAGCGGACGAGGAATATGCTGACTTGAAAATGATCGTACCGTTAGGATTATTAATCAATGAATTGGTAGCGAATTCAATGAAACATGCTTTCAAAGGCGCATCTGAAGGAACCATCAATATCCAATTGAAGAGCGAATCGAATAAGGGATGTATCCATGTTAATTACTGGGACAGCGGTGAATGGCTTGAACCAACTAAGGAAAGCGGATTTGGGCTCGAATTGATTGAAATTTTGACAGAGCAAATGGAAGGAAAATGCACGCGTGAAGGAAGTCGCTATTCGTTTGAAATTCCTCTGGAGCAGTAAAATTTGGAGTTATTAGATTAATTGGACGTATTAGGCTTTTGGATGTATTAGGCTTTTGGACGTATTAGACTTTTGGATGTATTAGATTTCTAGACACATCTAATCTGTCTTACATTTCTAATCTGTCTAACTTACCTCATCGCGCGCCTGTAGAGGAAATACGCCAATCCTGCGAATAATATGTTCGGAATCCATACAGCTATGTAGGCAGGAAAACCGAGATTCGTCGCTGCCACACTCACCACCTTCATTGCGAAGATGTACATGAAACTGATCAAGATTCCGATGGCCAAACCAATTCCGATTCCTCCCCTTCTTTTACGACTCGCCACAGCAATTCCGATGAGAACAAGAACGTATGTCGCAAATGGATTGGAAGTTCGCTGATACAACTCAATTTCATACAGTGGCACCATGGATGATCCTTTGATGCGTTCGCGTTCGATGAATTCTTTCAATTTGAAATACGGCATGGTTTCCGCGACATTTTCACGCTGTGCAATCTCCGTAATTCGGAATTGAAAGGTGGTATCTTTTCTAAGACCATCCCGAATAATATCGTTCGTATCACCGTGAATTCTTTCGTAATAATTCCGCAGGATCCATTTGTCCGTTCCGCGAATATTCTGCGCAGATTCCGCTTTGATGAAATACTTTACTCCTTGACCCGATTCATCTTCCTGCTCCAGCACGAAGTTCATTGCTTGATCAGTCATCGCATTGTACGACTTGAAGTAAATAATCTGTCCGCCTGGATATTCCGCATGGTACTTCTCCACGAACATTTGCTCGCGGTAATACTTCTCTTCGAAATTCAAGCGCAATCGGTTCGTATTCGGAATCACAAAATGATTCAACACCAAAGAGATGATCATCAATAACGTCGCTGTGATCATATAAGGTCGAACGAATCTTCCAAAAGGCTTTCCGCTATTCAGAATCGGAATAATCTCCGTATCCCTTGCCATTTTCGCCGTAAACCAAATCACACTGATGAAAATGATCAGGAAAGAGAACATGTTCCCGAAATACAGAATAAAACTGATGTAGTAATCGAAAAGCACCTCTTGCCAGGTGGCATCTCGCTCCAGGAAATAAGATAGTTTTTCTGCGATATCGAAAACAATGGACAACAGCATCACCACCCCAAAAATGAAGAAGAACGTTTGTAAAAAACGTTTGATGATATATTTATCCAGAATAGACAGCATCTAGAGCCTGTTACTCAATTTTGGTACCATTTGATCCTTCCAGCTTGCAAAATCTCCAGCCAAAATGTGCTTTCGGGCCTCCCTCACTAACCACAAATAGAAAGATAAATTGTGTATCGTCGCAATTTGAATGGCTAAATTCTCCTTCGCACGAATCAAATGGCGCAAATACGCTTTACTGTAGGCCGTATCAACATATGAAGTTCCGTTCGGATCTAGCGGTGAGAAATCCTTCTCCCACTTTTTGTTTTTGATATTGATGATTCCTTCAGAGGTAAACAACATCCCGTGACGCGCATTTCTGGAAGGCATCACACAATCAAACATATCGATTCCCATAGAAATACACTCCAAAATATTTACCGGTGTCCCTACCCCCATCAAATATCTCGGTTTTTCCTTCGGAAGGATACCACAAACGTGATCCGTCATTCCGTATAATTCTTCGTCTGGTTCTCCCACCGAAAGTCCTCCAATGGCATTTCCGATAGCATCATGCGAAGCGATGGTCTCAGCCGATTCCGTCCGTAAATCCTTGTACACACTTCCTTGAACGATTGGAAATAGTGCTTGCTCGTATCCGTATTTCGGGCCGTTCTTCTCGAATTGATTGAAACATCTTTTCAACCAACGGTGCGTCATGTGCATGGAACTTTTCGCGTATTCGTAATCACATGGATATGGTGTACATTCATCAAAGGCCATGATGATATCCGCTCCGATACTACGCTGAATATCGATGGCTTTTTCGGGGGTAAAGAAGTGATAGGTTCCGTCTACATGCGACTGGAATTTCACGCCTTCCTCCGTAATTTTTCGAGCACCAGACAACGAATACACTTGATATCCGCCACTATCGGTCAATATGGGCTGATCCCAATTCATGAACTTATGCAAACCTCCGGCCGGTTCCAATACCTCCAGACCGGGACGCAAGAACAAATGATAAGTGTTTCCAAGAATGATCTGCGCCTCCACCTCGCTCTTCAATTCGTGCTGATGCACACCTTTCACGCTTCCTGCGGTTCCAACCGGCATAAAAATCGGGGTTTCGATCACGCCGTGATCTGTATGTAACTCACCGGCTCTTGCATTGGATTTGTCGTCGGTGTGAAGTAAGTCGAAGTGCATAAATTTGTTGATAATTAACCCGCGCAAAGATAAATGTATTTGAGAAAGCCCGCATCTTTGTAGCCAAAGTGATTTGAATGCTCGAATTTCTGCCCGAATTTCATAATGACTGGAGCACCTATCTCTTCTTTGGATTTTGCGGGGTGGCTTTTTTGCACCTGCTTTTCATCCTGTTGATCTATGCCCGATTGGCCTTCCATCGATCTTCGAAGGAACAAATTAGCGAGCATCTTCCTCCGGTTTCTGTTATCATCGCTGCGCGCAATGAATCGGACAATTTGTACAAGCATCTTCCCTTTATTCTCGAACAAGATTACCCGGAATTCGAGGTCATTGTGATCAACCATCAAAGTTTGGACGATTCGCAGTACGTCTTGGATGCGTTCGTACAACAATACCCAAAACTTCGTGTGATTGAGGTTGAACGAAGCAAACACTTGAAATACGGAAAGAAATTGCCCTTGACCATCGGAATCCGCGGTGCAAAATATGAGCACTTACTATTTACCGACGCAGATTGCCAACCTGCCTCCAACAATTGGATTAGAAGCATGGCGAGTCGTTTCAGTGATAAGCATCAAATTGTACTAGGCTTCGGCCCATACCGTCGTGAAAAAGGAATGCTCAATCGTTTCATTCGTTTTGATACGGTTTGGATTGCTATGAATTATTTCTCCTTTGCCAAGGCGCGCATGCCATATATGGGTATCGGAAGAAACATGGCCTATACGAAATCGGCTTTTGAAGCTGTAAACGGATTTAAATCGCATTATTCTTTGTCTTCTGGAGATGATGATTTGTTCATTCAGGATGCCGCCAAGAAACGGAATTACACGATTAATATTGATCCTGATTCGTATTGCTATTCAGACGGCGCATCGTCATGGGGAAAGTTGTTTCGTCAGAAAGCACGACACTACACAACTACCGAAAAATATCGGGTTATTAAAAAGTGGATGTTAGGAATCTATCCACTGACCCTGTTAATGTTTACCGCTTCCTTTGTTATTTTGTGTTTTAACCGCAATTTCCTTTGGCTCAGCCTTGCAGTGTATCTGTTTGTATTCATTTGGAAATGGATCGTTTTAGGGAATGCCTTTAAGAAATTGCGAGCAACGAAATTTATCGCGTGGCTGCCAGTTTTAGATGTTATTTACGCTATCGTAACGCCCATTTTCTACTACACCAGCGATAAGAGCGACACAAAAAAATGGTGAACAAAGATCACTTATCGGACAAAGCGCAACAAGACCTCGTACTTGTGGAACGCGCCATCAACGGAGATCAGTCGGCTTATGCCACACTTATGGATCGCTACCGTGAATCCATTTACTTCATGATGCTGAAAATGGTAAAGAATACCGATGATGCTGATGATTTGACCATTGAAGCCTTTGGAAAAGCGTTCCGCAGATTGGAGCAATACTCTCCGAGCTACGCCTTTTCGACTTGGCTTTTCAAAATTGCTTCCAATAACTGTATCGACTTCATTCGCAAGAAACGTATCAAAGTGACTTCTATGGATTCTGGAATTCAGACAGATGATGGAGAACTCATACAAATTGACGCGAAAAGCAATACGCGTGATCCTGAAGAAACGATGGAACACAAGCAAAAGGTGATTATGATGCGTGAAGTTGTCGCAAAATTGAAACCACGATACCGCATCCTTGTTGAGAAACGTTACTTCGAAGAATTGAGCTATGAAGAAATTTCTGAAGAGCTTAATCTTCCTTTGGGAACTGTGAAGGCACAATTGTTCCGCGCACGCGATTTCCTTGCGAACATGATGGAAAATACCAAAGATACCATCTGATGAACGGCATCGATCTGATTCTTCATTACTTCCCTGATCTTACTCCCAAACAGCGTTCACAATTTGAAGCTCTGGAAGACTTATACCAAGATTGGAACAGTCAAATCAATGTGATTTCGAGAAAAGACACCGATAATTTTTATGAGCGCCATGTCTTACATTCTTTGGCGATTGCAAAGGTGATGGAATTCAAAGACGGATCGAAGATTCTAGACATCGGAACTGGAGGTGGATTCCCGGGAATTCCGTTGGCAATTCTATATCCTGAGTGTGATTTTTTATTGGTGGACTCCATCGGAAAGAAGATCAAAGTAGTGAACGAAGTGGCAAAAGCTTTGGAACTTGAGAATGTACGAGGAATTCATGAACGCGCGGAGAAGATCAAGGGGCAGTTTGATTTTGTTGTAAGTCGTGCGGTAACTGCCATGCCGAAGTTTCTTAATTGGACAAAAGGAAAATTCCTTAAGGAGGATAAAAACGATTTCAAAAACGGCATCTTGTACTTAAAAGGTGGTGATTTAACGGAAGAAATGGCTTCGGTAAAGAAAGCGGTTCAATATTTTGAGATCCCTGATTTCTTTAAGGAAGAATTCTTCGAAACGAAGAAGGTGGTGTATGTAAGGAACTGACACTCTAACCAACCTTCATGGCATCTTTCACGTTTTCCTGATATGAAGAGAGCTCTATTTCCAATTCTTATTTTATCCATATTATTTTTATCCTCCGGTTGCAAGAAAAATTTGCGCGACTATAGGAATAAATACTGTGGAAAATGGGTGATCACTATCGAAAGTACTAGCTACAACTGCGCAACTCAAAGCGGTGTTCCTGATGTATATAATTCAACGATTACTTACGAAAATGCTCGAGTTACTTATTATAAATCCACCGATGATACCATTCGATTCGAATACAATTCGTCCGGTTTAAACCCAAAGGCATTCGAACGTCCCCTTCAAGAAAATGGCATCATTGGCGGCTGCGGAACAGAAGGCGCTTTTACTAGCGAGGACGAATTCTATATGGAAGTCTTCGAAAATGGCATCTGCAACTCCTATTCTGCCGGAGGATATACAATTGCTCGAATAACCGGCAGACGAAAATAGACTCTCTAATGTCAAACCCCATCTTCATTGCTGGCACACCCGAACGCAAAAAGTTCCTTAAAGAACTCAATGCCATGGCAAAATATACCGGCGTTGTACTCCATGGGGAAGAATTGACCCCTGTTCGAGAAAGGCAACTTCGAAAATACTTTCACAAGACCTTCAAAAT
Organism: Fluviicola sp. XM-24bin1; assembly: GCA_003149635.1. Lineage (GTDB taxonomy): Bacteria > Bacteroidota > Bacteroidia > Flavobacteriales_D > Crocinitomicaceae > UBA4466. The sequence goes on from QCWI01000008.1 coordinate 175,117, forward strand.
GCTGCATCGCATTGCAGAGCAAAAAGGCCCATTGAACAACAATTCCTTTAAATATGGATACGGCGGAAAGCTATTGGTACGGAAAGTACTGCTCCAATTCGGCGTGATTGCGCCAGTTGCTGCTGAAAAACGAAACAAACATTATCAATTGCAACTCCCCATTGAGGAAATTGATCTGGAATTGGTGTCTCGGATTATTGTGGAAGTGTATTTGATTCGGAATGATATACGAGAACTTTAACACAAAAAAAAATAGCCCTTACGAGCTATTTTCAGAATTAAAGAAATTTATACTTGGAGTTTTGACCTAGTCCAGTTTGTACTTACGGAAGAATGCGTCCCAATCCCAAATGAAGTTTTCAATAACTTCATCCATACGCTTCAAGAAAAGCGGATTTGGTGCTTGCATTCGTTTAAAATATTCATCTTGATGATTATACAGCGTGTATTTATCAAAGATGGTTTTCGACATAGCGTAAATCATATTCTTCGAAGGATGATTCAGTCGCCACATTAAATTCTTGTAATCCTTAATCAACTGCTTGAATTCTCCCAATTCCATTTCGTAGATGCGCGCCAGCTTCTCATAAATGAGCGTTTCAACACGATTCGCTTGCTCAGGTTCAAAGGCACTCTCTAAAAAGGACAGATTACCAATAACGACTACAAGTGAGAATTCATAACTCTGATTGGAAGCAATATTCGGAGAAGTAACGAACGCAGGATCGTCATTGATAAACTCAGCGATTACTGGAAAACCGTCATCAATAGTCTTGAACAGACCGTTAATAAACACGTTAGCTAGTTTATCGTCAGATACTTTTTTTCTAAGAATCGTTCCGAACATTGATTGAGGTTGAATTATACATACAAATTTAACGAAGGCTTAACCTTGTAATTAAGGTGTGAAAAATACGTTATCCACATTTTTTTCAACAGTTTTCCACATTCCCCTTCAAAACGGGATTGGAACCATTCATCTTTCAATCTGTCAGATTCATTCATTTTCGTGAACAAATACCCGGGTAAGTTGTACCTTTACAAAGAAATCTCAATTAGTACTGCATGAAACGTAGTCAAATCATTATTTTAGGCATCTTCCTGTTCCTTTCGGGAGCCATGTACATCCCCATTTTAACGAATGCTAAGGAGTATGAAAAGCAAACAACCAAGGAAAACAAAACGGTAGTTGTACCGACCATCGTTGCTCAGAATAAATTGCACAATGTTCCATTGACATCATATGGTCAAGTGTCTCCAAATACGGAGTTACTGGTCTCTTTCGAAGTGCAAGGAAGTTTGATTCAGGGAGATAAGCGATTGAAACCAGGTGTTTCCTTCAGCAAGGGACAATTGCTCTACAAAATTGATGCTACTGAAACTTTTTTGAGTATTAAATCTCGAAAAATGGCACTTGTTGGAGTCATTAATCAAAACCTGGCAGATATCGCTCTGGATTTCCCCGGACAAGAGAAAAAATGGGAGAAATTCATCTACGAAATGGTGAGCGAAGCAACAATTCCTGAACTGCCGAAAAAAATGTCGAACAAAGAGTTTAGTTTTTGGACGTCAAGAAATGTACTCACCGAATATTACAGCATTGCCTCCATTGAGGAACGTTTGAAAAAGTATTATTACTACGCTCCTTTCTCGGGAACAGTAACGGAAGTTTACTCTGAACCAGGCTCCATTGTAAACCCAGGTGTGCAGATTGCGAAAATCGCTAGAACAGGTGAGTTTGAATTAAAAGTTCCTGTTGCTTTGAGCGAATTGGACAATTACAAGGCGCAGAAATCGGCGCGTTTTACGGATCCTGAAGGCAATTTGATCGCTACCGGATCTATCATCCGAGTTTCTGACGTAGTGAATCAAAGAACACAATCTGCAGACGTATATTACTCCGTAAAAGCGGAAGAAGGTGAGCGCATCTACAACGGATTGTATCTAAACGTACAAATCGATTACATTTCCCAAGACAGCACGGTTGCATTGCCAAGACGTGCCGTGAACGACGGAAAAGTCATGGTGCTAGAAGGGAATAAGATTGTTCCTGTAGATGTAGAGCCGATCAGTCGAAAACCGGAATTTGTATATGTCACTGGACTAAAAGACGGACAGATCGTTGTGATTGAGCAAATCGGTGCGCCAAATGATGACATCATCTATAAATCAGAACCTCAATAGACGATGCGGAAATTAATTCAATTTTTTATTGATCGACCGATTTGGGGGAATGCGTCCATCGTGATCATCATCATGTTTGGATTGTTCACTTTGTTCAATACGAATCGTTCATTTTTCCCGGAAGAAGATCCGAAACGCATCATTGTCAGCGTTACCTATCCTGGAGCCTCCCCTTCAGAAATGGAAGAAGGAATCACGATTAAAATTGAACAGGCGATTCGTGGGTTTAATGGAATCGATGAGATTCGATCTTCATCACAAGAGAACTTCGCACAGATCACTGTTATTGCGGAAGACGATGCCGATATGGAGCAACTCTTCAACGACATCGACAACGCGGTAAATTCCATTAGTTCCTTCCCTGCCGGAACGGAACCGCCAACTGTGACCATGCCGAAAGCTTTCGGTATCGCAAGTATTGTGGCATTCGTCGGAGTTTCCTCAAAGGATAAGGACGCCAATATTGCAGAGCTGGTGGATGTATCCAATGATGTTGAGACTGCGCTACTCAACTCTGAATCGATCACTGAAATTGAAAAAACTGGATTTCCTGAGAAGGAGATTGTAATCAGTGCGCGCGAGCAGGATTTGATTCGATACAACGTCACTTTGAACGAGATTGCTCTTGCCATTCGAACAAAGAACATTGATATCACCACTGGTATTGTTCGTGGCTCGATGGAGGAAATGAACATTCGTTCCAACAACCGATCTACTGATCCGGAAGACATAGAAGACATCGTACTTCGAACTTCTCCCACTGGCGAAATCATTCACATTGGCGATGTCGCAGATGCGGAGATCACGTATTCGGAACAATCGCAAACCTCGTTTTTCAATGGGAATCCGTCTACGACATTTCAGGTAAAGAAAACGCCAGAACAGGACATTTCAGACATTACCGAAGAACTCCACGAATTCAAAAAGAAGTTCGAAGAAGAAAATCCAGATTACGAATTCAACATCTTCTTCGAATTCAATGGGATGCTGGATGATCGAATCGATCTCTTGACTCGTAACGGAATCATGGGACTAGTGCTCGTTCTACTTTTCCTCGGACTGTTCCTCAACCTGAAACTTTCGGCTTGGGTGGCCTTCGGAATTCCATTCTCCTTCCTTGGAATGTTCATCTTCGGATCAATGTACGGCATCACCATTAACATGATTTCATTGTTCGGAATGATCCTCGTTGTTGGAATTCTCGTCGATGACGGAGTCGTAATTGCCGAGAATATCTATACCCATTTCGAACGGGGGAAGAAAGCCAAAGCAGCCGCACTAGACGGAACCATGGAAGTATTGAAACCCGTTTTTACCTCGGTTTTAACAACCATCGTTGCCTTCTCCATCCTCTTCTTTGTGGAAGGTATGGAGCTCATTAAAGAGATGTCGTTCGTGGTGATTGCCTGTTTGGCTTTTTCACTTTTCGAAGCCTTTATCATCCTACCGGGACACTTGGGTCATGACGATGTACTTTCCGAAAATAAAAAGGCAACCTTCTCCTATTTGAAAGGCTTGATCTTCCTGATTGCTGGATTCGCGATTATCTTTTTAGGAACGCGTTTGTTCCCAGGCGAATTCTCCGTTTCAGGATTCCTCTTCCCATTTGTGCTCATCATTACTGGAGCGATTGTTTTCCTTGTTGGATTTACAAAATCTCCCATGGAAAGCGTGATTCGTGGCGGTGCCGACAAAGGAATTAAGTTTGTTCGTGATCGATGGTTCGCAGAAGCCGTAAAACACGTCGTAGGAATTCGATTCAAGGCGTACTATTTGTCATTCTTCATTCCCTTTGCATTCGTAATTAGCGCCTTGGTTTTGTTCGGAAGCGGCGTGATCAACTTTACATTCTTCCCAGACATTCAACCGGATCGATTCACGATTGAAGCGGCATATACACCCGGAGATAGTGATACCAAAACGAAAGCATTCCAAGAACGAGCAACGCAGATTTTGTTGGAAGAAAATCAACGGATTAAAGAAGAAACAGGAGATAACCTCCTTTCCTATTACATCAGCACGATAGGCGTTTCTGAAAGCATCGGTCAGTTTGGAAATCATACGGGAATGATTAACGTTTTCTTCGATGGGGAGAATTCGAAAACTCCTGTGGATACATTGATCAACAGAATCAACAGAAGATTGCGACAAACTCCAGAAGGTCGTTTGACGCGAAGCTTATATGTCGGTGGAGAAAGACGTTTTGGTAAGCCAATTAATCTAGGAATTACCTCCTCGAATGAAAGCAACTTGCTTAGTGCACGAGACGAAATCAAAGATGCGCTTTCGGAAATGGACGGGGTGATCAACGTAAAGGATGACATGCCTCCTGGGAAGAATGAGGTAGAAATCAAATTGCGACCAGAAGCTTCCATTTATGGATTCTCAGAAGGAGAAGTGCTGACACAAATCCGTCAATCGTTCTTTGGAGATGAAGCGCAGCGTGTGATTGTAGGAAAAGACGAAGTGAAACTTTGGGTGCGATTTAAGAAACAGGATCGTAACTCGTTGTTAGACTTAACGCGTATGAAAATTCGTAATCTTCAGGGAACTGAAGTGGAATTGCAAGCCATCGCCGATTTCGAAATGAGTCGCGCTCCAGAGACCCTACGCCGCTTGGATGGCCAGCGCATCATTACTATGGACGCCGAAACTACCGATCCAGATTTGGTAGCGCGCATCAACGCATCCCTTAATGATGATGTTCTCCCGGAAATTTATAACAAGTATCCTTCCATCAAAACTGTTCCTTTGGGACAAGCAAAGCGTCAAGGTAAAATTGCCGATTCGATGAAAGTTGCCGGTTTGATTGGTGTAGTCATAATGTTCATTATCATCACCCTTCATTTCAACAGTTTGAGCAATGCCTTCTTAATTATGTTGGTAATTCCAGCTGGATTGGGTGGTGCGATTATCGGTCATGGATTGGTTGGAATTTCCGTCTCCCTCTTCTCGTTCTTTGGAATCATCGCATTGATTGGTGTACTTGTCAACGATTCGATTGTCTTCCTGGATCGATACAATGATTTGTTGGTTGAAGGGAAAGATGTTCGTACCGCCGCCATTGAAGCTGCAAAATCACGTTTTCGACCGATTCTATTGACCTCGCTAACCACTGTTGCAGGATTGTTACCAATCATGTCCGAGACGAGTATGCAAGCGCAGTTCTTGATTCCAGTGGCCGTATCTATCGCATTTGGTGTATTATTCGGAACCATTTTCATTCTCGTGTTCTACCCTGCCGCGATTTTGTTCTGGAACGCAGGTAGAATTGGTTATCGCAACTTGATTCACGGACAATGGAACATCATTCCAGCATCCGTAGAACCTATAATTCGAAACACGAAACGACAACAAGGATTGAGCAGAGAACCTGAATTTTACACAGACAATGCTTCGGCAGGCTCAGCAACCCCTAACAACCAAATCGAAGAAAATGAAGACCCTATTTAACATATGTATATGTGTCCTTCTGTCTTCTGGTGGATGGGCCCAACAAGAGCTTACGGCTAACGATGCGGTACTGATTGCATTGCAAAACAACTACGATGTTCAAGTTGCTGATCTTCAAAAAGTGATTCGTGAAACGAACAATACTTGGGGCGAAGCCGGAGCTTTTCCCTCCGTTGATATCGTGATCGGGCAAAACAATAGCATTCAAGATAACCGAAACAACCCTTTCACCTTTACGCCTGGGGTTATTTTATCGCAAAGTGTTGCGCCTTCCGTAAATGTGAATTATAACATCTTCACTGGGTTTGCGGTGCGTATGTCCAAGGTTCGACTGGAACAATTAGAAGAACAAAGCTCCAACAACGCCACAGCCGTTATGGAAACAGCAATTCAGGATGTTCTGAAAGCCTATTACACGGCTCAATTGCACAATGCTCGAACAGAAATGCTTCGTGAAGTCTACAACATTTCGAAAGATCGCGTTACGTACTATGAATTGAAGCAAGAATACAGCACAGGTACTTCGTTGGAGTTAATGCAATTCAGAAACCAAATGCTTACGGACAGCTCCAATTTGATTTTGCAGGAGCTATCCTATAAAAACTCCGTTAGGAATCTGTTGTTGCTAATGAACGACACCTTGATGTCTCCAGAAAGCTTGGAACTCACAGATCCACTGGACATCGGAGAGGTGCTAATCGATCAGGATGCGGCGATAGCGTCCATGTTGGAAAACAATCAGAATCTGAAGAACCAATACATCAACATTGAACTTCAGAAGACGAATACCGCGTTGCAGAAATCATTTTTGTATCCGACATTAAGCTTACAAGTGGGTGCCAATCCGAGTTGGAATCGTTTTGAGGAAATTCAGGATGGATTGTTGAGTGCACAGACGCAAAATCTGGTGTACTATGGAAATCTCAGTTTGCGCTACTCCCTGTTCAACAACTGGAAGAACAAACGCGCGGTGGAAGTCTCTCAAATTCAGGAAGAAATTGCAGAAATCAGCACGAAGTCGATGGAAGTCACCCTGACGAATACTTTGTTGAATTTACTGGAATTGTATGAAGTGCGCAATCGGTTGGTGGCCATCTCGGAGCAGAATCTGGAGTACGCGAAAAAATCGTTTGAATTAGCGGAAGACCGATTCGCCAGGGGAACCATCAATTCCATTGATTTGGCTACGATTCAATCGAACTATCGAAACACCTTGATTCAGCATTACGAGAATATTTACAATCGTATGGATACGTATTTGGAGATTTACCGAATGACGGGGCAGATTTCCTTGGAATATCAAACGTCCGAGTAGAACCCCTTGTTCGCCTTTTCGCGAATAAGCGAAGTAACGAAATGTAGGAATTGATCAGATTTCTTGCCTTCTTCTAGCAGTTTGTAACAAGCCTCAAAAGAGTCAGCATTCGAAACGCCATCGGTTTTCGAATCCACCATTCGGTTTACCGGGATCATGCCCAAGCTTCCCAAGGCCCATCTTTTTAATGCAGCATTGAAGAAAGTACCCTTGGCCATGTAATAGATCCGTTGATTGCAGATGTGACCAATCATCCAAGCATCCATTAAGGTGTTGGGATGATTTGCTAAAATAATTTTTGGCCCGCGCGTTTCTAGGTGCTCACGACCGATTACACGCACTTGTCGGTAAAAAAGGCGGATTCCCACCCCAACAATTATTTTCAGCAATCGATACAGCATTCTTTTCCGAGCAAATCTCCTTTAAAGCAATATTGAAATATTTGAATAACTGAATATAGGTATATCGGAATATTCCGATTTAACTTTCTTGTTTTTTCTAGCAATTCAACAAATTTATCCGTAATTTATTCAACCAACAACGCCAATTATGCCCTCCAATGAACTACGAAGATCGCCTTCAACAATACGATGCAATCATCGCTAATTGTCCACAATTCGAACGAAAAGGAAAAACGATGCCGTACACCTCATCCAACGGTCATATGTTTTCGCAATTAAATAAAGCGGGGGAACTCGGAATTCGCTTTTCGAAAGAAGTTCAAGAACATTATTTTGAAAGTCTGAACACTTCATATTACATTTCTTATGGCGCCAAAATGAAAGGCTACGTTCTTATTCCAGAATCGCTTTGGGATTCCCCTGAAGCTATCGCAAAAATGCTTGTAGACAGCTTCGAATACGTCGAATCGCTGCCCGCAAAATAACCGTATTTTTACAGCGTGAAATCAACGCTGGCATATCTCAATGGTAACGACAACAATTCGTTGTTAGCTATCGGTGAAATGGATCGATTGACGATTACCACGTCATCTGAAATTCAGCTAATTCAAGATTTTGTTTCCAAGCATTCTGGCCAATATATTTTTCTTGGGTTCAGTTACGACTTAAAGACCTCTTTTTTAGAATCGCCATCCGGGAATACTGATTACACCAATCTTCCTTTGGCTTTTCTTTGGTTACCGGAGTTCGTTGCTAAAATGAATCACGATTCTTCTTATGAAGTTGTTCAGGGTGATTATACCAATGAAGTTGCTGAACGAATGAAGAGCTTCTTCGAATCAAAAAACGCCCCTTTCGAATGGAACGCCAGCATAAAAGCTCGGACTTCCCGTGAGCAATATTTTCAAACGCTCTCAACTTTGAAAAAGGAAATTCAATACGGAAATATTTACGAAGTCAATTTCTGTCAGGAGTTCTACGACGATAACTTCACGATGGAAAATCCTGAGGCGGCTTACTTTCGATTGAATGACATCACGGAAGCTCCGTTTTCGGCATTTCTCCATTTTGACGAATTTCGAATCTTGAGCGGAAGTCCAGAACGATTCCTGAAAAAAGAAGGATCGCGGTTAATCTCACAACCCATTAAAGGGACGCGGAAACGAAGTGCAAACGCAACGGAAGACGCAGCGTTAAAAAGGGAATTACAACACGATCCGAAAGAACGCGCAGAGAACGTGATGATAGTTGATCTTGTTCGCAACGACTTGTCTAGAATAGCAAAAAAATCTTCTGTGAACGTCGATGAACTATTTGGTGTTTACACCTTCAATACAGTACATCAACTTATTTCTACTGTTTCGTGCGAGGCTCGCGAAGACGTCAATTTTCTTGATATCCTTAAGGCTAGCTTCCCCATGGGCTCCATGACTGGAGCTCCGAAGCGAAGCGCCGTTTCGCTCATTGAGCAACACGAGAATTTCCGGCGTGGATGGTACTCCGGTTCCATCGGCTATATTGCTCCCAATGGTGACTTCGATTTGAATGTTGTAATCCGAAGCTTGATTTACAATCGGGATAAAAAGTATCTGTCCTGTGCTGTTGGTGGAGCGATCACCATTCAATCCGATTCAGAAGCGGAATACGAAGAATGCAACACGAAAGTGAAAACGATTTTAGATCGCATGCATCATGGTTGATTTGGTGCAACATATTGATTCTGTTCTCAAGAAATACAACCCAGATCGTATCATCGTGGCTTGCAGCGCCGGGTTGGACTCTACCGTTTTGTTACACGCTTGTCTGAAACTCAATTATCCTGTGGAAATCGCCCATGTGAATTATCAATTGCGAGGAAAGGAATCCGAAAGTGATGCATTATTTCTGAAACAGCTCTCTGATGAGCTATCCATTCCGTTTCATGTAAAAACAATCGACCTGAACGCGCAACTCAAGGAAGGCGGAAACTTACAAGATCTAGCACGGAGAGTACGATACGTATTTTTCGATATGATTCGAGGTAACTCACCAAATACTTTTGTCCTCCTCGCCCATCATTTGGAAGATCAAACCGAGACTTTTTTCATGAACCTAGCGAGAAATTCTGGTGTAATGGGATTGGCCGCGATGCCAGAACGACGCGGATCTTACCTAAGACCATTGCTACAAGTTTCGAAAGAGGATCTAAAAGCATTCGCCGAGGAAAATAAGATCTCATGGAGGGAAGACAGCAGCAACGCCAGTTTGAAATACACACGCAACGAATGGCGAAATTCGGTGTTACCTGAACTCAGAAAAGCTCTTCCAGAATTGGATCAATCGGTGAGTATTCTAACATCTGCTTTTCAAGACAAGCAATTGAAATTGCACGAGAAAGTTCGATCCATTTTAAAACAAATCCGCGATACCTCCACCTTGGAGGTTAAGACATTTAAAGCATTGGATGATTTCGAACAAGTAGAACTATGTCGTCAACTTGGACAGCCCATTGGTATTCTAGAAACATGGAATAAACTTGATCATAAAGGAACAGGAATCGAACTCAAAGACAGTCTCCATCTGCCCTTTTTAGGTGATCGAATGATTTTCGACGGAGATGTTTATTCATTTGTAATTGATCCAGAACATATTCGAAGGTTGTACAAAACGACTTCGGTAAAATCATTGCCAACCACCTTCGATAAACGATCCATTTATCTAGATTCTGGTCGCATCCAAGGGGAAATTAGATTTCGACCCGTTGAAACGGGAGATCGCATTCATCCGATTGGAATGACGGGTTCAAGACTTGTGTCAGATGTGATATCCGATGCCAAATTGAGAAGTCGAGATAAGCACCAACTTCAAATTTTAGTCGATGACGAGCATGTACTTTGGGTACCGAATTTATGCGTCTCAAGAAAGGCCATCGCCACTAGCGATAGCTCTGAAATTTTAAAGGTTGAGCTGTATTAATCCTCGAACAATTCTACGATCGGCTTACCCGTCATCGCATTTACTTGCTGCAAATACATCAGATGTGTCAGCGTAGCCGTGATATCTGTAATTAGAATTGGACGGAACACATTCTGCTTCGGAATTCCTCCACCATACCACAACAATGGAACGTGGGTATCATAACTGTAGGCAGATCCATGTGAAGTCCCCTTTCGAGAACTTTCGCTATCCGATGATTTTGGTAAATAACCCGGCTCTAGCGTTAAGATAATGTCGCCGCTTTCGGCATGATGATACCCGTTTCGTACCATATTCAACCATGGATCATCGACATTCGCATTGTATAGTTGATGCCCGGTAAATACACGTTTCACACCATCCCATTTGCGAACGCGCTCAAGAATGAAATTCAATACGTCGTTGTAATCATATCCTGAGATTTCAATAGAATCATGATCTAGATAGATATTCAAATTGTCGTATTCATCCACAAAATTTTGACCGTACTGTTCAATCAAATCATTCCCCAACATCACGAAATTGGTGTCCTGAAAGAAATATCCTCCTGGTAAATTGTGATCGATCAATTGCTGCGGAACCGGAACTACCGCGTGATCCGCCGTTAGGAAAATGACATAATCGCCCTTCCCCACTTCTTTATCCAAGGCAGCAATCAACTTTGCAATCTCCTGATCTAATCGCAAGTACGTATCTTCAATTTCAACAGAATAAGGCCCAAATGTATGACCAATGATATCCGGTGTGGAATAGCTAATGCAAAGCATATCCGTTTGATCGTCCAGTCCTAATCCTTCGCTGCGAAGTCCGGCTAAAGCAAAGTCCGTAAGAAAGTTGTTCGCGTACGGCGTGTATGGAAACAAACTTGCAGCAGTGACATTTGTATCACTCTCAACCATCTGTTTCAAGTTGTACGGGAACGTTGGCGATGTCTTCCCGGGAAGTAAATGCTCATAAGGTGAATCGTCTGGCCCGCTTGCCGAATACGTATCGATCGGATACAAAGTATTCCACATTCCCGACATGTACTTCTCGGCTTGTTTCTGCGCATTGAAATCCTTCACCCATTGCGGTAGCTGATCTTTGAAGAAAGTACTGGTAATAAAGTTTCCATTGCTGAAGTCGTACCAATACGATCCATCTGATAAATGTCCGCCGGGTAAAATCGCCCCTCGGTTTTTAATCGACATGGAAATTACCTTCGCTCCTGGATACGTCAACTTCAATTGATCGGTAATGGTATTCGCTTTCAAGTTTTGCGGCGAACACATCCCCGCAGAACTCATAGACCCGATCGTACTTTGCGTTGTATCCTCTACACAATTAATACTTCGTTGCAACTCGCGATCGTACCAGTCATTTGCTACGATTCCATGATTGCTGGGCGTAGTTCCTGTGTAAATCGATGCATGCCCCGGCCCAGTGTAAGTCGGAACATAATTGTAATTCGTATTTCGGCAATTGGTTCCTTTCTCCATAAGCAAGTTGATACCTTTCTTGCCATAGCGCTCTTGATAGCGATAGAGATATTCGTAACACATTTGATCGACGACAATTCCAACGACCAATTTCGGAGCTTCCGACTGCTGTGCTGATACACCAAAACTGCTGAGTGTCAAAGCGAGGACACCAATAACCTTCTGTACATTCATGATTCAAAAATATTGAATTAAAGCTCGTGAGAACGCTTCGAGAGCATTAACTTTGCATTAAAATCAGCTACATGTTAGGATTGAAACTTCCCACGGATCCGCGCTGGGTGAACATTGTCGAAAAAAACATCGAAGAAATTCTTACCGATCACGCTTACTGCGAGCAAAAGGCGGCTAGCAATGCGATTTCTGTAATTGTCAAGTATGCGGAATACCCGGATTTAGTTCAGGCGATGACGGCGATTGCCCAGGAAGAAATGGAGCATTTTGGAATGGTGCATGAGAAGATGTTGGAGCGCGGATTGAAGCTCGGTTTCGAAAGAAAAGATCCTTACGTAAACGACTTGGCGGCGTATCTAAAAGAACGAAACTCTGGAGGATCTCGCACCAATCAGTTTGTGAATCGAATGATGTTTGCCGCGATGATTGAAGCAAGAAGCTGTGAGCGATTCCGCATTTTATCCGAAGAAATCAATGATGCTGATTTGCGTGAGTTCTACCGCAGCCTGATGGAAAGCGAAGCTCGGCACTACACGACATTCCTCAATTTTGCCCGTAAATATGGTGAGGGAATTGACGTGGAAACACGTTGGCATGAATTTCTTGACTTCGAAGCGACTTTAATGCAGAAGTACGGGAAAGGTGAAACAATGCACGGGTAAGGAATTACCGTTTTCTTCGTCCAATCTCTATGATTCAAGAACGCGCAATTATTCAACATTTGATTCAGGACGATCTTCCGTCAGATGTGAGTAAATACTTGTCTTCTCTCGGCTTTCGCAACAGCAATGGAATGCCGTTCACTCAGGCGCAAATCAATAGTTTGTTGCATAGTGCGCGACAGGAAACCCAACGAAGGCAGTGGAAATACGAAGAAACGTGCGGCATCAACAGGGAGAAAAATCCATGTGGTGATGCGAGTGATTATTAATCCTTCGTCTTGTAAACGGCTTTGAACCAATAGCAATAAGGTGCGGTTTCAATGCGACCTTCTTTGCCTAATGTGTAATTTCTGGAATAATCTAACTTCTGAACGACCTTCCGCTTTAGCGCAGCCTTATTGAAGTGTTGCACCGATTTTTTGAAATAGAAGGTTAATGTATCTCCCTTCTTTTTGAATTTACCGTAATAACTGGGATAATCCTTATTCAATCCTAAATCGCGCGTATCCGGATGACCTATAAACTTGAACCGTTTCCCAAATCGAATTTTTAAGTTTTGATTTGAGAATTCGTTGACAACAATTAGTGCTTGGAAATCAATCGGATCTGGCCCCGGCCCAATTCGATTGATGGGTTCTTCAATCATTGTGTCTTGAACCTCTGGATAATTACACTCGTGATAATAGAGCCCTCGCGATTGCGACATTGCACAAAAAGACACACAAGCTAGCAGAAGAAGAAACGTTGCTTTCATACAAGTGAGATGCTATTCCACTTATTTTCCACAAACTAGTGAATTACAACCAACCTCAATGTCTTAGCTGTGAATCGATCGGCAATTTGCGCTACGTAAACTCCTTCGGGAAGCAATGATGTCGATACTTGAACCTCTTCTGTCCCTTCTTCAATTTGTTGCTCATGCACCAATTGTCCTGATGCATTGAAAAGCTTTAAGGTTCCAGTAAGGGCATTCGAAGAACTGATCGTTACAAATTCATTCGCTGGATTGGGACTAATAGAAATTTCCGAATCATTCAATTCACCCAAAGTTGCCGTCGGACAAGCGACTCCCGTGTACAATGCCTCAACCTCGCAATCGCTTAACTCGCGTTTCCAAATTCCTATATCATCGACCTTTCCAGAGAATGAAGCAAAACTAGGATCGACATCGCTATACCACGTACCCACTTTGAATCCGCTGTTCGAGTCCATCAAAAATGAAACTGACGAACCGGTATCATTCACAAGTATGTCATTGACATAGATTTTAATGAGTCCATAATTAAAAGTAATCGTAACGTGCGACCACTGATTTAAAAGAATATGGCTGAGCGAAGTAAAAACGGTATCGGACGACACGCCATCTGAAAGAATTAGGCATAAATCCGAGCTATTCATCGCTACCAAATAGGTACTGCCAGCAAAATCTTGTGATGACGACCACTTCGAGATGATGGGTTTGAGCTCATTTGTGGCATCTCCCCCGTACGCTTCAGGCAAGATCCAAAAGGAAAGGGAGAGTTGATATCCGCCCTCGTAATCATTTACATCTCCATAATCTAGATACTCAGCTCCCGTCCCTGAAAAGTACAAGGCGCGCAATACCATATTGAATCTGTCCGTGGTCGAAACGATGCTGTAATTCGCATTATTGTTGCCATTCCCGCTATTATCAAGAACGTTTCCGCTGTAAGAATAGAATCCCGTTAAATCACTTGTCGGTACATAACCCGGTAGTTGCGCATTGGAATTAAATCCCAAAACCGCCATAAGCAGAACGAAGCAAATTCTACCGGTCATTGTCAGATTTTTTAGTGCATTACAACCACCTTCAAAGGCTTGGCTGATAATCGATCAGCGATTCGCCCTACGTATATACCTTCCGGCAATTGAGCTGTCGGCACTTCGATTTGCTTCACCTCTCCGTCGATTTTGTGTTCATACACCAACTGTCCCGATTGATTGAAAAGCATCAAGGTTCCTGAGAAGCTATTTGGTGCACTGATAATCACCGACTCGTTTGCTGGGTTCGGCGCTGCCACCAATTGCAATCCGTTCAATTCTTCCAAAGTCGTTGGAGCATCAATTAAAATTTCAAAATCGTCAAAATAGAAACCGTCTTGTGTTACTCCTCCGTCTGATTCAAACTGAAAACGCATCTGAATGGATTGACCGAGATAATCGCTCAAATTGATTTGCTCTAGCACCCAATCCGAAGTTGCTTCCCAAACTGGCTCTCCATCCGGCTGAACACTTCCGTTCCATGGTGTGCTACTTCCTTCAACGGTGTACAAACCACATTGTCCTTCCCAAGAATTTCCTCCATCAGTTGAAATCTGGAATTGGCAGTAATCGTAATCCGCTTCGATAGACCATTTCGCGTAGAAAGTTACCATCGCGTCGTTGGCATTCGTTAAGTCAACTGTATTGATGTACGTGTACGCTTTATCGTCGTTATTGCTGTAATCCGAGCCATCACTTTCCGTGAAACTTGTCAATGGAGAGTAAGCCGCGTCGGTTGTCAATCCCCAAGTTCCAGTCCAGTTTCCAGTAGTTGAAGCATCATCTGCAACTACAACGAGCCACTGATCATATATTTTGGTAATGGTATCACGATGTTGCCAAGCTCCATAATCAGTTACCAACTCGTAAATCACTTCATCTCCGAATTGAATCGCAGGATCCAACACGTAAGAGATGCTGTCATCATCAGTCGTATGCCAACCGATATCGTGGGATATTGTTCCTCCAACAGATTGAATGTTTTGAATTGGATTGATATAAACATCTACAGGCCCAGCTTCAAACCCAAGGCGTTGTACTTCGTGATGAAAATATCCTGTGTTCGCTCCAATTAATGCTTCGTCCGTTTCTTCTGTCACCAAATATTTGTGCGTGATGTGCGCCATACGAAGGTTTGGCCAAACCATGTCTGCACATGTTGGAATCACTTCGTTTTGTGGTGGCCAGAACGCAGTTCCTGTCTCTGGAGTCATTACGAACATAGTATCTTTTCCATTCACACCGATACTGTCTTTGTACATGTAATCATCCGAATCACCCGATGCTGGGTACAATCCAGATGACTTAATTGCCTCATAACCGTTGAATTTCACCATGTGATTTCCTAAATCCTGGAAATAGTCGTGATGATCAGCGAATTCGTTAGAAGTCGTGCCCACCGGGAATAACATCAAGCCTCCGTGCGAGTGCGCGTTCATCCCAGTTTTGAAATGGTACGTTTCGACCATCCATTTCATTGCCTGCGTTTCAGGCTCAGAAAAGGCAGAAGTTCCTGGATAGACATCACTATTTACATCGTTACTCACGCCCGTCGTGTTCCATCCGTACGAGTAATTTCGGTTCAAATCTACCCCAGGGTTGCTTGATCCCACTGGAGCTTTATTCTTTCGGTGCATTCCAAATCCAGAAGGATCGTTTGCCTCGTTGTGCAAGTAACCATCAGGATTGATACATGGTACAAAGTACAACTCTGTATTATCCAAAATGAACTGAATCTCTGGATTCGTCGTGTAATTCTCCAACAAATACCACATGTAGAAAATCGTTTCAGACATACTCATCGGCTCACGGGCATGGTGTATGGACGAATACAAAACATTCGGTTCCGTTGCATCGTCAACCATGGATGGATTGTCTGAAATCTTTACGTAATAAACATCTCTCCCCTCATGTGTTTGTCCAGAGGGAATGGCTGTTTTTGCCGTGATCAAATTTGGATATTGTGCCAACATGGAATCCAAAGCATCCAACATGTCCTGGTACTTATAGAATCCAGCGTAAGTGGAATTCATTTCAAAATTTACCGGTGTTTCAATCACTGGACTCCCACCCGAAGCACCAGGATCACAATTGACATTCATTTTTGCTGCAAGCATGTTGATGGAAGCGTAATACTCTTTTACATCGGGAATCACCACTTCGTATTCGAAAGTGCTTGCTGCTAGTTTTTCAATGTCCGCATCCGAGAAGTCTCCAATAAAGAAGGTATTGTCCTTCCAAACTCCGTGATCTACAGCCAAGCCCATAACGGCCAATTCGTTCAAGTCCGAGGCGTCGGTGTAAATCTTAACTTTTGAATACGTTTGAGAAAATCCAATTGTCCCTGTCAAAAGGGCTACTAAGAGAATAAGTTGTTTCATGTTTGATAGTTCTAGCTCTTTGCAAGATACGGACTTTGCTCGAAACGTGGAAATATCTTTTATACCTGACAATCAGCGTCCATCTTTAGTGAAAACCATTGATGTAATTTATACTCCTAACCCTCTGAATCTGATGTACCTTTATTTTACCTAAAAACGTAGCATGGAGAAGAAAGAAGAGAAGAAAAAAGTATCGTTCTGGAGAATCTTTTGGCCAAGTCTGATTGCAGCGGCAGTTGTTTCAATTGGAGGATTTTTATTCTGGCTGTTGGTAATTGCAAGTTTGTTCCAAGAGCAACCTTTTGAAGTAAAGGAAAAGACCGTTTTGCACATGAAATTGGATGGTGCCATTGGTGAACGGACGGATACCTCTTTTGATCCAAATACCCTTTCTGTAAACGATCAAGTAGGGCTGGCTACGATTCTACATGGATTGCGCAAAGCAAAAGTTGACAAGAAAATCAAAGGGATTTTTCTGGAAATCGACGGATTGAACTGCGGAATGGCCACTGCCCGCGAATTGCGCACTGCCATCAACGATTTTGAATCTTCTGGTAAGTTTGTCGTTTCCTATTACAAAGGTGAATACATCAGTACCAAAGCACTCTACGTTTCTACAGCAGCGAACGAATCATACGGTTTCCCTACAAGTAACATTCAGTTTTTAGGGTTGGGAAGCGAACGCATGTTCTACAAAAAGATGTTGGACAAACTAGACGTAGAAATGCAAGTAATTCGCGGTTCGAACAACGATTTCAAAAGTGCGGTAGAGCCGTTCTTCCTAGAGAAAATGAGTGATTCCGCAAGACATCAGGCCCAAGTGTATATGGATGGACTTTGGAGCGATATGCTTGCTGACATTGCAAAAGATCGCAAGTTGGATGCTGCGGAATTGGATTCTATGGCTGGAAGAGCAGATGTTCGCGATGTGCGTGATGCGGTAGAGAAGAAACTGATTGGCGCTGTGAAATATCGTGATGAAGTGCTCAAAATCATTGCGAAAAAATTGAAGCTCAAGAAAGCTAGCGAGATTGAATTTATGTCATTCTCTAAGTATGCAAAAAATCGATTCAAGGAAGATCAAAAACGCTTCGAAGAGGATGAAGAACCGAACATTGCAGTAATCCTTGCTGAAGGGGGTATTAGCACTTCCGGAGATGAAATGACGTCTAGAGAAATCTGCAAATTGATCCGTAAAGCGCGCGAGGAGAAATCGGTAAAAGCGGTAGTTTTCCGCGTGAACAGTCCAGGAGGAAGTGCATTGGCGAGCGATGAAATCTGGCGCGAAGTCAAGCTGACAAATAAAACGAAGCCTGTAATTGTCTCTATGGGAGATGTCGCAGCTTCAGGTGGTTACTACGTTGCAGCTCCTGCTTCCATCATTTTTGCAGAGCCGACAACAATAACTGGATCCATTGGAGTATTCGGTGTGATTCCTTACACTGGTGACATGCTGGAAAACAAATTGGGAATTACATTCGATCGCGTGACAACCAATAAGCACAGCGCAATGACAACCAATCGCAGGTTGACTGAAAGTGAAATGAAAATCATACAGGAAGAAGTCGACGATATCTACAGTCAGTTCTTGCAACGCGTTGCTACTGGAAGAGGATTGACCAAGGAAGATGTGAATGACATTGCCAGAGGTCGTGTTTGGACGGGACGAGATGCTCAACGTATTGGACTTGTCGATAAGTTAGGTGGACTACAGGATGCCATTGACTACGCCGTGAAGAAGGCAAAAGTGAAATCTAGAAAGGTAATCTACTACCCTGAAATTGAGGAAAATCCGTTACAAACACTTCTAGAACAATTGGACGAAGCAGATGCGAATGTACGTGTCGAAAAAACAGGAATGCCAGAAGAGTTGCGTCATTGGTATGCTCAAATTCGCAGACTGGAAGAATTCCGTGGCATTCAAATGCGACTTCCATACGAGCTTAGAATTTACTAAAACATACTGAAGACTTGGTTTTTACACTCACGACTTTTAAGAAGTTAAATTTCCTATTGGACTTCATTTTGCTCAAAAGCTGGATGGAATTGACACGCGTCACAATCCCAAATAGCATTCCAATTCACCTGGCTAAACGGTATAAGTATATATACTTAAATTGGCGGGTATATGTACGGAAAATGCTGTCTTTGCTTTTTTCAACGCGACTAGATTTGTACCTTTCATATCCCACTAAGGCATCACGCCCAGCGGCTATTCACTTTATTAAAGCTACATGACACAATGTAAATTGTCACTCTGTAGCCTTTTTCTTTCCTGAACTTTTCAGCGCCGTTCCGTCATTGATTTCTTACATTCGCGTATGTTTCGATGGCTACTCATTTGTATTTCAATACTCTCACTAGGAGGATGTGCGTTCAATAATATGTTCCTTTTTCCTTACAAACTCACCGAAGATTCAAAATTCACGCAATACGAACCCGAAGTTGCAGATACCTTACGATTGAATTTCAATGCTCAGGCGGATCCCAACTTTTACATGGACTCGAACGACTATCAACCGGGGTACACGATTCGCAATACCTTTTTTAAAAGTGGCGATCGCAATCTGAACGCCTGGATTATGGTGCCTGACTCCCCGAACGGTACTTCCCTATTCTTCCTGCATGGAAACGCTGGGAATGTGGTGTATCAATATCAATTGGTTGAGCCTTACGTTGAACGAGGATACAAAGTCTTCCTGTTTGATTATAGTGAATTTGGCTTTTCAGACGGAGAAGCTACGCGTCAAAATGTTCTAGAGGATGGGCGTAATGCTTTCCGATATATGAAACAACAAGAGGAATTTTCTGGAGACAACCTTATGGTGTACGGACAATCACTTGGAGGACATTTGGCGACGGTAATCGGCACCGAGTTTCAAGAAGAGATCGACGGAGTCGTGACCGAAGGAGGATTTTCATCACACAAAGACATTGCTTCGGATCGGGTGCCCATTCTTGCGCGCATCTTTGTAAAAGAGATGTATTCAGGAAGGAAAGTAATTGGTGAATTGCAGAAGCCACTCCTTGTTGTTCATAGTATCAACGACAAAACAGTTCCGTTTTCGAATGGAGAGAAGATGTTCGAGAATGCCACCGAACCCAAATCCTTTTACGCGATAGATTCCTGTCACATCTGTGGGCCGTTATACTATGCAGATAGCATCTCTTTCAAGATGCAAGAAATGTTGAAATAAAAAATCCCCTAATCGAAATTAGAGGAATCTGAATCTATATTGCTTGTTGTTATTCCTGCGAAAAGCTGAATTTGAAGTGATGCACCTTATTCGGATCGACATCAGAATTAATAAACATCTCTTTCAACTCAGCCATCATCAATTCTGAAAGTTCTTTTTGCGATCCCTTCACATTCAAAACTGCAATCTCATTGTGAACGATCTTGAACTTCACAATTACATAGTGTTTCTTTGATTTCTCCAATTGAATCCCGCTCAAATCCACTTTTACTTTTCTCTGGATCTCTTTCATCAACTTTGGATTTTCTCCTGCGAACGATGAACTGATTGACAATAATCCTACTACTAATGCTACAATCAACTTTTTCATATTTTCTAAAATTGTGCTCTTTTTAATGAGCTGGTTTTTCGTTTGTTTTGGTGAAACATTCGCGTTTCTGTTCGTAAGACTTTCAAGGTTGATTTTTGTTACAAGCGCCAAAGAAAATATTTGAAGAAATGTTGAAAACACCTTTAAAAACTAGCGTTTCAGACCGAAAAAAAGTTGATTTTTAATTGGGAGAGGTAAAATTGTGAGGCGAATTTATTGACAAAAAAATCCCCCTAACCGAAGCTAGGGGGAACCAAACATTTAACTCAAGTATTCGTTATTCTCGAGAAAAATTAAACTTGAACTGGTAGACTTTTTTCGGATCTGCATCAGAAGTGATAAACATCTCCTCCAATTCGGCCAACATCAAATCTGTCAGTTCCTTTTTGGATCCTTTCACGTTCACAATTTCGATTTCTTGATCGACGATCTTGAACTTTACAAGGACGAAATGTTCCTTCGATTTCTCCAGTTGAATTCCACTTAGGTCAACTTTAATTTTTCTTTGGATTTCCTTCACCAACTTCGGATTTTCTCCGGCAAACGATGAACTAATTGACAATAACCCTACGAACAATGCTACGACTACTTTTTTCATGGCTCTCAAATTTTCATGTTTCTATCCGTAAGACTATCAATCACTTAAATAGTTACAATTAATTTTTGTTTTGATGAGGAACGAACGGTTTTCTCCGTGAACGGCGCGGATTTGAGGATGAAAAATAATTTCACTAATACACCGAAATCTTAATTGCGGAAATCGCAAATCGCGATCAATAAGCTGCGAAATTCAGTCCCCAAGATCTAAAATCCGACCGTAGATTTGTATCACAAACGAGAACTAAAAATTAATTAGATACATTTAAGAACTACAATCGAGAAACCCCACGCTATGGCAAAATCAATTTCATATATCAATCAGGTATTGCACGAAAGGGAGAAGGTGGAAACCATCGAAGCACTTTCAAAAAACCTGACACCGCTAACCGAGGAAGAAATCGCCTCATTGGATCATAACGGTTATAACACGAGTGCCGATGTTAGCGCGACTGAAGATCGCCTGAATTTCCTGAATGAGAAAGACAAATCAACGGATGCCATCAGCGCTTATTCCACAGATGTTGACAGCGAAAAACTGAAAGGAAACATTGAAAATTTTGTGGGAATGGCACAAATTCCTATCGGATTGGCCGGGCCACTTTATATTAATGGAAAAGATGCCCGTGGCGATTATTACATCCCATTGGCAACCACTGAAGGTGCTTTGGTAGCATCCTACAATAGAGGAATGAAAGCGTGCCGACTGAGCGGAGGAGTTACTTCCGTTTGCTTGGTTGAGGGCGTTCAACGTAGTCCATTTTTCAAGTTCCGAAATATTGGTGAAGTAGGATTGTTCATCAAATGGATTCATGACAACACAGAAAACATTAAAAAGGTAGTTTCAGAAACAAGTCGTTTTGCACGATTGAATGAAGTGAACTCCAATATCGAAGGGAATAGCGTGATTGTCACCTTCGAATTCTATACGGGGGATGCCGCTGGACAAAATATGGTAACCATTTGTACCGATCGAATTTGCCGATTTATCTTCCAAAACTTTGAAATCAAACCAATTGAATGGTACATCGAAAGCAACTATTCAGGAGATAAAAAAGCAACGGCGTTATCATTTTCGAATGTCCGTGGAAAGAAAGTCGCTGCGGAAATCACACTACCAAGAAAAATCGTGACTGACGTTTTAAAAACAACCCCTGAGCAAATTGAAAAATATTGGGTTTCCTCAACCCTCGCTGTAACTCAAAGTGGATCGATTGGTGCACAAGGACACGTAGCAAATGGACTCACAGCTTTATTCATCGCATGTGGACAAGACGTTGCGTGTATTTCGGAATCATCCGTTGGAGTCACTCGTATGCAGGTAACGCAATCTGGAGATTTGTACGTTTCACTTACCCTTCCTTCGCTTATCGTTGGAACTGTTGGAGGAGGAACCAATCTTCCTACGCAGAAAGAATGTCTAGAAATGATCGATTGTCATGGTGTAGGAAACGCTCGAAAATTTGCTGAAATCTGCTGTGCTGTTGCGTTGGCGGGAGAATTATCTATTGCTGCAGCAATGTCGGTTGATCACTTTACTAAGGCACACGAAAAATTAGGACGTAAGTAAGATGGATCCGAATCAACAACCTTTCTTTCGTCGATTTCTGACCTATCAGAAAGAACGCTTTCCGTTCCTAGCGCACGGAGTGATGATCAGTGCATTTACTTTCTCCGCTGTATCGTACTCACGCATATGCCGAGGCGAGGATGGATTCATCCCAGTTGGAGATTTTCTGATCGGGGTCTTCGCGACCATTACGCTCTTCTTTCTAGTTCGCATCTTTGATGAATTCAAAGACAAGGAAGACGATGCTAAATACCGCTCTTATCTGCCTGTTCCAAGAGGATTGATTTCTTTGAAAGAATTGCGCATCGTCGGTTGGATTGTGGGTTTGACACAAATTGCTGTGATCGCCATTTTCCAATTAGAGATGTTGTATCTCTATGGAATCGTATTGGGTTATCTTCTCTTGATGGGCGTTGAATTCTTCGTTCCAGAATGGCTCAAGGAAAGACAGATTCTTTACATCACATCTCACATGGTCATCATCCCGCTCATTGACATTTACGCAAGTGGATTGGATTGGCTTTTGGGAGGCGACGCTCCTCACTGGGGATTGGCGTGGTTCTTTGCAGTTTCCTACATGAATGGACTCGTGCTGGAATTCGGCCGAAAAATTAGAACACCGTACACCGAGGAAGAAGGCGTTGTCTCTTACACGAAAATGTACGGAACGAAGGGCGGCGTGATCATTTGGTTGATCCTAATGCTCGTAACCCTGGGACTGGCCATCGGAGCCACCAACTACGCACATTACGGTTGGATCGCATTTGTTATCCTGGGAGCGTGTTACTGCCTATGTGCATTGCCTGGAATATTATTCTTGAAGAATCCAACAAAGAAAGGTTCCAAATACATCGAATACGCATCTGCCGGATGGACAGCCCTAATGTATTTATCGCTTGGAGGAATTCCGATGCTAACCGCTTTGCTATCATGAAAACATTAATCACACACAACAACCGAAATCTGGAGGGAATTGGCGGTAAAGCGAAGAATCTTTTCAATTTGGACGATCAAAAAATTCCTGTTCCGAAATGGTCAGTAATTCCTGAATCTGTTGTGCTGAATCAACTTTCGAACCCAGATGATTTGGAACAGACGAAAGTCGATTTGGTGCAAGCGAAAGTCCCAAAAGATGTCCTTTCGGAAATCAAAGAATGGTTTGGAGAAGATGCGGAATCTAAAAGCTATGCGGTTCGTTCCTCTGCCATTGACGAAGATGGAGCGCAATTTTCATTTGCTGGTCAGTTTGAAACCTTCTTGCATGTTTCTTTTGATGAATTGGAGCAACACATTGCGCTGATCTGGCAATCGACCATAACAAATCGTGTGATTACCTATCGAACTGAAAATAATCTTCCGTTCAATTTCGGAATTGGGGTTGTAGTGCAAGAAATGCTAGAACCGGAAGTTGCGGGCGTCGCTTTTGGGTTAAACCCAGTTTCCGGAGATACCGACGAAAAAGTCGTTTCGGCTGTTTATGGTTTGGGCGAAGGATTGGTATCCGGTGAATTGAATGCTGACACCTTTCATGTGAAAGTCGATAGCATCGAATCTTCGTTAGTCGCGAAAACACATCGAATGGTTCGTGTATCAGAGGGCAGCGGTGTAGTTACAGAGGATGTGCCTGAAAACCTTCAAAACGAACCAAGTCTGAACGAACCACAATTGCGCGAAATCGAAAGAATTCTAGATCAATTAAATAAGTATTTGGAAGGCCCTCAGGATATCGAATTCGCCGTTGTCGATTCAAAAGTATTTTTGCTTCAAACCCGACCTGTGACTGCCGCAGGAAACAAACCCGAAGGTGAGTACATCCTTTGGGATAACAGTAATATCATAGAATCTTATCCGGGGATCACCACTCCCCTAACCTATTCGTTCATTATTAAAATGTACGAGATGGTGTATCGCCAATTCGTTGGTTTGCTCGGTGTAAAAGAGCACGAAATTGATCAGCACAAAGAAGTGTTTGCCAATACTTTGGGATTGGTTCGTGGACGCGTCTATTACAACCTTTTGAGTTGGTATAAAATGCTCGCAATGCTTCCGGGGTATTCCATTAATGCCGAGTTCATGGAGAACATGATGGGCGTGAAAGAACGTTTTGAATTGAAGGAAGATTATCGAATGGGCAAAGGATTGGCTCGTTTGCGCATCATCGGAATGGTATTCAAAATGATTTGCTTGCAACGACGGTTGCCTAAAGAGCGAGATCGTTTTCAAGCTCAATTAGAGACCATCATGTCCGAATATCAAGCTTTGGACTACAGCTCCATGTCACCACAGGAAATTGCCTCGCATTACGCACGATTTGAAGAAACATTGCTCTTGAAATGGAAAGCGCCACTAATCAACGATTTCTTTGCAATGATTTGGTTCGGTGTTCTTCAAAAACAAACGGGTAAATTATGTCCAGAAGAGCCCAACATTCATAACGACCTTCTCTGCGGAAGTCAAGATATAATCTCTGTGGAACCTATTCATCGCAGTATGTCAATTTCCCGAAACATTTCGGCGAATGACGATTGTAAAGCACTTTTCGAAAAACATACTCCAGCAGAAATTTGGAAAACCCTTTCAAAGAGGCAATTCCCTGAAATCAAAGAAGAAATTGATACGTACATCCATCTATTTGGTAATCGATGTGTCGGCGAATTGAAATTGGAAACTATCTCGTATGGACAAGATCCAACATTGTTCATTAAAGTAATCAAATCATACGTTGAACAAGGAATTACAGAGCGTCAAGGAACCGATAATATTGAAGATCAATTACGTCAGAACGCCGAAGATCGTATCAATGCCAAATTGAAAGGGAAACCCGTTAAACGCTGGTGGTTCCGATATGCCTTGAAAAAAGCACGTGATTTGGTGAGCAACAGGGAGAATCTTCGCTACGAGAGAACTCGCGGATTCGGTATGGTTCGGACAATGTTTACGCATCTCGGCGATAGATTGGTGGCTGAAGGGACAATCGAACATCCACGTGATGTTTTCTACTTAGAATTGGACGAGATCCTGGCACTGCAAAATGGATTGTTACCTGAAAACATCAAATCCACCATTACTGATCGAAAGGCTGAATTTGCGTCATATCGCGAGCAACGAGATCCTGAAGAACGTTTCTTCACCTACGGAAATAACTTTACAGACGAGTATATTTATTCGACAGAGAAACTGGAACCAATTGAGGGGGATTTGTCTGGAATTGGTTGCTGTCCTGGACGCGTTCAAGCGAAAGTTCGCGTGGTGAAAGATCCGAATGAAATTGAATCGCTGAATGGGGATATTCTGGTGACTTCTAGCACCGATCCAGGTTGGGTAACGCTCTTTCCAACGGCATCTGCAATTATCGTGGAACGCGGAAGTTTGTTGAGTCACTCAGCGATTGTATCCAGAGAGATGGGGATTCCATGCATTGTCAGTGTGACGGGATTGTTGAGGACGTTAAAAACGGGGGATGAAGTGATAATGGATGGGAGTACTGGGGAGATTAAAGTAGTTGAGGGGTGACTGTAGAAGATACGATTTGAAAATGGCAATAACCAATAATTTGAATGTTTTTACGTCGGAACATTCCGGCATTCGAACAAAACAAAGACCTACAGAGGCATTTCTATGAAAGAACAATTAAACAATGTACAACACGACTACATCCGATACGCCAATTGCTGGGAGGATGCAGACGTACTTTTGGAAGGATTGAACATCCAACCTGAAGACCGTGTTTTATCCATCGGTTCTGCAGGGGACAACAGCTTCTCATTGCTCTCGGAAGGCCCTGAATTGGTCGTTGCAGTAGACATCAATCCAGTGCAATTGAATCTGATCGAATTGAAAAAGGCCGCATTTACAACTTTGGAATACGAAGAGTTTCTGGAATTTCTCGGATTTTCTAGCTCCAATCGTAGATTGGAATTATTTGAAAAGGTCAAGACTGAATTATCAACCGAGCTTCAATCATTCTGGGATGGACGCAAAGAAGAAATAGCTGAAGGCGTTATCTATCAAGGGAAATTCGAACGTTATTTTAAGCTCTTCCGAAGAAGGATTTTACCCCTCGTTCACCCTAGAAAACGAGTAGATCGTCTCTTCGAGGAAAAGTCTTCCGAAGATCAAGCTTCGTTCTTTCATAAGAAATGGAACAATCGCCGATGGAGATTGTTGTTCAAACTGTTCTTTAGCAAGTTTGTCATGGGACGCTTTGGACGCGACCCAGCCTTCCTCAAAGAAGTGGATGTTGTCGTTTCAGAGTTCATTTTGGCCCAAGCCGCGGCTCATTTGAGTCATACAAATGCCCAGGACAACTACTTCTTGCATTTCATTATGAAAGGAAATTTCGGAAATCACTTGCCGCATTATGCACAGAAAGAGAATTTCGAAAAGATTAAATCGAACTTAGATCGTCTTGTCGTGTTTAACGGTCTGGCAGAAGCAGCATTCGCAGAATATCAAAACTTCTCGAAGTTCAATCTTTCCAACATCTTCGAATACATGCCCAAGGATTTATTTCAAAACGTTGCTCAAAATCTAGTGGACAACAGTGTTCCGAATGCCCGCCTCGTTTATTGGAACTTGATGGTGCCAAGAAAAATCCATGAGGTAATTCCGGGAATTGAAAGCGACGCTGAATTGACCAAAGAATTGATCAAAAAAGACAACGGATTCTTTTACATGGGAATTCAAATCGATACTCGGGAAAAATGACAGATTGGATCAACATAGGGATCTTGGGAACGGCATTTCTCGTTCTATTTGCCATCGCTGAATTGTTGTACCATAAGTTCAGCTTTCAGGCCGAAGTAACACGGAAAATTGTGCACATCTTCACGGGAGTTTTGACACTTCTCTTCCCTCCTATGCTCAGCAATCATTGGTTTGTATTGATGCTGTGCGGAAGTTTCTTGTTGATTTTACTTGCCAGTTGGCCGCTAAAATTATTACCATCGATTAATGCCGTGGAACGAAAAACAACTGGGAGTATCCTCTACCCAATCATCGTTTATGGATGCTTCTTGAATTACAATTACTTCGACAACTTCGCGCTGTACTATATTCCCATTTTAACATTGGCGCTGTGCGATCCTGTCGCTGCTTATGTCGGAAAGAAATACCCTTATAAACCTTATACTGCTTTTGGACAGAAAAAGACCATGAGCGGATCGCTTGGATTTACAGGTGCCGCATTGACTCTCTCCTTCACATTTCTCATTGGCTTAGAACATTACTCTGTTTTACATGCATTCACGGTAGCGATCATTCTTTCCGTTTGTACTGCATTTGCCGAAGGAATTTCTCACGGCGGCTACGACAATTTCACCATACCATTCGCAGCCACAATTGTATTAATCGTAGCTGAATACTTCTTACACTATGCGTAATTTCAACATCATAGAAACCCTTCCCGATCAAGATAATTTTCATCTCTTTGGTGAATTACCCAAGCAATTATATCCTGACGGCAGTCAACGCTTCATCCTTGGAAATGACCCTGTGCCATCAGAGCATTTGTTATCTTG